>CAVPJF010000031.1:0-33676 GCA_963705185.1 uncultured Bacteroidales bacterium
AGTTGACAAGGCTTCAAAACCATTGACGCTTATACGCGAATTTACGGCTTACAATAAATTTCACGTATGCATTATTGTATTTTCCCATTCAATATTACTGTTTCCACCTTATTGCTACCATAATAATAGGGCATAAATTCGATTGAAGGAATTTCCTTCGTAATGAAAACATTTGCTTTTTTCCCAACTGCGATGGTTCCCAATTCCTCCTCAACTCCCATGGCATAAGCACTGTTTAAGTGTTACCGCATTAATCGCTTCTTCAGGAGTTAGCCTGTAAAGTATGCTTGCCATTGAGAGCATCAGTTGCATATTGCCGGATGGGGATGAACCCGGATTAAAATCACTTGCCATCGCCACAGGCAAACCTGCATCTATCATTTTTCGGGCGGGAGCATAAGGCATGTTCAAGAAAAAATGCTGCTCCCGGAAGAATGGTAGGCATGGTTTCAGTATTTTTCAAAACTTCTATTTCATCATCCCCTGTGTATTCAAGGTGATCGACTGAAAGTGCATTGTATTTCACACCAACCTGGATTCCACCTGAATAATCCAGCTCATTCGCATGGATTTTCGGTCGAAGTCCGTATTTCATTCCAGCCATCAGGATCCGTTCCGTATCTTCAACCGTAAAAAATCCTTTATCGCAAAATACATCAATATAATCAGCCAGTTCTTCGGCGGCCACCATCGGGATCATTTCATTGATCACCAAATCTACATATTCGTGTTGTTTTCCTCTGTATTCAAGAGGAATAGCATGAGCGCCCAGAAAAGTTGCTTTAATGGTCAAGGGAGAAATCTCTTTTAATTTGCGAATGGCATAAAGCATTTTCAGTTCCTGTTCAGTGTCCAATCCATATCCGCTTTTAATTTCCACTGCTCCTGTGCCCAGTTTTGCAATCTCTTGCAATCGTGACATGGCAGAATCAACAAGTTCAGCTACAGTCGTTTCTTTCAGTTTCTTTGCGGAATTCAAAATTCCTCCACCCCTTTTTGCAATTTCCTCATAGGACAAACCTTTAATTTTGTCAACATACTCAATCTCACGGCTGGCAGGATAAACAAGGTGGGTATGCGAATCGCAGAAACAGGGGAAAACCATTTTGCCTGTTGCGTCAATACTAAGTTCAAAGTTCAAAGTTTGAAGTTCAAGGTTGGTCATTTTGCCAAAGTCAGCGATTTTTCCATTCTTAATAAAAAGAAAGGCATTTTCGATAACAGGAAGATCCGACATTTGTTTGCCTGCTTTGAATTGAACCGGCCCGGTTTCAACCTGAACGAGTTTTTTTATGTTTGTTATTAGAATTGACATAATGGATTCAAATATCTCTTGTTATACTAAACAAATCAATAAAATTTGGTTAAGCGAAATAACGAAAAATTAACCAGAAATTGGCACAGTTTACGTTAATTCAACATTAAATCAAACTGATAAATTAAATAGTTTAGCTTTTTTATTGTATATTTGTATCAAAAACAAGTGCCAAAGATTTTTGAATATTTAGGGATTCTGATTTTTTTCTATTCAAATGAGCATAAACCGATTCATGTTCATGCAAAAAAAGGTGAAAATGAAAGTAAGGCTGAAATAATAATTGAAGACGGGGTGATTAAAGAAATAATTATAAAGAGCGCGAAGGGAGCAGATCCTCTGCAAGCAAATGATTTAAAGAATTTTAAAACATTTTTAGATATTTATGCAGATCAGGTTGTTAAAAAATGGATTGATTATTTTATCTTCCACAAAGAAGTTAAATTTGAAAGGATTCAAAAAAAACTGAAGTGAAAATTTTCGAAGAATTTAGGGAGCAATATATCAGAACCATTAGGGTAGTATCAGCAAAATATGTTGGAGATTTTGTCATTCAATTATTATTTAATGATGGTGTCGAGCAATCTGTTGATTTCAAACCATTTTTAACCAAGTCACATCATCCTTCCATAAAGAAATATTTGAAAGAAGAATTATTCACAAGCTTTCAGATAACTGAAGGGAATTTGAATTGGAATGACTTTGATATGATTTTTCCAGTTTGGGATTTGTACAATGGAAAAATAGGATAATATTTGTAAAGACAGCCCATGCTTTCTGGATTTTAATGAACAACCATTTATTATGACTGATCACCATTTATCTTTCATGGTATGATTTAAGGTCAGGCGAATATTGTACTTATCTTTTAACATTTTATAAAGTCGTTCGGCACAATAAACCGACCGATGCTGACCACCTGTGCAACCAAAGTCAACTGTGAGATGATTGAATCCCCGCTCAATGTATTTGTCAACAGATTGACTAACTACCCCGAAAACGTTATTAATAAACAATTCCACCTCCGCCTGTTGACCAAGAAAATCTGATACAGGTTTATCAAGGCCACTTAGCTTCCGGAATTCAATTAACTTGCCAGGATTGCGTAAGGCACGGCAATCGAAAACAAACCCGCCACCATGACCGCTTTTATCTTCCGGTATGCCTTGTTGCAGATATGAAAAACTTCTGATCTCAACCGTCAGATTTTCGCTTCCTGACTTCCTTTTCATTTTCCTGCCCTGCCTAACCATCTCTTCAAAACATTTTGTTAGTTCCGGAATTTTAATAGTGAACTCAACATTTTTTAAAAGCCATTCAAGATTATCTAACGCATAACTAATACTTTCAACAAAATGTGTCTTACGTTCAAAAAATCCCCGGTAACCATAGGCACCAAGAACCTGCAATGTCCGGATAAGGACAATACCATAATAAAGCGGGATAAATGTGCTCCTGTCAGCAGTAACATGATTATTTAATTGCGAAATATAATACTCCAGCATTTGCTCCCTGAAAGCAAAAGGCAAATCTGCTTTCGCCTGGAAAAGCAATGAAGCAACATCATATTGCAACGGTCCTTTACGCCCTCCCTGGTAATCAATGTAATAAGGCTGATGGTTATAAAGCAGAATATTTCTTGCCTGGAAATCGCGGTACATAAAATAACCGGCATCAGCCATGGAAAGAAAATCCATTAAGCTTCGGAAATCATTTTCCAGTTCCTGCTCATGAAAAGCAATACATGATGGACGCAGGTAATAATATTTAAAATAGTTCAAATCCCATTGCATCGATTGCCTGTCGAACTTATCGCGTGGAAAGCATACTGAATAATCAAGGTCTTTACCAGCAACAATCTGGAAAAGGATCAAATCATCCAGTACCCGCTTATAAATCAATTCAATTTCCTCGCTTATTTTCTTTGATCCTGTTATTCCCTGAAGAAGGCCGAACAGAGAAACATCACCCAAATCCTGCAAAAGGTAGATACCAGCTTCCTCATCGGAATTATAGATTTCCGGTACATTTAAACCATGCTTTTTAAAATGTTCGGTAAATGACAGAAATGCCCTGTTCTCATTTTTATCTTCGCCAATCACACCAATGGCTGATCCTTCCTTGCCGGAAATCCTGTAATACTGCCTGTTTGAACCGGATCCTGTGATGGGTTCAATCCCGGTTATCACTTCACCTGACCAGTCGTGGAAAAGCTTTTTAAGTTTATGTTCTTTGTCTTTAGCCAATTTATAATCTGATTTGAAATCCTGTCACAAAAATAATTAAAAGCCAATGCCCCTTGAGAAATCAATGAAATAATAATGATCAGGCAAATGATAATTTACGATAGAAGGGTTTTATTAAAATGATTATGAAGTATTAAAATCGCTACTTTTGCGAGCATACATTCAAATGTTATTTAAAAGTATTGACAAAGTATTAATCCATTAAAGCAAAAATTATGGCTAAGTCAGCAACCGATATTTTAAAAGAAGCAATCCTGCTCGAAAAACGAGGCAAGGCATTTTATTCAAATGTAGCCGAGCAATCGAAAAGCCAGGCAGCAAAAAAGATTTTCACAATGATGGCGGAAGAAGAGGATGAGCATATCAGATTCCTTGCAAAGCAATTCAAGTCCTATAACCAGGATCATAAATTTGTAAAACCGGATGAACATCATGAAGATCCCAATGAAGAAACAGTTATCCAAATCCTGACGGAAGAGATCAAAAAAGAAATCTCTGCTGCAAGTTTTGAAGCAGCCGCCATTTCTTCGGCTATGGATTTTGAAACCAGGGCGGTAAAAATTTATTCGGACCGGGCAAAAGAAGCCACCGATCCCATGGAAAAAGAAACCTATGACATGCTCGCAAAATGGGAAAGCGGGCATCATAAATTGCTGCATCAGCTAAACGAAGACCTGAAGGAACAAGTATGGAATGATAATAGCTTCTGGCCGTTTTAACTGCATGATTTTATGCCCGTTACGAAATTCCTTCAGGTAACATCTGAAAATATTTCAGAGCTTGGCCTGTTTTGCATCCGCAATCCGAAATATCCGGGTTTTAAACTGAAAGCAAATTGGCTGGAGAAAGGGATGGCCAATGGCCTGAAATTAATGCTACTGCAGGTTGATAACGAAACGGTGGGATTTATTGAATACGTTCCCGGTGAGTTCGCCTGGCGACCTGTGTCAGCCAGAAATTTCATGTTCATCCACTGTCTTTGGGTTTACCCGAAAAAGAACCTGAATAAAGGCTATGCCTCAATGCTTATCAATCATTGTATTGAAGAAAGTAAAAAAGCAGGCTTTGATGGAGTCTGCGTAATGACCAGCGAAGGATCATGGATTACAGGCAGGGATTTATTTCTTAAAAATGGATTTTCGCTTACTGCAGCAAAAGGAAGATTTGATTTGCTTACACTGAAATTCCATGGAAAAAGCCAGCCAGACTTCATTGATTGGGAAGCAAAAGCAAAAAATTTCAAAGGCCTCAACCTGATTTACGCCAATCAATGTCCGTTGTTCATCAAATCCATTGAGGAAATGACCGCAACAGCAAAGGAATTTGGCCTGGAACTTAAGATTACGGAGCTGAAATCAGCAAAAGAAGCGCAGGAAGCACCTTCCGGGTTTGGAGTTTATACAGCATGGTTTATAACGGCAAACTGGTGGCAGACCATTACATCAGCAACACACGGTTCAGGAACATCCTGAATAAAGAGGTTAAGAAGGCATGAACCTGGCTGAACGGATCATCGACTTCAACCATTCCCTCGATTTAACTATTGACTTACCCAAAGGTGTTCGGGTCATGAATCCGTTTACTGAAACGACAGTCAGAGAAATCTCCGGCAAATTTTACAGGAAATTTTACAGCGACAATCATCCAAGAATCCTGATCCTTGGCATCAATCCCGGCAGGTTTGGCGGAGGTATAACTGGAATTCCTTTTACTGACCCGGTGAAGCTTGAAAAGAACTGCGATATTAAAAACGAGTTGAAAAAAGTTACCGAACCTTCTGCAGGTTTTGTATATGATATGATCGGGGCTTATGGTGGTCCTGAAAAATTTTATAGCAAATACTTCATTCATGCTGTTTGTCCGCTTGGATTTACCATGGATGGTAGTCAATTACAACTATTACGATTCAAAACCGCTTGAACAAGCTGTTACACCTTTCATCATCCAATCCCTAAAGCACCTCCTTTCCTTTCCGGTGAAAGATTGATCGTTGCTATTGCCTTGGAAACGGTAAAAACTTCACCTTCCTTTCGCAACTCAATGTTAAGCAAAAGTTCTTCCGGGAAATTATTCCCCTCCCCCACCCCCGATGGATAGTACAATACCGAAGAAAAAAATATGAAGATTTTATTAAGGAGTATTTGGAGAAGCTAAAATAATGTCAGCTACTTCAGGAAATAGATAAAAGCAACTGCAAAACCAATTACCACTACTACCCACTTCAGAATCACAGGTTTGAATTTTCCAGCAAGTCTGCCACCGATTGTTCCGCCAAGCAATGCACACACAGCCATGACAGCAGCCACAAGCCAATGAACCTGTCCTGAGAAAAGAAAATACAAAGCCGCTGATACATTTATGCAAAGTGAAAGAAGTTGTTTCAGTGCATTCAGCCTGACGATATTATCATGGAGAAACAATCCGAGGGCTGCTATGGTTATCACACCCAGTCCGGCACCAAAATATCCGCCATACAAGGCAGCCGGTATCATTGCTAATGAAATTAGCTTTTGTGATCCATCGCTGTGATGCGGACCTGAATTTCTGAAGATCCACTTTTTAAGCCGGTCCTGTGCAGCAAGCAGGATGGTAGCAAAAAGAATCAGATAAGGAACAAGATTGCCGAATAATTTTTCACCTGTCATAATGAGGAGCAGTCCGCCGGCTATTCCGCCCACAATGGCTATTGGAACCAAAAGCCTGATCCTCCCGCTCTGGCCTTTCAGGTCATTGCGTTGTGCCCACGTACCACCGAAATAACCCGGACAAAGCGCTACCGTATTCGTGACATTGGCTGAAACTGCCGGTAATCCTAAGGCAATCAGAACCGGAAAAGTAATCAGCGTTCCGCCTCCGGCTATTGCGTTCACAATCCCTGCTGCAATGGCTGCCAGTCCTGCGATCAACAGATCAAATAGTTCCATTGAAATTCAAAAAAGAAATTTAAGAAAGACGAAAGTAAGCAAGTTTAATTCATCACCGTGATGTGAAAGCACTTCTCTTTGTACTCTGTTACCACGAGGCATCGGCCTTCAGTGCGCAATTCCCCGATAGCATCCGACAACAATTTGATGACCGATGCATCAGCCACTTCCTTTTTAATCCAGGGCAACGGTTTTTTAATTACATTTTTATATGCAATATCGAAAGTTGTGCCATATAAATGGGAAGAATTAGAGGCTGCATTTCCATTTGACCGGCCCAAATTTTTCTGGCTTTCATCTGTTCTGAGCAAAGAACTAACCCTGAAATAGTATTTGCCCTTCCCCTTTTCCTGTAACTTTTTACTAAACCTCCTTCCAATATCATCAAGTAATTTTGCTGCTTTTGGAACAAGATAAGGATGTGAATGACCCAGTTTGTTAACCACATAATTGTTACCACCACTAATTTTCTTCAACCTTCCATCAGATATTAATTCATCCTTTTCCTGCCGGTATGCCTTTTCCGACTTGAAGGGTTTTATCCCAAGTTTTTTAGCATACGCCAGGTGTTTGTCATTAAAATCTTTATACCGGTCAACCCTGACCCGCCCATAAGCTTCGGAATTAGTGCTACTGATTTTATTTATAAATGAAGGCAGAAGGAAAATCGCAACGATGGCAAAAAGTATAACAATGACCATTGTCAGCCTTCCTTTGTGCAGTTTTCTTTTTCTTTTCGAACCTGTACTTTTTTTCTTCATGACATTAGTAGAGTTTTATCATCCGTTGTTTATTTCAGTTTACTTACATCCCCCTGCCCCCTTCAAAGGGGGAGTCACATTTTCATCAAAAAGAATACGTTACTCCCAGCATTACATTAAACCTGTACGAAGGATAATTGTACCACCTGAAATACTGCTGACCAAGTATGTTATTGAAATTGATAAAGCCTGAAAGCAGCTTGGTATACCGGTACTCAACACCAAGATTGATATCAGCAAATCCTTTCAAGTTCAACGGGTACCTCGGTTGATAGTTGTTACGGCTACATTTACTGTTTTTTCAAAGGTTCGTGCAAAGCTCTTATTGCATGAGAATAACTCAGCTTTAATCGTGAATTTATCCTGGATATTATAGTCTGCGCTCAAATTAATTTCCAGGGTTGGCTTGTGCCATGGTTTTTCTTCATTATCGGCAAAATAATTATTGTATTTCCCACTGAGCATGGCATTGAACTTATTTTTGTAATGAAAGCCAAATTCACCTATTACCCTCGAATATTTTACTTTATCGTAAACTACTGTAAACTGATTGTTCAATCCTTCTGCTATTGCTGATACCGTATCGTTTACATAAAACGGCATGTTTTCAATGGTCGAATTTACAAAGCTTAGGTTATAGTCTAAGTATTTGGTGATGTGTCCTTTCAGACCTCCATACTGGCCGAATTTGTCATTTGAAATCCGCTTTTCGAGGGTTGAAATGATGAATGGATTCTCATCGCTCATCGAACGCAGGCTGTTAGCGTCCATTTTGCCGTAGATACCCGCATAGGTTATCAAAATATCCTTCACTACCTGCACCTCAGCCCGGACTATAGGATAAACATGGAAGTAAGAAGTTGGGCCGGATTCCAGGTCCATATTTAATCCTACTTTGAAATAATATTGCTCAAAACCGAAGTCATAATAAGGATCGAACCGGATGATGCCCTGGTTAATACTTGACAACGTATCTTTATCAAAATAATAATCAACTCCTGCATTTATTCCAAGTTTTTCGTTTTCTGAAAAATTAAAGAACGTTGTGTTTTTATTCAACCCTGCATCAAACATGACACTGTTTTCATGCGCATTGAATTTGTCTGTCAGAAAATAATATTTGAATTTCAAGTAGTGGTTGAATTTATCGTCTCCAATATAATTGCTTTCCAGTCCGGTTTTCAGTTCAAAGAGGTTATAGGCTTGCTTGTAATCGTTTTTCTCCAGGTCAAGTTCAGGGAAATCATCCGGTTTAAATCCGTAGAAGTGAACTCCTGTCCGCTTATAGAGCGCTTCACCGGTGAGTGTGTGAACTTTGAAAAATTTCTTACCGTAACCATCAAACATGGTGATGCTGCTCCCCGGAAAAGCATAGTCTTTAATACCACCAAACGAAGCAAGGTATTTCGCATGCACGCCGAAGGCATTGTTTTTCGACCTGAGCTTGTTGGCATTGAATTCGATATAAGGTGTCCAGTAATTCCCGATTCCGGCACGGATATAATTCTTGTACAATTCAGTAACCGATTCGCCGGCGATCTTGGCCGGTTTAATAGGTTCCAGAACAACAGGAGCTTTTAATGTTTTGGATTTGATAGAATAATTGAAATCCGGTTTATCTAATCTTTCATCCGGAATCCGTGGAGAAAGACTGATCTTGCTGGCATCCGAAACGGTCGGTTCGTAGGGAGCAATTACAGTTACCTCCCCTTCTTTTGTAATTTCCTGTGATTGAGCTTTCGCAATTCCAAGCAGAGCTATAAAAGAAATAACAATAATAAGTTTTAAGTCCACCTGTAAAAGTGATTTTTTAGCCACAAAGACACTAAAGCACAAAGTTTCACCAAGAATACTTATCCTATCTAACAGGACTTAGTGTTTCTTCGTGTTTTGGTGTCTTAGTGGCAATCATTTCTGTTTTCTTCTTTTTTCCAAAATCTTATCTGAATTCATTTTCATTTACACCTTTACAATTTTTGCAATTCCACTTCAACCGGTTCCTCCTGCAATTTAATTGTTTCGCCACCGTTCAGGGTATCAGCCTGCTTCGATTCTTCTACTTTCTGGTTTTCTCTTTGAATGATGGCTGTCAATTTTTCATCTAGCGATTTTCCTGAGATCATCCCCTTCATAATTATCAATAATACTTTGCAGGGTTTGCTTAGCCTGGAAATCATTTCCGTTCTTCACATAAATATCCGAAAGCAAAATAAAACCCCTGGCTATCCAATAATCATAAGCTGTATAGCGATTGATCAGTTCAAAAGCAGTTTTTTCTGCCGATTGCAAATCCGATAATTTAAATTCGATTTCGGCAGTATTATAAGTTGCTTCTGCCCCGGCTTCTCCCTGCGATAAAGCAGCTACTTTTTTATATTCGCTTTTCGCCAGTTGCAGCTCATCCGAAAAATAATAGGAGTTCGCTCTGATCATCATGGATTCCAGCTTCATCTGGTCGCTCAGCTTTTCCTCGGCAAGCAATTTCCCGGCATCGGTCAGGGCGCCTTCATAATTTTTCAGCATGTAATTGCTCTTCATCTTGCCATAATAAGCTTCTGTCAGGTTTGTTCGGTTTTCAGCCGTTGCTTCGAGGGCTGTAAAGTGAGCAAGGGCAGTATCGTATTTTGCCAAACCATAACTGATGGTCGCTGCCTTGACAAGAGCGCTTTCGGTGAATTCCGACCGCGGTGCGGCGATCACAGTTTCAAGATTTTTAAGCGCTTTCTCCTTCTGTCCTTCACGCATCTGGCAGTCACCAAGGTAAAAGCTTGCGCCGGTGATGAATGCACCCTGAGGAAATTTATCCACATACCTTTCAAGCGCCGATAATGCTGCCGTATAATCCGAATTCAGGTATAGTTTTTCGGCAGAAATATACAGCAAGGAATCCTGTTCTGAAACCCTGACCACCGCATTCGGAAGTCCATTGGCATAAGCAAGATAGTCATCCACCTTGTTCATCTCAACATAAATATTCTTAATGCTCACCAACGCCTCCTTCGATTCAGGTGAATTCGGAAAATCTTCTACCACCTTTTTAAAAGTACTCAATGCCAAATCATATCTGCTCGCTGTTATAATAAATCAGTCCTGATTTAAGCCTTGCCTTCACGGCAAAGCTGCTGTTGGGATAATCCGATACAACCTTTTTAAAATTGTAAAGTGCATTTTCATTGTCTTTCTGAATCAGGTATGCATTCCCCAATTCATATTGAGCCTCACTGACAACAGAAGAATTCGGATAGGTCTTAATAATTTTATTCAATACTTGAATTTCCTCATCATACCTCGAAAGGACTCCCAGCGCCTTCGCTTTCTGGAAAAGGGCATAATCCACATCAAGCATGCCCATCTTAATGGCCTTATCGTAATTGCTTATCGCATTGTCGTAACCTTTGCTGATAAAATATGAATCGCCCAGCCGTATATAAGCATCAGCCACCATCGAAGGATCTTCACTTTTGGCGTTGCTGATAAAAGCCTGGAATGAAGGTATTGCATCGCCATACTCCTCTTTCCTGAAATAAACATATCCCAGGTTGTAGTTGGCTACATTGTGAAACGGTAAATGTTTCGCCTCGGCAAGGCCTAAAAAATCGGTGTAATACTTTTTAGCTCCCCACAGGTTATCCGTCCTGAAAAAAGATTCGCCTGTCCAGAAAACAGCTTCAGCGGTTACCGCTTTATCGGCATCCAGGTCTATCGCTTTCTTGAACATCTTGACGGCTTCCTCATCATTATATTGGTTGAAATACTCAATGCCCCGGTAGAGAGAAACCTTTTGATAATTTCTGTTATAATCACTGCCCTTCTGCTTAATGTTATCCAGCGCATCCTGTGCATCCTTATAATTCCCTGTCGTTAGTGAGATCCTGTAAAGAAAATTATACGCATCATCGTTCCGGCTGCTGTTGGGATAGGTTCTCAGATAATCTTTCAATGCTTTAATGGCTTCACTGTAAGGATCAAACGAAAGATCAAAAGCCAGTTGTGCCTGGTTGAACAAAGCATCTTCCCTGATTTCAGTATCGAAGGTCAGCTTGTATGCCGAATTAAACGCATTGGCTGCAAACTGCTTCTGGCCGGTATGCAGGTAACAATCAGCAAGGTAGTAATAGGCATATTGCGCCAGTTCATCCTGCGCTCCTGTAACCTTTTGAAAATAATCCCCGGCAGTTTCATATTGTGAAGCCTTGTAAAGACAAAATGCATACGAGTAATTATCCTCCCTCGCCACAGCAAGTCCTTTGGATGTATGATATTGTTCAAGGTAAAGTAAAGCTTCTTCAAAATGCCCGGTCCGGTAATACGATTCCCCGATCACCCGGTTGATTTCCGGCGTTCTCTTTTCGGTAGCCGATTCAAGCATGCCCGGGGCCATGGCCAGCACTTCGTCGTACTTTTCCTGCACAAACAGGATTTGGAGGATGTAGTAAGGCGCAATCGCATTAAAATTATCATCATTCATCAGTTCCGTGAAGCCGGCCAGCGCCGTTTCGTAATCACCGCTTGTATAAGCCATGTGAGCCAGGTAATAATTGGCCGGCGATGTATATTTCGAATTCCGGGTCTTTACTATTTCAAACAAAGGTCTTGGCTTTGTCAAAATCATCCGTCTTGAAATAGCAATATCCTTTCTTGAAATGGAATTCATCCAGTTGTTTCTGGCTTAGCTCCGACTCATCTACCTTCTCAAAATAATCCTGCGCCGAATTGTATTTCTTATCGGTATAAGCCAGCCGTCCAAGCTGGTAATTGATCAGGTTCACACGGCTGCTCGACGGATGCTTTCGCAGGAATTCCGTAAATTTAAATTCGGCATCTCCGTTGTAAAGCTCCAGTGCGCAAAGGGCATCATAGTATTCGGCGTTCACCCTGAGCAGGGCAATCGGGTTGGGCTCATTTTCTATCACATACGCGAAATCCTTCTGTGCTGCACCGTACTTCTCTTTTTCAAACAGATCCATCCCCGACCGGTAAGCCGCTTCCGGTTCTCTGTAAATCGAAGTCCGCTGGGCTACCAGTCCGATGGTAATTACACATAAACTTAAAAGGGGAAATACCTTATAACCTATTCCTCATACCTCAGTTCCAATCTTTAACTGCTTGCGGCACACACTGCCGTAACCAAGCAAAATTAGTATCTATAAGCGCGTAAAGCTGAGGCTATAAGTCTAAATTATAACATTAAGATGTTAATAACTGTCAATAACGGAAGATTGAAAAAAATATTTTGAAATATTCCCAGGATATATTTACTTTAGCATGTTCAATTCAAAAAGTAAGGACTATGAAAAACCTGATTTTTCTTTTTCTCCTTACAGCGGCCAGTCATTTGTGCTTTGCTGAAGTAACAGGACATGCATTTCTTGAAGGACAGACTGACCACAGTGGTATTAAAGTGAAATTTATACCTAACTCACCAAGTGCGGTTTTAGATTCGACATATACTATTGCTGATGGAAGCTATAATATTTTACTACAACCCGGAGTGTACTTTGTTACTTTTTCGAAGCCAGGTTATCAAACATTTTTATATAATGATGGTAATCCAATGGTAATAACGATTAATTCCATCTTGGGAAGTGTCACCTTACTTCAAGGAAATTTAATTTATCTTTCTGGAAATATCAATGATACATTATCTCCGGAGAATAATTATATTGTTGTTGCAGATATTAGTGTTCAACCTGGTAATACACTGATAATTGAACCCGGTACCACTATTAAATTTGAGTCCGGACTCAGTTTGAATATACATGGATTATTAATAGCTATAGGAACGGTCGAAAATAAAATTCTTTTTACGTCAGCCCAAAGTAATCCATATACGTATGATTGGGACTATATTAATTTTTCAGAGGCTGAAAATGATACCTCAGTCCTTAAGTATTGTATAATTGAATATGGCAGACATGTTTTGATTGAGAGTGCATGTCTTTCTGTTGAAAACTGCGAATTAAGATATTTATATAATACTATTAACTGTCATTTTTATTCAAATGTTGAAATAAAGAATTGTTATTTTCATAATTATTCAGAAAGTGGAGTTTTAGCTGGAGGAACTTCCAATGTAGCAATTAAGGATAATATTTTTGAGATAACGGCACCTTATAATTCGATATTTACTGGTATTTACATCTCAGGAGGAAATGGATTAATAGAAAACAACCTGATTTATAATCCGACAAATCAAAATAGCGATTATATTGATGGGATTAACTTAAGTGGTAGTAATAATATCCAAATATCAAATAACATAATTTATAACTGCGGATATGGTGTTAACTCAAGCTATATTAATAATGCAACTTTAATTAATAATATATTTGCAAACAACATAATATATGGGTTATTCATTAGTGCATTTAATACTGGTTCAAGCTGGGTTGTCCAATCAAATATAATTACAGGAAATACTACAGGAATAAAAACAGTTATTGATAACCAACCTGTAGATATCTCAAATAATAACGTATGGAACAATATCTGGAATTTCGATTCCGAAATTCCAGGTATCGGTTATTTAATGATTACCAACAACAATGGTGACCCATGTGACCCATATTACAATATTTCTCTTGACCCTTTTTTTGTAAACACTTCCATTTTGGATTTTCATGTATATGATATAAGTCCAGTGATTGACGCTGGAAATAATGACAATGTAATCTCTGATTTTGACCTGGATGGAAACCCTCGTATCCTTGATGGAAATGGTGATGGAAACGCAATTGTCGATATGGGAGCTTATGAAGTGCCGGTAGTTTTTGTACCAACCTCTGGTTTTACTAATCCAGGCAGTATCTGTGTGAATGAAAATGCAACAATTCAATACCTTGGTAATACTAACAACGATGCAGCATACTTTTGGGATTTTGATGAAGGAATTATTACCAGTGGAACAGGACAAGGACCCTACCAGGTATATTGGCTGGAACCTGGGACAAAAACCATTTCATTATATGTGTTTTTCGAAGGGCAATATTCCGATACGACTTACCATAATATTGAAATATTACCAAGTCCTGAACAGTCTGGAACACCCGAGGGGCCTACTGAGTTATGTCAGGGCACTCAAAATGTAGGATATTCAACAAGTGGAGCTTTTTATGCTGAATCATATCAGTGGTATGCAACACCAGCAAATGCTGCAATTAATATTTCAGGATCAACTTCAACCGTAATTATCGATTGGAATCAGAATTATTATGGCTTAGCACATATTTACGTTTATGGAATAAATGATTGTGGAAATGGAATAGTTTCTGAAAGCCTGGAAGTCCAATTACAACAAGAATCAACAGTTACGGTCAATGTTAATGTTTCTGCAAATCCTATATGTATTGGAGATGAGGTAACATTTACAGCAACTCCAATAAATGGAGGAAGCTCACCTGATTATTTATGGCAGGTAAACGGAATTGGAGTTGGCTCAAATGATCCTGTTTATATTACTTCTGAACTTGAAGATAACGACCAGGTTTATTGCTATCTAATGTCTTCAGAAGATTGTGTTGTCCAAGGTTGGGTTCTTTCGAACATTATTTTAATGGATGTTTATGATTACCCTATTACAAATATTGAAGCTTCTCCAAATGACACTGTATGCATTACCCAAACAATATCGCTTGATGCCGGTAATCCGGGATGTGATTATTTATGGTCAACAGGAGAAACAACACAATCAATCGTGGTTTCAAATACGTCAGGTCCCTCAGGAGGGCTGCAGGATTACAGCGTTGAAGTAACAAAAGGAGGGATATGTTCAGATGTTGATACAATTTCCGTTTATTTTGATCCCTGCACCGGATTGAGCGAAATAAACACTGAAACCAATATAAAAATCTTCCCGAACCCTGCCAATGAAATGCTCAACATTGAATTAACCGGCATCAATAACGACGTCATATTAAGTGTTTTATCCCCCGACGGAAAACTGATTCAAAAGCAGAAAACGTCTCCAGTTAACCATTCCATTCGGTCTCAATTAAATCTTTCCGAACTGCACAAAGGGATTTACCTCCTTAAGATTGAAAATGACGATTTTGTTGAGGTACATAAATTCATAAGGGAATAAATTTTTACTACACCTATCGATTTTTAAAACTTTTAACCTTGAACTTTGAACCTTTGTTTGATACCTCCTCCCTTACGTCCCCCTGCTCCCACAAGTCTCCCAGCCTTGGTCTTAGCGATGGCGCGACTTGTGGCTTTTTCAATTCCATCCTTTCAACTCATACATCACATGTCATAAATCATAAATCTCAAATCCTGGCCATCCCTCACTCATTCCTTGAAATCTCATGCTATTCATCATTGCGTGAAGTTCCTGGTTTAAATCCTATCCGGGACCGGTTCTTAAATTCAAGTTCTTCTTGTTTTACTTTTTCAAACTGATTAAGGTAGTCAAAAATGAGTTCAATTTTCTTATCCTGTTCAATATCATTTCTTTTCAATTCTTCCAGCTTTTGCAAGATTTCACTCTGTGTCAATGCAATCTTACGCATTCTGCTGAATAACCGAATAATTTGGATATTGACTTTAATAGCCCTTTCACTATTTAAAACTGTTGATAATTGTGCAACGCCATCTTCAGTAAAGGCATAAGGAGCATAACGAAGCCCCATTCTATCTTTATTGGAGGTGACAAATTGGCTCCTCCAATCTTTAAACTCCTGCCCGGTTAACTCAAACATAAAATCTTCAGGAAAACGTATTAAATTTCTTTTTACCTGTCTTTTCAAATATTTAGTCTCTACTCCGTAAAGCTCCGCTAAATCCCTGTCCAACATAACCTTTACACCTCTTATTACATATATTTTATTCAATCCCACTTCATCAGGGATTGCAATACTTGTTATTGGTTTGCTCATTTTTTATTTTTTCAATCACAAAAATAATGATTCTTTCAATCTGCTCTTTCGGATTTGTGTTTAAGCCTGTACGTTGAACAATCCGAAAGCTAATAGGAAGGGATTTATAATCCACCCGGCCGGAAGACATTAACCACAATGTCCACAAAGTTTTTACACAAAGCTCACAATGATAAATTTTCTGAAAAATGAAACCTTGAACTTTCAGTCCCCTCCGAAAAGTCAAATAGGTCGTCATTGCGAGGGCGAAGCCCGAAGCAATCTGTTGGTTTTTAAGGTGAAAAGATTGCTTCACTTCGTTCGCAATGACGGTTTACTACTTTTCGTAGTAGACTCAACTTTGAACCGTGAAGCATCCTAACCTTCGTGAACCTTAGTGCCTTCTCAGTGCACTTCGTAGTTAAAAAAACATTCTTCTCCAACCTGAAATAATACCTATTTTTATAGCACAAATAAATTCACTTTTATGAGAACATTTTTTTTACTTATCGCTGTATTCTTAATGATCCAAAACATCTTTACACAGGACACTTTTTCCATTTGTGCGGTCGATACCGTTACCGGAGAAGTGGGGAGTGCAGGAGCATCCTGTATTGGGGCGCCGCAACTACCCGGGGGCTGCCGGATACTCAGTTATGTGAAACCCGGAGTAGGAGTAATCCATACCCAGGCTTACTACCTTGCAGCCAACCAGAATTATGGCATCCAGTTAATGAACCTTGGCCTGCCACCACAACAGATTATTGATTCATTGGTCGCAAATGATGCACAGAACAATCCATCCAAAAGGCAGTATGGAGTGGTCGACCTTTTTGAAGGCTCGGCCAGATGTGCAGCATATACCGGTGTCAATTGCGACGATTATAAAAATCACATCATCGGGCCGAATTATACCATCCAGGGTAACATCCTTCTCGGGCAACAAATCCTCGATTCGATGGAAGCCCGCTTCCTGAATACCGAAGGTGAACTTGCCTGCAAACTGATGGCTGCTTTGCAGGGAGCCAAAGTAATTGGTGCCGACACCCGCTGTCTTGATGATGGTGTTTCATCCCTCAGTGCATTTCTCAGGGTTGCCCAACCCAACGATCCTGCCAACGACCTTTACCTCGATTTGAATGTTCCGTCAGTATTACCCGGAACTGACCCGATTGACGTCCTCCAGAATCTGGTCGATAACTGGGGCGGTTGCCTGGGATCAGGATTTGAATTAAATGATCCATCAGAATTCATTAAAATTTACCCAAATCCTTCAAACCAGGCGATTAATTTTTATTTTATTGACAACAGTGATAATTCCAGTAAAAAGATAACCATCAATGACATTTTTGGAAGAAAAGTAAAAGAAATCAATCCGATACCTATGAATGGATGCGTCGTATTGGAAAATCTTGAACCCGGTATTTATTTTTATTTTCTTTATGAATCGAATCAACCAGTCGCGACAGGTAAACTGGTGTTTACCCGATAAAATATTCCGAATTATTTACGGTAATTTCCGGTGTTTGATTTCCTCAGGCAAGTCTTATCTTTGAACTTTAAACATTGAACTTTGAACCTTTTCTCTTCAAATTTGTACTAATGCTTTCTTAAATTTACTAAGTTTGAAAAAAATTGAATTCAAGTAAAATGAACCCCGAAGCATTTTTTAAAATGACATACGGCATCTACCTCGTTTCATCCAAATCGGGAGAGCAGCTGTGCGGCTATATTGCCAACACCGTTTTCCAGGTAACAGCCGAACCACCTACAGATAGCAATCAGTTGCCACAAGAACAACATCAGTGCAAAGATCATAGAAGCCAGCGGAGTATTTTCAGTTTCGGTGCTTGACAAAGAAACCGATGCAGGTTTGATAGGCTTATTCGGTTACCAGACGGGTAATGAAGATAAAAAATTCGAACGTGTTAATTATACCTATGGGATTACTGGTGCCCCGGTTATCCTTTCTCATGCTATCGCTTATTTTGAATGTGAAGTTGTTGATAAATTTGATGTAGGCACTCATTATTTATTCATTGGCAAAGTGGTTGAAAACAAACTGCTGGAACCTGAAAAAGATCCACTCACATACGATTATTTCCGCAGCGAATTAAAACTGATGGCACCTGAAAGGGCTCCGACTTATATTGATAAGGCTAAACTTCAAAAAGAAAAAGAAATGCAAACAATTGCGGAAGAGAAAAAGACAGGATTGGGTTCAAATTATGCCTGCACCGAATGCGGTTATGTTTACGATCCTGCTTCGGGGATGATAGCTCAGGGAATCCCACCCGGGACGCCTTTCTCAGAGCTTCCGGAAGATTGGGTGTGCCCCATTTGTGCAGCCGCAAAATCAAAATTTATAAGTGAAAACTAAACCGGAATTTATTTTGGAAAGCGAATTATGCGTTAGAAAACATCAAGGATTTTTACTTTTCTCTCCCTGAAATCAAACGTATCACCCTTCTTCAATCCCTTCATCGCCTGATAAAAAGGTACCTGCAGTGAAATAGCATAAAAGGTATCTTTCTCAACTTCAACTTTTCCAATGCCTATTGAAATAAAAACCTTTTGCATGTCGGTAACCACCACACTTCCAAATTCAACCAGGTCGTGATTAACGGTAATGTCCATTTTATTCAGGGTCTCAAGCATATCCATTTCCATTTGCAGCTGTTTGGCATACATATCCCTGTTACCGATCAGTTCCATTTTGTGCGTGTCTGAATCATCACTGGGCTCATCGTATTCGTGAGCAGTTTTTTCAGCCTCCTCCATCGCAGCATCAAGATGCCTGATCTTTTCCATGTGCAATTCCATGCACTTATTGAACAACTGCTTTCTAAGTAATGTTTTATCCATGCGTTATAAAGCGATCCGTTTAAATTAATGGGAAATTAAAAACGATTAGTGATCAATTGAAGCGGCAAAATTACGATTTTTGCAGTAAATAACATTTCTTTAAATTTTTTTAATAATGAATGACATTTCTGAACATCCTGCTTATTCCAAAAATGTGCAGGAATTGATAACGGTAGCCAACGCTTATTGTCTGACGATGGAAAAACTGGAATCCACGAAAAAATCCTGGCTGATCGATTACCTCCAAAAAGTCTTCCCACTTCTGTACCTTAAAGTTTCACTGATCCCCGTGATAGATGTTCAAAATCCTGAGGCAAATGAACGATTCTTCACTGTGGAAGAATGGGAATTCCTTTTTAACCAGCTTAGAAAAAAATTTGCCGATGATGATGATTTCTGGTTTATCGATCAGGCAGCCACACACAATGATCCGGTTAAGGGAAGCATTGCAGAATGTCTGACGGATATTTACCAGGATTTAAAAGATTTTCTTACCCTTTACCAGAAAAATTCACTCGATGCTAAAGAAAATGCAGTATACGAAATAAGGGAATCATTTGAGAAAAGATGGGGCTATCTCCTTGTTAATGCGCATCAAGACACTTCATTACCTTATCATGAGCAACCGGCTACCCGAAGATACAGAGGAGCAATCAGGATTATTTTAAGCAATAAGCCCTTCGATGGTCTGTAAGAGTTTACGACGATTGATCGGTTTACTTATATAATCATCGCAACCTACCTGGAGTATTTTCTGCTGATCATCAGCCATGGCATAGGCCGTTTGAGCAATTACAGGAATCATCGGCCGGATTTGTTTAATTCTTCTTGTGGCTTCATAACCATCCATCTCGGGCAGCTTGATGTCCATCAGCACCAGGTCGATATCAGGATTTGCTTCGAAAAGTTCAATTGCCTGATTTCCATTTTTTGCCCGAAGAATATCGATCTGGGTGGATTTAAGAACCTCTTTCAGATAAACAAAACTCATTTCATCGTCTTCGACAATAAGCACCCTTTTGCCCAGCCAGTTATACTTTGCTTTTAATTCCTTTGAGGATAAAAGTTTGTCCTTTCCATTGAAAGCCGATACCGAATTAGGTAAAAGAAAATAAAATTGTGAACCCACACCTACCTCAGAATCAAACCAGATTCTACCTTCCATCATTTCTGCCAGGTCGCGGGCAATGGATAATCCCAGACCTGTTCCGCCATACAATCTTGAAACCTCATGTTCTATTTTAACAAACCTGTCAAAAATTGAATCACCGATGCTTTCTTCAATCCCAATTCCTGTATCTTTTACAAAGAAGAGCAAGTCCTGGTTACCCTTTTTCGGGTGGTCTGTTTCCTGAATCTTGCAACCGATTTCTATAAAACCTCTTTCTGTGTATTTCAGGGCATTGCCAATTATGTTAATGAGTACCTGCCAGACCCTTTTTCTGTCAGAATGTATGAGGGATTGTCCGTCCAGATTCATACTGAGCCTGATCTCAACGGTCTCTTTTTGCCTGAAAAGTTCATCGTTTTTGAAATAATCATAAATATCAGTCATGAATTTTCCCAGCGGAAAATCTTCCTTTACGATCTTAACCTGACCGGTTTCTATGTTTGACAAGTCAATCACATCATCCACTATTTTCAGGATTGATTTTCCACAGCTTTTGATGATATTTACGTATTTCTCTTTTTCTTCACATTCCAATTCGGTCTTTCGCATGATCTCAGCAAAGCCAAGAATACCATTGAGCGGAGTTCGAATTTCATGGCTGATATTCATAAGAAGCGACCGACCACTTTCGCTTACTGTCAACGACTGATTCAGCAGGTATTTTACCTGATTTACTTTGATGCCTGAGAGTTTCAAGCTCTTTTTTAAGCTGACTATTCTTATTCATCCAATTCAGTGGTACGTTCGCGCACTTTTTTATCGAAGGAAGCATTCAGGGTTTTCAGTTCTTCCATAAGGGTAAGCTTATCAAGCTTTTCAATAGCCATGATGATGATTTGCCTGATGATGATGCTCAATCCGGAAATATCCTGCTCTGTTTTTTCGTCATAAAGGAATATAAAAAACCCGAAAGGGACTGAAAGACTATGAAAAGGAAAAATAGCTATCGATTCAGGTGAAAAAAAGAAAGTAGGGGAAAGATTAAAACCTTCGTCAAGCATTTCATTCCCGTCGATGAAGCAGGGACCGGATTTAAGCCGGTCTAACAAATCCGGTGACAGGTTGAAAGGCAAAATTCGGGCATATTTTTCTTCATGGGGTGTATAGTGATTTAACAGACTTATTTTATTACCCGAATACCTTGCAGCAAGCCGAATAGGGTATTTCGCGAATCATGCAAATGCGTTCAAGCAGGTTGAACAATAGCTCATCAATATCACCGGCCTGGCTAATAGTATCAGCAACCAGCCAAAGGAGGAGCTTATCTTCCATCTGCTCAGCCTTTAGTCCATTCTGCTTTTCAAGCAACTTAATTCTTAGCCTAAGCTCATTGAATATTGAATCCTGATGAAGGGCCATCTGTTTTTACCTACCTCTTGTTATATTTTTGCTTTAAAATTAACTAACACATCAATGCTTTTTCTCTTATTCTACCAATTTTAAATTTAAATTCCTGATCTTCTTGCAAAATTTAAAACCTGAATTGATAGCTTATGAAAATATTTTCACATCTCACAGCATTGTTGGTATCGATTTTTTATCACCTGGAGAATAATCGTCAAATTTGGTTCCAGAAAATACAATTTTATTAGATTTCATGCGACTTTAAAGCCATTATTGCTTATCACCACTGCGATTAAAAAAAAACTAACAATTCTTTGTTAATTACTATCAACCCTGATTTTTTCCAAAATGGCAAATGTAGTCCACAAATTGGAATGCAGATAATAAGGCACGTGTAAGTGTTTTAAACATCCGGAAACAAATTACTAACAATTCATTTTACAGGGTCTTTTTATGCTGATTTTTTTCGTGAGCTAATTGACAAAATCAAACCATTCAGAAAAAAAATCAATTCTCATCAGGCTTGTTCAATCCATGTAAAAAATGAACCCTGAACTTCAATGCAGAAATTTATGCATTCAGGTTATTTATTTTAGATTTTTGCATAAAATCGTCGGCCTGAAAGGCCTGAATAACATACCCTTGAAGATATATAAGCTTTTGTCTTCATTTTCAATTTTCTAAATAAGCCAAAGTCGATATGGCAATAATTTTTCAAATATCTTTGCTGCAATTTGAACTTAGTCTAAATTAACATCATGACATTATACGATCTTGAGCAAGGCGAAAAAGGGATCATTTCGAAAATAAGGGGCAGAGGTGCTTTCCGTAAGCGTATTTCTGAAATGGGTTTCGTGAAAGGCAAAGTGGTGACCGTGGTGAAGAAAGCTCCGCTGAAAGATCCTGTGGAGTACAATGTGATGGGTTACGAGATTTCGTTAAGAATAAATGAAGCGAAACTGGTGGAGGTCGTCACGGCTAAAGACGTATTGAGACCCAATCCTTTAATTAATGGCTTCGAGGGAACCATTGATGAAAACATTTTAAAAACAACTCTTGGTGAGAAAAGCAAAGTGATTGATGTGGCCCTGGTTGGAAATCCCAACTCAGGCAAAACCACACTTTTCAATTATGCCTCAGGATCAAAAGAACACGTTGGTAATTACCCCGGAGTTACAGTTGATTCAAAACAAGCTAAATTTAAGCTGGATGGATACACTTTCAACATCATCGATTTACCGGGAACATACTCACTTACAGCCTACTCACCCGAAGAACTTTATGTACGCAAATACATTTTCGGCCACCTGCCTGATGTTGTGATCAATGTATTGGATGCCTCCAACCTTGAACGAAACCTGTATCTTACAACCCAGTTGATCGACATGGACATTAAGATTGTTGTTGCCTTAAACATGTTTGACGAACTGACTCATAAAGGAGACAAATTTGATTATGTCAACCTCGGTAAAATGATCGGGATTCCATTTGTTCCAACCATTGGCTCAAAAGGCAAGGGAATACCGGAACTATTTCGAAAAATAATTGAGGTTTATGAAGACCGGGAACCTTCGGTAAGACATATCCATATTAACTATGGAAAAAATATGGAAGAGTCAATCAGGAAAATACAGGAACTGATTAAACTGAACAAAGATTTGACCGACCAGGTATCTTCAAGATTTTACGCCATAAAACTTATGGAAAAAGATGAAGGAGCCCATAATGCCTTATCAAGAACGAAGAATTATGAAGTCATTAAAGAAGTTACCCGGATTGAAATAGAAAAGCTGGAGACAAGGTTAAAGGAGGATTCGGAAACCCTGATCACTGATGCCAAGTATGGTTTTATCAATGGCGCTCTTAAAGAAACTTACCAGCCAAATACATTTAAAAAACGGTTAAAGACAGACACTGAAATCATTGATACTTTTCTTACTAACAGAATTTTTGGGTTCCCCATTTTCATCTTCTTCCTTTGGGTCATGTTCCAGGCAACTTTTAAACTTGGCGCCTATCCGCAGGACTGGATTGAAAAACTAGTGGCATTAACCGGGCAGGGATTAAACGTCCTTCTTCCCGATACCCTCATAAAAGACCTGCTGGTAAACGGAATTATTAATGGTGTGGGAGGGGTAATTGTATTTCTGCCCAACATCCTGATTCTTTTCTTTTTCATATCGTTTATGGAAGATACGGGTTATATGGCGCGTGCTGCATTTATCATGGATAAGCTGATGCACAAGATCGGGCTGCATGGTAAGTCGTTTATTCCGCTAATTATGGGATTCGGTTGCAATGTGCCGGCCATCATGGCGACACGAACACTGGAAAACAGGAACGATCGTCTGCTTACCATGCTCATCAATCCCTTTATGTCGTGCAGTGCACGTTTACCGGTTTATATTTTACTGATCGGAGCTTTTTTCCAGGGAAATGAAGTGACAACCTTGTTTACGATTTATGCCATCGGGATTTCCTTTGCCATATTCTTTGCTGTATTGTTCAAAAAAACCATTTTCAAATCGGAAGAAGCCCCTTTCGTAATGGAGCTTCCACCCTATCGGCTTCCCACTTTCCGAACCACCATCCGTCACATGTGGAACAAAGGCTCTCAATACCTGAAAAAAATGGGAGGTGATAATTTTGCTTGCCTCCATGATCATCTGGGCATTGGGTTATTTCCCGATGAATTCGAAAAAAATGGCCGAATACGACCAGGAAATTACTGTAACGGAATCGTTGTATAACACAGCTATAAATTCCCTCCCCTCCGGTTCGGCTGAGTATGGCAGGATGATGGCTGAAAAAAATGAAGCTATTTCCCGGCTTGAGTACGAAAGAGACAGTTACCACCAGGAAAATTCATTTATTGGTAAGATCGGTAAATTCATTGAGCCTGTGATGCGCCCTCTGGGCTTCGACTGGAAAATGAGTGTGAGCCTGCTGGCCGGTGTAGCGGCAAAAGAAGTGGTTGTAAGCACCATGGGTGTTTTGTACCAGGTTTCAGAGAATGATACCGTTGAATCACTGCAATCCAAGCTTCAATCTGCAGAGCATAATTCAGGGGAAAAAACAGGGCAACCCGTTTTTACCAAAGTAACCGCATTTGCATTCCTGATGTTTATCCTCCTTTACTTCCCTTGTGTGGCTGTTGTTGCTGCTGTTCGCAAAGAATCAGGAAAATGGAAATGGGCGCTGTTTATGGTGAGTTATACCACAGCTGCAGCATGGATGGTGGCGTTTTTGGTGAATCAGGTGGGGAACATTATAATCGGATAGTAAAAGGGATTGAAAAATATTTTTCACTTTATTTACTCAGGAAATCATCAATCCTGTTCAACCCGTCAATCGCTTTTTCATAATTCGGGGTTAATTCCAGCGCTTTTTTATAATCATTCCTTGAATTCTCTACATCTTTTTGCATCTCCCAGGCAAAGCCGCGGTTGTACCAGGCATCGGTGTATTCCGGCTTTAGTTCAATCACTTTTGTAAAATATTCAATGGCCTTTGGATAATCCTTTAAATACACAAGGTTAATATACCCAATGTTGTACAAGGCGATAATAGAATTGCGGGTCTTTCAGCAAAAGCCCTTCATATAATCTTTATCGCCTCATCATAGCTACCGGTTTCCTGGTAATACATGGCAAGGTAATAGCTCACATCGATATTGTCGGGTTTGATGTTCAGTGCATTGTTAAAGTAATCAACAGCCAGCTTGTTTTTCTTATGCAGCATAAAGCATTCCCAGCTGCAAATGGGCATCAAAATAATCCTGGTCGACATCAATGGCTTTCTGGAAATTGCGGATAGCAAGCAGGGTATCCTGGTTTTCGAGCAGGACAACTCCCTCTTAGGAAATAAGCTTTTGGCTCAAGTTCATCCAGTTTTATCACATCATCAATATAGCCCAGGGCTTTTTTATATTCCCGGAAAATAATATTTATCTCAGCCAGCTTAATTAATGCTTGCATGTTTTTTGGATCAATTGCTATGGCATTATCAAGAGATTGCAATGAGGGCTGCAATTTACCCAATCCAAGGTAGGCATCTGCCAGCGTTACATAAAAGTCAGCAACAGTAGAATCGATTTCGATTGAGGTCAGAGCGTCTTTTAAAGCTTCTGTATAATTTTCCTTTTCATAATAAAGGGCTGCCCTTTCGTTGAATAGTTTAGCGTTTCCCGAATCGCTCTGGATTAGATTGTTCAATTCAGCTAAACGATTACTTATGGTGTCTGTTGGCTCTCCTCTTCCTTGCATTTCAGATGAGACTTTTTTTGCTGACAGGTAGTTAAAAGACTAAGAATGATTAATAATATAATGTATGTAGGTTTAAAAACTTTCATGTGCATTAATTAAAAAGAACCGGCAACATAAAGCAATGCCAATTCTTATTTTTCATAACGAAAATCTCGTTGTATTAATGGTTCACGCAAAGAACGCAAAGTCGACATAGAGATCGTACGATGAACATATATATTTATTCCTCTGCGACCTTTGCGTGAAGTTTTTCTTAATACTATTTTTCAGCAATTTTTTGTCGGATCAGTCCCTCCAGTTCATCGGCCAGTTCAGGATTATCAGCCAGCAAACTCTTCACTGCATCCCTGCCCTGTCCTAACTTGGTTTCTCCATAGGCATACCACGACCCGCTTTTTTTCAGGATGCCAAAATCAACCCCAAGATCAACAATTTCACCGGTTTTAGAAATTCCTTCTCCAAAAATGATATCAAATTCAGCCTGCAGGAATGGAGGAGCGACTTTATTTTTTACAACCTTCACCCTTACACGGTTTCCAACAGGTTTTTCACCATCTTTTATCTGGCTGATCTTCCGGATATCTAACCTTATGGATGCATAAAATTTCAGAGCATGGCCACCGGTGGTAGTTTCAGGATTGCCAAACATCACCCCGATTTTTTCCCTCAACTGGTTGATGAAAATGCAGCAGGCGCCTGTTTTGCTGATGGTGGAAGTAAGCTTCCGCAATGCCTGCGACATCAACCGTGCCTGCAATCCCATTTTGGAATCACCCATCTCACCTTCAATTTCACTTTTGGGTGTGAGGGCAGCCACCGAATCGATAACAATGATATCGATGGCACCAGAACGGATCAGGTTCTCCGTGATCTCAAGCGCCTGCTCCCCGTTATCGGGTTGTGAGATCAGCAGGTTCTCAATATCGACACCCAGGTTTTTAGCATAAAATCGGTCGAAGGCATGTTCCGCATCAATAAAAGCTGCAATCCCTCCTGCTTTCTGTGCTTCCGCTATAGCCTGAATAGCCAGTGTTGTTTTACCGGAAGCTTCGGGACCATAAATTTCTGTTACCCGGCCTTTCGGTAATCCTCCAATTCCCAGTGCAGCATCCAAACCAATAGACCCGGTGGAAATGGCCGGAATGCTTTCGATGGCTGAATCGCCAAGTTTCATGACCGTACCTTTACCATACGACCGTTCAATTTTATCAAGGGTCAGTTGTAACGCCTTAAGTTTTTCCTTGTTAATATCCTGTTCTTCTTTTGCCATATTTTTTATCTTTATAGATTGTATTCATTTAATATTTGCTCTGCGTGTTCTCCGGTATTCACCTTGTTAAATATCTTCTCAATTTTACCATCTCCTGAAATGACAAAGGTAGTGCGAATGATCCCGTCAAAGGTTCTGCCCATAAACTTTTTAGGTCCCCATACACCATAATCCTGAATTACTTTTTTATCGGTATCAGGAATTAACGGGAACGGCAACGTCTTTTTACTGATAAAACTCTTCTGGTTCTTTGCATTATCAGCACTGACACCCACAATTTTAAATCCGTGACTTAAAAGGTCCTCATAATAATCCCTCAGGCTGCAGGCCTCAGCGGTGCATCCGGGAGTGTTTGCTTTAGGATAGAAAAACAATATCAACTTACTGCCTTTAAAATCAATCAATCGTATTGCATTTCCATCCTGATCCAGGGCGTTTATATCTGGAGCTTTATCTCCGATATTTAATTGCTTCATAACCCAATGGTTTTGTTTCAGTACAAAATTATCAAATTAATCAAGATTCAGCAGGGTTAACTTTGAATAATTATTAACACCGAAGCAACAACCTTCCTTACTTCTTTTGAGAGGATTTATTGATAGAAAAATATTTACAAATTTCAGTTAATCCGCACTCTTCACACAGGGGTCTGCGTGATTTGCATACATAACGGCCATGAAGGATAACCAATGATGCGCCAATGGAATTTTTTCTTCCGGGATATGTTTAACCAGTTGTCTTTCTGCTTCCAGAGGATTTTTTGCATTTGTTGTTAGCCCGATTCTGGCTGAGACACGGAAAACATGCGTATCGACAGCCATGGCAGGTTTGTTAAAAACAACCGAAGCAATTACATTGGCTGTTTTTCGTCCGACACCCTGGCAATTTCTGTAATTCGTCAACATCATCAGGAACAATGCCATTGAATTTTTCCATCAGGGTTCTTGCCATCCCGATCAGGTTCTTCGTTTTGTTATTAGGATAGGAACAGCTTTTGATCAGTTCGAAAACATCTTTCTCTTTTGCTTTGGCTAAAACCTTTTCATCCGGAAACTTCCTGAAAAATGAAGGCGTGATCAGATTTACCCGCACATCAGTGCATTGAGCAGATAAAATAACTGCAACAATTAATTCATAAGGTTTACGGTAAACCAATTCAGTTTCTGCAAAAGGCCTGTTTGCTTCAAAGTAGGCTATCGCTTTTTCAAATCGTTCCTTTTTCGTCAAGAAATAATTTTTAAGGCGTTTGCGATTATTTATGGATGCGAATTTATCAAGGTTTGTCGAATCATAAAACAATCCATAAAAAAAAAGCCCCGTGCAATTTTCGATCACGGGGCTTTGATGTGGTCTTTTTCTTATTAATTCATGAGGATCGAAAAGATACCTGCATGTTTTGTTTTCACAACATAGAGTGCATGTGAGTATCCCAATATGTTGTTTAAAACTCTTTTGTCAGGTCAAAAATTCAGTTCCTGATTGTTTGAAAAATCAACAGGTTTCTGCAAGGGAATTCCGGAATTAATCAAATCCTGATTCCACCAATCATTTGCTTCGTTTTGACCTGAAAGAAAAAAATCATTTAAAGTAAAGGAATTCTTCATAGGCAATTATTAAGATTTACATTTAACAAATTACCTAACGAGAAGAACTTTCACTTTATTTTGGAAAGCTATAAATTTTTTAGTTAAAACATTCCTCGGAAGTCGGAGATGATATTAAACTATCCGAATACAATCCTGACTATTAATGGGTCAAAACAATGTTATTTTCCGCAATCAACTTGCGAAGATTGATCAGCGCATACCGCATTCTTCCAAGGGCAGTATTGATACTTACATTGGTAACTTCGGCAATATCTTTAAAGCTCATTTCAGCATAATGCCGCATATAAAGCACTTCACGTTGCTCAGCAGGCAAAAGTTCAATAAGCTTCCTGACATCCTGGTGAATTTGTTCAGTTATTATCCTGTCTTCAATGGATTCTTCCAGGATATTAAGGTTATCAAAAATGTCGTAATCTTCATTTTTACTGTTGTCAATCACAGGTATTCGGTTCGATTTCCTGAAATGATCGATAACCAGATTATGGGCTATTCGCATAACCCATTGCAGGAATTTACCCTCTTCATTATAAGATCCCGACCGTATGGTGTTGATGACCTTGATAAACGTATCCTGGAACAAGTCATCAGCTAATTCCTTATTTTTAGTAATCATAAGGATATAAGCATAAACACGATTCTGATGACGGCTGATGAGGATTTCAAGACTGGTGTGATGGCCTTGTAAATACCTACCTATAAGCTCCTTGTCACTATAGTGATGAGCATTCATATTAAACCTCCTTTTTTATCGGATTAATTAGGTAGACTTTACAACTATAGGCTGTTCCTCCTTTTTTAATTTATAAATTGTCCTGAAATATTTAACAAATATAGTGCAAAACTAACATACATTTTATTCATTTGCAAATTTATTTTATAATTTTGACCATGATATCTTAAAAAATGTTAAAGAAAGATATTTCAATCCTTGATCCAAAGGAATATATAGTAATAAAAGGAGCAAGGGTTCACAACCTGAAAAATATTGATCTTGCCATTCCAAAAAATAAATTGATTGTCATTAACCGGTCTTTCAGGTTCCGGAAAATCTTCTTTGGCATTCGATACGCTTTTTGCTGATGGTCAGCGACGATATGTAGAAAGCCTCAGTTCCTATGCCCGTCAATTCCTGGGAAGGATGAGCAAACCGGAAGTTGATTATATAAAAGGAATTGCACCGGCCATTGCCATTGAACAAAAGGTCAATACACGGAATCCCCGTTCCACCGTTGGAACTTCTACAGAAATTTATGAATACCTTAAACTGTTCTATGCCCGCATCGGGAAAACCTATTCTCCAGTATCGGGCAATCCGGTTGAAAGACATACCGTGACAGCGGTAACCGAATTCATTGTCAATCTAAAGGATGACTCAAAAATTCTGATTTGCAGTCCAATTGATGTGAAAAAGAAAGACCGGTCGATGAAAGAACAATTATCCGTCCTGATGCAACAGGGATTTAACCGGATATTGATTCAAAATGAAATTAAAAGAATTGATGAAATCGAGCCAGAAAAACTAAAAGCTACCGATACCCTTAAATTGGTAATCGACCGTATCAGCCTTATCGAAAAAGATGATGACTTAAGATCAAGAGTGGCAGATTCGGTTCAGATAGCTTTTTTTGAGGGTCACGGATCGTGCATCATCGAAGTCAGCAATAGTAAAAAAACTGATACTTTCACTTTTTCCAACAAGTTTGAGGCCGATGGGATTGCTTTTGAGGAGCCTTCAGTCAACCTTTTCAGCTTTAATAATCCCTTTGGCGCCTGCAAGACCTGCGAAGGATTTGGCAGTGTGATTGGCATTGACCCTGACCTGGTTATTCCCAATAAAAGCCTTTCAGTTTATGAAGATGCTGTTGCTTGCTGGAAAGGCGAGAAAATGAGCGAATGGAAGGATGAACTGGTTAAGAATGCGTACAAATTTGATTTTCCCATTCACAAACCCATTTATGAGCTAACAAAAGAGCACCAGGAACTTTTATGGACAGGCAATGAATACTTTAATGGTATCAGCGATTTCTTCCGGTATGTGGAGGAACAAACCTATAAAATCCAATACCGGGTGATGCTCTCACGGTACAGGGGAAAAACGGTATGTCCGGAATGTCACGGAACAAGATTGCGGAAAGATGCAAGCTATGTAAAGGTAGCCGGCAGATCAATCACAGAACTTGTAATTATGCCTGTGAGTGATCTTATTGATTTTTTCAAAACATTAAAACTCGGTGATTACGACCGGAAAGTGTCTGAAAGGTTATTGGTTGAAATCAAAAACCGGTTATCTTATCTTGAAAATGTTGGGTTGGGCTATCTCACCCTCAACCGGCTCTCCAATAGCTTATCAGGAGGTGAATCGCAACGCATAAATCTCGCAACTTCTTTGGGCAGCAGCCTTGTGGGTTCATTATATATCCTGGATGAACCCAGCATTGGGTTGCATCCGCGGGATACTAAAAAGCTGATTACTGTCCTGAAACAATTGCGTGACACCGGAAATACAGTTATTGTTGTTGAACATGAAGAAGAGATTATTAAGGAGGCAGATGAAATCATTGATATTGGTCCTCTGGCTGGAACGCATGGCGGAGAATTGGTTTTCCAGGGAAAATATAATGAACTTGATTCGTTCTGAAGATAGCCTTACAGCTAAATATCTTACCAACAGGTTAACGATCGATTATTCTTCCAAAAGGCGAAAATGGAAGGAATTTATAGAATTGACAGGTGCCCGTGAAAATAATTTAAAAAGCATTAACATCCGTTTCCCTTTGAATGTATTGACAGCCATAACCGGTGTAAGCGGTTCAGGAAAAACTTCACTTGTCAAAAATATTTTATTCCCTTCACTTAGGAAATTACACGGAGGCTATGGCGAAAGAACCGGCAAGTTTGATAAGCTTTCAGGTGATTATTCGCGTATTGCCAATATAGAAATGGTTGATCAGAATCCCATCGGACGATCCTCCAGGTCTAATCCTGCAACGTATGTAAAGGCCTATGACGAGATCAGGACGCTGTTTGCCAGCCAGCCCGTGGCAAAAGTAAGAGGTTATAAACCCGGATATTTCTCTTTTAATATTGAAGGTGGCCGCTGCGAAGAATGTGAAGGGGAAGGATTAGTCAAAATAGAAATGCAGTTTATGGCTGATATTTTCCTGACCTGTGAGCACTGTGGCGGAAAAAGATTTAAGGAGGAAGTATTAGATATTAAGTTCAGGGAAAAGGATATCAATGATATCCTGAACCTGACCATTGACCAGGCAATTGAATTTTTCGGACATGCAGATAAGGAATCTACTTACAGTAAAAAAATAATTGAAAAATTAAAACCGCTGCAGGATGTAGGACTTGGGTACCTCGGACTCGGACAGCCTTCGAGCACACTCAGCGGCGGTGAAGCTCAGCGTGTGAAGCTTGCTTACTTTCTTTCAAAAGGATCAAATGAAGCTCCTACCTTATTCATTTTCGACGAACCTACCACAGGACTGCACTTTCACGACATTTCCAAATTGCTTCTCGCCCTGAATGCCCTCATCGAAAAAGGCCATTCCATCATTGTCATCGAACACAACATGGAAGTGATAAAATGTGCCGACTGGATCATCGACCTGGGACCGGAAGGAGGTGAAAAGGGAGGATATGTTGTATTTGAAGGTATTCCGGAAGACCTCATCAAAGTTGAAAATTCCTATACTGCAAAATATCTAAAAGCAAAAATCAGCTAAACGGATCAAAGTTTTTGGATGAAATTTTCCCTTTAAAATAAATTAAAGAGATTGCAATTATTATTATTTTTGCAACATTGTCGCATTTTTTATGACAGCAGTAAATCTTTTATCGCAGCATGAATTAAGTAAAACAGCCGGCAGGCTGAATATTCTGAATATTTTGCTGAATAGTCCTACGGCTTTATCAGAGAAAGATATCCAGGAAAAATCAGATGGTGTTTGCGACAGGGCGACGATTTACAGAACATTGAAGCTATTCGTCAGATCGGGAATCATTCATCCGATAGCTACTGAGGGTATGGTTACCAGGTATATTTTAAAAAAGGAACCATTAGAACACCTGCATTTTAAATGTGAAGACTGCGGATCTATTATTTGCCTTCCGGATATTCAAATCAATGAATACGAACTTCCTGATGGTTTTAAAAAGAAAGAAGCCAGTGTATTAATAACAGGTATATGCAATGAATGTAATGAATAAAATGAAGAGGGTAATCACGTTTTATAGAAATCCAAACAACTATTATTCATTTCTATTGCTGATTGTGATTTTAGGTTGCCATCCATCGAAACATCACTCTGGCAAACCTTTAATAACAGTGAGTATACTTCCTCAAAAGTACTTTGTCGAGAAAATAGCAGGTGATAAATACGATATGAACGTCATGGTTCCTCCTGGTGCAAGCCATGAAAATTATGATCCTACCCCCGAACAAATAGTCGGATTATCAAATGCCGTTGTTTATTTCAGGATTGGAAATATTGATTTTGAGAAAACGTGGATTCAAAAATTTTCTGAAAATTATCCCAACCTCAAATTTGTTAATCTTTCAAAAAAACTCGACCTTAATAGAAAGTGCTGATGACAACCATCATCATGGTCAGACCGAACCCCACACATGGATGTCGCCAGCGAATGTGAAAAGCATGGCTAAAATCATTTATGAAACTTTGGTGGAAATGGATATGAAAAACGAAAGTTTTTATACTTTAAATTACAAGCAATTTGTACAAGAGCTGGATTCGCTGACCGAATTGGTTAGAACAAAATTTCAACATTCCAAATCAAACAGCTTCATCATTTATCACCCTGCTCTCACTTATTATGCAAGGGATTTCGGTTTGATCCAATGGGCCATTGAACTGGAAGGCAAAAGCCCCTCGGTTCAGCACATCAGGGATCTCATCGATATTGCAAAAAGGGAAAAAATCAAAGCGGTATTGGTTCAAAAGCAGTTTGATGTATCAAAAGCTGAAACCATTGCCAGTGAAATTGACGGAATTGTAATCGAAATAGACCCTTTGAATGAAAACTGGTC
>CAVPJF010000032.1:0-236123 GCA_963705185.1 uncultured Bacteroidales bacterium
ATCACAAACTATAGCTTAACATTCGGACATCAGAGGTTAACGTTTAGATATCATCAAATTAATGTTTTTTATAGATTATATTGAAGTTATTTTATAAATTCGGGGAAAATTTAAGCTAGTTAGTTATGATCGATATACATGTAGGTAAGCTGGTGGCTGAACAGTGGACCTGAAACAGTTTACAAAGGCAAAGTTTGAACGGTTTATGAACATAAATAGACAGTCGGCTTCGCGGATGATGACGACGAAATCGATGCAGACGGACAGGCTTGTGGAGCTGAGCCGAAGTTGGATTACAATTTTTTTAGTAATCGGTAAACGGCTGGGGATTGATAGCCCGGCACTGTTTTCGCCTGTGAATAAGGATGAACAGATTAAGGCGCTGCTGCAGGAGAATGAAAGGCTGAAGGAGGAGAACCGGTATCTGAAGAAGGCGATTGATTTGTTTGGAGGAAGAGGAAGTTGATGAATTAATGAATGGGGAGGTGGCGAATTACCCTCCGCTGGAGTGAGCGCATGCTTTAAGGCTCTCTGCAAAGGGAAAAAAATGTAAATTTGGTGGAGGAATAATTTATTTAACTGCAGGAGTTGGAAGCTCGTGGCAGCGGAGGAAAAATCATTATGATAATCGACTTATGAATATTGGCTTTAATATTTACTATCAAAATAATCCTGTTAACGATGAAGAAACAACAGATGATAATCCTTAACAGTCATTATGGATTATTCCTTTCATATTATGTATTGTTTTTAATTATTCCTGCGATATACCAAGTTCTAGGATCAAGGAAATTTGTTTTGCCTGGGGTGTAAATAAAATTGTCATAAATGATACAAATATATTAAACAATGACTCAGCTTATATCGTATTTAAACCCAGCTTAGTGTTTGATAAACATCGTAATGTAATTATTCCAACGGAATTTAATAATGATATCATTGCCAGATATCAATTTATCAATGATAGTTCTGACTTTTATCTAAAGATACATGAATCAAACGATGGTAGATTTAATTATTTTTAAAATGAGTATTACTAAAGAAAGAATGAACGAAGGAGCAGGAGATAGATATATTTTAATAATGGTATCAGATTCAGTAACCGTTAATGCTGAAAGGAAAGAAATGAAAGGCGGTTCTGTAAATCCCTTTCATTAATTATTATAATTTAACACTCATAATTCTTTACAGCAAAGGATTTTGAAACTTCTGTTAAGCCCATAAACACCCAATACTGGCGCGATTGTCTTTGCTCTTTGCCGTAAAAAAACACTCCAATCAATATTCTATTTGGTAAATGCTTTAAAGCTCCCTGCGAAGGGAAATAAATGTAAATTTGGTGGATGAATAATTTATTTAACGGCACAGACTGGAAGTTCGCGGCAGAGGGGAGATTGTCAACAGAAGAAATAAAAAATATAAAATGTTTTCGATTCCCCATACATTTCAAATACCTAAAAAATATGAGAACATTTTTTTAACCGTATTGTTAATTTTTGTTGGCAATTCGTATGTTCAAGGCCAAAATAATAATGTTTTTAATTTAAGCCGAATTGAAATTGATAGCCTCTTCCCTTGTTGGATTGCCCTAGATGTTTATCGATAACAAGTGTTTAATAACTGATTCAATTGTGTATGCTGATATTGCAAAGTTAGATAAAATGATAATTTTAGTGACAGATAGTTTAAAAGCTTGTTACAACTCTAATAATGATTTAAAATCATTATTTACCCTGAAAAAAGTTTTAAGCGATTGGAAAAGTACTAATGAGGAATTGTTGTCACTTTATGAAGTAAATTTTATAATTGGAACAGATAGAGGAATTATTACTGCAGCGTATGAAAGAGACTTAAAAAAACAAATGTTGATAAATCTACTCCCTATTTTGAGATTATCACCGTTTAACCCCTCGCTGGCGCGAGCTTATAGCTCGTGCCCATAAAAAAAACTTCAATCAATATTCTATTTGGTAAATGCTTTAAAGCTCCCAGCGAAGGGAAATAAATGTAAATTTGGTGGATGAATAATTTATTTAACGGCAGGAGGTGGAAGCTTGTGGCAGCAGAGGGTAGATGACGTAGTTAAATAACAAAATTTTTTATGAAACAACAAACACACTACATTTTTTTCTTTATAATGCTAAATGTATTATCTTCTTGTAATAAAAAAGAATATATGCCTTGTAAGCTTCCCCAAAGTTCAGCCATTTAAAATTAAAGAAAAAAAATAAAATTCTAATTTTAAACGATGAAATAAGACAATGAAAAAGACAAGATTTACAGAGACAAAAATTGTTTCCATTCTCAAGAAACAGGAAGCCGGTATTAAGACAGCAGACATTTGTCTAGAATATGGTATCAGTGAAGCTACCTTTTATAATTGGAAAGCAAAGTATGGAGGGCTTGAAGTCCGGGAAGTGAAGCGTTTGAAAGAACTGGAAATGGAAAACTCCAGGCTCAAGAAGATGTATGCTGAGATGAGTATGGAAACTATGCTTTAAAGGATTTGATCGAAAAAAAGTTGTAGGGCCTGATGAACAGCGTGAAGCAGTCGAATTTGGTTCAGCATCATACGTTCACCGATCGTCAGGCATGCAGGGCAGTAAAATTGCCCCGGGCTACTTTCAATACAAGCGGATAAAAAAAGGATGACGGGCAGATCATAAGTTTGTTAAGCGAATTGGTTGAAAAGCATCCGTCCATTGGATTTTTGGAAGTGCTATTATCGCATAAGAAGAGATGGGCATGAGTGGAATCACAAACGCGTATACAGAGTTTATACACAAATGAAATTGAATATACGACGAAGGGCAAAGAAGCGATTACCGGCAAGGGTAAAACAATCCTTGTTTCAACCAGAGCAGGTAAACCAGGTGTGGAGTATTGATTACATGAGTGACAGCCTATGGGATGGGAGAAGTTTTCGTTTGCTGAATATCATGGATGATTACAATCGTGAAGTTTTGTCTATTGAGACAGACACATCTATTCCAGCATTAAGGGTAATAAGAGCGCTTGAAAAATTGACATTAACCCGAGGGAAGCCGGAAATGATCAGGGTGGATAATGGACCTGAATTTATTTCGGATAAGCTGGACATCTGGTGTAAAGAAAATAAAGTTCAACTGGTTTTTATTCAACCAGGAAAACCTATGCAAAATGGATATGTGGAAAGATTAAATGGATCGCTCAGAAGGGAATTGCTAAATGCTTATGTTTTCAGAACACTGAGTGAGGTCAGGCAAAAAGTTACCGATTGGATGGATGATTATAATAATCATCGCCCTCATGATGCTTTAAACAATAAAACACCAAAAGAAGTGTATGCAGGAATTGCGTAAAAACTCTAATTTTGAATGGCCCGAAAAAGAGGGAAGCTTACAGCCTGACTGGACAGTTGATATGTCCTCTATGCCCGAACGACAAGAAGTTATATCAATAATTGGAGATACGATTCTAATAACAGGACTAATTAGTTATTCAACAAATTCAACAGGAATAAACAATTTACTACAAAGTGATTCCGTCATTATAAAACCATTAAAAGAATGGGATTACATTAAAAAAATGAAGCCAAATGAATTAATTTTTGATACAATAACTTATGCTTTCTCAACTAAGAATGGAAATCAAATAGGACAATTATTAGATTACCCGCCAAAACAGGATATTTCTAAATATCCAGAAGATGATTGCTGGAGTAGTTGCAAGGGTTTAAAGCTAGCAACTACTGGTTGTACTTGTGAATATGAATTAGCTCATAATTATAAAGGGTATCAAATCATGTTATCATATTATACTAGGCATTTTAAAGAAGAAACGTCTTCTCAAAAATTAAAAATTTTAGTTTATAAAAAAGGAGTTCTTATTAGCGAGCAAAAAATTTCAAATTACAATAATATTATTGACAGCCAAATAGTATATTTTACATCAGTTGATGCTGTTTATTTTTATCATTTTTATTCCGATTATATGGGAAAAAACAAAGAACAAGTTTTAGCTAAATTTTCATTTGAAAAATTGATTGAAAAATTTAATTAAAATTACACCGCTGGCGCGAAACTCCTCCCTCGTGCCCGTAAAAAAGCACTCCAATCAATATTCTATTTGGTAAATGGTGAAAGGATACGATGGAATAACTTAAAGAAATAGTGAAAGATGCCGATAGATGCCATTTTTAAAAGGAAAACCTGCCTGCCAAACAATCCTGAAAGTCTCAAGTCTCGCATCTCACTATCTCAAGTCTTCTCCGAAATTTCTTTCCAAATTATTTTTTCCCTTCCCGAAATTATTTAGTTTTGAACAGGTAAATATTTGAAATATTAATTCCATACAAAATGATTCAAAACAAGAGTATTCCGATCTTCGAAGAAGGCGAAGCCACCCTCATCCAGCCCATCGACCTGGACGGCTTCAGAGAGCACAACAGAAAAAAAACCAAAAAGCTTGTCGATAAACGAATGACCGAAAAAGAAGTCATTGACAAATATGTGAAGGATGGCGATTACCTCGGCTTCGAACTTTATGGTACGGTCCGCTGCCCGATGAGCCTTACGCGCGAGCTGGTGCGCTCAGGCAAGAAAGATTTCCGCATCGTCGGCCAGGGTGTTCACGAACTCGACCTGATGTTTGGCGCCGACCTGGTGAGGGAAATTGATTTCACGTATATCAGCCTCGAAGTTTATGGCATTTCGGACAACATGCGCCGACGGGTGGAATCGGGAGCCGTTACAAAGATCGTGGAATGGTCGAATGCAGCCATCACCTGGCGGTTCAAGGCAGCCAGCATGGGCATCCCGTTTATTCCTGCCCGCAGCATGCTGGGGACGGATACCATGAAGAAGTCGTCGGCCAAAGTAATTGAATGTCCTTTTACGCATGAAAAAGTTGCCTTGCTGCCGGCTTTGTTCGTCGATACGGGATTTATTCATGTGAACCGCGCCGATATTCATGGCAATTGCCAGATCGACGGCATCAGCGGCTTTGCATTCGAAATGTCGAGAGCCTGCAAAAACCTTATCATCAGCACCGAAAAAATTGTTTCCACCGATGAGATCAGGGAACATCCCGACCGGACCATCATTCCTTATTACCTTGTGGATGCTGTGGTTCATGCACCTTATGGTTCATGGCCCGGAGAAATGAGTGGAATGTATGAAAGAGATGAACCCCATTATAAGATGTTCATCGAAAAACAAAAAACCCAGGAAGGCATGGATGAATACATGAAAGAATGGTTTTACAGCCTTCCGGATCATCAGTCGTTAATTGATAAAGTCGGGAAAAAACGTTTACAGGAATTAACACTTTAGGAGGATCAATGATGACACAACAATATTCACCTTCAGAACTATTGATTTGCCTTTCGTCCCGCGTGATGGAAGACGGCACAACGGCTTTTATCGGAACCGGCATACCCATGCTGGCAGCCAGCCTGGCACAAGCCATGCATGCGCCCAACCTGGTTCCTATCTTTGAATTTGGCGGTACCGGCGCAATCCTTGAAAAACTACCGCTTGCCGTTGGCGATATGCGTACTTATAACAAAGCGCTTGCTGCTTCCGGAATTTGCGATGTGATGGAAACGGCACAGCGCGGCTTCGTGGAATTCGGTTTCCTGGGCGGAGCGCAGATAGACAAATACGGTAACCTCAACTCGACCGTGATCGGCGACCACAAGCATCCGAAAGTCCGGTTGCCCGGCAGCGGTGGCGCCAACGATGTAGGTTCAGCCTGCTGGCGGACCATCGCCATCATGATCCATGATAAGAGAAGATTCATGGAGAAGATTGACTTTATCACCACACCCGGATTTCTGTCGGGACCCGGAGCACGCGAAGAAGCCGGATTACCACGAAATACCGGTCCGTACAGGGTTGTGACCAAGTCTTGGCGTTCTGGGTTATGACGATGAAAGCAAGCGGATGAAGCTCCTGAGTGTAAACCCAGGTGTGACGAGTCGAAAAGGTGATTGAAAATACAGGGTTTGAATTGCTCTTTGCCGACAACATCACGCAGAACGCACCTCCTACCGATGAAGAATTGAGGATACTGCGGGAGAAGGTGGATCCGGACGGGCTGTACAGGTAGGTATTAATTTCAGGTTTGACAATGGCTGAACGGCAGGATGGGATTTTATCTGCCAGGAATATTACCTCATAGAATCATAGAAACATAGGGAGAACATAGGTAAGTGTCCAATTTTTCTACGGAATAACTATGTGGTAAAAAAACTCAATTCTATTCTTAATCGTTCGATAGTATGGTTAATTGCCGAATCCGAAAATTAACCATACTATATTATCAGCAATAGCCTTTCATCATAATCTGTATGCTAAGGATAATAAAACTGAAGTATTTGACAATCGATACCTGAATCCCGAGATATCGCTTTTAACTTCATTATCATTATTCAAATTTGAATTATTAATTTTTGATGTTCCGGTAGTATAACTGAAATTCGGCAATATCTCCGCACCTATCACAAAATGATCTTTGATTACATAATTCAGCCCGAAATCTGAAATTAATACCAGGCGAATAGGTTGTTTTTTCGGATAATCTATCCCGATTCTCTATAGTTTTATCATCATAATCAGATTTTGATTGAGAATAAATGAATGACAAATCCGCTCCAAATCGTAATTCCAAATTCTCTGCAATGTCTTTTCGATACTCTTTCCCGATTTTAACGCCAAATCCCATATTATTCTCCTTATTCACAACACTATCTGCAGTTTGGTCTGTACTGAGACCAGATATAAACAGGGTATTAAATCTCCATAGGGATTTATCAGTTCCGGTTTTAAATGTTAATCCGAAATTATCCAGATTACTAAAGACTAGTCCAATTTCCTTTTGTTTTCCTTTTTCCTGAGCCATTAAAAAATGAAACATGGAAAGACATAATAACGTCATTAACGATTTTTTCATTTTCGTAAGTTTTAATTGATTTATAATGAATCTTAAAATTGGACGTCCGGTTTAAAATGTCCAACAATCGTACCATAAAAAAAGCAAATTCTACAAAGCTATTATGTTAACATTTTTGTTGTTTATGCAAGTGTTTTCATATAAAAAAACTAATTGAACGCTGCCAGATTATGCCTCAATTATCAAAGCCTGACCAAAATATTTTGTTTTGATTTAAATACCATTTTTGATCTGTGTAATCCTGAAGCACGCGAAGAAGGTGGATTACCAAGAAATACCGGTCCGTACAGGGTGGTGACCAATCTGTGTGTGATGGGTTACGACGATGAATGCAAGCGGATGAAGCTGCTCAGTGTGAACCCCGGTGTAACAAAAGAAATGGTTGTTGAAAATACAGGGTTTGAGTTGCTCTTTGCCGACAACATTACCCAGAACGCGCCTCCTACCGATGAAGAATTGAGAATACTCCGTGAGAAGGTGGATCCGGACGGGCTGTACAGGTAAAGCTGGTTCAAGGTTTCAGGTTCAAAGTTCAAAGTTGCCGGGTTTCTGATGGCAAAGGAGGAAGAATTGGACATCACAAATTGTGACATTCAATTTGTTTTATTTTTGTTTTGAAAATCCAAAAAAATGAGCAAATCAATAAATGCAATCATTGTTAAGGAAGAAGTAGTCCTTTCTAAAATATTCTTAATTCGTGGCAGAAAAGTAATGCTGGATAGGGATTTGGCATTTCTGTATGGCGTTAAAGCTATCCGGTTAAGAGAACAGGTCAAAAGAAATTCAGAACGGTTTCCTGAAAGTTTTATGTTTCAGCTTACAGAAGATGAAGTTGATGTTATGGTATCGCAAAATGCGATACCTTCCAGAAAGTATCTTGGTGGATATTTACCATTTGTTTTTACTGAATATGGTGTTCTCATGCTTGCAAATGTAATTAAAAGTGAGCAGGCAATAAAAATGAGTATAAAGATTATTGAAGTTTTCGTGAAAGTCAGGGAAATTTTACTCACACACAAAGAAGTACTCCTGAGGCTTGAAAAAATAGAACATTCGGTTACCAATCATGATCAAAATATTCAGGTGATTTTTGAATTTTTGAAACAATTGGAAGAGACGAATCAACAGCAACAGGAACAAATGAAACGGAAACGAATAGGGTATAAACTGCCAGAAAAGGAATAAGGAACTTTACAATTATTATAAAGGCTAAAAACGTTAACCCTACAAGTTACACAATCGTAAATGTCTTGATGGAAGACCATAGGAGTATTGGAAAACTTCACTTTTCTTTGTAATGTTTTGGAAAACGCGATTTACGACCCTCAACAACTTTTAGAAAGTTTCCATTCAAATCATAGAAAAGGTTATCTAATTTATATTGCCTTGCACGAGGTCCATAGGTAATGGTTGTAAGAATAATTTCATTAGCCAATATGTCATCAATTATAATTGGTATATCAGACATTTGTGATCCTGAAGGCCAATTATTAATTTCCACGGAAATATAAAGTGGAGTAGTGGTAATATCTTTAAAAATAAAAAGTTTGCTTGGACCTTTAGGATAGATAGTAGTTAAATAAACGAATATTTCTCCTGATTTGGAAAAGGCCTCATACCACCAGATACTAAAAGTTTCAGAATTTTTATAAATCAAATTTCCCTCAGGATTGAAAAGTAATAAATTAGTTGTGTCGCCAAAATTTTCCCCACTACAGTTATTTAATCTAGACCCGAAAAGTGCAAAAGCTCCATTGTTTGAAACATCAAAAACAAAAGGGTCGCTTGGTAAAGTGTGGCGCTTTACAGAAATACCATTAGTATTATAAATGGTTAAAATAACTGAAGTATCGCGGCATCCATTTGTTTTTGTTGCAGCTAACTGTCCATTTTCAGAAATTCTAAATGACTCATCGCGTAATATTAATTCATCATTTGTAAAAATCAACTTTTCCCCTTTCCTCCTAGCACTATCTAAAAACTCGTATCGGATTTTAAAATGATTGTCTTGAGGAATAATTTCAGTGCTCTGACAATAAGTTGTCTGAGCATAAGGCAAAGAAATAATAAAAAACAATAAAGAATCCAATTCTCTTTTCATACCCTTGTTTTCATGAAGTTATTGACATATGACAAACCTCATTAATAAATATCATAGCCAGACCAAATTTTAATCTTTCTTACCCCTCAAAATATAAAGGACAATAGTGTAGTTTCACAAAATAGGATACCTTGAAAAAAAGAACATCAACTCAAGGGGGTAAATGTTGATCAGAATGGGTTGTATAGGTAAATCTTGTTCAGGGTTTCTGGATATGGTAAGCAGTTTGGACATTACAAATTGTTACCTTCAATTTGTTTGATACATTTCTAACTGTAATGCAAATATTGATCGTGATGGTAAAAATCATTTTCTCTTTTTTTTTAACAGTTATTATTCATTCTACCTTAGGGCAAATGAATGTGTTTATTGAAACTGCACCTTGGTGTGAAGGCTGTAAAAGGATTGAAAAAAGCTTTGCAGAACGGGGTATAATTTACACTAAACTAGGCCCTGCTCATGATAGTGAAATGTCAAAGTACAACAAGTTATATGAGTTCATGGATGGACTACAACGAACTATTCCAAAGACATTTATTGATACGAATAATAATTTCATTTTTGAATTTAACGAACCATACGCTATTGGTTCTGTAATGGGACTTGGTTTGATTGAGATTCTGAATGATCGTCATCTGACCATATCTAAAAAGGATTACACCCACTTCACTCTTCTTGGTAAAAAGTTATTCGACAAATTCAAAGACAATGAATTCGATGAGACGCTGAAAAGTTATAATCCCAATAGTGATTCCATTTTAATAGGACAGGTTAAGTATCATGTTATTGTCGAAAAATTTCCAAATACATTACGGGTAAAGTACGATGCAGTTGATCCTACTGTTTTAATAACTTTTTCTTTTGATATTTGCAAAGAAAAAAACGGTAGTTTTAATTATTCCATTGAACGTCGTTTAATCCCAAGGAGAAGTAGTTACAATCTCGCTGAAAATGATTCTAGTTCTAATCAAATATCTCCATTAATACCTATTCTTGACACCAATGTTCCTTTCGAGGTTTTTAATCATGTATGTGATTATTTAACAGAAAAAAACAAATAGATACTTTTTGCCATGCCTTAAATGTTTGAAAAAGTTAGAATTCAAAATAAAAAGTAGAAGAATTATTTTATAAATTTACTTTTGACTTTGATTATTTGGCATTTGTAATTTTTACTTTCTCACCCTTTCATGTGCTTCGGTATCCTTCCGTTGCGGATGGCTTCGCTTCGCAGCCTGCGTCCAACGATGCGCTCGACCATTTTCCCGATTTCAAGAACTTTATCAATATCGAGACCGGTATCGATGCCCATTTCGTCCATCATCACCACCATGTCTTCGGTGTTGACCAGCCCGACAGTAAGCGGATCTTTATAATAATATTCACCTGTGCCGCTTACCGGAACGCCATCTACAAAATTAGCCGGCTGTCCGCCGATGCCGCCCATAGTGGATTCGAAGTTGGTCATGCCTGCCTGCAAAGCTGCCAGCACATTGGCAATTCCCCAGCCACGGGTGGTATGGAAATGAGCAATTTGCTTGTGCGGATTGTCAACACTTTCCAGAAGCATGGAAAAATATTTGTAAACCCTGTCGGGAGAGGCAGAGCCATCATGATCGGCATGTTCCACATCGGTCACTCCAATATCGAACCAGCGTTTAGTGAACTCAATGGCTTTTTTCATATCCGTCGGGCCTTCGATCGGGCAACCCCAGATGGTGCTGACGGTTCCGTTTACGTTTAATCCTGCATCACGGGCTTTCTTCACCCATTCTTCGCTCATTTTCCAGTAATCAGCAAGCGATAATCCGGAGTTGGTTTTGTGATGCGATTCGCTGGTTGAAACCATCAGCAGAATCCTGTCAGGTCCCCAGCCTTCCTGTTTGGCCTGGATGGCGCGTTCGATGGCTTTTTCGCGGATGGTAACGGCTGTCAGCCTTACATCCTTCATCAGGTGGCTTACTTTTTTACTGTTCCTGACCAGCTTAAAAAGCATGTCGGCATCCTTGAACTGGGGCATGCCTTTCGGATTGCCAAAGTTGGTCAGTTCGATGTGTTTGAAACCGGCAAGGATAAGTTGTTCAGTCACCCAAAGCTTGGCTTCGGTTGGAATAAATTTTTCTTCATGCTGAAAACCGTCGCGGACGGTAATGTCGCCAATTGTAACTTTTTTTGGATAATTCATATTCGATTGTTTTTGTATTTACTTTTCTAAAATTCCTGCAAAAATATTCAGACTTTCCGGATTGGCCAAAGCATCCCGGTTTTTTACCTCAAGACCGTGAATGATGTTCTTAACTGCAATTTCAACCTTCTTTCCATTAATGGTATAAGGAATATCAGGAACAGCTTTAATAATTGCCGGAACATGGCGAGGGCTGCATCCTGACCGGATAGCCGATTTGATCTTTTTTATTAAAATTTCATCAAGACTATAACCTCCCCTGAGTTTTACAAAAAGTACAACTATTTCATCACCATTGGTTTTCTTTCCAACTACAACTGAATCCGCCACTTCATCCAGGTTTTCCACTACCCGGTAAATTTCCGCAGTACCAATCCTGACTCCCTGCGGATTTAAGGTGGCATCCGAGCGGCCATACATCGTAATTCCACCATGCCTGCTGATCACGACAAAATCACCATGGCACCAGACTCCAGGATAAGTTTCAAAATAGGTGCTCCGATATTTTTCATTGTTCTTATCATTCCAAAAATAAACCGGCATGGAAGGAAAAACGGTTTTGCAAACCAATTCTCCCTGTTCACCAATAACTGATTTGCCGTTTTCATCAAGACTATCCACATCCATTCCCAGTCCTTTGCACTGAATCTCGCCAAGGTGAACCGGCAATGTTGGATTGCCAAGCATAAAGCATGAAATGATATCGGTTCCGCCGGCAATAGAAGAAAGCTGAACATCTTTTTTCCAGTCGCGATAAACATAACTGAAACTTTCTTCGGTTAAAGGTGAACCTGTTGAGGCAATAATTTTCAGATGGGGAAAATCAGAAATTTCTTTCGGTTTTACTCCTGCTTCTTCTAATGCAGCAATGTATTTGGCGCTCGTTCCAAATATATTTACTTTCAGTTCATCAGCCATTTTAAGCAAAGCATCCGGCCCCGGATAAAAAGGATTGCCATCATAAAGCACCAGTGTCGCACCAACTGCCAGACTGCTTACAAACCAGTTCCACATCATCCAGCCGCAGGTGGTATAATAGAAAATAATTTGATCTTCCTGAAGGTTGGTATGCAGTACAAGTTCCTTCAAATGCTGAAGCAATGTGCCTCCGGCCGAATGGACAATACTTTTTGGAAGGCCCGTTGTCCCTGATGAAAACATGATATAAAGCGGATGATCAAAAGGAAGTTGTTCAAAAGTCAATTCCTCCTTGGTAGGCTGGAAAAGGCTATCCCAGCTTATGGTATTCGGTATTGAAGTATAATTGGTAAAACCGGTATAACTTACCATCACCACATATTCAACCGTGGGCAAATCATGCATGATGCCTTTCAGCTTTTCCTGCGAATCAAAAACTTCCCCTTTATAAAAATACCCGTCGGCAGCGATGATGATCTTAGGTTCAATTTGTGAAAAACGATCGAGAACTCCACGAATACCAAAGTCGGGAGAAGTGGAAGACCAGATAGCCCCGATGGAAGTGGCCGCAAGCATGGCAATGATTGTTTCAGGGATATTTGGCATAAAAGCAGCAACGCGATCTCCTTTTTTTAAGCCAAGCTTCCGGAATCCTGCAGCAACAATGCGAACCTGTTCGTACAGTTCAGCATAAGTGATTTCGCGTTTGACTGTTATCTTCTCCCCAAAAAATGATGCGCTGTATGATCATCTTTTCTTCTCAGAAGGTTTTCAGCAAAGTTAAGCCTGGCTCCACCAAACCATTTTGCACCGGGCATTTTGGTAAGATCATCAACAACATGATGGTATTTTACCGAATGTTTGATTTGTAAATAATTCCAGATTTCAGCCCAGAATTGTTCGGGGTGCTCAACACTCCATTTGTGGACAGTATAATATTCATTATCCGGCAAATGATATTTTTCAGACATACGGGTTAAAAATTCAAACATCTTTGAACTTTTCCTGTATCTCTCAGTAGGTTGCCATAAAATGTCACCTGCCATAGTTTTGTTGACTTTTATTGTTTGAGTTTCCTGATTTAACAAAAAACGCCGGAAACTTTTATTTGTTTAAACGAAAAGTAAAGCTTTGAAAAAAGGTAAAGACCAAATGATCAAATCCTGATATTTTAAAGCCCGAGTTGCTTCGAAATCACCAACCGCTGAATTTCAGAAGTTCCTTCACCTATCTGCAATAAACGTTGATCACGGTAAAAACGTTCAATATCATAATCCTTCATTAATCCATACCCACCAAAAAGCTGAACCGCTTCATCTACTACTTCTTTTGCAATTTCAGAGCAATAGAGTTTTGCCATTGCAGCTTCTTTTGAGAAAGGTTTATCGCTATCCTTTAACCAGCAAGCTTTATAGAGCAGGTTGCTCGCCAATTCAATTTTCATCGCCATATCGGCAAATTTAAAAGCATTCACCTGAAATTTGCTGATGGGCTGGCCAAACTGTTTTCTTTCCTGTGCATATTGCATGGCCAGATCAAAACCGCCCTGTGCTGCGCCAAGCCCCATGGCTCCGATGGATAACCTTCCGGCATCAAGGGTGCTCAGCATGATTTTAGAACCCTGACCAACTTTTCCAAGCAGATTTTCTTTTGGAACCCGGCAATCATCAAAATATAATTCTGCCGTATCCGAAGCCCGCCACATCATTTTTCCATGCATTGAAACCATCCTGAAGCCAGGAGTTCCCCGGTCAACAATGATGGTAGTAAATTCCTTTTTGCCATCATCACTGCCGCTGCTTACAGCCTGAACCGTAGAACCGATTGAGATTTTGCATGGCCCCATTGGTGATAAATATTTTGGAACCATTGATCACCCATTCATTGGTTTTTTCATCAAGGTAAGCCCTGGTTTTTGAACCCCTGGAATCGGAACCGGCATCTGGTTCTGTTAATCCAAAACCCCACAATGCTTCGCCCGTGCAAAGCTGAGGAAGGTATTTCATTTTTTGTTCTTCATTACCGAAATAATACAAGGGGCCAATTCCCAATGAATTATGAGCGGCAAGGGTAGCTGCCTGTGAACCGTCAATCCTTGCAATTTCTTCAACTGCGATGATATAAGATAAAGTATCGAGACCCTGTCCGCCATATTTTTCCGGTAAGGTACATTCCAAACAGTCCAAGCTCTCCCATTTTCTTGGTGAAGTCATAAGAAAATTCTGCTTTTTCATCCAGTTCCTTTGCAACCGGTTTTATCTCGCGTTCAGCAAAATCACGAACGGTATCCCTAATAAGTCTTTGTTCTTCTGATAAATCAAAATTCATAAAAATTCCTGGTTAAATTGTCAATTATTACATTTTAAAAAACAGCCCTAAATTAAAAAAACAAACTACACGAATTGAAAAAATCATATTTTTTTAAAATATCACAATCAAACCGCTTTATGCAAGTGTAAAGAATCAATGGAATGAACAATCTTTTTGGGTGTCTGTTTATAGTTTTCATGTTTGAATCAAATTTCATTAATCATGCAATCAGCCAGATTAAGACCCAGAAGCAGATATACCACTGATTTACCCAAGCAGGAAATCTTAAAAAGAATAGATGAACGACTTAAAGAAAGAAAATATCCTTTAACCGGAATAGTTGTTCAGGAACACGCATTTATCAGAATCCCTGAAAAAAATCAGCATTACTGGTCGCCGGAGATGCATGTCTGGGCGAGGGAAGAAGAAAATAAAACATCGTTTATGGAATTATAGGCCCAAAACCTAAAATCTGGACAATGTTTATTTTCTTTTATACTGTTATATTGTTCTCACATTTTTTGGTGGATCCTACGGTATCATTCAATTGATTTTGGGAATCAAAGCTGACTTTATCTGGAGCATACCAATTGGATTATGGCTCTAGCCCTGGTTTATGGAGCAGCATATTTCGGTCAGCATAAAGGAAAAGAGCAAATGCTGCTACTCCAAAACTTTTTGGATGCAACAATAAAAGAAAATTAACTTTTTAAATAAATCCCTTGTTGCGATACAACAACAAAATTAGTTTTCACCTAACAATACCAGCAATTCTTTACTTCCATTCACCATTTCTCCGGTTTTCACGTTGATCTTATCAATCTTTCCTTCTTTGGGAGAAATAATATTGTTTTCCATCTTCATGGCTTCAACTACCAGCAGAAGATCACCTTTTTTCACCTTTTGACCTTCTTTCACATTAATTTTAACCACTTTACCGGGCATTGGCGAAACGATTTCTCCATGATCTTTCCCTCCATGATCATGAGTTCCAAACACATCTTCCTCCAAAAGGACATCATTTCTGACGAGGGAAAAAATATGTCCGTCGGTACTTACATATCCATTTCCTTTTGTGTCATTTGAAATGACAAACCTGTGTGAATAGTCATTTATAACGAGCTCAATTATACCAGATCTCCAGTGTTTTCATATAAGCATCGTGAATCTGACCATTGATTTTAAAAGTGTATTTACCTTTCTGGTTTTCATAAATCCTGACAGTAATTTTCCCTTCCTCAAAACCAATTTTGATTTCCATCAGATCTCGCCAGAAGCCGATTTCTTTCCATACATTAAATTCAGGGTCATCATTTTCAAGCAAATACTTTATGGAAATCATACATCAGGTATGCCATTACAGGCAAGTGAATGGGAATCGATTTTTTATCTTTTTCTATAAGTTTGATGATATCTCCTGTATGCTCATCACAATACTTGGTTGATATTTTATTCGCTATGTAAGCCTTATGTTTCAAAAGCTGTAAGAGGTAAGAAATATTTGTCCTGATCCCATGAATGGAATAATTTTTAAGTGCATGGATCATTTTCTCCCTTGCAATTTCGCGATCCTCACCCCAGGTAATAAGCTTGCTGATCATCGGATCGTAAAAGCTATGAATGGTAGTTGCTTCCTGAATTCCGGCATCAATCCTTATTCCATTGCCTTCCGGTTCAAGATAAAGTGACATTTCGCCGGGTGAAGGCAGAAAATTATTCGATGGATCTTCCGCATAAATTCTGCATTCGATGGCATGACCGGTTTGTTTCACTGATGACTGATCAAAACTTAAAGGATAACCGGCAGCAATCCTGATTTGTTCTTTGACAATATCAATTCCTGTCACCATTTCCGTTACCGGGTGCTCTACCTGAACACGGGTATTCATTTCGAGGAAATAAAAATTCAGGTTTTTATCAACCAGAAATTCAACGGTTCCTGCATTGTTATATCCAATTTCTTTGGCGATCTTCACAGCGGCATTGCCCATTTTTATTCTTACTTCCGGGGTTAAAGTCGGAGAAGGAGATTCCTCAATGATCTTTTGATATCTCCGCTGAATAGAGCATTCCCTTTCGAACAAGTGAACAACATTTCCATGATTGTCACCGATAACCTGAATTTCGATGTGTCGCGGTTCTTCTACATATTTTTCGATGAAAATGGTTCCATCGCCAAAATAGGATTTTGCTTCACGACTGGTACTTTCAAGTATCTCAGGTAATTCTTTTAAATCGCGAACAATCCTCATCCCCTTTCCGCCACCACCGGCTGCTGCCTTGACCAAGAATGGGCAATGGAATTTCATTCGCCATTTTCAACAGGGTTTTATGATCGCCTGTAACTCCGGCAGTCATGGGTATCTTAAGTTTTTTTACAAAATCCCGGGATTCAATTTTGTTACCCATGAGCTTCATTGCTTTTGAATTGGGACCGATAAAAACAATACCGGCTTTTTCACATGCCGCGACAAATTTTGGATTTTCTGAAAGAAATCCATATCCAGGGTGGATGGCTTCGCTTCCCGACCTTAATGCAATTTAAAATTTTTTCAATATTCAGATAAGTATCACTCAATTCAAGACTTTCGCCAAGACTATATGCTTCATCAGCCAATTCAACATGAAGCGCTTCTTCATCAGCAATAGAATAAATGGCGACTGTTTGAATTCCTAATTTCTCAGCTGACCGAATTACGCGAACGGCAATTTCGCCACGGTTGGCAATCAGTATTTTATTAAAAATCTTCATTCCAGATTTTAAATTTATTGTTTAAAATAGACTGTAATGTATTGTTAAATGGCTTTATGGTAAATTGTTTGGTTACATTTTCAATTTTTGATCATGTAAACTTAATAAGATTAATTTCCAGGATCTTTTTTGGTAATATCATCTAATTGATGCTTTGATATGGATATATTGGTCTTGCGTCAATAAACTTCTTAACAATTGATTTATTGTTCCAGTCTGTATATTCAGATACAGAGCCACTTACTATACCTGTAAAAATTAATTTGTATCTTTTTTAAAATACCGTCCAAATCCTTCAGCTATATTTGCAGAAACAGAGTCTGAACAGCTTCTGTGAATTGTTTTCCAACGGTATATTTTGCAAAATTATTCCATTTAACAACTATATCCCATACATAATTACTCAATTCAAAAGCAATTTTATAAGCCGATATATCATTTAATGTCAAATAATTTTCCATTTCAACATTTTGTTTCTGTTACAATTTAACAATTTGTCAATTTAACAATTTACTTCACCCACTTCGGTTTTCTTTTTTCCAAAAATGCAGCCATTCCTTCCTGTCCTTCTTCACTTGCACGAATTTCGGCAATCATTCTTGCAGTTGAGGTTAAAGCTTCTTCAATGGTTTCCTTATTTGAAATATTAAAGATCAGGTTTTTGCATTGGGTCATGGCTAACGGTCCGCTTGTTCTCAACAAATCAATGACTGAATTGATATATGCTTCCAGTTCTTCGGCCGGGAGTGATTTGTTCACAAGCCGATGATGCTCTGCTTCTTTTCCCTTAAATCTCTTTCCTGTTATCATCAATTCTTTTGATCCATATTCACCGACTCTTTTTGTAACATAGGGAGAAATACATGCCGGAACAATTCCGATTTTAACCTCACTCAAAGAAAATGTTGTATTTTCTTCGGCATAAGCAAAATCACAGGAAGCAAGCAGGCCGTTGGCTCCTCCAATGGCAGCTCCATGAACTACAGCGATGGTCGGTTTTTTACAGGTATAAATGGTGAAAAAGCATTTTGACAGATTCAGACTTTCCTTGAAATTCTGTTCAAAGGAATATTTGGCCACATCCCGCATCCAGTTCAGGTCGGCACCGGCACAAAAAGACTTTCCACGGCCACGCAAAATAACTATCCGTATATCTGATCTGTTGTTTATTTCTTCAAAACAGGTGATCAGTTCTGAGATCATGGTTTCATTAAAAGCATTATGTATTTCAGGCCGGTTCAGCCAGACAATGCCCAGGTCATCTTTTTTTTCAAATTCGATGGTTCGAAAATTATTCATGGTTTAATATTTATAAATCTACAACTGAAATAACTTTGTTAATATCAACGAACTCTTTAGAGATTACAAAACTGTTTCTGAAACCCAGGTTTTTACTCATGCTATCCAATTTAACAATATCTTGTTTATCCGCCCGGGTTTTCACTTCAATGGCGACATCAAGTTCAGGCAAAATGAAATCAATTTCCACCCCTGAACGTTTTTGATAATAATTCACTTTCCCATACTGTTTCAGACAATTATAAACAGCATTCTCAAGTATATTTCCCTCATCCAACCTTGCAAATAAATTGATGATCCCTGTGTCGCATGCATAAACCTTACGGGTTCCGCTGATTTCTCTGTCAACATTCCTGGAGTATGGACTAATCAGTGAAATAAAATAGGTTTGCTCCAAAAAACTGAGATAGGAATACAACGTTGGACGAGATGTATTTAATGCAGAAGATAGTTTCGTGATATCCAATTTGGAACCCACCCGCTGAAGCAACAAAAAAACCAAATCACGTAACGTATTGACTTGTTTAAAATCTGCAAGAGTTTTAACATCTTTTTCAAAATACGAGATGAAAATATCGTTTAAATAAATTTTTTTCTGATTTTCGTTAGCGGCAAGAACTACTTGCGGAAATCCACCAAAATTTAGAAATTCATAATAGTATAGCTTTAGTTTTTCAAATGCAATTACGTTTCTTGCACTTTCTTTTTCTTCAAAGTTACTTAACAACTTTTGGGGAACTTCCTTAAAGATTAAAAACTCCTCAAAGTCAAGCGGAAATAGCTCAAAGACGATTTTCCTACCGGCCAGGCTTTCGGGAAATAAGTTCTTCAAATAATAACTGCTGGACCCTGTTAGAAAAAATTTAATGTCATAATGGTCATAAAGATATTTAATTACATTTACTATCCGTGGGAATGTTTGAATCTCATCGAGAAAAACAAATGCTTTGGAAGTATTTGAAAGACCAAACGACTTTAAATTATTCCAGACATTATCAAAATCAACTTCATTAAATATCCGCTGATTGATCAGGTTCTCAAGGTCAAGAAATACTTTATTTTTTGAGTTGATCTTATCAAATAAAAGCTTAAGTAAGGTTGTTTTGCCCACTCTGCGCATCCCGGTTAATACAATTATCTCCCTGGAGGCTAACTGCTTTTCAATTTCTTTTAAAACCTTCCTCTGAAACATTAGAAATTCAGACAATTAAAATAATAAAAGTACAAATCTAAATAAAATTCACAAAATGTTACTTTACAAATTTATATGAAATTTGTAAACCATTACTTTACAAATTTATGCCAATTTTGTAAAGTGAAATCTTTCTAAAAATTCACAAAAAAACCATTATTTGAATTTTGGAATTCGTGAATTTTGATTTTCACCTACATTCTGAACACCCCATTCTTCATATCCGGGAATTTCTGATTAAGCGACATGGCAATTCCCATAGCAATTATTTTCCGTGTATCTACCGGGTCAATAATTCCGTCATCCCACAAACGGGAAGTGCTGAAATAGGGTGAGCCTTCTTCTTCATATTTTTTCAGGATTTCAGCTCTCAGTTTTTCACGTTCTTCAGGATTCATAGTCTTTCCGGAAGCAGCCAATTGCTCTTCTTTTACCTGGATCAAAACTCCGGAAGCCTGCTCACCTCCCATTACTGAAATACGGGAATTAGGCCACATGAAGAGTAGCCGCGGATCATAAGCCCTGCCAGCCATTGCATAATTTCCTGCCCCGAATGAACCTCCAAAAACGACAGTAAACTTGGGAACATCAGCATTGGCTACTGCATGAACGAATTTTGCTCCATCCTTGGCAATGCCTCCATGCTCATATTGCTTACCGACAATAAACCCTGTAATGTTTTGCATGAAAAGAATAGGAACTTTACGCGATTGACATAAGCTCAACAAAGTGGGCTCCTTTTAACGAAGATTCAGAAAACAAAACTCCATTGTTTGCCAGAATCCCAACCGGATAACCCATGATATTTGCAAAACCAGTAATAATCGTTGGCGCATACCTTGCCTTGAATTCATGAAAGCGGCTGCCATCGACCATACGGGCGATGATTTCTTTAGAGTCAACCGGTTTACGGAAATCGATAGGGGCAAGACCATAAATTTCTTCAGGGTCATAATAAGGTTCCTCAACAGGACTGATTTCAAGCCTTTGTTTTTCTTTTGCTTCAAGAGTTTGAAAAATATTCCGGCAAATTTGAATCGCATGCTGGTCGTTTTCAGCCATGTGGTCGGCGACGCCGGAAATTGCGGTGTGTACATCAGCTCCTCCCAAATCTTCAGGACTGACCACCTCACCAGTTGCCGCTTTGACCAATGGAGGACCACCAATAAAAATAGTTCCTTGTTTTTTCACAATAATGGTTTCATCGCTCATAGCCGGAACATAAGCACCTCCGGCTGTACATGAGCCCATCACAATAGCTATTTGCGGGACACCCATTGCAGAGAGCCTTGCCTGGTTATAAAAAAACCTGCCGAAATTAAACCTGTCGGCAAAAACTTTGGATTGCTCAGGTAAAAAGATTCCACCGGAATCAACCATGTAAACGCAAGGCAAATGGTTTTCAATGGCAATTTGCTGCGCCCTGACATGCTTTTTAATGGTTTCCTTTACATAAGTTCCTCCTTTGATGGTAGCATCATTCGCAATAATCAACGCCTCTTTTCCATGAATAGCACCAATTCCTGTTATGATCCCGGCTGATGGAAACTGGTTGTCGTATTCACCAAATGCCGCCATAGGAGACAATTCAAGAAAGGGTGTATTGGGATCTATCAAAAGGTCAATCCGCTCGCGGGCAAGCAACTTGCCTCTTTCTTTGTGACGTTCCACAGCTTTTTGAGGCGCCCCATATTTAACTTTTTCCAGATTGGACCGATATTCTTCCAATATTTTCAAAAATTCTTCCCTGTTCTTTTTGAATCCGGAAGAATGAACATCAATTTTCGACTCTATTCTGTACAAAATATATGATTTTTGAATTTATATGTAAACCTGATAATTTAAGGGCAGGTAAATTTAGAAAAATTTTATTTCCACTTTGATTTTGATTAATTAAATATTCTGAGATGGGGAAAATGAATAAAATCAGAACTTAAATGAAAAGATAAAAATGCCGCTAATGCGCGAATGAACAGTAATAAAATTTAATTCAATAGGTCAATTTTTGAGATATAATTTGGTTTTTGTCGAGCCAAAGGTGGGATGGAATTTAACCTACTTCAGAATTTCTTCAAGGTTGGATTTTTGCTTTACCCTGGTTCCCTTCTCAGTTTCAATCAAGGGTACAACATTCATTGTAAAGATCATGCTCAAGAAAAAGAACATAATTTCCGGCAACAGCTTCTTTAAAAAAATCTTCTTTTTCTTTTAAGGTCACCAAAGGACGGGTATCAAAAGCCATCACATAAGGTAAGGGCACATGTGCAGCCGAAGGCAAAAGGTCGGCCATAAAAACGATTGTTTTATCATTATATCTTATAAAGGGTATCATCTGTCCATCGGTGTGTCCATTATAAAATTTAACACTGATGCCCGGTAACAAGTCACCTTCCTTTTCAACAAGCTTTAATTGACCTGATTCATGGATCGGAAAAATATTTTCTTTCAGGAAAGAGGCTTTCTCCCTGCGGTTTGGTTGTGTTGCCCATTCCCATTGTGGCCTGCTTATCCAGTAGGTGGCATTTTTAAAGGCAGGTTCATACTTATCCTCTCCAACCTTCTTTATACTACCTCCGCAATGATCGAAATGAAGATGGGTTAGCACCATATCAGTAATGTCATCGGTGGTATAACCAAGATTTGCAAGTGATTTTTCCAAGCGTTGCTTCACCATTCAGGTAATAGTGTTTCAGAAACTTTTCATCCTGTTTGTCTCCGATTCCATTATCAATAAGAATTTTCCGATCACCATCAACAACCAGTAAACAGCGCATGGCCCAATTGCAAAGGTTGTTTTCATCGGCAGGATACACTTCGTTCCAGATTGTTTTAGGGACAACACCAAACATGGCGCCTCCATCTAACTTTAGATTCCCTGTTTCAATTACATGAAGGTGCATACTTTAATTTATAGATTCCTGATAAGAACAAATAATTGACGAATTGGTTTTTGACGATATTTTCAGATCAATAGATTCTGTATCACAATCCTGTTTTTTCTTTAATATCTAAATGCCGAAGTTTTGGTGCAAACCTGGCCATAATCCCCGTTATAAGAACGGTCATGCTTCCGCCGAAAATTACAGAAGGAACCAATCCCATGATTTTAGCTGCCAGTCCGGATTCAAAGGAACCAATCTCATTTGACGAACCCACAAAAATGCTGTTTACAGCAGCTACTCTTCCCCTCATTGAATCTGGAGTCATAAGCTGGAGAATGGTTGAACGGATAATTACGCTGACATTATCAGCCATACCTCCCAGAACAAGTAATAAAATTGAAAGGTAGAAATTTGTCGACAGCGCAAAACCAATAATCGTCAGGCCAAAAACACCTACCATTAGCAAGAGAGAAATACCTGCCTTTTTCAAAGGTGGCCGATAGGCAAGGAACATAGCCATGATGATGGCACCAAAAGCCGGAGCTGCCCTGCAGGAATCCCAAACCCTGAGGTCCAACAAATAGAATTTCAGAAGCAAAAACCGGAAGCATGGCTACTGCTCCGCCAAAAAGAACGGCAAACATATCAAGTGACAATGCTCCCAGAATTACCTGATTTCCAAAAACAAACCTGATACCGGTTGAAAGGCTTCGTAAAAATGGTTCTCCCTTTAACGTATGCCGGAGAGGGTACTTGCCTATCCGCATAAAGAGAAAAAAACTGACAACAACAAAAAATACGACTGAACCATAAGCCCATTCCTTTCCTGCAAATCCATAGATCAATCCACCCGCCGCCGGCCCGCCTACAGCTGCTATATGCCAAACTGTACTATTCCAGGTGGAAGAGTTTGCATATAAATTTCTGGGAACAAGCTGAGCCATAAGTGCCAATTGTGCCGGATAAAAAAATGCCCTTGCAATACCCGTTAAAAAGACCACAACATATAAGGGGATAATTCCAAAAAGTCCAAGAAAAGAATGATAGCCTAAACTAAATGATAGTAACATGATGGCGCCAAGAAGATATACAATAACTGCAATTGACATCACCCTTTGACGATCGTAACGGTCGGCAACGTATCCGGCAAAAATTGCCGATAAAATAAATGGAATGGCTTCAGCGAGACCAATGAGGCCAAGCGAAAGCACATCATGGGTAATTTCATAAACCTGCCAGCCCACCACCACCGACTGCATCTGGATGGCAAAAGTTAACACGAACCGGGCTGAAACAAAAAACCGGAAGTCCTTTATCTTCAGCACTGCATAAGCATCCGGTTTATTCAGCGAGTTTAGCATTTGTCCAAAATGATTTAAACGGCGGCAAAATTAGGAATTAATGCCTACCGGAATTTTGTTTCAGGGGATTTATATGGCTGATGATTATTGTCTTTAATTTCAATACCTTTGGCCTTTCAAAAACAACGGTTTAATGAATCGGGTCACACAATTATTCAAAATTCATTATCCCATCATTCAGGCAGGAATGATCTGGTGCAGCGGTTGGGAGCTGGCTTCGGCTGTAAGCAACGCCGGTGGACTTGGACTTATCGGTTCGGGATCAATGTACCCTGATATTTTAAGAGAACATATCATTAAATGTAAAAATGCAACGGATAAACCTTTTGGCGTGAATCTGCCATTGCTTTATCCCCAAACTGATGAGCACATTCAGGTCATTTTGGATGAGGAGGTGAAAATTGTTTTTACCTCTGCCGGAAATCCAAGGAAGTTTACTTCCCATCTTAAAGAAAATGGAATTACCGTTGTTCATGTTGTTGCAAATGTAAAATTTGCAAAAAAATGCGAGGAAGCAGGAGTGGATGCAATTGTTGCTGAAGGTTTTGAAGCAGGAGGCCATAATGGTATTGAAGAAACTACTACAATGTGCCTGATCCCTCAGGTCGGAAATGCTGTTTCAATTCCAGTCATTGCTGCAGGTGGGATTGCCTCCGGAAGAACAATGCTGGCTGCATTCGCTCTTGGTGCTGAAGGGGTTCAGATTGGAAGCCGGTTTGTTGCTTCTGTTGAATCTTCAGCACATGCAAACTTCAAACAAGCCATCTTAAATACAGATGATGGAAGCACACAGCTTGCTTTAAAGAAAGTTGTTCCGGTAAGATTGATTAAAAATAAATTCTATCATAAGGTAAAGGAAGCAGAAGACAAGGGTGCATCTGTTGAGGAGCTGAAAGAAATTTTGGGTCACGGAAAGGCAAAACTGGGAATGTTCGAAGGAAATGTTGATGAAGGTGAACTTGAGATTGGTCAGGCTTCAGGATATATAAATGAAGTGAAACCAGCCGGAACAATTGTTCGCGAAATTATGGACGAATTCGATGCAATAAGGAATCAATTGCGGCAATTGAATTTTTAATTTCATCAGTGAATAATTTCCTATTTTATTGATGTTTTTAAGGGATTATTTATTTTTGGTGCTCTGCTCTCTGTCGTTTATTTTTACACAAAATATTTTACAATGAATTTTGAATTTACTGAGGAACAATTGATGATCAGGCAGGCCGCAAGGGATTTTGCCCAGCGTGAACTGATCCAGGATGTGATCGAGCGGGATTATAAAGGAATCTATCCGACCAAACATATCGAAACCATGAGGCAACTTGGTTTTTTTGGGATGATGGTCAGTCCGGAGTATGGCGGAGGTGGAATGGATGCAATTTCCTATGTGATGGCCCTGGAAGAAATAGCCAAAGTTGATTCCTCTGTGTCCGTAATCATGTCGGTTCACAATTCACTTGTTTGCCTGGGAATCGAGAAGTATGCCTCAAAACTGATAAAAGATAAATATTTGCATGATCTTACTTCAGGTAAAAAGATAGGAGCTTTTCTGCTCTCTGAACCTGAAGCCGGCTCAGATGCTACCAGACAAAAAACACTGGCTGAGGATAAAGGTGATCATTACCTGATAAATGGAACTAAAAACTGGATTACAAGTGCCAACAGCGGCTCCGTTTATATGCTTTTTGCGCAAACCTATCCCGAAAAAAGACACAAAGGAATTAATGCATTGATCGTGGATAAGGATTCACCCGGAATTTCTCTTGGTCCGAAAGAAGATAAAATGGGATTGCGCAGTTCCGATACCCATTCAGTTATGTTTACTGACGTTAAAGTTCCAAAAGAAAACAGGATTGGTGAAGATGGATTTGGGTTTAAACTGGCCATGGCACTTTTGGAATCAGGTAGAATTGGGATTGCTGCACAGGCGACTGGATTAGCTGCCGGAGCTTACGAGCGGTCACTTCAATATGCCAAAGAACGGAAAGCTTTTGGAACCGAAATCATCAATCACCAGGCCATTGCATTCAAGCTGGCTGAAATGGCAGTTAAAATTGAAAACGCCAGAAACCTTGTTCATAAGGCTGCCTGGCTGAAAGATCAGGGTAAAGATTATTTGCTGGCAGGCTCCATGGCGAAGCTTTATGCTGCAGATATGGCTATGGAGGTAACCACAGATGCCGTTCAGATTCATGGAGGCTATGGTTACGTGCGCGAATATCATGTGGAACGACTGATGCGTGAAGCCAAGGTTACTCAGATTTATGAAGGCACCTCCGAAATACAGAAAATTGTAATTTCCCGAGCCCTTTCTAAAGGCTGATAAATTCCCTTTTATTATTTAATGATGTATTGATAAAGAGTTTTTTATCTTTGCCCGTTATTTTTTTGATCTTTTAAACCGAATGAATATGAAGATATTGATTTGTATCAGCAATGTTCCTGATACCACTACTAAAATTAAGTTTGTAAATAACAATACGGCCTTTGATACCAATGGTGTTCAATGGATCATCAATCCCTGGGATGAGCTCGCATTAACCAGGGCATTGGAGCTGAAAGAAACCATTGCGGGAGCAATTGAAAAAATTACCGTTATAAATGTTGGTACACCGGCAGCTGAACCAACAATCAGGAAAGCGCTTGCTATCGGAGCCGATGATGCCATCCGAGTAAATGCCGAACCAAAAGATGCTTACTTTGTCGCTTATCAGATAGCAGAAGCAATTAAGAATGAAGGATATGATATAATCATTGCCGGGATAGAGTCGAGCGATTATAATGGATCAACAGTAGGAGGAATGGTGGCAGAATTGCTTGGGATTACATCGGTTTCATCAGTTTCAAAGATCGATATTGAAGGTGGAAATGTCGTGGTGAAAAGAGATATTGATGGGGGTTCTGAAATCATCGGAGTACAATCGCCTTTTGTTGCTATCATTCAGAAAGGAATAACAAAGGAGCCGAGGATTCCTTCGATGCGCGGGAATTATGATGGCGCGCAGCAAACCACTCAAGGTGATAGAACCTGCCACTGCGGAAGCATTGACTGAGTTTGTAAACTATGAATTACCGGCTGCAAAATCAGCCTGCAAAATGATTGATGCAGAGAACATGAAGGAATTGGTTCACCTTTTACACACCGAAGCAAAAGTAATTTAAGAATAATCGCCACAGATTTTTTAATTCAGTGGCAACAAAAAATAAACGATTATGTCAGTATTAGTATTTACAGAAAATTGGGATGGGAAATTCAAAAAATTAAGTTTTGAATTGATTTCTTACGGTGCAGGTTTGGCCAAAATGTTCGGCACAACTGTTACTGCAGTCTCTATTGGTAAAGTTTCAGATGACGAGTTGAATAAACTTGGAAGTTATGGCGCTTCAAAAGTTTTAAAAGTTGAAGATGACCGAATGAATCAGTTGGTAAATTCAGCTTATACAACAGCCATTAGTACAGGCAGCAGAAAAAGAGAATGCAGGAGTTATCGTATTGAGCAATAATTTTACCGGAAAAGCCCTTGCTCCGCGAATTGCTGTTAAATTTAAGGCAGGTTTGGTTGCTGGCGCACTGCTTTACCATCAGGCCTATACTCCCTTTGTGGTCCGAAAAAAAGACTTTCAATGGTAAGGCTTTTGCAAATGTGAAAATCAATTCGGAGAAGAAAATTGTTTCTCTTATCTCAAAACTCTTTTGGGATAACGGAATCGCCAACCAGTATGACGGTTGAGCCTTTTATTCCAGTATTCTCTGATAATCATTTCGGGATGGAAATCAAAAACACCAATAAAATAACCGGTAAAGTTCTGCTAACCGATGCCGAAATTGTAGTATCCGGAGGCCGTGGTATGAAAGGCCCGGAAAACTGGGGACCCATTGAAGAGCTTGCCGGATTGCTTGGCGGAGCAACAGCTTGTTCACGTCCTGTTTCGGATGAAGGATGGAGATCTCACGAAGAACATACCGGACAAACCGGAAAGATCATTGCTCCTAACCTTATACATTGCCGCCGGAATTTCAGGTGCCATTCAGCATCTGGCAGGAGTAAGCTCGTCAAAATGCATTGTTGCGATCAATAAAGACAATGAGGCTCCAATTTTTGAATCTGCAGATTATGGCGTGATCGGGGATGTTCAAAAAGTGCTTCCCGACCTTGTAAAAGCGGTAAAAGAATTTAAATCGGAAAGTTAAGTAATTCAGATAAAAATGAGGCGGTCCATTACCGCTTTTTTTTATAATCCCATGGATTTTGAAACCAGTTCGGCAAGGTCGTAGTTTTTCATTTCTTCTTCCTTGTTTTTGTATTTGATCCCGTCGGTCATCATCACCATGCAGAATGGACAGGCTGTACATACAATATCAGCATTGGTTTTGATTGCTTCTTCAATACGCTCGATAAACACTTCCTTTTCTCCTTTTTCTGCTTCTTTAAACATTTGACCACCTCCAGCGCCGCAACACAATGCAAAACTTTTATTCCGTTTCATTTCCACCTTTGCCGAAGGAATGGCATCAAGCACATCTCTCGGAGCCTGGTACTCACCATTGCAACGACCCAAATAACAGGGATCGTGAAAAGTAATCTTCTTATCTTTAAAAATGCCATCCGAAATATTGATCTTCTTTTCAGTAATCAACTTTTGAAGAAACTGCGAGTGATGTAACACTTCATATTTACCCTCAAATTCAGGATATTCATTTAAAAGAGTATTGTAATCGTGAGGACAGCAGGTAATGATTTTTTTTACCTCATAACCATTCATGAGTTGAATATTCATCATCGCTTGCATTTGGTAAAGCATTTCATTGCCTGCCCGCCGTGCAACATCTCCGCTATCTGATTCTTCAGTTCCAAGAACAGCATAGTCAATGTTCAGATGGTTGAGGATTTTTACAAATTCACGGGTTACTTTTTTATAACGGTCGTCAAAAGCACCGGCAGAACCTACCCAGAAAAGGTATTCCGGTTTTTTACCACTGGCAAAAACATTTGCCATTACCGGAACATTCAATCCTTCAGCCCAGTTCATCCTGTCCTGCATGGAAAATTGCCAGGGAGCACCATTGTTTTCAATATTTGTAAAAATACCATTCAGTTCCCCGGGCGCTGCCGATTCTTCCATCACAAGGTAACGGCGCATATCTACAATTATAGAAGGATGATTAATGTTTACCGGACACTCCTGTGCACATGCATTACAGGTGGTGCATGCCCACAATTCTTCCGGTGAAATATAATCTCTGACCAATGCTTTCTGATCATCGAATCCCCTTCCTTCCTTGACTAAACCGGGTCCCTTTTCCTTCATCCTTGCCCTGACATCCATAATGATTTTACGTGGCGAGAGTTTTTTACCTGTAATATTAGCAGGACAGACTGAAGTACATCTTCCGCATTCGGTACAGGTAAGAGAATCCATGTAGTTTTTCCAGGTGATATCCTCAACGTCTTTGACTCCAAACCGACTGACTGTTGCAGTTCCTTCTGCCGGCGCAGCAAAAGCTGTATCCGGGTTCATCATCAACTTAACTTCCCTGGTAATTTCAGGCATGTTATACAAATAACCAAGAGGCTCAAGCCGGGAAAGAAACACATTGGGAACCGACATGAATACATGGAAGTGCTTGGAGTATGGCAATACATTGGCGAACAAAAAGATCAGCAAAATATGCGACCACCAATAAACTTCATGCATGGTGTGAAGGGATTGAACATCCACCTGGTGGAAATTGACAAATGTCCTGACAAGATATTTGCTAACAGGATATGTCCCAACAAAATCTGCAAGTTGAGAATGCAATATATAGTAATAAACATTCATTCCGATTAAAGAAACCATCAGAAATAAAATCAGGGTAAGAGCAATGTTGGCATCAAGGTGTGAAACATGTTTCATTTCAATTCCGCTGAAACGCTTCAGGTTCATAAACAACCGTCGACCCAGGAAAATCAGAATCGCAAAGGCAATGATGGCGGCAAAAATATCACCTGAAGCGGTGATGATGTCATAGAAAACACCGAGAAAACCCAATACTCTATCGCTTCCAAAAATTCCATCAATTATCATTTCAATACTTCCGACCAGAATAACGCAGAAACCCCAGAATACAAGGGCATGCAATAATCCGATAAATGGAAGACGAAAAATCTTGGTTTGTCCAAATGCAACTTCCATCATCAATCCGAACCTTTTCCCATAATCTTTGATGGGGTAGGGTTTGGTGAATTTAAACCATGAATAGAACCGCATGACTGTCCATCCAAATATACCAAGGGTAAGAATCATTGCTATTATAAAAACAATTTGCTTGGTCATAGAATTCTTATTTAAAAAACCTTACAATTTTATGAAATTTAATATTAAGAATTGAAATAAATTAAGCTGGGGCGATTCGATGATTTTCTTTTCCCGTTATTTTATTTCGATAATTTTACATCATGCCAAAAGAAAATTCGACCATTGTTTTCAATAAAATAATTCGGTTAATTTATTTGACCAAAATTTATTCAATGAATCCTTTCAATCCTTAGATCATCAAAGTAAACTCTTTCCGCATTTTCATTCATCACATATATTCGAATAATTGTATTATGAATTGCCGGAGTAATTTCGATTTCCATCTGAATTTTTTCCCAATCTCCTTCACTCATAATTGCTTTATTTTCACCAGAGTAATAGTTAGTATTTTGTTTGTTATTTACAACTAAATAACTATTTATTTCGGTTTTCTTCCTCCAAACACTTAATTGGTATTTTTCATTGTTAAAAACCCTGAATTGCAATCCCATGCCATAAGGGTTATCTTTGTAAACATAAATGCTGGTTTTCCCACTATGTGAATATTCATTCGACAGTGAATCAACACTTAATAATTTTAATGTTCCTGCGGTATCAGTAAAAGATTTACCATCGCGGTGAATTTCTTCCATATTGAAATACATCAGCAAGCTATCATTTCGTTCATCTAAAAACGCCGTGATCCCTTTCATGGCCTTTTCATAATCCGGTTCCTTTAATTTTTTCCAATATTCATTGGTGGTCCAACTTTCCAAAAGGATTCCCTGTAAGCACCTTTGGTCATCGAGTTATAATGAATACTGCTATAATGGAATTGAATTGAATGAAATACACCTTGAAGAAATGCTCCCAGAATTATTACGAATATGAAATATTTTAAAATTTTATTTTTATTTTGAAAATTCCATTTAATAAATGCTGCCAAAGGAAAAGCCAATACAGCATATGAATCGATCATTGCCCTGTTGCCAAAGCCGGTATACCACCAGCACCACCAGGAAAAGATTACATAAATATTAAGCAAAAAAAATAGCATTACCGGAAAAAAGAAGTCTTTGGCATAACGATATAAAAAAGGGATTCCGAGTAATGCGAAAATCATGACCGGAGAATAAATCAACCATCCGTTTCGGTAGCTAAAAAGACCTTTAAGAATTTGGGGATTTAAAAAGAAAAATCCTTCATCAGCATAGGAATAAAATAGATAATTTCCGGTGACAGTTTTCCAATAAAGCAATTGAGGTATCCAAACTAAAAAAGCAAAAAATATTATTATAAACAAATGAAATATCATAGTTTAATAAAATGCAATCCTTTTAATTATACACTCACCAGCACTAATATAGTAAAAAATAAAAATTAATACAATGATAATATTTGTTGGCCGGATTAGGGAAATTAGTCCGCTCAGTAAACCAAGAAATATGGAATTTTTAACTCAAGGATTCTTATACCATTTTTGGGTTAATAAAACGAACAAAGCAAAAAGGGCAAAACTGTATATGTGGGACATCGGAGCATCAAATGTAGCATAATTAAAATAATTAGTCCCGAAGACAATAATTATCAGGACGGCAGCAATGATGGGCTCCGAAAAATATTGCTTTAATACCTTTTTTAGAAAATACAACCCAAGCCATAAATAAAAAATACTACTGAAAACCAATGCCATCTTATAAGGTTTTGAAAATCCACCAGTATGATAATTAAAAAGATATGCACTAAGATGATCCAGGAAAAAGAAGGAAGTGAATAAAAAGGCCAGCCCCATACTCATTTTAATATACTTACTGCCGTTTGGAGTAACCCCATACCAGAAAATATAGTTTCGATCACCTGGATTGGTTTCAAGAAAATCTAGAGTAATATCCTTATAAATAAATGTGGCAGGAAGGTAATCGTAATAGGAAACAATATCCCAGGTAATAACCCGATCTTTATAATTCCAATTATTGCTGTTAAAAACAACATAAATTGCAATAGCAGTAATAAGAATTATTACCCAATTAGATAATCTATTTTGAAATTTCATTTTGACCATCCGAAGAATTTAAACGCAGCAAATGTAGGAAAAGTCATGATAAAAAAGATAGAAACACATGATACTGTCTGCTTAATTATTAGAGAATGGTCTTGTTTGGTAAGTATTGCAATTATTCTTCTTATTCAAAGAAAATTAGAGCATTCCTAATTACCATTTGAATATTTAGGGCAATACAAATACAATATAAATAATGATTAGAAACCAACCAAGACTAAAAATTTTATCTTTATGGATTCCCAAAAACCATTCTGCTTCAACAAAATAACTCATTTTTAAAACGTTAATAATCGTTAAAAACAAAATAATCATTACGCCCAAAGCGTACTTTTGTAAACGTGAACCGGAAAGGTTTTATATCAATTATCGTGGTCATCACCCTGGCGCTTATAGGGTTAATGATCATCCAATCATATTGGATCAAAAGTGCTATTACAGTTAAAGAGGCAAATTTTGTGCGGGATGTAAATGAAGCTATATCAGGGGTGGTAAATAAATTGGAGAGGATCGAGGCTGCAAATGAGTTTAATAACCAGATGAACCTGATGCAGCAACGTCAGAAATGGTTTCAAACACTGGATTCATTAAACCAGTCTTATAGAAGTGGAGCTGGCGAGTTTTGCTGATGCCAGCGATGTCAGCCGAATTCTAAATAAATCAATGATCATGCACGATGTATTAGAGAACATGTTCTTTGACTATAGAAATGTTCCGGTTGAAAAAAGGATCGATACCCAGCTGCTTGATTCTATAATTGAAGGTGCGCTTAAATTAAAGGGTATAAATACGATATTCGAATTCGGCATTTTTAGTCCCGGGCGAAATTTTATGCCCGTTCAAAAAACAGGGAAATACCCAAAAGAACTTTTAAACCAGGGATTTCATTTTGCATTATTTCCAAGTGACATGTTCAACAACCCTGATTATCTCATGGTTTTTTTTCCAAATGAAAAACGGTTCATTATTACGCAACTTTGGGGCACATTATCTATTTCAATCGTTTTATTGATAATTATAATACTATCATTTGCATATACCGTAATTACCATTCTTAAACAAAAGAAGGTATCGGATATGAAAAATGATTTTATCAATAATATGACCCACGAATTTAAAACTCCCATATCCACTATTTCGCTTGCATGCGAAGCTCTTGGAGACAAGGATATCAGTAAATCCGAAAGCTTGTACGAAAATTATATCAATGTCATCAGTGAAGAAAATCGAAGGCTGGGAAATATGGCTGAGCGAATCCTTCAATCAGCTTTGCTGGAAAAGGGCCAGATCATCCTGAAGATGGAAGAATTTGATGTCCATGAAATCATTTCTGAATCCATCAACAACATTCTTCTTCAGGTGGAGAAAAAAGGAGGCAAAATAAAAACCCACTTCAATGCCCAATCACATCTACTTTATGCTGACAAAATTCATTTCACCAATGTGATCTTTAATCTTCTTGATAATGCCAATAAATATTCCATAAAAGTTCCTGAAATAATTATTTCAACTGAGAATTCATACAGCGGCATCATTATTTCAGTCAAAGATAACGGGCCAGGAATCAGCAAGGCAAACCAGAAAAAGATATTTGAGAAATTGTACAGGATTCCTTCAGGGAATATTCATAACGTTAAAGGTTTTGGGCTTGGACTCAGCTATGTCAAAGCCATTGTGGAACAACACGGAGGAAAAATCACACTGGAAAGTGAATTGAATATTGGAAGCAATTTTATTATTTACCTCCCTTTAAATCACAAAATTTAAAAAAACAACATGGAAGGCGATCAATTCAAAGTACTTTTAGCTGAAGATGATAAAAACCTTGGAACCATTTTAGCATCCTATCTGAATGCCAAGGGTTTTTTTACTACAGCTTTGCGTAAACGGTCAGGTAGCATTTGAAAACTTTAAAAAAGACCGTTTTGATTTTTGCATTATTGATGTAATGATGCCTGTTAAGGATGGATTCACACTGGCAAAAGAAATCAGGATGATTGATTATAAAATTCCGATCCTGTTTCTTACCGCTAAGGCAATGCAGGAGGATAAGATCAGAGGGTTTGAACTGGGGGCAGATGATTACATCACAAAACCTTTCAGCATGGAGGAATTGCTTTTAAGAATGAGAGCAATTATCAGAAGAACGACAGAAAGTAAAACACCTGATCCCAATCGGAATTTTTATGAAATCGGTAAACTGAGTTTTGACTATAACCGGCAGATTTTAAAAACCCCGGAAGAAGAATTTAAGTTAACCTCCAAAGAAACTGAATTGTTAAAGATGCTATGCGATAATATCAATGAATTGCTTGACCGGAGTATCGCCCTGAAAAAGATCTGGCAGGATGATAGCTACTTCAACGCCCGCAGCATGGATGTTTATGTGACAAAATTAAGAAAATATTTGAAAGCAGATCCCAATATTGAACTAATTAATGTTCATGGGGTAGGGTTTAAACTGGTGATAATTTAAAATTATGTTAAAATGATTTAATTAGTTGGTTTTAATAACTTTAAATTGGTATTGAGCCTCATCCTATAGCCAATTTTAAAAAATAAATACCGGGGTTTAATTTAGAAATATCTATCTCTTCATACAATGTAGCACAATTATATTTTTTCTCTACCGACATTCCTGAAAGATTATACAACTCCCAGGACCGGATTAGTTCAGGTGAATTAATATATATCTTACTTTGCGACGGATTAGGATATAATCTCTATTCTTTGTTGAAGAAAATTATTTACCAATGATTGGCCACAGTTAATATTTAAGGAATCTATTTCAAAATAATCTTCCAGCTGATTCTTAAGGATACAGGGTCGTAAAAGAAAAAACTGACGCAACTCTTCAATTCTATCATGCCAATGTTCTTCTGAGTCAATGACATGCCATCTTGAAATCGTTTTACCTACCTCCTTTTCAACAATCGCTTCCCACTTATCAACGATAGGGATGGTATTATCAGAATGAAAATCATTATTTAATACTTCAACAAATCGATTAATAAAATCTGTTTTAAATTCCTCATTTGATAGAATAGATTTGAACATAAAAGTTGACCATTCTGGCATAATCTCATCTATTGTATCCCCGGTTGCCCGTTTTAGGTTATTTAAATTAAGGATTACTCCACCATTATCAAGATCGAATAAAAACCATCGCCATTTGGAATTAATTTCTTTTGGACGCCATTTAGAATAATTATTGCCGGGCCAATCCCGGTTGGCAATGAAGATTTCGGTTATGTAATAATCAATATAAGCAGGGATGTCAATCTTTTTTTTAATCCATTGCATAATTCTCCGGTATGGATAAATCGTGAGTTTCAACAAAATAATTCAAGCTATCATGCTGCACCAAATCCCCTTCTATCACATCACCCCACGCTTCAATTATATCGACACTATCCGGATCAATATCATAATGTTGATGCAGAAAGTATTTGTCTTGCTTTTCGCGTAATACCTGAAAACCCCAATATTCACCATTTATAAATGTAGTTACTGGTTGCCATTCCTGATAGATTACATTTAAATTTTTAGCAATTTCCTGCATGATTTCGTCTCGAACAATGCTTTGTTGATGAGCAGCAAAAATGGATCGTGAAACTACTTTCCTGTAATCATGATAGGAATAGGCTGGGAAAAAAGGATAATTCAAAACTTCATTTCCATCATAACATTCCTTTGCAGTAAATTCCAATGATTTATTCGGTGCTGCCCGTGTAATATTTCCCTGAATTTCAATACCCGTTTTTTGCTTAAAAAGTAATTCACCTTCTGCTGAAAACAGGGTAAAAGAACATTTTGCGTTCCCATGCATCACCCATTTCGAAATAATTACCGGATTTAACCTGACCAGGAATATAACGCTTACCAGGAATATAAATACCTGTATCTTCCGAAAACAGGTCAATGCTATCCATAATAATGGATAGGACTGGTAAAGAAAACCTCTGTTTTATGCTATCACCAATGAAGTATGTGCCTGAAAGTGTATTACACAAAGGTTGTTCATCTTTAAAAACTCTGGCTTTTATAACGACACATCTTTCTACTTCCCCTTCAGGCTCCATCCACTGAAAAAACCCTGGGATATCAGTAGGAGATGTTTGTATATAAGAATATAAAGCTGGAAGCGATTGAATTTCTAAAAGAGATATAGGCTCGTTATATGTAAAAGTATAATAATTTCCGGGCACGGGTTCATTTCCATTGATAGTATAGAATATTTGTCCCATAGTATCCTGCGAAAAAATGGATAACTGGATATTCGTTTCATAAAATCCTTCATTTGATGAAAATGAAATTTCGTTTAATAATAAATTATTGCTATTTGTTGCACCCGGACTGGTTTTAAAAAAATAAGCATACTCAGGTGACCCATCAGTTTTTCGACCATAGGAAACATCATTTTCAAGGGAAACCGGAAGGAAATAATCAACCAAATTGTGATATGCATCGGATAAAAAAACTGGCTCTCCAGAAGATTTTAATTTAAAACTTGAATGTAAATAACCAGAAAGAGTATCCCTTCCACTGCAGAAAATTAATATAAATCCATGGGGACATATTGAGGTATCGGGAAATATCCATTTTAATACATTATTTTCATCGTCTGACAAATACCATGAACCGATATCAACGGTTTCTTCTGAGGTATTATATAACTCTATCCAGTCTGATCTTTCTCCAAAATCATCAAGAATTGTATTATTATTCAGTGATAATATTTCATTGATAACAACAATTTGTGAATAACAAAAATTGAAGAAAATTAGCAGAATTATTGAAGTTGCAAATTTCCTCATTATTATTTCGAAATTAATTTAGTTGTAATGCAATTACCCCTATTATCAGTAAGTTTCAATAAAACAATTCCTTTATAGCCCATCTCAATTGTACATTCCGGACTATTGATGCTTCGTTTTGAATAAACCAATTCACCTATTTGGTTATAAAGCTCCACATCTCCTATTGTTTCACCATTAATGAGTCTAATATTAAATTTATTACTAAAGGGATTGGGGTATATATATATAGTTTGCTTATATTCATAAACAACATTGAACTGATCAAAATATAAAGCACCTATATCAGCCCTGGTATTATCAGGATCCAATTCTGACAAAAAATTACCGGCATCTATGCATGGAGAGGTATTTAGCAAATTAAAATTATCATCTGAAGCATCAATGAATTTGGGATCCCCGGTAATATTTCCGGTTCCAGGAATTAGAGCGCCATCAGATAATGAATAGGTAATATCAATAACCGAATTCGGTTGCAATGCGTAATCGGCATTGTTTTGAGAAAAGATTGTGTTAGAAACATTTGCTGTTCCTCCGGAATTAGGGGTATTATCATAATGATAACAGATGATTCCGATGTTATTGTCGTATAAAGTATTATTTATAACAGAAATAATGGCGCCCGTGTGAACCTGTATTCCGCCATTGCAATGTGCAACAATATTCCTGTAAATTGTAGCTTGAGAATTTTCACCAACAGAGAAACCCATACTTTGTGAAAAGTAAGCTTCATTGTGGTCAATTACAACATTCATAGAATTCGTACCGATATCAATGCAATCATCTGAAATATTATAAAATTTATTTCCTGAGAATACGCCAGAATAAAGCATATCGCCATCAATGCAATCTGACTTAGTGTTCGATTCATTCCCATAAAATACACAATTCACAATTTCTAATACTGAACTTGATCCTGAAATAAGATCATCAAGATTAACACCCGATTCATAAAAAACACTGTTGCCAATTGTCAGATTACTACCATTAAAGAAATGAATAGCTTTTACTCCTGAATAAACTTCAACATGATTTAGAAAAATATTCCCACTGTCTATTTCTATATATTTCCAGCTCATATCATTCATTCCCTGGATGGTGATGGGTTCTAATTCAGTACCGATAAAATTTAAAATTCCTTTGACATAGAGGCGAACATCTTGTCCGAAATTGATTTCAACACCAGGCTCACAAAAAAGGGTCGCTCCTGGTTGAACATATAAATCCTGTTCAAAATAATAGGGAGAACAGTCCTTAAGCAATGCCATATCCTCTGAAATAATATTCGGGACATTGCAATCTGCCAGAAATCTTGCATTTATTGTTATATCATCACTCAACGTCAAGTTAATTGTGTCTTCAGTCGAAATTCCTTCCCAATCAATAAATGAATATCCGAAGTTTGGTTTCGCAACCAGAGTCAAAGGAATATTTTTAAAATATTCATGTATTGAATCATTATAAGGAATTAAAACATCTTCAATATAAATTTTACCACATCTGGGACTCGTCTTTTTTAGATGAAGATTATAATGGCCATCCAGATTATAGAAATCATTAAGGTGTTTGAAGAGGGTATCCTTTCTTACTGATGCGAAATCATGCATTACCTGAACGGCTTGGTTCCATGCTTCCATTGAGGGATATTCCTCCAACCGGACCCCATTTACTAATATGATAAGGCATTTCGGAAGCAATGTTGTTTTTCAAACTGTCGATTACGTTGTCAGCAAAACATGTCCGGAAGGTTGCATTAATATGCGAACACGTTTGCTGCAGAAAATGATTTCTGTGATTTACATTTTCTAGAAGTCTTTTAAGGACAGTATCGGCCTGATAAATCAGATTAAAATCATTTCTCCATGACTCATAATATCCACGGTCTGTATCAAATATTTGCCACTTAAATCCATCTACGGTATCATTTCGTCTCCAGGTTTTTATATTATGGGTAAAACTTCCGTTTCCAATATATATTTGAGTAATGATGTAATGAGTATAGTTTTCAATATCCAGATATTCACTGATACCATCAAAGACAACCGAATCAGTAATATCATTATTATATAAATAATCAAGCAACTGTAAATATTTTTCACCCGATCCTGCCATTACTTCATACCATAATCCTGGATAGTATAAATTCAGAAAATCTATTTTATTCTTATCCACACGCATGATTATTTTCCAAATAATCTTCATTGTATTTTTCTCTCAAGTTAAAAATGCCAAAATATTCCCCATTAATATAAAGTACTGTTGGTTGATAGGACTGATAATCAATATCCAGTTTCTCACTGATAATTGTATGTGTCAATGCATCACGAAACATGGTGTAACCCCAATCATCGCTGGAGCTTCGCAAGATAAAGGAATTAAATTCAGAAAGGGATTTATTGTGGAATATTTGATAATTAATCTGATCATCGGCAAAAACAGCAAAAGATTTCTGGGGAAGCAAATAAGCTGTATTTCCAAAAAGCCGAATATTATTATCGGTTTCGAATTTCATTTCATTGCTTTCGAAATACTGAATGGTTGAATGGCGCTCCCATTCTATTCTCGTCTCAATTTCATTATCGTTGAAGATTCCAATGCTATCACTCCATAAAAAGTCAGGATTTACAATTAATGAAACAATGGGCAAATCCTTGTTTAGATTAATAAAATAAGAGGCTGAAACCTCTTCACTTGGTAATTTATTACCAAATAATCTGGCTCTGATTATAGTATTATGGTTGAGAATAATAGGACTGGAATAGATGAAAGAATTCTCCGTTGGAAAACTCCCGTCATTTGTATAATACACAGTTGCATCCGGATCATCCGAATAAATAATAAGTTGTGTGTTTGGTAAATAATAACCAGGTAATAATGAAAAAACCGGGGCCGACTTCACGATCTGAAGAACTGTAATATCTCCAAAATTTATTGAACCAGGAGTTGGTTCTGAGTAAAATACACCCAGATTGCATTTTCCCTGCCATAAGATATATCTTCGTATTGATCTGAATATTCAACTATATCAACTACATTAGTATCCGCATCACTAATACAAATGAAACCATTACTGGAGCCAAGTTTAAAGTTGGTATGATGGTTTTCAATTGTAATATTTCTATCGTCAGCCCAAACTAGAATGTAGTCATTTGGATTAATTGATGAACTCTCAGGAAATTTCCATTTTGATTTTTCATTAGGATCGTCCGAAATAAAATATCCCGAAATATTTATAACCGAAGAAGTGCTATTGAATAATTCGATCCAATCCACAAATTGGTTAAAATCACAATCAGGAATTATATTGTTGTTCTTTGTACAAATCTCACTGATAGAGATATTCTGGGCGGATAACGACCAGGAATAAAAACAAAAAACCATTAATATTATTTTCCTCATTTATTTTAAAGTCTCACAGTCACGAGTACAAATTTACTAATTATTGGAAACGCTACAAAACATTTGCCAAATGAATGAAGACAGCATTCAAGGCAGAAATCAAAAAACGGTCAGTTTATAGGTTTAATCTGGAAATTTTAATTCGTATTGATTATTAAGATTACTTTAATTCAGCCGATTGTAGGTTTCCAATAATTCTTCTGATGTTTGTTCTTGCTGAATCAAATTCCACAATACATCCGAAGGAAATCCTTTTGTCGTATTGCTAAGGACGATCAGTACCTTTTCATTTTTCATATCCCGGATAAAGTAGGTGCGAAAGCCTTTCCACCAGCCAAAATGATAAACTGTACTGTCCATGTCTTTTCGGATCCGCCAGCCAAAACCATAGTTATCTTTCCTTCTTTGTGAATCCGGGCTTCCTCCGGTAAAGGCTTCTTCAAGGGTGGAGGATTTTAATAAAGTACCGCTATCTAAAGCCCGACTGAATTTAAATAGATCTTCTACGGTTGAATAAACTCCTTTATCACCCACCACCCCATTCAAATAATTATTTTCCAATTTTACATATCTTCCGCTTCTTGTTTGGTATCCGGGAACACCTACTGGCACTTCCCCACCAACCAGAGAATCTACATTAAGACAATAAACAAACGAATGATCCATTTCCAGGGGATCAAAAATATTTTCTTTTACAAACCGGTCGAAAGGTTCACCTGAAATCCTCTCAACAACAGAAGCAAGCAAAGCATAATTGGTGTTGTTGTATTGGAATCCTTTATCCGGTTGAAAATAACATTCCGGTTTGTGCATTGCAAAAAGATTAATCACCTCTTCATTGTCAATGGGTTTTTCAACGTTCCATTTCTGATCCGCCAGGTACATATAATTTGATAAGCCTGACCGGTGATTGAGCAAATGGCGAATGGTAACTTTAATAAAAGGAAATTCCGGAATATAAGTCGTTATGGAATCATCGTAATTCAACTTGCCCCTTTCTTTCAATATCATAATCGCAGTAGCGGTGAACATTTTCGAAACAGAGGCTAACTGAAAAGATGATGAAGTTGTGAGTGGTTCTTTATTTTTGAAGTCGGCATATCCATAAGCCTGTCTTGAATATTTCGCGTCCATGTTCACCATAAATCACTGTGCCATTGAAGACACCCATTTTATTGTATTTCGAAAAAATACTATCCAGCTCTTTCGATTTTTTCTCAGCATAAATCTGATGAATATCATAAAAAATAGTGTCACCGGCAACGTAAAGAGGACGGGTAAGCATGCTGATAGCCTTATCTTTTCCGGAAATGAAAAAGACGAAAGAGAAAATTACCAACCCGATAATAGCTAAGCTTTTCCTTATTTTCACTGCCTTATAAAACAATATTAATTCCTGAAAACTCATTCAATATTTGCCAAAAGTAGTACGCTTTTATTTAACGATGGTTTACAGATTACTTAAAAATTAACATAAGGTTGTTAAAAAACCGATTATTTTTTGTGAAAAATTTCTGAATTCTTTTAAGAACTTTTTTCACAAACATGCCATCATTTTTTTCTCACTATTACATATTCCTCCTGTACTGTCCTCCCACTTCGAATAGCGAATTTGTTATTTGCCCGATGGAGGCGTATTTAGTGACTTCCATCAGGGTTTCGAATACATTTTTATTTTGAACAGAAGTATGTTTCAATTTTTCTAGCCATTCCTGAGCTTCATTGCTGTAAGTTTTATGTAGCTCTTTTAACATAGATATCTGGTATTCCTTTTCTTTTTTAGTGGCACGGATCACTTCGCCCGGAATAGTTGTTGGCGATCCTTTGGACGAAAGGAAAGTATTCACACCCATGATGGGTAACTGACCGGAATGTTTCAATTCCTCATAATACAATGATTCTTCCTGGATTTTGCTTCGCTGGTACATGGTTTCCATGGCACCCAGCACACCTCCTCGTTCAGTCAGCCTGTCAAACTCCGCCAGGACTGCTTCTTCAACCAGATCAGTAAGCTCTTCAATGATGAATGAGCCTTGCAAAGGATTTTGATTTTTTGCCAGACCTGATTCATGGTTAATGATCAATTGGATGGCCATTGCACGGCGCACGGATTCTTCCGTTGGAGTCGTAATGGCTTCATCGTAAGCATTGGTATGAAGCGAATTGCAGTTGTCATAAATAGCATAAAGCGCCTGAAGGGTTGTGCGGATGTCGTTGAAATCAATCTCCTGGGCATGGAGCGACCTTCCGGAAGTCTGAATGTGATATTTCAATTTCTGAGACCTGTCGTTTCCTTTGTACTTCAACTTCATCGCTTTCGCCCAAATCAGCCTTGCAACCCTTCCCAGTACTGAATATTCAGGATCTAAACCGTTGGAAAAGAAAAATGAAAGGTTGGGCGCAAAGGAATTTATGTGCATGCCTCTTGATAAATAATACTCCACATAGGTAAATCCGTTTGCAAGGGTAAATGTCAACTGCGAAATAGGATTTGCACCGGCTTCGGCAATATGATAACCGGATATGGAAACAGAATAAAAATTCCTGACGTCGTTATCCGTAAAGTATTGCTGGATATCGCCCATCAGTTTGAGTGAAAAATCAGTAGAAAAGATGCAGGTGTTCTGCGCCTGATCTTCTTTTAAAATATCTGCCTGTATAGTTCCACGAACACGGCATAAGGTATCTGCCTTTATTTTTTCATAAACATCTTTAGGTAGTACTTTATCGCCGGTTATTCCCAACAACATCAATCCGAGGCCATCATTTCCTTTCGGTAATTCACCCTGGTAATGCGGCCGTTTGGTGCCCCGTTCGTTATAAAATTTTGCTATTTTCTTTTCGACTTCCTTTTCAAGACCATTTTTTCGAATATAAACCTCACATTGCTGATCAATGGCGGCGTTCATGAAATAACCCACCATCATTGGTGCGGGACCATTGATGGTCATCGAAACAGACGTTTTAGGATCAATCAGGTTAAAACCGGAATAGAGTTTTTTGGCATCATCAAGACATGAAACCGATACGCCGGAATTTCCAATTTTTCCATAAATGTCCGGCCTTCTGTCGGGATCTTCCCCATAAAGGGTAACCGAGTCAAAAGCAGTAGAAAGCCTTCGGGCAGGCATACCGAGCGATACATAATGGAACCGTTTGTTGGTTCGTTCAGGACCACCCTCACCCGCAAACATGCGTGTTGGATCTTCTTCTTCTCGTTTAAACGGAAATACTCCGGCTGCATAAGGAAATTCACCCGGGACATTCTCACGCAGATTCCATTTTAAAATATCACCCCAGCCTTTGTATTTCGGCAGGGATATTTTCGGAATATTCAGATGCGAAAGTGATTCGGTGTGGGTGGTTAACTTTAGTTCCTTGTCCCTGACCTTGAAAATGAAATATTTTGATTTGTACGATTTTACTTTCTCTTCCCAGCTTTCCAGGATTTTCTTATTATGTCCATCGAGTTCAATTTCAATTTTTTTGTATTGATCTTCGAGGGTTTTCAGAACCGGTAATGCAGCATTTCCCGATTTTTTTAAAGAAGCTGTTGTTTCGTCAATGGCATAAAGCTGTTGTGCTACTGTTGCCTGATCGTCACACCATTTGTTGTAATTTCTTACCGTTTCAGAAATCTCCGATAAGTATCGTGTACGATGGGTAGGGATGATATAAATTTTCTCAGGAGTCTCTCCTTTCTTCTTTGAAGTTGATTTAAATTTAACTCCGGTTCTTTCAGTAATTTTTTCGATTAAAGATACAAATAGCTGGTTCACTCCCGGATCATTAAATTGAGAAGCAGTCGTTCCAAATACCGGCATTTCGTCAGGCTTCTTTTCCCACAACTGGTGATTCCGCTGGTATTGTTTCTTGACATCACGAAGCGCATCCAAAGCTCCCCGTTTATCAAATTTATTCAATGCAATCAGATCAGCAAAATCGAGCATGTCGATTTTCTCAAGTTGTGTGGCGGCACCATATTCAGGTGTCATTACATACAACGAAACGTCACTGTGGTCAATGATCTCCGTATCCGATTGTCCGATACCAGAAGTTTCAAGAATGATGAGGTCAAAGCCGGCAGCCTGAACAATGGATTCAGCATCTTTCACGTATTTCGACATCGCCAGGTTGGACTGGCGGGTAGCCAGAGAACGCATAAAAACACGGGGATTGTTGATGGAGTTCATCCTGATCCTGTCTCCAAGTAATGCTCCACCAGTCTTGCGCTTGGATGGGTCGACCGATAAAATGGCTACGGTCTTATCCGGAAATTCACTTAAATAGCGCCGAACGATTTCGTCCACAATAGAGGATTTACCAGAGCCTCCCGTTCCTGTAATGCCTAAAACAGGTGATTTTCTCGACCTCTTCTTCAATTCTGTCATCAAGTCCTTTCACCTCTTCAGGATAATTTTCGCAAGCCGAAATGAGTTTTGCAATGGCATTGATATCTCTCTTTTCAATGTCTTTCAAGGTAACCTTAAGATTCTTCCCTGTCGGATAATCTGATTTTTTCACCAGGTCGTTGATCATTCCCTGCAAGCCCATTTCACGTCCATCATCCGGCGAATAAATGCGTTGGATACCATATTCATGAAGTTCATTCTGTTCCTCAGGAAGGATCACACCTCCACCTCCACCGAAAATTTTAATATGGCCGCATCCTTTTTCCTTTAAAAGGTCGAGCATATACTTGAAAAATTCAATATGCCCTCCCTGGTAAGAAGTAATCGCAACAGATTGTGCATCTTCCTGCTGAGCACAATCCACGATCTCCTGCACCGAGCGGTTGTGGCCGAGGTGGATCACTTCCACACCTGTGGACTGTATGATCCTGCGCATGATGTTTATGGCAGCGTCATGCCCGTCGAATAAAGATGCAGCGGTAACAATCCGTATATGATTTTTCGGTTTATAAGCTTCTATTTTTCGCATGCTTGCTTTTCTTTGTCAGTCATTTAAGGATTGCAAATTTAAAGAAAGTTTGATAGTTGCTACAAATTATCTTTTGTCAGGAAATCTATCCGATTAATTGAATTCAATGATACTGCCGGAGAAAGTCAATGATAAAATCCTGCAAACCCGATTGGCTGATTGAATTAATTTATGCAATTTTGCCGATCATTTTAAACAAAAAAATCCATGAACATCAAAGTAAATATTGAGCGTACACTTGATTTTATTACAACAAAGGAAATACAATCTTATCAGAACGATATTGATCGCCATTATTATTCGATCCTGAAGAAAACAGGCAAAGGCAATGATTTTTTAGGATGGGTCGATCTCCCGGGTGAAATTGATGAACCTATGATAAATTCCATCGAGCACCTTGCTGAGAAAATCAGGAAAAAGGCAGAGATTTTTGTCGTGATAGGAATCGGCGGATCATATCTTGGAGCGCGCGCAGTGATCGAAGCGCTGAGTCATAATTTTCAGCAGCTGAAAAAAGACAATAAAAATCCACTTATCCTTTATGCCGGTCAGAATATTAGTGAAGATTACCTTACCGACCTGCTCGAAATTCTCGATTATAAGGATTATGCTATGACCGTCATTTCAAAGTCAGGGACCACTACCGAACCCGCCATTGCTTTCAGGGTTCTTAAAAATCATATCGAAAAAAAATATGGAAAGAAAGAAGCGGGTGAAAGGATTATTGCCATCACTGATAAAGCTAAAGGCGCCCTTAAAAAACTAGCGGCGGAAGAAGGTTATACCACATTTGTAGTTCCGGATGATATAGGAGGAAGATATTCAGTGCTGACGCCAGTGGGCTTGCTGCCGATTGCTGTAGCAGGATTTGATATCCGGAAGCTTATTAAAGGAGCAAAAGATATGCAGGAGCTTAACCTGCAAACATCTTCCATCAAAAAAAATCCAATGACCCTCTATGCAGCTACCCGAAATGCACTTTATAAGAAAGGAAAACTGGTCGAAATCCTTGTCAACTACCAGCCTAATCTTTTTTATTTAACCGAGTGGTGGAAACAGCTTTATGGAGAGAGTGAAGGCAAGGAAAGTAAAGGAATATTCCCTGCCGGTGTCAACTTTACCTCCGATCTTCATTCGATGGGACAATACATCCAGGAAGGACAGCGGATCCTGATTGAAACCATATTATCGGTCGAAACGCCAAATAAAAATCTTGCCGTGCCAACCGATAAAAACGATCTGGACGGACTGAATTACATTGCCGGAAAAAGGCTTCACGAAGTAAATTATATGGCTGAGCTGGGAACTACGCTGGCACATGTGGAAGGAGGCGTGCCGAATATCAGGATTCAAATTCCTCAGGTTTCAGAGTACTATATCGGTCAGCTTATTTACTTTTTCGAGATGGCCTGCGCTATTAGCGGATACATCCTCAAAGTCAACCCTTTTGACCAGCCAGGTGTGGAGGCATATAAAAAGAATATGTTCGCATTGCTTGGTAAAGCGGGTTTTGAAAAAGAAACCGAAAAGCTCAGGAAGCTAATTTCATAAGATAAAATATACCTCAAAAAATAAACCCCCGTCTTGACAATTCAAAACGGGGGTTTTAAATCTATTAGAATTTTTTATTTCAGTATAAAGCTCGATGTTCCGATTTCAAATCCATCGGCATAGATGAAAACATTGTAAGTTCCTACCATAGCCGGTTCCTCTTTCGATTTCTTTGTCCAGTATATGCAGGTAGAGGTATCCTTGTTTTGGTAATCAATTTCCTGTTTCGAAGTAAATTCCAGGGTCTGTCCTTTAAACTCAAAAGTATAGTCTCCATCTACCTTTTGCGTTACCACCACATCGTCAGGTCCTAACAATTCGAACATACAGTGTTTTTCTTCCAGGTTCTACCAGCTTATTTTCTCCAAGAGTAAAGCAAATCTTCACCCGTTCAATCTTACTGGCTTTATCAGTCTCTTTTTCTTTGCCGCTTCCTGTGAGCCTTATACCCACAGTTGAAATGCTGTATGCTTTTAAAACGGTCGCAAGGGTTATTTTTTCATTTAGTTTTTCCTTATCCTTGCTTAATTCACGGGTTCTGTCCTGTTCCTTCGAATACTGTTGTCTTATTTTTTCATTTTCCTCACCCAACTCGCGGTTAACGGTATAAAGCGAATCCAGCTGATGCACATAACCCTGAGAAATCTTCCTTAGCAATTCCAGCTTTTTATTTACCTTTGCATATTCCCATTTATAATTCAACAATTCCTGGATTTCTTTTGCATTAGCCAGGATAATGCTGTCTTTTTTTGAAAGGGTATCACTCAGAGCCCCGTATTCAGCTTTGATGCTGTTATGTTCCTCCATCAGTTCGTTCAGTTCATTCTGCAATTCTGAACGCTGAGCCTCTTTCTCGCTGATAATCGAAAGGTACTTGTTCTTCATCGGCAAAAACCAAATCAGTATAGCAATAATAACAATAAGCAGAAGAACTGCAATGATGATCCATTTTTTTGAACCTGAATTCTTCTCGGAATTCATTCCACCATTTGGGTTAACTGATGACTGTGTCATTTCTATATCAAGTTAGAAGGTTGATAAATTATTTGCAAATGTAGTTTTTAAACAAATCAAATGATCAAAGATTTTAAAAATTACAGGCTATAAATATATGAAAAATATCTAATCTGCATTAATTAATAAAAGAAAAGGGAGCATTCATCTCCCAATTATTTGATTATTCAGTTTTAATGTGCCGGACCATCAGGCATCTTAAAATGATCTCCTGTTTCCTCCACTATTTTTCTGTACCATGCATCCCCATAACCTGGCTGATCCAATGTTGGAACATGATATTTATATCCTTCAGGCACTTCTACCTTAGTTTTAATATTTCCATCCATATATTTTGTAAAAAGATAGGTATAGAAATTCAACCAGCGCTTTACTGTTTCATTACCGGTTTTAACAGAATAATCAGTTAACACTGCAACAGCTCCTTTTTTATCCGTTTCATAAAGAGCCAATGCTTTTTTATCTATATCTCTTGTTTCACTTAAAAAACCGTCCTCAAGTTTTGTCTGTTCTGCTCTTATCTCGGGGTGAATCACATTATACCGTGTATAGGCATAATTCGCGACCATATTGAACACCCAAAAGGCAGCATCAAACGAAAATTCCATCATGCTTCCATTACCAACTGCATAAGCCTCGGGGACTTTGGTTATTGATGTGTACATAGGCACAAATACAGTACTTGCTGCATCATCCACACCAAACCAAAATATGCCCCCAATTTCGTTTGGTAACCATGAACGCGATTGTGTGACAAAAATAAATCCTGTCTGTTGCGTAGCGGCAGCTCTTTCGTTGCAATAATTCACACCATCCACCTGCCACGTAAGCGGCCTCCAGCGGTAAGGATTACCATAAGGTCCGGCGCCAATATCTTTAGTCATATCTAAAGGTGTTCCTTCCAGATGATCTCTCATATAATCCATCACATCCTCAACTGCAACCTTTCTGTCGGGTTTAATCCAGAGTGGCATCCTGTTTTTAAGGTTATGCCCTGATGCATAGTCCAAATATTTATCCATTCCTGAATTTACACTCCTGAAAAACGACCAAACCCTTACCTCGCAAAACCTTGCTCCACCAAAAGTAACGGGTGCGTATGTATCAGAAAAACTGAATTCAGCGTCTTTCCCGCTGAAATATGTTTTTTCACGTGCAAAGGTGATCACATCATCAGCATAAAAACATTCAACCTCAGGATTAAATATTTTATCCCTTTGTGAAAAAGTCAGGGATTTTTTTCCATCAGCCATAGGGAAAGTCATGATACGAGCCTGGTTGGCATGTGCGCAAACATAACCATCAGGAACTTTCAGAGCTACCCAAACAGCTCCCTTTTTACCCTCACCCTTGCCAATCATTTCAAATATCCAAACTTCGTTGGCATCTGATACGGAAAAGGATTCGCCAGAACTGGCATAACCATATTCAGCCACCAACTCGGTCATTACTTTTAAAGCTTCTCTTGCAGATTTTGACCTTTGTAATGCAAGATACATCAAACTGCCATAGTCGACAATAGCACCTGATTGTGTTGCCAACTCTTCGCGGCCACCATATGTAGTTTCACCTATTGCAACCTGGTATTCATTCATGTTTCCAACCACGTTGTATGTTTGTCTGGCCTGTTTTATTTTTCCAAGGAGTTTTCCTGTATCCCATTCATATACATCCAGCATCGTACCGTCAGGATAAGTTGCAGCCGTCCAATGATACAATTCACCATAAAGTACGTGCGAGTCTGCCGCATAGCTGATAAAAGTAGAACCATCAGTCGATGCACTTTTAGTTACCAGGAAATTGGTACATGCATTTGATTGATTATTCAAAACCAGTAACGAAAAAGCAATAATTATTAAAGACAATCTTTTCATATGAGAATATTTATTTGAATTAATGTTTCTGCAAAAATATGTTAAAAGACAAATGTGAAAATTGAAAAGTTTATGAGAAATAATAAATCGTAAAAAATGGTAGCAATAGGAAGCTTATCAGAATCCAATATTAAAGCCGGCCATCAGGGTATTGGTTTCTCCCCTGAAGAATTCAGGCGTATAGAGTTTTACCTTATCTTCGTCTCCGGTAATGTTGCTTCCCAAATACTCCAAAAACAAGTATGAATTACTGATGAATTCATATGACGCCTTGAATGAAAATGTCTGATTTTGCCAGGCAACTCTTTCCATAAAAGGATGCTGATCAACTTCTTCATCCAGGATCATAAAGCATAATCAGGTCCATGCTGAGCAAGCAAATAATAAGCCCTAACATGTAACCCTCTGAGAATTTTGTATTCCGCGGCAATATAGATTTCCTGTGAATTATCCCTGAGGTAATGACCCATATTGTAATAATTGGATTCAAAGGTCAGGGTCGGAACTCTGTGCTGGTATGTAATGGGTACCGACTTAGTATATTCAACATTCAGCGAGAAATTATGAAGTAAAAAATCACTCACTTTAACTCCCAGCTTCATACTCCAGAAATTATGAAGGGTGTCGTTGGTAATGCGTTCAACTTTCAGTTCATCGATAAAGAAAGTCCCGTACAAATGCAGGTGTTTTATTTGCCGGGAGCTGACATCCATAAACATTTGTGAATTCTGATTATCAATATCTTCATTTAGAGTATGATCAATTGATTTATAAAACATAATTGGAATAAGGTAAGCAGGATGAACACCCATATCAGAATAAATAATGGAATTCCCGATGGAAATGTTCAGTCGCTTCCAGGGTGTAAATGTCATCATATTGGCAGCCATGTATTTTGGCCGGTAAACTTCCCGGTCAGGATCAGGGCTGTAATAAGATCGGGCACTATCGATCTCCATTGAGACTAACCAGCCATGAAAATAATTCAGCTCGAACCATTTGGCCGGCTTCATTCTTAATTTAATCTGTGCAAATGAGGGAGCCCGGTCAGTAAAAATATTGGCGCCATGGTAATTATTCCCCCATGTAAGGTGATCCTTCACCAACCCGAAAGAGCCCCATTTCCAGGAATAGAATATTCCACCTCGCATCTCACTGTAATCGCCGCCACCATCTTCAGTATATTTGTAGGCACCACCCTCCCTCAAAGTAAAAAAGGATGTGTCTGAAATTACTTTTGTTTCATTGTTGTCCCTTAAACTGGCATAAAATCCCCAGTGTTTTCCGATGTATGCATGAGATTCCAGTCCACCCCATCGATGGTAAATCGAACCGTTTTCATTGAAAAAATAATTGATCCCCCAAATGGGCTTTATAGCAAACGTAAACAGTTTGTCTTTATAATAAAATCCCAGCGGGTTAATGGAGGTCGCCAGGTTTTTCTTCTTTTTAAAAAAATTGAGCTTTTTATAGTCAGGCAGGGAATCGATTTCAAGCTTATATTCGAGCAAATAGAAATTCAATTCATTCAATTGCCTTGTATTAAGCTTATCTGAAGTATTGCGTACTTCTGTTAATTTTTCTGCAATGTAATTCCGGCTGAAAGGTTTTACGACCGAATTAATCTCAATAATTTTAATGTTTGCCAGTTCATCCAAATACTCATACACATTTTCGGTAGTTACATGCTGATAAACTTCCTGGGATTTAGCAAATCAAGGCCGTTAAAGCAAAAAAAACAAAAATGACTGCAATTTTCTTTTTATACATATCAATGTTTTAGATTTTAATTGCTCCTCGCCCTCTTTAATACAATATTATAGGTGGCGTGAAAAAAATACTTAAAGTCAGTCCAAAAAGGATTTTTAGTGTATGAATCGAGATACCTGTTTTCCGAAGCCATAATTTCATCAAAAGTTTTTGGCATATCAACATAAAAAGGAGGAACCAGGCCCGGTTTAAACTTTAACCTCTTTTCCTTAAGTTCATTGGTATAAAGGTTGAAATATTGTTTGCTTAACGGACGCACTCCGACCAGCTTCATATCGCCACGAAACAGGTTAAAGATCATGGGGAGTTCATCCAGCCAGAACTTACGCATAAATCTCCCGGCGCCTGTCACCCTGAAATCGTCTTTAAATTTACCACCTTCCTGTAAACTATTCTTTTGATAAATATATTCCTGCAAATATTCAGAATAGGCATGCATGGTGCGCATTTTATACACACCGATCAGCTTGCCGTTTTTCCCATATCGCTGCAACCGGACAAAAGGGCCATAAGTAGGGCTTTCATCAAATACAGGTTCTTTTATTTTTCGAACCGCAAAATATAAATAGCCATCAATGAATTTTTCTTCGATGCATTCAAATCCACAGGAATAAAGGCGCCCCAGAGTTTCTGCACGTGAGATGACCCTGTTGCGGCCCAGGGTTATATAAAAATAGATATTTTTTGTAACAGGCAATTTAGGGAATACCCTGGTAAAAATATAATCGAAAAAATAATAAATATGATTGATTACAGGCGGAAATTTTTTTAGGATTCTTTTTTTGCGTAAGGGATAAGTTTCTGCACTGTTGATATAAACTCCTCCAAAGGGAAGCTTTGTATTGACCGATTCAAAAAACTTGTTGATCCGTTGAATTCCATTAATCATTCGCAGGTTTACAATACTCTGATAGCTATTTGTGGGTAGTTTATCAATATTGAATTGTGTGGTAGTGGATACCAGCATATTTCCCGGATTGCCTACATCAAGGTATTTTGAGATAAAATCATATACGTTTAAACTGCTCTCTTCAACAATGATTTTTTTAATCTGTTCCCTCGATTCAACATATTGAGCTTTAGTCTTTGCATCAATTACAAAGGATTTATCCGCAGGATAAAATTGCGGCTTCCTGACAAGGGTTTCATCAAACTCAGGAACAATGACCGGCCGTTTATATGAAAAATAGAAATAAGCAAAAACAACTTCTAAAATAGATGATAATAATATGGTCCCAAAAACGATAAGCCGCGAATAATAAAATGCTCCAAAGGAATAGATCAATGTGGTAATGACCGCAAGAATGGTGAGGTTTGCAATGAGCACCGGGACAATGACTTCCCTCGGTTTACGAGCTTTATGCAAATCATACTTGGCAATAATGACCGATACCGCTATCCAAACAAACGCGAAAAACAGGAAAGGAGGAAAATAGGTAGGGAGATAAACCCTGACTGTTGCCGGCTTTATCCAGGCAAAAAACAGAAACGATAAAAAGATGATGATCAAATCGATCACCATCAGGATGATCTTTCGTTTCATTATTTTAGCCGATTCCGCACCGTTAGTGGCCATTCGTTACCAAAAAGTTTTTAAAATTAATGTTTTTTAAGCCTGAGGTAGTTTTCAGTTGAACAAAAATAATTCCGGTTTTAAATTTTACGCATCAGCGCCAGGATATTATATCCAATTTCCGTAATGGCATAAAGAAACTTATTGTTGATTCTCCCAAACCTCCCGTAATTTACCAGTTTCCCGCCGAATTTGGCTTTAAATTCCCGTACTCCATAATCACGATCAGGAATACCAACACCCATAAAATCAAAAACCTGTAAGTTATTGTTTAATAGCATATTCAATGGGAGCCCAGGTAGCCAGGACACTGGGGTATACATTTTTAAATTCTTCATCCAGCCCGCAAACATACCATTCATAAATTACCTTATTGTTAAAAACCGGCGATAAAATTCCTCCAATGATTCTTCCATCATACTTTATCAATCGAATGATTCCTAATTTCCCATGCTTTTGATTGCTCATAAAAATTCTCGAAAAACTCCCAGCAGGGAAGGGGTTTTTTTACTTTATATTTGTAAAGATATTGAAGTATCTGGTAAAAATCTTTGACCTGTCCGACATCATTTGGTTCAACAATGGTGGCTCCGGCTTTCAGTCCTTTTTTTATCTGTCTTAATTTGCTATCGCTGATATTCTGTTTTACCTCTTTTTCAGAAGTGGTGTCTACCAGATAATTCAGTCGTTCCATAAATTTAAATCCATTTAGCTGAAAAACATCCTTACTACCAGACATATCGGTAAAATTGCGGAACTGGATAAAAATGGACCTGCTTTTCACTTTGTTAATTAATTCCTGAAGCAAAAGATTAAGGTTTGATCTGGCTGAACGGCCTGGTGATTGATTAAAGGTCCTCCATAAACAACGGTACGGGAAGAAAAATATCCTATAGCACCCGAAAATTCTTTAATAATAACTGCCAGCATTAGCCCGGTAATTTTTCCACCTTCCATTGCAACAATTGTAACAGGATCAAAATTTCGGGTATTTTTAAATAAAGTGTACATATTCGATGATTGGAAAATAGTTCCGTCAGGATGGTTTTTTACAAATTCATCCCATTGGTTGAAATCAATTTTCCGGTAATCAGAAATCAAATTGGTTTGCATCAAGGGTTTTTTATGTAATACTTTTTAATCTGGTTCTTTAAATTCTGAAAAACAAGCTCTTTAACCCAGGGAATGGGTTTATCCGTCCAGCGCTGGGGATGAAAAGTGAACATGATTTTGTCAGGAAGGTTGTTGTTTTTAGCAGCTTTGATTATTTCTCCGGTCGAATGAAACCTTAAATCATGGTTGCTGGTTGTTGGTTGCTGGTTACTGGTTGCTGTTGCTTTACCGAAACCTGAACCTTCGAATCCGGAACATCGAACTTCGAACTGTCAACTTTATCCCTTACACTCACCTTATCCCCATCCCATCTCCTGCCTGTATCGGTAAGATATAATACCTTCTTAAAATCAATGTCAAAATAGGGTTCTCCGACAATTCCATAATCCCTGTAGTTGTATTTTTTCCAGATAGCCTTGTTATCAAAACGTGAACGCGGACTGCCATGCATACAAATCGTTTTTACCGGATAAAGTTGTCTTAATTTTTCAAGATTATCCTTAAAACTTCGTAATGCTTCGTCATATAAATCACTTTCCTTTAACTTCGAACTCGGAACTCCGAACTTCAAACTTATCAGGTCCATATCCTCATAATGATATCCTATTTCGTGTCCCAAACCAGCAATCTTTAAGATCACCTTTTCATCAAAACTCTGCGGAACCATTCGGAAAAAATAAGTTCCTTTTACTCCTGCTTTATTTTGAATTTCGGAAAAATATAAAGAATTGAGCTTTTTATCATCCACATCATGCCTGAGAATGATCACTCTCTCTTCAGGTGTATTCAGAAATTCAGAAAAAGTCTGAAAAAGATACCCTGAAGCTATTAGTTGATTAAGTAATTGCTTGTATATTTTAATTGTGAAGTCCATGTGTGTTTTTGCCCATTGTCACAAATAATGCCCGATATTTTGCATAGAATAGAATGGAGGCAAAATCCGCCAATTAGCGGTTAAACTAATTCACTGCTGTTGCATACCATAAGGTTTTAAATTAACCATCATTATAAAAATAATTCCAATCAGCACACCCACTGTGTTTGATATCATATCGTTGATGTTAAATGCTCTGTATGGCAGTATATACTGAATCCATTCTGTGACCGCGGCAAAAAGCAAAAGAACCGTGATCCAGCCCAAGGCTTTAAAGGGTGTCCTATTGGTATCAATATCTCTATCCATCCAGGTGAACACAACCAAGGGAATGTAAACCAAACAATGCAGGAAATAATCAAGTCTTATTGAAACCACAAAAACATGATTGATGGATGTGCCTGATATACTGTTAATAGGCAAAACAGACAATAAAATAAGAAAAGACGTATAGAGATAAAAAAGTTTCCAACGTACAACTAAACTTTGAAATCTAACCAGCATACGACTATTTGAAACGGTTTTGATATTCAGGATTAGCCTTCATTACATGTGCACTCTCCGGATAATTCTCGACAAACCAAACCAGAAAGTAAGTCACATCGATTTTTTCAGTTAACATTTTCATTTGTCGGCTCTGCCATTCAATTTTCAGGTCGGGCATTGCAAGAAGTTCATCGATTTTTAAAAGCATTTTATCGAAATCTTCTGGTAAAAATGAATAACACAGATCCATATTTCTTTTCAAGTTCATCAGGCACTGACAACCGATCTGCGAAGGTATTGCATTTTAAAGCCGGTATTCCCAGGACAGCCGCTTCGGAGGTCATAGTCTGGCTTTCTCCAACATACATTTTAGCAAAAGCAAGAAATGAGTGCATTAATTCAGGCCGGTCCGGAAGTTTATATGAATTAAACCCGGTGTCAATATGCGCTTCGGTTGAGATAAATACCTTTCCCTTTTTTTCAAGTTTTGTGATAAGCTGTTTTTTTTGCTCAAAGGTCATTCCTTTCTCACCAATATCATGATGCGCTTTAAAAGAATTAAACCTTACCACGAAATAGTCAGTATTTTCGGTTACACCTAATAAATCAAGTACCTCAGGATTAGGTTTGAACTGGTTGGGATGAAGATAGGCCAATTCATGAAATCCATTATAGACAACATGGTTTTCCCCTCTTCTTTCATGCGCTAAGCTTGAAGGGGTTAGTATGGTCGATGCTTTATTTGCATACTTAGCAAAGACGGGTGTAACGCTCATATCATCATCATCGAAACCAATGGCTTTCATGTAAGTAAATTTGGAAACAATCGGCAGGTTCATTGATACACCAAGACCTAAAACAGGTTTGATTTTTTTGACAATCCAAATGGTTTTTAGTAGAAAGAATAATTGATATAAATACTTTAGAAACAATCCTTTTCCCTTTGAACCCATTTTTGTAAACCTCAAGCCATAGAATTTTGCCAAATGTTCAATAACAGGTTCCGTCTTAATCAGGAAGTCCGATCGAATGCCTTTTTTATCCAGTTCTCTGGCAAGGTTCCTAAATAAATGAATATGTCCAGGATGGTTGATTTCGAATAGAATGCTCAATATTAGGCGGGGTTTTCAATTAAACATTTTACTATGCGCTCTGCTGTGCGCCCATCCCATAATTCCGGCCTCACCGGGTTTCGTTTCAAGTTGCGGGTATTGAAATATTCTTCTTTGAGTCTTTCGATATTATTTCCCACCAACACACTGGCACCGCCATGCTCACGCAGGGTTACCGGCCGTTCCGTATTCCAGCGCAACGTAAGACAGGGGGTTCCCAAAATCGTACATTCTTCCTGGAGTCCGCCGCTATCGGTCAAAAGCAACCTTGCGCCCATATTCAGACGAAGCATTTCTTGATACCCCACCGGATGAAGCAGGATCATCTTTTCAGTCTTTAAAAGTTCTTCCCACAGCCCAAACAGTTCAAGCTGCTTCATTGTCCTCGGATGGACCGACCAAATCACTGGCATGTCCTCGCTTACGATATCCTTAAGAAAACGGACGATGGGTTCGAATATCTCTTTGTAATCAACATTCGAAGGACGGTGAAGGGTTACAACGGCATAATTGTCATCTTCTGGAACTGAAAAGGTTCTGCCGAACAGCAAATTCTTAGAAATAATATTCAGCGATGGTTAGTTTTTCTGCTTTATACCTGTTGGCTTCCAGGGTATCAATCATGATGTTGCCGACGAACCTGATCCTGCTTTCATCGGCTCCTTCTTTCCTCAGATTTTCTCCGGAAATATGATCGGGTGTAAACAAGCAAATCCGACAGCCGATCAGTCACCAGCCGGTTAATCTCTTCAGGCATTTTCATATCCCCTGAACGCAGTCCAGCTTCAATGTGTGCACATTTGATGTGTTCCTTTTTTGCCGTAACCGATCCGGCCAACGTCGCATTCACATCTCCGACAACCACCACCCAATCAGGCTTTTCTTTTTGTAATACCTTTTCAAATGCAATCATGGTGTTACCCACTTGTTCGGCATGGGTTCCGCTACCAACTCCCAAGGTTGATATCTGCATCCGGAATGCCCAGCTCTTCAAAGAATGTTCTTGACATGCGATCGTCGTAATGCTGGCCGGTGTGGACGAGGAGGTGTTTAATAGGTTCAGAGTTCGGAGTTCTGATGTTCGGAGTTCCAATGACTCAATTGCTTTGATGAAAGGAGCAATTTTCATAAAATTTGGCCTGCACCGACGAGGGAGATGATTTTCAGAATCTTACTTATCACTTTTCAAGCTAACTTATTGTGTATCTGTTTTGAATTTGCCAAAACCTTTTTATATACGTCTACGATCCTTCCTGCAATCGCCTCTGAGTCCAAACCAAGTTTAACAATCCTTTCTCTTCCTTTTTGTCCTGTTGTGAAGATGTGCAAAAGTTAGTGCCATGTTCAATTTCTCAGCTACATCTTTCGGATCAAAAGAGGTGATGTAACAACCAGGGGTATCTCCAAGCACCCATCTGGCATCGCCGGCATTGGTTGAGACAATAGGACAATTACAAGCCATTGCTTCCTTAATAATATTTGATGAACCTTCAATGAAAGCCGTCATAATTAAAACATCCACGGCATTTAAATATTTGACAACCATTTCGTGTGGCACCGGGTATGGGGCGACCAATTCAACATCAGTATTTTCAAGTAGTCGTAAAGCATTTTCAGCTAATTCATAATTTTTTCGTTTATAGGCCACTTCTCCAAGAAACAAAACATACCTTTTATTACTTTGTAAACCCAGTTCTTTTCTTATTTCACAGGGATATTGTTTAAAAAATTCCAGTGAAATACCATTGGGAATAATGTGAGATATCTTTTTTCGATAGACAAATTTTTCGACAGTTAATGACTTAGAAATAATTGCTTTCACAAAAGGTTGAATCAAATAAGTCAAAACAGTCATGAAACGACTTTTAAAAAGAACTTTATTAATTCCTATATATTCACCATAAGCATCCGTTCCCATGAGTGATAATACAACAGGAATCTTCGGAAAGGCCAATATAGCTACCCAGCCTGACAATATATAATGAGCATGGATGAGATCATAATTGTTTTCCTGGAGGTATTTTCTTAGCTCACTTACATTCTTTATGTATCCCTTAAAACCCCTACCTCTTATTTTGAAAAAATCCACAATCAGTCCTTTTAATGATAAAGAAATCGCCTGTGCCCTGATAAAGGGTGGAATATCAAAATCTTTAGAGTTACCACTGCAAATGAACAAAACTTTCATAATGTTTTTTAAGGTATTAATAACAGGTAATTGATCCGCGGCGGATTTTCCCACTGAGGCCTAGCACCAACATTAGAGATAATTTTCATTTATTTGAAAGTATATTGATAATCGGGATTTTCTTTCATAATTTTCTTGCTCTTGGGATAATTCTCAATAAACCATATAAAAAAAGATGGCACATTAATCTTATCCTTAAGCATTTTTGTTGCTCTCAATCGATATTCATTTTTTAAGTTCTTGTTTGATAGCATATTTCTAAGAACAGAATATAAATTTTCAACCTTATTTGTTTTTATACCTGTTGTTAATTGATAAATATTTTCCAATTCATTTAAAACACCAATTTCATCTGCAAAATCATTAAATCTAATACCGGGGGTTCCAAGAAGTGCAGCCTCAACAGCCATGGATTGACTATCTCCAATATATAATTTGGAAAAATACAGCAAATGGTGTATTAATGAAGGATTTACTGATAACCTATATTTTTCAAATTCTGGTTCCAGAATGCGCTCAGAAGTGATGAACACTTTCCCGTATGGCTCCAATATCTGAATAATTTTGTTTAGTATTTCTTTGTGTATTCCTGTTCTGTAATTATCATGGTAGGCCGTCAATTTTGCCAGACGTAATATAAAGTAATCCGCTTCACCTAAAAACTTAACTTTATTAATAACCGGTGTGAAAACTGAGGGGTGCAAATATGCTAATTTATGATAGCCGTTATAACCAATTTTTTTATGTTCCCACCTGCCCGCATCACAAATTTCCGGCGATAAAATAACATCAACAAAAGGGTAAGCAATATTAGCAAATTGAGGTATTATTTTAGCATCATCTTCGCTAAAAACAAATGATGGAATATTGAAAATCTTCCCCAAATGAGTCAAAGTTGGCTCTGAACCAAGCAATAGATTCGGTTTGAATTTTCTTATTACATGTCCAATTCTGGTATATTTTAAATAAAAACTTTTAATTAATCCTAATGCATGGGTTCCTCTATTTACCGGGTAAATATTTTCAAAAACCAAACCTTCATTAATACATAAGTCTTCCAGTATGTCTTTTGATTTAATTAGAATCTTAATATTATGTTGCTTTTTTTGCAAAGCATCGATAATATTTTTAAAAAGATGAAAATGAGCCGGATGTCCTAAAAAAAACAAATAATTCATTCTATACCTTTTTCTTTACCTATTTTGTCTGGTCAGGTCTGGGAATTTCTTTCTTTACTTTTGCAGGGGCACCAGCAACGATGGTATATGGAGGAACGTCATCCATAACAACAGAACCCGTTGCGACAATAGAATTCTCACCAATAGTAACTCCAGGCAAAATAACAACATTAAGTGCAATCCAGGCTCCTCTTTTAATATACACAGGTTTAACAACATGATATTCTTCACCCAATATCTCTCTTAAGGGTGTCGTGGGGTTTGAATGGGTAAGTATATTAACACCTCCGGCAAGCGAAACCTCATCTTCTATTGTTATTAAGTCAGGTCGAACCCTATCAAGTATATTACCACCCCCTAAAAATACATGTTTGCCAATCTTTACACCCCTTAGCCTTTCTAGTCTGCATCTGTTTTTTGCACCTATCGGGAAACGAGTCATTGCCATCCATTGAATAATCTTACCTAAAAAAGATTTTATAAGAGCTCTCAGTCCTATAGCTTCAAGGTTTGCACTGCCTAATTGTTCCTGAGCAATTCTTAAGATATATTTTCTCATAATGATACTAATAAAGTTTTCTAAAATTGATATTATTTAAATTCTCAATAATGATTTCCAGTTATCCCCTAATAAATGATTAAAACAAGTTTGCTGGCCATAGTTCAAGAAAAAGGCAAAGAAGTGTCAATTAATAACCTAAACAATTTTTCAGAAATAGTTAAGCAATTTATGACAATATCATTATATAATCAGTACTGAACCTAATGGGGGCAAAACTGTCGCTTCCCCTTCAATGACGATAACATCATCCTGATTAGAACAAATTGTTTTAAGCTGAATCCGTTTATCTTTAGGAAAATCAATTATTTCAATACTCACTGTAATTTTATCATTAATAAAAACGGGGGCTAAAAACCTCATGGATTGAGAGAGATAGATAGTTCCTTCGCCAGGAAAATCATTACCTAATACTGCAGAGATAAAACTACCGATCAAAAAACCATGAGCAATTCTCTTTTTAAACTTAGTTTTTGCAGCATATTCCGCGTCTAAATGTGCAGGATTTTCATCTCCGGTATATTTAGCAAATCCATTAATCATCTCTTCTGTTACCAGTTTGGTTTTTATATATTTATCTCCTATTTTAAATTCTTTATTATTCCCCATATCATTGAGTTTTAAATAGATTTAACTTATTTTCTAATTATTGACTATCTGGATGATGAATCTTCTTTCTATCATCTTGTTGTTTAATAAAAGAGAAATTTTCAATATTTCTGATGTCTTTTCTTACAAGTTATTAAATATGATATCAAACCAAAGCGCTAACGGAATAAATCATTTTAGCCTGATTATTGACCGCCTTTTCGTTATTTATATCATTTTATAATATTGAGAAATTAATTTCATTAGTATTAAATACTGAATTAAAAAGAAATATGAATTTTACTGGCTAGTATTACAAAGGCTCATAAAAATATGACGAATAAATTCAAAAATTGAGAATGCAGAATTTGTTCAACCTTGATTTTCTGCTTGTTCACGCATTTCTATTTGAAACATTGCCATGGGCTTTTTCAAAAGAATGTGCTTCAGCATGAAATTTGATAATTTACTGAATTTCCTAAGATAAGGATAATAGGAAGGGTAATCTAAAAATGAATGATTTGTAGATTGTAATATTTTTTCAAATTCTTCATGGCTAAAATCCAGTTTTTTTAAAACATATGGAATTATTCGCTCTTTCTCTGTCTCATCCAATGGTATTTTGGATAAATATTCCAATGCATCATTCCTTGAAATATCACCACTTAAGATCTGTGCCGAAAGAGATATTTTTCTTTTATCAATACCAAATTTTTCAACCAACCAATAGGACATTACAAATTTTGTGAATACATTTTCATAATGATGGCCTCCATAATATTCCCAATTGTAAAGAGATTCAAGTTCCTTGCGTGCAATGCTTTTTTTGTAATCAATAAAATAATATGGATAAACACTTTTTATTTTTTTTATAAAACCATAATAAACTAAACTACGAATTGTGTAATTAGGGAATGTTCGTAATTTAACATGGCCAAACCGCCGATGCAGATATTTCAATACCCGAGCATCTCCACCAGTCCATTCAATTGGTTGTGTTCCTTCACTACGAAAATCATTTCCTCTTAAAATATACCTTATTTTTTCAGATGCAGCAACTTTATACAAAATGGCTTTAATGGCTAAATCTGTTGGCGTGTCCACCCAAGGAATACCCCCTTTCATAAATACCCTATTCAAATCTTTAATTTCCTCATAATCTATTACATATGTTTCTAGGTCGTAATTTAACGCGGTTGTTACCTTTCTTATATTTTTTACCGCAATATCGCTATTCCAACCATTATCTAAGTTAACAGCTATTACCCGAAGGCTGAACATTTTCGCAATATGAAGTAGATAGCAGCTATCAACGCCCCCGCTTACTCCAATAACACAATCATATTTTTTACCTTCCCCATTTTTTTTCATTTTTGTAACTAATTGATTCCAAATTTTTTTTCCACTTTCCCCACGAGGAAATTCTTTCACTAAAGTGTCAAACAAAGTAGCATAGTTCGACACCCCATTTTTGTTGAATGAAACACCGGGCACTGTCGTATCCCATAAACCCCTAGTACAAATTTGGTATTCTTTCACTGTCTCTTGCAATTTATTTGAATATTTCTAATATTTCTTTTTTTTCAGGATAATTGATCAAAATGCCCTTTCTTGCGCCATGATAAACAAATATACTACCTGCTGCCATCGCATTTGCGCCTTTATTGAAAGCTTCTTTCATGTGAAATAAATTTCCAGCTCCTCCGCAAGCAATTACTGGCACAGTTACCTCATTTGATACCATTTGTATCAACTCTAAATCATAACCCGTCATACAACCATCATGATCAATGCTGTTGATAATAATTTCTCCAGCGCCCAGCTCTTCTGCTTTTTTTAAAGCAGTTATCGGATCTATCAAGATTTTTTTACTACCATCAAAAATATGGAGGTGATATTTGCCAAACAAATTCCTTTTCACATCAATTGATACAATCACACTTTGACTTCCAATCAATCCAGCCGTTTTAGAAATGACCAGAGGATTGGTAATAAATACTGTATTGAATACAACCTTTTCAGCTCCCGCATTAATAAGTTCAACCGCATGCTCTGTGCTCTTGATTCCGCCACCAACACCAAAAGGCATGAATGCCTCATCCCCAATTTTTTTTACCAGATCTACTGAAATCATTCTGTCTTCTTTGGAAGCAGTAATATCTAGGAAAAGAAGCTCGTCGGCTTTCAAGTCATTAAAAATCTTTACTGCATTAATTGGGTCGCCAATATATCTTGGTTGACTGAATTTTATGGTTTTTACAAGACCCTTGCCTTTTAAAAGCAGAACTGGTATGATTCGTGGCAGGAACATTTATAAATCAGCAAAATTTTTTAGAATTTGTAATCCTGCATCATGGCTCTTCTCAGGGTGGAACTGGCAGCCGAAGATGTTATCCTTTTGAAACGAGGATACAAATATATTTCCATAAAAAGTTTCCGAGGCTATATTTATTTTTTCATTGCAAGTAACAAAGTATGAATGCACGAAGTAAAACAAGGCCTCTGAGTCCAATCCTTTTAATAATGAACGATTATTTCTGAAGTTCAAACTATTCCATCCCATATGGGGGATTTTTAGGTGTGAGGCAGGAAACCGATATGTATTACCACTAATTAGGCTAAGTCCATTCACATTTCCCTCTTCACTATGTTGTGTTAATAATTGCATCCCCAAACAAATACCAAGAATACATTTCTTATTAACAATAACAGCTTCCTTTATTGCATCAGCAAAACCTGTTTCTTCCAGATTTTTCATACCCTGCTTAAAATGACCCACACCAGGTAGCAAAATTTTATGAACCTTGGTAATATCTGCAGGGTTTTTTGTAACTAGAGCAGGCACGTTTATACGTTCAAATGCTTTTTGAACTGAACGGAGGTTACCCATTCCGTAATCAACAATGGTCACCATCTTCACTTCCAAAATATTTAGTCTATGAATTTTCTAAACCAAAGCTCCAGACTAATTAGTTTCCATATTTCGCGTGAAGCATTGATTTTTTTATTTAAATGATTTTCGAGTATTTTATTTGCTATCATATAGTCAATGATCCCCCTGCTTTTAAACCTTTTATCATTATAAAGCTCTTTAATAAATTTTCGAAAATAACTAGTTCTGAACCAGTTATCCTCAGGAGTTGAAAAACCAATTTTATCTCTACGCAATCGGATTTCTTCGGGTAAATAACCTTTCATTGCATCCCTTAGTATTGCTTTGGTGTATCCTTTATTTATAATCATATCCATGTTAGTGGCTAAAGTTCTTTCCACCAGTCTGTAATCCAACAGAGGCTCCCGCATTTCAAGTGAAAATTTCATGGAATTTTTATCATTCCATAAAAGATTATGCTCCATTTTATATTCAAAGTGATTGAGCAAAGCATCCTTTAACGAAGATGAACCATATAGATTATCACTAATTGCATTGGTAGATGAATATTTCCGGCTGAATTGTGGCAAAATATATCCATATTTTACCGATAGTAGGTTTGTGCGCATGCTTTCTGGCATCAGAAAAAAAAGCACTGTCTTCAATCCGAAGAGTGATTTTTGTTTGACCAGATAATGATAACTTTCGGAGAATAACCTTGGCAACCGACCTTTTTTAAGCAACTCTTTGAAATAAAAGCCGTAAAAATAAAGGTAACCTGCAAGATATTCATCTGCACCCTGCCCGTCTAGAGCAACGGTAACGTTTTTCTTTGCCAGTTCACATACTTTGTACTGGGCATATACACTTGTAGTAGGCATAGGTTCTGCATGAGTCAACATAAAATCATCCAAATCTTCAGCTAACGAGTCCGCATCGGGCCTAATAAAGTGCATATTTTTAAGACTGTTGCGGTACAAATTGATAAACCGACTTTCATCACCTAGCTCGTTCTTGCCATAAACTGCCGAAAAAGTATTGATATCATACTGGTTATGATCTTTCAAAAGCACAGATAAGACACTTGATGAATCGAGCCCACCACTTAAACATACGCCCAAAGGTACATCGCTCCGCAAACGAAGCGAACATGAAGAACTGAAGGTTTGAAGGAATTCTTCTGGTGAATGGAATGGCTCATTTAGCCTGGCTTGTAAATCATACCAACGATAAATATGAATATCCCCCTCTTTTATGTCAATTTTCAAGCTATGTCCGTGTTGCAGTTTTTTTACGTCTTTAAAAAATGTAATTTCTGTTTGATTCGTTCTATTGAAAACCAGAAAATCGTAAATGGCCTGATATTCTGCTTCGGCTTTTTGCGGTATTGATTCAAGTAAAGAAGGAATTTCTGAAGAAAAAATAAAAAAATTTTTGTTTAATGAATAATAAAAGGGTTTTACTCCGTACCTATCCCGTGAAGCAAAAAAAGTTTTTTCCTGTTTATCGTAAATGGCAAACGCAAACATCCCATTGAATTTATACAAACAAGCATCTCCCCATTCAATATACGAATATAAAACAACCTCTGAATCAGTTGAAGATAAAAAATTATACCCTTTCTTTTTAAGATCATCTCGTATTTCAATATAATTGTAAACTTCCCCATTAAAAATGATACAATAACGATTGTCAACTGAAAACATTGGCTGGTGACCAGCCATACTTAAATCAATTATACTTAACCTAACGAATCCTAAACCTACGTTATTATCAATTAAAATACCTTCATCATCAGGTCCCCGATGTTTCTGGCGCTGCATCATTTTTCTGATTGACTGCTCCTGGACTTGATGACCGTTTAAATTAATTATCCCACAAATTCCACACATCTATTCAAGAACTTTTTTATAAACTTCGATTATTTTTTTTGCAACATTTTCTGCATCAAGTTTTAATTCAATTATGCGATTCCTTCCATTTGTTTGTCCTTTTATTTTTGAGAACTCCAACCCCAATTTAATTTTTTCAGCAACATCATCCTTCTCAAAAGATGTAATAAAACAACCATCGGTGCTACCTAGAACCCATTCAACATCTCCTACATTAGTAGAAACAATAGGGCAATTACAAGCCATAGCTTCTTTTATTACATTAGGAGATCCCTCGTGAAAGCTGCTCAGAATTAAAAGGTCAGATGCATTCATATATATTGACACATTGTCAAATAAAACATCTTTAATATATTGTAAATTAATTTTGTGGGTCCCATCAATAAGTTGAATTGCTTTTTCTACCAGAACATGGTTTTTTTCAATTCTGGCAGGATTAGAAGCGAAAAGAATATAAAATTCTGATTTCTCCCAAAAAAGTTTTTTTCTACATTCTGCTTTTGATAAAGGTTGAAATTTGTTTAAATCAACTCCATTTGCAATTAGATATAAATTAGGTGTATTTCCATGCTTTAAAATCATTTCATTTGATTTGACAATGGTTGCATGATAAAAAATTCTTGATATCCATTTATTTGTAAAAGCCATTAGCCGACTTATAATAGAAATTGAACCATCTGATTTATTTGACCCAAGCAAATCATCACCCATAAAAGAAACAATAATTTTCTCCTTTCTTTTTGATAAAAGGCTTAAAATACCACACAATCCAAAATGTGCATGAATAATGTCAAAATTTTTTTTACTGAGATATTGTCGTAAAATAAATATATGACGGAAATATGACCAAAATCCTTTTCCTTTAATAGTGAAAAAATCAATGCTAATACCCTGGTCTATTAATGATTGCCCTTGGTTAAGAACAATTGGCCCAATTCCTTCCTTACTATTTCCGCTGCTTACAAAAAGTATATTCATTTATCATACCTTTTTGCTTAACATTATCAGCGTCCAGATAAGGTTGCCATTATCTTTTATTCCAAGCCTGTTCTCCTGAAACAATTTATTTATTATGGCACTATTCATTATTCCGTTTAGATTAGATAAATTATTATTAATTCTTTTTTCAAAAGAATCTTCCTTAAACCATTCTCTTATTGGAATTCCAAACTCTTTTTTTGGAGCAGCTAAAACTCTTGGAGGCAATTTTTTTCCAATTGTATTTTTCAGGATACTTTTGCGTTCCCATCCCTGCATTTTGATATCTTTATCCACATGCACCATAAACTCAATAAGACGATAATCAAGAAAAGGAATCCTTGCTTCAAGTGAATTTGCCATACTCATTCTATCAACTTTAACAAGAAAATCATTTGGCAAGTCATGTTTAAAATTCATATACATCAGTTTATAGAAATCGTGCTTGTAAGTAGTTTTATCCAATAAATCTTTGATGTAATCTTCAATTTTCACTATATTTTTCAAATCTTTGGTTAAGTCTTTTATGGAGATAAAATTTGTGAAAGACGCTTTTTCCGACATTTTTTTAGAAAATTCTAAATTTGTAGTTCGAATTACAGAAGAAACTTTATTAATCTTGTAACGTAATTTTCCCCTGATAAAATATCCAATCATATCGCTTATCATGGGCATTAAATTCCTTACTGCCGATGGGATACCATTAATAATATTAGTTAGCTTAATCCCCTGATATGAAGAATAACCTGATAAAACTTCATCGCCCCCATCACCGGTCAGGACCATTTTAACTTTCTTTCTTGCAAATTTTGAAACAAAATCTACATTGATTGCAGATGAATCACCAAAAGGCTCATCATAATGAAAAGCTATTCTTTCAATTATCTCATCAATATCATCTAAAACTAATGTTCCGTTGAGGTGATGGGTTTTAAATTTTCGTGCAACACTTTCTGCAGTAGAACTTTCATCAAACTCTTTTTCTTCAAAACCAATCGTAAAAGTATTCACAGGATAGGGTGAATGCTGAGACATATAGGCTACAATAGAAGAAGAATCGAGTCCGCCACTCAGGAAAGCGCCATAAGGAACATCGCTTCTCATTCTGATCTTTACAGCATCTTCCAATAAATAGTTAAAGACCTCATAGATCTGTTTTTTATTAAACAACATGTTATTTTCGTCAATCTCAGGCAAATCCCAATATTTAAATTCTTCAACTGATCCGTTTTTAACAATAGCATAATGCCCTGCCTGAAGTTTTTTAATGTGCTTATAGAAACTATGCGGTTCGGGGAAATTCGTCATCACCAAATAAACTTCCAGCATTTCAAAATTAGTTTCCCTGGGAATGCCCAGGCAAACAATGATTTCATTTCAGATCCAAAAACGAGGCTATTGTCATAAACAGCATAATGCAATGGTTTTTCACCCATCCTGTCTCTCGAAAGAAACAATTGCTGCCTGCTCTCATCCCACAAGGCAAAAGCCCACATGCCATTAAATTTATTCTGGCATTCAATTCCCCATTGCTCATAGGCTTTTATAATGACTTCTGTGTCGGAAGTGGTTTTAAATGTATGCCCTGATTTTTGCAACTCAGCCTTCAGTTCAATATAGTTATAGATTTCACCATTAAATATCAAGACAATGCTTCTGTCATCGCTGTACATGGGCTGATCCCCGGTTTGCAGATCAATGATTGATAAGCGCCTGTGGCCTAACCCGATATTGTTTTTTACATAATACCCTTCGCCATCAGGACCGCGATGCCTGATAATATCCGTCATTTTTTTCAACAGATAATTATCAACAGTTTTTTCTTTATCAAAATGGAAGATTCCTGTTATTCCGCACATGGTTTAATAAAATGGAATTAACCTTAAGTCAAGCCCAGGGGATATTAATCAGCAGGGTTACAAATGTTAATTGACGTCAAACAGAATTTGTTGTTTGCCGGACTAAATTTTCTATCGTGTTTTTAAATTCTTTACTAATCATCAAACTGTCGAAATGTTCGATTGCTTTCAATTTCGCATTTTTTTCTAATTCACTTCTCAGGATTTTATTTGTCAGCAATTCTCTTAACCCTTCTTCAATAGAACGCACAGATTCCGGCTTAACAATCCAGGCATCTCTTTTATGCTCTAAATATTTTGATACATCACTTACATCCGAAACAATGATGGTCTTTCCTGCCGCCAGGTATTCACCCAATTTAAATGGAAAGCCAAAGTTGGCATATACGCTATTCGTGCGTGTAACGCAGACAATATCACTGCCAAACACTTTTTTGACATATTCCTCCCGGTCAAGGCTTCCAATCATCCTGATCCTCGATCTGCATGGCATGGATTTAATTACCTTTCTGGTATGTTCTATATGTCGTTTGGCTCCTTTGCCGCTCATATGTAACTCTGCATGAGGAAAATCGTCCGAAATACGATAGAATGCATAAAGCAGGTAATTCAGACCGTCTTTTTTCCCGAAAGAACCGCCATAATAAATTATTTGCTTATTGTTATCCGGTGAAGACTTACCAGCCCATTCGTTTATCCTTACAGAGATTGGAATATGCGTTAGCTGTATGCGGTTTTTTAAAAAACCTGCCATCTGCTCAAATAAATTACCTGATATCACAATGCAGCCATCGGCAAACCAGTAGAGCCTTTTTTCGAAATATTTTGTAAAATAGAATTTGAGCCTGCTAATAGGCCTTTTGAAATCAACTTTTACATGATGGTTTTCGACGATATCAAAAATGATCTTATACCCGAGAAATTTTGCCCATAAAATGATCACCAGATTTTGTACTTCCACTGATCCGTAATTATAAAGGATATGTTGATTGCCGTTATTTTTCAAGCGCCACAGAAGCTTGTAAATGTTTAACAATCTATGATTACCATTCGCTTTGAAGAGTGTTATGTTTGAGGCAACCGAGTTCTCTGTGATTGAATCATTCTTGTGCCAGATAATGTTAGTTACCCGATAACGATGATCACAAGCTATACTGTCCAGTAAATTTCGCACTCTGATGGAACCGGCATTGAACGAATCAGAAATGTTGACGCCGGTAATAACGATTTCCACTTTCATTTAAGACGGCTCAATCAATGACCTTAATAACCCTACATGGATTTCCCGCAGCAATAACATTGGCCGGAATGCTTTTGGTAACCACGCTTCCAGCTCCTATCACAGAATTTTCACCAATGGTAACACCTTTCAATATTTTTACCCCTTCTCCTAACCAAACATTATTCTCTATTACTATTGGTTTGGGCTCTCCGCTTCTTGGATCATCTGTATGCCAATCGGAATCAGTAATCAGGGTATTGGCGCCACAACGCACATTGTCTTTTAATTCAATCCTGGTAAACGCGCCAATGACTGTTCCGCTAAATCCGCAATGATTGCCAATGATTACCTCTGCGCCCGAAACCTGTGTTGTAATAATACAGGGACGGTTTATTCCTATCATATTTGATTTTGGCCTTGACAGAAAAGTGCAGCAATCCCCTACAACAATTAAACCGCCCGGCTTATTTCTGAATTTAGGAATCCCGACAAAAGAGACTTTCTTACCAAATTTTACATTCGGATACAGGCTGTATTTTATGATCGTACTAATCGTATAATAGTTTCTTGACAGATCTGTTTTGATCACATCAATGATATGAACTATTCGTGCAGGATTCATTGTGATTTAGATTCTGAATTCAGGTTCCGTTGCTGGTGAAATTTAGATTCCTTTTTTAATAATGGCAAATAATATAACCCCGGTACAACAATAAAGAATGTGTACCAGAACTCACGGCCACCAAGTACTTTCATTGAGCCTAAAATAATAATTGAAAACAGCGAAAGCAAAAAATAAAATGTAAATTCCTTATCGAAGTACTTCAAATTTATTTTTATATACCGGTAGATGATAAACAAAAAGGGGAGCGTTCCCAAAAGGCCATAAACAGCCAGCTTATTCATCCAGAACAAATGCGCCCCCGCAGAAATATCTCTAAATTTCAGGCTTGAAAGAAAATGTCCAAAAAATGGATTTGCCATAAATGATTGCCATAACATAGGATATCTTTCTGCTCTGTTTCCTAATCCTGATTCATCAAAGCGTCCTCCAGTAGAAAAAAACAGCGCCATATCGTTGAATTTGTAATAAAGCTCAGAATCCGGATCAAACCAGGAAGCAATACTTTGTAATAGATCAATATATAACTGAACAGGAATTATAAAAAAAATTATAGTTAGCAATCCAATAGTTATAAATCCTCTCTTTGCGTTTTTAGCTCCTAACCAGCTGAATACTATAATAACAATTGCAACAAGAATATTTGCAAAAATTTGCATCGCCAATAGGGCTATGAAGAAAATTACCATAACCAGCATCAATTGTTTTTTACTGTAATAGCTTTTTGCATTATTCTTGTAATAATAGATTAATAAAGGGAACAGGCAATCAAGGGCAGAAGCATAACTGAAACCGCCCCCCCCATATTTTTGATAACTTAAAATCTCTTCTCTTGCAGCTTTATTGAAAGCCGTAGAAACACCAATTATGTCTCTTGCATAGGACGGATTTATCATGGCAGTAACAAAAGACATAATGGCGGTAATGAATAAAAAAACCATGGTCCATTTCACTAGAGTTGCAAGTCCATCATAATCACGTTCCATTCTAAAATAGACAATGACTGAAAGGGCTACCGCAATTACGTAAAATTCATCTATGATCCCTCCTTTATTCCTTTCCCCGACATCAATCCAAAGGGTATTTAGCAGCAGCAATATCATTACCACGCCATACACCAGCCATAATTGCACCAGATTTTGCTGAAGGATTTTTGATTTAAAAAAAACCAAAGACACAAACCATAACAGCGACCAAAGATGAGGAGTTTTTATATAGGGAGGAAGATTGGCAAACAGCAAAGGTAAAAAAGTACTGATCATCACCATGAAAGCAAGAAACCGAAAGTATTTTTGAGTTGTGGTACTAGCCATTAAAAAAAATTAATAAGATTTTGTTCTGATTGAGCAACATTCAATTTTTTTTATTTATTCAACTGAGTCTTATAGTATTCTTCCCAATCGCCGATATCTTTCCACGAGCCTTCGGTAACAGGGAAAACCCCAATCTTTCCGTTTCGTTTCATTATTTTATTTATAAGATCGGTCATGTGAAAAATTTCATTTTCGGGTATTTCTGATAATAACTGAGACTCTAAAATGTAAAATCCTGAATTGATCTGAAATGTCAATTCAGGCTTTTCTTTAAGCAGAATCAAATGGCCATCATCACCTGTTTCGATGATTCCATAGGGAATTGGATAGTGCCTTAAAGCAGAAACAATGGTAAGTTCATTCTTATTATTCACATGATACTCCAGTATTTTATCATATTCTGCATCAATAATGATATCGCAATTGGAAACAAAAAATGTTTGCTTTAGTTTCCCATTTAAAAAATGCAGGCTTCCTGCCGTTCCAAGCGGCTTCGGCTCTTCAAAATACTCGATGTGATAAAAGGGATTTTTTATCGTATCAAAATAATGCTTTATCATATCGGATTTATAATTTACTGAAATAAAGAAGTTTTCCGATCCTACCTCTACAAATTTATCCATTATTTCTTCCAGGATGGTTTTTTCTCCAATAGGGATCAATGCTTTGGGTAATACATTTGTCAGCGGTTTTAAGCGTGAACCCCTGCCACCTGCCATAATAACAACAGGCAGGTTTGTTTTTTTCTCAACTCTTTTTTGTCCCTTTGTAAATACATCCTCCCAAAATATTATTTGCTTAATATTTTTTTCCGGGTCTACAATCGGCATAAATTCAGCCCTCGATTCAAGCATTCTGGTTTTAATGGCATGCATATCTTCATTTACATCCGCAACAGAAATATTTTGTCTTAATATACTCTTGATTTTTGTATCCATGGGCATATTTTTAATTATTGCCCTTTGCAGATCGCCAATGCTGATAAGACTGTGAAATTTATCATCTTTTGTAACTACCAATAATTTTTTACCCATCGTATCCATCTGCTTTAAAGCATCCAGGATTGATGATCCCGCATCAATAAATAATTTTTTCTGATTATTAGTTGTATTCCCCATGAAATTTTATCTCTGACTTATTTGTTGTTCTTCCTAGTTTTAATTAATAAACTTCCTCGTAGCAGAGCAGCGAGGTATTATATTTGAATTTTTATTCGCTGCAAGCTGCGGGGAACCAGCCTGCCGGCTGGCTGGTACGACCCTGAGATCCCGACCAGCTTTGCTGTCGGGATCAATTCCACTTTCGCTTCAAACTGCGCTTCACTTGTTTTCATCAAGTGTCATTGATTAAAAAACATCTGAATCTATAAACCGATAATGCCAATTCTTAATCTCCATCAGATCTTTCTTATGCGTGAATGGAATAACCCCGAAATAGGTTAGAAAATTATTTTCTTTGAATCCAAACTTTTCCAGGATCAAATGTTCATCGCTATGCAAATTTGACCAGATATTAATATCGCAGTTGTATTTATTTATCAAAAAATGAATCCCTTTAATTAAATTATCAAGTGTACTATTTTCATTCTTTTCATTAAAAAAATATTCAATGATATCAATTGATCCATTATAAAATTTAAAAAAAATAATGTCTTGCAATTCATTTTCACTATGAATTAACAGAGTCTGATATTGATTTGTCGGATTTTTTAAAAGCCTCCAGGATAGAAAGTTTTCGCTTCTGTCCGGCACTATCTTTTTATCTGAGCAGATTAATTCATTTGACTTTTGAATATGGGTTGCGTCAATTGCTGATTCAGTAAATATGACTCCTTCACTGTTATTCAACAAATTTTTCCTAAACTCATTTTTATCCACCGAAAAACTATTTAATCCGGTTAAATCAACCCAGCCTAAGTTTTTTCTAAAACCATAGTGCGAGTTTTGATTTGCAAAACCAAAAACACCAATAAATCCATCTTCTTTCAATTTGCTATACAAATCGTTTGCAAGCATTTTAAAATAACCTTTTCCCTGATGGTCCGGATGAGTCATGGTCATGTTGGATAATGCTATTTTATATGTTTGCCCATCAATCAATAGGTTAATAGGGGAAACAGCATAATAGGAAGCTAAGACTCCATTTAATTTTATATAATTTATATATACTTTATCAGTAACCGGATTGTTTAGAAATCGCCATTCGAAGACTTTATAATCCATATCCACCCCATAAGATTCACGAAAAGTATCAAGGATCAGCTTTGATTCTAAAGGTTTATTATAATAATGACAAATCTCCATCATAACATTACAAGTTTAGGCTTTATCTATTTTAAAAATCAACGCAAAAAATACTACTTATTAACTCCAAATTCTGCTGCTATGAAACTTGGGAAAAATTCTTTTTATTAAAATTATTCTTTGTTAAAATCATCAATTACCTCCCTGTAAGCTTTAAGTAAGTCAACCAACACATTTCCTTTATCGCTCATTTCGACCACTCGTTTAAACCCTTTCTCCGCTCTTTCTTCGTATAATTTTTCATCTTTTAACAGTATCATTATCGCTTCCACCAGTCCATCAATATTATCTTTATCAACCAGGGAGATCACTTCTTCCTTTTCATTTACCTCGTGTATACTACCCACATTATAGGCAACAACGGGTATTTTAAGCAGCATGCTTTCTATAATAGTTCCGGGTATCATATCGTACTGGACAGGTAATACACATATTCTAGCCTCAGATGCAGCATCATGAACTTCTGCCTGTGTAGGTAAAAAGCCAGCCCATGTAATATTTTTTTCTATGCCTAAAGTTTTACACAGATCTTTGAGTTTGACCAGGTAATCTTTTGAAGCAGCGCCTATTATTAATGAACTGATATCTTCTTTTTGCTTCTTAATTATTGAAATAGTTTTCAACAGATCTTCAATGCCTTTAATTTTGGTAATTCTGGCAAAAAAAACCAGGTCGTATTTTTTCTTCTTGTCAATATTCTTTTTCGGTGAAGTTATCTTTAAACCATAACCATGCCAATGCAAGACAGCATCAGGGTTTAAATCCTTTACCACTTTCCCCATTTCCTCGGTGCGGTAACCAAAATGGTTGAACATTTTGTAGATTTTAAGCTCACATCTCACCCTTTTTCTAACTTGCATACCGCTGTTTTTCCCGGCTACTTTGTGCAAGAAGCCCTGTAATGTGACAAGTATTGGATATTTATCTTTAAACTGAAAGATAGTTGAGGAATAATAAGCATTTTCAGCGCCCTGGAGATGGATGAGGTCGGGTTTGATTTTTTTGATGATTCTTTTAACCTTCAGCTTGTTAAAGGCAAAATTGGACCAGTCATCAAATTTGAATATCCCTGGCCAATGCCTGCCCCAGAAGGGAATATGTGCATTGAAAAAATGGTAATGAATGCCCCTGATACTGAATTGTTTTATACCACCGATATACTCGTAAGGTGATACAATATGCAGTTCAATATTCTCCTGTCCTTCAAATAATCCGGAAAGCGATGTTATCCACGGCGCCATTTCTCCAATTCTCTTCCAGGGTTTCAGGATTTTTTGGATTTCCTGATTGCTAAAATGACAAATCCAGGCTACGATTATTTTTTCACTCATTATCTTAACCCTATTATTTTTAATCCTTTACGAATAATGCGTTTGTATAAAGGTGATTTGCCTAATATTTTAACAATGTAATGCTTAAAATGATAAAGATCATATTCTCTATTTGCTAAAACAAATATTGGTTCTTGTTTAATAGAAAAATTATCATTTAGTTTGATCCTATCGGCAGGTGTTTTACCGTGATCATGAGTCCCTATAAAACCAATATGCTCTGCAAGGTTCTTTGCCGGAATTATAGATAATCCTCCATTTGAGAGGATAGAAAAACTGAACTGAATATCCCATGCGTGTGTTTTTAGGGTTTTATCCAAAGACAATTTTTGATACTTCTGATTAAAAAATCGACTTTCCTGCTTTGAAAAACAAACATTTTCAGCTCCACCAATTTTTAAGAATTCATCTACTCCCTTCATCTCAATATCGAAATAATTCCAGCATCTTTTCCATGTAGCCCAGCCCATGGAGCTACCATAATGACTAAAAATATAATCCGAATTTTCAAAGAATTTTGTATTTTGCTGAATTGATTGACCACCTATTATCCAAACCCTAGTATCGTTTTTGTATTTTTCAAGTAAATAGTTATGAAAGTCAAACAATGATTGTGATGGAACACAATCATCTTCAATAATAATTAATCTATCTTCATTTTCGAAAGCCCAGGATATTGCTGAAGCAGGTCCCCAGCCACAACCCAAATTTTCATCAAGGAAACGATATTTGACTTCACATTCCCAATCCACTTTTTTTACAATTTCTCTCGCTTTCTCACAGTTGATTTTATCATTTTCATTTCCTTTTCTAGGTCCATCAGCGGATACATATAGTTTGGCTGGTTTTGATTTTTGTATTACATCAAATACAACTTTTAAAGTATCCGGTCTGTTGAAAATAATCAATAAAACTGGAGCTTCATTAATCTTTGACATATGCCTTTTTAAATTGCAATTTATAATAAATATAAACTGTTCCAATAGTTGCTAAAAGTAGGAAAGATATTGATTGGCCCCAGGCAGCACCATAAAATTCAAACTTTGCAATGAGTAATTTAAACATCAGGATACAGATTACGGCGCCAACGGCTCTTAATCCAAGTTCTGCTTTGGTAAATCCAAAGCCTACTATAACAGTTATGACACTATAATACAACCCGGTTGCAATATTCCTTAGCGATAAAATACGGGCAAAATCTGCTGCATCGGAATAACGGCCTCCTGTTAAAATATATGTCAAGGGTGCTGCGAGCAAAATAAAGATAAGCACCGGGATGGCATTTATCACATTAATCCCCATTATTATTTTTGTAAGTTTACTTGTTTTCTTTTCTGCTATTGCCTTATAAATATCGGGTTCAAAAGTTTGCGCTATTGCAGTAAAAAAAATAGCAAAATAACCGCTTAAGCCCATGCCAATGTTGTAAAGCGCAAATGATTTTGTGTCATCTAATTTTTCGAGAAATACCCGATCAACACCCGATAAAAAATACCAGAGCATTGCAGATAAAGTAAGGGGCCAGCAAAATTTAATTGCTTCTTTGAAAACCGAAAAGTCAAACTCAATTTTGGTAATCATTTTTTTTAAACAATATGCTCCAATAACAAAAGCAACAAGCAAATTAGCCCCCATGCTTCCGATGGCGCCAAACTTAAAAACCACAACCAATAAAACGGCTATCACAACCCAAATTAATGAACTGAAAATGGCAAGTTTTGCAAATTTTTTAGCTTCTCTTTTTAATCTGTAATTAACTTGCAGCAGTGTGAGAAAATTATTGAAAACAAGTTGAAAAACAGTAAAAGAAGCAAAGGGCCAAAAAGGGAAATCAACATTACTTAATTTTAAATAGGCAAAAAAAGATGTTAAAACGATGATTGAGGTAACAGCCCCAATACCCAATAAAGATATTATTATGGTATTCGTGACTTTTTCCCTCTTTTCTTCTGAAAATATATAATAATTGCTCATATAATAGGTGCCGATTGAAAAACTAAGTATCGGCAAAAACAATATGCTAAAAGAAGTGAAATACCCGATAATTGCATAATCATCATACGAAAGATTCCGGGCCATTAATGGATTAATCAATATTTTTATTGCTGCTGAAAAAAGAGAAGCAAAAAGATATAAAGAAGCGCTTTGGAAGTAAAGCCTGTAACGGGAATAATAGGATGTAAAACGAGCGCTAATTACTTTCATTTATTTCTTCTCAAAAAGCAACATAAAAGCCTCTGCATACTTAACACAGATCCGGCTGCCACGATAAACGCCCAAAGCCTTTATAGTTTGCAAGCTTCTTGGCATGTTTTCAGGCATGTTTTCACTTTTATAAAGTGACATGATATCAAGTTTTTTTTCCATGAATTCAGTAACATCGATAAACACATTTGGAGTAAAAGCATTTTCAGGCAAAGCAGGAGCAAACTCTGTTTCGGATAAAGCTTCATACATCAGAATCCTTTTTATATAAGGATGTCTGAAATTTTTAGTGCATGCATAAACAGCCTGAAAAGCAACTCTGTGATCAGAATGAATGTCACTCCTGTTTATTAGATAAATAATATCCGGCTGAATTGTTTTGATTACCTCATCAATTTTTACGACCAGTTCGCGTAAATTAATTCCGTCAAGCAATTGTGTTGGAAAAGACAAATTAAAAACATCCTCAAAACTATATTTCCGAGCAACTAATTTGATTTCATTTTCTCTTTGCTCTATCAACTCCGCCGAAAAACCATAAGGGTGATTTTCTGTTGGTCCAGTTATTATTAACCAATAAATCTTATCCCCTTTTTCTTTATGTTTCAGAATCGTTCCGCCACAACCAATGGTTTCATTGTCAGGATGCACAGCAACAAATAAAACTTTCTTCATATTATTAATACCGATATTTTAATACAAAATTTTTATATTTATCAGTTTTTTCAGGATATTTGCGCTCCCATTGTGTCACTATTTCTTTATAAATATCCTTATTGTGAATTTTCTTGCCAAAATAAAATTTTGAATCATGATAACGGCTAAAACTTTTTTTAAATAAAAAAATAGAGTCATCTTTAGTTTTACCTCCTCCAATAGAATACTTGTTTACTCCCTTTTCTATTAAACTCTTGATCAATTCATATCTTAAAAAGCTATTGGGGGCCAGCAAATAAAAATCTGAATTGGTTCCCCCTAAAAAACCGTAGGCAATACTTTTATTATAAAGCACCAATTCTGCACTTATTATTTCATTTTCAAACAAAGCAAATGCAATCAGGCAATTTCCTGGAATTTTTTTAAAAAGTCCTTTTACAAATTCAACCGAAAAGTTATAATATTCATCTGCATTATTTCGCGACATAGTCAGATTATAGACAACTAGAAAAGTATCAATAATTTCAGATTTTATGCTCTGCCCTTCAAATATCTGAGATTTAAGTTCATGCTTTATGGACTTTCGTATCGCTTTCCGGACTCCTCTGTCAAAAGATTTTTCCCAAATAAAATCCAATCCTTTGGATAAATCGATGATCACATTATCAAATGCATAAATTGCATCTATATAATCCAAATATTGATGGTTCTGAATAACCGGACAAAATCGAATAAACTCAGCAATGATATTATTGCTGTGATAATAACTTAATAATTCTTTTGAAAACTTATTTAAGAATGCGGGATCATCGCTGTTGCTTATAGGGCCATTATATCCGTATGCACCCTGCAAATCATAACAGTCTTTATCCAAAGCATACCCTAAGTTATTGATGCAATTGAGCAGGGATGGATAAAGGATCACTTTATCTCCTTCAACCCCTGCAAAGGAAATTCCTTTTCCTTCGTCTCTTTGTTCAAAAAGACTATAATACTCCGGGGCAAAATGAGGTGACTTTCTTTCATCAGATATTTGATTCAACAAATGATTCCAAAATTCAGAATCCCGGGTTGTTAATACTTTAAAATCCATCTTATTTGCTAAATTCTATTTCAGTGCTTAGCATTGAGAAAATACATTCATTTAAAAATTTCCCATTTTTATAAACACTGCTCCTCAACAACCCTTCCTTAACAAACCCTATAGATTTATAAAGATTGATTGCCGTCTCATTTTTTTCAAGCACTTTCAGAAAAATCCTGTTAAGACCAAGCTTGTTAAATCCAAAACTCAAAGTCTGTATTGTTGCTTCCTTCGATAATCCTTTTCCTCTGTAATCTTTATCTCCGATATAAATGGCAAATTCGGCAGCACGATTGATCATATTGATATCCCTTAGCAGGGAAATGCCAATAAGTAAATTCGATTCGATCATTTCAATCCCGAAAACGGTCACAGGAAAATTAGTTGTAAGAATCTTCTCATACCATTTGGTTTCCATTTCAATATTGACTGGAAATGGATGTCCTGCATACAAATTCGTAATGTCTTCCTGGTTATTCCAGGTAAGTGTTTTCTGTACGTCTGCCATTGTAAGGGCGCGTAATTTTATCTTATTCATAATCAATAATTATTTCTGACACTACTGGGAATATTAACTAATCTATCGGCTAAATCTTCTGCATTTTGTAAATTATCTGTTTGACAATGCATAAATATTGGCAACCTATTTATCAATTGCCATGCAGGGCGTGTCATTACACCATTTTCATTGGTGTATTTTAGAAAATCATCCCGATCGGCTTTATCTTTCAGCAAAATACAATTCAGCCAATAATTTGACCTTGCATTTTCCGGCTCTGGTATAAATTCAATATCTGTTTTCTTAAAAAACTTCTTATATTCTTCAGCCAATTTTCTCTTCGAAGCAAGAAAACCATCCAGTTGCTCCAATTGCGCTACTCCCAGGGCGGCATTGATATTGGGCATGCGATAATTGTAACCGATTTCGTCATGTGCAAACTCCCACGGATGTGGCACTTTTGACTGGGTAGTCAGGTGCTTTGCATGTTTAGCTAATTCATCATCCTGAAACAATAACATTCCTCCGCCTCCGGTTGTCAGGATTTTATTTCCGTTGAAACTCAACACCCCAATTTTTCCAAAAGTTCCTGTATGCTGTCCTTTATAAAAACTTCCAAGGCTTTCGGCAGCGTCTTCCACAACAGGGATGTGGAATTGATTGCAGATCTCTGAAATTTCATCTATCCTGCATGGGTGGCCGAAGGTGTGCATGGGGAGGCAGGCAGATATGAGGTTACCGGTTGTTTTGTTTATTGTCTCTGATTTATTTGTTGAATTGTTGAATTGCTGAATTGTTGAATTGTCGAGCCAATTCTTTAAAGCTACCGATGATAAACCCATGGTATCCATATCCACATCCAGAAAAACAGGTTCTGCTCCACAATAATTTATCGCATTTGCGGTGGCTATAAATGTTAACGGCTGGGTAATGACTTCGTGGCCTTGTTCAACGCCGACAAGTTTAAGGGCAAGATGCAGGGCATTGGTTCCGTTGACACAAACCACTGCTTTTTTTGAACCGGTATATCTGGCCATTTCAATTTCAAACTGATCAACGAACCTACCCACACTGGAAACAAAAGTTGAATCAATACATTCTTCAAGATATTTTTTTTCATTTCCACCAAATACTGGCGCATGCAAAGGGATATAACCTTCAGACTTCTGATACAAATCACGGATAAAATCGACGATTTCTTTAAACATTGTAAATATCCGCTTTATACCTAGCTATTCGAATGGGATTATTGAACCATTCACAGGTTAATTTAAGGCCTTCATCAATTGTAAATTCTGGTTTAAAAGAAGTCAGGCGGGTTATCAATGAATTGTCTCCCCACAACCGGTAGACCTCAGATTTTTCCGGCCTGATCCGTTCCTGGTCTGTAATGATATTCACCTTTTTATTCATGATTTCCATGATCTTATCTGCAATATCAGCCATTGAAATTTCATAATTCGATGAAATATTAATCTCTTTACCAATACTTTCATCATGCTCTGCCAAAGCAATAAAACCCTGACAAATATCTTTCACATAATTCAGATCCCTGGTTGGTGTCAAATCGCCTAATTTTATTTCCTTTTTCCCGCTGGCTATCTGGGTAATAATGGACGGGATAATGGCTCTTGCCGATTGCCTTGGGCCATACGTATTAAATGGGCGGGCAATGGTTACCGGTAAACCAAAAGACAGGTAAAAACTCAAAGCCATGGCATCTGCCCCTATTTTTGAGGCGGAATATGGTGATTGGGGTTGCTTGGGGTGCTTTTCATCAATGGGGACATATTGGGCAGTACCATAAACTTCAGAAGTAGAGGTATGAATAACCCTGATATTTCCGTTTTCCCTTGCTGCCTGGCAAATGTTCAATGTACCTTTAACATTGGTCTCCAGATAACTATCGGGTGCAACATAGGAATAAGGAATGGCAATGAGGGCCGCAAGATGAAAAATTATATCACTTCCTTTGGTAGCTTCTTTGCAAAAATGAGGATCACGGATATCGCCTGAAATAACTTCAAGATTTCCATTATTTTGAACATCTTCCAGCCAGCCCCAGCTATTAAAGGAATTATAGTACGAAAGGGCCTTAACCTTACAGCCTTTTTCTAATAAAGCCTCTGTAACGTGTGACCCGATGAAGCCATCGGCGCCCGTAACAAATACTTTTTTATTTTTTAGTTCCATTAAATGTGTAACAGATTACAAACAATTCATTTATTTTTAAAATCACTTATAATGTTTTTTTATGTAAATTTTGGCAATTAAATTGATATTATTAAATATAAGACATCCATATTAAGGCAGCGATGAGGCTGTTGATTTTATTTTATCCAAATCTGCCATAATAATATTTGCCATAATTTTCGAAAATTTAGTTGCCCCATCATGGTTCATATGACCATTATCCTTGAAAAGGGAAGATTGACCCTTGAAACGGGGATCACTTATGAAGTTGTAACAAAAAATACCCTTTTCTGCTGATATTCTTTTTGCTTCTACCATTGTTCCCGTTTCCTGATTAATAAAACTATAAATAGGAGAAAAAACCAGATAAAGGGAAATCTTTCTCATCTTACACTGATCAATAAAAACAGATAACGTTTTCACTCTATTTGAATCAATCTGATATTGTGAAAAATACTCTTCATTTAAATTATTTGTTATAATGCTCCCCAAAATGGGCACATATCCTTTATCCTGAATTTTTGTTCCAGTCATTCTATGGATTCCATTCAGTATTGTTAAAAAAGTTGAATTGTAAGGATAAATTTTTGAAAGTAGTTTCCAATTTTCAAATCTGCTTCTAAGAGAAATGATTTCTTTCATTTCCGGATACTTCTCATGATAAGGCAAAAGAGACGACAAACGGTCATAACCCAGTTCGGTTGACAGTTCGTTTGGGGTAAGGTTTAAAATGATGATTTTAGGAGTATATCTTCTAAGAATTCCTTTTAACAAAGCTGTGTGGTACAAAATCTCTATACCGTCCCGTCCTTCATTGTAAGCGGAAAGATTTAAGATCTCTTCAAAAATAGAAGGGTTATAATGGTGGTTGGCGCTTGAAGAACCGAAAATTAATAAATCAGCAGTTGTCTCCTCTAATCCATATGTTGTCCTGGCATATAATCCAACTTTTTGTTTAAAATACAGGTATTCAAGACCAGATCCAACGACAAAATCCAAAACAACAACCAGGATGGTAAAAATCATTATTCTTTGAATTACCTTAATTGGATTTTTAATGTTGCCGGTCATTTCACTAAAATTTGAAATAAATAAATTGTCCCCCATCAAAAACTCCGATCATTAAAATAAGTATAACCAGTGCAGCATAAGGAAGATCCTAATGATCAAAAATCTTGATCTGATTTTGAGAATATCTCCTATTGAAATATTCAATCACAATATCATGCGTAAGCAGGATTGCAATACCTGCAATGGAATATATGAATATTGCAATGGTACCAATAAAAAAATCACCAGCGGCAGTTATTCTTTCAAAGATAAGAACCGCTGTGTTAAATGTTGGGGCCCTGAAAGAATACCAGACTAAAGCACAATTAATATAAAAGTGATTATTATTCCGGTTACATGAACCAATTTCCGGGGTAATTGCTTGAATAACTTCTTTCGTTTCTTTAGGGTTAAAAATTCAAAGGTAAGGATGATTCCCTGTAAAAATCCAAATAACACAAAAGTCCATAGCGCTCCATGCCATATTCCTACAATAAAGAAGCTGATAAAAAGGGCTAAGATAATTCCATAAATTCCAAGATTTCTGTATTTCAAAGACAGAGGTGTATATATATAATCATTGACCCATGATGAAAGTGAAATATGCCATCTTCTCCAGAATTCAGTAATGGAATTGGCAAGTAAAGGCCTGCGGAAGTTTTCCATAAGATCGTACCCAAGGATACGTGCAATGCCCCTTGCAATATCAGTATAACCAGAAAAGTCAGCATAAATCTGAAAGGTATAAAGGATCAGACAAACCACGATGGTAATACCCGAATGCATTTCGACATTACCGTAAATTGCATCAACATAAATACTGATACGGTCTGCTATGACAAGTTTTTGGAAAAACCCCCAAATGATCAGTTTCCCGCCAATTGAGAAATTTTCCCAATTAATGGTTTTGTCCTGATGAGATTGAGGGAGAAAATTTTGTGCCCTGTCAATAGGTCCCGCCAATAATTTTGAGAAAAAGAAAACATAGTTCAGAAAGGCAAAAAAGTTTTTCTCCGGTTTAATATTATTTATCCTGAACATCAATAATGTATCCAAGAACTGAAAAAGTATAAAATGAAATTCCCAGTGGAAGAAAAATATGAACAAAGGGCAATGGATTTTTCAGGTTCATTAAACCTAAGGCAATCCGTTAGATTTTCATTGAAAAAATCATAGTATTTAAAAAAGAAAAGGTTCCCGACATTGATCAATACAGCAAGAAGAAACAAACCTTTTTTAACTTTCAAATCCTTTTGCCTGGCAATTTCAATTCCAATAAAATAATTAAATACAGCAATTAATGAAATGATCAGGAGCGAAAAAATATTGGCGCTGACAATAAAAAAGATACTTGCCAGAATAAGGAATATCCGTTTAAGGTTATTGTTCGGTATAATATAATATACAAGAACAACAACAGGTAAAAAAATCAGAAACTCAAAAGAATTAAACAACATACAGAATCAAATACCGGATTATTTTGAAGCAAGTTTCCTTTCAATAACATCAACCATATTACCGACATTTTTGAAATTAAGCATTTCCATCAATTCGAATTTGATCTTAAAATGCTTTTCAACTTTTGAAACCATGATGGCATGATTCAATGAATCCCATTCATCAATATCAGTTGCATTGGTGTCTGATGTGACATTAATGGATTGATCATTAAAAATCTCTCTGAAAATAGGATTCAGTTCCTGTAAAATTTCGTTTTTTTCCATTTGAATTATTTTAATTAATTATTTATATAATTCTCCTATCATCCAATATACATCAAGAGTATTTGAACTGGTAAAACCTATCTGTTGCCATAACAGGAAATCCCATTCTGCTTGATTGTCCTGTTGCATAATAAGCATCCTGCTTTTTCGGCATCCAATAAAGCTCTTGTATGGAATTCTGCACCAAAGCCACGCTTGCGAAATTCATTAATTGTTGCACCCATATATGTCCCTGCAATTTTATTATCCAGATCCATAAAAACCATACACGATGTAGCAGGAATCGAACCGCTATAACCTAGCTGAAAGATATATCTTTCATCATTCAGGCGTTGCCGAAAAAATTCAAAGGGTACAGATTTGTTGGGAAATAAAACGGACATGACAATATCATACCAGCTGATAAGTTCTTTTTCATCATGCACATTATGAATAGTTAAATCAGGATAATTATTCAGCTTTAAATTGCATTTCTTGAAATCCATAAAAATAATGGGCCAAAAATCAATTTTCCTAATACCAATTTGATCCAATTTATTCTCAAAATTATCCGGTACACTCGGTTGGATCAACAAGCAAAAATGGAGGAATTTCTTTTGATAATATTTTTTTTTCTAATTCATGAATCAATTGATCGCAATTTTCATCATGATTTGCTTTTAAATTGTAAACATATCCGGGCCATTGATATTTTCGTGAAGCAATAAAATCGTAGTGTTCGCTTTTCTTAATAGTAAAATCTTCAAAACCGATAAAGTCATCATAAAACCTGTACAAATTATTTACAAGTTTAAAGTTTGATATTACCGCCATAGTGCTTAATCTTAAAAAATGGTATAAAACTTAAATTGGTAATTTGGAGTCTTGATATAAACAGCTCAATTATCCAAACGATTTATTTTCCAGTTTTTCAATTTCTCTCTTTAAATAATCCGGAACTTTAATTGTTTTTGATTTATTAAAGTCGAAAATACAAATCTCCGATTTTCCAAAAGCGGCCAACCTGACTTTAGGACTGGATAATATATTGTTCCATCTGAAGAGTATCATTCTTAATTTCAACTATTCTGGTACCAACCGTAATAAGTGTCGGGATATGTCAATGGAATAAGGTAATTACAGGATGCATTTGACAATACTCCTGCCAATCCATTTTTTTCATATTGCTCATAAAAACCAACTTTCTCAAGGTATTTAATACGTGCTTCTTCAAAATATCTGAAATAATTGGCATTGTTTACATGCTTATAAATATCCATATCAACCCAGGGAATCTGAATCTGGATTTTCAATGGAAATTCTTTAAATATTTCAAGTTCTTCACTCATAGGATATAATTTTCTCTTTATGTTCCAATTATACAACAAACGGGATAAAACCGTACTTTTAAAAATAGCCACTAAGGCACAAATACACAAAGGATCACGAAGTGTTTCTTTGTGTTTCTTAGAGACTTAGTGTCTTGGTGGCGGAAAAATAAATCAATAGTCATCGGGTATAAATTTATCCCGTTTCATGTATAAATACTTAGGGCATATTAATCATTTTCAACAATGCCAGCCGGTCAATTTTACCATTAACGTTCATGGGCATCTTTTCCACTTTCGTCACATTGGAAGGGATCATGTAATAAGGTAGTTTGGATTTGAGATATTTTAGTATGCCCTCACGATTGAAATCAATTTGATCAGTAAAAAGATGAATCTGATAATTTCCAAATTCATTTAACTGAGCAAGCGCAATTGTATTTTCAGTAAGCGTAATATCCCTTGCATGTTTTTCAATATCACCCAGTTCAACCCGGTGTCCCTGTATCTTAACCTGATGGTCTTTCCGTCCGACATAGAAATAACAATTTTCATTATCCATAAAAACAATATCTCCTGTACGGTAAAATCTTTTTTCAACACTACCAGTTTTTTTTGTGAAAAAACTTTCCAGATTTTTTTCAGGATTATTAAGATATCCGCTTGTCAGTTGTTTTCCGGTAATACACAATTCACCTTTTTTTCCTGGTTTAACTTCATTTCCTGTTTCATCAAGTAATAAGGTTTCCATATTTTTTACCAGATCACCAAGCGCCATAATGCCATTGTAAGATTTGTCATTATTTCCTTTACAATAATGATATGAATGAGTGAATACCGTGGATTCTGTGGGTCCATAAATATTTACAATTTTTGCGTTGGGGATACATTCCTGCCATAGGTTAGCCATTTCTATTGGGAATGACTCACCACAAACCAGGGAATACCTGATTGATGGAAGATTGATCGAGTTGAAATATGGTTTTAAATACGAAAGGGTTGAAGGCACAACCGCAATAAACGTTATGCCTTGTTCCACCATAAGTTTAAAGCCATATAGGTATTTAATCTCATCTTCAGGAACTGTATAGATACATGCACCTACACATAATGGGATGACAAAAGTCAGTATAGACATATCAAAAGTCATACTTGACATTTGAAGAAATTTGTCTTCCTCATTAATATCCCAACCAATATTCCAGACAGAATCAAGGAATGCATTTAAGTTTCCCCTGCTAATAGGAGCTCCTTTTGGTTTACCCGTGCTACCGGAGGTAAAAATTACATAAGCAGGATCATCATCTTTTGCAGATGGAAACTCAAATTTAACAGTCTCGATCAGGTAAATTACCGGTATCAATAAAAGTAATGCTTCTTTTTGTTTCATATGCAGATTCAAGGTTCTTATTGCTGGATAAAATTATTTTAACATCAGCCTGCTGAATGACCTCAAGGTTACGTTCAACAGGATTTAATGGATTGAGCGGAACATACCCATAACCTGAAAGCAAAACAGTTATACAGGATGCATAGGATTCAAAGTCCTCGTACATCATAACTCCAATGTATTTTGGAGAAATTTCAGACAAATGAGGTATCAAGACATTTTTAATATTTGAAATTTTCTGACCAAGCTGTTCATAGGTATAGAATTTATCCTTGATAAAGAATGCATTTCTTTCTGGGAATTTAATAATCGATTCTATAATTTTATTGATCATTTTGAGAACTAAAGGATATTTTTAAAAACCAACTGATCTTATGTGGTATCGCGAAGTACAGTGTAGTTACCACAATGAAAAAAAGAACGAAATGGATGGAGTTAAAGAGCATTGTTTGTCAGTTTTCGGTTCTCTGTTGTCAGTTCTCAGTTCCGGGTTTGACCTATCATGATTTTGGTTGACAAAAATAACCCAACTTTCATATTAATTGTTGATAATTCAATTTTTTAAGTTTGTTCGTATTGTTCAACTTTGTTTCCTCAGGTGAAGCGGAGGAAGGCTCTGCCGGGGGGCAACCTTCCAAGGAATAGCCTGACCCAGGAAAATACCTGACCGTAGTTTTATTGAGTAAAGCTACGGTTTTTTTATTTATGGATATTTTCATGGGCTTATGCCTGATAAAACCCATCGTCGTACTGTTATTTTTTTGTTCTTCTGCTTTCTGTCTGAAGTCGTACAATTGCATTACCGGGTGTTCCTGTTTGGATTTGCCGCTGATATATTTTTCAAATGCAAGGGAGCTAAGTTTTCCCAGTTCGCCATGGGGACAGTTGTTGTAAAGTTTTACCTGGCGTGCCAATGTTGTTTGTAATTGCTTTAAAGTTATTATGTTATACATCCGGAGATAATCGTTCTTCAGCGTTCCGATTACGCGTTCAGCATATCCATTTTCAAGGCAGGTTTCTGCCATGCTGATTTGAATGTTGGCAGAGGTAAGCATCTTTACATATTCTTTTGAACTGTACTGGCTGCCTTTATCGGAATGATGGATCATGCCTGTAAATTGTTTTTGCCTTCGGGTGTTCATGGCCATTGACAACGCTTTCTGATTGTTTATTGCAAACATGTTATCGCTGGCGCTGTACCCTATGATCCGGCGGCTGTATACATCCAGGATCACAACGATGTAGAAGGTTTGGTCATAGGGTTTAAAGTAGGTGATATCGCTGGCCCATAAACAATTGATGTCGGTTATTATTTTTCCATGAACCAGATTATCATACCGAATGGTTCCGGGGTAAGTGGTCCGTATGTATGAACGAAACTTTCTTACCCCCATTCCCTGCGATGAAACAAAGCGCTCGAAACGGTTGACGCCTATTTCTTCGATGCCTAACATGTAATGGATCTTGCGGGCGCTCAGGCGAGGATAATCTTTTCGTACTTCTATTACCATTTCTTTCATCCGTTGCCATAAGAGTGTTTCCCTATCCTGTTTGTGCATTGCTTTGTGATAGGCCTGGCGGGTGATTCCTGAGATGCTGTATAATTCGGTCATGATGATTTCTTTTTGTTCGGCATGGAACCATCTGAGCGTTGCGATGCGTACTTTTTTTTAATATCAACTCCCACCTGCTCACTGCCCAGTTCAATGACTTTTTCCAGGTAATCAATCTGTAGTTGTTTCTGACCAACTTTGCGCTCAAGCTCCGCTATGTGTTTCATTAATTCAAGGGTCTTCGATCCTTCGCTTTCTTTCTCAACCACATATTTCTCCACTCGTGCAATCCGGGTTGAATACTTACGGATCCATTTATAAATAGCCGCATCCGATACCTCATAAATTTTACTTAACTGAAGTACAGTGATCTGTTTGTCTTCAATCATTTTTACCTTTTCCTTCTTAAAGGCTTCACTAAAATGTCGTATCACTTTTTTCTCTTTCATAGGCTTACTAACTATAAGTTATTAACTGAACTTTATGTCAACCTATTTCATGATAGGACAGTTCTGAGTTCTGTGTTTTGGGTTTAATGTTTTTGGTTCTTGCCGACTGCCCACTGCACCTGCTGCTGCAGTTTTCGGTTCTCTGTTGTCAGTTCTGGGTTTCCGGGTTCTGAGTTCTGGGTTTAAGTTTTGTTAACAGTTTTTGATCCTTGCCGGCTGCACACTACTACTGCCGCTGCCGCTTTTGTCAGTTCTGAGTTCTCAGTTCGGGGTTCTTTCATTTTCGTCATTCCAAACTCTGGTCAATCTGGTCATTTCCCTGTGTTTCGCTATTGGATGTCTTTCTCCCATGAATTATCACTTTTGTGGTTTTAGCTTATTTATTAAGATTAAAGCATTCGTATTGAATCTTGAAAATGCAAACCATTTTTTACCAAGATCTTTTAACGAAGCACCAATGTGATAAACGGAATCATGATCAATGATCAAAAACCGATCATGTGACTTATTGAAAACCTCAATAGTAACAGGGGCATATTGAGCATTAAAACGTTCAATATCCAGTTTGAGTTGTTTTGAAATGGTAGTGGTAAAAATAGTTGCATCTACATTGGGTTTTCTTTTTGACAATAAATATAAAACACTTTCATCTACATAATTATCTATCAGTACAATGGAGCTATTTGCTGATTTTATAAGATTGGAAACAAACAGATAAGCATCAAAAATCTGTCCTTCATAAAAAATACCTTCTCTGGGTGGCATGCTTGTTTTTATCAGCAATTCAAATTTTTGTTCGTGTTCCAGTAATTTTTTCTCAATGTTGCCAATACGCTGGTTAATTGCATATCCTCTCAATAAATAATCCCTTAACACCCGGTTTGCCCAGATACGAAATTGTGTACCTCTCTGCGATTTAACACGGTATCCAACAGATATAATTACATCAAGATTGTAAATCAGAACTTTACGTTTTACCCGTCTTTTCCCTTCATTTTGAATTGTCAAGTATTTCTTGACAGTTGAGTCGGGATGTAATTCACCTTCCCTGAAAATGTTATTAATATGAAGACTTATGTTTTGTTTAGTAGATTTGAAAAGTTCAACTAATTGAATCTGCGTAAGCCAAACAGTCTCATCTTCAATTCGGACTTCCAGTTTGGCAGATTGTTCGTCAGGTTGATAGATGATAATTTCAGCTTTGTCCATCAGTGAGTTTTCAGTTGTCTGTTCTCTGTTGTCAGTTCTGAGTTCTAGATTTGACCTATCATGATTTTGGTTGACAAAAATAACCCAACTTTCATATTAATTGTTGATAATTCAATTTTTTAAGTTTGTTCGTATTGTTCAACTTTGTTTCCTCAGGTGAAGCGGAGGAAGGCTCTGCCGGGGGGCAACCTTCCAAGGAATAGCCTGACCCAGGAAAATACCTGACCGTAGTTTTATTGAGTAAAGCTACGGTTTTTTTATTTATGGATATTTTCATGGGCTTATGCCTGATAAAACCCATCGTCGTACTGTTATTTTTTTGTTCTTCTGCTTTCTGTCTGAAGTCGTACAATTGCATTACCGGGTGTTCCTGTTTGGATTTGCCGCTGATATATTTTTCAAATGCAAGGGAGCTAAGTTTTCCCAGTTCGCCATGGGGACAGTTGTTGTAAAGTTTTACCTGGCGTGCCAATGTTGTTTGTAATTGCTTTAAAGTTATTATGTTATACATCCGGAGATAATCGTTCTTCAGCGTTCCGATTACGCGTTCAGCATATCCATTTTCAAGGCAGGTTTCTGCCATGCTGATTTGAATGTTGGCAGAGGTAAGCATCTTTACATATTCTTTTGAACTGTACTGGCTGCCTTTATCGGAATGATGGATCATGCCTGTAAATTGTTTTTGCCTTCGGGTGTTCATGGCCATTGACAACGCTTTCTGATTGTTTATTGCAAACATGTTATCGCTGGCGCTGTACCCTATGATCCGGCGGCTGTATACATCCAGGATCACAACGATGTAGAAGGTTTGGTCATAGGGTTTAAAGTAGGTGATATCGCTGGCCCATAAACAATTGATGTCGGTTATTATTTTTCCATGAACCAGATTATCATACCGAATGGTTCCGGGGTAAGTGGTCCGTATGTATGAACGAAACTTTCTTACCCCCATTCCCTGCGATGAAACAAAGCGCTCGAAACGGTTGACGCCTATTTCTTCGATGCCTAACATGTAATGGATCTTGCGGGCGCTCAGGCGAGGATAATCTTTTCGTACTTCTATTACCATTTCTTTCATCCGTTGCCATAAGAGTGTTTCCCTATCCTGTTTGTGCATTGCTTTGTGATAGGCCTGGCGGGTGATTCCTGAGATGCTGTATAATTCGGTCATGATGATTTCTTTTTGTTCGGCATGGAACCATCTGAGCGTTGCGATGCGTACTTTTTTTTAATATCAACTCCCACCTGCTCACTGCCCAGTTCAATGACTTTTTCCAGGTAATCAATCTGTAGTTGTTTCTGACCAACTTTGCGCTCAAGCTCCGCTATGTGTTTCATTAATTCAAGGGTCTTCGATCCTTCGCTTTCTTTCTCAACCACATATTTCTCCACTCGTGCAATCCGGGTTGAATACTTACGGATCCATTTATAAATAGCCGCATCCGATACCTCATAAATTTTACTTAACTGAAGTACAGTGATCTGTTTGTCTTCAATCATTTTTACCTTTTCCTTCTTAAAGGCTTCACTAAAATGTCGTATCACTTTTTTCTCTTTCATAGGCTTACTAACTATAAGTTATTAACTGAACTTTATGTCAACCTATTTCATGATAGGACAATTTTTGCCGACTGCCCACTGCACCTGCTGCTGCTGCAGTTTTCGGTTCTCTGTTGTCAGTTCTGGGTTTCCGGGTTCTGAGTTCTGGGTTTTGGGTTTAAAGTTTTTGGTTATTGTTTTTGCCGACTGCCCACTGCTGCTGCCGCTGTTGTTAGTTTTCTGTTCTCAGTTTTCGGTTCCGGGTTCTGAGTTCTGCGTTTTGAGTTTAAAGTTTTTGGTTATTGCTGACTACTTCTGCTTTCTCCCTTTAACTCCAATTCATAAAATCCCCCATTTTAGTCAATCTCCCAAAGGTCCCAAGGACTCCTTCGGAGGATGCCTTTGGCACAATATTTTAGTCATTCCTGTCTACTGCAGGCAGGTTAGTCAATTCTCCTTTTTTCTATCATTGGATGCCGATCACCCAATCCTTCTGAAGGCTTTTGATTCCTTATCCGGTACACAATATCCACCGCATTACGGGCTTCCTCCAGGCCATAACCTTTTCCATTGATGATTCCCTGATAGCTGGCAGTGTGCAAATCGGTAAACCCTCCGCTAAATTCAATCTCTTCGCCATCAATGGTGATGGAGCGGAAAGTGGTCTGTCCCTTTTCTTTTATATGCATAGGCAGTGTTTCGTTATTAATGCTCAGGAACCAGCGCACGCGTGCTTTTTTAAGTTGCAGTAACCCGGCAGCACGATCTGTTTCACTCAAATGAACAACGTTATCACTGCATTCCCCAAATATCCAGCTCAGCATATCGAAAAAATGTACCCCAATGTTGGTAGCTATGCCACCGCTTTTTTCAGTATTACCCTTCCATGATCGGTGATACCATGCACCCCTTGAGGTAATATAGGTTAAGTCAATATCATAAATCCTGTCTTTGGGTCCCTTATCGATTTTTTCTTTCAATGCCATGATGGAAGGATGATGCCTAAGCTGGAGGATGGTAAAAATCTTTTTGCCTGTTTCTTTTTCAATCTCAGCCAGCGCATCCACGTTCCAGGGGTTCAGAACGAGAGGCTTTTCACAAATGGCATGGGAATCGTTGCGCAGGGCCATACGAATGTGGGCATCGTGCAGGTAATTGGGTGAGCATATGCTCAGGTAATCAATCTTTCTACTGCCCTGGCGACGGAGCTTATCCATATGGCGGTCAAAACGCTCCGGTTCGGTGAAAAAGTCTGCTTCCGGGAAATAGGAATCGATGATACCAACACTGTCGTAAAGATCAAGCGCCGTTACCAGCTTGTTTCCGGTATCTTTGATGGCCTTCATGTGACGAGGTGCAATATAGCCTGCGGCACCGATGAGGCCGAAATTATAAATATTGTTATTCATTTATGCAGTAGGGTTGATGTTCTTAGTTCCCAGTTTCTGGTTCTGAGTTTACATTTATTTTACCTATTTAAGCCATTCCAAAATCCAGTTATTTTTGTCTAATCAATTTTCACTCTTCCAGAGGATAAGCAAATCCTCATCGTTTTGTGTTTTCAAAAATGACTGTGCCTCAATCTTTCCAAATACCAGGTACCTGATCTTCCGGTTGATAAAGCTTTCGGTTTTTTCGACCAACCGGATCAGGTATTCTTTGTTGATGTTGTCGCCAACAAAGATCAGATCGATACTGCCGTTATCAATTCCCCTGGCAAAATCTCCGGCAACATAAGCCTCATCCAGGTTGCCAAGTTTTTCTATAACCCGCTCAATGATCTTATCAAAACCGATTTGCTTGAGTAAAATGTTGTGAATATCTTTAAAAAGCGGATGATCGGTATTGGCCCTGAAATATTTTCTGTTGCCGTCTGCCTCCGATTTAAGCAATCCTGACCTCTCAAATTTATTTAATTCCAACCGTATGGAATTGGTGGATTCACCGAATTCCGTTTCAAGATTGCGCAAATAAGACCTTGAATTGCTGTTCAGGAAAAACTTGAGAAGAAGCTTAATACGTGTTTTGGAGGTGATTAAGGTGTCGAGCATGAATTAATTTCTGATACTAATCAGGAGGAATAAATAATTTGAATTCGTAGTTAAAATTACCGGGTGATTGATACGGCTTCGCCCGGTCAGTCACAGGTTATAGGCCCGGACTGTTTAAGGAATAAGTCGTTTTTTTTGTAAAAAATAATGTTCTTCTAACTCAAAACGAGTAACAAAGTTACTCAATATTTTTAAAATGTCAACTTTGACTAAAATTTTTTTACAATATTTTTATCCTTCTTTACCGGATCAATGATCCTGAGATAAGACTGAGGAATGGTAAGGGTAATGCTATGCCCGATCGATTCGATCTCAATCTTCACTTTTTGCTTTCCCTGAACGCGAATTAAATTACCGGATAAATCTTTTAAAGGACCACGAAAGATCTCCACCTTGTCGCCTGCTTCGAAATCCCTGACCCTTTCCGGTAAAATTTCTTCAGCATTGATATACTGCTTGATAGCCAGAATTTGCTGAGGCGGAACAGGTACTGCTTTTCCTTCAAATGTAATGTAGCGGACAACGCCGAAAGTGTTCAGAACTTTATAATAATCAGAGGGAAAAATATGTACAAAAAGGTATGAACGAAACAGGGGCTCTTCAACCCATTTTTTCCGGTCGCTCCATTGCTTCAGGTTTTTAATGAGGGGAAGGAAGGAATCTATTCCGGAAGAAACAAGCGCAGAATGAGCCTTTTTCTCATTTCGCGATTTTGTATAAAGAGCATACCATGTTTTTTCTCCGGATGCCTGCATGATAAACTGCTAAATTTTGTAATAGTCACGATACCACGTGACAAACCGTCGGATACCTTCCCTGAAATCGGTATTGGGCTTATAACCAAAATCATTTACTAATCCGTCAACATCGGCAAAAGTTGCCGGTACATCTCCGGGCTGCATAGGAAGGAATTTTTTCTTAGCCTTCTTCCCAAGGATTATTTCAAGGGCTTCAATAAAATCAAGTAATTTCACCGGACTGTTGTTACCGATATTGTAGAGTCGGTAGGGTGCTTTGGATCGTGAAGGATCAGGATGCATTCCGTCCCATTTTTCATCGGCAACAGGATTTTTATCTTTAATTTTGCTAATGCCGTTCACAATATCATCCACATAAGTAAAATCACGAAGCATGACACCATTGTTGAACAGGTTAATGGGTTCGTCATGTAGAATTGCTTTGGTGAACAGAAAAAGCGCCATATCCGGTCTTCCCCAGGGTCCATACACAGTAAAAAAGCGCAATCCGGTCGTGGGTAATTGAAACAGGTAACTGTAACTATGCGCCATCAGCTCATTACTTTTTTTGGTGGCAGCATAAATGCTGATCGGATGATCGACATTTTGTTGCTTAGAGAATGGCATCTTTTCGTTCAGGCCATACACACTTGAGCTGCTCGCATAGATAAGATGCTTAACAGCCTGATATCTGCAGGCTTCCAGTATGTTCAAAAATCCAAGGATATTGCTTTCGATATAAGAGTGCGGATTTTCGAGGGAATACCTTACTCCGGCCTGGGCTGCAAGATTGATTACCTTATCGAATTTTTCTTTTTTAAACAATTCGAATATGGGCTCCTTATCTTCGAGCAATAACTTGATAAATGAATAATTTTTATGATTAGTGCTTGTTATCGGTTTGTTGTATTCAATCGCTTTTGGATCTATACCCGATTCCATTAACCTGCTATATTTCAGGTTTACATCATAATATTCATTGATGCAATCCAATCCCACGATTTCATGGCCTTCGGCTGCAAGCTTTTTAACAAGATGGAATCCGATAAATCCGGCGGACCCTGTGACTAAAATTTTCATAAAATAGTTGTATTATTTTTGAACTATCTTTAAACAATCATTCCTACACCCATGGTATTATTTGTTCCTTCATCAATAAGGATCAGGCTTCCGGTTTGCCGGTTTTGACGATAACTATCGAAAAACAATGGCTTGGTCGCCCGAATTGAGACCCTTGCAATTTCATTCATTTTAAGTTCTTTTCCATCATCTACCTGATTAAGCGTGTTTACATCCACCTTATATTTGATTTCTTTAACCATACATTTCACATCGCAGGTGGTATGCTTGAGGTGGTATTTGGTTCCAGGTACCATCGGCTTGTTGTTCATCCAGCAGACCATCACATCAATATCCTGACTGATTTGGGGGATGTTGTTTTCTTTTACAATCATGTCGCCACGGCTGATATCAAGGTCATCGGACAACCGGATGGTTACTGACATAGGTGGATAGGCTTCTTCCTTTTGTTCATCAAAAAAGTCGATGGCTTCTATCGTAGTAACAAATCCTGATGGAAGGATCATTACTTTTTCGCCTTTTCTGAAAACGCCTCCGGCTACACGCCCTGCATAACCTCGGTAATCGTGGTATTTGTCAGAAATCGGCCGGATCACATATTGAACCGGGAACCGGGGATCGATGTGATTCCAGTCGCTGCCTACATGAATATTTTCTAAAATATATCGCAATGTTCCTCCTCCGTACCAGGGCATATTTTCAGAATAGTCCACGACATTATCTCCTTTGAGCGCACTGATTGGCACATATCTGATATCTTTAACAGCAAGTTTGGAGGCAAAAGCGCTGAAATTCTCTTTGATTTCTTCGTATACCTTTTCTTCATAGTTAACGATGTCCATTTTATTCACGCAAACGATGAGGTGAGGAATTTGAAGCAGAGAGGCAATGTAGGAATGCCGGTAAGTTTGCTCTGTCACGCCATTCCTAGCATCAATGAGGATGATCGCTGCATTTGCAGTGGAAGCCCCGGTGACCATATTGCGGGTATACTGTACATGACCCGGAGTATCGGCAATGATAAACTTCCGCTTTGGAGTGGCAAAATACCGGTAAGCAACATCTATGGTAATGCCCTGTTCGCGCTCTGCCCTCAATCCGTCAGTTAAAAGAGCGAGGTTAATCTGTTCATTACCCTTCCGAATGCTTGCCCTTTTTACTGCCTCCAGCTGATCTTCAAAAATAGATTTGCTGTCGTATAGTAATCTGCCGATCAAGGTACTTTTACCATCATCCACACTTCCTGCGGTGGTAAAACGCAGGAGCTCCATATCGAGGTAGGCTTTGCTTGAAAATTCTCTGTTAATTTCCATTATTTTTTAAAATCCAAAATCGTTAATCAATATCATAGCTTAAATCCAGAGTCAGGTTTCCTTCGAGTGCTTCAGGAGGAGCCGCACATACTGACTGTTCAAATCAAAAATCGTAAATCATAAATCAAAAGTATCCTTCTTTCTTCCTGTCTTCCATAGCCGATTCACTCCGCATGTCATCAGCCCGGCTGCCCCTCTCTGTGACTCTTGTTGCAGCAATTTCCCGAATGATGTCTTCGAGATTATCAGCTGTGGAAAGAGTAAGGCCGGTGCATGAAATATCTCCGATCGTCCTGCATCTTACTTTGGTTCGGATCACTTTTTCATTCTCCTTTTTCATCATAAATGGAGCATCTGCCAGCCAAACCCCATCCCGGTTAAATATATCACGCTCATGAGTAAAATAGAGGCTTGGTATTTCAATGTTATCAAGATAGATATACTGCCAGATATCCATTTCAGTCCAGTTGCTTAAAGGAAACACTCTGAAGTGTTCGCCCATGTTTTTACGGCCATTAAATATATTCCAAAGCTCGGGGCGCTGGTTTTTGGGGTCCCACTGTCCAAATTCGTCACGGTGTGAAAAGAAACGCTCCTTCGCACGGGCTTTTTCTTCGTCTCTTCTTCCCCCGCCTAATGCTGCATCAATTTTATATTTTTCAATAGCATCGAGCAAAGTTACCGTTTGCAGTAAATTACGGCTTGCATTGAATCCCTTTCTCCTCAACAACACGACCGTTATTGATGGCTTCCTGTACCGAACCAACTATCAACCGGGCATCCAGTTTTTTTACAAGCTCATCCCTGAACACAATGGTTTCTTCAAAGTTATGGCCGGTATCAATGTGAAATAGCGGAAATGGAAATTTTGAAGGCCAGAAAGCTTTTTTTGCAAGATGAACCATAACGATGGAATCTTTCCCTCCGGAAAACAGCAGGGCCGGATTTTCAAACTGTGAAGCCACTTCACGCATAATAAATATGGATTCCGACTCTAGTTCTCTCAAATGGTTGAGATTGTATTTCTGCATGGGGAAAGAAAATATTAATTTTTATCTTTTTTAAATTCAATCAGGGGTAAAATGTAATCCATAATCTGCTGAACCGATTCTTTAGCTGTTTGTATATCTGTATTTACTTCAACATTGGGATTTAAAGGCTCCTCAAAAGGAGAATCTATCCCGGTAAAATCTTTGATTTCCCCCCTCCTGGCTTTTGAATATAATCCTTTTACATCCCGATCTTCACAAACTGTTAAAGGAGCGTTAACGTAAATTTCGATATAATCATCTTTACCAATAATCCTTTTGGCCATATCGCGGATCTTATCTGTAGGGCTGATGAAGCTGTTGATGCAAATAATCCCTCCCTGAACAAAAAGTTTTGATATTTCCGCAATTCGGCGTATGTTTTCAAACCTGTCCTCTTCCGAAAACGAAAGATTATTGTTTATCCCGGAACGGATGTTATCACCATCAAGGATTTGCGCTATATAACCCTGAGCCAGCAATTCAGCTTCCAGGTTTTTCGCAATGGTTGTTTTTCCTGCTCCCGATAAACCGGTCATCCAGATTACAATCGAATGCTGTTTTAAGAACCGCTCCTTATCCTTGCGATTAACGGTGATCTGAATATCCGGAAAAATATTTGCATTACGGGTCATTATTTGAAAAATTGATTTGAAAAACACTCAATCTGGGGCGCAAATTTAGGTAAAATAAAAATCCTTCTTTACCCATTTCTTTAAATCATAGAGTGCCAGATTCCATTATACTAACTACAAGACAATAAGCAAGCCTCACCTATGAAAATTAAACAAATTTATACCTGATAGGTTTTTGTCCGGAATTATTAAGTGTTCTTAAAAATTCGTTTTGCTGTTGATTCCTTTTCCTTTTCCCGGTCATCAGAATAATAACCGTAACCATAGCCATAACCGTAGCCATAACCATAGCCATAACCATAGCCGTAACCATAGCCGTAACCATAGCCATAACCATAAGAGTTTTTGGTTAGCTTTACATCATTGATAAGGATACTGATGTTGGCCATATTTCTATTCTCAATGTCCGACATGATGGAAGAAAATACTTTTTTATTTGTATAATTCTGCCTGACGATAAAAACATTTGCATCAGTATATTTCATTAAAAGAAAGGCGTCAGTGACCAGGCCGACAGGAGGAGTGTCAATTACGATAAAGTCATAAATCTCATGAAGCCTGGCAAAAAGTTCTTCGGTTCTGGGGGAGGCAATTAATTCAGCGGGATTGGGCGGAACAGGTCCGGCCATAATGATGTCGAGATTATTAATAGGTGAAGTTTGAATAATGTCCTCAATCTTACTTTTTTTAATTAGAAAAGAACTGATCCCTTCCGTATTGGATAATCCGAAATCTTTATAGATCTTAGGTTTGCGCAGGTCAAAGCCAATAAGCAGTGTTTTCTTGCCATACAAGGCAAAAATAGATGCAAGATTGATGGCGATGAATGTTTTCCCGGCACTCACCATGTCTGATGTGATCAGCACTGTTTGTTTTTCTTTTCCTTTCGCAATAAACTGCAGGTTGGTACGGACAGATCGGAACGATTCGGCAATAGAGGATTTGGGGGATTCGGCAACCACTGCCTGGGTATCTTTATTGCTGTGGATAATATGACCGATAATGGGAAATTTGGTGGCATTTTCAACGTCTTTTCTTTCCACGATCTTGTCATTAAAGTAGTCTTTCCCAAGGACATATACCACCGGTAAAACAATACCAAGGATGAGAGCGATCATATAATTCAGGCTCTTTTTTGGAAATACCGGCGAGCTTTCAAAATCTCTTGCAATATCAATTACTTCGTTGTCCGGTTGATTAGAGGCTTTGGTGATTTGAGCTTCCGACCGTTTTTCCTGAAGATAAGTATACATTTCGTCACTTAACTTAAATTTTCGCTGAAATCCAAACAATTCTCTTTGTGTGGCTGGTAATTGTTTAACTTTATCCTCCATTGCAGCAATTCGTTTATCAATGTCCTGAACGGATATTTCAGATGTTTTAATAATGTTTCTAACATTTTCAAGCAAAGTGGTAACAGTCATTTCAATTTTTTTATCAATGGCCAGAACCATAGGGTTGGTAGGCTTTGAAAAATAAAGCATTTCTTCACGTTCAGCATAATACCCTGATAACTCTGATGTAAGTTGCTCAAGCAATGGATCCTCAATACCCATGGTTGCCGGGATGATAAGGACGTCCGCTAAGTTTTGGTTCTGCTGTACATATTTTTGCAATGTTTTATAGTATTGTGATTTTAAATTCAAATGTGCCTTTTCTATTTCCAATTCCCTCAATTGTTCAAATACCTGGGAAGCTTGTAAATCAAGATCCATTACCTGTTTTGATACCCTGAAATCCTGAAGGCTTTGCTCTGCAAAATTCAAAGAATCCGAAATATTTCCCAGCTGACTATCAATGAACATGATGGTGTTTTCCGCCACCTTGTTTTTCTGATCAAGGCTTCTTTTAAGGTAAACTTCTGTAAGCTTGTTTAAAAAATCAACGGACTTGGCAGTATTGTTGGCTTTTAGCGTTATTTTCAGAATGGAGGATTCCTCTTTGATAGGTTCGATCTCAAAAGATTGAAATTGATTGGTCAGCTTATCTATTTCATTGAAAACAAAGAAATAGCTTTTATTGTTATGTAATTCGGGATTATAATTTTCATTTAATATAATCTTGAAAAAATAATTATCACTGATAAGAAACTGTCCAAAAGCATAAGTACTGTCAATATTGATATTTAAATTCTCTGAAACACCAACCCCTTTAATAAGTTCAAATTTACTGAAGTTATAACGGCTAACCCCTTTTCCCTGTGCTTCAAGGCTAAAGTTTTCATTGTCTAAAATAGACAGCTTAAACTTAACATTAAGAGGCTGTGGATGTGTTGAATCAATAATGATCTTGAAAGGACTATCTCTGTATAATTCTGCAGTAATAAAATTGTCCTCCTGGAAGTAAGAAACGCCCAGATCAAGATCTCTTACTGCAACATTCACAAGCGTATAAGATTGCAGTTTGCCAATTTCGTTTTCAGTATTTTGTTTACTGCCTCTGAATCCAAAACCCATAAGGTCCTGGGCATCCATTGTTGATTTATCTTCTTTGATAAGTACAGTAGTACTTACTTCATAAATCGGTTTTGTATACTTATTGAACAGGAAGGCGATCAATAAAGCAATGAAAATTGTTAAGATAAAAAAGTACCAGTACCTGTATAATTTAAAAAACAGTGATTTATAGTCAAATGATTCTTCCTGTTGTTGTATGATATTCTGAATGTTTTCCACTTTATAAATATTTCTTATTTGAATATAGCAAACAATGCAAGTCCCAATGAAATTGTTGAGATAACCAGCGTGTAAGGGAAAGCTGAAAATGCAAAGTTCTTGCCCTTCACCGGGGTCACATAAATGATGTCGTCTGGCATCACATAATAATACTCCGATTCAAGGACATTATCATGCAACATATCAATATGAAAAATTTTCGATTTATTGCCATTTTTACGAACCAGAACAATGTCGTCCCTTTTTGCAAAAGTTGTTAAATCACCTGCAATGCCGATGACTTCAAATATGTTTATTTTATCCTGATATACCTTGTATTGCCCGGGGTTTTGAACTTCTCCGACAACGGTAACATTATAATTGACCAATTTGACAATTACAGTAGTTTTATTGAGGTATTTGTCAATTTCAGCCTGAATTAAACTTTTTGCCTCATCAATAGTTAAACCAAGGACCTGTACTTTGCCAATAAACGGCAAATCAACAAAACCAGCGGCATCAACATAATAGCTTTTTAGATAAATTGCAGCATCATAATATACATCACTTGATACCCCATATCCCAGATTAAAAAACTCATATGATTTTTCGTCCAGGCTATAAACTTTGGCATATAAATTATTTCCGACCTGCAATTTATGATCGTAAATCTTATTGTTTACATACTCTGATTTTGTACTATCCTGGTATGCCTGAAGATAAATCTGCTTTTTTATTGGAACACAGGACGCAAAAATTGCAAGCAAAAATGCGATTCCAATTAGTGATTTAAAACATTTATAATAGCGTAGATGCATCGGGGTCTTTTTTTCGTAATTCTCTTTATTTTTGAAAACAAGGCGCAAAAGTAAAGCATTTTAAGTAATATATGAAATATTATTAATTCATTAATTTTGGCGACATTATAAATTAACTTTCTATGAAAGCATACATTTTCCCCGGACAGGGCGCTCAGTTCACAGGAATGGGAAAGGACTTATTCGATAAATCTGAAAAAGCAAGAGACCTTTTTGAATTGGCTGATAAAACTCTGAATTTTAAAATTACTGAAATCATGTTCTCTGGCTCGGAAGATGATCTGAGGCAAACGAAAGTGACCCAACCTGCAATATTTTTACATTCAGTGATTCTTGCCAAAGTAGTGGGTGAAGCATTCAAGCCGGATATGGTTGCCGGTCATTCATTGGGAGAGTTTTCGGCATTGGTCGCCAACGAAACCCTGTCATTTGAAGATGGATTAAAGCTTGTATATGCAAGGGCAATGGCCATGCAAAAAGCCTGTGAAGCTGAACCTTCGACCATGGCTGCCATTCTCGGTTTGGATGATAAAATTGCAGAAGAAGTTCTTTCAAAAATAGCAGAAGTTGTTGTTCCGGCAAACTATAATAGTCCGGGTCAATTGGTAATTTCCGGATCAGTGAAGGGGATCGAAATTGCCTGCGAAAAATTGAAAGAAGCCGGAGCTAAAAGGGCATTACCTCTTAAAGTTGGCGGCGCATTTCACTCACCCCTGATGGAACCGGCCAGACTGGAACTGGCTGAAGCCATCAACCGAACCACATTTCAACAAGCCCATTTGCCCGATTTACCAAAACGTAAACGCAATGGCCATTTCCGATCCGGAACAAATTAAAATAAACCTTAATGCACAATTAACCTCGCCGGTTCGCTGGACACAAAGTGTGATAAACATGATTGCTGATGGAGCAACTACTTTTATTGAGGTTGGACCTGGTAATGTTTTACAGGGATTGGTAAAGAAGATCAATAATTCTGTCGATGCCGTTTCAGCAGTTGTTTAGATTGAAGATCTTTGTTTTCAGTTCTCAGTTATCGCTCTGGTTAACGTTTAATGTATTGTTCTTCATAATATTTCTGATACTCACCTGAAGTTACATTGTTGAGCCACTTTTGGTTGGCAAGGTACCAGTCTACAGTTTTCTCTAAACCCTTTTCAAAATCGAGGGAAGGACTCCATCCAAGCTCTTTATGCAATTTGGAGGAATCGATTGCATATCGCAGATCATGGCCTGCACGGTCTTTGACATAAGTAATAAGTTTTTCGGAAGTGCCTGGGTATTCGTTGGAGTTTCCTGTCCATAATCTCGCACAATTTCAGGATCAAATCGATGTTCTTCCATTCATTATTACCACCAATGTTATAGGTTTCTCCAACTTTACCCCGGTGAAAAATCAAATCTATGGCTGCGGCATGGTCTTCTACATAAAGCCAGTCACTGAATATTCAATCCTTTGCCATAGACCGGAAGCGGATTATTGTTTTTTATATTATGAATGAATAATGGCAGGAGTTTTTCAGGAAACTGATTAGGGCCATAATTATTCGAACAATTGGAAATTACAACAGGTAATCCAAATGTATCATGGTATGCTCTTACCAGATGATCGGAGCTTGCCTTTGATGCAGAATAAGGGCTGTGAGGGTTATAAGCAGTTTCTTCGGTGAAATAACCTGTTTCACCAAGCGAGCCATAAACTTCATCAGTTGAAATATGGTAGAATTTTTTTCCGGTTAATTCTTCTTTCCATATATGTCTTGCTGAATTGAGAATATTAACAGTGCCGACAATGTTTGTAAATATAAACTCCATCGGGTTTGAAATAGATCTATCCACATGCGATTCTGCAGCAAGGTGAATGATTCCGTCAAAGCGGTGTTCAATAAATAGCTCCTGAACTAAATTTGAATCAACGATATCCCCTTTGATGAAAGTATAATTTGGCTTATTGTCAATATCGTTAAGATTTTCAAGGTTCCCTGCGTAGGTTAGTTTATCAAGGTTAAAAATGTGATAGTCAGGATATTTATTGACGAATAACCGCACTACATGCGATCCGATAAATCCTGCACCTCCTGTAATTAATATTTTTTTCATTAAAAAACTTTTGCTAAGTTCTATTTTGTTTCTTTTTACTTGATTCTTCAAGGAATTTTTCCCATTTCCAGGCCGAAAGCATCATATCATCCATATTTTTTTCTGCTTTCCAACCTAGTTCTGCATTGGAAAATGAAGTGTCAGCCCAGACTTTTTCAATATCACCGGGTCGCCTTTCGGAAAATTTATAATTTAGCTTAATCCCGGTTGTTTTTTCGAAGGATGAAATTATTTCAAGAACTGAATATCCCTTTCCTGTTCCAAGGTTAAAAATTTCAGGATTGCTTTTATTCTTTTTTTCAATCAGCCGGTCGATTGCAACAACGTGTGCCCTGGCCAAATCCACAACATGAATATAATCCCGGATTGCAGTTCCGTCAGGTGTATCATAGTCTTTTCCATAAACGTTCAGGCATTCTCTTTTGCCGATTGCTGTCTGGGTAAGAAAAGGAACAAGATTATTCGGAACACCAATGGGTAACTCACCGATTAGAGCAGAATCATGTGCGCCAATAGGATTGAAATAGCGAAGAAGAATACTTTGAATGGGTGATGCTTTACTAACATTTTCAATAATCTCTTCCGAAATTTGCTTGGTATGCCCGTAAGGAGACCAGGCTTTTTTAATAGGTGCTTTTTCTGTTACGGGTAATTCATCCGGCTGACCATAGACAGTGCAGGAGGATGAAAATACAAAATTGCTTATGTTGTATTCTTTCATCCCCTGAAGTATATTGAGCAGGGATAAAATATTGTTTTGATAATATTCCAATGGTTTTTCAACTGATTCCCCGACAGCTTTGAGCGCTGCGAAATGAATGATTCCAGCTAATATCGGAATTTTTTTTAAGAAGGTTCAGTATTATTCTTATCTCTTAAATCCAGCAATTCAAATCCGGGCCGGATACCGGTTATCTTTTCAATACTATCGACAACACTCATATAGGAATTGGAGAGGTTGTCAGCGATTATAACCCCATAACCCTTCTGCTGAAGTTCAACAACCGTATGAGATCCAATATAGCCGGTTCCTCCCGTAACAAGAATTTTCAATTGCATAGTTGTATCAGAGACTCCAATAAGTTAGTTCTTTAATTTTATTTCTGTAAAGGCCCTTTACATCGATGATAATACCATTGTTAGCACAAATCGATTTAAAGTATTTTTCATCCAGATCTTTGTATTCTTTATGCGATACGGCCACTACCACTGCATTGTAATCATCTGAAATATCTTCAACGAGTTCGAATCCATATTCCTTTTTTACTTCCGCACTGGAGGCATGAGGATCAACGACTTCGACTAAAATACCATAAGATTTCAATTCACTTACCAAATCAGCTACCTTTGAGTTCCTCAAATCGCTTACGTCTTCCTTAAAGGTAACTCCCATGACAAGGACTTTGGTATTCAATATTTTCTTCCCTTTTTCAATCAATTTCTTAACGATTTGCTTTGCAATATAAAATCCCATGGAGTCATTTACAAACCGGCCGGAATTGATTACCTGCGGATGATAACGAAATTCTTTGGCTTTGTAAGCAAGATAATAGGGATCAACGCCAATGCAGTGACCACCAACAAGTCCTGGGTAAAACTTAAGGAAATTCCATTTGGTTCCTGCTGCTTCCAAAACATCATAGGTATTTATTCCCATCCGGTTAAAAATGATGGATAATTCATTCATGAAAGCGATATTCACATCTCTTTGTGTGTTCTCAATAACTTTTGCAGCTTCAGCAACTTTAATACTGGGTGCCCTATGAACACCAGCCTTAACAACCATTTCATAGGTTTTTGCGATATTGTCAAGGGAAATCTCATCACAACCGGATACAATCTTTTTAATGGTAACAATGGTATGTTCTTTATCGCCCGGATTTATTCGTTCAGGGCTGTATCCTACTTTAAAGTCTTTTCCGCATTTCAATCCTGAAAGATTTTCAAGTATCGGAATGCAATCTTCCTCTGTTGCTCCCGGATAGACAGTCGACTCATAAACCACATAATCGCCTTTTTTAAGAATTTTCCCAACGGTTCTTGTTGCTGAAAGCAAAGGTGTCAGATCAGGCATGTTGTGATTATCGATGGGAGTTGGTACCGCAACAATATGAAATGCTGCAGCTTTCAGGTCTTCAGGATTTGTTGTAAAAACAATATCGCAATTCTCAAAGGCTTCTGAAGGTAACTCTTCGCTGGGATCGATTTTATTTTTCATCATTTCGACCCTTTCAGCGCTGATGTCAAATCCAATTACAGGCACTCTTTTAGCGAATTCAAGCGCGATGGGCAGGCCAACATAGCCTAATCCAATAAGCGATAGTTTCGTTTCTTTATTGATGAGTTTCTGATATACATTCATAATTCTTTATTAAAATATTAAGATTCGGTTGTAAAATGAAAAATATTAAACGGGAATGAGCCTGTTAAAGTTCATTGACTCGCCTATTTTGCATGTTTTATAATACTTTCGATGACCCTGTCCTGATCTTCATGCGATAAATAAGGATGCATCGGAATGCTGAAAACCTGAGCTGCAATTTCTTCGGTAACCGAAAAATCGCCATCGCTTATAACCCAGACCCACAAAAGCATCCTGCAGATGCAATGGTTTAGGGTAATAAACAGCCGTGGGAATTCCATCCGATTTTAAACCCTCCATTATTTTTTCCCTTTGCGGATGCAAAATTGAATATTGCGCCCAGACGGAAAGATTATCTTTTTTAACAACGGGCGTTTTAACCACATCTTTCAGTTTATCCGTATACCGGTTAGCTACTTTTTGACGAAGTGCTATCTCTTCTTCAAAAATTTCAAACTTGGGTAAGAGAATAGCAGCCATCAATGTATCCAGGCGACCGTTAATTCCAATTCGGATGTTGTTGTATTTATCGCTTCCCTGCCCGTGAATTCTGATGGATAAAAGTTTTTTGAGCATGTCTTCATCATTGGTAAAGATCATACCGCCATCGCCATAAGTTCCAAGTGGTTTTGCGGGGAAAAAGCTGGTTGCTGCAACTTCAGCAAGAGATCCGGCCATCTTGTTTTTATATCTGCCTCCAAATCCCTGTGCCGCATCTTCAATAACGAACATACCATATTTTTTGGCAATAGCATTGATTTCATCATAATCAGCAGGCTGCCCGAAAAGGTCTACAGGAATGATTCCTTTTAGCTTTAGTTTTCCTTCTTTCTTAACCTTTAAAATCACTTCTTCCAATTTAGCGGCATCCATATTAAAGGATTCGGCTTCGATATCGACAAATACCGGCGTTGCACCCAACAATTGAACAACTTCAGCTGTCGCGATAAATGTGAAGGATACAGTAAAAATGGCATCCCCCGGGCCCACTTCGTAAGCCATCAAAGGCATAAGCAGAGCATCTGTTCCGCTTGCACAACCAATTCCGTATTTCACACCCACATATTCGGCAAGCTTGTTTTCCAATTCTGTAATTTCAGGACCCATGATGTAACTTCCGTGTGCAAGTACCTTCTGAATATTGGCATCGATCTTGTCTTTGATCCTGGCCTGTTGTGCTTTTAAATCAATAAATTGCATTTTCTTTCTGATTAAATCTGTTCAACAATATTTCCTTTTTTAATATAATTTCTGCTGCATTTGCTGCAAGTAGCTTTTTCTTCCGGCTTTTCATCCAAATTGAGATCCAACCGGTTCCCGCAAGCACAAACCCATCCTTTCAATCTGGCAGGATTTCCGAATACCATGGCATAGTCGGGAACTTCTTTGGTTACAACGGAACCGGCGCCGACAAAGGCATATTTACCGATCGAATGGCCACAAACGATAGTGGAATTCGCCCCAAGCGAAGCGCTTTTCTTAACCACTGTTTTAAGATAAAACGCTGAACCCCGCTGCGGAAATTCACTTCGTGGATTTAAGATGTTAGTAAAAACCATTGAGGGCCCACAAAAAACATAGTCTTCGAGTTCTACACCTTCGTAAACAGAAACGTTGTTCTGTATTTTAACATTGTTACCTATCCTGACATTGTTGCCAATATTCACATTCTGACCTATGGAGCAATTCTTCCCAATTTTTGAGCCACTCTGCACATGCGAAAAATGCCACACCTTGGTTCCTTCGTCAATTTCTACATTGTCATCAACATATGCACTTTCATGAACAAAATATTTTTTTTCCATGAGATTATTTAAATTAGTCAATGATTACCCCGTTTTTATCGAGCAAAATTGTTTTGCCTGGTCATCAAAAGTTACAGCAAGTACCTTAAAACGAAACAGGGGCTCAAAATTAGTCAATTATTGCAACTGACAAAGAATTCAGAAAACCCTGCCGACAGATTAACGATTGCTGCTGGTTTGCCTTAAAGCGAAATGATAAATCAGTGAAAGCTTGATGGATTGATAGGTATAATTGTTTAAACCCAATTGATATCCCAAACCAAAATCAAAGTGTTCTGTCTGTTTCATGACATCCAACCGATAAACAATGGGCCGATCCCTGAACGATACAGGTTCTGTTTTATCACCAACCACGACCAACTCTTTTCCAAAATATCCGGAATAGCCATCCAATGAATTATTCAGACAAAAACCGGAAATCGAAATATCTATTCCGGCCCCGAATAACACGGCATCGTTCTGACGGTTTTCAGGCAGGTTCATTTGCCATGAATAAAAACCTATCATCCCGTGAAATCGGATTTTTTGTATAAGCTTGTTTGTTAGAATCAAATCTTTCCCCATCGAAAGATCAAAGAAATAACCCGGGGCATCTGTATACCTGGCATCACTGAGCTGGGAACCCGAGGCGGTTTTACAAGCCATTCTGAGGGTCATGTCGGGTATTTTTTTACCTCTGATTAACTGAACCATGGTGCTGAAATAAAAATCGCCCATAGCATAACCCTCTCCGTCCCTGTTTCGACCCCTTCGCTCAATTACAGTAGGTTCATCCATGTTATAATGCTCGACTGGGACACCATAAAATTCAACAGCAATTTTGTTTTTAATAAGGGGGATATAACAATCCAAAAGAATATCCTGGGTATTATCACCATTTGAAAAGTGTCCTTCCAGATCCATTCTTAATTCAATTTGGTCTTTTACCCTACCTTTTTGAGAATATGGCACAGGTAAAGCATTGGGTCCCGTGTAATAGGGTGAGTAAATTATGTATTGGGTCCATGAAGTAATACCATCCCAGTGATGCGTTTCGTTCCACCATGTGGCATCATCCTGCGAAATGATTACCTTGCAAGGAAAACTCACAATCAATGCAGTAAAAAGTAAAATTTTTTTATAGTTGAGAAATAATTTCATTGCGAAAGATTAAAGCATTTAGCATCGGGCAAATTTACACAAGCGTGAATATTTACTTTCATATATTTGCCACAATATTTCATGGTTAGATGAGATTTTTTATTTTGACATTAATAATTTTCCTTGCTGCGGGGTTAAAAGGCCAGTCGGATATTTCCGACACAACCCTTAGCATACCTATGTTTTATGCAACTTACTCTTTTCAGTTTCCTGGTGGTGATCTGGATGACAGGTTTGGAAATAATTCATCAATCGGTGGAGGATTTTGTTGGAAAACTAAACCAAATTGGATTTTCGGGGCTGAATTCAACTTTCTTTTTGGCAACAACGTTAAGGTCGCCGACGAAATCATGAATAACCTTAAAACGGAAGATGGCGCCATCATCAATATGGCTGGCAACTATACGAGTTATTCGATTTATGAAAGAGGGTATTACATTTCAGCAAGAATAGGAAAACTTATACCCGTCCTCAGTCCAAATCCTAATTCAGGAATAACCATCATAGGAAGTTTAGGATACCTGCAACACAAAATCAGGATTGAGGTGGCTGAAAATACTGCACCCCAGCTTTTGGATGACTATAAAAAAGGTTATGATCGACTGGCCGGCGGATTTGGTATAAGTGAATTTATTGGATACACCTATTTAAGCGATAGCAGGTTGTGGAATTTCTATTTGGGTTTTGAAATAAACCAGGCATGGACAAATCCCCTGAGAGATGTAAATTTTGATACCGGAAAACCAGATGAAAATAATAAAAGGTTTGATGTTTTGTATGGTATTAAGGTCGGTTGGATAGTACCGCTTTTTAAACGTATGCCTGAAAAGTATTATTACTATTGATTTTGAAATACAAAAGGGAATGTCTGTTTTATACAATGTTGCCATTCTTACCTATTACTTCCTTGTCCGGATCTATTCCTTATTTAATTCGAAAGCCAGGTTATGGATTCAGGGGAGGAAGGGGCTTTATAACCGATTGTCCGGTGAAATAAATAATGGTGAAAAAATAATTTGGTTCCATGCCGCCTCGCTTGGAGAGTTTGAGCAAGGCCGCCCGGTGATGGAATCCTTCAGAAGTAAATATCCATCTTATAAAATCATACTCACTTTTTTTTCTCCATCGGGTTATGAGATAAGGAAAAACTACGATGGGGCTGATTACATTTTCTATCTCCCAATTGATACCAGGAAAAACGCAGTGCGTTTTATTCAAATTGTGAATCCCAAAATTGCCATTTTTATCAAGTACGAATTCTGGTTCAATTACATAGACATTCTTCACCAAAAGCAAATTCCCACGTTCATCATTTCTGCTATTTTCAGGAAAGAACAGCATTTTTTTAAGGGATATGGGTTTTGGTTCAGGAAGATGCTGAAGAAAATCACCTTCTTTTTTGTCCAGAACGATGAATCGCTCAGCCTGCTGAAATCCATCGGGATTGATCAGGTTGTTAAAGGCGGAGATACCCGTTTCGACAGGGTGCAGGAAATTGCAAGAAATAAAAAGTCGTTTCCGCTGATCGAAAAATTTGCTGCAGGGCACAAAATATTGCTGGCCGGCAGCAGCTGGCCTCCGGATGAAGAAATTATCCAAAAACTTCCATTGGGAGACAATTTGAAGATCATAATCGCCCCGCACGAAATTCATGAAGAACATATCGCTGCTATTGAAAACAGGTTCGGGAAGGATAAAACCCTTCGTTATTCAAAGGCCGATGAAAAGAATATTCCGGAGGCGAAAATATTGATCATCGACGGGATGGGTTTTCTTTCGTCGCTTTACCAGTACTGCGATGTGGCGTTTATCGGCGGAGGTTTTGGTAAAGCTATTCATAACATTTTGGAGGCAGTGACCTTCGGGAAGCCGGTGATCTTTGGCCCGGCTCATGATAAGTTCAAAGAAGCTCTGGACCTGATAAGGCTTGGGGGAGCTTTTGCTGTGAGGAATGAGCAGGATTTCATTTCGATTTTTGATAAACTGAACAGCGACCGGGCACTCTATGACCATGCATCGGAGATTTGTAAGAAGTATGTGGAAGAAAACTGCGGAGCGACGGAGATGATTATTGAAAAGTTGTCGGATTACGTATGAACTGTAAACCTATCCCAATCCGCACTAAATCTGAATTTATCCCGAAAATCAACAAGAAAGGTGCCTGAAAGGGTACATGACAGCGATTTCTTCTTTGCCGGATGCAGCCTGAGCAATGATTTTACCGGAAGGATCGATCACCATGGAATCGCCGGAATGATAAATCCTGTTGTTGTCGTATCCAACCCTGTTGACCCAGATGACATAGCATTGGTTTTCTATTGCCCGAGCAATTAATAACGCTTTATATGCATTGCTCCTGACTTCTGGCCAGTTGGCGACATAAAGGAGAACATCGTAATCGAATGTTCCATTAGTAAGGTTATTCTTGCTCCAAACCGGAAACCGAAGGTCGTAACAGATTTGAAGGCTGAAATTCCAATCTTTTAAGTTAGTGATTTTTTTATCTTTTCCCTGTGATATTCTATGCTGCTCATTGGCCATGCTGAAAAGATGGCGCTTGTTGTAAAATTCATAGCTACCATCGGGACTTACCCAGAACATACGGTTATAATATTTTCCTTCATCAGCAATCAAAAGACTCCCGGCGAATATGCAATTCATTTCTTTTGCTTTTTCTTTCATCCAGGCAAGGGCTGATCCGTTGATGGTTTCGGCGCATTTTTCCACATTCATGGTAAAGCCGGTGCTGAACATTTCGGGGAGCACGATGAGGTCGGGCTGATGGTGAATCATGCCCAGTTTATGACTGAATGCGGAAAGATTGGCGGGGATATCTTCCCAGACAATGTCGGACTGGACAAGGACTATCGTTAAATCCTGCATAGAATTTCGGCAGCTTTTTTCAGTGTATCTTCTTTCTTGGCAAAGCAAAAACGGAGGACTTTGTTGTCGGTATTTTTATGATAAAAAACCGAAACGGGGATGGATGCAACTTTGAACTCTTTGGTCATCCGGATGGCAAAATCAATTTCTGTTTCGTCTGTTATTTCACTGAAATCAAGAAGCTGAAAGTAGGTACCATAGGATGGGATAATTTTAAATCTCGAATTTTTAATAAGTTTCAAAAACTGGTCCCTTTTATCCTGATAGAAATGTCCAAGGTTCATATAAACACTTTTATCCGTCATATATTCGGCAATGGCATGTTGAATTGGTGTGTTACAGGCAAAAACAACAAACTGGTGTAATTTTCTGAATTCTTCCATCAGGTTTTCGGGTGCAAGCACATAACCCAGTTTCCAGCCGGTGGCATGAAATGTTTTACCGAACGATCCTACCACATACGACCGCTTTGCCAGTTCGGGGTAATGGCAAATGCTTTCATGCCTGTTCCCATCAAAAATAAGATGCTCATAAACCTCGTCGCTCAGGATTATGATATCCGTGTTGCGGGTGAGTTTATCCAGCATTTTCAGGTCGGATTCATTCAAAATACTTCCTGTAGGGTTGTGCGGCGAATTGATAATGATCATGCGTGTCCGGCTGCTGATCAGTTTCATCACTTCATTCCAGTCTATATGATAGTCCGGGAGTTTGAGCTGGGCAAATTTCACAATTCCGCCATGCATTTTAACTACCGGTACATACGAATCGTAAGATGGTTCAAAAATGATAACCTCATCTGCTTCGTTGATGGTGGCAGCAATGGCAGTATGCAATGCCTGGGTTGCCCCTGCAGTGATATTAATTTCTTTTTGAAAATCATATTTAGCGCCATAAAGCGATTCAAACTTTTGAGAAATCTGTTCACGAAGCTCCGGAATACCGGTCATGGGCGCATACTGATTTCTTCCCTTTTTCATATATTTATGAACGAGATTAATCAGTTGAGCTGATACATTAAAATCCGGAAATCCCTGTGAAAGATTGATGGCTTTATTTTCTAATGCAAGTGCAGACATTACTGCGAAAATTGAAGTTTCCTGCTTAGGCATTTTGGATTTAATCGTTCCTTTAAAATTCACTGTTTTTCTTTTTGAAAATTGGTCGGTAAAAATAGTCAATTAGCTATAAATATTTCTCATTGGGACTAAAGTCCTTTTATGATATGATTTCAATTACCCCGACCTTAAGGTCGGGGTAATTGAAATACCGGTTTAATGAGGTTCTATCCAAAATTTAAAAGTTGATAAATTAATCAGGTAAGAAACGAAAATATATTTTAAGTATTTTTGACTGCTGAAAGTTTCAAGAACTTTAACGTATTACCAATACGATTTAAATTAAGCATTTGAAGAAAATACGGTTGTTTCCGGTAAGAAATATTAAAAAATTATAACACCATGAAAAATATTGAAAGCTACAATTTTAAAGGCAAAAAAGTACTGGTCCGGGTTGATTTTAATGTTCCTCTGAATGAAAAATTTGAAATAACCGACACCAGCAGGATTGATGCTGCCATACCAACGATAAAGAAAATTCTAGCGGGAGGAGGCTCTGCAATTCTCATGTCACACCTGGGAAGACCCAAAGAAGGCCCGACACCTAAATATTCGTTGAAACATACGATTGGATACCTGTCCTCGCAACTTGGTCAGACAGTAAAATTTGCGGACGATTGTATCGGGGATTCAGCTGTAACACTGGCCGGAGGGTTGAAACCCGGAGAGGTTCTGCTGCTTGAAAACCTCCGCTTTTACAAAGAGGAAGAAAAGGGCGATGACGGGTTCACAAAAAAACTGGCATCACTGGGTAATGCCTATATGAACGATGCATTTGGAACGGCTCACAGGGCACATGCCTCTACTACCATCATCGCCAAATATTTTCCGAATGATAAAATGTTTGGCTATATCATGGAGAATGAAGTGAAGAGCATTGACAAGGTTCTTCATGAGGCGCAAAAACCGTTTACTGCAATATTAGGAGGAGCCAAAGTTTCAGGTAAGATTGAAATAATTAACAACCTTTTAAGCAAAGTCGACAATTTGATCGTAGGTGGCGGGATGATGTTCACGTTCGTTTCAGCTATGGGCGGAGAAGTTGGCAAATCCCTGGTGGAAGATGAGTTGCTGGAACTTGCATTGAATACGGTTGAAGGGGCAAAAGAATTAGGAGTCAATTTATACCTGCCAACTGATGCGGTTGTTGCAGATAAGTTTGAAAATGATGCGCACAAACGAGTATCTGATGTGAATGAAATTCCTGAAAACTGGATGGGATTGGATATCGGACCGGCAACCATTAAAAAATTTATTGAGATCATAGAAAACTCAAAAACAATTTTGTGGAATGGCCCAATGGGTGTTTTTGAAATGGAGAATTTTGCAGCCGGAACAAAAGCCATTGCCGAAGCTGTGGCACGAGCGACTCAAAAGGGAGCATTTTCGCTTATAGGCGGAGGGGACTCAGTTGCAGCCATTAACAAATATCATCTGAAAGACAAAGTAAGTTACGTTTCCACCGGCGGTGGCGCCATGCTCGAATACATCGAAGGGAAAGAACTTCCCGGTGTGAAAGCAATTAAAGAATGAACCCAAAATACATAACGCTCCGGATTATTTTTACGATTTTTTCGGGCTTATGTATTTTTATTCCTGTCCAATCACAGGAGCTCACTTTTACAAGACAGGATACACTGAGAGGCTCTATCACCAATGAAAGAAAGTGGTGGGACCTGCAGTATTACCATCTTGACATTTCAGTTCATCCCAAAGACAGCACGATAGAAGGAAAAAATACAATTCGTTATACAGTTCTTGAGCCTTATCAGATAATGCAAATTGATCTTCAATCCCCGCTAATTATTTATAAGGCACTTCAGGATGGCAAGACTCTTGAAATCGTTCATGATGGCAATGCACATTTTATTCTGCTCCTTGAACTGCAGCAACCCGGAACAACAAAAGATATCGAAATTTTCTATGGAGGCAGACCGCACATAGCTGAGTCACCTCCCTGGGACGGAGGAATTACCTGGAATAAAGATAAACACGGGCTTCCGTTTATTGCCTCATCCTGCCAGGGAACCGGAGCCAGTATCTGGTGGCCTTGCAAAGATCATATGTACGATGAGCCCGACAGTATGCTTATCAGCGTTAATGTTCCGGAAAACCTGATGGGCGTTTCGAACGGAAGGCTTCGTAAAGTCGAAATAAAAGAGGATGGAACCTGCACCTTCTATTGGTTTGTCTCGAATCCGATCAGCAATTACACTGTGAATCTAAGCGCCGGTGATTATGTCCATTTCAGCGATAAATACAAAGGAGAGAAGGGAATCCTGGATCTTGACTATTACGTGCTAAAAGACAACCTCGAAAAAGCAAAAGTTCATTTTAAAGATGTAAACCGGATGCTTGAAGCTTTTGAATACTGGTTCGGACCATATCCCTTTTATGATGACGGATATAAACTGGTGGAAGTTCCTTATCTGGGTATGGAACACCAAAGCTGCATCACTTATGGCAATGGCTTTCAGAATGGCTATTTGGGATTTGACGAAAGCGGTTCTGGCTGGGGTAAAAAATTTGATTTTATCATTATCCATGAATCGGCCCACGAATGGTTTGCCAACAGCATCACCTACAAGGACATCGCCGACATGTGGATACATGAAAGCTTTGCCAATTATTCTGAAAATTTATTCGTAGAATACTTTTATGGCAATCAGGCTGGCAAGGAATATGCAAGGGGTACCCGGAAAAACATCTGGAATGACAGTCCGATCATTGGATTTTATGATGTGAATCATGAAGGCTCAGGCGACATGTACCCAAAGGGTGGAAATATGTTGCACACCCTGCGACAAATAGTTAACGATGATAAAAAGTGGAGGGAGATCCTTCGTGGCATAAACCGTGAATTCTATCATCAGGTGGTCACAACAGGACAAATTGAAGATTATCTAATAGAAAATGCCGAGATCAACCCTTCTTTCTTTGACCAATATTTAAGGGATGTAAGGGTTCCGGTTTTCGAATTTTACATTAAAGAAGGTTTGCTTTTTTATCGCTGGAATAATTGCGTGCCCAAATTTAACATGCCTCTGAAAATTTATCTGTCAGGAAAGGAAACCTGGCTTTATCCAACCAGAATTTGGAAAAAAATGGAAGTAAAAGACAATACGACCGAAGTGTTGATTGATTCGGATTTTTATGTGGCCAGCATGCAAATCTCAGACTGAAGTTTATACCTCCTGTTTAAATCCCATTTTCTGCAATATCCAGTATCCCGGTCACCAGCCTGTCGAGTTCATAGATTGTGGTGAAAACATGGGGCGTTATCCTGACGGCTTCCACATTATCAATGACCATGGATGTAGTGTGAATTTTGTATTTAGTCATCAATCGTGTTGTGACATCTCCGGGTTTTATACCTTCAATTCCAAAGGCAGCCAGTCCGCATGAAAATTCTGGTTTGAGAGAAGTATACATCCGAATCTTCGGATTTTGATTTACTTTTTCTACCCAGTAATTCTTTAAATACCTCAACCTTGCTTCTTTTCTTTGAATGCCGATCACCTGGTGGAAATCGATGGCATGGCTGATGGATAGCTCGATCGGGAAAGATCGGGTGCCAAGTGATTCGAATTTGCGGATATTTTCACCGTCGGGCTGGTTATCTGAAAGCAATGCCCAGATATTTTTTATCTTATCTTTTTTTATATAAAGCATTCCCGTTCCAAAAGGAGCGCAAAGCCATTTGTGCAGGCTGGTTCCAAAATAATCACATTCCAGGTCAGGTATTTTGTAATCAATGTGGGCAAAGGTATGAGCAGCATCAAGCATGACTTCCACACCATGACGGTGGGCCATTTGTGCGATTTTTTTAGCCGGTAAAATTTGACCGACATAGTTGATCATGTGCATCAGCATGATGATTTTCGTCTTTGTTGTGATGGCATTTTCATACATGCTGACGATTTCGTTTTCATTTTCCATTGGGAATTGAAAACTCAGCCAAACCAGTTTAATACCGTCGCGTTTTTCCCTTTGCTTCCATGCATTTAAAAGATTCGGATAATCCTGCTTTGCAACAATCACCTCGTCTCCTGCCTTCAGGTTCAGACCGAAAATAACTGTATTCATGGCTTCGGTGGTATTCCGGTCGATGGCAATTTCTTCCGGCGAACAGCCGGCCATATCAGCAAGTTTCATCCTGACAGATTCCCTGCCATCGCCCAATGTATTCCACATGTAATAGGAGGGGCCTTCATTGGCAATTCGGTTATACCGTTCGAGGGCATCCTGAACCACCTTAGGCTGAGGGCTAACGCCGCCATTGTTCAGGTTGATGATGTTTGGCGACATGGTATAGGATTCGCGAACCCAGCCCCAGAAATCTTCATCACTGCCGGTATCGGGAGGTGTAAGTAAATTCATTGATTGATCCGGGCCGGGTATGCCTGCAAACATTGGTTGCGCGAGTGAAAGCAGCGGAATTCCGCCGGCAAGTCCGCCAATGTTTCTGATAAAAGCTCTTCTGTCTGACATAATGTTTTGGTTTAAAAATGATTACTGTTTAACTGCAATTCCTGAAATTTCGACTTCGGCATTTTTGGGAAGCCTGACCACCTGAACAGCTTCTCTGGCGGGAAAATTACCTTCAAAAAAACTACCGTAAACTTCATTGATAGCCTTATAGTTGTCCATGTTAGTCATGAAAACCGTGCATTTGACGAGGTCTGAATAATCAAACCCAAAGGATTTCAAAACCGATCCTAAATTTTGCATAACCTGCCGGGTTTGTTCACCGATGTCACCAGTGACCATTTCATTATTTTCCGGATTGATAGGTATCTGGCCAGAAATGTATAACGTACCATTTACCAGAACACCCGGGCTATAGGGGGCAATGGGTGCCGGAATATTTTTTTCCTGGCCGAAAAGGCTCAGAAACAGGCAGGAAAGAATACACAGGGTTAATGATTTTTTCATATTTTAAAGTTTACAAATGTTAATTCCTGATCAGAATTTGTTAATGTTATAGACAACCTCCTCCCCCGACATTTTTTCTTTGCCGTATTTTTCAAACCCTTCCCATAACAGCGGGGCTATGCTTTCAATGGGCTTGTAAAGAAAGGATTCGTTCTTGTTTTCTTTAGAGATCATTTCGTTATCAAAATGATTGAGGATGAGAAAGGCCAGGCTTAATAAAACAATTCCCTTAGCCAGACCAAAAACACTTCCCGCAAGTTTATTTATAAACCCAAGAGCGACTAAATCAATAATGTTTTCGATAATTTTTCCTACAAGATGAAGGACTATAACGACCAGAAAGAATATCAGGATAAAGGCAGTGATGGTTGAATATTTTTCTGGTACATTAAGATAATCGGTAAGATATCCTTCAAGGTAGTTGGCAAAATGGAATGAAGCATAGATTCCTAAAATTAGGCCGGCTAAAGAAGCTACTTCATAAATCAATCCTTTTCGAAAACCCTGAATCGCAAATAATAGGATGATGAGAATTAAGATAAGATCAATGAAATTCATGTTTGGGGGTGGGGGCGGCATTTTAAGTCTCTTTTGTCAATTCGGTTGCAAAAACAAAATCATTCAATTCTTTATTATCTGAGTGAAGGACTTCATTTTTGTTGCCCTCCCACCATAGTTCGCCATTATAAATAAAAGAAATTGTATCCCCGATTTTAATCACAGAATTCATATCGTGTGTATTCACAACAGTAGTTATGTTAAATTCTTCCGTCAAACGCTGGATGAGGTCATCGATGACACCAGCAGTCTGTGGATCGAGGCCTGAATTGGGCTCATCGCAAAACAAGTATTTTGGATTCATGGAGATGGCGCGGGCAATGGCCACACGCTTGGTCATACCTCCGCTTAATTCAGAAGGAAAAAGTCTATTTGAATTTTCAAGGTTTACCCATTTAAGGCAAAAATTCACCCGTTCAATTTTTTCCTCTTTTGATTGATCAGTAAACATGGTTAGCGGAAACATTACATTCTCTTCTACCGTCATCGAATCAAAAAGGGCGCCGCCCTGGAAAAGCATGCCCAGCTCGATCCTGATGTTTTTTCTTTCACTGAAAGACATATGGCTAAAATCGCGTCCGTCAAATAAAATCTCCCCTTCATCTGCCTCGTAAAGCCCAATAAGACACTTTATCAGCACTGTTTTACCGGAGCCGCTCTGGCCAATGATCAGATTGGTTTTACCCTTCTCAAATTTAACTGAAATGTTCTTTAAAACCTGATGGTCGCCAAATGATTTTGATATGTTTACAGCCTCAATCATGAAAGCAGGAGTTGAGTTAATATCAGGTTGAATAAAATGATCATGATGCTGCTCCAGACCACAGCACGTGTACTCGCTGATCCGACATCAATGGCGCCTCCCTTTACAAAATACCCCTCAAAGCCTGAAATAGTGGTAATAATAAAAGCAAACACTACGGTTTTTATAAGAGCATAGATAATAGTAAAACCTTCGAACACATCTCGAATCCCTTCCAAATAATCCTGTGTAGTAAATAAATTAGTTGTAGCCGCAACAAGGTATCCACCAAGTATTCCAAATCCCATACTTAGGATGATCAAAATAGGATTGATTAAAATGGCAGCAGTAACTTTAGGAAAAATAAGGAAATTGGGTGCGTTGATTCCCATGATATCAAGTGCATCAATCTGCTCTGTTACACGCATTGTCCCGATCTCTGATGCAATTCTGGAACCAACTTTACCGGCAAGGATCAGGCTGATGATGGTGGGAGAAAATTCGAGAATAACGGATTGACGCACTGTAAAACCAATCAGTTTCATGGGTATAAGCGGGCTGTCAATATTATAAGCAGTTTGAATTGCCACAACGGCTCCCATAAAAATTGAGATGATGACCGTTATACCAAGGGATTCTATTCCGAGGCTATAGATTTCCGTGATAAGCTGTTTTTTATAAACCGCCCATTTGTCTGGCCTGCGAAAAACCTTCAGCATCAGGAGTAAATAGCGTCCAAACTGACTTATCATGAATTATCTTTTATGGCCTCGCTAAATTAATTATAAAATATCATTTCGGGCAATTTTAATATTTTTGGCCGTTATAAATGATAAAAAAATGAAGTTGCTGAAAAAGATTATTCCCCTGCTGTTAATCATAGTTTTTTCCTCGATGATAATTGCAGCCTGTTCTTCCTCGAAAAAGATGAAAAAGAAATGCCTTGATTGTCCGGAATTTAGTCTTAAGACACCCGCACCATCCGTTTCACAAGTGGTGAATGAAAACATATAGAGAAATACTCGCCGACTATATTCCTGAAAATGCAATTCCGGTTGCTTTAAACTGGCTTGAAAATTCTAATGTCCAGCTAAGAATAACCAAAAGCCGCTCATCGAAGTTGGGTGATTATCGGCCACCTTTGCTTAAAAAATTTCACCGGATTTCTGTTAATCACAACCTGAATAAGTACAACTTCCTGCTGACTTTTGTGCATGAATATGCTCATTTGAAAAACTGGGATCAATTTCAACGCAATGTGAAACCTCATGGAGTGGAATGGAAAAAAGCTTTCCGGGAGCTAATGGAACCATTTTTGGAGAAGGATATTTTTCCGGCAGATCTCAAACCAGTGGTTGTAACAATTTCTTAAAAATCCGAATTCATCTTCAATGAATACCCGTTTAACCATAAAATTAAGAGAATATGATAAAATCCAGGATTACCTGACACTTGAAGAGCTCTCCTATAACAGTCATTTTCGGATTTATAATGGAATTGTGTTTGAAAAACTTGAGAAAATGCAGAAACGATTCAAATGCCGTCGAATCGATAATAACCGTATTTACATGGTAAGCCCGATTATACAGGTAATTCCTGTTACAATAAATTAAAATTTAAATCCCATCATCACCTGGGGTGGTACCAGTATCCTCTTCGTCATATATTCTCACCCTAATGCCGTCATACTTTTTTTCTACCCCGTTTTCATAAAAAATACTTATGAAAGGTGTACCATCTGAATTATATTTGATCCATTCTCCATCTTTTAGTCCCATCACGTAATTCCCTTCAGTTTTTTTATTTCCAGTTGTATAATACCAGACATGACGCCCATTTGGATTGTCTTCGATGAAATTTCCCTCAAAACTTATTAACCCATCTTTATAATAGGTTATAACTTTCCCATTCAACATGCCGTTCAGGTATTCTTCTTCAGACAATTGATCACCATAATTGAATTTCCACATTCCCTCGCGGTAATCTTCAATGTATTCGCCTTCGGCAATGACGATACCCGATTCGTCATATTCCACACTATGGCCATCTAATTTTCCATTAAAGTAACTTTCCTCACGCAACAGAGAACCGATCGCATAATACCATGTCCAGACACCGTCTTCCTTTCCATCTTTGTTATAGGATCCAATCTGCTCTAATTTTCCATTAGGGTGAAAAAATCTCCACTCGCCAATTCGTTTACCCTTATCATAAACGCCAATACTTTTTATTGCTCCGTTTGCATAAAATTCTTTCCACGGACCATCTTTGATACCAGCTTCATCAATGATACCCTCTCCCAGTATAATTCCGGTTTTAAAAATATAACCTGCCACAATTTTTCCATCTGGAGAATATTCTCTGCGAACTCCTTCAGGAATATTGTTCTTATAGCTCGCGACTATTTTTGGCTTGCCGGTAGGATAATATTCGGTTTTAATATCAAGCTTTGCAAGTTCTTCAACCTCTTCCTGTAAAATACCGTCGACGTATTTCTGGGTCGTAACCAGATTTCCTTCTTTAGAATATTCCTTAAAATAACCGTTTTTCAGGTCGTTTTTGAATTCGCCTTCCCACTTAACATTACCTTCCTCATAAAAACCCACCCAATTGCCCTGCTTCATGTTGGCTTTATCAATCCGGTTTATATTTTCAATATCAGTAATAAAGCCCTTTCTATAAGTGATCAGTTTGATTACCCGCCCATCATTTTTGGCATATTCTTTTCCGGTTCCTTCTTCAAGACCATCAATAAAATTGGCTTCTTTCCATAGTTTTCCGTTTGGATAATAAGTATATGAATAGCCTTGTTTTACGTCGTTCACAAAATTTTCATCGATAATTTCATCCTCCTGAAAAGTTGTTCTTATACCATTTTTTTTCCCGTCAAGGTAAGAAATTTTTAAAATCACCTTTGCCGAATCATCGTAAAAGGTCCAAATACTGTCAAGCTTGAAATCCTTTCGGTTACCTTCGGATTTTATATATCCGTTTTCATTGTAAGTTTTCCAGTAACCATCAGGTTTTCCATCACGCATAAAGCCCTCACTTGAAAGTTTGCCATTTTCATGATAAAATCTGTTGAAGCCGTTTGGATTAATTTCATCCTGTGCATAAATCAAGGTTGTTAAACCCATAGCTATTGAAAAGAGAAAAATATTTTTCATCACCTGATCAAATTCATTTGTTTCGAAATTTCCAACATTCTCCTGATAGGTTTTGCAGCCCGGTCAATCACTTCAGGAGATAATTTTATTTCGGGTTGTTCATTTTTAATGCACAAATATAGTTTTTCCATGGTATTCATTTTCATATAAGGGCAGTCATTGCATGAACAGGTTTCGTCAGTCGGAACGATCAGAAATTCCTTTTCAGGTGAATTTTTCTTCATCTGGTGTAAAATGCCAGTTTCAGTTGCAACTATAAATTTTTTAGCAGGGCTTTTAATAGTATAGTTCAACATTGCGGTAGTAGATCCAATAAAATCTGCCAACTCAAGCACAACGGCTTTACACTCGGGATGAGCGATCAATTGTGCATCCGGATTTTCAATTTTAAGTTTAATAACTGCTTCAGTAGACAATATATCATGCACTTCGCATGTTCCATCCCATAAAACCATATTTCTGCCAGTTATTCGGTTAATATATCCCCCCAGATTTTTATCAGGTGCAAAAATTATTTTCTGATTTTTCGGAAACGATTCCACAATCTGCACAGCATTTCCTGATGTACAAATAACATCCGACATGGTCTTTATATCAGCAGTACAATTTATATACGATATAACAACATGGTCAGGATATTTCAATTTAAATTCTGCAAACTTATCTCCCGGACATGAATCGGCCAGTGAACATCCGGCTTTCAGATCAGGCAATACTACTTTCGTATTAGGACTTAGAATTTTTGCTGTCTCTGCCATAAAATGTACCCCGGCAAATACTATCAAATCAGCATTTGTTTCTGCAGCTTTCTGAGATAATCCAAGACTGTCGCCAACATAATCTGAAATATCCTGAATCTCCGGAACTTGATAATAATGTGCTAATAAAATTGCATTTTTCTGTTTTTTCAAAAGTAATATTCTTTTCTTCAGTTCAGAATTGGAGTATGTCGTTGTCTTTTTTAAAGAAGTCATCCTTGATTTATATTAAATAAAGTTTTATATATTTATTATATTTTTAATATAGCCTGTTAGTTGTGTTAAAAAGAAAAAGAACCTTTTATTGATTTTGTCATTTTCAACTTCTTATTAACACTTATTCAACATAAAATAGTATTATTTATTAATATTTTAGGTGTTTCTTAACAAAAAGTGGAAATCTTATAAAGTTTATAAAATTACATCTAATCTAATAAAAAATTATGTTCATTTCAGGTCAGAAACTGGTTAAAATAACTAATAACACAAACAATAATTTTACATTCAATTAGTAATTTTATCATGTCTAATACATATTAGAAGAAAGTAACAAAATTACACAGATATAAACAATTTTCGGTTGAAAAAATAAGAATTTGATTTTTAAGCAGGTATAAAAAAATCGTTAATTCGGGTTTTTAATAAAGCTTTAATTAATAGTCATCTGTAAATTTAAAGCTTAGTTTTGTTAAAATATTTTTCAACATGTTTGATAAAAGCCAGGTTATACCTATTGGAGCTGATCACGGTGGAGTAAAATTGAAAGATTTTTTAATTATCAAATTATCTGCAGAAGGATATAAATTAAAGGATTTTGGAACTTATTCAGAAGCAAGCGTGGATTATCCTGATTTTATTCATCCGGTGGCAAAACTGGTCGATGAAGGTGAAAACGAATTTGGTATCATTATTTGCGGAAGTGGTCAGGGAGCAGCGATGACAGCGAATAAATATCCAAATGTCAGAGCAGGACTATGCTGGGATATGGAACAAGCAAAACTAATTCGTCAGCATAACAATGCTAACATTATTTCGCTTCCGGGAAGATTTGTTGACTTTCAGATTGCTGTTGAGATGGTTAAAGTTTTTTTAAATACCGATTTTGAAGGCGGAAGACACTTAAGCAGGATCAATAAAATACCCATTTGAGAGTAAGAATTAATCGTATTTGCATGCACGAAATTTATACAAAGTTTTTAAAAGATTCCGAACAAAAAGCTTTTGATCTCGAACATCGAAACAAAATCAATTATAACATTTCGAAATACGATACTGCTGTTATTAATGGAAAAAATCAATACAAATTTCTTGATTTAGCTAAGAACAGGGCTTATGTGATCAAACACAAGGTAATCAACAACCTTGAAAAGTACCTGATCGAATTTGCTGCAAATTTTGAAAAAAAAGGCGGAAAAATCATCTGGGCTCAGGATAAGGATGAAGCGGTGAAGGAAATCCTGGATTTAATGAAGAAGAACAATGTTAAATTGGTTGTCAAGTCAAAATCAATGACCACCGAAGAAATAGAATTAAATGAAGCCCTTGCGAAAAATGAAATAGAAAATATAGAAACAGATCTTGGGGAGTATATTGTTCAAATAGCCGGAGAAAAACCTTATCACATTGTCACACCGGCAATGCATAAATCAAAGGAAGATGTCGCGCTGCTTTTCAACGAAAAATTCAATACTCCCAGCGAAAGTACGCCGGAAGAATTAACCACCTTTGTCAGACATAAACTCCGTGAAAAATTCATTCAGGCGGATGTTGGCATTACCGGATGTAATTTTCTGATTGCCGACATTGGCGCTGTTTGCCTTACTGAGAATGAAGGCAACGGACTCATGTCTGTTTCTTTTCCAAAAATTCATATTGCAGTGGCAGGCATTGAGAAAATAATTCCAACACTAGCCGAACTGAATTTATTTTGGCCATTATTGGCTTCTCACGGAACAGGGCAAAATATAACAGTGTATAATTCTATTATTTCCGGACCGAAACAGGAAGGTGAAACCGATGGTCCGGAAAAAATGTACCTTATTTTGCTTGAAAATAACCGCACCGAGATACTTCAGCACGAAAAGCAAAGAATAGCACTGGGCTGTATCCGTTGTGGCGCCTGCCTGAATGCCTGCCCCGTTTATAAAAATATTGGCGGGCATACCTATAATACTACCTATAGCGGCCCCATTGGCTCAGTTATTACACCTCACTTAAGGGGAATGGATGAGTTTATTCATCTCAGCTTTGCATCCTCTCTTTGCGGCAGCTGTACCCAGGTTTGCCCGGTAAATATCCCTCTGCATGAGTTGCTCCTTTATAATAGAAATGAATCAGTAACGAAAGGGATATCAAAAAAAGGAGAAAAATTTTCGATGGATGTGATGAAGCGGTTTCTTTCAAAAAGGAAACGATTGGACCGCTTCGGCTCCGGGTTAAAGAATTTGGGGGTCAGAATGGTTTTTAAAAATGTCTGGGGGTCAAGGAGGGAGCTTCCAAAGTTCGCAGAGAAATCATTCAGGGATTTATGGCTGGAGCGTGAAGGGAAAAATTAATCAAAAAATTTCGGATTTTATTTTTTCAACTTTTTGATGGGTATAAGGGAATAAACTTCTTTGATGTATTTTTCATAACCCGGCCGTTTGCTTACATTTCTCTTATCCATTAAAGGAATACTAATAAACTTAAATAAAACGATCATCAATATAAATCCAATTGCTGTCCATAAACCCTCTTTACTTTTTGTAGCGGGAATAAACAAATATATTCCAATCCAGAAAAGTATTTCCCCAAAATAGTTCGGATGCCTCATCATCGACCAAAGTCCTCTCCTCATGAAAGCACTGTTGTGCGAATTCGTTTTAAATTTTCGAAGTTGTTCATCAGAGATCCATTCAATAAAAATAGCTGCCAGAGTTATAGCTGAGGCTAATATATCAATTAGGTTGATGGTTTCTGAACTTTTGAGTGAAAACCATAAGGGCAGGCACCCCATAAATACAAACAAAGTTGGCATAAGATGAATTCCCATAAAGCTGACAGGCCAATACATTTTACCAGTTTCAGCGGCAATTTTCTGATAGCGCCAGTCTTCATGGCTTAGACCATTCCATCCTCTGGCCCAATTAGCTGTTAACCGAATTGCCCAAAAGAGTATAAGCCCGAAAATCAAATACTGACGAACACTGTTACCTTCGGGGTTAATAAAAATCAGCCAGGCAGCTATAAAGGGAGGTATTGCACTCCAATATGGATCATAAACGCTCGAATTCCGAAATATAAGGCTAAAAATAAAAACTATAACGGTGGCAATTGCATCGGCAATCAATATCTTTACTATATCATTCCTGTACGGAACAGCAATAAGTAAAATATAACCAATATAAATACTAAGTGTATAAATTACAAAAATGATCGTTAGTGATATTGTTTTATTATGAATCTTCATGCCTGAAATTTTAAATTAAAATTTAACATTAACGGCTTTATCGTCCACATCTTTCCAGAGGCGTAAGGAATATTCCCACAATTTTGCGCCTTCTTCGGGAAGATAGACTTTCGGATCCATTTTTTTCGGGTTAAACATATGTAAATATTCTGCAGTTCTGTCCTTGTAATCCGCGGATAGTGACATGTATACCACTGATTTTGCTGCAACTTCCGGTGATCTGAAAACAATACTGAATATAGTTCCAAGTATTTTTCGCAGTAACCAGGGAGCTTCACGGATAATATTGGAGTGAACTGGTCCCGGACAAATTATATTTACTAAAATTTTGATATCCTTATTATTGAGCCTTCGGGAATACTCAACAGCAAGGGTATTTAACACCAGCTTGTAATAACTGTAATACGAAATCCCTTTGGATACGCCATAATCCTCATATTTACCGAATTGTTCAAAATCAATGTATGAAGAGCCCTGATGCGAATCGGAAGAGATAAATAGCACCCTGGGATATTGTCCATTTAATTTTCCCGGAATGATTATACCTCTTGAAATCATTAAGTTAAGCAAAATAAAATTAGAAAAGTAGTTTACGAAAAACATCTCTTCCAGCCCTGATGGTGTTTTTCTTGCTTTTGGCAAGGCGACACCGGCATTCAAAATAGTAACATCCGGATTGATTTGTCTTTGATAGAGTGTTTCGACAAACTGATGAATACTATCTATTTTTGTAAGATCCAAATGTATCATTTCAATTAACTGAGAACCGCTACCAGCTTTCGCTTTTTCACCAGCCTGAGGTATCTGACTTCGGCAGGCCATAATAACACGTGCCCCCCGCTTTGCCATATCTAATGCAAGCGCATATCCCAAGCCTGAATTGGCTCCGGTTATCAAACAGGTTTTACCATCCGCCCTGTCGGTTTCTTTTAATTGCCTTTCCAGTTTTTGCTTTGAAAAAAAATCTTTTACTCCAGCCAAAGAAGCTATTACCGGGTTATCAAACCTTCCGTGTGCCATGTAATAAATAGATTATTAAATTAAAAAAACAACCTTCCTAATGGGCCAGCAATAATACAATTTTTTAGTCTCTATTAGAGGTGTTTTATAATCCCTCTTTTTTAAAAAAAGCTAAAAGTAAACGGCCTTCTGCATTTTGCAGAAGGCCGTTTTTAAATTATGCATATATTTATTAACTCTACAATCCTGTGATTTCACTATTTGATGAATCTTTGCTGTAAACAAAATGATCACCTTTGTGTATAACATATTTCATTTGTTGTTCAATACCATCTTTCTTCGCTGTTTCAGCAAATTCTTTGTAGGCAAATGAATGAGCACCACTATGCATGGGAACAAATAATTTCGGATGAAGTTTTCCAACCGTATAATAAATTCCTTGTTTTACCTGTTCTGGCTCTCCGAGGCTACATCCTCTGATACCACCAAAAACGATGTCAATTTCTTTATTTTTATCTGCAATTTTATCAATTTCATCGGTAAATGCCGCCATTAGTTTTTCTTCTCCATTAGCATGATCACCCATATGGAAGAGAACCAATCCATCCACCTCCACAACATACCCTCCTCCAAGGTCGGTTGAATAATTTACATATACATTCATATCATTGACTTTCTTTTCTCCGTGTATCGGGATCATGGTATATTCATTTCCGTTGGTGTTTTGATTCCAGCATAAGCACATACTCTATATCGGGAATGGTTTTTTTCCAGTCAAAAATCCGTTGATCAAAATGATCGCCATGGCTATGGGTCGCAAAAACAGTTACCGGAAGATCCTTTATTTGTTCAGGAATGATAAATCCAGAAGCCAGACAGGAATCTCCGGGCTTTTTTTCCCAGGAATTGCAGAAATAATCGAAAATCAAAAAATGATTTTGTGTTTTAATTGCCCATCCGCTGTGTCCAAGAAACCATATCGAAGCTTCACCATATTTAACAGGTTCAGCTAGTAAACTCGGTTCGGTTATATAATTTTTAAGATTCTGATCATCAGCTCCGGCTGATAGTAAATGATAAGCAATCTCTTTATGGTTGTAATTCATGGCATAATCAAGCGGTGTTTTCATTATTGTTATCAGTAATTTTCGGACATGATCCTTTTTCAATCAGCAGATCGACAATATCATTATAACCCATAGCCACCGCAAGATGCAGCTCTGTACTGCCTGTGTTTTTTTCCTTACAATTAACAAAAGCACCATTGTCAATCAGGTATTCGGCAACTTCCTTTTTCCCACTTTGAACAGCCAGATGAAGCGGGGCCAAACCTTCTTTATCATATACATTTATTTTGGCTCCATTGTCAACCAGAACTTTCGTCATCCCGATATGTCCCATACGAGCAGCTGCATGTAGGGGTGTTGAAAAGTATGGACCGCAAGTACATAATTTATCATGTTTACAGGGTTCAGGATTTACATCCGCGCCATTCAGTATCAGGAATTTGCTGATTTCTTCAGGATCCCTGGCGAATGCTGCAAAAGTGAGAGGCGTTCTGCCATCCTGGTCAGGAGCATTAATGTCAGCTCCATGCTCAAGGAGCAATTCTGCAATATTCACTGATCCCCTGCCACTTGCTGAATGAAGAGGAGTTTGATTGCGTTTGTTTGTGTGTTTTACATCTGCACCCTTTTCAAACAGAAATTTAGCTGCATCATAAGTATTAGGATTTCTGGCATAAGTTAGTGGTTGATCTCCATGATCATCCTCATGGTTAATATCAGCACCCTTTTCAACCAGATATTTTACAACCTCGGCATGTCCATAGGAAACAGCACTGAATACCGGCGTTATGCCCGATTCAATCACATCATTTACATTAACTTTTTTCTCTACCAGCATTTTTACCAGGTCAAGATCACCACCTATGGCAGCAAATTGCAGGGTAGACCAACTGAGGTTGTTTTCGACTTTTACATCAGCACCCTTTTTGATAAGATGTTTTGCCATATCAAATTGGCGGCGGCTTAGCGCAAATTGAAGGGCAGTCGTTCCATTATCATCTTTGAAGTCGATATCAACTCCCTGTTCAATGAGCAGATCAACAATCTGGTTACTTCCGCTGATTGCTGCCAGGTGAATGGGGCCGGAGTTTTCGTTATCCCCCAATAGAGGATCGGCACCTTTTTCCAATAGAAATTTTGCTACTTCATACTGTTTTTCCTGGGCTGCCAGATTCAGCGGCGTCAGGGCATCCTGATTTTTAGCATTGAGCAGTTCAGGACTTTTTAAAAGAAGATTTTTAACCTGTTCGGTGTTTCCATCTTTTACAGCCTGGTATATATCCTGGCTATAAATGGACGTCCCGATAATCATATATACAATTATCAGAACAATGATTTTAAGTGTTGTTTTCATGATAAAATGTTTAAATTCGTTTTTAATTAATCCGATTACATCAGAATCAGATAAAAATAAAGAGTTATTTACTATCCGGATAATATCGTTTTACCAGTGGTTTATATGAATTTGCACATACCACTTTATCCGATACAGGATGAATGTTTATTTTGCAGGTAATGATTTAAAAAACGAAAATAAATTTAAGAGGTTAGCTTTATTACGAATGAAGTCAAAGGATAAAAATAATAAACAGGTTTTCGGAATGTCGCTTTTATAAATGAAGTTCGTTAACGCTCAAATCTTGGATTAACAGTATTATTAAATTTGGATCCAAACCTATAGGAAATTCCAAAATTTATGGTGTAATTGTAATTAGATTCCATTTCCCTTTGGGACATTAAGATTTCTTCTAAACTTGCACTTCCTTTTCTCAAATCAACTCTGTCCTGGTAAATATACAACCCAAATGAAACGTTAAAAGAGAGGCCATTCGTGATTCTGATACTGGCTAAACCATTTGTCCCTAGTGAATACTGTTTTAAATCATGGAGGTAGCTGGATCCTATTAGTGAGGCATTGAAATATCCCCAGTCTTTGATATACATGAATAGGATATTCAGATTTTGAGTGTACAAATAATCGTTCAATTTGTCATAAATTGTAATCTCACTGTAATTACTATGTTCGTAGCCCAGTGAATATATAAAGCGAAGTTGTTTTGTGGAAGCATCGGCATACTTGAATAAGTTGTATTCAATAGCTGGACCTAATTTCATTTGAAAATCCAGGTTGCTGACCTGACTATTCCTGAAACACGCAGTTCCTCCAACGCCAAAATGATTACCTAGGCTTTTTACAAATAGGTTACTGCTTGAAAAATCCCTTTGAAATGAGTTTATATATAAAACTGTATCTTGCATCGGAAGGACAAAATGGGATTCGCTATAGGTGAAATTATTATTGGTTTCAAATTTTATTTTAGGAGTGATTTTTCCTGCATATAAACTGCCATTTATAAAATAACTTTTGCTCAGTTTTTCACCGTATAAAGAACCCGATCCGTTTAATTCAAATATCCAGCTTTTCCAGGAATCTTTACTTTCTTTTTCGCTGATTTTTGTATCGTCAATAAATAATGAAAGGTTATTAGCATAAGCTGTTTTCATAATGTAAGGCACCATCCCTAAATTAATTTTATCAAGCAATATACTTCTGGTTTCATCCTCGGTATAATCGGGAGACAAGCTAAAAACTATGGTATCATTTATATTGACAAATCTTTTCCTTCCGATAAAGATAAGGTTATATTCGGTACCTCCGCTTCCTGTACTAAGCGTGGTAATTAAAATTTGCAAATCCGACAAAGCCGGTTCCCGAACATAATTGACGATTCTCAGATTTTCTTTGAAGTAATTCATGTCGCACGAACTGCATTCAAGAAAAATATTTAATGCCTTATCACGATCCATATTATTTGAATCCTGTCCATGGGAGGTCGATACCTTACAAAAAGAGTATGTCAATATTGATAAACAAATAATGTAATTTTTCATGGCTTTAGTTTTTCCTTCACACACAAATTTAGAAGCTAACATGAATAAAATAATGGCAGAATTCCGCCGGAAAAAATTTCAGTGGTTTTCCATCGGAAAAAAGTCTTTTTAGATGCTTTGCCTACCAGGATAAAAAGTAAGTTTGATAAAAAAGTGAAATCAACAATCCACGAAATTAGGAGGGCCAGCGTATCTTGCTATATTTTGAAGTTGGGGATTGGGCGAGTATAGTTTTTCGATAGGTGAAAAACATAAACTGAATACGATCCTTTTGGTCTTGACCTTTCTTATTTTATAGATTTGGGCAAATCCCATGAGTTGCTGTTTTCTCTTTTGGATCCAATAGCTGATGGTGATCAGCCAAGGGGAAAACAGGTTAACCGATGACAATAGTATTACTTGAACAAATGTTAAATAGTATAGGGCCACCTTCCAAAAAGCAAAAGGGCACCCTTTTATTTTTAAAGATTATTTTCCCAGTAATTCTTCCAGTTTTTTATGTAAATCTTCTCCCCGAAGATTTTTTGCAATGATTGTTCCTTTGGGATCAAGCAAAATATTGGCAGGAATAGAATTGACAGCATATAGTTTACCTGCTTCATTGCCCCAGTATTTCAGGTCACTTACGTGATGCCAGGTCAAATTATCAGTCTTCACTGCATCTAACCACTTTGTTTTATCCTTGTCAAACGAAACGCCGATGATATCAAATCCTTTTTCCTTGAAAGCATTATACGCCGCCACGACATTCGGATTCTCTGAACGGCAAGGTCCGCACCACGATGCCCAGAAATCAACCAGCAAATATTTTCCAAATAATGATGAAAGTGCAACCGGGTTTCCGCTGGTATCAGACATGGTAAAATCTACAGCCGGCTGGCCAATAGCAACCCTTTTCAGCGTTTCTACTCTTTCTGTAAGTTTCGTGATGTATACCGACTCATGTATGGTAGGATCAAAATTTACTAGGATTGGTTCAAGGTCTTTTTCATCATACCTGTAAGCATTACTCAGTAAGCTATAGGCTGAAATTACCGAAGCATTATTTTTTTTCGCATAATCAAGAATAAACTGACTGAGCTCACCATCAATCTTGTTATATTCTTCTTCAATTAAAGCAAGGCTGTCAGCTTTTCCTTCATTTTCATACTTTTCTGCTTTTTGATAAACAAGGTCCATCTGATCGTCAAAGGGTTTTATGCTTAGTTTATATGTTTCATATTCAGCCTGGGCAGCCGAACCCGAAATCACAGCATTTTTAAGATCTCCGGGCGTTACAGAAACAGTGATGACAGAGGGTTCGGCAAATAAAGAAATCAAACCGTTATCATTTTCAAGCCGGATATAATACATTTCTGGTAAAACAATATTTCCCTTGAATTGAAACTTGCCTTGATCCGTTGCAACAGAATCCAACTTTTTCCATTCACCTGATTCGCGGGTTAAGAGGAAAGCCTTACCGGAATATTCACCGGTTAATGTTCCCTGAATGTTGAATTCATTTTTAACAACCGGACTTTGACTGCAGGAAGCCAAAATAATAAATGACAAAAGGATAAGAACTACATTTTTCATTGAAGATTGAATTTAAAGATTATTTTCGCCGGCAAAGATAGTTTACTATCGATATTGAAATCGGGCCAATGAAATATAAATGTTAAAGAATTGTTAAATTTCCAGAATATTTGGTGAAATTTGAAATCTGGACACAGCTAAGAGAAATATAAAATGGGTTACCTGGTATTAAAAAAAGGCAGAGAGCGGTCGCTTCTTCACAGCCATCCCTGGGTGTTTTCGGGTGCTGTAGAAAAAATTGTGGAGATCAAACAAAACGGAGAGACTGTTGAAATCCGATCTTTCGACGGTGAGAGACTTGCCATTGCTTCCTTTTCGGAGTTTTCTCAGATCATCGCCAGGGTATGGACTTTTAATGCCGTTGAGAAAATCAATAAAGATTATTTATTGAAACAAGTTCAATACGCCAGAAAGTTGCGATTATCAATGGGCCTGGACTCCATCACCAATACTTATCGGATAATCAATACCGAGGCAGATGGAATTCCCGGTTTGATCGTCGATAAGTATGATAAATACCTTGTTTGCCAGTTTCTTTCGGCAGGGGCTGAATTCTGGCGTGAGAGTATAATTGAAATTTTGGCTGAAGAATTTAATCCAGCAGGGATTTATGAACGCTCCGATACCGATTCAAGAGTTAAGGAAGGACTTGAGAAAAAAGCCGGATTGATCTATGGCGAAGAACCACTTACAGAGGTAGTAATTCATGAGGATGGCATCAAGTACTATGTTGATATAAAATCAGGCCATAAGACCGGTTTTTATCTTGACCAGAGGGAGAACCGAAGTAAAATCAGGAATTATTGCCGGGGTATGGATGTACTGAACTGTTTTTCATATACCGGAGGTTTCGGAATAGCCGCTTTAACAGCAGGCGCTAATCATGTTACCAACATTGACAGTTCATCGGATAGTCTTAAAATGATTGAGAAAAACATGCTCCTGAATAATCTGGACATTTCAAGATCAGAACAGGTTGAGGGGGATGTTTTTAAAATTCTGAGAACTTACAGGGATAGTGTAAAAAGTTTTGATTTGATCATCCTTGATCCTCCAAAATTTGCTGAGTCGAAGAATCAACTTGAGGGTGCTCTGCGCGGATATAAAGACATCAACCTTTTAGCTTTTAAATTGCTTCGCCCTGGTGGGGTACTGTTTACCTTTTCCTGCTCGGGCCATATAGTTCCGGAATTATTTCGAAAAGTTGTTTCGGATGCTGCCATCGACTCCGGAAAAAAAGTACAACAAATAGCTGTTCTTCAGCAATCTGCGGATCACCCGGTACTGATGAGCTTTCCTGAAAGCTTTTATTTAAAAGGCCTAATCTGTAAAGTCTGGTAAAATTTATATTCCGGTTGTATTAAGGTTACCCAAACTCACTGTAATCAATCTGGTTTGATTTGGATCATCATCATTCACCAAACGGATGGTAACCTGAAGATGCAGGTTATAAACACTGATGGCTGTTTCTTTTGACTGAATGACGCCCACCTTTAAAATATCCGAATTAATTATTCCATATTTTCTTGAAGGCTCTATTTCGAAGATCTCATCTCCGCTTTTCAGATAACTTTTATCATAGTCTTTACTGAATTCAAAAATATTGGCAATATCATTAAGCGTTATGATCTGCAAATTTTCAACTCCGTCGAGGTTAGTGGTAAACCAGCTGTGAAAATGTTCATCAACAAGGCAGCGGTTTAAATCGTCTTTCATTAGAATTCGTGCATTGTTAATAATCCCTCTTCCATAATAATTTTGGTTGAAAGTATACACCTTATCATAAGTAATGGCATAACGCATGCTGATTCCACCGATGATCCTTCTTAACCGGGGATAATAATGGTAAGCATTATAGGTTCTTAAAACCACTGCAAAATTGCAAGCAAAAAGCAGGGATTGCATAGGATTGTCAAATAGCAAAAATCCTCCGTCACCAGTACTGATGAAATTCCGTTCAATTCTTTCAGAGTCATATTTCTGAAAAATAAACTGGTGATTTTGAAGACACAGTTTAATGGTTGATTCAAACATTGTTTTGAAAAGAAATGGAATTAGCGTCTGCTCAAACTCACCGTACGAGCTATACTGGAACATATCGATTCCAAGAACGGATTTCCTTGAAACTTTGTCATAGCTGATATACCTTCTTAATTCTGCAGAAAGGCTCCGGTGATCAGGAATAATATTGGTTTTATCGAAAACAACCCGCTGATCTTTTTCATCGAGTATCTTTTTAATTTCGATATGATCGACTTGCTTTAATGTGCTTCTGAATCTCATATTTTAAATATATTTTTTCTTTTTAGACATTTAGTATAATTACCTTATCTCTTAACGGTTCTGCCCTTCCACTGATAGGAAGCAATAATACCCATTGTGCCTGTGAAAATAATGTAAACCGGATATAGAAAAATAAGCGGGAGCCCATACAACAACATCCGGCTTCGATTTGCAAAGCTAACAATGCCTAATAAAATAGGTACTTCAAGAACCAGTTTTATCAAATAAAGCACCAGGACAATACTCATTGATGATGGATTGAATATTCCCCATGTTAATCCCACGACCAGCAAGAAGTTCATCATAAAAACCGTAAAAGAAACCGTTAAAATTTTCAAATCATATCCTTTATTTTTTGATGCCCACCTTGTTCGCTGGTGAAGAAATTCTCTGAAATTTTTTTTTGCCTCGGTAAAAACAAATGCATTTTCATTTTTAAGAAACCGGACTGATTTATTTCCAAAATGCTTTTTTAATTTCAGAAGCAAAAACACATCATCACCTGAGGAAAAGCTATCGTCTCCGAATCCGCCAACATCAAAAAACGAACTTTTTTCATATGCGAGGTTGGCTCCGTTACACATGATAGGTCTGCCAATACTTATTGCTCCGGCAGTAATGCCAATCAAGCTGAGAAATTCAACGGTCTGCATTTTTTCAAAATATGACTTTTCATTATGAAAACTAACGGGACCGACAATCATTTTAGGTTTTACCGACTCATAAAACCCGGCAATAGAACTAAGCCATTGTTTACCCATCCGGCAGTCAGCATCAGTTGTAATGATCAGATCACCTGTGGCCACTTCAATGGCAAGGCTTATTGCCTTTTTTTTGTATGCACTGTTTGGATGATCTTCTGCAACATTGATCAGTTTGATTTGAAGAGCAGATTGATGAAGAATAAAATTATTTACAATATCTGGTGTAGCATCCCCGGAGTTATCATCCACAATAATTACTTCGTAAAGATTTTTTGGGTAATCCTGTTCGGCTATATCTTCAATTATATTTAAGATATTGGCCTCTTCGTCTCGGGAAGGAATGATTATGCTTAATCTTGTTGAATGTGAGTTTGAAGGCAATGGAAAGGTTTTTAACCGAAACCAACCTAAAGTATACATCCCGATGATGAATAAATAGGCCAAACCAAATACCAGCAGCAAAACCAGGAATATTAAATAGAGGTCAGTCATTTTTGGCTTTCCTCCTGAAAAATCTTAACCTGTAAACAAATAAAGTACCAAGAATAGCTGGTATGGCAAGGTTTACAAGCCACAATGAAGAAGAAGAGGAAATAATGCCCAGGTTGACCATTTCAGTGAGATCGGAATAGCGTTCAAAGTATAATCCTATGAAATAAAGTGAGACAGAACCCCTGACGCCAAGTTCAGCAAGTGTAACGGTAGGTATTGCAGTCATAATCAGAAATACAACAGAAATAATCATGAGTCCGTGAATAAGCGGAATTTGAACCGAATAAGCCATTAAGAACAGATAAAACTGCATGGAGAAAACACAATACCTCAAAAAACTCAGCAATAAAACTGTTGTAAGCTCAAAAGTTGAAAATGTGGAAATAACTGAGAAATATTCATTGAAGTGGATAAACCGCTTTTTGATTATGTGACTTACAAAAGAGGGTAGTGCAGTGACATTCAGAAAAATGAGAATGAGAGTTATAATGATTACGATCACAATAAGTATAATTCCATAATAAAGGTAGTTGGAATAAAAGCTAATGTCTTTAAAATAAATAGGGATATAAAATAAAAGGCAGAAAGCTCCTACAATAATTGTGATTAACAGTTGGCTGAAGCTGCCAATCATGGTAATAAAAACGCCTTTCCATGGATTTGATCTTTCAAGTATAAAGACCCTTCCAAACCATTCTCCAATACGGTTGGGCGTAAAAACACTTACAGAAACGCCTGATAATATTGCCTCGTATGATTTTAAAAAGGAAATTTTTTCAATCTTTCCTGATCAGGAATTGCCACTTGAGTGACTCAATCCCCCAGTTCACGATCATAAGTATAAAAATCCAGGCTATGAAGAAATATAAGTAAGGTTGGTCAATCAGCTCCATGAAAAGACTGGCTACATGATCCAGACGTTTATGGTAGAATACTTGTTTGTAAATGAAATAATAAGTTGTGAAAATGATGATAAGCCTTATAATTAAATTATAAGTTTTGTTTTTGTGTATATTTGTAAAATGCTTATTCATTTAACGGCGCACAAAGTTAAAATCTTCTTTTGAATAAAGAACGCATTATATTAGGCATTGATCCCGGAACCAACATTATGGGCTATGGGCTTATTCATCAAAAGGGCAGTAAGGCTGAGTTAATGACCTTAGGAGTCATACAGTTAAATAAATATACAAATCAGGCACTAAAGCTACAGAAAATATTTGAAAGAACACTTGCTTTAATTGACGAATACAAACCCGATGAGTTTGCCATCGAAGCTCCTTTTTATGGTAAAAATGTTCAGTCAATGCTTAAACTGGGCAGAGCACAAGGTGTTGCGATGGCCTCAGCCCTTTACAGATCCATCCCGATTTTTGAATATTCACCGAAAAAAGTAAAACAATCCATTACCGGAAATGGAAATGCCTCGAAAGAGCAAGTATCAGCCATGCTTAAAAATTTATTATCGATAAATGAAACCCAGAAATACCTGGATGCAACTGATGGCCTCGCTGTTGCAGTTTGTCATTTTTTTCAGCGGCAAACAAATTCGGATGGTGAAAATTATTCAGGCTGGAAACAGTTTATTGCGAAAAATCCGGAAAGAGCAAAGTAGAACAGAAAGCTATTCAGCAAGGATAATTGATTTCTTCTTACATCAGTTTCTGATAGGCCTGCCACCAGCGATCAGGGATATCATCTTTGCAGGCCGTTTCGTAATCGCTGTATGAACATGGCACAAGGTGGTGCCTTTCGTATATGTTTTTATAGTTTGTTTTTACCGGTACATCCATCCACCACCGATCACTTTTCTTGCTTTTATAAAAAATTAACTGATCCTTGTGATCCTTGATTGAAACCGTGTACTTCACATAATCTTTCTTATCTTTATATGGATGGTCATGTTTCCGGTTATAGTATCCATCAATGAAATGCCAGATCATTTGGGCAACCAAATGAGAGGTCTGTTTGTTTATATCCAGTCTTGGATTAACTTCATAAAACCCGATGGATGATAGTTTGTCACTAAGCCCGGCATACCTGATAATCTGACAAATTTCCTCACCATAAAATCCGTTGGGAGAAGCATTACCATTTCCAGGTGCATCCGCTTGCCGGATGGCTGAGATATCCACCGTGATCATATCAGCATTTCTGACCAGCGGTTCAGTGTCTTCAAGGTTTTCGCGAATAGCCCCCAGCCTGTAAACATCGAAATACAAATTCTTCATCAGGTTGATTGCCTCCGGATCAACAAAATAAGACTGATAGCCTATGTTGGTAAAGTTGAACAGAAAATTAGGTTGATGCAGGATGATCTTGTTAAGATAGGTTTGAGAATCAAGCGCCTGCTCAGTTTTACCTAAATCAAATACAGAATCAATCCCTACAATGTTCATCACCCGCCCCAATGCCTCATAAGCCATGTAGTTTGCAAAAGTCAGATCCTGGCTTCCACCAATAATTACGGGAACGATTTTATTTTTTATCAATTCAGAAACAACAGCGGCAATAGCGAAATATGTATCCTCAATTTTATGTCCCTGCTTAATATTTCCAAGATCGGCAATGCGCGGTGAAAAATCACCACAGAATAATTTATATAAGTGGCTTCTGATATAATCCGGGGCATGGGCACAACCGATGTTGTTGACAGCTTTTCTTTCTTCATTCACTCCGATAATGGCAATATCAACATCCCCCAGTTCAGGAAAATTCTCTTTATCAATATAACTTCTGATAACATCGCCTAACCTGTGACTGACAATATCCTCTCTAAATTTGTATTCAGGCAATTCAAGAGGTTCAAAATAAAATGATATGTCCATTAAATACTAACTTTTACAAATACAAGCATCAAATACTTATACAAGATTTATTTAAAAAAGTTTTAGTATTACATAAAATTATTAGAATGCAAAATTATTTCTTTCTCTTACTTGTGGGTCTGCTGTCGGAATTTTTAATAATTTCAAGACACTCATCAAGGGTCAATGACTCAGCGCTTTTACCTTTGGGTATCCTGTAGTTCTTTTTATCCATTGCAATATAGGCTCCATATTTTCCTTTCAGGATTTTCACCCCCGGATTATCTTTGAACTCTCTTATCAAGCGCTCCTGGTCTCTGTTTCTTTTGCTGAGTATCAATTCAATCGCCCGTTCTTCCGAAATGGCAAAAGGATCATCTGTCTTAGCAAGGGAAAAAAATTGATTGTTATGTTTAATATAGGGTCCGAAACGGCCAATTGCGACCGTCATTTCGACATCTTCAAACTGACCAACTGTACGCGGTAGCTTAAACATTGATAGCGCTTCCTCAAGGGTAACCGAATCGATGCTCTGGCCTTTTTTAAGGCCTGCAAATTTCGGTTTTTCTTCATCGGTCGTTTCACCGATCTGAACAATCGCTCCATAACGTCCGATTTTAGCATACACATTTTTTCCAGTCTCAGGATCGGAACCCAGCAATCTCTCTCCGCTTTGTTTCTTCGATTTTTCGAGGGTGCTTTCTATTCTTTCATGAAACGGTCCATAAAATTCTTTGATCATCTGATTCCAGACTTTTTTACCCTGGGCGATCTCATCAAATTCCTTTTCGACATTAGCTGTGAAATTATAGTCCAGGATGTTGTCGAAATACTGAACCAGAAAGTTATTTACAATCGTTCCGATATCGGTCGGAAACAATTTATTTTTTTCGTAACCGGTTTTTTCAGTTTTTACTTCTTCTTTTATCTTATTACCAATGAGGCTAATGTTATCGTATTTTCGTTCAATACCCGTCCGGTCAGTTTTTTCAACATACTCTCTTTTTTGGATGGTTGAAATGGTAGGAGCATAAGTCGAAGGCCTTCCAATGCCTAGTTCCTCCAGTTTTTTAACAAGGCTGGCTTCAGTATAACGGGGTGGTGGTTGTGTAAATTTCTGTGTCGCTGTAATTTCCTTTCTGATCATCTTATCGCCTTTAGAAACGGGTGGTAGCAGATCCTTTTGTGCATCAGAATCTTCTTCATCGGTCGACTCCATGTAAACTTTCAAAAATCCATCAAATTTTATCACTTCTCCGCGGGCAATGAAATTTTCCTTTGCTGTGGATATGTCAATGGTAACGGTTGTTTTTTCGAGTTCGGCATCAGCCATTTGAGATGCAAGTGTGCGCTTCCAGATCAAATCATACAGCCGTTTCTGGGAGGCATCGCCTTCAATTTCCTGGTTTTCCAAATAAGTCGGTCGGATAGCCTCATGAGCTTCCTGGGCTGATTTTGATTTGGTAACGTATTGTCTGGTCTTGACATATTTTTCGCCAAAATTCTTTGTAACGACTTTCTTCGCCACTCCCAGGGCCAGGTTAGATAGATTTACAGAGTCGGTACGCATATAGGTAATCAATCCCGACTCATAAAGTTGCTGGGCTACGAGCATGGTTTTTGCAACGGAAAAGCCTAGCTTTCTGCTGGCTTCCTGCTGCAATGTTGAGGTTGTAAAAGGTGGAGCAGGTGATTTTTTTGCCGGCTTTTTTTCAACTGAACTAATGGTGAAATCCGCTGAAATACATTTCGAAAGAAATGCAAGTGCTTCGTCTTTTGTCTTGAACCGGACCGAAAGTTCGGCTTCAAGAATTACAGGTTCGTTATTATGAATAATTTCAAACTTTGCAGTGATACGGTAAGCCGATTCGAAATTGAAAGCCTTGATTTCATCCTCCCGCTCTACAATTAGCCTTACCGCTACCGACTGAACCCGGCCTGCTGATAATGCCGGTTTAACTTTTTTCCATAGCACAGGCGATAATTCATATCCGACCAGTCGATCCAAAACCCTTCGTGCTTGCTGAGCATCAACAAGGTGAAGATCGATTCCTCTTGGATTTTCGATGGCTTCAAGGATAGCATTTTTGGTGATTTCATGGAAAACAATTCGCTTGGTTGCCTTTACATCAAGGCCCAAAGCCTCCACCAGATGCCAGGAAATCGCTTCTCCTTCGCGGTCCTCATCAGTAGCAAGCCAGATAATTTCTGCTTGCTTTGCTATTTTCTTCAGCTCGGTAATGGTTTTCTTTTTATCAGCCGAAATTTCATAGCTGGGAACAAATCCTTTTGCGATATCGATACTCAGATCCTTTTTAGAGAGGTCTCTTACGTGTCCGAAACTCGATTTCACGGTAAAATCCTTACCAAGGAACTTTTCAATGGTTTTTGCTTTAGCCGGAGACTCAACGATTACAAGGTTTTTAGCCATTCAGGATTAAGATTTACTAGTTTAAGTTGTTAAAAAAAATCGCGCAAAGGTAAAACAATAAACGCACGATCATTGAAAAGGTTTTAAAAAATATATGTAAGCATTGGCAATATTAATCCTATCATATTCATTTTAAATAAACTGAAAGACTTTATATAATAAAAAGGCCCCTGGTTTTTTTACTTAATTTACGTTTCCTGAGGTAGCAGCTTCCAATTGTAATTATCAAATTAGATTCCTGAAATAACTACTTTATCTACCTCCAAATAGCCATGTCTTATAAAAAATCTGATCATTCTCAGTTTTCTTCATGCATTGGTATACTTGCAACAAAACCATACGGACAAAATCCAGCATTGCAACATTCATATTTCTCCTTTTGTCTTACTTTTGTTTTTATAAAATCAGATGGTCATGAACAAATCGACTACCCATATCTTTCTTACGGCTTTTGTTTTCAGTTGTTTTTTCTTCAATCAGACATTTGCTCAAAAAGAAAATTTACTTCCTGATATAAATGACCTGGCTCCTTTATCGGTGAAAGACTCATTCGACCTTGCTAACCTGCCCACGCTTATTTTGCCGGAATGGCTTAAGGGTCCCAATGCACCCCTCCTTCCATATATTGTTGATAACTCAATAAACTTATATTGGCGACCCGTTTTTGCACAGGTAGCGCTCGAATGCGGTCAGGCCAGCGGGGTAGGATTGGGTTTTACCTATGCCATAAACCGTGAGCGAGATTTACCGTCGAATGTTCCGGAAAATCAGTATCCGACTCACTTTACCTGGAACTGGGCCAATGGTGGTGATGGCTGGTATGGAGTAAGTTATTTTCATAGTTTTGAAGTCATCAGAACACTGGGCAATCCAAATGTACCGACTTACGGAGGTATGAGCACTGGAGGCGGTACCAGATGGATGACCGGGTATGAAAATTACTATTCGGCCATGCACAACAGGTTAACGGACGTTTATAAGATTGATTTGACTACCGAAGAAGGTATTTTGACCGCTAAACATTGGTTGCACAACCACCTGGAAAACGCTGCTACCGGAGGAATAGCCAACTTCTATACCAATGCTCCGGGTGGTATGCCAACCCTTCCTCCCGGTACTCCGGAAGCAGGTCAATATGTTGTTACCAGTTGGGGTGGTGCTAACCACGGTCTTACCATTTCCGGCTATCATGATTCTATTTGCTGGGATTATAACAACGACGGACAATATACCAATGATATTGATTTAAATGGTGACGGTGAAATAACTCCACAGGATTGGGAAATCGGTGGATTTCGGTTTGCAAATACATACAGCGGCGGACCAAGTTTCGGAAACAACGGATTTTGCTATATGACCTATAAATCCTGTGCCGATCCTTATGGTGGCGGAGGTATCTGGGACAATGCATTTCATGTGATTTATGCAAAAGCTGATTGCAATCCATTGTTAACTGCTAAAATTACATTGAAACACACATGTCGTGAACAGATCAGGGTGAGAATGGGGGTTACTACTGATTTGACTTCTGAAACACCAGACTTTGTTTTGGGTTTTCCAATTTTCGATTTTCAGGGCTCCTGTAAATTCATGTTGGGAGGTACCACCGAAGAGGATAAAACCATCGAATTTGGTCTTGACCTGACCCCTTTTATCGATATGATTGGCCCGAATACTCCCGCCAGGTATTTTCTGCTGGTGGATGAAGAAGACCCCGACAACTGGAGCCTTGGGGAGATCGTACAATTCAGCCTGATGGACTACACCACTGGGATTGTTGAAATCCCCTGTACCCAGAGCAACGTAAACATCACCAATAACACAACTACCAAAATTTGGATTGAGCACACCGTTAACTATGACCCTGTTGAAATTATTAGCGATACGCTTCCTCCCGCTACAGTATATGAACCTTACAACACTAATCTTGAAGCTACCGGAGGAACAAGTCCTTATTTATGGGACTTTGACAGGAACTATTCCGAAACCAATTACACAGCAACGTTTCCGATGGTCAATGCCCAGCAGTTGAGTCCGGGGAGCAGCTATGTGACCAAGAATCTTGGATTTACTTTTCCTTTTTATGACACATCATTTACATCCGTAAGGATTTATGCAGATGGATATATCATGTTTGAAAATGAGTTTACATGGCCATACTCTGTTTATGAGTTTCAAAAATTCACAAAGAATAAATACATCTGCCCTTTCAAGGCTGATCTGAACTTGTATTCAGCAGTGGGTGATGGTGTATGGTACGACGGCAACGAAAGTTATGCTATCTTCCGATGGAATGCTTCTGTGAATGATATGCAAAACACATCTGACTTAAATTTTGCCGTTCGCTTGTCAAGCAATGGAGATATTAAATTCTATTATGGAAACAATGACTATCCTGCTTCCCTGGAGTGGATGTCAGCCGTTTCGGCAGGTGATAATAAATATTACCAGTTTACTCAAGTCAATGGCGATGCTTACATCCCTGCCGGTTATGTATGCGACCTGAAAGCATCGCATTATCCCGGAGGACTTTATGTATCACGATCGGGGATGTTTTATGGCCTACCGGATGAAGTTTACGATAACTTTGATATCAAATTCAGGGCAAGAGACGAAAACAACCTGACCCATTCAAAAGTGTTGTACTTTTCGACGGATGGATCCAATTACCTTGTCATTGATGATTACTCGGTAATGGCTGGCGGTGATGATATAATTGAGTATGGCGAAACAGTAAATTTATCAGTCGATATAAAAAGCCTTGGCGAGGCAACCATTTATGGAGCCGACATGCAAATATCAATTGATGATACCTACATCACGTTTATCGACAGTACCCAAACGCTGGGTGACTTTGAGCCCGGTGAAGTCAAAACCTTTACGGGAGCTTTTGTTTTCGATGTAAGCAACCAGGTGCCTGACGAATATGACCTTGATTTCAATACACTTATCGTTGATAATACCGGGGATGACTGGGCAAGCCATATTTATCTCACAGCTTACGCTCCCGAACTTAATACCTCTGAAATTACCATCAATGATGGTGAAAATGGCGGGCTGGATCCGGGTGAAACCGCTGATATGATTGTCACATTGCATAATTATGGTGGCTCTGCGGCAAATAATATTCAGGCAACAATTTCTTCAGGTGATCCCTATGTGACCATTAATGACAATTCAGCTTCCTTCCCTGCAATTAATCCGGGCGAGGGAGGTGATTTTACCTTTAATATTACTGCTTCAGAAATTGTACCCGTTGGATATATCCTCGAATTTGAAATTGCCATTCAGGCTGATAATGATTATGTTACTACCGATGATGTTTATGTCATCGTAGGATTGATCACTGAAGGATTCGAATCCGGAAACTTTACCAGTTATCCCTGGTCATTTGGGGGTGATGCCGATTGGGTGATTGATAATACTGTTCATTACGAAGGATTGTACAGCGCCAAATCGGGAGATATAAACGACGACGAATCTTCCGCCATGCAAATTGAGATGTGTATCCTGAACAGCGGCGTAATAAGCTTTTATAAAAAAGTATCCAGTGAAGCAACCTATGACTTCCTGCGTTTTTTTATTGATGGTATTGAAAAAGCAGCCTGGGATGGCGATGAAGACTGGAGCGAAGTAACATTCCCTGTCACCTCCGGCGTTCATACTTTTAAGTGGTCTTATGATAAAGATTACTCGGTAAGCACAGGCTCCGACTGCGGATGGGTGGATTATATCACTTTCCCGCCATTTGGCGACCCCAATCCTCAGTTGAATTATTTTCCGGCAGTGTTTGATTTCACCATCGGGAATGAAATACTAACAGAAACCATAACCCTGATGAATGAAGGTACGGGTCCGATTATATATACAATTGCTGTGGCCGATACAAGCGGCAACAGCATTGACTGGGCTTCCCTCGATACCGATAATGGCGGCCTGAATCCCGGCGGAACAGATGATGTCCAGGTTGTTTTTAATGCGACCGGCCTTGAGGAAGGCAATTACGCAGCCATGATCACCATAACCGATCACATGAACCAGCAATACCTGATTCCAATCTTTATGCTGGTTGATATAGCAAGCGCTGTCAACGACAACCGGCTATCAGATAATTTCAGGATTGTTCCGAACCCATTTAAAAACCTTACCTCTTTGCAATTCGATCTTCAAAAACAGGAAGCAGTTACCATTGGGATTTACGACTTCAGAGGTTCAAAAATAAAATCTCTTCTCAGCCAAACCAAGTTAGATCAGGGGAAGCATCATATCATTTGGGATGCAACCAACGATCAGGGAACCAAAGTTGAGCCGGGCATCTATTTTTACAAGCTTGAAACGGATAATGAAATGATAACCGGTAAAATATTGTTGCAGGATTAAGTTATAGGTATATTGGATATTCAAAACATAAATCCCACGGAGAAGTTCGAGGGCTTTTGTGTTTTCAGTCACACTAATTCACCTGACGCCATCACCTGACGCCCGTGAAAATATTTTGACCCGCCAAAGGAGGGTATGATTTTAATATCAAATATCGTATTTTCAATCCTGGAGGCAACGGACACTGAAGCCATCTCGCTTATCGTCGTAGTCCACGTACACGTAGCCGACGCCGTAATCCAGGTAGCGGTGCCAGGCGTCGTCTGAGGAGCATCTGTTGAAGACCACCAGTACCCAAAGCCGCCAATACCGTGAAGGTACCATTGTCGTAACGGCCACCGCCCGAAAGACCTGAAAAGCCGTAATCGTCTGTGCCATAGTTGCCATTATATATATCTTCCTCCCACCGTGGGTGCTCGCTTGTATTGCAACTTCCCACCTAACGGTGAATTGACCTGCCTGCAGGATTTTAGCTCATTTCCATGGGGTTCGCCGGTTCCGCCGATATAATCGGTCAATGCTGTCCACTCCTCAATTGTTGGTACGTGCCATCCTGTCGGGCAAAGTCCGTTAGCATCAACTGTTGTAAACCAGTTGTACAAGGCGCCGTATTTTTCTTTCCATGAAATATCGTTTTCATACCAGACATAAGCTCCGGTTGTTAAGATTTATCCAGGCATTGGCATCCGTTACATTGGGTATTGCTGTACCATTGCTATAAGTGGTTGTTTTCAGGTTTTCTTTCATCCAGCACTGGTCGTCTATTTGGACAGTATTGTATACATTGCCATCAATATCAATAACTGTGGGTGTACCTGGGCAGGCTTGTTCTTGATCTTTTACGCAACGACTGCTAAAACCGCTGCCCTTGCTAACGTCGTCACGGTTCACATTGGCGAAATCAAAGAGGAGGAGCCGGTCCCATGCGTTACTTGAATCGTACTCAGTGGAGGACCAAAAGAGGGTGTTGAAACCCAGACTGAAGAAATTACCACTGTAATGGCGGTAGCCCGCTGGAAGAGCAGTAAATCCGCTTGAATTTGTGGCGCCTTCGTTCGGAGCATACCACAAACCTGTTCCGGCTTCAATTGTACCCGTTGCTTTCATTTTACCTCCTGCTATATACTCACCACCTAAAAAATCAGTTAACACTGTCCATTCGGCATCGGTTGGTATATGCCATCCTGTCGGGCAAATACCCTGTGTTCCCTGCACTGTGTCGTATTGCATCATTTCACTCCACTGGTAAAGGCTACCGTAGGTTGCACAATTTGCCGGATCATCATCATAGCAGTATTTTTCAATAATACCATTATCAACCATTTCTTGGCTTCCGGGTATCATAGTTCCCACATTCAGATTTTCCTTAAACCAGCATTGGGTGCCTATTTGCACGGTGTTGTATGTTTGGCCTTCGTATGTTACGGTGGGTGTGCCGGGGCAGGCTTGTTCTTGATCTTTAACGCAACGAACACTATAACCGAATGTCTTACTGAAGTCTTGACGCCACACATAGGTGTTATTATAGCCCAAGCCCCGGAACCACGCGTTACTCGTACCGAACTCCGTAGAAGACCAAAAGAGGGCGTAGCTACCCAGATGGTCGCCACCACCATCGTAGTCGCGGTGGCCGCCCGGAAAGGTAGTGAATCCACTTTGGTTTGTTGCGCCGGTGTTCGGATCATACCACAAACCCGTTCCGGCTTCAATTGTGCCCGTTGCTTTCATTTTACCTCCTGCAATAGCTTCACCTCCAAGAAAATCAGTAAGTGTTGTCCATTCAGTATCTGTAGGTAAATGCCATCCTTCTGGGCAAATGCCTTGCATACCGGGCGTTGTTATGTATTGCATCATTTCATTCCATTGATACAATCCACCATAAGTTGAACAGTTTGCCAGGTCATTGTCATAGCAATATTTTTCAATAATGCTATTATCAGTCATTTCCTGGATTCCGGGTATCATTGTCCCCACGTTCAGGTTCTCTTTAAACCAGCATTGGTCACCAATTTGCACGGTGTTATAGGTTTGGCCTTCATAGGTTACAGTAGGTGTTCCGGGACAGGGAATGCCTTCAATAATCTCAAAAGTATAGGTCTGATTACCCAAAGGAGCATCTTCAATTATGTCACTCCCATTTATTAATGCCGGAGTTTTTGTGTAACCAATAAACCGCAACTGGTCGCCCAGGGAATATCCAAAATCGCTGATATCCTGAGAAGATTTATATTCAGCCTGAGTTTCATCCGCTCCCCGATAATTGAGCGATACCTGTTTAGACGAATGATTGTCCAGGCTCACCATTTTAATGGTTTTTGTCAAGCCGTTGGCTGTCGCCGAAAGGATATAATATTTATCATCACCCGGGTAAAAAACAAATGAATGGCTTCCGGCATCCAGCGATCTTTCAAAGAAAGCAACCTTCTGTCCTAACAGATTTATCACACTCACCTGCAAACGATCTGCTTCGGGTAAAAAGATGCTGATGATGGTTTGTTCCGTAAACGGATTGGGGCGGTTCTGTGATACCCGGAAACTTTCTGCGGTTAAAGCAGGATTCGCGGCAACACCTACGGTGTAGTCTAAAACCAGCACTGTATCGGGAGCATAGAGAATGGTATCTCCACCCTGGGTGAGATTTTCGATGTAAATGCTGTCGAGCAATACATACTGTGTTTGGTACTGTGCCGTAAAGGTTAATTCAATCGTCGGCTTTTGACCAAAAGCATTTGTAACAATTGCAAATGTTAAAACGGAAATCAGGTAAAAGGTCTTTTTCATGATGCGTTTATTTTGATTGTAAAGTATAAAATGTTTTTATCATCATTGCAACAGTTATGCGCTCCGCTTCAAAGGGTGTGCACCCTTCGCAGCTTCGCGCTCATGGTGCACGTCAATCCTTAACACAACGACAACTAAAACCTTTGTACTTGTAAGTGATGTCATGGGATACTTCGGTGAAACCGTAATCCAGGCCCAGGAACCATGCGCGGCTTGTATTGAACTCTGAAGAAGACCAAAAGTCGGCGCCGAAACCCAGATAGTAAAAACCAAAATCGCTGCCGCGGAAGCCACCTGGTAGAGCAGTAAAACCGCTTGAATTTGTGGCCCCCAAGTTCGGGGCATACCATAAACCCGTTCCGGCTTCAATTGTACCTGTCGCTTTCATTTTACCTCCTGCAACACTCTCATCCCCCAAAAAGTCAGTTAGCACTGTCCATTCAGCATCAGTAGGTAAATGCCAGCTTTCCGGGCAAATGCCCTGTACGCCGGGCGTTGTTGTGTATTGCATCAATTCATCCCATTGATAAAGGCCGCCATATGTATCACAGTTGGCCGAATTGTTATCATAACAATATTTTTCAATAATACTGTTGTTTGTCATTTCATTAGCCCCCGGTATCATCGTGCCGATATTAAGGTTGTCGGCCATCCAGCATTGTGTGCCTATTTCAACGGTGCTGTAAGATTGGCCGTCGCGGGCATCTTCAAAATTAATTCCGCAAATAAATGGAAAGTTGCTGGGCACTTTAGTCATTAAACCAAGATTAGGCAGCCAGAATTCATCTTTGTCAAGATTGTTTACTTGCGTATCTAAATTGACATCTGCAGAAATATACCCGCGGTTTCCAGCATCAATATTCCATTCAGGAACCTTATCAGGTGTTTCGACTTTCCCGTTTGCATCGCTGTCGCCGGCTATCATGCCAAAAATACCGGTTCCAATTTGCTTTTGTCCGTTAAGGTAAGCTTTTGATAATTGATTGGTAAAATCCCAGGAGTAAATGCCACCTGCATTAATCAGCGCTCCTTCAGACATTACAGCAAGGTGATTCCGATGCCAGATGATTACATAGAGGTTGCTTGTAATTGTTCCGCCATAACCGATCATATTGCTTCCGCCGATTCCAACGATACTTCCATTTGCTTTTATAAAAGCAGCCTGCCGGTTTATCATTTTGTCAGGTGTTGCAGTAGACGCATTGCCGGTTGTTTCCCTTAATTCCACCAATACCCAGTCTACAATGGAGCTATTCGGAATAAAGGTAACCTGCTCGGTGCCGGTATAATTCCAGGGCACAACATGATAAGGCTGTGTTAAAGGGATCAGATTTTGAACATTCAATCCGGTATTCATTGAAATACCGTTAAATGGTCCTTCCAGTAAAACCTTCAGGTCTAAAGTAACCTGTGCATTCAGTTGTAATGTTAATGCTACAATGAGCGTGGCGGTGAAAATTGTAAACTTTTTCATGGTGAGATAGTTTTAAATATTTTTTTCTTCAACAACATGATAGTTGCTTGTTATTTTCATTTAATTGGTGCACTAAAATTAACAAAAAATTAATAAACGAAGGTATTTAATGAAAGTATTTATTTTAGATAATGCCAGTAGCGAAAGCAGTAGAAGGTTGGAGAGGTATTTTTTGAGGAAGTAAGGATTTAAGCGCAGGGATTAACTGCTAAAGGCATCCCAATGGGAGATTTTAGATTTTAGAAGTGGGCTGGTCACACTGAGGTAAGCACTAAGCTTATCGAAGTGTGAGATGATAGTGTGGGTGGTCATGCTGAGGCACTCGAAGCATGTTTGGCAGGCATGTAAATTCGGTCTATCCCCTGCCTGCAACTGGCAGGTTCGAGACGTCCAGAAAGGCGGACTCCTAAGGATGAACGAAGCAGCGGCGGTTTCAGAGGTAGGATTTAAGAATAAAGATTAACGATTGATGATTTTATATACTTGCCTGAAATAGGTTGACTTTTTTCAATTAAACACTAATTGTTTTTATGGTAGTCGTTTTTTCTTTTTTGCTACTTTTTTCTTTTTCGTTAATATCCTCTTCTTTTGTTGATAACCCATGAGTCCATTTGTATATATGGAGTTTTGGATGTTGTTTATCAACAAGTTTTCCAACTTCTAATTCAAATCTTTCAGGATTATTCATCTTTAAGTTACTATGAGGGCGCTCCTTGTTATAATATTCCAGTATTTTACGAATCGTGTTAGGCAAGTTCTTTTCGGTTAAATCAAATTCATACAAGTATTCGTACTTGAGGGTTCCCTGCACACGTTCGACATAGGCATTCTCCTGCGGCATTTTACACATGCTGATTTGCATTTGGTTGTCGCGCAAGAGTTTTTTTACACGCGTACTGATATATTGGCTACCACGATCCGAATGAAAGATACAGCCGGTTAAATCCATGTTCTTTCTTGCTTTGATTGCCTTTTTTAAGGCGTTCTCCACTTGTTCTGCCTGCAGGCTTTTTGAAATGTGCATGGATAACATTTTTCTTGAGTATACATCTTCTATGCTTACTCCGTAATAATCTTTTCCTTCTATCTTGATGTAGAAAATGTCGCTTTGCCACACCTGGTTGATGTCAGTGAGTATTTTGCCTTCGATCAGGTTGGGATGAACCTCTACTCTTTGCCCCCAGGTAGTTTTTATTGTATTTGGTTTACGCCGCAACTTGAAACCATTGGCAAAACCGATCTTCTCGAACAGATCCCTGCCTACCGGTAGAGTTCCCTGAGTCGCATAGTACATCCGCCTGCATCCCATACGTTTATGACGTAGTCTGATGTCTTCCATTATATTTACCATCTGCCCTGTGATTGCTGTGACTGTTTCCTGCCGCCTGTCATGCTTCCACAGTGCCTGCTTACTTATGTTGGCTATCGAATATAACTCTTTCATCTTGTAGAAGTGCTTGATCCCTTTATTGAGCCGGAACCATCCAAGGGCTTCTTTAACATGCTTTTTTTTAAATCTGTCTTGTATTCTCCGTTGGCCAGTTCAATTACTTTGTTGAGCAAATCAATTTCCATTTGCTTGCGCCCCAAAACAGCTTCCAATTCTAATATCCGTTTCTCAAGGTCTTTGCTGCGATAGGCTTCGCTTTTATCTTCCACTATAAGTATCTTGTTTTTTTGCAAATATAAACTATACTTATAAAGCCAGACATACACTGTTTGAAAACTTACTCCCAACTCACGACTGGCTTCCAATACAGTACACTTTCCTTTTTCAATATCCCTTACCACTTGCTTCTTTATTCCTACACTAAAATGACGTCGCGGTCTTAATCCTTTTTTCCCTTTTTGTTTTGTTTCCATAAGTTGACTTTTTCCTCAATTTTCGGTCAACCTATTTCAGTCATGGACATTAGAACAATTTGAAAAGGTGTCTAATGGTCTTTGAAACAGTTTGTAATCTGAGGGACCCTTAGCCTCAGCCTCCGCCTTAGCCTCAGACTGTCCGGCAAACCTGAATTAGTGAGAAGAAGCGTTACAATGGATCTTTGCCTTCAAATATCCGTTCAGCTTCAAGCTGAAGCGCTTCTTCAAATGTGAGGTAATATGTGCCGGCTATTACGTTGGTTTTGTTTAGCAGCAGGCTGTCAGCCAAAATGGAATCTTTAATAGCAGTCAGCTTCAAATAATTTTGGTAGGTCTCCTTGTAATAAGTTTCAAACATATAGAGTGCATCCTTGCGGATCATGTCATAAAGGACAACCTCTTGTTCATCTGCTTTTCTTTGAACCTCCTTCAGCCATTTTTTGTCGTTGCGTATCTGGGTTTCAAAATGTGCCGGCCCCTTTAACAGGAGCAGCCCATTCATGTCCTGCTGGCTATAAAGGTAATCGGCATTCAGGTTTATGTCCTCTTCTAGCGAAATACCCCGGACTCTTGCTTTTTCAATTTCCGAGCTAAACCAAATATAGTAATTCAAAATGCCGCATCTTAAATTGTGAAGGGTATCGAAACGTGACAAAGGAGCATAAAGTGCAAAGGCATCTTCAATAAAGCCCCAGCCCAGTTTGTGAAGGAACCTTTCGGTAACCATCAGGAAAATGACATCCTGCTTTTCGATCTCTTCTTTCAGGTTCAGATCTTTTACCCAGGTATCTTTGGTGTAAGATTCAGGATAGGCTTTGCCATAGAAATACCAGAATGCTTCGTTCTTAAACACATTTTGCGGAATGCGGGTATTGAAAATATTCCAGTAATAGCTATCGGCCACGGCCAGCACCATGGGACGAACTTTTTGAGCGTTTTCTTCAAACCGGTAAACCGGATAAGCCAATCGTTCATTCTTCGGCAGATGACATAAAAGATTAAGGGTAGACGCGATGTCATAATCAGGTTTCTCAGGAGTGGTTGTGACCAAAAGGCTGTCGATGTAAACCTCCGGCAGGTCGATTTTCCTTAAGTCTTCGATATAGCGGAGCAATGAATCGGCTACCAGCGACATTCCATAGGTGCTCCAGTGAGTTCCATGCGCAGGATAAAGGGGGTATTCGGTCTTTCCCTTTAGTTGCTTGAAATAAACATTGAAGTCAATATGCCGGAGTTGATAGTCCCTCGCTTTCTGAACAAAAGCGTTGTAGTTGGTTTGTGGATCAGCATTTTTTAAATACTTTTCAGGAATATACTCTGAATAATATGAGGTTTTGCCGGGCTCGAAAACAACCACGAGGTCGATATTTTTTTCTTTTTTCAAATATTCCTGAAGAAACTTCAGTTTCCTGATCTTGCGGTCAATGGTCTCTTCCCCAATAAAATCAACTCCGGTAAAAGCCCTGATGTAATCGTATTCAAGCAGTTGATCGTTTTTCCCCACCACTACCCCCTCGGCATGGGTTGTTCGGAATAAATTGTAATCGATCTGGTTGATGAGCCTTACCAGGAAGTTCCTGAAACCGATATTCTCCTCGAGGTATTTATCGAATTTGAATTGAAATTCACCTTTCATCCAGCTTTGTAACGATCAATACAGGTTTTTCGGCCAGAACAAAATCACCCTCGAGTTTATTTGTTGAAACAAAGTTCATTTCTTTCTGAATGGCAGGGATAACCAGCATTATCAGCAGGAACAAAACCAATATTTTTTCGACTGTTTTCAACTCGTTTAAAATCTAAAATAAATAAAAGGATTAAATCCGGATGAAGTTATGGAGCTAAGGCTCACAATAAAAATCAGGATTGAAACCGCCAGCATCAGGAAAGATAATGCGCAATGGTTTTCCTTGCTTATAAAGGTTTTCCTGCCATTTCTCAATTTTCCCAATCCCGCCAAAGAATGAGAAAAATATTGCGATTAAAAGGATTCCGTAAAACTTGTTCTCAAAATAAAGCTGATCATGTTTAAAATTAAAGCTGAACATTCTGTTCAGGTAATCAAAAGCCATGGCCATGTTATCAACCCTGAAAAGCACCCAACCGATCAGGGTAATAAAGAATGTGATGAGGATGCTGGGCAGCTTGCCAATCGACTGGTAAAACTTGAGTAAAAAGAGCCTGTCGGCAATCAGGAAGAATCCGTGAAAAGCGCCCCAGATGATGAAGTTCCAGGCTGCCCCGTGCCAAAAACCTGAGATGAGGAAGACCAGCCAGAGATTAAAGAACATGCGTGTTTTGCTTAACCGGTTACCTCCAAGGGGAATATAAAGATAATCGCGCATAAACCTGCCGAGGGTCATATGCCATCTCCGCCAGAACTCTGAAATGTTTTGTGAGATATAAGGATTGTTGAAGTTTTCCGGAAAGCTGAATCCAATCATTCTGCCGATTCCCAGCGCCATATCAGAATAGCCTGAAAAATCGAAATAAATTTGGAATGCATAGGCCACAATGCCAATCCAGGCGGTAGTAGTATTAAAACTTAACTGTTCGATGGCGAATATCCGGTCAACCTGTTCACCAAGCACATTTGCGATCAGGACTTTCTTCCCGAGCCCGATGGTAAACCTGAAAAACCCGGTAAGCCGGTTATTGTTGTTCTCATTCCAGCTCCGGTCTTCAATTTGTCCGGCAATTTCATTAAACCGGACAATCGGCCCGGCAATAAGCTGCGGGAACATTAATATATACAATGCGAAATCAGAGACTTTCTTTAACGGATGATAAACTCCCCGGTAAACATCAATGCAATAAGTGAGTTTATGAAATGTAAAGAAGGAAATGCCAATCGGCAAGATTACTGAAGTCCAACGGACGGTTTCCAGTCCAATCCATCCCAGCAAAACGTTGACATTTTCGATAAAGAAGTTTGCATATTTGAAGTACAGCAACATCCCCACATTTAAAACCACTGAACTGGCAAGCAAAGCGTTTTTCCTCTTCCCTGCTGATGCGTAAAGTGATTTTACGATGTAAAAATCTACGACGATGGAACCCAAAACAACAAAAATGAATATTGGAGCTCCCCAGGCATAGAAAAAGATACTGGCAATTAGCGCAAAAAGATTTTTCAGCCTGGCCGGAAGCAAATAATAAATGATCAGAAAAGCGGGTAAAAAATACAGGAGAAACAAGCTGCTGCTGAAAACCATTTTAATACTTCCTCTTTAAAGCGATTACTAATTTGGATGCAAAACTATATTAATATGGCAATTAAGGATCAGTTATAGTAAATTTTTCAGGGGTATGAAGTATAATTAAGAAGCGGTCGAAAACTAAAATTCATCTTCGTCATTTACATTTTGATATTTTTTCTTCTTGTCATATTTATCACAATCGGTCTCCACCGACAGAGGCTGCAAAGGAATGTCAAAATCATTCTTTGTAAATCCAAGGGAAGGATCCTCAAGGACTTTTCTCATGTAAAGCGCCCAGATGGGCAGGGCCATATTGGCTCCCTGTCCCAGGTTAAGCGACCGGAAATGGGCTGCACGATCTTCACATCCTACCCATACACCGGTTGTTAGTTGCGGGACAAGCCCCATGAACCAGCCATCAGAATGGTTGTTGGTTGTACCTGTTTTACCAGCCACGGGATTCTCAAATTTGTATTTGAACCGCAACCGCATTCCGGTGCCAAATTCTACTACTCCCTTCATCAGATTAATCATCAGGTAGGCTGTTTCTTCGCTCATGGCCTCATGCTGGTTAGGGATAAAGGTTTCGAGCACATTCCCGCTTTTATCTTCGATACGGGTAATAAAAATAGGTTCAATATACACTCCTTTGTTTGTAAAGGTATTCATAGCCCCAACCATTTCATAAAGAGAAAGGTCGGAAGAACCAAGAACAAGGGATGGAACCGGATCAAGATAACTTGTCACGCCCATATTCCTTGCTATTTTCACAACTGCTTCGGGAGAAAAGCGATTGACAAGATGCCCGGAAATCCAGTTATTTGAGGTTGCCAATGCATATTTGAGTGTAATTTCTGTTCCTTTATCATCCTTTGAGGAGTTATCCGGTTCCCAGGTTTTGCCGTTATCAAGATAAATGACCGGCTGTATATTTGGAAATTTTGTGCAGGGGGATAAGCCGTTCTGCATGGCAAGGGTATATAAAAATGGCTTAAACGTTGAACCAACCTGCCGGGCACCCTGAGTGACATGATCATATTGAAAATGCTTGTAATTGATTCCACCCACATAAGCCTTTACATATCCGGTCGATGGTTCCACCGACATCAGGCCTGCCTGAAGGAAAAATTTGTAGTAATGTATGGAGTCCATTGGGCTCATTACTGTATCTGTTTCTCCCTGCCAGGTAAAAACCTTCATGTGGATCGGGGTATTAAAGCTTCGCTTGATTTCGTCATTGGTTGCATTCGCCTCTTTAAGCTTACGATATCTTTCTGAACGATGCATTGCCTGCTTTAAGATCTTTTGGATTTCTTCGGAGGCATTATTTTCGAAATAAAATGGGGCATTGGGATGATGCTCCCAATGCTCAAAAAAGGTCGGCTGAAGGTCAAGGCTCAAATGTTCAATGACTGCTTCCTCTGCATATTTTTGTAATTTTGAATTGAGTGTTGTAAAGATTTTCAATCCATCCTTATAAAGATCATAAGTGTGTTCCATCCGGTTTAATGTGTTCGTTGCACCAGGTTTTAAGCTTTCCGCGAAGAAATTCCCTGAAATAAGTTGCATGACCGGTAATATGATCCTGACGGCCAAATTTCGACATATCCAGAGGCAATTTTTTGACGGAATCATATACGTGATTTAGAAATATAGTCATACCGTTGCATTTGCCGCAAAACCACATTTCGCCTTGCCAGAACTGTATCAGGACGGCGGATAGGATTATAAAGTGCCGGATTCTTTAGCATTCCAACCAGGACTGCCGATTCTTCCAATTTCAGTGAATCAGGAGAGGTATTAAAGTAGATTTTAGCTGCTGATTTTATACCCACTGCATTGTTGACAAAATCAAATTTGTTAAGGTACAGGGCGATGATCTCATCTTTCGAATATCTCTGCTCCAGCTTCACAGCAATCACCCACTCATTCAATTTTTGAAGGATCCTTTTTGCTTTTGAATCCGCACGCTCATGGAAAAGCAACTTTGCAAACTGCTGGGTAATGGTACTTCCACCTCCTTTATTTTGCCCTACAACTGCACCGGAAAACGCTCTTATTACGGCTTTGAAATCAATACCAGAATGCTTATAAAACCGGATATCTTCAGTAGCTAAAAGAGCATGGACCAGGTTGGGATCGAGTTCGGAAAATCTAGTGTTGGAACGGTTTTCAATGTAATATTTCCCTATCAGGGCGCCATCTTCCGAATATATTTCGGAAGCAAGATTGCTGTTTGGATTCTCCAGCTCTTCGAATGTGGGAATATAACCAAGCAACCCTGCCGAAATAAGCCAGAACAGCAGAATGATAAAAAGAATTCCGGAAAGAATGACCGACCAAAATATGGTAAGGTTTTTATTGCCGCTTTTTGATGTCATAATTGTTCATTCACTTTACTAAAGAAAAAAGCAAAAATCAGCTTCCTAAATGAATCTTGTTGTTTCTTTTTGTTTTCAATTAACTTCAAAAGTATTCAATTATTATAATTCTGTAATTTCTTAATAATCAATTTACGCAACATGTTTAAAGCAGTTGCTGCAGTTTTGCGGATGTTTCTCTCGCGATGATCACCCATCAGGAAGTGTTCAGCGATGGTTTGATCAGGAGTGGCAATGGCAATCCAGGTAGTACCGACTGGCTTATCTTCCGTTCCTCCGCCGGGACCTGCAATTCCGGAGGTGGCGATGGCATAATCGGTTTTTAGTTTAATTCTGGCTCCCTCTGCCATCTCTTTAACCACCTGCTCGCTCACAGCTCCATATTTAATCAAACTTTGGTGGCGAACTCCAAGCATCGATTCCTTTGCTTCATTTGCATAGGCGATGATTGAGCCTTTAAAATAATCAGAACTTCCCGGAACTGAAGTGATCAGATGAGCAATATAACCACCGGTGCAGCTTTCGGCGGTTGACAGCGTTTTGCCTTTTTCACGCAGCAGTTTTCCTATCGTTTCATTTAGCTGTTCATCGTCAAATCCTGAAATATCTTCAGGAATGATTTTTTTAAGTTTTTCAATTTCACCATCAATCGTTTGTTCCAGCAACTTTTTATCCTTACCAGCGGCTGTCAGTCTAAGTCTAACTGCCCCTGGTTGAGGAAGGTAGGCAAGCTTTATATTTTTCGGTAAGCCTTCCTCCCAGTTTTCTATTTTCTGCGCAAGCACAGATTCAGGAATACCCTGGGTCATTATGGTTTTATGAACAATGGCTCCGGGATTAAATCGTTTCAGCAACTCAGGTATCACTGGAATTACTGATCATCGATTTCATTTCATAGGGAACTCCCGGCATCGAAATAAATATCTTACCCTCTTTTTCGAACCACATTCCAGGCGCTGTTCCATTTAAGTTTTCGATAGGCTTGCAGGCTTCAGGAATTTCTGCCTGTTTCCGGTTCAGTTCGCTGATCTGCATTCCCCGTAAACCGAAAAGTTTTTTAATATTTTCATAAACTTCAGGATTAAACACCAGATGGGTATTGAAAAACTCACAAAGCGTATCTTTGGTAATGTCATCTTTTGTTGGTCCCAAACCACCGGTAATAAGAATCAGATCAACCCGCCGGCTGGCTTCGTGTAAGGCTGATAAAATATGATTTCTGTCATCAGAAATGGTAGTTACCTGGTTAATCTTTATACCAGCCTGGCTGAACTCAGATCCCATCCAGGCTGCATTGGTATTAATCACTTGTCCTATCAGCAACTCATCCCCTATGGATATGATTTCAGCGGTCACTTCAGAATATCTATATTTGCAATTATTTCAGCAAAATTAGGAATAATTGAATATGGAAAAAGGGAAAATAATACCTGCGTCAGAATTGATCCTGCATGAAGACCATAGTGTATATCATTTAAAAATAAAACCTGAAAATCTCGCTGATACAGTAATCCTTGTTGGTGATCCGCAAAGAGTAGAAATGGTTTCAGATTATTTTGATAAAATTGAATTTAAAGGTGAAAACAGAGAGATCCGAACGCACACAGGTACCCTGAATAAAAAACGATTAACAGTCATGTCAACCGGAATGGGGGTGGACAATATCGATATCGTTCTGAACGAGCTGGATGCGCTGGTCAATATTGATCTGGAAACGAGAACAGCTAAAGATGAACATAAGACCTTAACCCTATTCAGATTGGGTACTTCGGGAGCATTGCAACCCGATGTTCCTCCCAATGCATTCGTTCTCTCAGAATATGGCCTTGGCCTCGACGGAGTATTACGATATTATCAAAATGCAGAAAAAGTCATCGATAATGAATTATCCCGGGCTTTTATTTCTCATGCTCAATGGCCATCTGATTTGCCTAAACCCTATGCCGTTCAATCTTCTGAATCATTGTTTAATCTTTTTAAAGATCATTTCATCACCGGAATTACAGCAACAGCTGCAGGATTCTATGCACCGCAAGGCAGAGAGCTCAGACTACCACTGGCTTATCCTGAAATCAATAATAAAATGCAGGAATTTTCATATAGAAATAGAAAAATAGTCAACTTTGAAATGGAAACTTCAGCATTATATGGATTAAGCAGACTATTGGGTCACCATGCCTTGACCATGTGTGTGGCAATAGCAAACAGAAATAAACATAATTTCAACCAGAACTATAAAACAGCCATTAAAGAACTAATAGAATTATTGTTGGAAATTATTACAAGGTAATGATCAAAAATGGTACAATTTCTCGAATGAAATTTTGATTAAATGCTTAATTTTGTCGCTGAAAAATGAACCATTCTTGTCGGATATTTTAAAAAATAGTGAACTCAATGCCCTGATCAGCCTGCTGGACGAACCGAGCAATCCTGTCTATGACAAGATCAGGGAAAAAGTCCTGGTATATGGCCTGGAAGCTATTCCATACCTGGAGAATGCGTGGGATAATTCCTTTAATAACAACATCCAGCAAAGGGTTGAAGAAATTATACACAGCATCCAGGTTGCCGATTTAAAACAAGAGCTTAAAAACTGGAAAGAACATGACAGGATTAATTTGCTTAAAGGGTTCTACCTGATTACTAAATTCCAATATCCCGATCTTAATATTGCTGTGATTGAGGAAAAAATAGAAAAAATTAAGAAAGACATCTGGCTGGAATTAAACAGCAACCTCACAGCCCTGGAAAAGGTAAAGGTTCTAAATCATATAATTTTTGATGTTTATAAATTCTCAGGAAATAAATCAAATGTTGACAGCCTTCAAAATCTTTTTATAAATAGCTTGCTGGAAGTAAAAAAAGGCAACCATCTTACCATTGGAATGCTATATATCATTGTTTCTCAAAAATTGGGAATGCCGGTTTTCGGGGTCAATCTTCCTCAGCATTTTATCCTGGCTTATGTGGATGAGATCCAGGAAGAAAGGGTGTCTGCTCCTAACGAAAACGATGTGTTGTTTTACCTTAATCCATTTAATAAAGGAGCGGTATTCACTCAGCGGGAAATTGAGCTTTTTATCAAACACCTCAAGCTTAAACCCTTGCCACTATATTTTAAGCCATGTGATAATTTAGCTATCATTAAACGACTGGTTGAAACCATCATTGCATCTTACAACAAGATCGGGCAGCCGGAGAAAGCCCAGGAATTAAAATCCATCGCTGAAGTTTTGTAGCATCACCAAATCTTCACTAGTGGATTAGCTTGCTATTTTGCGAAGGGTTTTAAAAATTATTTCTACATCGGTGATCATTCCTTGTTCACTAATATACTTCAGGTTTAACAAAAGTTTCGCCGGCATTATTATTTCCACATAGGCTTTTTCGGGATCGGAAAAGGTTGACAGAATCTGATTTTCGTTAATGTATTCAAGAGAAGCATAATCTGTAAGGCCGGGACGAACCGACAAAACTATTGCCTGCTCAGGAGAATACAGATCGACGTATTTTCTCACCTCCGGACGCGGACCTACAAAACTCATTTCACCTTTCAGAATATTAATTAACTGTGGGAGTTCATCCAGTTTATATTTTCGTAACCACCGGCCGGTTTTGGTAATTCTGTGATCCTGTTCACCAATGGTCAGCAATCCTTTATTATCCGCACCTGGTCATCATGGTGCGAAATTTTATCAGGTTAAAATCTTTGTTATTCTTCCCGACCCTTCGTTGATAATAAAAAACACCTCCTCTGGAATCAGAAATAATGAATAAAGAAACGATCAGAAATAATGGTGAAAGAACAACCAATCCAAGGAAGGAAAACAGCAGATCGAAAAGACGTTTAGTCATTTTATGAATTTATGCTCAGAGCACTCCTATTAACTTGCTTCCCAGTCGAAAAATAAAACAACCTGGTTTTTCAGGTCGCACTTTCAAACTGCTTCAGGAACCGGATATCATTTTCGAAAAACAACCGAATATCGTTAATCTGGTATTTCAGCATGGTGGCGCGCTCAATGCCCATCCCAAAGGCGAACCCGGTATATTTTTTACTGTCGATATTGCAGTTTTCCAACACATTCGGATCGACCATACCGCAACCCAAAATTTCTACCCAACCGGAGCCTTTACATACCCTGCAACCTTTGCCTCCACAGATAAAACAGGAAATGTCCATCTCTGCGGAAGGTTCGGTGAAAGGAAAGTAAGATGGTCTCAGCCTGATCTTCGTGTCCTGTCCGAATAATTCGGTTGCGAAATAATAAAGTGACTGCTTCAAATCAGCGAAAGAGACATTCTCATCAATATAAAGACCTTCGATCTGGTGGAAAAAACAATGCGCCCGTGCCGATATTGCTTCGTTCCGGAAAACCCTTCCCGGGAAAACCATACGAATAGGTGGTTTGGTGTTTTGCATTACCCTGATTTGAACCGATGAAGTGTGGGTTCGCAATGCAATATCAGGATTTTTTTCAATAAAGAAAGTATCCTGCATATCTCTTGCAGGATGATTTTCCGGAAAATTAAGGGCCGTAAAGTTGTGCCAGTCGTCTTCAATTTCGGGACCTTCGGCTACACTGAAACCCATCCGTGAAAAAATACCGAGGATTTCATTTCTCACAATCGAAAGCGGATGCCTTGAACCCAAACTGATAAAGTCGGCGGGCAATGTAAGATCCATCGCTTTCTCCTCTCCTTTGCCTTTTTTCCCAAGCGATTCCTTTAAAAACTCAACCTTTTCCTCAGCGCTGTTTTTTAACTGGTTTAACCATTGTCCAAAATCCTTTCGTTCCTCAGGTGAAACGTTCTTCATTTCACCGAAAAGTCCAGGAATGATTCCTTTTTTGCTCAGAAATTTAATCCTGAACTCTTCCACCTGTTCCGGACTATCGGCAACAAATTCAGCAATCTCGTTCAGATATTTCTGGATGATCTCTTTCATGATCAAAAATTACAGCCGCTTACGAATGCTCCTTTATTCAATAATTTTGATGGTCATGGTGACAGGCTTCACCGGCACATCCCCCTGACCGGTTTGAACAGCAGCAATTTTATCAATCACATCCAGCCCTTCGATCACTTCACCAAAAACGGTATAACTACCATCAAGATGAGGTGTTCCGCCAATAGTCTCATAAGCCTTTATTTGATCGGGAGTATATTTTACACCTGTGCGTGATGAACTTGCCTGAAGTGTTTGTTCGGAAGCAATTGCGCCCTGTACAATATAGAATTGCGAGCCCGAAGAAGCCTTTTCAGGATTAACCTGGTCCGCTTTACGTGCTGCAGCCAATGCGCCTTTTTTATGGAATTTAGCCGGAACAAACTCTGCAGGTACAGTATAACCAGGATCTTGACGGCCATCAGCATTTTGTCCACCCTGTATCATGAAATTCTTGATCACCCGGTGGAACGGTGAATTGTTGTACCAGTCTTCTTTAACCAACTTTACAAAATTATCCCTGTGCTTGGGAGTTTCATTATAGAGAATGGCTGTCATTTTACCAAATTCGGTAGTGATCTGAACTTTTACCTGTTTCTGGGTTTGCGAAAAAAGGTTCGCTGAGGCGAAAACACTTATTAATACTATTAATACAATACTTTTCTTCATGTTGTTAAAATTTTAGATTATCAATAAAAATTATGGAGGGCAAAAGTAGTAAAAAAACGAAAAGTGCATTCTTTATTACAATGACAATTTGGATTAGGAAAACATGATCCATCGAAATGTAACGCTGGAACAGTTAATTCAAATGGAAAATATTTGCGGGTATTAGAAGAAGTTTGAATTTATTTTTAAACATATTCCAGCCATGCTAATCGATTATCTGGATTGAAAGACATTCCATCAGGGCAAATGGAAAAGTAACGAGCATTGAACCTTAAACCTTGAACAAAATCAATTTAGCTCCTGTGGAGAAGTGTTTACCTCACCTCAAATCATACATCTAAATATCATACATCAGAAATCCCAAACTCCCTGATCTAAAAATATAAAAACATACATTCCCCTACCCTCCCGCCAAAGCAGGACAGGTTATTCAAAGGGGAAATCGAGCCTGAAACTATTTTCCCATCTTCTTTTCCAGGAAGCATTTCCTGCACAACGGAACATAACGGTCGGTTTCGCCAAGAAGGACAAGGCTGTCGTCTTCCACAAGGCGATGGGAATGATGTGCGAGGTTGCCACATTCCATGCAGATAGCGTGAACCTTGGTAATATATTCGGCAGTAGACATAAGTGAGGGAATCGGGCCAAAAGGTTTTCCGAGATAATCCATATCAAGCCCGGCAACAATGACCCGAATACCGTCGTTAGCCAAAAGGTTGCAGACATAAGAAAGTTCATTATCGAAGAACTGGGCTTCATCTATTCCTACTACATCCACATCATTGGCAAGCAGGATAATTTGGGAGGCCGTTTGCACAGGGGTAGACTTTATGGAAGTTTCGTCGTGCGACACCACATCATTCTTATCAAAGCGTGTATCAATCGCAGGCTTAAAAATTTCCACCCTCTGGCGCGCAATCTTTGCCCGTCTCAGCCGGCGGATCAGCTCTTCAGTTTTGCCCGAAAACATCGAACCGCAGATCACCTCGATCCATCCTCCACCTTTAGCCTGCTTTGTGGTATTCTCCAAAAACATCTGCCCGTCTTTTATATAATTATGTACTTTTATTGCCTGATTTCATGTACCGAATATTATCAGGTTTGCGAAAATAAATATACTTGATTACAATCGGTATAACTGTTTCTAAATGTTTTGCATTGCAAATCCATTAAGAAACAGTATACAAAAATAAGTATTTAGTACATTCGTTTTAAAAAGGTAAAGACTTAAATAAATGGAGAACAATTCAAGATTGAGAATGATAGCAGAGCAGATAGATGAGCTTATTCAACTGATCCGAAAAATTAATGAATCCCGGCAACAGGTCTATCGCATTGATGTCGACCTTGCCCTCGAAAAGGTGCGCAGGATTTACGAAAACCTGAATCATTTGGATGTTCAAAGTGAAATCTCAATTCCTGATGTAAAAGATAAAGTAAAGGATCACACAGAAATCACGAAAGAGGAACCAGGCCAGGAAGTTCCTGTAGAGTTTAGTATCACAAAAGAGCCTCCGGATGATTCTTCTTCTATTAATGAACCGGTTGAGGAGGTTGTAAGTTCCGCGAAAGAAGAAAAAGTAAAAGAAACCCCTCATCCTTTGATTGATCTGTTTTCCACCACTGCGGCAGCAGGAAAAGTTATAGGTAAAAAGACCGTTGTTGAAAAAATGGCAGAGCAAAAGCCGGTTGAGATAGTTGCCGATAAAATTGGAAAGAAAAAGATTTCGGGGTTGAATCAGGTCATTGGCATCAACGAGAAGTTTTTCTTTATCAATGAATTATTCGAGGGTAATATGAAAGAATATAAAAAAGCAATTGATGAATTAGATCAGTGTGAAAGTTTAGCGAAGGCAGTTGAATTCCTCAAAACACTTTTAGAAAATAATGGCTGGGATAAATCGAATGAGGCTTACGGGATGTTATTGGGTTTTGTTGAACGAAAATTTAATTAGCCTTCACTCTTGAAAAGAGTTCATACTATATATATTATTTCTTCTCTTTGTTTCTTACATCAATGGCCAGGATGTAAAATATGCAAGGGAAATTATCGATACGCTCACTTCACCGGCAATGCATGGCCGTGGCTATGTGAATGACGGCGATAAAATTGCTGCAACGTTTATCAGTAATGAGTTTTTTAAATGCGGATTATTAAGCATAGGAGAAAATTACTTTCAGCCCTTTGAAATTCCGATAAACACATTCCCTGACACAGTTGAGGTGTATATTGATGATCAGAAATTGATTCCGGGAAAAGATTTTGTAATTTTCTCCTCTTCGCCTTCTGTTTGGGGAACATTCGAACTGACCTGGTCGCTCAAAGATTCAGCAGGAATTTACATGGACAGTTTAACTGATTTTGCTGATAAAGTTGTGATCACCGATCAGGAACCAAAAAGAATTTGAAGAAGAAAATGCCACTGGGTTCGAAAGGGATCATCTTTTTAATGAAAGATAAAGTATGGTGGCATGTTTCGAACGGGAAAGAAGTTAAAGATTATTTCCAGCTCCAGATACTCAAAGACAAAATTCCCGATAGTGCCAAAACAATAGCCATACATGCACGCAATCGTTACTTTGAAAATTATCAGACTCAAAATGTAATCGGGTATGTTCCGGGCAGAAATGATCCGGATAGTTTTTTTGTTTTTACTGCCCACTATGATCATTTGGGACAGATGGGGTCAGAAACTTTTTTCCCGGGAGCCAACGACAATGCAAGTGGAACCGCCATGTTGCTTGATCTGGCAAGATCATTTTTCACAACCCAAAAACCAACCGGACATTTCTGTTGTGTTTATGGCATTCAGCGCAGAGGAAGTTGGACTTCTTGGCTCGGATTATTATGTCCATCATCCTTTATTCCCATTAAAAAATATCCGGTTCCTGGTCAACCTTGACATGGTAGGTTCAGGAAGTCAGGGAATCAAGGTCGTTAACGGAACAGTTTTTAAAGAAGAGTTCGACAGGCTGGTAAAGATCAACTCAAAGAATGAATACATATTAAAAGTAAGCGAAAGAGGTGAATCACCCAATAGCGATCATTATCCTTTTTATGCTGCCGGAGTGCCGAGCTTTTTTCATTTATACTTTGGGAGATGAGTGCAAAGAATACCATAATATTTATGATGTTTCCGGCAATGTTCCGTTAACAGAGTATAATGATGTTTTCAGGTTGCTGGTTGATTTTGAAAGACAACTGGAAAAGGAAATAAAATAAGCGAACATGTCAAAACTTTATATAATCCCTACTCCTATTGGCAACCTTGAGGATATGACTCACAGGGCAATCCGTATTTTAAAAGAGGTTGATCTTATTCTTGCTGAAGACACCCGCAACTCAGCTAAACTGTTAAAACATTACCAGATTGAAACGAGGATGCAATCGTTTCATCAATACAATGAACATAAAACTTTGCAGGGAATTGTTAGCCGGATTGCATCGGGTGAAAAGATTGCATTGATAAGCGATGCCGGCACACCGGGCATTTCTGATCCGGGATTTATATTGGTGAGGGAATGTGTCAGGAATGGTTTGGACGTGGAATGCCTGCCTGGTCCTACGGCTTTTGTTCCAGCACTGATCAATTCTGGTCTTGCTTCCGACAGGTTTTTTTTCGAAGGCTTTCTTCCTCATAAGAAAGGCCGCAAATCCAGGTTGGAAATTCTTGCCCAATACCCATATACACTGGTATTCTATGAATCTCCATTTCGGCTGGTTAAAACGCTTGAACAGTTTGTTGAATATTTTGGTAGCGATCGTCAGGCCTCAGTTTCGCGTGAATTAACAAAAATTCACGAGGAAAATAAAAGAGGTACATTGTTGGAGTTATTGGAATATTTCAACAACAAAAAAGTTCAGGGCGAAATCGTAATCATCGTTGGTAATAGAACATAAAATTGTGTTCGCGAACGAACAATCATGGCGATAAACTGAACGATCAAGTAGCATAAATTCTTCATTAGTCTTTTATTAAATCCCTGTTTAATAAGCCAATAAATCTTCTGGCATGATGTTCGGGGATTACTTATCAGACAAATTTAAACCATGAAAGCTTTGTGCTAACACTGAACATCCTCTTCAAGCTTTTACTACCATAAAGGTTTAATGTTGGATTTGTCCACGTGCTTTAAGGGTCCCGAACCAAAACGGGACCTTTTTTGTTTTTTAAAATTAACTTTGCCATGAATTAATTCTGTAAAATGAAGTTAAAAGATAACGATAAAGCCAAAAAAACCAGTTTCGTCTGAAATTATTCTTCCAGAAATAAACGATAAGAAATTTTTAAACCTCTACACTTCGCATATTCCAGCAGGTTTCCCTTCACCTGCCGAGGATTTTATGGAAAAACGCCTCGACCTTAATGATTACCTTATCAAAAACCAGGCATCAACTTTTCTGGTTCGGGTCAGAGGAAATTCGATGATAAATGCCGGTATATTCGATGGCGATCTTTTAATCATTGATCGGTCAATAGAAGCCAGAGACGGTAAAATTGTTCTTGGAGTTTTAAATGGTGAGTTTACAGTGAAAAGGATCAATAAAAAAGGAAAGAAGCTTTTTTTAGCTCCGGAGAATGAAGACTTCAAGCCCATTGAAATAACTGAAGAAATGGATTTTCAGATTTGGGGGGTAGTTACCTATTCCATTCATAAGACATGAAACGATCAGGGAGTGTTGTAAACATGCAATGTGCTCCCATCATATTCAGTAGAATATTGTTTTAAAGGCAAGGTGGTGGGGCCACCGGCCGGCATTCCGTCGAGGATGCTGTAATATGACATGCAACAGGAATCTACCATCAGTATTCCTGAATTATCTACTTCAACCCTGGCACAATCTTTCTGAGCATCATAAGGGCAGGTTCTTTCATATGCATTAAAGCTAATCTGGTCTACCCTGTATATAATGATTCCCCTGTACCCTTCATCGTTGTAATATTTCCAGTTACCCATTGGGATAAAATCAATTCCATCCGGCTGAAGATAGAAGTTGACATAAACATTCGGTATCTCACTTCCAGGATCGTCGTTTTCATCTTTGCAATGCACCAAAATAAGAACAAATATTATAATCAGAAGAATAAAACGAACTGTATTTTTTTGCACTAACATCACTTTTCGATTGTACTAATTTAATATTTCGTAATTTCGGCAATTAAACAACGAAGGTACAATTTAAAATATTGAATAGTCTTCAAAAAAATAGGGCTGCCGTCGCGAAAATTTATAAAAGCATAGCTTTTATCCTTGATCATATTATTCCTGGTTTCACTTTCAGGTTGCAGCCTTCTCCGGTTTAACAATCCTGAAAAAAAGGCTCATAAACAGCAGGAAAAAGAAGACAAAAAAAATAAAAAAGCTTATCAGGCTGATGTGAAGGAACATTATAAAATGCAAACAAAAGAAACCCGAAAACGGATGAATAAGAACCTAAACAAAGTCAGTAAGGATTTTAAACGAAAAAAGAGTAAATCAAAATGGAAATGTTCCTGAATTATGTGTTATGAGAACAGCTTCATTTCATCGATATATATTTTTGGTTTGTTTACTTTTGAACTATGCTGTTCATGGACAGGTAAGTATGAATCGGGACAGGGAAAACATCAGGTTTGACCGGCTTTTCTCTGAGAATATTAAATTCGTAAAAGGTCTCTCGCAAAACTGGATTTATGCCATTCACCAGGATCAATATGGCTACATGTGGTTTGGCACATGGGAGGGGTTAAACAAATACGATGGCTATAACTATACCATTTACAATGTTCAGGATGGTTTGAGCGACCATACGATCAATTGCATTTTGGAAGATGATGAAGGATTTCTATGGCTTGGAACCACCAAAGGACTAAATAAATTTGATCGCAAAAAACAAGTTTTTACAAAATATACCGATCTTCCTGGAGACTCCTCAAGTTTGTATTACAACCAAATAAACTCTCTCATCCAAACCAGAGATGGAAAGATCTGGCTGGGAACTGGTGCCGGATTATATGAATTCGATAAGAAAACGGAAGTCTTTTCTATTTACCTTGGAACAGGACAGGAATACTACAGCCCAAGGAGTAATTACATTCTGAACCTTTTGGAAGACGACAAGGGTATTATTTGGGTATCGACCACTTTTGGGCTCATCAAATTTGATCCGAGAACAAAAAGGTCTGCCAGGTATTACCATGTACCCGGAGATAAATCAAGCCTTAGCCATAACAATGTTCGCTTTGTTTGTCAGGAGCGATCAGGAAATTTTTGGATAGGCACACGATCCGGATTAAATTATTTTGACACCACAACCCAGACCATAAGGCAGTTCTTCTATAGATAAGGATGACCTGACCAGCATCAGCGACAACTGGATTCGGGTAATTTATGAAGATCGCAGTGGTCAGATTTGGATAGGAACGGAGAGCGGCGGATTGAACTTGTATGACAAGGTTAATGATCGATTTATCCGCTATCAAAATGTCTTAAATAATAAAAGCAGCCTCAGCAACAACAGGGTTTATTCGATTTTCGAGGACAATACCGGAAATCTTTGGATAGGGACCTATAACGGGGTTAATAAAATAGACAAATATTACAATAACTTCGAACATTGTCAAAGGACCAGCAATGATAACCGGAGCTTAAATGATAACATCATCTGGGCTTTTGAAGAGGACGATCAAAACAACCTTTGGATTGGAACTTCTTCTGGGGTAAATATCATGAACAAACAAACCGGACAATTTGATTACCTGACAAACGATCCCGGGAATCCCGGTTCCATTGCAGGCAATGATATACGCACAATATTATTCACCCCAGAATACAATTGTATTTGGTTGGGAAACTGGGGTTCAGGATTGGATAAATATGATTTGAAGAGCAAAACAATTACACATTACAGGCACGATCCGGTTAAAACAAGCTTTAGTGATGATTATGTGAACGATATAATAAAAGATAAAAACGGGGCACTATGGGTGGCCACCGGAAGGGGATTAAACCGTCTTGATCCTTTGACCGGCCGCATTGAAAACTTCCGTCATTCAAATGAAGACACCAATACCATTAGTTATGATATTACTATTTGTCTTTTTGAAGATAGTCGAGGCAATATATGGATAGGAACAAATAGAGGGTTTAAATAAACTTAATATATCCCGGAATAAATTCACCCGCTACCTCCATGTACCCGGCAATCCGAATAGCCTTAGCCATAATACCATTTTCTGCATAAATGAAGACCGGAAAGGAATTATCTGGATCGGGACTTCGGGGGGTGGGTTGAACCGGTTAGATCCGGAAACCGGTCAGTTTTTTTCTTATTCAACTGCGAATGGCCTTCCAAATAATATTGTCTATGGAATAGAGGAAGACGGTGATGGTAATATCTGGGTCAGCACAAACCTGGGGATATCCAAGTTGTATGTCGATAGCGGGAGATTTGTAAATTATGATGTAAAAGATGGTATCCAGAGCAATGAATTTAATTTGGGTGCATATTATAAAGGAAAAGATGGCAAACTTTATTTTGGAGGTATGAATGGTTACAATGTTTTTGATCCTGGTAAAATTAAATACAATCCTAACAAACCGCTAACGGTTATTTCTGCTTTCAGGAAGTTCAACGAAATCCAATCTGTCGAATATTCAGACGGTGATACAATAAGGCTAAAACATGATGATAACTTCTTCTCAATAGAGATTTCAGCCCTCGATTATACCAATCCTTCCAAGAACAGGTACAGATACCGGCTTCAGAATTTCGACAAAGACTGGATTCAGGCTGATGCCAATAACCGGCTGGCTGAATATAAAAAAGTACGGCCCGGAACTTATTATTTTAACGCTGTTGGGTCGAATAATGACGGAGTCTGGGATGACCGGGGTGTTTCACTAAATATAATTATTATCCCGCCATGGTGGTCAACCTGGTGGTTCCGGATTATCATTTCACTGTCTTTCATTGTGATCATCGGAACTTTTATTTACGGAAGGATCAGAAGGATCAGGAAAAAAAATGAAATTGAAAAGAAAATGCTTGAAATTGAGAAACAAAAGTTTGACCTGGAGCAAAAGGCACTGCGGTTGCAAATGAATCCGCATTTTATTTTCAACTCTCTCAATTCCATTCAAAGCTATATACTTTCGAATGATGCTGAAAAGGCAGTGCTCTATCTTGGCAAGTTTTCTCAGTTAATGCGTCTTATTCTTACCAATTCTGCGAACAAATCTATTTCTCTCAAAGAGGAGTTGAAATCCATCACCTACTATCTCGATCTGGAAAAACTCCGGTTTGAAAACAAATTTGATTACACCATTAACCTTGATAAGGATATGGATGAGGAATTCATTGAAATTCCTCCTATGATCATTCAGCCCTATATCGAAAATGCCATCATTCATGGGTTGCTTCATAAACCAACCAAAGGGAAAATTGAAATTACCTTCAAACAAGATGAAGAAAAACTTATTTGCACGGTGGTGGATGATGGCGTTGGTCGCCAGCGTTCAATGGAAATTGCAAAACAATCCGGAATGAAAAAGAAATCGAGAGGCATGCTGATCACCCAGGCACGGCTGGAGATCCTTAACAGGCAGAGCAATGACGAATTTTCAGTGAAGGTAATTGATTTAAAAGATGAATCAGGAAAACCGGCAGGTACAAAAGTCGAACTCATTATCCATTATAAAGAGGAATAATAAATTTTAAATTACATTAAAATGTTACGAGCAATTATTGTAGAGGATGAATTAAGGTCGCGTCAGACATTGACGGGCATGTTAAAATTGTTTTGTAAAAATGTGGAGGTTGTTGGTGAGGCTGAAAATGTGAAAGAGGGAATTGACCTGATCCGTAAAGAAAAACCCGACATTGTCTTCCTTGATATCCAAATGCCCGATGGCAGCGGATTTAAACTTTTGGAAGAAATCGGTCAGATCAATTTTGATATTATTTTTACAACAGCATATGATCAGTATGCCATTCAGGCTATAAAATTTAGTGCTTTGGATTATCTCTTAAAACCAATTTTTCAGGATGACCTTATTAAAGCTGTTAAAAAGGCTGAAGATAACAAAGAGAAAATAGACAGAAATGAACACGTTGATGTTCTTTTGGAAAACCTGAAGAAATCGGCAAATGAACCTTCTAAAATCATCCTTTCAACTGCTGAAAAAATCAATGTGGTTAAGGTCGATGATATTCTTCGGTGTGCATCGGATAATTACTACACAATGTTTTATTTTACCAATGGACAAAAATTACTTGTTTCAAAAACATTGAAGGAAAATGAAGAACTATTAAAAGATCATAACTTTATACGGCCTCATAAATCACACCTTGTCAACACTAAATATATCAAAGGCTTTTTAAAACAGGACGGAGGATATATTATTATGACCGATGGAACAAATATTCCGGTGTCGAGGCGGAAGAAAGAAGCAACAATTGATATCATTAATAATTTACAATTTCAGGATTAGAAAAAAGGACAGGACATGATAATGGGCTATGATCCTGAAATAGCGCAAATAGCCGTAAACTGATTTAATGCTGCCGTAAACTGATTTTTTCTTTTATATAATTTTTTTTGCAGTATATTTACCCGCTCTTTTGATAAAAAGGGCACAGGACAAAAAAATGATATGGAAAATCTTTTACCTATTTTAATTGGTATTATTTGGGTTGCTTATACCCTTTATAATAAAGGAAAGAAGAAAAAAGTTGTAAGACAACCCCATGATGCTGAAATACCGCAAAAAAAGCCCCTTTCAATTTTCGAACAAATCCTGTTGGGAGAGGAAATTAAGCTGCCACAGCCTTACACAGAATATTCTGAACCCAAAGAACCCGAGCCGATTGCCCAACCAAAGAAAATAAATATAAAAAAATCGCCCAGCCCATTCTTAAATGAAGAACTGGCAGGCTTTGTTCATGAAGGACAGTCGGTTAGCAAGTTTTTCAGCCATGATAAAACGATAGAAGAAATTTTGCATGAACGTGATGAAGTGTTTGGAGAAATTGATTTTGATCTTCGGAAAGCAGTTATTTATTCTGAGGTTTTAAATACTCCTTACATTGATTATAAATAAGGATAAATTTTATTTTGAGGGGGAAAAAATTTTGGAGGTTACATTTTTTTAGTATTAACTTTACCCCCTTTTTAAAAGCACGGTGTATTATCTGACATTAAATTATTACGGTATGGTAAGAAATTTACTATTAACAATTGGATTTGTTGTAGCGGCAAATGTGTTTGTTTTTTCGCAATCCGGAACCCTGAAGGGTAAAATATTAGACAAGGAAACCAAAGAACCAATTGCATTTGCAAATGTTGTAATTGAATTAGGCGGGGCTCAAAAAGGTGGAGCTACCTCTGATTTTGACGGTAATTATATCATTAAACCAATTGCTCCGGGATCCTATGACCTGAAAGCCACTTATGTTGGTTATAATACGGTTCTGGTAAGGGGTATGATAATCAATTCCGACCAGATCAGGTTCTATGATATTATAATGGAATCCACCGCTGAGCAGCTTCCGGAAATTGTAGTAACGGATTATGCTGTTCCTTTGATCAATCAAGATGAAACGGTATCAGGTGGACAGATAACAGCAGAAGAAATCAAGAAGATGCCCAACAGAAGTGCGAATGCAATTGCAACTACTGTCGGAGGGGTTTTCTCAGAAGATGGTGAAAGGGGTAATGTTAGAGGTGCAAGGTCGGATCAAACCGTTATGTACATTGATGGTATCAAGGTATTGGGATCAACTTCCTTACCACAGTCTTCAATCGAACAGGTTGCAGTTTACCTTGGTGGATTACCTGCTCTTTATGGTGATGCAAGAGGTGGTGTCATTAACGTGACCACAAAAGGTCCTTCAGGTACATTTGGTGCCGGTGTTGAACTTGAACAGTCGGTCGACGGTTTTGGTCACAGCAGGCTTGGATTCAACCTTCAGGGTCCTATTTTGAAGAGTAAAAAAGAATCCTCGAATTCTATCCTGGGATACTTCATATCAGGAGATGCATATTATAATAAAGACAGCAGACCTACAGCCAACGGAGTTTACGTGGCAAACGATGAAACCCAAAACTCCATTGAACAAAATCCACTTACCCCTTCGGGATTAGCTGGTGGCGGTACATACAGCAGTGGTGAATTTGTCCGGAATGCCGATCTTGATAACCAGTAAGACCAATCCCAATGTCAGCAGGTATGGGGTCAATCTTTCAGGGAAAATTGATATAAAGCCAAGCAATTCGACCAATTTTACTATCGGTGGTCAATACAATTATGACAATGGCAACGTCTATAATTACAATCAAACAATGTTCAACTCAGATAAGAATTTTTTACAATTGAATCAATCCTGGAGGGTATTTGGCCGGTTTACCCAGCGATTTGCAAACAGCAGTGAAAGTTCTTCCTTTGTTAAAAACGTTTTTTATAGCCTCCAGCTCGATTACTCTCAGGAAAATTCCAGGTCAATGGATCCGGATCACAAAGATGATATTTTCAAGTATGGATATTTAGGCAAATACACGACCTATAAAATTCCAACCTACCAATTGGTTGATGAAATTGAGGTCGATAATGTTGTTTATGAAAATGTTAGAGTTCTCAACAGCTGGGATTTTGATACTGCTTATGTATTTCAGGCAGCCGATTACAATCCAATTGTTGCCAGATATACAGAACAAATTTATGAGCTGTTCCCAACCAACTGGGAGAACTATCCTTTTGGGGTTGGAAACTGGAGTAACTCTGACCAGCTTCAACTTCGCGGAGGTTTATTAAACGGGCAGGGACCAAATGGTTTCTATGGATTGTGGGCAGCTCCCGGAACCATCCAGACCAGGTATGGAGTGAACGACAATAGCCAGATATCTTTTAATGCCTCAGCATCAGCCGACCTCGGAAATCATGAAGTGCGGTTTGGTTTTATATACGATCAGCGGATTGAACGTGGATATAGTTATAATTCCTCAGCATTATGGACAAGAATGCGCGGGTTAACAAATAATCATATTTTACAGTTGGATGTTGACAATCCGCAAATGGATAAGATTGCAAACGATTCCATTTATTACTATCGCAAATATGATGAAGTTTCGCAATTTACTTTCGATAAAAATTTAAGGAAAAAACTTGGATTGGACGAAAAGGGTTTGGACTTTATTTTGGTCGACTCTTATGATTTTAATGACGGGTCAATCCAATATTATGATAAGGATGGTTACCTGCATTCGACAAAAGTTGAAGGCAATTTATATTCGATTGATATGTTCAGCGCTGATGAATTGCTGAATGATGGTCAATATACGGCCTATTATTATGGTTACGATTATAAAGGCAATCGTTTGAAAACCAAACCAAGTTTTGAGGACTTCTTTACAAAACTGGATGAAAACGGAGATTTTGCACGACCAATGCCTGCCTATGAGCCGATTTATATGGCTGGTTATATTCAGGATAAATTTGCTTTTAAAGACCTTATTTTCAATGTTGGGTTAAGGGTTGACCGGTTTGATGCCAACCAGGAAGTTTTAAAGGATCCTTTCTTATTTTATCCTGCCTATTCGGTTAAAGATGTTTCCTATGTTGGCGGAAATCCGGTAACACATCCGGGTAATATGGGTGATGATTATGTTGTATATGTTGACAATGTTACCAGTCCTACTGAAATTACTGGTTACCGGAATGAATATACCTGGTATAATGCTGCGGGTGTTGAAATTCAGGATCCCTTCACACTCGACAGGGGCTCGGGAGTATCTCCTTTATTGGTTGATCCCAGCCAAACAAGTGTGAATTCCGAAGCATTTAAGGATTATGAACCCCAGATAAACGTAATGCCCAGGATTGCATTCTCGTTCCCGATTTCTGATGAGGCCAACTTTTTTGCACATTATGATGTTTTAACACAAAGGCCTCTCTCTAACCAGAGGTCGGATCCATCATCGTATTATTTTATTAATAATATTGGTGGGAATGTTAATAACCCCGATTTAAAACCGACAAAAACCATTGATTATGAGTTGGGTTTCCAGCAGAAATTATCTATAAAATCAGCTTTGAGACTTTCAGCTTTTTATCGTGAGATGCGTGATGATATTCAGATATATCGTTTTAACGGGGCTTATCCGAGAAGTTATACCTCTTTTAATAATATAGACTTTGGAACGGTAAAAGGTTTAACCATTACCTATGACCTTCGCAGGCTGAACAGCAATACCAGGTTGATGGCAAGTTATACCCTGCAGTTTGCTGAAGGTACAGGGTCCAGTGCAACTACAGCCCAGGCCCTTGTCGCTTCAGGGTTACCCAACCTGAGAACAACAAATCCCCTGAATTGGGACAGGAGACATAACTTTAACATTTCATTTGATTACAGGTACGGTGAAGGCAAGAATTATAACGGCCCAACCATCAGAACCAAAAAAGGAACTGAAAACGAAAAGGCCTTACAGGTTCTGTCAAATACCGGCGTAAACTTTACTGTTACTGGTGGTTCAGGAACACCATATACTGCTCAGGAAAATATTCTTGCATTTAATTCAGGAGGCACACAAGTACTTAAAGGTACAATCAATGGTTCAAGGTTGCCCTGGCAGTTTAAGGTTGATATGAGGCTTGATAAAGAATTTTATACCAAATGGGGATCTGGCGATCAAAGAGCATATTTTGACGTCTATTTGCAGGTTATTAACTTGTTCGATACTAAAAATGTGTTGGCAGTATATCCGGCAACAGGTGTTCCTGATGATGATGGTTATCTTGCAGCCGCAGAATGGCAAACACAGATCAATCAGCAAGTTGATCCGCAGGCTTACCGCGACCAATATAGCATCAGGATAGATGATCCGGCGAATTACAGCTCTCCCCGTCAGATAAGGTTAGGATTGCAGTTTAACTTCTAAATGATTGAAATCTAATTTTTGATAGATCATGAAATTAAAATATCGAAATAATATGAAAAATATTTTCCGCATTCTGTTTGTTTTACTTTTCTGGTTAACAATTGCCCGAATGAGTTTCGGAGTGGAATACAAGTTTGGCAATTTTAAAAGTACCGAAAGTATCAAATCCACCGCTGCTGGTTGCGGCGCTCCGTCAGGATTTAAGTTTCTACAGGTAAACAACGTCAGGGGCCGCATCAACACTGGTGGTGATATGTGGTGGGATTTACCGGGCGGTATTGGATCGCAGTATTTTGTACCGGCTAATGGATCAGCCACATCGCTGTTTTCCGGTTCACTTTGGATCGGTGGTCTCGACATCAATAACCAGCTTAAACTGGCTGCATTGCGTTACCGGCAGGTAGGTCAGGATTACTGGACCGGCCCGCTAACCATTGATGGAACGGCTGCCATTGATGATGAAACCTGCACGGAATATGATAAATTCTTTGACATAAAAAGAGCAGATATTGACGAATACATTGAGCATACCGATCCCGAAACAGGCGCTTTTATACCAAGTCCCGACTATCAGATACCGGAATATTTTTTTAGTTATCCTGCTCACGGTGATATTTCAAAAGGGCAGAGTTTTTATCTTGCACCTTTTAAAGATGCCAATGGTGATGGAGCTTACGATCCCACACAAGGCGACTATCCTTATTATGATATTACCAATGAGCTGTGCCCATTGAATTATGCAGGTGATCCGACCTATGTTCCTGCTCCGACAATGGAATCAGAACTTTATGAAAATTATTTCGGTGGCATTCTTGTCGACCAGGTTCTGAAAGGGGATGAAACTTTTTGGTGGGTATTTAATGATAAAGGTAATATTCACACTGAAACCAGCGGAGCGGCTATCGGTATGGAAATCCGGGCGCAGGCTTTTGCGTTTTCAACCAACGACGAAATCAACAGCATGACCTTTTACAGCTATGAAATCATCAACCGTTCAACATATGTACTGACACAAACTTACTTTAGTCCATGGGCAGACACCGATCTTGGATATGCATGGGATGATTTTATCGGTTGCGATGTAGAAAGGGGTTTGGGTTATTGTTATAATGGATTGCCTGTGGATGAAGGAGGTCCTGAATCTTATGGTGATCAGCCACCGGCAGTAGGTGTCGACTTTTTCCAGGGGCCTTACATGGACCCTGATACCTGCGATAACCCATCATACAAAGGCGATGGCTTATTGGGCCCTTCATTTGACGGAAGTTGTGAAATTGTTACCTCGAACGGAATTGTAAGAACCATGCAGTATGGGGAGAATAATGAATTTACAGGTGATTTTAAAGTACGTGCCGAAGCCATCAATGGTATCAACTTTGGAAATGGAATTATAGATGATGAGCGATATGGAATGCGAAGGTTTGTTTATCATAATAATGGTGGTGCCGCTTATATGAACGACCCCGCTAATGCACCCCAATATTATAATCTTCTTCGTGGAATATGGAATGATAATTCCAGGATGTTGTATGGTGGTAATGCCCACACCTCATCCGGTGCTGCCGGCCCTGAATGTGATTTTATGTTTCCCGGCGATTCGGATCCCTGTAACTGGGGAACCGATGGTCAGCCACCTGAAGCCGGGCTTAATACCAATGGAAATTACTGGACAGAAGAGGAGGTTGGAAATCAGCCAGTCGGATCGCCGGTTTATGCAGTCGGCTGGTCCGTTTACTTTGAAACCCGGCGCTGTAAATTATATTACAGTTGGTATTCCATGGGCAAAAGCAATCTCCGGAGGTCCCTGGGCTTCTGTTGAGTTGCTCCGGATTGTTGACGACAAGTGCCAGGCCCTTTTCGAAAATTGTTTTAAAGTTATTGATGGTCCTGATGCTCCTGATTTGTCCTTCAGAGAAATTGAAAAAGGAGTCATTGTTTATATTTCAAACAGCCCTACTTCCAACAACTATCGGGAAGCTTATAAAGAGCTTGATCCCCAGATTAAGGCTGTGTCCGATGATTATGACCCATATTTTACATTCGAAGGATACCAGATTTTCCAGCTTGCTGATGCCAATGTAACCATTGCTGAAAGCAGGTATGATGCCGATAAAGTTCGTCTGGTTGCCCAGTATGATGTTAAAAACGGAATTGGGAAAATTGTCAATTTTAAATATGATAATGCAATTGGAGCCGATGTCCCGGTTATTGAAGTTCAAGGCGGAGACAATGGTATTGTGCATAGTTTTTCATTAACAACTGATGCTTTTGCAACCGGGGATAATACGATGGTTAATTTCAAACAATATTATTTCAGCGCTATTGCATACGGATATAACAATTATAAAGAATATGACCCAACTGATCCTACTGCTTTGGACGGTCAGAAAGAACCCTACCTCTCCGGTCGTAAAAACATACTACTTTATTCTGTGATTCCTCACAAGATAGTAAACGGGATAATTCCCACCGCAAATTTTGGTGATGGCCCTGAAATTACAAGAATTGAAGGTCAGGGTAATGGAGGGATGGTGCTGGAGCTTACCGATCAAACGATTGCAGAGATTTTAAGCAAACCACCGGCTTATTTGGTTGTTGATGAGCTTATAACAGATTCCATAACCGGCGAAGTTATCGATACAATATTCAAATATAATTATGGTCAGGACGATTATCCCATTGCCTACAACGCAACTTATAAAAGCGGTTTTGGCCCGGTAAGCGTTAAAGTAATTGATCCTTTAAATGTAAAAAGAGCATCCTATACCCTTAAGATGTGATACTGCGTTTATTCATTACACATTTTATAATGTCACCGGCGCTCCTGAAATAATCCCAGGAGGAGATACGGCCGGGGTAAAAGCCTTTGAAAAATGGTAGTTAATTGATAATGAAACAGGACAGGTTTATAAGTCTGAAGTCGGCACATACCAATTATGAACAGATATTTCCTGAATTGGAATATCCATTACATTTGGCCCTGTCTTCTATCCGGTATTATACTGTTGGTAAAAAGAATTGAAGTAATCACAAACTGCCAGCAATTCTGGTAAACGGTTAATTATAGTAGTTGCGACTAATAATGGAGTTGATTACTTCCAGCTATTGAATATGCTGACAGCTCAAAGCAATGGCTAAGAGGAATGACGGATATTGATGGATAACTGGCCATTTAACTGGATACGATCAGAGCGCCATGCTTCTCCGACTCTCCATTAACATATTGGAATGACTATAAGAGATCAGTCTGAATGCTGATGATCCGGAAGAGGCATATGGGAAAGATTGCAAATGGTACCTGGGCTCCATATTATTTCTATGGCTCCCAGGGAAATGACAGGCTACTGAACAAATAGGTCCGGTATGCTATAGCGAACATTTCAAAACAGAAAGCTAAGGCATGAGAGGGTATTGCAAGTGTTGACATTGTATTTACCCCGGATAAGTCAAAATGGACAAGATGCCCGGTATTAGAAATGTGTCAGGATTCTTTATTATCGCAGGGTAGAGCTAAAAGGTTTAATCTTAGAAATTCTGCATCCGTCGATAAAAACGGAAATCCATCCGGATGGCCTTCAAATAATACAAGCTTCCACTAACCCTGATGATCCTAATTATATTTGGGCATACGGTATGGGTTGGTTCCCGGGATATGCCATCAATCTTGAAACCGGTGAACGACTAAATATCATGTTCGGTGAAGATTCATGGTTAGTCGGTGAAAATGGAAGAGATATGCTATACAATCCAACCTCCAATTATACTCAGTCAGCCTACAGGTGAGATTCTTATTTGGCGGAAAGCATTATGTTTATGTAATGGGAAGCGCTGAAATAAATAAAGTTACGCCGAATGCTGCTATTAAATATAGTTTCCCGGCTTATGATGCTGGGTAGGCATTGGCATACTTCTCTCGATACCATTCCCAGAGAGCTAATTGTTAGCCTTCGTAAAATTTATATGGCCTGATTTATTCAACAGCAATGTACGTAGGGATGCCAATGTCAAATCCTGATGTGCCCTGGTTATCGAATGAAGCAACAGTAAAAATCAGGGTGGGTAAGCCCTATGAGCAATATTACAGTTCTCCGCTTGATAATGAAGGAAGTTTAAATAATCATTACCCCGCTTATGAATTTTCAACAGAGGGAATCGCAACCAATTATTATGATGAAGAAAAGGCCAATGAAGATGTTGAATTGATTGCTGTAGTTCCGAATCCATATTATGCATTCGCGGTTGGTCCGGGCTATGAAGAAGTACCTTTGGATAACAAGGTAAAGATTACCAACCTGCCAGAAAAATGTGTGGTTTCTATTTACAATATAAGCGGAACCCTCATCCGGAAATTTACAAAAGATGATCCGGTTACTTTTATTGATTGGGATCTTAAAAATTCCGCTGGTATTCCCATAGCTGGTGGAGTATACCTCGTCCATGTAAAAGATGAAACAACTGGAAAGGAAGTCATTGTAAAATGGTTTGGGTCGCTGAGAGTCGAAGATTTCAAAGAATTCTAAAAAAGTTAATGATCAGAGTATAAAAAACATCAAAATTATTATAGCATGAAGAACTTTTACAAATACCTGGTTGCGATATTCTTAATAGCAATAATAGCGCTTCCTGTACAAAAAGTTAATGCCGGAAATAAAGACAGAGCCGGTCAGGCAGGAGCAGATGAATTGCTGATCAATCCCTGGGCGAGGAGCTCGGGATGGGGTGGCGCTAACGTCTCTGTAATCAGGGGCATCGAGGGAATCTATAACAATGTGGCAGGTCTTGCGCATACTCCGAAAACTGAAATTGTTTTCTCCTATGCAGATTGGATGAGGGGCGCTGATATCAAACTTATGACCGTTGGATTAGCGCAAAAAGTAGGCGAAAGTGGTGTTATCGGCATCAGTTTCATGTCTTTAAACTTTGGAGATATTGAAATCCGCACCATCGATTTGCCGGATGGAGGCATTGGTGAATTTTCGCCACGTTACCTGAACCTTAATTTGTCCTATGCAAAGGCTTTTTCGAATAGTATATTTGGGGGATTAAATATTAAAGTTATATCCGAATCAATTGCAGACGCTTCAGCAGCGGGAATCGCATTTGATGCAGGGATTCAATATATCACAGGAGAATTGGAAAACATAAAATTCGGAATTTCATTGAGAAATGTTGGAATCGGAAAAATGAAGTTTTCAGGTGACGGTTATTCCTTACAAACAATGGTGCCCAATAACAATAATCAGTTTACTACTACACAAAGGGGGGCTTCATTTGAAATTCCGACCCAGTTAGTTATTGGTGCAGGGTACGATTTTTTGTTTGATGAATCAAGATTTACATTGGCGGGAGCCTTTATTTCAAATTCTTTTAAAAAAGATCAGTTTTCTCTTGGTGGAGAATTTTCATTCAGAGATTATGTTTTGTTAAGAGCCAGTTATGCCTACGAAGAAGGTATTACCAAACCCATTACAGATCCTGAAAGGACAAATGCTGAAAGGGGCTTCGCGGGCGGACTATCTGTGCAGGTTCCTTTAAAGAAGGAAAGCAAATCTGTTTTTGCAGTTGATTACTCTTACAGACCGATGGAAAACTTTAGCTCCGTTCATACTATTGGTATCAGATTTACTTTATAGGCTATAACATAGCTATAAAATAGATTATCTTAAAAATAAAAGGACCCTTATTTTAAGGGTCTTTTTCTCTTTATAAAATCATAGCTAAACCATATGACAAAATTGAATTACTACACAAAAGAAGGCTTGCAGAAACTTAAAGATGAACTCGAGCATTTGATCATGGTCGAACGGCCTGCTATTTCAAAGCAAATTGCAGAGGCACGTGATAAAGGTGACCTTTCGGAAAATGCTGAATATGCTGCAGCCAAAGATGCCCAGGGTATGCTGGAACTGAAAATTTCGAAATTGCAGGATCTCATTCATAATACAAGGATTTTTGACGAATCGAAACTGGATGCGACTAAAGTCCTCTTGATGTCGACTGTTACTATCAGAAACCTGAAAAATAATGCTTTGATGAAATACATCCTTGTTCCAGAACAGGAAGCCGATTTTAAGACCGGAAAAATATCCGTAAATTCGCCTATTGCAAAAGGACTTTTAGGTAAAAAGGTTGGCGAAAATGTTGAAATCAATGTCCCGGCCGGTACCATTCCTTTCGAAATCATTGAAATTTCAAGATAAACTAATAAAATTATGGCAAGTATATTTACAAAGATTATCAATGGTGAAATTCCTTCCTATAAGGTTGCCGAGGATGAAAACTTTTACGCTTTTCTCGACATTAATCCCCTGGCCAAAGGACATACGCTTGTCGTTCCTAAAAAAGAGGTGAATTATGTATTTGATCTCGATGAACAAAACTATAACGGACTGTTTACCTTTACTAAAAAAGTATCACAGGCTATAAAGAACAGTGTCGACTGCATCCGCCTTGGGATGGTGGTTTACGGGCTTGATGTACCCCATGCACATGTGCACTTAATTCCCATCAAAGGTACAGGAAACGAACTCAGTTTTAGTAATCCAAAGGTAAAACTCACTCCGGAAGAATTTAAGGAAATTGCAGAAAGGATTTATAAAGAGTATAAAAATCTTTAAGGCTGATTCTAAAATCAATAGGCCCTCTCATTTCTGCCCTCGATATAATTTATAAAGGATTTATTTACCACCTTGTTGCCTCCTGGTGTAGGATAATTACCCGTAAAGTACCAATCGCCAGTATGACCGGGTATGGCTTCATGCAGGTCTTCAATAGTTTGATAAATGATTTTAACTTTTGCATGAATATCTGCCGTGGTAAGCATTTGCGCAATCTTATCAGAAATTTGATTTGCGGAAGATGGTTTGTAAATTTCTTTCACATAATTAACAATTTCTTCCTTGGGCTTATTCTCCTGGGCTTTGCATTTTTTATAAACAGCATTGATGATGTTTTGATTTTTTGTGTCCTTAAGCAATTCAATCGCAGCCCGGAAAGCAATAAAATCAGTGAGTTTGGCCATATCAATGCCATAACAATCGGGATATCGGATTTGCGGTGCTGAAGAAGCAACGATAATTTTTTTTGGACCTAACCGGTCAAGAATTCTGATTATACTTTTTTTCAGGGTTGTTCCTCGAACGATCGAATCATCCAGTACCACAAGATTATCAACCCCTGGTCTTATGGCTCCGTATGTAACGTCGTAAACGTGTCCGACCAAATCATCACGCTGACTGTCCTGTGTGATAAAGGTTCTCAGCTTCACATCCTTAACTGCAATTTTTTCGATACGAGGCATGATTTGAAAAATTTTTTCAAGCTTCTGAGGTGTAATCTTATTGCCCAGTTGAAGGATTTTATCTTTTTTAATTGTATTGCAAAATTTTTCAAGCTCTTCCGCTAGGCCGCGGAACGCAACTGCTGCAGTATTTGGTATATAAGAGAAAACTGTATTTTCAAGGTCATAATCAATTTCTTTGAGGATTTCAGGAGCAAGCAGTTTCCCTAACTTTTTCCTCTCCTGGTAAATATCTTTATCAGTCCCTCTGGAAAAATAAATTCTTTCGAAAGAACATGCCCTTTTTTCAGTTGGTTCTTTAAAAAGGAACTCACCTGTTTTGCCACTCTTTTTTATGATCAGCGCATAGCCGGGTTTTAACTCTTTAATTTTTTCAACGGGAATATTAAAAACTGTTTGTATGGCCGGGCGTTCCGAAGTTGCAACCACCACCTCTTCATCCTGGTAATAAAAAGCAGGCCGTATTCCCGAGGGATCTCTCATTACAAATGAATCTCCATGCCCCATCATTCCTACAATGGTGTATCCGCCATCCCAATAAACCGATGATTTTTTTAAAATACTCTGAACATTCAGATCATCAGCTATTTTTTCAGTGCTTTCCCTTTTTGTAAATCCTTTCTTTTTAAGTTGCCGGTATAGCTGCTCATTTTCCTCGTCAAGGAAATGACCTATTTTTTCAAGAATCGTAATGGTGTCAGATGTTTCAACAGGATATTGACCATATTCTACCAACCGGTTAAAAAGCTCATCCACATTGGTCATGTTGAAGTTACCTGCAAGGACCAGGTTGCGGGTTTTCCAGTTGTTGGAGCGGATCACCGGGTGGAGGTTTTTCACGTCGTTGCTGCCAAAAGTGCCATACCGAAGATGTCCTAAAAACAGCTCACCTGTAAAATCAAGATTGTTTTTTAACCACTGGGGATCATTTAACCGGCCGGGACTTTTCGTTTGAACTTCAGCAATTTTATCGTAAATCTCATTGAAAATATCCTTAACAGGGTTTTCGGAGTTGGATCGTATCCTGCTGATGTATTTGTTTCCGGGTGAAATATCAATCTTCAACCCGGCAATACCAGCTCCATCCTGTCCCCGATTATGTTGTTTATGCATCAGGAGGTGAAGCTTTTTCAGGCCATAAAAACTGGTCCCGTATTTCGAGAGGTAGTATTCAAGAGGTTTTAATAAACGAATGAGGGCGATGCCACATTCATGGTTGACAAAATCGCTCATGAATTAAAAAATTTAAAGTGAAATAATCACTTTTAATAACTTAGCTTCAAATTTCGCATCAAAGGTACTATTTTCATTAGATTTGCCTCCATGATTACAATCAGAAAAGCAATCTTATCAGATATTCCGTGTATTGTTGGTTTCCAGCAGAAAATGGCATTGGAAACCGAATCACTCGAACTGGATACAATAACATTATCAATAGGTGTAGAGGCGGTATTTCAAAATCCTGAAAAAGGATTTTACCTGGTTGCGGAAATGGATCGGGAAGTAATTGCCTGCACCCTGCTTACTCCGGAATGGAGCGACTGGCGAAACGGAACTTTTCTTTGGATACAGTCGGTTTATGTGAAGCCAGCCTTCAGAAAAAAAGGAGTTTATTCTAAAATGTATTCATTTGTCAAGGATCTTGTTTTGAATTCTCCTGAATATCTGGGATTACGGCTCTATGTTGTAATGAACAATAAGATCGCTCAGGGGGTTTATACCAGAACCGGTATGGATGGAGATCATTATAAATTGTATGAGTGGGTTAAATAAATTGTTGTCCGAAGGACTCCTTTGGAGAATTGCTAAATTGTTAAATTGTTTGGTTCAGGAAGTATAAATTAATTTAAGTAAACATGAAAAACACTATTGGTGCATTGGTTGGTTTGCTGTTAATAACATTGGCTGGATCATCCCAGGTTGACCGGTCAGATTGGATTGGAATATACCCGGATGGATGTACATCGATCACGGCTGGAAAGTTAGCAACTGCTGATGGCTCTGTGATCACTTCTCATACCGACGACAGCCACCGCACCCGTTCAAATATTTATATGCAGCCTGCTGCAGATCATCAACCCGGGACAACTACAACGATGTATAAACGAGTGGCCTGTGATACCACGGTCATGCCTTCTTATTCCAACATTCCAATTGGAGAAATACCACAAGTGAAACACACCTATGCTTTTATCAATTCAGCCTATCCGTGCATGAATGAAAAACAGCTTTCAATCGGAGAATCTACTTTTGGCGGAAGGGAAATCCTTCAATCTGATAATGGACTGATCGATTGTCAGAGACTGTGTCAGTTGATGGTCGAAAGATGCACAACAGCCAGGGAAGCAATTAAAATGGCTGGTGAATTAACCCAGCAATATGGCTGGAATGATGCAGGTGAATGCCTCACTATTGCCGATAAAAACGAAGTCTGGCATTTTGAAATCATTGGTCCGGGAAAAGGATTAAAAGGTTCTATCTGGGCTGCTCAGCGGGTTCCGGATGACCATGTCGGTGTCAATGCCAATGCAAGTACTATCAAAGAAATCGACCTTAAAAATAAGGATTACTTTATTGCTTCAACCAATATTTTTAAGATGGCTCAGGACAGCGGCTGGTGGAATCCTGAAAGAGAACCTTTCCGGTTTTGTTATGCCTATGCTCCTGAAAGCAGGGCTTCCATTGCATCAAGAAGAAGAGAATGGCGCGTGTTTGATTTGCTGGCTCCTTCGCTCAAGCTCGATCCGAATGCAGAGAATTATCCATTTTCTGTAAAGCCTGACACTCAGGTTACACCGGAAAAGTTGGTTGCGGTCTTTAAAGATTATTATGAAGGCACGCCTTACGATATGACCCGGCTCATTACTGCTACCGATAAGGAAGGTAAAACAGTGGTATCGCCGATGGCAAATCCTTTTTTACCGTACGATCAATTGGCCATTCAGAATGTACAGGGAGGATGGTACGATGTGAATACCAAAACCGGCGAGATAAAGTTTTTGGGTGAGCGAACCATTGCCCGCTGGTATACCATGTATGCCACCATCCTTCAATCCCGGAGCTGGTTGCCTGATGAAATTGGTGGTATTGCCTGGCTGGCGATGGATAATGTTGCTACCTCTATTTACATTCCTGTTTATTGCTCGGTAACCGATTTACCCGAAAGCTATAAAACAGACGGAAGAAGAACAGGATTTTCCTCTGCTTCCGCCTGGTGGGTTTTTAACCGGCTCGGAACGCTGGCTGCACAGCGATGGGGAGATATGCGGCATGATGTAAATGCAGTTTGGGATCCCTGGCAAAAGGAATTATTCAGCAATCAAAAATCGGTGGATCAAGAAGCGCTTGAATTGTATGATCCGAAAAATCCTGAGAAAGCTATTAATTACCTTACTGGATACACCAATGATTGGGGCGAAAAGGTTGTGAAAAAAGCATGGGAACTGGGCGATTTCCTCTGGACTAAATATGATGAGAAGTTCTGAGGCTGTTGAACATTATTCATTCATTTTTGTACTAATGGTTGATTCCCTATTTTTATTTTAGGATTTAATTATGCGCCAAATTCAGTTTATTATATTCTTTTCCATTGTAATTTCAATTTATTCCCTTCTTAGCTGGCTGATTTACAGCAAAGGAATGTCCGTATTCCCTGCAGGTTCACAGGGCAGATTATATTTCAGGATAGTTTTCTTTTTTCTTGCAGCTTCTTATATTGTTGCAAGATTCCTCGAAAAGATATGGTTATCTACGTTCTCTGATATTTTAACCTGGATTGGATCGTTTTGGCTGGCAGCATTTTTTTATTTTCTGCTGGCAGCAGTGATCATTGATATTATAAGGCTGGCCAATTTTATTGTTCCTTTTTTCCCGGCCTCATTTAAAACACAGGAATTCCGGCTGTTGCTTTTCAAAGGAGTTGTTGGTGCGGTGTTGTTGCTGATTGTTGCTGGATTTATCAATAGTTTACTTCCCAGGATCAAACAATTGGATATTCACGTGGATAAAAAAGTTGAAGGGCTCGATCAGTTAAAGATCGTATTTGTATCTGATGTTCATATGGGCACCATCATTGGCCCGCGACGAACCAATAGCATTGTAAATAAAATTAATGCTTTGAATCCCGACTTAATTCTTTTGGGTGGTGATATCGTGGATGAAGACCTTGCCCCTGTGATTCGGAATAACCTTGGCGATTCGCTACGGAAGCTTACGGCACCTCTGGGTGTAATTGGTATTACCGGCAATCATGAATACATAGGTGGCGCTGAACCTGCAGTTAAATATCTTGAAGACCATGGCATAAGAATGCTCAGGGATTCATCCATTTTGATTGATGATAAGTTTTACCTCGTTGGAAGGGAAGACCGGGATAAGCCAAGATTTTCCGGTCGTGAAAGAAAGGAGATAGGAGCGCTGATGAACGGAATTGACAAATCAAAGCCTTTGATCCTCTTGGATCATCAGCCTTTTGAGTTAGATGAAAAAGAAAAAGCGTGGCATTGATCTTACCCTGTCCGGTCATACCCATCATGGACAGCTCTGGCCGCTGAATTACATCACAAAAGCCATTTATGAAGTGAGCTGGGGCTATAAAAAGAAAGGAAATACCCATGTTTATGTTTCTTCAGGAGTTGGCGGCTGGGGACCTCCGGTCCGGATTGGGAACAGGCCGGAAATTGTTTTAATAAATCTTCATTTCGCAAATTAGAACATTCAGGTTTTTCCTTACATTTGGACTCCTAAAAATGTCCTGAATATGTTCAAAAAATTACCGCATACCTACGTCCTTGTATTTTCCATCATCATTATTTCTGCTATCCTTACCTGGATCATTCCCGGCGGAAAATACGACCGAAAAACAGTTGTTGTTAATGGTGTAGAGCGAAGTGTCATCGTCAGCGGGTCGTATCAACCGGCTGAAAGCAATCCGCAAACCTGGCAGGTTTTTTCGGCTTTTTATGAAGGATTCAATAACATGTCGCACATCGTGGTTTTTATCCTGATCATCGGCGGCGCGTTCTGGATCATGAATGAGAGCAAAGCCATCGACATTGGCATGCTGGCATTCCTCCTTTTTACAAAGAAGTTTGAACAGTACCGCCTGATCCGCAGGCTGGGAGTAAACAATATCATCATGACTCTGGTGATGATTATTTTCAGCATTTTCGGTGCAGTGTTCGGTATGGCCGAAGAAACCCTTGCCTTCACGGCTATTTTTGTCCCGCTTGCCATCACCATGGGCTACGATTCGCTGGTGGGTATAGGGTTGTGCTATTTTGCTGCCCATATCGGGTTTGCCGGCGCCATTCTGAATCCGTTTACCATTGGAATTGCACAGGGGCTTGCAAGCGTTCCCCTTTTTTCAGGTATCGAGTACCGGACATTTTGCTGGGTTGTCATCACAATCATCAGTATTGCTTTTATCCTCTGGTATGCTGCAAGGGTGAAAAAAAATCCGGAGAAATCCATCATGTTCCGGGAGGACGATTACTGGCGTCAGCATCATAAACTGGATATTGAAACAGTGAAATATTATACACCCCTTTCATCCTGGCTGGTTGCCGGGGCTATCCTGATTGTGCTGGTGATCTATTCGTTTATTTTTCCGGTCAATCCGATGAAAGTTGGCCTTTCGACGGTTACCTGGCCCATTATGCCTGTACTTACCGGACTTTTCGCTGTATCAAGTTATATTGCACTCAGGAAATCAGTTCACTTTTTCGTCATCAACCTTTTAGCATTTACCATCCTTTTCCTTGTCGTTGGCGTGCTCGGATTCGACTGGTATCTGGAAGAAATCGCCGCGCTATTCCTTGCTATGGGAATTGCTACCGGCTTTGCCATTGGTCAGAACACTACGGCGCTGACCAAATCTTTTACCAACGGTGTCAAAGACATTGTTTCAGCCTCGCTGGTGGTTGGTTTTGCCGGTGGAATTATCGCAATTTTAAATAACGGTCAGATCATCGACACCATTTTAAACTCCCTTTCATCGAGTTTGGAAAATTCCGGTCAGTTTTCTGCCATTTCCATCATGTATGTATTTCAGTCGGCATTGAACCTCATCATCACCTCTGGTTCAGCTAAAGCTGCACTAACGATTCCAATCATGACTGATTTTTCTGATATCATAGGACTTTCGAGGCAGGCAATGATCACCGCCTTCCAGTTTGGTGCAGGATTTACCGATATGATCGCACCTACATCCGGTGTACTTATTGGTGTGTTAGGTATCGCAAGAATTCCTTATGCAAAATGGGTTAAATTTATTATTCCGTTTCTCATTTTCATTTTAATTATCGGATGGCTTTTGCTGATACCTACCGTGACCATGGAATTGAATGGATTTTAAATTTTAAGCCTGATAAAAGATACTCTATAACAAACAATAGTTTGCTTAAATTAAATGCTTTCAGATCAAAACAATTAGTTTATCAAATTTCTTTATAAAATCTTTATAGCATTAGATTTATCTTTGATGTTAAATTTAAAAAGGTAAATTGATAAGCTTTAATACAAGAAAATATAGTAAACCTATGCAGCATTTCATTAGCGCTGTATTGGTTTCCATTGTTTCCATTTCCTGCTTTTTTACAGTTGACTTAATAGGTTATCGGGTCGTGGCTCTGATTCTTATGGTAACGGTATCGCTGCTTGCGATGATGTTCGACATTTTACCGGTAATGATTGCCGCCATATTGAGTGCATTGATCTGGAACTTCTTTTTCATTCCACCCCTTTACACTTTTCACGTCAGCAATGCGGAAGATTTCCTGATGTTCCTGATGTATTTCATAATTGCAATGGTCAATGCAGTACTTACCTTCAAAATCCGCGAAGCTGAATTAAAAGCCAGAGATAAGGAAGAAAAAGAAAATACCATAAAAATTTACAATACCTTGTTCAACTCCCTTTCGCACGAATTGCGTACACCCATTTCTACCATTCTGGGTTCGGTTGATACGTTAAAGGAAAATAAGGAGAATCTTACAGAACGACAATCAAGCAGCTTTGCTTACAGAAATTGACAAAGCAAGCATTCGCCTCAACCGTCAGGTTGAAAATTTGTTAAATATTAGCAGACTTGAATCTGGAATGATCAAACTTAATCTCGATTGGTGCGATATGAATGAAATGATTTATTCCGTAATTCAAAAATTAGCTCCGCAGTCGGCACATCATAAAATCTCATTCACAGCAAATGAAGATATTCCTTTATTTAAAATGGATTCAGGTTTAATTGAGCAGGTTCTTCATAATATAATTTTCAATTGCATTCAGTATACTCCGGAAAATTCTGTGATTACCATTGAGGTTTCGAATCAAAATGATATTTGTAAGATTTTAATTTCAGACAATGGCAATGGTTTTCCGGAAAGCGAAATACAATTTGCCTTTGATAAATTTTACCGTTTACCTAACACAAAAACTGGTGGAACCGGATTGGGGTTGTCAATTGCAAAAGGTTTCACTGAGGCACATAAAGGACAGATCAAACTGCAGAACAATGAGTCTGGAGGTGCAGAATTCACAATTGAAATTCCTGCTGAAACTTCTTTTATAAATCATCTTAAAAATGAGTAAAGCAGAAATTCTGATCATAGATGACGAACCGCAAATCCGCAAGTTGCTTGAGATCAATTTGGAAAGCAATGGTTATAAAGTATTGCAGGCTGCTACTGGAAAGGAAGGAGTGATAATGGCTGCCAATCATCCCCCTGAATTGATCTTATTGGACCTTGGATTGCCGGATAAAAGCGGACATGAAATTTTAAAAGAGATTAGAACCTGGTACAATAAATCTATTATCATACTTTCTGTTCAAAGCAGTGAAACGGATATTGTGATGGCCCTTGACAATGGTGCAACCGATTATCTCACAAAACCTTTCAGGACAGGAGAGCTGCTGGCCCGTATCCGTTCATGTATTCGAAGAAACAACTCAGATGAAAATAAAAGTAATTTGATCATCGGTGACCTTCAAATTGATTTCGTAGCTCGTACGGTTAAAAGAAATGATTCACTGGTTAAGCTTACATCGACTGAGTTTAACTTATTATCACTTTTTGTGAGAAACGAAGGCCGTGTTTTAACCCATCAATATATCCTGAAGGAAATTTGGGGCATTGGTTATCAATCCGAAACCCAATACTTAAGGGTTTTTGTAGGTCAACTTCGAAAAAAAATTGAAGATAATCCCAACCACCCCCTGCATATCATTACTGAAAGCGGTGTTGGATATCGTTTCCAGTAATCTTTATACTTTCTTTATTTTCCGTCGTTTCATTTTATCTTTTACTTATATAATAAGGTATTTTTTTGCATTGATAAAAAAGTATCCTTATGAATATAGATAGAGAAACAACAGAATTGATCGTTGACGCTTACCGTAAGATCAACTCACTGAAAAAATTAATGCAGGAGAGTCCAAAATCTTATGATAAAAAACTTATTGATAATGGAAATGAGTTAAGCCGGGTTTTGAATAAAACCCTTGACGAAAATTTAAAAAAGTGCGTAAATGAAAATTTAACGAAAGCTGTCAATCTCGCGCAGGCTATGATTCAATATTGTGATGAAAATTCATTGAATTCTCTCCGGTTTAATTCTGAAATTCCTAATTGCCTTGACAACATTTTCAGCGATCTGAAAATACTTCAATCCAAAATATAAAAAGTTGTTTGATTACCCAAAGACGATACACAATCAAACTCTTGGTTATGGAAAAAATTAAAAATGGCATTAATGGAAAGGTTTCAATTGCCTCACTTTTGGTTGCTCTGGGAATCATATATGGCGACATTGGTACAAGTCCTCTTTATGTGCTGAAAGCAATTGTGGGAGAGAAACCCATTGATGAAACTCTTGTTTTTGGAGGAGTTTCATGTATTTTTTGGACACTTGTATTTCAAACCACTTTCAAATATATATTTCTGACCCTCAAAGCCGACAACCAGGGTGAGGGAGGAATTTTTTCACTCTATGCCTTGGTTCACAGATATAGTAAATGGTTGGTCATTCCGACCATTTTAGGTGCCACTACATTGCTTGCCGATGGCATTATAACCCCGCCCATCACCGTGGCATCTTCGGTCGAAGGCCTGACGATGATTGATAGTTTTAAAAATTTGCATACTGTCCCCATCGTTATTTTAATTTTATCAGCTTTGTTTTTCTTCCAGCGGTTCGGAACCTATAAAATCGGAATTACCTTTGGGCCAATGATGGTTGTCTGGTTTTCAATGTTGCTTACTCTTGGCTTCGTCCAGATCACTCATTTTCCTTCAGTTATTAAAGGTCTCAATCCCATTTATGCATATAATCTTTTAATAAAATACCCCCATGGCTTTTGGTTGCTGGGAGCCGTCTTTCTGGCTACAACCGGCGCCGAAGCCCTTTACTCTGACCTGGGACATTGCGGAAGGAAAAATATTCGTATTACCTGGGCTTTTGTGAAAACCTGCCTGGTTATAAATTACTTAGGACAAGCAGCATGGATTATGCACCAGGGTGAACCGTTACTTAATAGCAGAAACCCGTTTTTCGAAATCATGCCTCAATGGTTTATAATTCCGGGTATAGCAATTGCCACTGCTGCCGCTATAATTGCATCTCAGGCGCTCATAAGCGGAAGCTATACACTTATTCACGAAGCCATGAACCTGAATTTCTGGCCTCGTGTCGCTGTCAGGCAACCCACCGAAACCAAAGGACAGATTTACATTCCCAGTGTAAATAACATTTTATGGGCAGGCTGTATTCTGATGGTTTTGTATTTTCGCTCTTCAACCAATATGGAAGCAGCATATGGCTTTAGTATCACTATAGCCATGATGATGACTACTATTTTATTGAGCTATTTTTTACTCTATAAATTGAAATGGAATAAATATCTCGTTATGGCAATATTGCTGGTTTTTTGCACAGTAGAATTTTCTTATTTCATTGCCAATGTGGTCAAGATAAAAGAACGGTGGATGTTTCTCTTCTTTGAGCTATTCATTTTTACAACCATGTACATTTGGTTTTATGCCCGTAAGATCAACAATCGCTTTACAAGGTTTACTGATCTTGGCAAATATGTTCATTTGATCAGGAATTTGAGTGAAGATGATTCTATTCCAAAATTCTCAACCCATCTTATTTATTTGACAAAAGCCAATCACCGCCATGAGATTGAGGAAAAGATTATCAAATCCATATTCGCAAAGAAACCTAAGCGTTCTGATGTGTACTGGTTTGTTCATATCAACCGAACAGAAAATCCATATACGCTTACCTATGATGTCTCTGAACTGGTTGATGATAAAGTGATCAAAGTTAATGTCCATGTAGGTTTCAGAGTACAGCCGCGTACTGAGCTTTTCTTTAAAAAAATAGTGAAAGACCTGGTTGCCAACAAAGAGCTGAAATTGCATATTCGTCCCGATGGTTCGTCAAAATACAATACCGAGCCTGACTTTAAATTCGTTGTAATTGAAAAATTTCTCTCGGTTGAGAATGAATTTACATTAAGAGAAGGCATCCTGCTCAACCTTTATTTCTTCTTTAAACGACTTGGATTGAGTGATGAAAAAGCATTTGGCCTTGACAAAAGCGATATCGTGATCGAACAGGTGCCTTTGATTTACCAGCCGGCAGCCAATGTTAATTTAAGAAGGCTAAAAAATTAATTTAGAATTGAGCCCTTATTATTCAACTAATTTGCAGGCAACATTTATATAAAATGTTAATTTTGTTCAATGATCAACTTGTCAAAAATATCTTCATTGTTCCTTGCAGGATTACTTTTTTATCTGAGCGTAAGCGCAAGCTATGGATATTTTTTACCGGATAATGATTACCCGATTAACAAATCAAATACTACGCCTGAAAATTGGTTTGCAGAAGCGCCGATTCTTTTTAATTTAACGAAGCCGGTTAAAAATCCGCTCAAAGCATTTAAAAATTTTTCTGTTTCCGGTTTACAGAATTTTGTAAATGATATAAGGGCTGCATGGGAACAGGCAGAACTCAATACTGCTGCTAACAGTTCAAGATATATTACCTATTCAAAAATAATTTCTTATCGTCTCGAAATCAGAGAGATCATTTTTCCATTCCATTATTTCTGGTAAACCCGATTCGTGTTCCTTTTGGAGGGATCGTTTTACGGTGCTTTCGGGTTATTCATTTTCACTGTCGCTTTATATTGATGTGATGCATCAGGGCGATATTGAATCACTAATGGTTTTAAAAAATAAATAAAAATGGATACATCAATTTTAATAATGGCCGCTGTAATGGTTGCTTTATTTGTAATTCCGGTATTTCTATTCGTCAGGTCTCATAATAAAAATAAAGATAAGAACGAAACGACAAATTAATATTTGCCGTTCAGAAATAAAATAAGCCCGCAGTTATCGTACTGCGGGCTTTTGAGTCTCCAGATGATCCTAATGAATATTAGAAAGGGCTGATATTTCTTGCCACAAGTTACAAACTTGTGGCAGCAGGGGTAGGCTACCGCTTTAATGCAAGGGGTTTGCCCTGATAGAAATCAACTATCATAGAGCGAAATACAAAATCATATTTTGACTGGATGAGTTCCGAAAGCGCATTGTTATAATCCTTTTTAGTGTTATTATATTCAACTGAATTGATCAGACCGACATCAAATTTCTTTTCGGCATAATTAAATAACTTTTTGGTAGCATCAACTTTTACATTGGCAGCGTCGTACTGGTTTGCTGCAGATATGGCATCGTTGTATGCCAATTGAATAATCTGATAAAGCGTATTCTTCTGTAATTTCAAATCGAGCATGGAATTTTCAACACCAATTTTTGCCTGAGCAACTGACGACCGGCTGGCCCATCCATTAAAGATGGGGATACGAAGGCTAAGGTCCATAACCTGGTACAGGTTATCTTCAAACTGATCGTTCCAGGGTTTGGGATCATAGGGAGGAGTATCCATCAAATTATTCCCCGAATAACCACTACCCAATTCACCATTTAAATAAAGCATAGGGTAAAAAGTACCCCGTGCAATATTTAATGATTTTTCAGTACTCTCCAGCTTTGTTTCGGCACTTTTAATTTCGGGACGTGACTGTACCGCTATCCCAAAAATTTGTTCAGGAGTTTGAATCCCGGTTTTATCCAGCAAACCAAGTTCTGGTCTTTCTATTTCAAAACCAACAGGGGTCGGCAATAACAATAACTGTGATAAAGTAAGGTAGGAAAGAGCCAAACTGTTTTCAGCCTGAACGATCAATAACTTTTCGGAAGCGAGCTGCGCTTCGAGTGCCAGCAAATCACCTTTTGTAAGTGTACCGGCTTCTACCAGTTTTTTAGTTCTGTCAACTTGCTGTTTGGTAATATTAGCCTGATTTTTATTGATTGTAACAAATTCAATATAATAAAGTGTTTGCAAATATTGTGTAGCAACACTGATAGCAATTTCGTCCTGAAAATAATCGACATCATACTGCGCGGCTTTCAAATCAAGCATGTTGCGTTTAATTATATTGAGCTGTTGTAACCCGCTGAATAAATTCAGTTCACTTTGTAAATTAATATTGTTTGACCGCACCCTGTCTGTTGCAAATTCGTTGGTGAATGGATCGACCCGTTGACCCCAATTATAGCCATGTGAAACATACCCATTAAAACTGGGCAATATTCCGAGCTTGCTTTGCAATAATATTTCTTCCTGCGTACTGACCAGCAAGTCTTGCTTTTGAATATTGATATTATTTTCAAGAGCATGGTTTATGCAATCTTCCAGCGACCAGATCTTATTTTCCTGGCTGACCAGATCAAACGAAAGAACAATAAATAATAATAAAAGAATGGCTCGTTGCAATTTCTTTAATTTCCGCAATCCAAAATTTTTTTGCAGTCGGGATGCATCCATATTTTTTTTTCTTATTGATTTCATATGATTCGGAATTTAATTGAATTTATTTGAAATAATTAATTGTTTGAAATACTGAAAACACAGTTTAAAGACATGAATTAGTTATGCATTATGACAATCAAATAAATTTATCCCCCATACCTTCACAACTGTACATTTATGCAATACAATGTTTTTTTCATTTCAAAATTAAAGGGAATTTCAATACAAGGGTAAGCAGCCTGATTTTGTTTGTAATTTCATCTTATCAGGGGAATTGGGAAAAACTATATATGAAAGTCCCAATTACAAAAATTATTGAATAATTAACTTTATGCGCCGACCTTCAGTGTTCGTCAGCAAATAAAGTCCCGGCAACAAGTGATTGATTTCTGCTTGATCTGTATTTTCTTTTGTCATCATTAATTCACCGGTTGCATTGTATAACCTGATATCCATCTTCTCATCAAAATATACTTTATCCCCCAAAACAGGATTAGGATATACATGAAGCAGGTTTTCAACATACGTTTCACCCGTTGCAGCACCGCTTGTGTTGCTGAATCCCGGAGTTATTACAATATAAAACTTCCAAACCGATCCACCATCAGGATTACGACCATAGGAGAGATCGACGCTCTGGCTTCCATAATTAATGTTGTCTATGGGTTCATACCCGGTTTCTTCGGAATCAAAAATTCCGATTTCATCACCGTCTTCGCTTAATTTGAAATCGGTATGCATGACTCCCTGCCAGGGCTGGTTATCGGCCCAGAAAACAATGAATGCACCGGATTGCAAAACCGTATCAGGCATTTGCCATTTATCAGGATTCTCAAGATTATCGGTGAGGTATTTGTTACCGAGCCAAACAGGAGTTTCGTACGCATTATAAACCTCAATCCAGTCGTCAAATTCACCGTACTCATCGGCATAAGCTGAATTGTTAGAGGCCATGAATTCATTGATATACAGAAAAGGAACCTGTGCATGTAAAACTTCTGATATTATAGTGAAGATTGAAATTTTAATGATCCTTATCATATTACTTTCAATTAATATTTGAACCCACCGCGTAAAAATATAAAAAACCGATTTGCTCAGGTAATTAATTTAAATGAAAAAATTTCTTTCATGATTATTTGAAGAACAACTATGCTATCTTATGGGGGATGTTCCCTGTTGGATACCTTTTTCCTGCGTGCAATAAAAACGTAAATATTCGCAAAATTAGAAAGTGACAATCCTGCCACATTCCATAGTTAGGCGCGTCAATTCCTTCATTGTACTTAATCCTGTTCCTTCAATTAATTTTAGTTCTTTTAATCCTCTTGCCTCAATGCAGGTTGTGCAAATCTTAACTTTTCCATTTTTACTGATTACGGATATTAACATTAGTTCAATGTTATAATATCCATTTGGCGTATTTTGATTGGGCAAGGCACAGGTTACAGAATCTGCCATCAGAAAAATAGTTAGTTCAGATTGTTCGTAGTCTTTCTGGATTTGCATGGCCAGCCTCAAAGCATTGTATGCTTTTTCAGTGCCGTAAGGCGCATCGTTGATAATGATGGAGTGTTTTCGTTGATAGTTGTTATGGATTAATTTACTCCTTCAAAAATACCCCTCCTAACACATCGAAATTAAGGTGGTTCATCATGCTGTTTTATTTGATTAATTCTGCGGTTTTTTGAGCTTCTATAAGAATGATAGTTGCCTTACCGGTTTGTCCTCATTCGAAATCAGGACATCGCCTTTTTCAGTAAACGTTATTCCTTCTGCTTTATTAAACAATAATGTATTCAATTGCACCAGGTGCTCTATTTTACCGGACGAGTCAAAAATCAGAAGGAAATGATCATCTGCCGAAAGAATGTAAATTTTTTGAGTGAAAGGATGTATCGCAATAGCAGAAGGGTGAACTTTCAGCACTGGTTTTCCTTTTGTTCTGTCCTTTTTCACTTTAAATGGAACAGGGATATTGCCTTTGAGGGCAAAATCCATGATTATTTCCTGGTTAATTGTATAAGCGGGATTAGGTTCCGGTTTTTTTGTTTTCAAATCGAATCCATAGATCAGCCGGATATCCTTCACTTCCTTTGCTTTGCCAATCTTGTTTTTACCTGCAATCAGCAATCGTTCATGCGCTCTGTCGTAACACAGTCCTTCATTGTTATCGGAAGCCAATGGTAAGGCATAAGTCCGAACATCAATTTTATCTTTTAAATAATCTCCAACCTCGAAAAGCATACCGTCGCTTCGTAAAATATATAGGGTATTTTGTACCATGCAGATGTCTTCATAATCGCCATCTGGGCCAAATTCTATTTGTTCTGATGATTTTTTCGGTTTCAAGATCATATATGAAAATAATTCCTTTTGTCCTGAATGCAAGCTATGGTTATTGAATCGACTAGAGCGATACCCGAAACCTCCCGCAAATTATCGGGTAAATAATGAACCTCATATAACGATCCGGAATTGTCTGGAGTGGCAGTTTTATCCTTTTCCTGCTGGCTATATGAGCAAAAATTAAATGAAAGGATTATGATGAAACCTATACATACTTCACTTAAACTATGTTTGCCTCTTTTCATTAACCTAAATTGAAGTGTCAAATTTAAACATTTAAGATATCCTGCTTTATAATTGTTGTTTTGCACCTGAATTTTAATAGAAAGAAACTGGTTCAAGCGCTGCTATTTGGGGAGGTAAAGGTATAACTATTTTGCTATTGCCGCCCGAATATACCTTTTCGTTATTGGAGGGCAGTTATCATCTGAAATACTGTAAGCGTTTCAATTTGAAAGCTTGATATTTAATATAGTGAACTGTGCCATAAAGAGGAATAATGGATCATAAAATTAATATTCAGAGTTTAACGTTTTTTATGGTATTCATTCTTAAAATATTTACATGAAAATTTTAGTAATTGAAGATGAACCTAAGGTAGCATCGTTTATAAAGCAGGGGCTTGAAGAGCTGGAATAAGAGACAGATTTGTGAGGTACAAGGTAAAATATTTCCATTAAGGTTGTCAGGCAAGGATTATAATAAAATACAAATTTATTTAACAAATTTTTCACAAAAAAATTTTGAAAATGGGATATCTCTTGTTTTATCTCTGCATTATAACGTTCTATGTAAAAAATTTAGAAGTAAGGTGTCTTTCCTTAATTGGTTTTGGTTAATAATTAGGTTTATTCTTTTCCTTTCTTAAATTGCTTACTTTTAAAACCGGTTAGGGTAAAATTTTACCGGTTTTTTTATTCGCAAAAAATTCATATTCCGCCCTTTCATTATTGAATTTCCACCTATTTTAGCGCCCCGAAAAGATATTTCAATCAATAATTGATTCATAAAAATTGTAATATGATAAAAGGTTTAAAAGATCAGGGATATAAAGTTCTCCTGATGGTATTGTCGTTTGTTTTATTGCCCGTGCTGCTTCATGCACAGGGTTCCACCATTCCGTCCATCGGCCCTATCAGGGTTGAGTTTATATTATTCGGGCTTACCCTTGTTGGAGTGGCCCTGTTCCATAAACATACCATGAATGTGGCTTTAACGGGTTTGGTTGTGGTGATGACATTCAAGCTGATCTTTGATCCGGGATTCAATACGTTTGAGCATTTCTTCGGCGGAGCTCATGAAGAAGGAGAATGGCGAATTTTGCTAAACCTGATGGGATTGCTGTTCGGTTTTGCAATACTTGCCAAGCACTTTGAAGAATCTGGTGTTCCTGATTGGCTGCCAAAAATTTTACCAGATGACTGGAAAGGTGGTTTGGTTTTACTTTTTCTTATCATGGTTTTGTCATCTTTTCTGGATAATATAGCTGCTGCTATGATTGGCGGAACGATTGCTATGGTGGTTTATAAAGGAAAGGTTCACCTGGGATTTTTGGCGGCAATTGTGGCAGCGAGCAATGCAGGCGGCGCCGGAAGCGTGGTGGGTGATACAACCACAACTTTAATGTGGATTGATGGTGTTAGTCCGGTTTGGGTTTTTCCGGCATTTATTGCCTCGCTTGCTTCTTTTATTATTTTCGGCGTGGTTGGTTCTATCCAGCAGGACAGGTTCCAGGGAATTTTAAGAGATCCCGTAAAAAATATTTCAATTGACAAAGGAAAATTATTTATTGTGGGACTCATTCTTGTAGGTGCAATTTCAACAAATTATCTGCTTGATTTTCCGGCTGCCGGTGTTTGGATCGCTATTTTTATCGGTGCACTGTTCAGTAAAACACCCTGGTATGAGATGAAAAACTCATGGAAGGGAACCATATTCCTGATGTCGCTGGTTACGATTGCTTCTTTGATGCCGGTTGAAGAATTGCCACCAGCATCATGGCAATCGGCATTTGCATTGGGTTTTGTATCGGCTGTATTTGATAACATCCCGCTTACCAAGCTTTGTCTTGACCAGGGCGGATACGACTGGGGAATGCTTGCCTACACCGTGGGTTTCGGCGGATCGATGATATGGTTTGGCTCATCAGCCGGAGTAGCATTATCCAATATGTATCCTGAAGCAAAAAATACAGTTAATTATCTGAGAAAAGGCTGGCACGTAGCTGTTGCCTATGTCTTTGGATTTTTTGTCATGTTTGGAATACACGGCTGGCAACCCCATCCTCAGCATAAAGGTTTACAGGAAACGGAAATGAATGATCAGCACAGCAGCCTTAATCCCGATAGCGGCAATATGAAGCACTCTAATGAGTAGCTTTTCAGTTCAAATTTGGGGATCTCACATCGGGATATATTACTGGATAAATAAGGCGCTACTTAATAGATCGATTGCAAGTAATGTTTCTAAAATCTTATAAGAATTTTTACAGGATTTGAAATATTTTAATACTTTTAAATCCTTAAACAGTTGAATTCTTAATGATAAAATTACCAATATGTTCAGAGGAATCCTTCCCAAAGAAGTTGCTTTTTTTGATTATTTTGAAAAACTTGCTACCTTAAACCTGTCCATCAGCAAGGTGTTTTTGAAAATGGTGGAAGGCAACAAAAACATCATCGAGTCAGCACAGGAAATTAAAAAACTGGAGCGTGAAGCAGAGCGGATTACCCGCACAAGTATTGACCTGCTTCATCATACCTTTATAACACCTTTTGACAGAGATGATATTTTCCAGCTTTTAAAAGGTTTGGATAATTTTTCGGATGACATTAATGCGGCTGCATTCAGGCTTACGCATTACGAAATTGAAACCATCCGGCCAGAAACAATTGATTTTGCTCAAAATATAATGAGCTGTTCCATTGAGATTGAATCAGCCGTAAAGGGTTTACGCAAAATCAAGAATAATGCTGGAATTCGGATAAACTGTGCAAAAGTTCATGAACTGGAATTCCAGTCTGATGAAATCCTTCGAAATGCAATCGCCAGTTTGTATCATCAGGGTGATGTAATGCTATTACTGAAGTGGAAAGAAATCTATGCCCGGTTGGAGAAAGCCGTCGACCGAATTGAAAAAGTTGCAAGCATAATCGAGGGTATTTTGATCGACAACTCCTGACAAGCATTTTTCAGTTAAAATAGTATAAAAAGTATCACATGGATTCTATAATGACCGTAGTAATAATTACCGTTATCCTGGCATTGATTTTCGATGTGGTAAATGGTTTTCATGATGCGGCAAATTCCATTGCAACCATTGTTTCCACAAAGGTTTTATCTCCTAAATTTGCTGTATTATGGGCCGCATTTTTCAATTTTATTGCAATGTTTATTTTTGCGCCTCGCGTAGCCAATACCATTGCAAAAATTGTAGCGATAGATTCCATTGATCCGGCCTTTGTCTATGTTGTATTGTCAGCTTTGTTGGGAGCTATCCTCTGGGATCTGATTACCTGGTGGCTTGGATTGCCCACAAGTTCGTCACATGCCTTGATTGGTGGGCTGGTTGGTGCCGGTATGGCACATAAGGGTACTTCTGTAATTAACTGGCACAAACTAGTTGAAACAGCAACTTTTATCCCCGTAGCACCGCTGATTGGTGTTGGACTTGGATTTCTTTTTATGGTAATTGTTTACTGGACTTTCCATAATTGGTCTCCCAAAAAAGTGGACAATGTTTTCAGAAAAGGACAGATCGTTTCTGCTGCTTTGTACTCATTAGGACACGGAGGAAACGATGCACAAAAAACAATGGGTGTTATTGTCGCTTTAATGCTGGCAGCAGGTATTTTTCAACCCGATGTGCAATTATCGCTTTATCACTGGAATACATTGTGGATTATTGTTTCATGCAACCTTGCTATGGCCATTGGTACTGCAATGGGAGGCTGGCGAATTGTGAAGACCATGGGTATGAAACTTACCAAACTTAAACCTGTTCATGGTTTCTGTGCCGAAACATCTGGTGCTTTAACCATTTTCCTGGCAACCCATTGGGGCATACCCATTTCAACTACTCATACTATTTCCGGTTCCATAATTGGAGTTGGATCTGTTACAAATGTATCCGGCATTAAATGGAAGATCGCGTTTAACATTGTTTTGGCATGGGTATTAACGATTCCAGCTTCAGCACTCGTATCGGCTATTAGCTTCTATTTAATTCAGCATTTTCATCCCTTATTTTAGTAGTCCCCTTTTTAATTGTTTTTTCTGACGTTTGCCACATAGTCAACCTTAATTTAATGTTAAGTTATCGTGTACTATGTAATCTATATTAATTTTATTAAATATTTTTGGGTCATTAAAATTCAAGTTTTCAATAAAAAATGCCATTATGTTCAGAGGAATTCTTCCCAAAGAAGTAGCTTTTTTCGATTATTTTGAAAAGCTTGCTGCCCTAAACCTATCCATCAGCAAAGTGTTCATGAAAATGGTGGAGGGCAATAAAAACATCATCGAGTCGGCGCAGGAGATCAAAAAATTGGAACGGGAAGCAGAACGGATTACCCGTACAAGCATTGACCTTCTTCACCGCACCTTTATTACCCCGTTTGACCGGGACGATATTTTCCAGCTTTTGAAAGGAATGGATAATTTTTCGGACGACATCAATGCAGCTACTTTCAGGCTCACACATTATGAGATTGAGTCCATTCGACCTGAAACAATTGATTTTGCGCAAAATATATTGAATTGCGCAATTGAAATCGAGTCAGCTGTTAAAGGCTTGCGTCATATTAAAAAAAATACGGCGATTCGTCAGAGTTGCGCAAAGGTTCATGAACTGGAATTTCAGTCGGATGAAATCCTGCGCAAAGCCATTGCCAGCCTTTATCACCAAAGCGATGTAATGCTTTTGCTGAAATGGAAAGAAATCTATGCACGCCTTGAAAAAGCAGTTGACCGCATGGAGCGGGTTGCCAGCATAATAGAAGGCATATTAATAGATAATTCCTAAGCTAATTTTTCTCCTTGGTTTAATTTAAAAACATATTATGGAGCCTATAATGACCATAGTAATCATAACCGTTATCATTGCTTTGTTGTTCGATGTGGTAAATGGCTTTCATGATGCTGCAAATTCAATTGCAACCATCGTTTCCACCAAAGTGTTATCCCCGAAGTTTGCAGTGCTGTGGGCGGCATTTTTCAATTTTATCGCCATGTTTGTCTTTGCTCCCCGGGTAGCAAATACAATAGCTAAAATCGTAAAAATAGATTCACTCGATCCTGCTTTTGTCTATGTGGTTTTATCTGCATTGCTCGGAGCCATTATATGGGATCTGATCACCTGGTGGCTGGGCTTACCAACCAGTTCTTCCCATGCGCTTATCGGGGGCCTGGTGGGCGCCGGTATTGCACATGCCGGGATGGATGTAATCAATTGGCATAAATTGGCCGAAACAGCCACCTTTATTCCTGTGGCGCCGTTGATCGGATTTGGTTTGGGATTTCTATTAATGGTAATTGTTTACTGGATTTTCAAAAGGTGGACCCCGAAAAAAGTGGACAATGTTTTCAGGAAGGGGCAAATACTTTCTGCTGCTTTATATTCCTTAGGGCATGGAGGCAACGATGCGCAAAAAACCATGGGGGTTATCGTGGCATTGTTACTGGCAGCCGGTATTTTTCAGCCCGATATAGAACTATCGCTGTTTCACTGGAACACGCTGTGGATCATTCTTTCCTGCCATTTGGCCATGGCTATTGGTACTGCGATGGGCGGTTGGCGTATTGTGAAAACCATGGGAATGAAGCTTACTAAAATGAAACCAGTACATGGTTTCAGCGCTGAAACATCAGGAGCCATTACGCTGTTTTTTGCCACTCATCTTGGTATTCCGGTATCTACCACGCATACCATATCCGGTTCAATTATCGGGGTTGGTTCTGTAACCAATATATCAGGAATTAAGTGGAAAATTGCGATGAATATTGTGCTTGCCTGGGTTCTTACCATCCCGGCATCAGCGCTGGTATCCGCTATAAGCTTTTATATTTTCAAGTATTTCCACGAGGCATTTTAACCGGTATCCCTTATTTCAATAATACTGTTTATCAATCTTTCAGGAAAAGTTAACTTTGTCCAATGAAGGATAATTTTTGGAAGTCATTCAGCCGGCCTGTTTTTACGCTCGCCCCGATGGAAGATGTCACCGATACTGTCTTCCGGGAAATCGTGTTGAGTGTTTCTAATTCCAGATATCTTCATGTGCTTTTCAGCGAATTTATATCTACGGATGGCTTGTGCCATGAAGTCGGAGGTCCGAAAGTTCGTCATCGTTTGCAGATAAATGAGTCGGAACGAGAACTACTAAATAGGAAAAATGTCAAAATTGTAGCCCAGATTTGGGGAACTCATCCTGATAAGTTTTACAAAGCAACAAAACTTATTTGTGAAGAAGGACAGTTCGATGGAATTGACATCAATATGGGTTGCCCTGTGAAAAAAATTGTGAAGCAGGGAGGCTGTTCAGCACTCATTGCAATGCCTGATTTAGCCAAAGAAATAGTTCTTGCCACTAAAGAAGCCTCGGACATACCAGTAAGCATTAAGACGAGAATTGGAATTAATAAAGTAATAACTGAAGAATGGTTACCACATTTGCTTGAATGTCACCCGGCGTTAATCACCGTTCATGGCAGAACACAAAAACAGCAATCGGAAGGATTGGCTGACTGGAACGAGGTAAAAAAGGCTGTGGATTTAAGAAACAGGATCAGTCCTGAGACATTCATTCATGGGAATGGTGATGTAAATTCAGTTGAAGAAGGATTTGACAAAGCAAAAAACTATGATGTTGATGGCGTTATGATTGGTCGTGGAATATTTCATAATCCCTGGTTTTTTAATGAAATTTCGATTGAAAAAACTCCTGAAGAGAGACTTGACTTACTTTGGAAACACACTCAGCTCTTTACCGAAACGTGGGAAAAGGGGAAAAACTTTGCAACTTTAAAGCGGTTTTTTAAGATCTATACAAACGGATTTCCCGGAGCCCATCAAATCAGAGCCAGATTAATGGAAACAAATTCAGCAGAAGAAGTAAGGGTGGTTTTAAATGAAGTTAAAAATTTTAATAGCCAGAACTAAAAGCAAAAGTTACAAAACACTTTTTGCTTTATCATTTGTTATTTTGAGTTTTTAATTTTTCCCGTTGTAAGCCCACTTCAGGTAGATAGCACCCCAGGTGAAACCGCCGCCAAAAGCAGAAAGAATGATGTTGTCTCCTTTTTTAAGCTGGTTTTCCCACTCGTGAAGGCATAATGGAATAGTCCCGTTGGTTGTATTCCCATACCGCTGGATGTTGATCATTACTTTTTCAGGATTGAGTCCCATCCTTTTCGCTGTAGCATCTATAATGCGGAGGTTAGCCTGGTGAGGAACCAGCCATGCAATATCATCGGATGTAAGATTATTTTTTTCCATGATCTCTGCTGACACATCGGCCATCCCTTTTACAGCAAATTTAAAAACCGACTGACCTTCCTGATAAATAAAATGTTCTCTGGCATCAACGGTTTCGTGAGAAGCCGGTTTTAATGATCCGCCCGCTTTCTGATGAAGATGTACCATTCCCGAGCCATCCGTTTTTAATATCATGTCGATAATGCCATAACCGTTCACTTCCGGCTCCATAAGCACAACACCCGCAGCGTCCCCAAAAATGATGCAGGTTTGACGATCGGTATAATCTACAATGCTCGACATTTTATCTGCACCGATCACCAGTACTTTTTTATATGAACCAGTCTCGATGAATTTGGAGGCAGTGGCAATTGCATAGATGAATCCTGAGCAAGCCGCATTCAGGTCATAACTGAAGGCATTTTTTATTCCAACTCTATCACTGATGATGTTTGCCGTGGCAGGGAACTGCATGTCAGGGGTAACCGTAGCGCAAATCACAAGATCAATATCGTCAGGTGAAGTATTGGTTTTTTTTAGAAGCCCCTTTATAGCTTCTACAGCCATATCAGATGTTCCCAACCCATCTCCAACCAATATTCGTCTTTCTTTAATTCCTGTTCTGGTGAGAATCCACTCATCAGTGGTATCTACCATGGTTTCGAGTTTCTGGTTGCTGAGAATATGTTCGGGAGCGTATGAATGTACACCAGTAATTGCTGCTCTTAATTTTGTCATTGAATCGGTTGCATATATTTTAAAAGCATTAAAAGTAGCATTTATTTGCTTTCCATATAATTATGCAAAGCTTTTTTGATTTTTTTGGTTAAGCCCGCATCATGGATTTCTTTTGAAAGTAGGATCATATTCATAATGGCTTTATTGCTTGAAATTCCATGTCCGATAATTACAGGAGCATTCACGCCAAGAATGGGACTCCCTCCATAAATTTCATAATTAAACTTTTCGAAAAAATCGTCCATCAGGCCCCGCTTCATCATCTGCCGGTAAACGGCCTCCATGGCTTTCAGCAGTATATTCCCGGTAAATCCATCGCACACGATCACATCTGCCTTATTCTTGAAAAGGTCGCGGCCTTCGACGTTACCGAAAAAATCGAAATCCTTGGAATCTTTCATCAGGCGAAAAGCCGACTGACAAAGTAAATTTCCTTTTTCTTCCTCTTCTCCAATATTAAGCAAACCGACTTTCGGATCTTTAATATTTAAAATATACCTGGAATAGATAGATCCCAAAATGGCAAACTGATAAAGCACATCGGGTTTAATATCGGGGTTGGTGCCTATATCAAGCATGATATTCATGCCCCCTGTTTCCTTAGGAATAATGGTAAGGGTTGTGGGCCTAAGAATGCCTGGAATTGTGCTTACGCTGTACATTGCACCCACCATGGTGGCTCCGGAGTTGCCTGCACTGGCAAACGAATCGATTTCTTTATGTTTTAGGCTTTTTAATCCTTTCGATATACTTGATTCCGGTTTCTGCGTATAGGCCTTTATTGGCTTATCACCCATTTCGATGACATCAGGCGCATGAATGATTATAAATTGAGACGCATCTGCCGACCGGTCATTTAATTCTTTAAGGATTAATTCTTCAGGACCGAATAATACAATTTTATCGGATGCAGGAATTTTACCGAGCGCCATTATTGCACCTTCAATTGTCACTGTTGGCGCAAAGTCGCCACCCATAACATCCAATCCAATTTTCATTGGTAGAATTTAAAATTCAGAAATTAACTTTTCGAAAATTACTTTGATTCAGCCTTTGAATAAACCAACTTACCTTTATAGTAAAGGTCTCCATCAACATAGTATCCCCTATGGTATTGATGAACTTCACCGGTTGCCGCACAGGTAGCTAACTGAGCCGGAGTTGCTTTATCATGGGTTCTTCTTTTGTCCCTCCTTGTTGTCGAATGTTTTCGTTTAGGATGTGGCATCTTAATATGTTTTAAAAATTACTAATCGAGTTTTATGTCCTTTAATTTATCCCATCGGGGATCAATAATTTTATGTTCCGACAGTTCTTCTAATTTCTTTATAATTTCTTTATTGCAACCGTCTTTTCCATCAGCATCAGGAGCATGCACTTTTTTAATCGGTAGCGACAAAGTTACGAATTCATTGATCAGGAGGCTGATATCGATCTGGTATTCTGACTCGGGAATGACAAGAACATTTTCCGACTCTTCTTTTCTTTCAGCCCCAAATTTAATGTAGTACTTTTCGTTCAAATCAACCGGAAGATAAAGGTCGTCCAGACATCTGTCGCAAAGCACTTTGACTTCTCCCCTGATGGTAAAAGTCAGGATCATCATCCGGTCCTGTTTTTCAAGGTTTAAATCAATGTTGAGATTGCTGTCATCAATATCAGCATTTTTCAATGCTTCAAAGAACTTTTTATGAATTTCCCAGTTGTAAGTGTGATTCCCCAGACTTAACCCTCTGAAACTGATCCTGAACTCCTTCAAATGGTTCACTTTACAATGCTTAGAAAATTGGGGTGCAAAGGTAAAATTATTTTTATGATTCACAAATATTAATAAAAAATTCATACTGAAAGCATTGTGAGAGGTTCGGATTCGCTATTTTTGGATTCAGTTAAGCTGGATATCCCCATGATAAAATTAAATCTGCCCGAATATTCTTTCAGGATCAGGGATCTGGATTCGAAAAGACAAATCTTCGACGAAGTTCGGAAGCGATTTGTGGCCTTAACGCCTGAAGAATGGGTACGGCAAAATTTTCTAAAATACTTGCTGGCTGAGAAAAAATACCCCCAATCGCTGATTTCGGTTGAGGGGGGCCTGAAACTTTTTAAACGTAAAAAGAGAACAGACATTGTGGTATATAACAACCTCGGTAAGCCCTTGCTAATCGTGGAATGTAAAGCACCGGAAGTGCTTATCGATCAAAACGTCTTTGATCAGATTGTCCGCTATAATATGGCTTTACAGGTGAAGTACCTGATCCTCACCAATGGATTAAACCATTACAGTTGTTCGATAGATTATTCCCGTAAAACTTACAATTTTCTAAAGGAAATTCCGGACTATCCTGAATTGTTATAAGACATCCTTTGTGATAATCAGAAATTTGCCCTCCCCGACAGGAACATAAATCATTATTCACAAGATTCTTAAACCCATCCATAAAAATTCCTGTTGACAAGTGCCGGATATTTTACTATTTTTATGGTTGATTTTACAACAAAAAATTTCAGGTCAATGGAAGACAAAATAATCACCATCGCAACCCACCCCTATTCGAGAGCGCAATTGCTCAGGGGACGACTGGAAGCTGAAGGAATAGAATGCTTCCTGTCGAACATCAACCTTGTTCAGCCTCAAATCTCAGGGGGTGTAAAGCTTAAAATTAATGAGAAAGATGCAGAGCAGGTATTGCAAATCATCGATAAAATTAAGGAAGAATATGGCGAAGCCAAGCAGAAAACCATTGAAAGGCTAAAAAATATACGCAGAATTTTGGTCCCTTTTGATTTTTCTGAATCATCCATCAATGCATGCGACTTTGCCATTGGATTGGCTGCAAAACTCAAGGCCGAAATCAGGCTGTTATATTCCTATTTTAATCCAATCGTTATATCAGAACCCTATCTTGAAGACAGCTCTTATCTTTTTCAAATGGATAAAGTGGTCGGGAATATTGCTGCTGAAGCAAAATCTCAAATGAATGGCATGATTGCTAAAATAAAGCAACAAGCTGAAAAAGAGGGTTCAGGCAGGATCAAAATTTCTTATCATCTCGATAGGGGCTCACCCGATGATGTCATTTTAAATTTTGCTGAATCGTGGGATCCCGGAGTGATAGTCATGGGAACCAAAGGAACGGGTAAGGCATCGGTCAATTATCTTGGAGGTGTTACAAAAAAGATCATTGCCAAAACTCAGGTGCCTGTCCTGGTTGTCCCTCAGCAATATATTTACAGAGGTATCCACTATATCAGTAAGGTTTTGTATGCAACCAATTTTGATGATTCAGATTTCAAAGCACTTCGCACACTTATGACCCTTTTACGTCCTTTTAATGTGCGAATTTATTGTGTTCATATTGCGGCAGAAGAAGAAACAACCTTTGACAATGTAAAAATGAACAACCTGAAGGAACATTTCAAAACAGAGTTTAATGACTTTAATTTAAACTGTGACCTGATCCAGCGCAATGATTTAGTTCAGGGACTGGAAGATTACATAGAGGAGAAAGAAATCGACCTGCTGGCCTTAACTACCCATAAACGAGGAGTCATTGAACGGTTGTTCAATCCCAGCCTGGCAAAGCAAATGCTGTTTCATACCAATATTCCGCTATTCGTGTTTCATTCACGCAGCGTGGGATAAAAGGCATCCTCAATATGACGGATGGTTTGTTTACCCCGGTCGAAAATAATTGAAATAATATCGAACCGGACTTCAAGGTCAATCTCTTTTTGGTTTACATAAGCATCAGCGGCGCGCACCATAAAGCGTTGTTTTTGATTATCAACAGCATCTTCGGGATCACCAAAATAAGAACTGCTCCTGGTCTTTACTTCAGCAAACACAATAAAATTCCCCGTTTCGGCGATGATGTCGATCTCATCTTTTCCATAGCGCCAGTTGCGTTTGATGATTTTATATCCCAGCTCTTCCAAATACGAAGCCGCATATATCTTCACCTTTATTACCGAGTTCACTGTGTTGGGACATAAAGTAGTTCAAAGTTTAAAGTTCGAAGTTCAAAGTTGAAGAATCATCGACAATTAGATTTACTTTTCTTCCCAGAATCAACGCCCTGTTATCATCCATATGACCGGCAGGAAAACCGAAACAAACAGGATAATCGTATTCGATTACTGCTTCCGATACAATTTCGTAAGCGGTTTTTCCAAATGAAGTTTCATTATCTTTCATATCTGTCATTCCGCCAACTATCAATCCTTTCAAATGACTAAGTTTTCCTGTACGTTTCAACTGCCACATCATCCGGTCGAGACGATAAAGGTATTCACCCACATCTTCAATAAACAGGATTTTACCTTTGGTATCAACCTCTGATGCTGAACCAATCAGGCTGCATAAGACCGCAAGATTACCTCCAGCCAAAATAGCTTTTGCTTTTCCTTTTTGTGATAAAGGATGAGTTTTAAATTCATAGTTCAATTTTTCACCAAATAAGGCTTTCCTCAGTGATTCTGCAGATACGGGATCCGTTAATCCAGCAGTCATAGTCGCATGAATGGTTTCAATCTTTAAATTCTTGTGGATGTGAGAATGAAAAATGGTGATGTCGCTGAAACCAATAAGCCATTTAGGATTTTTACAGAATCCCGACCAATCCACCTGATCAATAATCCGGATGGCACCGTATCCGCCCCTTGCAAAAAGTATCGCTTTAACCGATGGATTATCCAGGGCTTGCTGCAAATCAATCAACCGTTCACTGTCAGTTGCAGCATATTGATAATGATCGCTGAACAAGTTAGTACCTAATTCAACTTCAAGTCCCCAGCCATGAAGAATATTAATTGAAGTTTCTACTTTCTCTTTCGAAATTTTCCCTGCTGGAGCAACAATTGCGATTTTATCTTTTTTATTTAAATAGTCCGGAGTAATCATAAAATAACTTTAAGCAAATGGAGCACAGAACTACAAAGATCGGAAAGATTATTTTGCCGCAAATGGGCGAATAAAATGAAAAGTCAAAATGCCAAATAATCAAACGGCAAAGTATAAAGTGGTGCAGGATTAAAACTTTGTTCTTTTTACTTTGATTATTTGGTGTTTGTAATTTCACGCCGGACTCTCCCCTTCCAATTGACTTACTTATTCTTATCTTTGCCGAAATTACAAGTTTTTAAATAATCAGAATGGCTGACACTAAGAAATTCAAACGATATACAATCACTTCGGCATTACCTTATGCCAATGGACCATTACATATTGGCCACCTGGCCGGTGTGTATGTTCCGGCAGATATTTTTGTAAGGTATTTAAGGTTAAAAGGGGAAGAGGTTGTTTTCATAGGTGGCTCAGATGAGCATGGCGTACCCATCACCATCAAAGCCAGACAGCAGGGTGTTGCGCCTCAGCAAATCGTTGACAAATATCACGGAATGATCAAAAAGTCGTTTGAAGAATTTGGTATTTCTTTCGATATTTATTCACGGACTTCAAATAAAATCCACCACGAAACGGCTTCTGAGTTTTTTACAACCCTGTATGAAAAAGGGGAATTTGTTGAGAAGACATCACTCCAGTATTACGATGAAGCTACACAGCATTTTCTTGCTGACCGTTACATCACCGGAACCTGTCCTCATTGCCATTTTGATAAGGCTTATGGTGACCAGTGCGAAAACTGTGGCACATCGCTCAGCCCGGATGACCTGATCAATCCTGTAAGTGTTTTAAGTGGTAATATTCCTGTTAAAAAGGAAACCAAACACTGGTATCTTCCACTCGACAAATACGAAAGCTGGCTTAGGGAATGGATACTTGAAGGTCACAAGGATGACTGGAAGACGAATGTGTATGGCCAGTGCAAATCTTGGATCGACCAGGGCTTGCAGCCCCGTGCCGTTACCCGCGACCTTGATTGGGGCGTGAAAGTTCCATTGGAAGAAGCAAAGGATAAAGTGCTGTATGTTTGGTTCGATGCGCCCATCGGATATATTTCAGCCACAAGGGAATGGGCTGAACAGACTGGCAAAGACTGGAAACTCTACTGGAAAGACGAAGAAACGCGGTTGATCCATTTCATCGGGAAAGACAATATCGTATTTCATTGCATCATTTTCCCGGCCATGCTGAAGCACGAAGGCTCATATATCCTTCCGGATAATGTTCCGGCTTTTGAATTCATGAATCTTGAAAATGATAAAATCTCTACTTCCCGCAACTGGGCTGTTTGGCTGCACGAATACCTTGAAGAATTTCCCCGATAAGCAGGATGTGTTGCGTTATGTTTTGTGTGCCAATGGTCCTGAAACAAAAGACAATGATTTTACCTGGAAGGATTTTCAATCGAGAAATAACAGCGAGCTGCTTGCCATCTTCGGAAATCTCGTAAACCGAACCCTTGTTCTTACACATAAATATTTCGAAGGTAAAGTTCCTGCTATTGAAGAATTGAATGATTACGATAAGTCTGTTTTGGCAGAGATTAAAGAGTTTCCGATGAAAGTCGGTGTAAGTCTTGACACTTTCCGTTTCCGTGAAGCGCTGAATGAGCTGATGAACCTTGCCAGGCTGGGTAACAAATACCTGACCGATTCTGAGCCGTGGAAAATTTTTAAAACAGATGAAGCAAGAGTGAGAACGGTGCTGAACATTTCACTTCAAATCTGCGCAAATCTTGCAGTACTTTCAAAGCCATTTCTTCCGTTTACTGCTGCCAAGCTAACGACCATGCTGAATATGCCGGAGTTTATGTGGAAAGATGCCGGAACCCCTGATCTTTTAAAAGACGGTCAGCAACTGAATAATCCTGAACTTCTTTTTGAGAGGATTGAGGACAGCGTGATCGAGGCACAGGTTCAAAAATTATTGGAAACCAAAAAAAGTAACCTGCAAAAAACAATCAATGTGAAACCTGCTAAAGAAAACGTAACCTACGACGATTTTTCAAAGCTCGATCTTCGTGTTGCCACCGTTCTTGAAGCTGAGAAAGTTCCTAAGACCGATAAGTTTTAAAACTGAAAATTGATACCGGGATTGATCAGCGGACTGTAATATCCGGCATTGCGGGAAAATACAAACCTGAGGATCTCATTGGGAAAAAGATTTGTATGATTGTCAATCTTGCACCGCGAAATATCCGGGGAACCGAATCCAAAGGAATGATCCTGTCGGCCGAAGATGCCAACGGCAACCTTTGCACCATCATGCCATCCGAAGATTTCCATAACGGAAGCGAGATCAAATGATTTTGTAAATGTATAAATCCTAAATCTAAAATCCTAAATGCCCTTCACTTACGACTACCCCCGCCCCATGGTCACCGTCGATGCGGTTGTCTTCCGAAATAACGGCAGCACCACCGAGGTTTTACTGATCAAGCGCGGACAATACCCTTTTGAAGGGATGTGGGCTTTGCCGGGTGGTTTTGTGGATATGGAAGAAACCCTTGAAGAAGCTATCGTTCGTGAGCTTGAAGAAGAAACCGGACTAAAGAATATTGAACTCCGGCAATTGCATGCATTCAGCGAAATCCATCGTGACCCACGGGGAAGGAATATTTCCATTAACTTTTGGGGAATAGCCGATGGAACAAATACAAAAGTTACCGGTGGCGATGATGCTGCCGATGCCCGGTGGTTCCCGGTTGATCAAATGCCGGAGCTGGCGTTTGATCATAAAAAAGTCGTGAAAATGGCCTTATCCAAAATATTACCTAAATGAAAGCCAAGTCTTTTATAGATAAGGCATTTCCAAATAAGCTATTTGTGTTTTTATACAAGGGTTTATTTTTTTTACTGATCGGTTTATTAATATCTTCCAATGTTCAAACACAGAATGTTCAAAAACTCGACAGCCTCGAGCTGGAATTAGAACTTACCAGGGATGTAAAAAGCAAGGTTCAAATCCTCATACACCTGGTCGACAAATACCTGAATAATGATCCTGACCGGGCACTGGGATATTCAAAGAACGCTTATGAATTGTCAGAAAAAGATGATTATAAAGAGGGATTAGCCTTAGCTATGCAGCGAATGGCCGAAATCTATTGGGGAAAGTCTGAATATAAAACTTCAATAGAATATGCAATAAAAACCCAAGACCTGGCTAAAAAGATAAACTTGGTTTCGAGTCTTGCCGAATCGCAACTTAATCTTGGAAAAATCTATAAGGATCTTGGCGACTTTGAAAAAAGCTCGGATTATTTTTTTACGTCATTAAAACTGTTTGAGGAAACGAATAATCAAAAGGGTGTTACAAATGCATTAAGAAATATTGGTAATTTATTTTTTGACCAGGAAAATTTCGAGAAGTCGCTTGAATATAATAAAAAATCCCTGGATCTTTCAAAGAAGATTAATTATCAGGAGGGAATCTCAAGCAGCTTAAATAACATTGCTGCAAACTATGGACAACTTAAGGAGTATGACAATATAGAAAAATATTTACAGGAAGCCGTTGTTATTAACAGAAAATCAGGCCAGCGGCTCTGGGAAGGTATTAATTATCTGAACCTGGGCCTTGTATATAAGGAATTAAAGAAGTATGATAGTTGCCTTATTTACAATAAAAAAGCACTGGCAATTTTCGAAGAGCTAAACAATATACCTTTTATCTGTAGTTGTTTTAATAATTTATCAGACTACTATAGTACTATTTCCCAGAATGATACAAGCCTCACCTATGCTATGAAATCTTTCAAATTGGCTAGCGAGAACAATCTTATAAGGCATGTTCGTGAAGCAGCCAAAAAACTTCAGGAGCTATATTATTCAAAAAATGACTTGCCAAATGCATTCAAATACCTAACAGAACAGTATGATGCAAACGACAGTCTTCAGATAGAAAAAAGCATGGCTAAACTTGCTCAGCTGGAACTGACCTACAAATTAGAAAAAGAGGAACAGGAAAAACTACTCATACGGAATAAAAAAGAGTTTAATTATAAACTGATAATTATCAGTCTTGCTTTTATTCTTATCATTATTGTTTTTGTTTTATCGGCACGCCAGAGAATAAAATCCAGAAAAGCTTTATTTGAAAAAGAAAAGCTTGAAAACGAGATCAACATTAAAAATAAGGAACTCACCACCAATGTTCTGTCATTGATGAAAAAAAATGAAATGTTATCGGATATTTCAAAAAAGTTACTGTTGCTTGAAAAGGAAACGCTTAATAACGAAACCAAATCTTCAATTAACAAAATTGCCAAAGAGCTTCAGAAAAGCACCGAGTATAAAATCCTGGAGGAGTTTGATTTGCGCTTCAATCAGGTTCACTCAGATTTCTATAATAATTTAACCGAAAAATTCCCTGATCTTTCGTCCGGTGAATTGCGTCTGTGTGCTTTTCTGAGATTAAATATGACTACCAAGGAAATTTCTGATTTGACCGGCCAGCAAATAAGCACACTTGAAAATGCGAGGTACAGGATCAGGAAGAAATTTGGACTTGCCAATACGGATGCCAACCTGGTTACTTTTCTTTCGGCGTTTTAGTCTTTTCCCTTTCCATTCCGTAAATTATTGTTTTTTTCTTCTCACTTATCAGTTTTGCACAGGTAAAATAGAGGTAAAAATTTTACCTCGATGAGGTTTTGATTAGCCTAAAAATTTGCTATAACTTTTCAATGAGTTTACCTTTGATTTTGATTTAAAGCAGACATTCAATGGCAGAAGATAAAATTGACAAATTGTTCCCTGAAGAAGGAAAAATAATGGATGCCGAACAACCAGAGGACCTCGAATCATACATTAAAAAGAAAGATTTGCAGAACCAGGTGCTGCAGAAATTAGTAGATAAAATAGGCCAAACGGACGATTTGAATAAAAAGGGAAATATAGAACAACATTAATATTAAAATTTAAAACTTTAAACAATGAAAAAATTTACATTAACAGCGTTATTGGTAGGGTTATTGATCCTGCCGGCAATTTATGTATTTTCGCAACAGAGAATACATCTACCTCAAAAGCAAACAAAATGCTGGATTGAGAACAGCTACCTTCAATCCATAGAGACAACCAAAGGAACGACCTCAATTTTTACTGAGGATTTCTCCAGTGGTACATTTCCGCCTGCAGGATGGGCAATTTTAGGCGATGGAGCAGAAAACTGGTCCGAAAGTGCTACCGCCACTGCAGGTGGAACTCCACCAGAAGCATATTTTCTTTATAATCCGGTATTTGTCGGTAACTCGAAATTAGTTACTTCTACGATCTCAACGGTTGGGATGACAACATTATTTTTAGAATTCAAGCACTTTCTTAGCCATTTTGGTGGTAATTATTCCGTTTTGGTTGAAACTTCCAGCGATGGTAATACATGGAATGAGGTGTGGTCAATTGTTAATCCAACAGGAGATGTCGGACCAGAAACTATTTATGAGATAATTGACAATGATGATGTTGGTTCCGATAATTTTCAACTTGCCTTTACTTTTTCCGGAGATTCATATAATATTAATTGTTGGTTAATTGATGACATTATTTTATCAGATGCTTTGTCCTATGATGCATCAGTATCCACTGTAATTATTCCGGGTATTATTCCAGCCGGTAATAATGTCTCTCCAGGAGCAATCGTTAAAAACCTCGGATCTCAAACAATTTCTTTCGATGTGACTTTTGAAATCCTGCAGTCCTCAACTCCAGTTTATACGGCGGTTCAAACAGTAACAAATTTGACTTCTTTTGAAAGTACCACTCTTTCTTTTGATCCCTGGACAGCAATTGCCGGAAGTTATACAGCTCAGGTTACAACCAACCTCGCGGGTGATGAAAATTCAGCCAATGATATTCTTACAAAAAATGTAGAGGTAGTAGAAGGTGTTATTGCAAAAAAACCCTTATTTGAGGTCTTTACCAGTTCTACCTGTGTGCCTTGTGCTGAAGCAAATCCAATCATAGATGCAGTCTTTGCTGCTAATCCCGACGAGTTCAGTTTAATTAAATACCAAATGGATTGGCCGGGCAGCGGAGATCCATACTATACAGAACAGTGTGGTGTCAGGGGTAATTATTATGGTGTCAGCTTTGTTCCGGATTTTTATGGTAACGGTGTGCAGGATGATCCTTTTGTCTTTGACCAGGCTGTATTTGAGAGCTATACAGAACAAATAACTGCAATGACAATAGATATGACTACTTCAATAGATGAGAACTATGTTGTAAATGTCGAGGCTACCATCAATCCGGTTGCCAATTATCCTGCCGGACTGAAAGCCCACATGGTTATAGTTGAAAGAGTCACAATTGCGAATGCAACAACAAATGGGGAAACTGAATTTCACAATGTGATGATGGTTATGATTCCTGATGCGGTTGGGACTACCCTTGGAGCGCTTAGTTCAGGGGTGCCGGTTACGGTAAATGGAAGTTACGATATGAGTCAGACGTTTATGGAGCAGCCAAACGATTTGGCAGTTGTTGTTTTTGTTCAGGATGATACAGATAAAAGTATCATTCAATCTGAAACAGTAGATGTAGGAGGCTCTTTTGCTACTTTCAATGTTACTTTCAATGTAACGGATTCCGATGGCAATGCAGTGGATGGTGCTGAAATTTTCCTTGAAGGAAATGGCACCAAAACAACTAATCCTGAAGGACAGGCTGTCTATAATGGTGTTTTTCCGGGAACCTATAATTATAATATTTCAAAGGCAGGATTGGAACCTGCTTCTGGTAGTCTAGAGGTGATTGATCAGGATGTTACGGTTAACATTGTAATGAACATTCCTAACTACTATTATTATGAAGATTTTGGTGTCGAACCAACGGGTTGGACGATGATTGCTTCTGGTTGGAATGGGTGTTACTGGTGGGATGGAGTAATGATATTATTCAAACAATATGATCCCGGAGATATTATGTTGATTTCACCTCAAATTGACCTGAGTCAGGGAGAAACACTTTTTGTTGAAGCCGGTAGCAGCTTCGGAAACCCCGGCCTTCCGAACTTATTGATAGGGACTGTTTCAGATCCAAATAATCCCGGTTCCTTTAATCTTCTTGAAACAGTTACCCCTCCTGCTGAAGGCTATGAGGATTTCCCTGTGGATTTAACCAGTTATACAGGAACTGATTCTTATTTAGCTTTTAAATATGACGATGCCGGGCCTGAGTTTGGATTTTTTTATATTGAAACAGTAAAAATTGTTGGGATTGGCACAGGCGTAGATAAGCAGCTAGCAGCGACTTCAATTTCACTTTATCCTAATCCCGCAAAGAACATTGTAAATATTAACTCGGCAGCAGAAATCAAATCAATCAAAGTTTACAATTATAGCGGACAGTTAATAAAAGACGAACCTGTTTCCGGAAACTTCAGTCGTATCATTACTTCAGGCTACAATTCGGGAATATATCTGTTTATGATAGAAACTGAGAATGAGACGATAACACAAAGAGTCGTTGTTGAATAAAAGTAATTTTTCGAAATAAAGAAAGCCGGCCACTTTTGAGCCGGCTTTACTTTTGATTTGAAGACTTACATTTTTTTCATCATTGCCCTTACTATATTTTCCGCTCCTTCGGCTATCTGGACAATATTGGCATCGAGCATATAGCATGGAGTGGTAAAGAGATTGTTCTTTTCATCAATGATCACTTCACCATGGGTGGTTTTGACATGGGTTGATCCCATTTTTTCAATCGCTTCAGCGGTGCCTTTATCCTGGCCAATGGTGACTTCAACATCCCCAAAAATTTTAGCCAGGATAACCGGTGAAATGCAAAGAGCGCCGATAGGTTTATTTTTGCCCGCAGTTTTCAGGATGGCTTTTTCGACATCCGGATTGACTTTACAATCGGCTCCCTTAAATGCAAAATCACAAAGGTTTTTAGCAACACCAAATCCGCCGGGGAAAATCAGGGCATCAAAATTATTCGGTTCGTAATTTTTAAGGTCTTTAATTTTCCCACGGGCAATGCGCGCCGACTCGATCAGGACATTTCGTTTTTCTTTCATTTCTTCACCTGTCAGGTGATTGAGCACATGGTGCTGCTGAATGTCAGGAGCAAATACTTCATACGTTGCGCCCTGTTTCATGATGGCTAACATCGTCAAAGTGGCTTCGTGGATTTCAGCTCCATCGAATACGCCACAACCGGCAAGTACTACAGCAAATTTTTTCATTTCTTTACATTTTTTAGTTCAACAATATTCAACAAATCAACAATTCAGCAATTCATTAATTCGACAATTTTCCGTCGCGAATATAACATTTTTTCCTGTTGGTTCAAAAGCTTATTTTTGTCAAAATTAATATTTGATGAGAACCAAGGACGAAATTGTTCAGAACTGGCTGCCCCGCTATACCGGAACGACGATTGAAGATTTCGGAAAATATATTTTACTTACCAATTTTCAGAATTACCTGGAATTGTTTGCGCAGTGGAATAATGTTCCGATCAAAGGCAAAGATAAACCTATGCCGAGCGCCACAGCCAACCAGATCACCATGATCAATTTCAATATGGGAAGCGCCAATGCCGCAACTGTGATGGATTTACTTAGCGCTATCAATCCTAAAGCATGCCTGTTTCTTGGCAAATGTGGGGGATTAAAAAAGAAGAATGAACTTGGGGATTTGATTTTACCGATAGCAGCCATAAGGGGCGAAGGAACCTCGAACGATTATTTTCCTCCCGAAGTGCCGGCATTACCGGCATTCAGCATGCAAAAAGCCATCTCAACTACCATCCGCGATCATGGCAGGGATTACTGGACAGGAACAGTTTATACAACCAACCGAAGGGTTTGGGAACATGATAAAGAATTTAAACGTTACCTGAGAAAAACCCGCAGCATGGCCGTTGACCTTGAAACTGCCACCTTATTTACGGTTGGTTTTGCAAACGGAATTCCAACCGGCGCGCTTCTCCTTGTTTCCGATCAGCCGATGATTTCATCCGGGATTAAAACTGAAAGTTCTGACCGGAAAGTATCAGAGAAATTCATGCAGGAACATTTGCGGATTGGGATTGATTCCCTGAATCAGTTGATCAATGACGGACTTACGGTGAAACATTTAAGATTTTAGAAAATAGTTCGATTAAGGTTAGTTAATAATTGACACCAAAAAACTAAAACACAAAATCACACCAAAGCTATTACTGATAAATGACCTTCGACCAGATCATCGATAAGCTAAAAAATAAAATCTACTACCCTGTTTATTTTCTTGCCGGGGAGGAGGCATACTACATTGATGAAATCTCGGATTATATCGAAAAGAATGTTTTGACAGAAACAGAAAAAGAGTTTAACCAGACCATTATTTACGGTCGGGATACTTCAGTACCAGCTATTATAAGCGCTGCAAAAAGGTATCCAATGATGGCGAATTACCAGGTAGTGATCATCAAGGAAGCACAGGATGTTCAGAAGATCGAAGAGCTTGACCACTATGTTGAAAATCCTCTTCAATCCACCCTGCTTGTGATCAATTATAAATATAAGAAGATCGATAAGCGTAAGACTTTTTCCAAACTGGTTGAAAAAAAAGGTGTCCTTTTCGAATCCAAAAAGCTTTACGACAATCAGGTTCCTGAATGGATCAATAATTTTGTAAGCCAGAGAGGCTACCGTATTACTCCCAAGGCAACCGCTATGCTCTCCGAATATCTTGGAACAGATTTGAGTAAAATCGTTAATGAAATTTCAAAGCTCATCCTGAACATTCCGGCAAAGGCAGAAATCAACGAAAACCTTGTGGAGCAAAACATCGGCATCAGCAAGGACTTTAATATTTTTGAATTACAGAATGCCATCGGGTACAAGAAACATCGTCAAAGCCAACCAGATTGCAAACTATTTTGCTGCCAGCCCCAAAGAAAATCCACTGGTTAAAACCATCCTCATGCTGTTCAGTTATTTTACCAAACTTTTAATATATCATCAGTTAACAGATAAATCAAGAAACAATGTGGCCTCTGCTCTTTCGGTAAGCCCATTGTTTGTAAGGGATTATGAAATTGCCGGGCGTAATTACAATCAAAAAAAACTGGCTGCAATCATTTCGCTTTTGCGCGAATATGACCTTAAGTCGAAAGGGGTTAATAATATCTCCATAACCGAAGGAGAGTTGTTGCGGGAGTTGTTGTTTAAGATTTTACATTAATCCTGCACCGTCATACATTGACTCAATCAATGCTTTGTTTTCCTCTAGAATTACTTTCCTTCGAAGTTTCATGGTGGGGGAAAGTTCGCCACTCTCCACATTCCAGTTGGAGGCTAATAATTTGAATTTTTTTACCTGCTCAATTTTATCCAGCCGGCTGTTGATTAAATCAACCTCCTTTTGAATCCGTTTGACAATTCGCTCATCTTTGATTGCATTTTCAGGAGTGGAATAAGGATGTTTTTTGACCTCGCACCACGATTCGATGTGTTCAAAGTTAGGAACAATAAGTGCTGTCGTATAATTTTTATTTTCACCAATCACGATGATGGATTCAATAAAAGGAGATTCCTTGAATTCGTTTTCAACCACCTGGGGTGCAATGTATTTCCCTCCAGAGTTTTTGAAAATTTCCTTTTTCCGGTCGGTGATTTTCAGGTAAACACCATCCACCCATTCTCCTATGTCGCCGGTATGGAACCAGCCTTCATCATCAATCACCTCTTTGGTCAGTTCAGGTTGTCTGTAATAGCCCATCATCAGTCCCGGGCTTTTGCAAAGAATCTCACCATCTTCAGCCAGCCTGATCTCAACCCCCGGAAGTTTTTTGCCCACAGTTCCGAAATGAACACCTCCCTTCTCAAAATCGCTGACCGCCACTACGGGTGATGTTTCCGTAAGGCCATAGCCTTCCATGATCTTGATCCTGGCTGCCCAGAATGTCCTTGATAGCATTGGATTCAAACTTGCGCCTCCGGTCACAATTACTTTCAATTCCCCTCCAAAAGCCTGCCGCCATTTTCTATAAACAAGCCTGTCGGCCCAACGTCGCTGAAATTCATAAAACAGTCCGTTCCGGTCATCAAATTCAAAACGATGGGCCAGGTTCAATGCCCAGAAGAAGAGTTGTTTTTTAATGCCTTTTAATCCTCTTCCGGTCCTGACAAGCTTTGCATAAGTTTTCTCAATTACCCTCGGAACAGCGCAGAAAAACTCCGGTTGAACTTCTTTCAGATAATCCCTGAGCTTATCAATGCTTTCGGCATAATAAATTGAAACACCATTGTATTGATAAACATAGTTGAGCATTCGTTCATACACATGGCAAAGGGGGAGAAAGCTTAATGATCTGCTCACAGGATTTTTGCTCAGGATATCCGAACACGCCATGAAATTGCTGATAAAATTATGATGGGAAATCATGACTCCTTTGGGGTTTCCGGTGGTTCCCGAAGTATAAATAATGGTAGCGAGGTCACTTCCTGCAATTCCGGTCTTAATGTCTTCAATATTAATCTCAGTATGTTGCTTTCCCAGATTAAGGATTTCGAACCAGTGTTTTGTTTTGTCGGTTTTTTCAATAGAATAAACATTCAATAAAGTCGGCACTGCTGGAAGTATTTTCAAAATCCTTTGATGGATTTCAATATTTGAAACTATGATGTATTTAATTTCAGCCTCCCTGAAAATGTATTCGTAGTTTGACTCACTGATGGTAGGGTAAATCGGAACCGGGATAGCGCCAATTTGCATAATGGCCATATCAAAGAAATTCCATTCCGGGCAGTTGTTGATGATGGTAGCAATTTTGTCTCCTTTTCCAATGCCCAATGCGAGCAAACCACGGCTAAGCGTATTGGTTATGTCAATGTATTGTAAGGATGTATAAGATTTCCACTCTCCGTTCACTTTGCCGGCAAGGGCGGCTTGAAGATCAGAATACTTTTCATTATAATGTTGCAGGAGGTCGAAAATTCTGATAATTCTGGCCATAAATTAGAAGTTTATTAATTATAAACCTGACCTTCCGGCATATTTGAAAGCATTTAATGCAGCTGAAAATCAGATTACTCTTTGATATCGAATAATTTTTCGATGACCTGTTTATATTTATTGCAAATAAAATTGCGGCGAAGTTTCAGATTTGCGGTAAGTTCGCCCGACTGTATCGACCACTCCGAATCCATCAATTCATACTTCCTGATCTGTTCAGAGCTCCCCAATTTTTTGTTGAAATCATGAACTTCTTTATGATACCATTTCTTTACCTCCGGATGTTTTATCATTTCCTGATCGGAAGTATAAGCAATGTTTTTATCCGCGCAAAAAGAACGAAGATGGTTGAAGTCGGGCGCAATAAGTGCAGCTGCAAATTTTTGGTTTTCACCGATTACAAGCGCTGCATCTATAAAAGGAGATTCGACAAGAAGGTTTTCAATGTGCTCCGGGCTGATGTATTTTCCCATGGCAGTTTTAAACAAGGCTTTCTTTCGCCCGGTAATCTTCAGGTGTCCTTCCGGTTCAATCCTGCCCAGGTCGCCGGTATGGAACCAACCCTCTTCATCAATGGCTTGCTTTGTCATTTCGGATTCTTTAAAATAACCCAGCATTATGTTGGGACCTTTACAAAGGATTTCCTCATCACCTGCAATTTTTACTTCAACTCCTTTAATGGGTTTTCCTACCGTTCCGAATACCCGACCACCAGATTCCAGGGTATTTACAGCAATTACAGGCGAAGTTTCAGTAAGGCCATAACCTTCCAGAATTTCTATTTGCCCGGCTGAAAAAACCCTCGCCAGCCTGGGTTGTAAAGCAGCTCCACCGGAAACGATTACTCGCATATTTCCTCCGAGTCCCTCCCTCCATTTACTGAAAACCAGTTTATTGGCAAGTGTAAGCTGCTGCTTATAAAACCAGCTTTTTCCCTGCAGATCGTAATGGAGTCCCAGGTTAACAGCCCAGAAAAAAATAGATTTTTGAACAAGGCTTAGCTTTTTGCCTTTTGCAATGATCTTATCGTAAACTTTTTCAAGAAGGCGGGGAACAGTAGTAAGGATGTGAGGCTGAATTTCTTTCAGGTTATCCGCTATCGTTCCCATATTTTCAGCATAGTAAATCGAAACGCCAAGGTAATGGTAAATGTAAATATTGGTGCGTTCATAAACATGGCTCACGGGCAAATAGCTGATACATCGGCTCGTTTCATCCACCGGGAAAATATGGTACAGTGCTTTCAGGTTGCTGAGGATATTGTTGTGCGAAAGCATTACTCCTTTCGGATTACCGGTTGTCCCGGAGGTATAAATAAGCGTGGCGGGATCGCCGGGCTGTATGGCTTGACTGATTTCCTTTAATAATTCGGGTTGTGGATCGGATTTTCCAAGGTTAATCAGTTCGTCGAGGTGCTTTACCTCATCAATTTTTTTAAATGAATAAACACCTTTAAGTGAAGGAACTTCAGGTAAGATGTGCTTTATTTTTGCAAGTAACTCTTTACCGGAAACAAAAACGAATTTTACTTCTGCATGCTTAAGAATATAATTGTAATCCGATTCGCTGATTGTGGGATAGATTGGAACATGGATGGCCCCGGTTTGCAGGATGCCCATGTCCAGAAAATTCCATTCGGGGCGGTTCAAAGTGATGGTAGCAATTTTATCACCTTTTTGCACGCCCAGCTTAAGAAACGCATAACTGATATTATTCGCTGCCTCAATGTATTGATCGATGCTATACTTAACCCACTTTCCATCTTCCTTTCCAGCCAGGGTATCATCCTTTAGCTTGAAAATGCTTTTATAGCGAGGCAGTAAATCAAAGATACGTGTTACTTCCATTGCTCTGTGTTTGGATACACTTCAAAATGAAAGGTGCAAAAGTAATGTTTTTTAATTTTCAAACTTTTAAGGATAAGTTTTTAAAAAAACAGGATTCATTAAATGAGTGGTTATTCAATGCAAGGTTATTGGAACCCCCAGGATGTAAAAGTTTATGATATTTTGTGAAATACCGTTGCATTTGCCTGTGCCATCGGCATGATCACCAGGTCGTTGATATTTACTTGAGGAGGTAAGGTGGTTACATAAAACACAGCTTCTGCCACATCTTTACCCGACAAAGGTTTATACCCATCATAAACTTTTTTTGCCCGCTCATTATCTCCTTTAAAGCGGACTTCTGAGAATTCAGTCTCCACCGCTCCCGGTGCAATTTGTGTAACCTTGATGCTATGTTTCATCAGGTCGATCCGCATGGCTTTGGTAAGACCATCAACGGCATACTTGGTGGCGCAATAGACATTACCACTTGGGTAAACTTCTTTTCCGGCAATCGAGCCAATATTAATAATATGGCCGGATCCATTCATGATCATCATCTTAGAAACAATCCGGCTCATGTAAAGCAATCCTTTAATATTCGTATCGATCATGGTATCCCAGTCATCAAAATCACCTTCGTGAATGGGTTTCAAATCAAGCGCCAATCCTGCATTGTTGACAAGGACGTCAATATTTTTCCATTTTGCTTCAAGGGAATCAAAAGCATGTTGCACTTTATCTTTGTTTCGGACATCAAAGTTTAGTGACAGAACTTTTATTTTGTATTTGGATTCAATTTCTTTTTTCAGGTGATCGAGTCTATCTTTTCTGCGTCCGGTAATGATTACATCGAATCCATTCTGAGCGAACTTGACCGCACAGGCCTTACCAATTCCGCTGGTTGCACCGGTAATTAAAACTATCCCACCCATATCTTAAATCTAAAATCGTTAATCGTTATTCTTCAATTTTTCCTTTATCCATTCTCTTGCATTTACAAATGCTTCTACCCAGGGTGAAATTTCATCCTCTTTCCTGTTGTCAGGATAATAAGCCCACTGCCAGGGGAAGATCGCTCTTTCGATGTGTGGCATCATCACCAGGTGCCGGCCATCATCTGAGCACAATCCGGCAGCATTGTATTTCGAGCCGTTTGGATTACCCGGGTATTCATCATAGCTAAATTTGACCGGAATATGATATTTGGATTCTTCATAGGGTAAATCAAATCTGCCTTCACCATGCGCAACCCAGATTCCAAGCCTTGACCCAATCATGGTTTTAAACATAACTGAATGATTTTCCCGGATTTCAACATTTAAAAAAGCCGATTCAAATTTGTGTGACGAATTGTGAAGCATTCTGGGCTTTTGCTGATGTCCCGGATTTACCAGTCCCAATTCAATCATCAATTGGCAACCATTGCAAATCCCCAGGCTTAAGCGTATCCTCTCTTGCATAAAATCTGTCAAGAGCAGCTTTTGCTTTTTCATTGTAAAGAAACGCCCCGGCCCAACCTTTGGCAGATCCCAGCACATCTGAATTGGAGAAACCCCCCACGAAGACGATCATATTTATATCTTCTAATGTTTCCCTTCCGCTCACGAGGTCGGTCATGTGAACATCCTTCACATCAAACCCTGCCAGGTAAAGAGAATAAGCCATTTCGCGGTCGCCATTCACACCTTTCTCGCGGATAATCGCTGCTTTTATCCCTGTGGTTTTTCTTCTTTTCAGGTCAATCCCAAATTGTCGTGCTTTCCCTGAAAATCCATCGGTAAATTTGAATCTGAGTTCTTGTTTTTTAAAATTGTCAAATCTTTTCTGAGCCAGTTCGGGGCCACATTGTTTCCTGTCGAGAAGGTATGAAGTTCGAAACCAGCAATCGCGCAGTTTTTCAATATCAAATTTAAAATTATTGCCCCCATGTTCAATTGTAATCACTCTGTTTTGAATAGGTTTTCCGATTAGGTAAAACTCAATACCAGCTTCCTTCAGGAAATTTATCACCGACTTCTCCTCCTTTACCTGAATAATGATTCCTGGATTTTCACTGAAAAGCAATTTAATAATATCATTCTCCTTGATTGAAGAAAGATCAATGCTCAATCCCAGGTCATTTATGGCAAATGTCATTTCAAGCAATGTTGTAATCATTCCTCCGGCTGAGATATCGTGACCGGCTAGAATTTTATCCTTATCAATCAGTATTCTGAACCGCGTTGAAAGCCTTAGCAAAATATAAGGCTTCATTTACCATAGGTGTTTTGTCACCAGGATTACCAGTCAATTGAGCAAAACTACTTCCACCCAGACAATATTTATCTTTTGAGAAATCAATGTAAATAAGATTGGTTTTTGCAATGTCTTTCAAAACCGGGCTGATGATTTTCCGGATGTCAGAAACTTCTCCAACGGCAGAAATAATAACTGTTCCAGGCGAATAAACTACCTCGTCTTTGTATTTCTGGGTCATCGACAAGCTATCTTTCCCGGTTGGAATATTAATTCCGAGAGCAATGGCAAAATCACTGACTGCTTTTACAGCTTTATAAAGCCGGCATTTTCACCCGGATTACGGGCAGGCCACATCCAGTTAGCGCTTAATGAAATACCTTTTAACCCATCCTGTATTGGTGCCCAGATAATATTTGTCAGGGCTTCTGCGATGGAAAGAACGGATCCGGCTCCAGGATCAACCAATCCTGCAGCAGGTGCATGGCCAATGGAAGTTGCGATTCCTTTTATTCCCTGATAATCCAGAGTTGCGACTCCAAGATTGTTCAAAGGTAACTGCACCTTTCCACAAGTTTGCTGGAAAGCCACCCTTCCTGTCACCGACCGGTCAACTTTATTGGTAAGCCAATCCTTGCAAGCAACCGCCTCCATTTGAAGCAATGCTTCAAGATATTTATTAATGTTGTCAGGATTGTATTCCACCTTGTTGAAATTTTCCTGAATCGATGAATCTTCAAGCAAAGTTTTGGGTGGATTGCCGAACATGTCGCCCATTTCCAAATCGATAGGTTTAACATGGTGGCTTGGATCTGAAAAAGAAAACCGGTGATCGCCAGTGGTTTCTCCAACAACATAAAATGGAGCCCTTTCACGTTCGGACACCCGTTTCATCAAATCGACATCATTTTTTTTCAGCAACAATCCCATCCGTTCCTGCGATTCATTCCCGATGATCTCTTTTGCCGAAAGCGTTGGATCACCAACAGGCAATTTCGAAATATCGATTTCTCCGCCGGTTGCTTCCACCAGTTCCGACAAAGAATTCAGGTGGCCACCTGCGCCATGGTCATGAATGGAAATGATTGGGTTTTTATCCATTTCAGTCATTGCCCGAATAGCATTGTAAACCCTTTTCTGCATTTCAGGATTTGAACGCTGAACGGCATTAAGTTCAATGGCATTGTTATATTCACCTGTTGCAACAGAGGAAACGGCTCCGCCACCCATTCCAATCCGGTAATTATCACCGCCCATGACAATGATCTTATCACCGGTTCCCGGTGTATCTTTATGACTGTCCTGTTTTTTGCCAAAGCCAATCCCTCCGGCCAGCATGATCACTTTATCATAGCCAAACTTTTTTTGCGAAGTAAAAAGCTCAAAAGTCAGCACACTTCCGCAAATCAAAGGCTGACCGAATTTATTTCCAAAATCGCTGGCTCCGTTCGATGCTTTGATGAGAATTTCTTCCGGTGTTTGATACAACCATTTTCTTGGTTGGGTGTGCATTTCCCATTCTCTTCCGGGTTCCGATCTTGAATAAGAAGTCATATAAACAGCTGTTCCGGCCAGGGGAATACTTCCTTTTCCGCCTGCCATGCGATCGCGGATTTCGCCGCCGGTTCCGGTGGCCGCTCCATTGAAAGGCTCAACTGTAGTTGGGAAATTATGGGTTTCTGCTTTAAGCGATAATATGGTTTCAATGTCTTCAATCCTGAAAAAATCAGCTTTATCCTGGGTTACCGGAGCAAATTGTTCGATGGTTGGTCCTGATACAAAAGCCACATTGTCTTTATAGGCCGATACCAGCCGGTTGGGATTAATCTTTTGATGTTTTTTTAATCAGACTGAAAAGTGTTTCCGGCATTTCCTTTCCATCAATAATAAAAGTACCATTGAAAATTTTATGACGGCAATGTTCAGAATTCACCTGCGAAAAACCAAAAACTTCACTATCGGTTAATTTTCTTCCAAGGCGTTTACTGAGGTTTTCAAGGTATCCAATCTCATCATCGTTTAGGGCAAGGCCTTCCTGCTGGTTGAAAGCGCTTAAGTCAGAAACATAGATGAGGGGTTCAGGTTTTTTATCGATTGTATAAATGAGTTGGTCAGGATTATTATATAAAGACTGAAGCATGCGGTCGTAATTTGCATGATCAGAATCGACTTTAAATAACTCTTCTATTCTGGAAATGCCATCAATTCCCATATTCTGGGTAATTTCGACGGCATTCGTGCTCCAGGGTGTGATCATTTCTTTTCTGGGGCCTACAAAGATCCCTTCTATTGTTTCCCTGTCAAGGTATTCAGCATCCCCGAAAAGCCATCGAAGTTTTTGAATGTCATCTGAATGAAGCATTGCCTGAACACCGACTGCATAGTAGTTGTTTTCAGCTCCTTTGAAAAAGATTACCATTTTGGAAGAATTGTTAGATATTAATTGAACCAAAAGTTTCCTCAGCCTGCAAAGGTAAAAATGTAACGATTAACTGGATTTTTTAACCATTCTATTTTATTCACAATCCATGTGTTTATTATATGATCAATATTACAAAGAATATCAACTCATATTTGATAAATCATTGGATAATTCTTAGTCATTGCTATTTTTACCACTGCGTCTTCTGTATTTCATTAATCAAACTATAAGAAAGCTTTAAGTTACCGTTTAATTAATGAAAAAACTCCTTAACAATAAATTAATATTTGGATTAATTAAAAAATATTACTTTTGCGCCCTGAAATTTTAAACTAATAAGCTAACTAATTAATTATTAAAAATTTAAGTTATGAATCAAGTACATGAGAATTTGAAGAAAAGTTGCCAGGAAGCTGCACAAACATTTAAAAAATTAAACAAAGAAGAATACAGAGATATCCAATCCAAACTTGAGTGGTGCATCGGAAGTTACGAAAACGACCAAAATCCCTCAGGCTTATTCGAGGTTGGGATTAAATCGCTGGATATTCTGAAAGGCGTTAAAGCCAAACAGCCTAAGCTGGTGACAAAGAAGGTAATTGACAGTCTTGAAAAGTCAATTTTAAACTTCAGTTAATATACAATCTATTTAAGAGAAAAGGAGGCCCATAAGGCCTCTTTTTTATTTGTACCTGTTTTAAAATTATCAATGTCCGTTTGATTTTTTTGTTTTACTTCGTGTAATGAAAAAATGTATTTTTCGTTTAGTAATTTAATCAATCCGAGTAATCAATCAATAACGATGATGGATTCACAATCAGATGATGTCTTGATTTCAGATCGCGTAAGCATCCTCAGAGAGGTGGAAATTTTTTCTGAAACCTCTGACAATGTACTGATGGAAATCGCTTCCTTTCTCAAAGAGCTGAAAGTAAAGCAGGGCCAGAATGTATTTAAAAAGGGAGAAGAGGGCGATGCGATGTTCATCATCAAATCAGGAGCTGTGAGGGTGCATGATGGCAATCATGTTTTGTCCCGGTTAAAATCCGGCCAGGTCTTTGGCGAATTTGCTTTGTTTGACAATGAATCCCGGTCGGCCTCTGTTACCGCTGAAGAATCAACCATTCTTTTCAAACTTGAGCAAAATGACTTTTATCAAAGTCATGATGAATAAGGCCGAAGTTACCAAAGGAGTATTAAGGAAGGTGCTGAAAAGAATCCGCGAAATGAATGAACTGGAGGGAAAACTAGCCAAGAGCTATCTCAGTATCCAAAAGCAGAAAAACGAAATAGAGGAACAAAACGCTCAATATTCTTGAACAGAAAAAAGAACTTGAAGCCACAAACCAACAACTCCTGAAGCTAAATGAAGAAAAAAATCAGTTGATCAGCATTGTCTCTCATGGCTTAAGGAATCCACTTACCAGCAGCCTTTGCGTCATCGACTTACTGGAACATGAATCTGAAAATCTTACAGAAGATCAGCAGGAATATACCCGGCTTGTCCACAGCAGTCTCCGGCGAATGAACAGCCTTATCAATCAAACCCTCGACATCGACATCATCGAACTTCAGAGAAACAAGCTTTCATTGCAAAAAATTAATCTTGCCGACCTTTTAAGGCAAATTGAAAGCGGATTTAAATATACACTTTCGCTTAAAAAACTGGATATTGAATTAAAGCTTGAAGAGTTGTTTATTGAAGCAGATAAGAATTTTATTTATGTTGTCTTCGATAACCTGCTTTCGAATGCCATCAAATTTTCCCCCGGAAATAAAAAGATATACATTGAGCTGATGAAAAGTAACAGCATGGCCAGGGTAGAGATCAGTGATGAAGGACCGGGTATCAGCCAGGAAGCATTGCAGACATTATTTGATAAACCCAAAACCCAAAACCGCCAGACAGATAAAACGGGCCTTTCAATCGTGAAAAAATATGTGGAGGCGATGAAGGGTGAATTGCTTTGCAAAAGCCGGCCGGGGCAGGGAACAACCTTTATAGTTCAGTTTAATTCAATTCCCCGATAATTTACTGCTAAACCTTTTCCCCATTTTCTCGTCAAAGAGTCATAATCTAAAAAAACTACTGATATGAAAGTAACTAAATTATTCATTGTGCTTGTTTGCGGAATAGCGCTGAGCGGCCTTTTTTTTGCAAGCTGCAATAAGGATAACAAAGAAGCTGATCAGAACGAAGAGATACAAACTGTTCAGGACAATGCCAATGCCGAGAAAACTTTCAACGATGTTTCCGACATTGCTGACCAGGCATACAATTCTTTTCAGACAACAAAATCAACAACCACAGATGGAGACATTATTGGAGAATGTGCAGTTGTAAGTCTTGATACCATCACTTTTCCAAGGACATTAACCATTGATTTCGGTGATACAAATTGCTTATGTGCCGACGGTAGGTATCGCCGGGGTAAAATTCTGGTAAGTTTTACCGGTCGTTACCGTGAAGAAGGCACAGTGATTACCCATACGTTTGATAATTACTTCGTAAATGATAACCAGGTTTTGGGGACCAAAATAGTTACCAATGCCGGACGAAATGAAAATGATCATCTGTATTTCACCATCACTGTTGATGGCTTGATAATAAAAGCCGATGGAGGAGGACAGGTAACCTGGATTTCCGACAGAATAAGGGAATGGATATTGGGTGAGGAGACTTTCGACAGATTGGATGATGTTTACCTGATTACAGGAAACGGAAGCGGAACAACGGCTTCAGGGAAAAGTTATACCATCGAAATTACAAATTCACTTCGGAGAGAGATAGGCTGTAAACATTTTGTCAGCGGAACATTTGAATTTAAACCTGAAGATAAACCCTTAAGAGTATTCGATTATGGGGAAGGGGAATGTGATAATGTTGCGTCAGTTACTGTAAACGGGAAAACCTATACGATATATCTGCACTAAAGATATGGAGATTTTAATTAAGAAACCTGGCTGGTGCAATAAACCTGTCAGGTTTTTTATTTAGCACATTCTTACGATCATTTCGCTCCAATCGGATCGATCTTTTACAAGGAATTTGTTTTCTGTGCCGTCTTTGGTAATGATGTTCAATCCGTTTGAAAAGAGAAGACGGTTATTGTAGAACATCACATCCTTTATTTCGTCAGGCCAAATCTCAACATAGGGATGGGTTTGTCCATTGGTTTCCGGCTTGAAATATACTCTCTGGTTGGTAAGAATAAGTTTTCCTTTGATGGTGCTGCCGTTGGATACATGATCACTGTCGCCGGCTTTGATCACCATTTCATTAGGGTTCATGTCGATTTTCATAGCAAA
>CAVPJF010000033.1:0-237639 GCA_963705185.1 uncultured Bacteroidales bacterium
GTCATAAACGTAATCAACATATTTGAAATAAAGCTCCCACCCCAAACTGAGGGTTTCCCATTGCCAGCTATAGCTGCTATCAATAATCTGTATTAATTCGAGTGGATCAGGTGTTTGATGTTTTATGGTTTGTTCCTGATGGGATTTTGGATTTATTGCTGAAAGCATATCTTCGGGAGAATGGGATTTATTTATTCTTTCTTTATCCATCCTGCCCTGAATATCTTCCATTGATGTTGATGGTTGATGTTGGAAGTTTAACATAGGTTGTTTGTTTTGTGCAAAAGCATTAATTGATAATGCAATGACTGCAAAGAGTAATAGTTTTTTCATTTTGTTTTATTTTATATTTCCTTACACCTTATGGCGTAAGTTAACGTTTTTACCAAACAATATACTCCGGGTTCCCCTCCGTCACCTCCCAGTTCCCTTCCTTTATTTCATCTCGATTATATCCCATAAAGAAGATATTGCTTTAAGCGCAGATACCTAAACCTATAAGTTTAGTTTTACATCCTTTATACTCTTGAGTTCGCATAGTTTAAAATACTTATCAAAGGTGCGGGGGAATCGTTTTAAGGCCATAATAATTAAAATTTAATGTTGGTTACACTATAAGTTAATTGATCAATACCCAAAATTAACAAAAAATTAACATAACGGCCAAATTTTTCGGATAAACTTTTTATCGTTTAAGCAAATATTTTTGCTGAAAAAGGTAAAAAAAGTCAAATAGCTGAATGACAGAAGCTACAGTGGCCTTCTAAACTTTTGGGATAGATCTGCCAGAGTTGTCAGAGACTTCCCAAACTTTTAGTAACATAAGCCACACCCCATCTATGTATTCTTTCATTATTCGCATTCTCCTTTGATGAAATGGTTAAAAGCGCCTGACCGGGTTCGCCAGGCGCTTTAATTAAATGGTTCGGATTGTTTTGGCTGATTAAAATTTATAGATTACACCTAATCCTTCCTCTGTTGTTCCCAGTTTTATTTGCTTTTGATAACTTTTAATATGCCCGTTTGCGGTTTCTATCAGGATTACTTCTGGGATTGCAAGAGCCATACTTGCCGCCCAAAATCCGAAAAAGGTATTTCTGGCCTTTTCATCGTCACCATTTTGCATTAAACCAACATTGGTAATTATGATACCAGCCACAGGTAAAATCGTACGGGTGATGGATATGGCTTTAGCAGCATGGATGTTATCGAGAATTTTTTTCTTCACTATCAAATCCTCGGCGGGGCATTCCCATTTCTTGATTTGTCTTCCGGCGCGGCCTATAAGGATTGGAGTGTTTGTCTGCATTCCGACACCCCCAAGGCTGAGCATGATTCCCGGGCCGGCATTCTTATTATTTTCACTTATATTTGGGTTTACCATTGCATACCCAACTCCCTGGGTGATGAGCGAAACAAGACTCATGGCAGTAGCTCCGCTAAGGCTTTTACGGGCGTCCGTCAAAAGGTCTCTTTGAGGTTCTGTGGATTTGTTTTGTGCATAACCCGAAATCCATCCGGATATCAGGATCATAATTCCAATAATTGTTTTCATAGCTTTAATTTTTTTAATAGTTAATTATTTATTTCTTCAAGGCACCTTATGCCTTGTAATATTTTCAGGAAGAAATGAACGATTTACTTAAATAATTTAAAATCTATGATTCAAAATTAAGGGTGTCCCTTGGTGTTATGAAACTGGTATTTGCTTTGATGAAATTCTGGTTTAGTAAAATTTATTTAAATCTTATATTGAAAGGGAATTTTGAAAAGTATTGTAAAAATATTTCGCAAAACAGATTAATAAATCAGTTATAAATCGGAAATTTTGCAAAATCTGAGAAAGGAATTTGCACTTTTTGCAAAAAAATAGAATTATTAAGATTTGTTTTTTATTTCAGCCGGTTAAAGTTGAACGGTCCTTATTTGTTTTGCCAGGATTCAAGTTTATCAGGAGTGTGTTAATTCGTCACTTTGGTGAGTACGGCTATTTACAGCAAGGTTCTCCCGTTTTCATCTCCTTTTTACTTCTAGCTTTTCAGTTTTTGGGCTGACATAAGGAATTCCAAGGCTCATCCCACGAAGGATAAAAAGAAGCCCAAGGATCACAATAAATACAGGGATCACTTTGCTTACCCTTTTTTTCAACCCCATGCTGATCATGTTTCCCATGATGGAAATGCCAAACAGCATGGGTATTGTTCCCAGTCCAAATAGCATCATAAATGCGATTCCCATTACAACATCGTTTGTATTGATGGCTCCGGCAATGGCTACATAAACCAATCCGCAAGGAACAAACCGTTCAATAAACCGATCATGAACAATGAACCTAAAGAATCATTTGTAAATAGCATTCTGAATCCACTGGTCAATCGTCCGGCATATCCGCTGAATAGGTTGTCAATTTTATCTTTTCCCTGAAAATGAATGGAAAAACAACTGAAATGATCATGATAATGCCAATGGCTATAGAAGCCCATTGCTGCAATCCGGCAAGTTTAATTCCCCTGCCCAGCAAGCCAAACAATGCGCCCAGAAGGCCATACGTGAAGATCCTGCCAAAATTATAAAGCAAACCTCCGCTGATTTTCTTCAGCCAGTTTTCTTTTGCAAGTGGCAAGGCAATTGCAATCGGGCCGCACATGCCGGCGCAATGAAGACTACCAATCAACCCAATGGTTAAAGCGGTGAATAAATCCATAAACTGAAATTAAATTCCAAAATCAAAATACTCAAATTCCAAACCTTAAGCAGAAATCCCAAATCTAAAGTCTAACATCTAATATCTAAAATCTTCCCCTTACGGCACAAACAACGGCTCTTCCTGGTAATATCCCTTATTCCTGAAATTGTAGTCAATTTTAACCAGGTAATTGCCTTTATCAAACGAGATATTGGATACGACATTATTCCCAGAAGTATCGAGCTGAATAGGAACATTCACATCCCCGCTTACTCCGGAAGGCCTGTAAAACTGAATGGTCCCTGAAATGCTATCCGGTTTAAATATGGACGGAAACCGGATTACTACCGAACTTCCAAGTTTCTCAACTCTGGCTTTTTCTTCCAGTTGAGCCGTATTGTTCAGTTTGTCAATTCTTTGCTGATACACCAAAGCTTTAGGGTAATAATCTTTTTCGACCAGGTCAAAATTTTGCTTGAACATAAAATAGGCAAATACTGCAATCATCAGGATGAATAAACTCGCTCCGATAAATAATCCGGTTCCCCAATTCCATTTGATTTTCATCATTAACTGTTATTTTTTATCCAGTGAATTTGGCCCAACAAAAGATGCTTTATATTCTTCGATCAATTCATTTTCGGAATAAACGCCAAATTTCAACAGGGTATTGGATGAATTGAGCTGATCTTTTTGAATTGCAACCAGAAAAGTTCCTTTTCCAACACTGCCTTTTTCAGCAACGATCGGATCGCCCAATGGAATAATTTCACCCTGGGGTTCAATCAGTTTAACCGAAACATTATGGTGATCACGCGTTTTATTTACAACTTCAATCTGGTAAATATTGCTGTAACTGCTATCCCCATATTCCTGAAATAAAGTTCCCTTCTGACGCAAGATGGTGGTTTCAAAATCAGTCCTGAAGATCAAAAGAGAAGCAACAATTAAGAGCAGAATGGTCAAAACAGCCGAATAAGCAATGGAACGGGGATTAAAGATTGACCGGATACCTTCTGTAATTCCTTTTTCTGAATCATAACGGATCAGTCCACGGGGTTTTCCTGTCCTGTCCATGATGGCATCGCAGGCATCAATGCAGGCTGTGCAATTAATGCACTCCAATTGGGTGCCATTCCTGATATCAATGTTGGTCGGACAAACGACAACACAACTTGAACAATCAATACAGTCACCTTTCCTGAAGTTAGACCGATCTTCGAGTGGATTGTGCTTCCCTCTTGGTTCTCCTCTCTTATGATCATAAGCCACCACAATCGATTTGTTATCGAGCATAACACCCTGCAAACGGCCATATGGACAGGCAATGAGGCATACCTGTTCCCGGAAAAATGCAAAAATGAAATAGAAAGCTCCTGAAAAGACGATGACTGCCAGAAAACTTCCCAGATGAGTTGTTGGCCCATCAGTAATTAAAACTTTTAACTTGTCTGAACCAATGATATAGGAAAGAAAAGTATTGGCAATGATAAATGATATAATAAAAAATATGGATTGTTTCAATGTCTTCTTCCAGATCTTTTTCAAAGTTCCATTCCTGCCGGTTTAATTTTTTCTGCGCACTGAAATCACCTTCAATCCAATATTCAATTTGCCTGAAAACAAATTCCATAAATATAGTTTGTGGGCAAACCCAGCCACAGAAAATCCTTCCAAAAACAACAGTAAATAAAATAATGAAGACTGCAAGTGAAATGAGCGATAACACAATGATGTGAAAATCCTGTGGCCAGATAATAACTCCGAAAAGGATGAATTTCCGTTCGAGGATATTGAGCAGGATGAATGGATCGCCTTTGTATCTTAAATGCGGCAGGATAAGCAAAATTATAAGGAGGATGCATGCTACAATCTTTCGGTAATTATATAATTTCCCTTTTGGTTTTTTAGGATAAACCCATACCCGTTTTCCTTCACTGCTAACGGTCGATATTCGATCACGGAAAAAGACTTTATCTTTCTCTTTTTGGTCTTCGCTATTCATAATTTTATCAATCAAAAATTAAAAACCAATGCGAATTAATCAAAAAATCTGGCAGACGGCAAAACCAAAACCAGATTTTGGTAGCAAACAAATTAATATGGCCATTCCTTCAGTTCTCCCTGAGGCGCTTTGGGATTGGCAGGTGTTGTACCGTGTAATGTAATGATATAGCTGAGGACTTCCAGTCGCTGCTGAGGTGAATACTGATCCTTATAAGATATCATGCCTTTTTCCAGCACACCATTGGTTACTGTAGTAAACATATCCTGAATAGTATTGCCATGAATCCAGTAATCATCCGTCATATTCGGTCCAACCAGTCCGCCACCATCCACAAGATGACAAACAGCGCAAATCTTGTCGAAAATGGCTTTTCCATTAGCAATTGAAGTTGGGTCAGTTAAAACCTTTATTTCAAATGTTTCTGTAGTTGACTGTGCAGGAGCCATGCTGGCAGCCTGTGCCATTTCCTTATTGTATTCCGACTGCTGAACCAGATCATCTGCCTCGAAAACAAATAACCTAACGAGATATACTATGGCAAATACAATGGTGATATAAAACAACCATTTCCACCAGGGTGGCAGATCATTATCCAGTTCACGGATACCATCGTATTCATGGTCGCTGATCAGCCTGTCGTTGGTCAGGGTATCGATTTCATAATCCTGTTCCTGACTATTATTTTTTACATTTTCATTTTCTGTGCTCATATTTCATTTCTTTTATTCTATTTAATAATTGTCATCCCGGTCTTCATTATTCAGAGGCATGTTTTTCATTTCTTCGGCATGTTCTTTTCGCATTCTGATTACACTTATCAGAACAACGATAAAGAAGACAAAAAAGAATGAAACTGAAATGGCCGACAATACATCCATTCCTTTTACATCCTCCAATAAACTTGAAATGACCTTGTACATATATATTGATTGAATTATTATTTACTTACCATTTCAGGATTTGCTCCCACATCGGTACCTAACCTTTGAAGGTAAGCAATTAGTGCAATGATCTGTTTCTGATCCTCAACCTGAATACCCGCATTCCTTAATCCGGAAGCAATGGCATTGGCCTGTTTGTTCAGCTCATCTATTGAATTTGATTCAAACCCGGCGGGATAAGGTACGCCCAGGCTCCGCATTCCTTTTATCTTTGCCGGGGTACTGGCTATATCAATATCTTTTTTGGCAAGCCATGGATACGCCGGCATGATGGATTGAATGTTGGTTTTCTGAGGATTGACAAGATGTTCGTAATGCCATGAATCGGGTTTGTAAATTTTCCCTGTTTTTACACCTTCTCTCGCCAAATCCGGACCTGTACGTCTTGATCCCCATTGGAACGGATGATCGTAAACGCTTTCACCGGATTTGGAATAATCGCCGTAACGCTCAACTTCCGAACGAAATGGTCTGATCATTTGCGAGTGGCAATTATAACATCCTTCCTTAATGTAGATATCACGACCCTGAAGTTCAAGCGGTGTATAGGGTTTTACACTGGCAATCGTTTTAATATTCGATTTGATTACAAAAAGCGGAACGAATTCGATGATGGTTCCGATAAGGATGGCGACGAGAGCAAGAATGGCGAAAGTGACAGGTTTGCCCTCGATCCTCCTGTGAAAATTTTCAGTTGAAACTTTCTTTTCAAGTGCCGGAGCCTGATCATCTTCAAATCTAACAAACTTGCCCGATTTTGCTGTTTTTACCAGGTTAATGACCATTAATATTCCACCTGCCAGATACAGAATACCTCCCACTACCCTCAGCATGTGCATCGGACGAATCTGGAGATAGGTTTCGAGAAAGTTGGGATATTTCAGGTACCCTTCAGCCGTAAATTCTTTCCACATCAGGGCTTGTGTGAATCCTGCAAAATAGAGCGGAATGGCAAAGAAGAGCATCCCCAAAGTTGCCAGCCAGAAATGGGTATTGGCCATTGCCTTTGAATAGAGTTTGACTTTATAAAAGCGGGGGAATAACCAGTATAGCATACCGAATGTCATCATCCCGTTCCAGCCAAGCGCGCCGATATGAACATGGGCGATGGTCCAGTCAGTAAAGTGGCTGATGGCATTGACACTTTTCAGCGACAAAAGCGGACCTTCCAGGGTTGCCATACCATAAGCCGTAACACCCACAACGAACATTTTTAAAACAGGATCCTCCCGAACTTTATCCCATGCTCCTCTCAGGGTAAGTAATCCATTGATCATTCCTCCCCATGACGGAGCGATCAGCACAATCGAGAATACAACACCCAGCGCCTGAATCCAATTGGGAGTAGAGGAATAGAGTAAATGGTGCGGACCTGCCCAAATATAAAGGAAAATCAATGCCCAAAAGTGAATGATGGAAAGCTTGTATGAATAAATCGGCCTGTTAGCAGCTTTAGGAATAAAATAATACATCAGTCCGAGGTAAGCAGCCGTCAGGAAAAATGCCACTGCATTATGACCATACCACCACTGTACAAAGGCATCCTGTACTCCGGCATATATCGGATAACTTTTAAAAAAACTTACCGGCAATTCAAGTGAGTTCGTAATGTGAAGTACTGCTACTGTTACAACTGCAGAGATGTAGAACCAAATGGCCACATAAATATGACGGGTCCTTCTTTTGATCAGGGTGCCAATCAAATTCCAGCCAAATACAACCCAGATCAGGGTGATAAGGATGTCGATCGGAAATTCCAGTTCTGCATATTCTTTACCGGTTGTTAATCCAAGGGGTAAAGTAATGGCTGCACAAACAATAATGAATTGCCAGCCCCAGAAATGAATCTTTCCCAATAACTCGCTAAACATGGGTGTCTTTAGCAATCTTGGTGTAGAATAATAGATCGCTGTAAAGATTCCGTTACCCACAAATGCAAATATTACCGCGTTGGTGTGCAAGGGTCTGAGCCTTCCAAAGGTGATAAACTCGAGGTTCAGGTTTAACCACGGATAGATAAGCTCGGTGGCGATAATCAGTCCCACCAGAAAACCAACTACACCCCATAAAACAGTTGCGACAGCAAAGTATTTCGCTATCCTGTTGTCGTAAGTAAATTTTTCTAAAGCCATAAATGTTAAATTTAATTATTATTGGATTTATCCACGTCGTCCTTTTTGTTTACTTCTTTTAAATCAGCAGCATTCTGGTCAATGTCAGCTTCAGGTTTATAATCGTCGAATAGCATTCTGACGGAGGGAGTATAGTCATCATCATATTGACCGCTTCTGACAGCCCATATGAAGGCAATTAAAAAACCTCCTGCAACAAATATCCCTAAACCTATTAAAAAATAAATGACAGACATTAAAACCTATTTAGGTATTTTGTTACAAAAATAAATTTAACTGGAAATTTAACAAATTTTTAACAAATGAACTTACGAACAAAGGGAGAAAAAGAAGTTGAGTGAAAATCTATTTTACTTCTACTGAGGAATATTGGAGTGACTCAGATAGTTGATAATTATAAATTCGTTTTTATCGGGATTGTTAGCTTGCCCGTCGAAATTAAGATCGCCAGGCAGATAACCTGACTGTCCCGCTTGATTTTTCCAGATTAAGGACTTGTCATTTTCATTCACCACACCATTGGCATCACAATCGCCGGCAATCATTCCCCAAATTCCGGGAGCCAACTGTTTCTGTCCGTTGAGGTAGGCTTTGTCTGTGCCGGTCGTAAAGTCGTAATTAAAGACATTACCGGTCAAACTAAGAGGGAAAGCGCTCATCACTCCGAGGTGATTTCGGTGCCAGATGACGATGAATAATTGATGAATTATTGAATTGTTGAATTGTAGATTTGACATGCCATCCAATCCTTTGATCGTACCATCCCTTAATAAAAATCCTGTTTGCCGGCTTATGATTGTTCCTGAACCGGCAGATACAGCATTGGGAGCATCCCTCAGTTCAACTAAAACCCAATCGACAATATCGGAGTTTGGAATGGTGACAACAGGTTCACTGCCGGTTGAGTACCAGGGCGCTCCGGCATAAGGATCGGTTAATGGCAAAACAGGATTTATGCCTGTACTCATTTCTGAACCATTGAACGGGCCTTCCAGAAATACTTTTAAGGAAAGTTCGTAATTCTGAAGAACAACATCAGGCTGGATAATAAATTTACTGATAACAGGCAGGTGATCCGACATGTTATAAATAGCCTGAATAATGGAATCAGGAAGTGAAGTATTTACTGGGGAATCGGTAAGCGCTGCATTAAAATGCTGGCCATCGTTTCCAAATGCCTTAATGGAATTGTTAATGTAACTTATATTGTTTGATCCCGAAAGGATGTCATCCGTGAATAAGCATAAAATCAAAACGGTCATCCATTCCGCCGGTAGCTCCACCACCAAATTGAGCAGTCCGTGGGCTTTGGGTATGAATAGATGCAAAAGCAGCATCGTCGTGCCAGTCGCCTGCAGGCAAAACATCATTGAGGGGGTATAATCCATCGTTGATAAGCGACCAGTAAGCCGGCTCAGACGAAGCATTGTAAAAATTCAGGTCGCCACCGAAAATCATGTTTTCAATGTTGGGTTTGGCATTGACATAATCTTTAAATTTCAAAACTTCATCCAGACGTTCAGATTCATATCCGGTACTGGCTTTCAGATGGGCCACATAGAAATAGAAAAATACAGTATCTTCTGCCGGTTGCTGTAAGTTGTAATAGAGAACATATTCATTCATCCTGCGGGGCAGGGTTCCGATGGTATCCTGTGAATAGAGGGTGAACTTATCACTGTTGTAGAAAAGCATGTTGTCGGTATCGGGGCCATCGATAAAAGCAGCTTTTTCATACTTCGTTTCACCAAAAACATTCAAACCATCCTGCAGAAGTGTTTGTGCTCCATTACCTGAAATCAATTCGGTAATCAATATTAAATCGGGTTTGACGTACTGGTTGATCTGCCTGAAATACTGAACGCGCGACCCGGTGCTGCCGGGATAGTTGAGTACATTGTAGTACATGATGGTGGCAGTGTCGGTTTGGGAAAAACCAACAAGATTGCCATAACATTGCAAAGCAATGTGAATAAACGACGCATACTTTCGACCTGAATAAGGCGGCAAAAATAGAATAAATTATAATATCCGAATTATGATATATGAAATCTGATTAACACAATAATCTAAATCAGCAGAGGAATGGAATTAATAATCAGACAAGAAAACCACGGAGATACAGAGAGCATGGAGGGACACGGAGGAAAGACAAATAAGGGACTTAAACAGTACAAGTTATGTTACTGTACAAGCGAAGGCTTGAAGCAGAGAGGTTTTTTACAATTTAGATCCCATGAATTTAACAATGAACAAAATTAGCTAATTACATTTTTGATGTCACAAAACGGTTTAATCAATGTGCTAATTATTCAATGTGCGAATTAAATAATTTGCCAGCAGGCTGACGGGCTGGATGCGAGCGTAAATCTGCAATTACAGTTTTCTTGAAAACATTAAATAGATAAATTGTTAAAAAGCCCGAACCGAGCGCACATAGTAGTCGTTGTTTTTATAGAGGCTGCCCTGCATGCCAGTGGAGAAATTCTGCTTCCATGCGCCGTTGAGACCGGCCTCGCTGGAACTCCAATAGTTATCATCAGCAAAACCGCCAATCGCTACTCTGTTTATGTAGAGCTTATTTAATTCATCTTTACTGGGTAAAAACCAGTCGGAATAACCACCTAATACCAAATCAGAACACAATTTCGCAGCATAGCTTCCTGCTCCCTGACTGGCAACAATAGTGGCTGTGTTGTTATTCCCTGTGCCTAATGCTGTTGCAGTTGCTCCTGTTGTCGTATAGCTTCCATTATACCATTGTATGCCTGTACTTTGGTCGCCTGGTGCGGCTATTAAACCGTGTGCTTCTGCAGCTACATAGCCGGGGTCTCCAGCTTGTAAAATATAAGCTACTATACCACCTCTATAGCTATCTCCTATATAAAGTACATCAATTTTTACTGTTTGGCTTGCGGTATCGTACTCTTCGGAATTGGCTGGCGTAAAGGACACTTTCAAAACCTGATTAGCGCCTGCATCCAGTAATGTGCCAATCTGGGGAGTGTAAGCAAAGGTGCCTTCTACATCGGCTGTGGCATTTAGCTGGGTCGCGCTTAGCAGGGTACCATAAACAATATCTTCAGGATTTGCCCAGGTGATTACTGGAGTTTTCTTTGAGGGTGATTCATCTTTCTTACAACCAATTGCAAGAACTAATACAAAACCCACTAATGTTAATGAGTAAATCCAAATTCTGTAGTTCTTTTTCATAATTGTACAATTAAATGGTTAATTTATTTTTGTCTGTGGTCTTTTTAATATGAACGTTAACGTTACTATTACAGGAACTTTTTTCCCGTTTTTATTCCATAGAGGTATGTAAACAGTGTTCAATGTATCATTTCCTGTTTTTGATGAAAGCAAATGTAAGAATATTTGAATTAATATAAAGGAATGATTTTAATGTTAAATGTGGAGAGACTCGCCAGCGGGGGCGTTAATCTTCAATCGAGGATCTGCCTTGCAGTCAGTCAGGCGCTTGAAGCAGAGAAGAATAAACCAACTATAGCATTAATTTATATTGATCCTTTATTTCAGTTTTCTCTTTGCCATAAAGCAACCGAAAGGGTAGCAAAAGCTACAACCGAAACAGAGCTGATGGGCATGAGGATGGCGGCGAAGATGGGGGTGAGCAGCCCCTGAACCGCGAACTAGAGGCCAAAAACATTGTAGAGGAAAGAAAGCGTAAAACTGATATAGGCAATGCTCATGCTGGTATGAGTGAAACGGATGAACTTTTCGAGCTTGCCAAATCCCGATGATTCGAGGATGGCATCACAGGCAGGGGAGAAATGATAGACATCATCGGCAATGGTAATGCCCACATTGCTTTCGTTGAGAGCGCCGGCATCATTCAGCCCGTCGCCGATCATCAGAACTTTTTTGCCCTGACGCTTAAGGTTTTTTACATAAGCCAGCTTGTCGGTGGGCGACTGGTTAAAATGGATGCGGTCTTCCACCAGAAACAATGGCAAAAGGTTTGTCTTTTCGGCTTCATTGTCGCCTGTTAACAAATGGAGGTCGTATTTTTTGGAGAAGCGGGTGATCATTTCTTTGAGTCCTTTGCGGTAACTGTTCTCAAGCTGGAAGTAGCCGGGAACCTTATCGCCCATAAAAACATAGACCTGGGTTTTAAGACCTTTTTCTTCATCTTCCTTCCCGGTGACAAACTTATGGGAACCCACATTGATCTTTACTCCATTGATTTCACCTGTAATGCCAAGTCCAGGGATTTCCTTAAAATGATCCACCGAATAGTATTGATCTCCGTCGAGCTTTTGAAAAAGTGCAGCGCTTAAAGGATGGGTTGAATGCCTGACGAGGGATTTGATCATTCGTATCTGGTCCGTTGTAAGTGATTGCCCAACAAAATCAATTTCCATAGATTTGGTATGGGTGATGGTTCCTGTTTTGTCAAAGACAATGGTGTTGGCCTTGAAAAGCTCTTCAACAACCTGGGTTTTTTTCAGGTAGAAACCGTTCCGTCCAAAATAACGCATGGTACTCCCGAAGGTAAAAGGCAGGGTAAGAGCAAGGGCACACGGACAGGCTACAATCAACACCGAAGTGAAAGCAAAGATAGCTTTGGACGGGTCGTTGAACAACCAGTAAATACCTGCGGCTATGGCGATAATAAGGATGATGACAGTGAAATACTGACTGACCCGGTCAATGATCCTTTTCATCCCCGGATCATCTTTGCCACTTTTGTTGTCCTGGTTCCATAGCTGGGTTAAATAGCTTTGCTCCACCACTTTTATAATTTCCAGTTCAACTGAACTGCCTGCCTGCCGTCCGCCTGCAAAAACCGTATCTCCTTTGTTCTTCCGAACCGGAAGCGATTCGCCGGTAACAAAACTATAATCAATATTGCCATCACCGGCGACAATCCTTGAATCAGCAGGGATCAGCTCCTTGTTCCGGATAAGGATATGATCGCCGGTTTTGAGTTCATTGAGAGGTATGACAATTTCTTTCCCATCGTTCAATTTTAGTTACAGCCACCGGAAAATAGGATTTATAATCCCGCTCGAACGAGAGTGCCTGGTAAGTTTTTCCCTGGTACCATTTTCCGACCAGCATAAAAAATACAAGCCCTGAAAGGGAATCGAGGTAACCGGTTCCCTGCTCAGTTACAATGTCAAAAGCACTTTGAAGGAAAAGCGCTAATATTCCAAGAGCAATAGGCAGGTCGATGCTGATGATTTTGTGCCTGAGGCTTTTGACGGAAGATAAGAAATAGTCATTGGCACAATAAACAACCACCGGAATGGATAAGATAAGACTCAGCCAGCCAAAAAACTTTTTAAATCCTGGTTCGAGTAATTCCCCGCCCGGCAGGTATTCGGGAAAATTGTACATCATCACATTCATGAGCACGAAGCCTGTGATGCCGATCTTTAATATGAGTTGCTTGTTTCCTTTTGTTTTTTTTCTTTTTTGGAGATGGTCAAGGGTTATTTCAGGAATGTAGTGAATAGAAGCCAGCAATTCAACAAGTTCCCGAAGGGTTATTTCATTATCTTTAAAATTGATGACGACTTCTTTTTTTGGAAAATTAACAAAGGAATGGGTGATGGAAGGATTTAATATACTGAGGTGTTCGAGCAGCCAAATGCAGGATGCACAATGAATGGCAGGAACAAAGAAGGTAATTTTGCTGATCCCTCCATCCGAAAAATCAAGCAATTTGGTTTTGATCTCATCAAGATCGAGATAGGCGTATTTTTCGCCCTGCTCATGGGTATCAACTCTGATGCCCGGCATGGGTGCAATTTCATAATATTGTTTGAGGTCTTTTTCATTCAGTATCTGGTAAACGGTTTTACATCCATTGCAACAAAAGGGCTTATCATTCCACATTACCGGATAGTTTCCGCAATCTTCCCCACAATGAATACAAGGCTGACCCATTCTGAATTTTTTTCAAAAGTAGGGAGAATGTTACTAAGACTGTGACTAAATTGCCTAAAATAAATTGTTAGTAAATACAGTGTAAATTGATCCAAAAGTTAATTAATCCATTGTGAATTTAAATTCATATTACTTTCGTATTTTTGTTAGTAATAATAAAAATTATTTTTATGATTCTAAATCGTTTTAGGTGGTGGTTGTTGATAGTTATCTTTAACCTTTGTTATCCTATCCTGTGATCCTTCACAAAAGAAAGTACCACCGGCCCATAAAGGCGATACTGACTGGCAGTATTTTGGACTTGCTTCTCCCGGAAATGTTCCACAGATATTTTCGCCTGATATTGTTTCGACATCGAGGAATGAAAGGGACTTTGCAATTTCACCTGCGGGAAATGTGATGTTTTACAGTATTGTGTTGCCGGCAAATAATTTAAGTCTGATAGCCTATCTGGCATTTGATGGTTTCTTCTGGTCGGAGCCTGAAACAGCGGCATTCTCAGGAGCATATAAAGACCTGGAACCGGCCTTTTCGCCTGATGGTAAAAAGCTTTTCTTTGTTTCAAAAAGACCTGTTTCGGGGAGTGTTGAAAAAAAAGATTATGACATCTGGTATGTTGAACCTGAAAAGGGATGGGAAAATGCCATTAATCTCGGTTCACCGGTTAATTCGGATGAAGATGAATATTACCCTTCAATAGCATCTAACGGTAACCTTTATTTCACTGCAAAATACAATGATTCATTTGGACTGGAAGACATTTATTTTCCCGGTTCGAAAACGGCAGTTATACCCAACCAGTTAATTTGGGAGAATCGATTAATTCCTCCTTTTATGAATTTAATGCTTTTATCGCGCCTGATGAAAGCTACCTGATTTTTTCCTCACTTGGAAGGGAAGACGACCTGGGTGGAGGCGATCTCTATATTGCTTACAGGTTGGGTGACAATTCCTGGACAAAGCCTGTAAATTTAGGTAAGGACAATCAATTCCGATGAACTGGATTATTGTCCTTTTGTTTCTCCTGACGGGAAATACTTGTTTTTTACCAGTCAGCGCAAAAGCGATGAATTCACCGTTAAAGCTTACAGGAAATTAAGCCTTATCCTTCAAATGGCTGATGGAATTAAAAATGGCCTTGGGAATATTTATTGGGTGACATTCGACAAAAACACCTGGCGAAATGAATAAGCAAACTGAAAACAAAACTTTATAAGAACCTTTAAATCTGCCACGTTATTTGATGTTGTAGATCTAAATTCACGGGCAAATGAAGTATGTAAATGTAAATCTTATTGCAGCTTTTTTGCTAACTTTTACATCGGTAATATGTATTGCCCAGAATGATGATAAAATTACGGGTGCGGATACCTCACAAATTCTCCCCGATCCGAATATGGAGTTGATGCTGGCTTCAATTGAAGGCGACACAGCTAAAGTTCTTGAATGGATTGAAAAAGGTGCAGATGTAAATTGCAAATCCTCCTATGAAGGGGTGACACCCTTGATGTATGCTGCACAAAACGGGCATCTGGAAACAGTGAGAATTCTCCTTCACCATGGTGCAAATGAAAATGCATTGCCGGTAGAATCATGTCAGCGCATTGCTTGGTGCCTGCATGGCTGGACATATGTTTATTGCCGATACCCTTATCCTGAACGGAGCCAATGTTAATACAAAAAACTTAGATGGAATCACACCTCTGATGATAGCTGCCGCCAATAACGACTCCATCATGGCAGATATGCTGATCTTTTACAAGGCTGATCTGGATAATTAAGGATGTTGCAGGGGAATACAGCTTTGCATTACGCTACTTATTATGGCTCATCAGGAGTCTCTGAGTTGCTGATTGAAAAGCAGGCGAAAATAAACGTGGCTGACAACAAAGGATTCACACCGTTGATGATTGCCGCTCAAAAAGGCTACAGCTACCTGGCTGATCTTTATATACAAAACGGTGCAGTCGTTGATACCGTGAATGAAAACAACCTGACAGCGCTGTCATTTGCAATTATCAACCGTCATCATGGAAACAGCTGAACTGCTCATACAAAACGGAGCTAATGCAAACCATAAGATTTCGGGTACGAGAAATCAATACACCCTTGCACAGGAATTTGCAGATAACGAGATGCTGCAATTGCTTCAGCTAAACGGTGCAAGTAATCTTCCGGCACCATTTGTTGACAGGGTCATGGTTAATTTGGATCTTAACGGAAATTTTGATGATTTTATGATCGGAGGCACCCTGGGTTTTGCTTCAACTAAATATGGTATTGAGTTTCAGGCAGGCTACAAAACAAGAACAGGGGTAAGAACCATTCTTTACGAAATAAATCCAACTACCTATTACCAGTTTTGGGAAAGCAGGTCGGTTATCCACGTGGGAGCAAATAAATTATTTTCGGTTTTTAAAAAAACGGTTCGTAAGAAAAGTGGAGTATTCGCAGGGCTAAATGTTGCCTATACATACGGGAATTTTCGGGGATCAGAAAGGAAACCGGAAGATGCATTTCTGCTGGTTCCAAAAGCCGGTATTTTTTGGAGTTCACAGTCTTTCAATGTAAAGTTGAATTATGAATATATGAATCTGAGAAATCCGAATGTATCAAGAAACCGGATTAACCTTTCGTTTGGTTTTAATATAAATTCGGGAAAAGGAAAAATAGCCCTGAAGGAAGAGCCGTTGTGGTGAGGTTTTTAGAATATTTATTTTAAAGTTTAAGTTTTACTTTGTTATTTAAACAGCACAATATATGGGTAATCATTTAATTTCAGGTTTAAAATTAGTAAATAAATGGTCATTTGGAGTTTTGATTTTTTTCCTTGTATTTCTTGCAGGCTGTGAGAGAAATGAACCATTGGAATCTTTTGACTGTGCGACCTGTTACCAGGATAAGCCTGACTGGGGACCGCTTCAAATTATGGTAACCATCAATAATGATAATCCCTATGTTCCTCTTGTAATTTACAGGGGAGATATTGAGAGTAACGACATTGAATACATGGACATAGCTTACAGTTCAGAATATACAGTGGATGTGCCGCCAGATGAATACTATTCAGTGACTGCAGAATATAAAGATGGAAGTAAAACTATTTTTGCTGTTGATGGTGATAAACTGAAGATGAAGAAAAACATCAAAGATTGTGATAAGGATTGTTACTATTTCAAGGGCGGTTACATTGATGTAAGACTTAGGAACTAGCTATCCATCCTGGAAACCTTAATGCTTATCCCTGTCGCTGAAATACTTCATAAACTGAACCCTCTCGTACATGGCCGGATTTACGCTTTTCTCCTGGCTGAGTTTTCCCCTGAACTGATCGATAGAGTCATAATTATTACTGATCATCCATTTTTTTATATCTTTCAGCATGTTTTGAATTTTTTCGGGACCTTTATTGTAAATGGAAGAAACCACCTGGACAGCATTTGCACCTGCCAGCAATTGTTTGATTATTGCAGAGCCATCATGAATTCCTGTGGAAGCCGCAAGGTCACAGCTCACCCGGTTCGACATGATGGCGATCCACCTGAGTGAAATGGATAATTCATCCGGCTGGCTAAAAACATTGGAGGAGGTGATGGTCATTTTTTCGATGTCAATATCAGGGCTGTAAAACCTGTTGAATAACACAAGGCCGGAAACGCCGGATGATGACAATTTTTGAATGGTTTGCGCCAGAGAAGTAAAATAATAACTGATTTTCAAAGCAATGGGGATCTTTATCTTTTCCTTTAGCTTGCTTACAATCTCAAAATATGTTTTTTCGATTTCCTCGGGGCTTTTGGTTAAGTTGGAGGGTAATATAAAAAGATTTACTTCAAGAGCATCTGCTCCGGCATCCTCAAAAGCTTTGGCAAAATTGGTCCACTCATGTTTCGATGCACAATTTACACTTGCTATAACCGGGATACCGGCCACCTTTTTTGCTCCGGTGATCAGCTTGATATACTTGTCAATATTTTCCGATTTTATCCGGTAATCCAGGTAATCAAGAAATTCATCCTTGTAACGCTTTGAAGCTTCTTCGGCTACAATTTTTTCATACTCATGGGTGATTTCTTCTTCGAAAATTGATTTCAACACAACAGCAGCAGCGCCATTTTCCTCAAGTTTTTTAATTTTTTCAGGAGAATCAGTAAGCCCTGAACTTCCAACGATTATTGGATTTGTGAGCGTCAGCCCTAAATATTTCGTTGTTAAATCTACCATATTACCTCTTATTAATTTTGATTTCATCTGATGCAAATGTAAAAGAATTTCCAATATGGAAAATAGGATGACCATCAATTTGGATTTTGGTTTTCGACCAAAGCAGCTAAATATTTTTAGCTGATCAGCTGACGAATAATATCTTCAACTTTAATTCCTTCGGCTTCAGCTTTATAATTTCGGATGATACGATGACGCAGTACATTGGCAGCCACTGCTTTCACATCTTCGATGTCGGGCGAATATTTCCCATGGATCACAGCATAACATTTTGCACCAATGATCAGATATTGGGAAGATCTTGGACCGGCTCCCCAGGTCAGGTAGTTATCAGCCCACTGATGCGATCCGTTGACGCCTGGCCGTGTCTTTGCCGATAGTTTTACTGCATATTCAAATACATTATCAGGAACGGGAATCTTCCTGATCAGGTTCTGAAAGTAAAGTATTTCAGCACCGGTTATTACAACTTTCGGATCGGGTTCATACTCTGTGGTGGTGGTTTTTACCACTTTTATCTCTTCCTCAAACGAAGGGTAATCCAGCCAGATGTTAAACATGAAGCGATCGAGTTGTGCTTCAGGCAAAGGATAAGTTCCTTCCTGCTCAATAGGGTTCTGAGTGGCCAAAACAAAAAATGGTTCTTCCAAAATATACCTTTCACCGGCTACAGTTACAGCTTTCTCCTGCATCGCTTCAAGCAATGCTGCCTGTGTTTTCGGGGGGGTACGGTTTATTTCATCAGCGAGGATGATATTTGCAAACACCGGACCTTTGATAAACCTGAACCGCCTGTTCTCATCCAGAATTTCAGTTCCTAAAATATCCGATGGCATCAGGTCGGGGGTGAACTGGATCCTTTTGTAACTTAATCCCAGAACTTTTGAAATGGTATTCACCAGCAAAGTCTTTGCAAGCCCGGGAACACCCACCAGCAATCCATGTCCTTTACTGAAAATAGCAATGAGGACATCTTCAACCACCCGATCCTGCCCCACAATTACTTTGGCAATTTCCGTACGCAGTGTTTTATATTTTTCAACGAAAGCATCTACCGCTTCAACGTCATTCTTGTACATATCTGAATTTTCAGGTTTAAAAGTTATTTTAAGTTTTTAAAAGATATATAGTGTGGCTTTATTTATTAGCCCAGTGATTGATAAAATTGCAATCTTTATAACTGTCATTAATTCTCACATAGGTCTGACTTGCTTTATCTTCAATCCAGTCATTGATCACCTGCTGCTTTTTATTTGCCAGCGCAGATTCCTGAATACGATCATAGTCCTGTTTTAAGTTGGCCTGATGAGGTTCTGTCCTTTTTTTCAGGTATAAAATCCGGTAGGCATCTTTCGTATCTTCATGTTTGAAACTGAACCGGTGCAGATATTTCACCCACTTCAAGTTTATGCAATGACAAACGAAACTTTCGGATCCAGCTGATCCATCTCGAATAGTGAAGTTTTTGTCATCGGATTGATCAAAAGACCTCCGTTGTTTTTGCTGGGATCATCTGAAAATTTAATAATGGCTTCATCAAAAGTGTATTTTTTTTCAGCGATCAGATTTGCGATGCTGTCGAGTTGAACCTTAGCGCGGGCAAGGTCGAAGGGTGATACTTTAGGACGCAGCAAAATGTGACGCACATTAACGTATTCTCCCCTTCGCTCGATCAGCTGAAGGATATGAAAGCCTGCCTCAGTTTCAACAATTTCGGAAACGGCACCTTTTTCAAGACTAAAAGCTGCAGCCTCGAAAGCCGGGTACATTTCTCCCCTGCCAAATAATCCAAGTTCTCCGCCATTCTTTGCTGATCCCGGATCTTCAGAATAAAGGATGGCCAGAGTTGCAAAATTTTCCCCATTCAATACCCGGTATCTCAGTTCCTGAAGCTTATTTTTAACTTTTTCGGTTTCCTCCCGGTTGATGGGAGGGAGCTTTACAATTTGAGCTAACTCAACCTCAGAATTCACAAATGGTATACTGTCCTCGGGTATTTTCTTAAAGAAAGCTTTAACTTCTGTGGGCGTTATTTTAACTTCACCGGTTATTTTTTCCTGAACACTTTCAACCAACAATAGCTCTTTAACCTGCTCCCTGAGTTCATCCTTAAATTCTTCAATGGTTTTTTGATAGTATTCTTCAAATTTTTCAGGGGAACCAAGTAGTCCAATATAGTACCGGAGCCTCTGGTCCAGGTGGCTTCAACCTGTGAATCCGTTACTTCAACACTGTCGAGTTCAGCCTGGTTTAGCAACAATTTCTGGTAAAGCATTGACTCAAGCATCTCGCATTTTACCGTTGAGCTGCTACCGGTAATCTCTTCCTGCATGCGGTATTGCATGTATTGTGCTTCAATATCTGATTCAAGAATAATGTGTCCTCCAACTACAGCAAGCACCTGATCGATTATTTTTCCCTGCTCCTGGGCAAATAATAAGGGATAAACAGTTAAACAGAAAAGAGTCAGGAAAATTTTATTAATCTTAAAAAACATAATTATTGAATAAATGATAAATGCCGTGTCATAGATGTTGATGAATCACAATTCAAAAATATATAACAAACAAAGCTTACAAAAAGTACATAAAGGCTTAATATATTTCAAAACTGTTATCTTTTAATGCCGCCTGAAATACATTTTCACGCATCTGACTGATAATTTTCAGCTTCCTTTTATTAATAATGATTTGTCTTATATTCTCTTTTTCAAAACTCAGTGGCGACTCCCCATCTTTGATTTTAAAATCAGTAAAATTGACAAAATAAACCATCGGATCGTCGTTGATTTCTATTTTCCGGTGATTTTGCAAATACGATTCCTGGTTGTATGTATTAATGGGGATGTATTTAATTAAGTCATCAAATAAAATCCAGGTTTCATCATCCCTGTAAAAAAGATCGGAAAATTTTTCAACATATTTTTGCAATGAGTCTTTTTGTTCAGGTGTATCGGAATAAAAAAATCTTCTGATCTTATTTAATTCAGGGAGATTGCTGTCGAACCGTGCATAATACACTTTTATGATATTGTCTTTCAATTGAAAATTGCCGATGTTGTCGTAGTAAAACTTTTCAATTTCAGCAGCAGATACTATCGTATCCAAAGTTTGGTTGATCAGCTGAGATTCGTATTTATAAATAATGAGAGAATTTCTGTACTCTTCTAATTGTTTTTCAAACTGAATATCTGCCTTCCTCAGGTTTTTTTGTGCTTTATTAAGGATAAGCTTTTCAGTAATCCAGTTATTGACAAAATTTTGGACAATTAAAATACTATCCCGACCTGATGTCCCTTCTGGAACAATATTCTTAAGTTCAGATTTATACAGATAGTCATTATTTACCCTTGCCAGTGATTCTTTATTCTTGTCCATATCATTAAAACAAGAAGTCAATAAAATCAATCCCGGCAATAAAAACTTGTTCAACTGAAATGTTATTTCTTAGTCAGTGAGGCCAAAACATCCTCATGAATCACAACCGGATATTTGGCTTTTAATTCCTTTATCCATTCTTTCTCCAGATATTCCTGATAGCCGGCAGTAATTAATCCTCTGGCTTCATCAAAAGTTTTTGGCTCAGGTTCAACTTTGTCATGAACGACAACAAAAACAGTCTTTCCTTTTTCTATCTTATTCTCAGAGATTCCTTTTTTCCATTTTATCGAATCTATGAGGCTGTTGTCCTTGCTCTGGAATTTTTTTCTCTCTATTTTTAAAACATTCAATGAGTCCTTATTGATAGCTGTCAGCACTTCATCATCCGATTTTCCTTCACTTGCCAAAGTCCTTGCAAGCCTGACATAGGATGTGTCGCTGAAAGTGTATATGGAAGCATCAAGACGGATATCCCACATAAAATCGGAACTGTGCTGGTCATAGTAGTTCTTTAATCCGGTTGTATCTTTTGTGGCATAAGTCCAGATTTTATCGTTAGTCAATTCGAATAAAAGGATGCCATCACGGTATTCTTTCGTAATAGCCTTGAATTCAGGATACTTTTCTTCCAGGTGCTTATCTTCGTATGCTTTACATTCTTTATTTGAAAATTCAGTAAATTTCTTATTTACGAACTCATTAATGCTTTCCTCTTTGGCGATATTCTGGTCAGCGGCAATAAACTCAGCAAATTGTTTTTGGGTAAAGGGTTGCTTATCAAGGGTAAATACTGCACTGCTCAAAGCCTCACCAGCCGGAACAGTCCATTTACCCTGGTATATTGTCGAATCGAAGAGGCTGTACATTTTATTTAATCCCTTTTCATTGACTTTATATCCATATTCTTTTTTGATGTCGCTTATGATTACATCTTTGCTTTTTTGTGCACGACTATCTTTTTTTATTCTTTTGCTCAGGTTTTCCTTCTCTTCTTCAAATGAATTAATTCCCGATTTACTATACAATTTTATAATATGCCATCCATAGAATGTCTGTACCGGATTTGAAATATCCCCTGAATCGCTAAGGGTATTGATGGTCTGTATAAACTCAGGAACCATTCGGTTGACATTGAATTTTGGGAGCATTCCTCCTCTCTGGGCTGAACCTTTATCATCTGAATATTGCTTTACAAGGTCTTCAAAGCTTTCACCATTTTGAATTCTCAGATGTAAAGAATCAATTCTTAAATGGATATTCATTGAATCTTCATGTGTAGCATTTTCCGGCATCTGAAGGAAAAGATGAGCTACCTCAATGGAACCCTGAGCTGGAATCCGGTCGGTTACTTTTATTAGATGGTAACCAAAATCGGAACGGACAGGCCTGGAAACGTTACCGGTTTGAGTGGTATAGGCTCCGGTTTCAAATGGATAAACCATATCAAATACTGTAAAATATCCAAGGTCGCCTCCATTGCCGGGCATTGTTTTGTTCTTCGGTGACATCCTGTCGCGGGCAGAGGGATCGTCTGAAACATCTTTTGCAACCATTTCAAACGATTCGCCATTGGCAATCCGGTTTTTGGCTGCCATTATTTTGTTGTATGCTGCCAATGTATCGGCAGGCATAGCAGCAGGACCTACCTTTATTAAAATATGACTGGCCCTGATATCTTCCTTATATCTTTCATAGGCCTCTTTTAATAAAGCCTCCGTAATATCTTCATTTACAAAATAAGGTTCAGCTAATTGTTCACGGTAGCCGGCAAGCTCTTTTTTAAATGCTGTAACGGTGTCATATCCCAGTGCTTCGGCTTCTTTAACCTTCAATTTGAAGTTGATATATAGCCCCAGGTATTCTTCAATTGATTTTTTATCAGTGATGTTCTCCTGATTATTGTTTTTTTTATAAACATACATAAAATCATCCACAGTTACATCTTCCCCTGCAATATTTATAAGAGAGCGTTTGTCCTGTGCAGATAATTCAAATACTGTTAAAGTTAACACACAAATCGTTAAAATTTTTCTTAAACTACTCATAATCATTATATTTCGGATTAAAATTTATTTACAAGGGGCAAAGATAATTTAATTAGTAATACATCTGGAAGAATCAAAAGCCGCTTATTGGCAATAAATCAAGGTTTTTCAGAAATTTTAACTTTTCTACCGGCTGTAATTTGGAGCTTCGCGCGTAATGGTTATATCATGAGGATGGCTTTCGATCATTCCCGCCGAAGTAATTTTAATGAACTTGGCCTTTTGCAATTGCCGGATATTAGCTGAACCGGTATAACCCATACCAGCTCTTAACCCTCCAACCATCTGATGAATCACTTCTGATAATCCGCCTTTAAACGGAACCCTCCCCACAATTCCTTCAGGAACAAGCTTTCTAATATCGTCTTCTACATCCTGGAAGTACCTGTCCTTAGAGCCTTTTTGCATCGCTTCGATGGATCCCATTCCCCTGTAGGTTTTGAATTTCCTTCCTTCAAAGATGATGGTTTCACCCGGTGATTCATCTACACCTGCAAATAAAGAGCCCGCCATGATGCTGTCCGCCCCGGCTGCGATTGCTTTCACAATATCACCTGTGTAACGTATACCGCCATCAGCAATAAGCGGAATGCCGCTTCCCTTAAGCCCTTTCGATACTTCATGAATCGCAGTAAGCTGAGGGATTCCGATCCCGGCAATTACACGGGTGGTACAAATGGAGCCCGGCCCAATCCCAACCTTTACTGCATCCACTCCTATCTTTACCAGGATTTCAGCGGCATCAGAAGTGCCGATATTCCCAACGATCAACTGCAAGTCAGGGTAGAGTCTTTTTACTTCCTTTGCCATAGTCATGACTCCTTTTGAATAACCATGAGCTGTATCGATCACAATGGCATCTACCTGAGATTCGATCAATGCACTCACCCTTTCGAGGGTATCTCCGGTAACACCTACAGCGGCGGCAACCCTTAACCTGCCCCTGCTGTCCTTGCAGGCATTAGGCCTTTCCTTAATTTTAATAATATCTTTATAGGTGATTAATCCTACTAATTTATAATTGCTATCGACAACCGGTAATTTTTCAATTTTATATTGCTGAAGAATATCGCCTGCTTTCTCAAAATCTGTAAATTCGGTAGTAGTGATAAGATTCTCTTTGGTCATTACCTCATCAACAGGTTTATCAGGATTTTTTTCAAATCTTAAATCACGGTTTGTAACAATTCCAACAAGGACATTATTTTTATCTATCACCGGGATCCCACCAATTCCGTATTCACTCATTAACCTCAAAGCGTCTCCGACAAGTGCATCCTTTTCGATGGTGATAGGATCCAGTATCATCCCGTTTTCAGCTCGCTTTACCCTTCGCACTTCATTGGCCTGTTCCTCAATTGTCATATTTTTATGGATTACCCCGATGCCTCCTTCCTGAGCCAAAGCTATCGCCATTTTATGTTCGGTTACAGTATCCATTGCTGCTGACACGATAGGGATGTTAAGCCTGATGTTTTTTGTAAAAAGTGTGGTCGTATCAACCCCGCGGGGCAATACTTCAGAGTATGCCGGTAGCAGCAAAACATCATCGTAGGTAAGTCCTTCTCCAGCAAATTTATCTTTATCGAAATGCATAAATTAGTGAGTTTTAAAACTGCCGCTAAATTAGGAAAAATTGTTAGTGGGATTGAACAATTACTATACAAATTAATGTATTTGATAGTTAATTATATTGAAAAGAGATTCCAAAAATTATTGACTTGAAAATGAGGCGATTTGGTATTTGATAATGGTTTGTAATTGCTGAATTTTCAAATTATTGTTGTGAATACAATAATATGGGTTTGTTTAAGTTTTTATGACTGTTTAGTTTGAAGGATAAAGTTATTTTTTAAGTGGTATGGCATATAATATCATGAGGAATAGAAATATTTGGCAATATTATCTCCAAAATATCGTTAACTTTGCAAACTTTTTTAATCTTTAACATTTTCAACAATTTTTATGAAGAGACTTTCTTTAATTATTTCAGGACTTTTTTTAGTCATTGGTATTTTACAATCTCAAAATCCGGATGAATGGAATGGACAACAACCAACCACTAATACAATTACTACCGCAGTTCCATTTTTAGGTATTGGTCCGGATGCACGATCGGGAGGAATGGGAGAATTAGGGGCTGCTACCGAGCCGGATGCAAATTCCATGCATTGGAATGCTGCCAAATATGCGTTTATTGATAAGCAATTTGGATTTGCAGTGAGCTATAGCCCCTGGTTGAAAAAGCTGGTACCTGATATCAACCTTGCTTATCTTACAGGATATGCAAAAATCGATGATCGTTCAGCCGTTGCCGGTTCTCTTAAATTTTTTTCACTGGGAGAGATTGCATTTACAGATGATAACAGGGTATAATTATTTGAATGCCCGCCCGAATGAATTTTCATTGATGGAGCTTATGCCAGGAAATTCTCTCAAAAAATATCAGGTGCTGTTGCCGCAAGGTTTATTTATTCAAACCTTACCCAGGGACAGGAAGTCGAAGGAACTACCACCAAAGCCGGCACTTCTATTGCTGCCGATGTTACATTTTTCTATACTGATGATCTGAGTATCTCCTGGCTTGAATCATCAAAGCTTGCATTTGGAGCTGCAATTACCAATATCGGCGCAAAAATATCTTATTCCAATGATGACTTAAATAAAGATTTTATTCCTACAAATTTACGGATCGGGCCTTCATGGCTCATGAACATTGACGAATTTAATTCCTTTCGTTTTTCAATCGACCTCGATAAACTTCTTGTACCCACACCACCTATCCTTTATCCTGATTCCATTGATGCTTCAGGAAACTATGTCATCTATGATGGAATGGACGATAATGTTTCGGTTCCGAAAGGAATGGTGCAGTCCTTTTATGATGCTCCGGGAGGATTCAGCGAGGAATTGAAAGAGATTATCTGGACATTGGGATTGGAATACTGGTATGCCAAGCAGTTCAGCGTAAGAGGCGGATATTTCCATGAAAGTACCATGAAAGGCGGCAGACAATTCTTCACTTTGGGTGTTGGATTAAGGTACAATGTTTTTGGACTTGATTTTTCATATCTGATCCCGACAGAACAACAAAATCCGCTTGCAAATACACTTCGATTTACGCTTGTTTTCGATTTTGACGGATTTAAGAAACAAAGCAATTAAAGTTTAAAAACTAAAATTCTGAAAACGATTTTGAGGCTTATGCGTACAATGGCATGAGCCTTTTTTAATGGCGATACATTTCATGTTTGAATTTCAACATTATCAGGTTAAGAATAAACTTGGGTATGCTTATGAAAATTAAAGTTGGATTTGGGTTTGATGTTCATAAACTGCAAGAGGGTGAGCCTCTCTGGATCGGAGGCGTAAATATTCCTTCCGAAAAAGGAGCCATTGGCCACTCTGATGCAGATGTCTTAATTCATGCTATTTGTGATGCTATCCTTGGCGCTTTAAATCTAAGGGATATTGGTTTTCATTTTCCGAATACCGATCCCAAATTTAAAGGGATCGAAAGCATGAAACTCCTCGAGAAAGTTTGCGATATGGTCAGGGAACACAAGTATACCGTAAATAATATTGATTCCACCCTGTGCCTTGAAAAACCCAAAATATCGAAGTACATTCCCGAGATGAAAAAAACACTTGCTTCAGTAAGCTGCCTAAACGAAGAAGATATTTCAATAAAAGCCACCACCACTGAGAAGCTCGGTTTTACAGGCCGCGAAGAAGGAGTCGCTGCTTATGCGGTTGTCCTAATAAAGAAGAATGGAATCTGATTACAAATCAAATTTGAATACCATTGGCCTGCAGCTTGATTTTAATTTGAATTGTTCAACCCGGTTCCTGTGAAAACCGATTTGGTTCAAAAAATAACAAGTCTTAATTTTATTGACAATAAATCAGGAATTATTCTTACCCACAGCAGTTATTAGTTAAATAATTCAAGCTGTTTTTCACTTACAAAATATTCATCAGGCACCAGTTTATCAAAACCATTGATATACCGGTGGATCATTTTTTTGATCAGCTTTGTGGGTGTGGTTTTTCGGGCGGTACAATAGTTTTCGAGTGACCTTTTTTGTCTTGTGCTCAACTTGATGGTAAACTTGGAATAGCGTACTTTCTTGCGGCGTTTTGTCCGTTTTATAGCAGGCATAATCTTGAATTTGTGGTAAAAATAGATAAAACACCAAATGGTCACAATATAAGGCCATAAAAACTTTTAAACAATGTTATTTTCAGGGCTTTAAAGATAATCTTCCATCAGAGGTAACGCTGGATCAGTTCAGCCCAGAGGATATATCCCGCTTCCGACAAATGCACTCCATCATAAGTATAATCTTCATCCATTTCACCTTCATTATTCAGAAAATCAGGATGGATGTCGATGAAGGTTGCTCTTCCATTTTCGCAGAAGGATTTTAGCCGAAGATTGATTTGGTAAATTATAGTATTGACTGATTTTTCAATAAAAAGTTTATGATGGTTAATGGGAAGAATGCTTTGTACAAATAAAGTGGTATCAGGAGTTTTAATGGCGGAATTCGTCTATGATCCTTTCAATATTCGAAACGATATGATCTGGTTCATACCCCTGATAAATATCATTGATTCCAATCATCAGGAAGACTTTTGCCGGCTTGGCGTTGGTTATTTCTTCCAGCCGGTAAAGAACATGGTCGGTTAGGTCACCGCTCATCCCCCGGTTACGGAGATCATTCCTGCCAAAATGCTTTTGCAGGTCAAAGCTTTCAGTCAGGCTATCACCAAGGAAAACAGTATCATTCTGTCGGATATATTGTGGAAAGAACAAATGGTTTAAAGTTCAGGGTTCAAAGTTCAAAGTTTGACGGGACTATTTTTTGCAGTGACCTCAAATTTCAATTTTCAAATTTCCTTCTTAATCTTTCTTTTCGTCTGCAAAAAACTCACTGCTTTTAGCAAAAACCCTTTCAAAAAGGCCTGATTTAGAACCGCTGTATTTTGCATCAGGAACAAGTGATGATGTGATTACAAACTGGTTAACCGAATCAGCTGGAAATGCATTTATTTCGGAAGGTATTAGGTTGTTCCCTTCAAACTTTACCTGATGGGTGGGAGAACTGGTAAGCGGCATCACCTCATCAATGAAATTTGAGCTGGTTACGCTGCGCAAGTTTATTTAGATATTTTGCTGTTTTTGTTGAGTCGGTGGGTTGACCATTCAGGAACCATTTCGTTCCTTCTTTGCTTAACACGAAACTTTCATTGTTCGGATAATTAAAGGCAATTTTTGTCAGGTCATCCTTGTTGCAGGCAAACAAAGTCTTATCCCTGTATGCATTCACATTGGCCTGGATGCTCATTTTTATAAACCCATCCACCACATAAACCTCCTTATCACCTGCCGGCCTTACATAGGTTGACATCTTGCCTTTGTTTTGCTGCTGATATGGGTTTTGCTGCTGACCTTGCGGTGGCTGAGACATAATTGAATTTCCCCACATAAAGATCAGCGAGTAATTTACTATCGTTGTAAAGCATAATCCGGGTGGCAGTTGAATCCGTTACTTCAAATTCTTTCCATTTTGCTTCCTCTGTGGCTGCAACCCTCTCCGACTTCATCCTGACCAATTCCGATAGAATATTTTTAACTGAAGTCGGATCCGGTTTATAAGATTTCCCATCCGATTCCAGTTTCCACTCTGCACCTGTTTTAGTAAAGGATACTTCTTTCCCCTGATCACCAAGTTTGGGGTGGATGATCATTTTGGTCACCACGGCAGTATCAATGGATACCATTTCACTTTTAAAGGTTCTTTCTTCTCTTTCCGTAAGTTTGGAGATAAGATAAATCAATCCTAAAACAACCAGTAAAATGATTAATGTCTTTGTATTTAAAAACTTCGAAAGCATGTTAATGAATTTTTTATTTCAAATCAAATATCGTAAATCATAAATCGTAAATCGAAAATCAAACGTATCCCTGTTCCATTCTTTTTACCCGCAGGTTTCTTTTTTGCTGCATCCTGAAAATTCCGTAGATCAGAATTAGAATAATAGGCAACAGGAAGTTTAGCCATTTCAGGAAAGCCTTCTTTCCATCTTCAATCTGATCGAGCGGGCGGGATGTTACACCTTTCGTCCTCAGATCGATCAAGCCGGTATCATCCGAAAGGAAATCAATAGAGTTGACCATAAGACTAATATTGTCTGGTGATAACTGCTGAGCCTGCTGTCCTTCTCCATTAACGCAGAACTGGCCATCCGAAAAAACCACGATATTTGATTCAGCACTTCCTGATAGTTTGCCGGTTAATAAAGCCCCAACGGTTAGTTTTGACAGAGGGAAATCTGCGTCGTTCCATTTTTTATTCACATCAAAGTACAGGGGTGGTGATAATGTTCCTGATTTATCCGAACTTTTAGCCAAAGGAATAAAAGTTTTTGAAGCATCTCCTGTATAGGTAATGGAACTTGCAAAAGGCAGTAATACCTGTTCAAGGCCTTTAGTAATGGGATGAACTTCGAAAGAATTGATGATCGGAAGAAAGGGAAACTTTACATTGGTAGTGAAGTTGAAAACCCCCTGACGCTGCTGCACACCCACACTTCCACAATTTGCATCCACAACAAAGTTATTCTCAACCACCAGTCCCTTCTCGCTCAGCCAGCGTTCCAGCCCGGTTTCAACTGATTTTCCCTGAACAGTTGAAAAGTCACCCTCCACACGATCCATTGCTATGACTAAGTTTCCACCCTGTGCCAGGTAATTATCGAGCAATTGAAAATGACCGAACGGGATAGTATCTTTTGGTGAAATAATGACGATGGTTTTATACTGGTTCAAATTGTCGCCTTCTTTAAGGTAAACAGGAACTACCTGGTAAAGCACTGCGAGCGATTGCATTACCTGACTCATGGAAGCTACACCGGGTTCACCATGCCCCTGCAACAAACCAATCTGTGGTTTATTGGCGACTGAAAGCTTTTTAATGCTGGTCGAAAGGGAATATTCCATGGCTGCGCCGGGCTGCATAAAGGGGATAACCTCCTTGTCATTGCCCAGTTGAACCAATGCACCCATAAAGACTTTCTTCTGGGTAGATTCATCCTTTTCACGTGTACTTACCAGCACCGGCTGAACCCCTGCCTGGAATGCCTTTTGCTCGGTTGCCTGATCCTTGTTAGGATCGATAAATTCATACAAAACCTTGCCTTTGGATAGGTTGGCATACTCCACCAGGAGGTCTTTAAAATCACTTCTTGTAACTGCGAGGTCAGGAGGAAGTTCCTCTGTAAAATAAGCAGTTACTGTAACAGGTTCTTCCAGATTGTTTCAAAATATCTTTGGTTGCTTTACTAAGGGTGTATCGACCATCTTCTGTAAAATCGAGCCGGAAGAAAAACCGTTCCGACAAAATATTGATCACCACCAATACTGCAATGATTAATAAAATCTGTGTCGTTATTGATTTTCTGTTTTTCATATTGAATAAATTATCTTATCGGGTTTCAGGTTAAAGTCTTTTTTTAGCAAGGTTGGCTTCTGTAAGGATCAATCCTAAAAATATCAATGAAAAGAAGAATAAAAGGTCCTTGGTGTCGATTACTCCCCTGGAAATGGAATCGAAATGAGTGGATACGCTGAAGAAGTTGAGCACCTCACCAATGAAGCCGCCAAAATTGCTTGATAGCAGAGAAAAAATGATCTGGAAAAAGATTCCGATAAACAAGGCCAGGAGGTAACTTACAATCTGGTTATTGGAAATGCTGCTGGTAAAAATACCAATACTGATATAGGCTGCGCTCATCAGTATCAGTCCAAGGTAACCTGACCAAACAGCTCCATGATCAATCGGTCCTAAGGTTGCTACTGTGATGTAATAGGGCAAAGTCAATGCAAGTGCAATCAGAATCAGGACAAATGTCGACATGAACTTTCCAAGTACCACCTGCCAGTCGCTTACTGGTTTTGTTAACAAAAGCTCCAGCGTGCCTGCACGGTTTTCTTCGGCAAACTGGCGCATGGTCAGTGCTGGAATAAAGAAGAACAGTGTCCAGTAGGCAATGCTGAAAAAAGACTGCAAACTTGCCTGTTTAACAAAAAAGATATCGGCGCCGAACAGCCAGGTAAAAAATCCGCTGAAGCCTAAGAATGCGATCAGCATAATATAAGCCATCAGCGAATCGAAGAACGATTGCAGCTCGCGCCGGGTGATTGTCCAAATTGCTTTCATAAAAGAATATTTTGAAATTTTTTAATTTTTACTGTTTCAGATCATTCAATTAATTCATAGTCAATTCACGGAAGATATCTTCAAGCTTGGTTTCAATAGGAGTCATTTCAGTCAGGGTCCAGCCTTTTCCGACACAAAGTTTGAATATCTCCTTCCTTGATGAGATTCCCGGTTTGCTTTGAATTTCAAATGCACTTTCGTCCTTTTTCATGAAATCGACTATACCTATAGAACTCAGTCCCTGCAGCGATTTGAAAATATCATTCTTGTCTCCATCCTCAATTTTTACCTTCAGTATTTCGCGTCCTTCCGACTGCTTCCGCAAATCTTTTGAAGTGCCATCAGCGACGATCTTTCCTTTGTTGATAATGAGAATGCGGTCGCAGGTAGCTTCCACTTCGGCAAGGATATGTGAGCTGAGGATCACTGTTTTTTCCCTCCCGATCTTTTTTATAAGCTCACGAATCTCAACGATCTGGTTTGGGTCAAGACCTGAAGTAGGCTCGTCGAGGATGAGCACCTGCGGATTATGGATCAGCGCCTGCGCAAGGCCCACACGCTGCTTGTATCCTTTCGAGAGTTCCCCGATCTTTTTGTGTTTTTCGCCCTCAAGGCCACAGGTGGTAATCATTTCAAGGATTTTATCCTTAATCTTTGATTTTTCAATTCCCTGCAGTTCTGCCACAAATTTCAGGTAATCGATCACAGGCATATCGACGTAGAGCGGGTTATTCTCCGGCAGGTAACCGATCAGTTTTTTAATTTCATCAGGGTTTTGATGAATTGAAAAATTTCCGACATGAATATCACCTTCGTTGGGTGTAAGGTAAGTGACGATGGCTTTCATCGTGGTGGTCTTTCCGGCGCCGTTGGGTCCTAAAAAACCAAGGATTTCACCCGTTTTCACCCTGAATGAGATATTGTCTACGGCTCTCTGGGCGCCGAATCGTTTTGTCAGATTTTCTACTACTATATCCATAGGTTCAAATTTTTTGCAAAGAAAAGTATCAAAGTCTAATTAAACAAACCGACTATTTTCTTTTAACATTATTTAACACTCAAATGCTTTATATCAAAGGGATTATGGAAACAAATTCAGCTTAATACCTGCCTCTTTCCATATCTCTTTTGTTATCTTTTGTTTTGATGGATTCCCGTTTATCATAAAGCTTTTTACCTTTCGCCAGGCCGATTTCAAGTTTGGCCAATCCTTTTTCGTTAACAAAAAGAACAGTCGGAATGATGGTAAATCCTTTTTCTTTAATCTTATTGTTAAGTTTTTTTAATTCCTTCCGGTTTAGAAGCAATTTTCTATCATGCTTGGGCTCATGGTTGTTGTAGGTTCCGAATTTATATTCTGCAATGTGCATATTGATCACAAAAAGCTCATCCTCTTTAAACGCGCAATAGGCTTCGTCAAGGCTAACCTTGCCTTCACGAATGGATTTTATTTCAGTACCTGTCAGGACAATACCCGCCACGAATTTATCAGAGATAAAATATTCGAAAAAGGCTTTTTTGTTCTTTATTTTTATCTTGTTATCCAAATTCTTAGATAAAGAGTTTGAGGGATCAGGAATCTATTCAAAATCAGCAATTCAGCAATTCATCCCTTTCTTCAAAGGTGCGCAAAAGTAATAAAAGAATTATTCCCATTAACCCGGCGGCCTGAAAAACAAATAGGTATAAGTCAGGGCAAATAATTCATTTAAAACAATTTTAAATCCATAGCTTGATTTCCACCAAACTTTCGGGTCGTAACCGATATCAGGAACAGAGATAATTCCTACTTTAATTTCGTCATCAAAAGCTTTTTCAAAGAGCAACCGGCTTCTCCGCGAATGACAGCCAAGGGAAACGACATTTACCGCTTCAGGTTTCAATCCGTTTTGGCTCATCCAATCCATTATAGCTGCTGCAGAAGCATAAGTGCGGTCCTGCTTTACATCGTTTTCAAGGCCAATTACTTTTATCAGGGTGGAGTCGAATCCCATTTTAGCAAGAATAGCCGCTGTGTACAAGCCATCATTTTCATAAGGAACAAGGGAAGCGCCTTTAATCATCTTCTTACCGCTTATAATCATAAGTTTGTAATTCCCCTCATTAAATATTTTCATGGATTCCCCGATAGCAAAATCGGGCAGAAATCCTTCCAATATCATAATTTCGGAGCTGACGGGTGAATTTTGAGCAAGGAAGGTGTATATATTCTTTACGAACAACCAGGCCATAATAATAAATAATGTAAGAATAAGGATTTTACCCAGCCATGTGGTGGACCATCTCTCTCTTTTTCTAAAAATTGCAAACTTTCCCATCCGGAATTTTGTTTACTTTCGGTTTCAAAATTATTCTTTTACACCGAGGTATGGATATTAAAAAAATCAGGAGCGAATATAGCAAAGATGAATTGAAGGAGGAATTGGTGGAATCCAACCCCATGACCTTGTTTAATCAATGGTTCGAAGCTGCCGTAAAGTCTGAACTTTCAGAAGTGAATGCCATGACTTTAGCGACGGCTGCTCCTGATGGAAAACCTTCGGCCCGGACAGTACTACTGAAGGGATTTGATGAGAAGGGATTCGTTTTCTATACCAATTATAAGGGACGCAAAGCAGCTGAAATTGAAAAAAATCCTTTTGCCGCCTTGTTGATTTTCTGGAAAGAGCTTGAACGTCAGGTGAGGATTGAAGGAAAAGTTGAAAAGGTATCAGCAGTTGAATCGGATGAATACTTTAATTCCAGGCCTTTGGAAAGTAAAATGAGCGCCATCGTTTCGAAACAGAGTCAACCAGTTGAAAGCCGCCAGCAACTTGAACAATTGTGGGTAGAATTTCTGAAAAAAAATTATGATAAAGATATTCACAGGCCGGACTATTGGGGCGGATATAGGGTGTTTCCGGAAAAAATTGAATTCTGGCAGGGCCGTCCCAACCGGCTTCACGACAGGATACTCTTTTCACGAAAGGGAAATGAATGGAAGATAGAAAGACTGCAACCTTGAGGATGTTCTGAGTTCGAGGTTCGAAGTTCGAAGTTCAGATATTGACCTATCATGATTTTGGTTGACAAAAATAACCCAACTTTCATATTAATTGTTGATAATTCAATTTTTTAAGTTTGTTCGTATTGTTCAACTTTGTTTCCTCAGGTGAAGCGGAGGAAGGCTCTGCCGGGGGGCAACCTTCCAAGGAATAGCCTGACCCAGGAAAATACCTGACCGTAGTTTTATTGAGTAAAGCTACGGTTTTTTTATTTATGGATATTTTCATGGGCTTATGCCTGATAAAACCCATCGTCGTACTGTTATTTTTTTGTTCTTCTGCTTTCTGTCTGAAGTCGTACAATTGCATTACCGGGTGTTCCTGTTTGGATTTGCCGCTGATATATTTTTCAAATGCAAGGGAGCTAAGTTTTCCCAGTTCGCCATGGGGACAGTTGTTGTAAAGTTTTACCTGGCGTGCCAATGTTGTTTGTAATTGCTTTAAAGTTATTATGTTATACATCCGGAGATAATCGTTCTTCAGCGTTCCGATTACGCGTTCAGCATATCCATTTTCAAGGCAGGTTTCTGCCATGCTGATTTGAATGTTGGCAGAGGTAAGCATCTTTACATATTCTTTTGAACTGTACTGGCTGCCTTTATCGGAATGATGGATCATGCCTGTAAATTGTTTTTGCCTTCGGGTGTTCATGGCCATTGACAACGCTTTCTGATTGTTTATTGCAAACATGTTATCGCTGGCGCTGTACCCTATGATCCGGCGGCTGTATACATCCAGGATCACAACGATGTAGAAGGTTTGGTCATAGGGTTTAAAGTAGGTGATATCGCTGGCCCATAAACAATTGATGTCGGTTATTATTTTTCCATGAACCAGATTATCATACCGAATGGTTCCGGGGTAAGTGGTCCGTATGTATGAACGAAACTTTCTTACCCCCATTCCCTGCGATGAAACAAAGCGCTCGAAACGGTTGACGCCTATTTCTTCGATGCCTAACATGTAATGGATCTTGCGGGCGCTCAGGCGAGGATAATCTTTTCGTACTTCTATTACCATTTCTTTCATCCGTTGCCATAAGAGTGTTTCCCTATCCTGTTTGTGCATTGCTTTGTGATAGGCCTGGCGGGTGATTCCTGAGATGCTGTATAATTCGGTCATGATGATTTCTTTTTGTTCGGCATGGAACCATCTGAGCGTTGCGATGCGTACTTTTTTTTAATATCAACTCCCACCTGCTCACTGCCCAGTTCAATGACTTTTTCCAGGTAATCAATCTGTAGTTGTTTCTGACCAACTTTGCGCTCAAGCTCCGCTATGTGTTTCATTAATTCAAGGGTCTTCGATCCTTCGCTTTCTTTCTCAACCACATATTTCTCCACTCGTGCAATCCGGGTTGAATACTTACGGATCCATTTATAAATAGCCGCATCCGATACCTCATAAATTTTACTTAACTGAAGTACAGTGATCTGTTTGTCTTCAATCATTTTTACCTTTTCCTTCTTAAAGGCTTCACTAAAATGTCGTATCACTTTTTTCTCTTTCATAGGCTTACTAACTATAAGTTATTAACTGAACTTTATGTCAACCTATTTCATGATAGGACATATAGTTAACAGTCTGCCGCCAATTGCCGACTACCTATTGCCGACTACCTATTGCCGACTGCCCATTGCCGACTGCCAACTTTCCAGTGCTTAGCTAACAGGTGTGGTCTTTTTCTTATCCTTATTGAGCCTGTACATTAAATACAGTCCTGAAATCAAATAGTAAATAGTAATTAAAAGCCAGACGTATCTGAAAAATCCTTTATTCCAGAAATCCATTGTTACGATAAAAGTAATCACGGCAAAAACAAAGTTTAACACCATAAAAAACCTGTTTTTCTTGTTGAAATTTAAAATCAGCAGTAGGATGTTGATTATACCTGCTATGATTAACATCCAGCCAATGAAATTACCGGTGTTTTCGATAATGAGGTAGCGGAAACCGAACGAAAAAAACAGCAGGATGTTCGCAATAACGGCTATTTGAATACCCAATGGAACTTTTTTGTCAGATTTTTGTGCCATGTGAATTGATTTTAATTTGAATTAATGTAAACACCATTTATGAGTCAATCTGTAAAATTAAGCATTTTTCATTTCATTGATTTCAATGCAAGTTTTTTGTTGTCGGTATATGCTACTTTTTCAAAAAAATCAATGAAATCATTGTATAACTCGCTTTCATAAGTTCCTTTAAAAACTACCAGGCTTCGAACGTACTGAATCTTTTCATCCGAGATAGTTGTCATTGCATGGTATTCTCCAAACCGGGCAATGATATTCTCATTCAGGTGGTTTCCACTTAACGTAAAACCATCCGGCAAAGAAAAGTAAGCAGTGTCTATTTCTATTATGCTGCGTCTTATCTTAATTGGGTTTGCCCTTTTGGTAATTTGATTAGGGAAAGGTTCCTGCTTAGTCATCTGATTGGGTACAACCAACATTAAATCTCCTGCCATAACCCCAATTTTCTGGATGGTCAGATTTAGTTTTTCCTCGATGCTTGGTACAATGGCTTTATTTTCCTTCAGGCTGAAGGTTTCAAGTTTGAAATTACCGGCATGAATCCCTTCTTCAATTTTCTTCTTTTTATCCTTATCATCACTAAGCAGAAGCTGAAGCAAATCATCATAATAAATTCCCTTGTAATCTGTGGTCGTTTGGACTGTCCCGCTGCCATCGGACCTGAGCTGAACATGACTGATCCGGTTTTGAACATTGTCATGCTGGTCGTAGACAGTGGTGTGTCCCAAATAGCCCCCTGTTTCTTTAATCATTAAAACTGTCCGGTCATCTGTGAAAGTACCTAAATACCCTAAAGGTATATGCTGGTTTGTACATTCAATCCACATAGTATCCTCAGGTAGCGGAACACAGAGAATAGCGTGATTAAATTGGTTGGAAGGAAAATCCGGTACAATATTAGCAGCATATTCTCCAGCCTTTACAAGGGTATAAAGAGATGCAATACCTGCAACTTTAAGTATAGCCTGCATATAATTAGTCAGGGCTTTGCAATCCCCATATGAAAGCCGGTCCACAGTTTCAGCTTCTAATGGCTGCCATCCGCCAAGTCCAATCTGAATACTTGCATATCTTGTTTTTTCCTGGAAAAAAGCATACAGAATTTCTATTTTCTCAATGAAATCAATGGATTCAGAGGTCATCTTAATGACTTTTTCTTGTGTTTCAGCAGATAATTCAGTTCGACCTTCTGTTAATTCATACATCCATAATCCAAAACTTTCCCAGCTTTCAGCGTTACCAATCCGTTTTTTTATTTTAAAGGAGTTGGGCGCAATTAAAACGGAAGGTATGTATTCAGAAATAGGCGGACTAAAAGGCTCATACCGCATCGGAAGGACATTATTAAAGGCCCAGGAATAACTTGTTCCTGTTTTTATTTTTTCAACCTTGCAATTAGTTCCAATATTCCTTTCGAGATATCTTAATCCTATAGAATCCGGGGCTGTTATCATAAGGTTAGCCTGTTCAACAGCTATATTAAAATCGTTGATGAGATAATAATCAGGATAATCCAGAATCCCGGTGTAGACGATATCATAGTTATATTCAACCGTGAAAGGCACCGTCCGGTATTGGGGTTCAATGTAAATCATCCTGTAATCCTCGTATGTGGAAAATCCCGAAATAGCACTTACATCGAGTATGTTATCCCGTTCTATCCGTTCAATTTTTTCACCATTACTATCGTAAACTACACCATGAATATTGTTGATGCGTGAGAATTTATCGTAGTATTGCTTAAGTTTGGCATTGTCTAAACCGCTTTCATTCAAAATGGTCAAAGCGTAACTGACTTTTAATACAGCCTTGTCGATCGATTGTATTTCAAGTGTTGTTTCATGATAGCGAACAACTGCCTTTGAATTTTCAAAAAGTTGTTGTGGAATGCTGTTGAATGAAAGGTCACTATCGGCTGCCGAGAGGTAAGGGATGGACAGAATGATGTTAAAAAATAAAATGACAAATCTACCTGGCCAATGACCAGAATTATTTCCGTTTAAGGACGATAGGTTCAGCATGTTTTGCTATAATTTGGTTATAGAATTCCTTAATATCCGGATATTCATCTTCTATGAATACGGTTTTATTAATTCCAAACTTGAAACTGAATTGAATAGTCTTGCCAAAATTTGATACCTGGTAATAGAAATAGGCTGAATTGTCAGGAAGTTTCATATTAATAACTTCAGGCAGGTCCGACACCTCCAGATTTTCAGGCAGGTTAATGGTAACAACGTAGGTTTTTTCAGTATTATGGATAAAATCAACCGGATAGTTGCGTTTTTCAATTTTGAACGGGTTTTCTTCCATGCGATGCATCATCATGGGATAGAGGTAAAGATTTTCACCAACCTCATCTACCTGATTTTTCAAAACTATCTCGTATTTGTCTTTTACAGGTAAATAAAGGCTGTCAATATTTTCAATCGAAGCATTCTGGATCCTTAAACCCGGGTATTCTTTTAACATATCTTCAAAGTACGATTCCTGGCTTGTAAAGCTTTTGTATTTCTTCCGAAAATCCAGGGCAGCATAATCCATTCGCTGAAAGCTGACAGTCCCCTGCAGCTGCAATTGGTCATCGAGAGTGAGTGTGTAATAGATAAGTTCCTTGTCTTTTCTGTCGGTCTTTAAGTTGACGACCTCACTGTTTTCACGATTATAAAGCCTGCCGAACAAGTTCAATGAACGCTCTGGAAGTAAATAATAAGGTGCATAAGGTTCTGTACCATCTATGAGCAATTGTTGACCATTTAAATTGACTTTTGCAATGACATAATTTAATTTATTGAGGCTGGGATATACAGGAGAAAGAAAACCATTTTCACGAGTACTCATGACTACAGCCGATGTTTGAAACCAGAGTTTTTCAAGCAATTGAATCAATGCAATGTTAACGTCAGCAGAATTACCTGAATGATCCCCCATGACATATCCGATGGAGGAATTCGTTGTAAACAGACTTTCGTAATCATTCCATTTAAAGGATTTTATAAATTCATGAGCCATCCTTAATTTGTCTTCATCCGTTTTCGCTTTGGCAAGAATTTCTTTTGAGGTTTTACTTAAATAACTATCGTTACGCATCGGCACTCCGAAATAATCGCTGTCGTATAACAGATCGCAAAGATCCTCCCAGGATGTTGTATAAGCTTCGTAATAAGTCTCAATTCTGACGTCCAAAATATCAATTTCAAGCTTGGTCATGTAATTTTCAGGACTGCTGATGTAAGGTTCTGTCTTGAATGCCGGCATATTCTCGCCAACCCAGTGGTTGCTTTCGTTTATGGCCAGGGATTCAAAACCAAAGTAGTTTTTCCTGAACGAAACATACTGACTGTTTTCGATAATTAGTTCACTCCATTTAACCGGGATTTCCCGTTGAAATTTCCAGACAAAAGGAAGCCAGTTATATACAAACTCAATGTCGATAACCGATCCGACTTTTACATTGGGCATGGTGATGCGGAGTCTTTCTTTGTCGCCATAAAGCTTTTCTTTAAAAATGGATTCTGACTTTAGTTTACTTTCAACAATTTCTCCATTTTCGAAGTTGAAAGTTATTCCTCTTACGAATGCGTTATTGTAAGGCGGAAAAACCTGATTTGCCCACGAGCAACCCTCTTTTTTCAGAATTTTAATTCGCGTTACCTGTGTAAACTGAAACTGAGTCGAGTTAAAGTAGCCATAGTCGCAAAGAATCACAGCAGACGCACTAGTATCCGGCTCATAAAATTCCATTTTGAGCTCTTCGATACTGACATTCCCATATTTTACAGGGGCTTTATCTGCAAATGAAATGAATGAAATTTGAAAACCCAGAAGGAGAAGGGTAATTGCTAATCGATTCATAAAACTGGTTTAATTTTTTTCGTAACAATAATACGAAAATATAATAATACAATTGGGCTTGTCTTAGTCTGTTACCGATAAAAAGCTTAAAAATGAATGCTTTGTTGCAGTAATAAATATTTGTTCTAAATAAATTCCTGTAGCTGGTTTATTCCCGAAAATTCATTTTAAAAGTGTGTTTATTTATTTAGAAAAGTAATCCTTAAACTCTCAACTATTCCTTCAAACCCAGTTTGTGAGGAAATAAAAAGCCTGAAATTGGAAGGGTTGAACCCAGCCGGTACTTTTACATAAAACTCATATTTATTGCTTGCACTTTTCTGACTTATCGGGCTGAACAATCGGATATGATTTTGTTTTATGGCATCACCTGACCGCAGCTCAGAATTGAGCCATGCAGTATTGTAACCCTGGGTCACTTTAGCCACCGATTCAATCTTAAGCCATACATCCCCGTTGGAGCCGGTTTGAAAATTCCTGCTCAAGGCTATTTCAGTCAACTTAGCCGAACTATCACCCGGAAATTGCAGGTTTATAGCCGTATCGACAGACAGGATTGTTTCGGATTTATAGCCTTTTTCGCTCTTCAGCATTTCGGGTGTATCGAGGAGGCTCATGTCGAGGGGAGTAGGATGGTTGTTGAGGTAGATGCTGCAATAATACTTCCGGTTCATGTCGTCGTAATGTAGAATGGTGTCGTTGTATTGCCTTATTTGGAAGAGATTTACAAACAGAAGGTACAGCCCCAGAGCATAAAACGCATAGCGCCATTTGGTTTGGTTTACTTTGCTGATAAATGCGGCAAAGGGCAGGGCAAATACCGGGTAGCTCTGAACCAGGGCGCGGGTGGAATAGCTTCCGCCGTATCTCCACACATGCCATGAAATGATGATGTAAATGTTGAGCACGCAAAAGGTAAGGACTGCATTTTTAAACGGAAACCTCCGGATGAAAAACATCCCAACGATAAAGAGAATTGTAACTGGCGTATAAATGAACCATCCTTTTTCCCAGCCAACCAAAACCCTCAGGTGGGGAGTGAGGAAATCCCATTTGCTTCCCACATCGTAAACGAATGATCCGGTAGCATATTTCCAGTAAAGGAGCTGTGGCAGTATGCCGATGAATCCTCCTAATGCAGCCGTGATAAGGTGGCTTCTGTGGTTGTTAAAAAGGCTCCATTTTTCTTTTGACGATTCTTTTGAATGGGTATTCCAAAACAAGGGTATGAACAGCATAACGGCTTCTGTAGGGCGGCTGATGGTTGCCAGTCCGATGATATAACCGGTGAGGACTGCCCAGATGATTTTCGGTTTTTCGTGCCATTTGATTGTGGTGTAAAGGATCAAAGCATACAATGGTAAAATGTATGAATGACTTTGAGCGCTGTCGATGGAAACATACTGGATCATGTTGGTGGCAAGGCAAAGCAATAGCAGAGCTTATGGCCGTTGTCGTGTCGTCAAAAAACTTAAGCAATATTTTCCGGAGGAAGAATAGCATGACCATAAAATAGAAAAGCGCCCCTATTGCGATGGCCCATTGGTAAGGGGGCGAGAATCCATCGGTTTTATAATCCAGAGCGCCTGCAACAAAATGCCCGGCCAGAAAAAATGGAATCTCCAGTATGGCTACTCCTCCCAGGTATTTAAAAACATAAGGACCGTCTTTTTTATAAGGATTTGCCTGGTAAAACCATCCACCTGATACTTCATATTCCTTATCGATGCCAGGAAACCATTTTAACTCTTTCATGTCGTGATAAATAAACAGGGATGGCAAGTACATGTAATAACCCAGAGCATCCCAGGTAGTCACTTTAAGCCGGTCTTTATTCCCCAGTTCGGAATAGCTCAAACGATAGAAAATGAAAATACCGGCGATGATACAGCAGATGATAAAAGAATATTTACTTTTCATGATCGCGGAATGAAAAGCAAAAATAGCCAAACAGAATTGTAACTTTACAATTAAATTTACGCCTTAGAATAAATTAAAATTATGCGACGGATCCTGATACCTTTAATTATAGTGATGACTGTATCCTGTAATTTTCAATCACAGCATGGAGAAAACGAAAAACGATCGGATCAAAATGACCATTACAAGGTGATACCATTAGTATTGTCAGAAAGCATGGATAAAAGAAGGTCAGAGTTTCAGGCCTGCCTGGAGGGAGCATTAAAAAATATAAAGAATTTTGCAGAGAAGAATGGCTGGCAGGATTTGACCACAGAATCCTTTTTCGACAGTGCGATGATTTTCGACAGCAAGACAGCGTTCAACAGTACTTTGTTAAAACTTGCAGAAGCCGATACATCCATTGAATTACCTGACACTTATTGTGCTGCCCTGGAAAAACGGACGCTGGTAGCAGTTTCTCCTGAGTTTTATGCACAGGTTTACCCTGAAGGAATTGAAGAAGATTCATACGAAAAGCTTCTCACCCACGAAATAGCCCACAGGTTGCATATCAGAATTTTAAATGGCGATGAAGAAGCCATGGGTCCGGTCTGGTTTTATGAAGGATTCGCACTTTTTGCTGCCGACCAGTTTGAAAAATCCAAGGTTATTCTGGATAAAAATGAAATGATTGAATTGATGAAAGACCCTGAAAGAGGAAGCTATGAAAAGTACAATTACATCTTCAGGTATTTCGCAAAAAGAATTGCATTATCAGAGCTAATTGCAAAAGCAAAAGATGATGATTTCAATGACTGGCTGATCTTAAAAATCGATTAAAATTGACTAAACATTTCTAATGCTTAAACTCAAGGGACAGACAGTCAAATCCCGAAATCCAAAACGAAAACCAATGTTATTCCGGGTTAATCCTCTTTCAGAAATTCTTCTTTCGTAGTCAGCTTGAAAGGATCGATATTTTCCTTCGCCAATTGGGTATTCAGGTTGGGAATATCAGTTGTCAGAATGGGTTCAAGCTTTGTTTTCTTTTCAGTAACTTGTTTTGATAATATTTGCAACCTGTCAATATGGTTTTGCGTCGGTCGTCCCTGGTAACCGTTTACAGCGCTGTAAATATCGCCAATCTTTTCCCTGAGTTTCTCTTCGCCGGTAATGCCAGAGGTAACGCTGGTTGCTACTAGTTCTTTGTGAAGTGTTTCCATGCTTTCTGACAGGCCTGCAAGCTTTTTACCTAAGGATTTATTGTTGGCTTTTGCCGATTTTTCTTTAGCCTGGTCGCTGATTTCGGTTACCACTTTATCGGTATAGGCAAGGTCTTCGAGCAGGTTGTAAGCCTTCATCAGGATTTCGTAACGCTTATCTCGGTCAGCAGCACTATGCGGAATGGTTGGGTCATATACAACTGAGATCGCACCTTCATAAGACTGATCTCCTTTTATGATTTTAACTGTATATTTTCCCGGAGGATAGGTGGGGCCATACATGGCTTGTGGTGAAAGCAGGGGAGACCTTGGGACCTTTGGACCCTTCATCTGCATTTGCCAATAAACCCTGTTTAATCCTTTCCTTTTGCCGGCAGGTAATTCCTTGATTTTTTCACCTTTGTCATTGTAAATTTCGATGAACATATCTCCAAAAACATGACGCTTTTTAAGGTAATAATTAATAAGTGTTGATCCTGGAGGATTAGAACCTGTAAATTCATCATCACCTGCCCATCCCTGCTCCCAGTCGAGATACCCGAGCTCAAATGGCCGTGAGTCAAGGAATGCCACATCCTTTTGCAAAATTTCTTCCGAGAGGAGACGCAAGGGGGTGATATCGTCAATGATCATAACACCTCTGACCATGAGTCCCGATCACCAGGTCGTTTTCCCTTTCCTGAATTACGAGGTCGCGCACAGGAACTTTGGGCATGTTGCCTTTAAATTGCGACCAGACCTTGCCGCCATCAATCGAAACGAAGAGCCCGAATTCAGTACCTAAAAATAATAGCTCAGGGTTCACGAGATCTTCTATCACTACATGACAAAAACCTTTGATGTTTTCATCAGCGATCGAAACCCAGGTTTGGCCGTAATCCATGGTTTTGAAAACATATGGTTTCATGTCACCCGTCATGTGCCCGTCGAAAGTAACATAGCAAGCTCCCCTGTCGAACCGTGAAGGATAAACATAACTTACCCATGTATTGGCAGGCAGACCCTGAATATTGGTAACCACATTCGTCCAGGTTTTGCCTCCATCTTTTGTGATCTGTAGGTTGCCATCATCCGTACCAACCCAGATCACATTTGGATCAAGCGCAGATTCACCGATTGTATAAATGGTACAATGGTTTTCGGCTGTTGTGTTGTCAATGGTTACCCCGCCTGTTTCCAATTGTTTTAATTTTTCGGGATTGTTTGTTGTTAAGTCGGGTGAAATTCTTTCCCAGACGTCGCCTTTAGATGTAGTTCTATATAAATACTGCGCACCGACATACATTGCATCTCTGGTTGGACTGAAGACAACCGGTGTATTCCAGTGAAACCGCAATTCAGTTTCTCCTTCTTTGGCAAAAGGTTTAATTTCTTTGGTTTCGCGTGTATTCATTGTTTTTCGCATGATATTACCTCCCTGGTATTGCCAGTAAATAATGTTTTCATCATATTTATCAGGGAATACATAAAATCCGTCTCCACCACCCACATTGCTCCAATCCCGGTTTTCGATTCCTCCGGGACTTTTAGATGGCGCCATCCATGAACCGTTATCCTGCAGTCCTCCATAGACATTGTAAGGTTTTTTATTATCCGCTGTTACATGATAAAACTGCGAAACAGGCAGGTTTCGGATGAACCGCCATGAGCTTCCCCGGTCATTTGAAACATACAGTCCGCCATCTGTTCCAACATACATCAGGCTCGGATCTTTTTTACTGATCCAAATAGGATGAATATCGCTATGGACATTCCCTCCGGCAACATAGGTAGCCTTGAAAGTCTTTCCGCCATCTTCGCTATAACTCAGGTAATAACCAGGTTTGTAAACCCGGTTTGTGTCCACCGGATCGGCAAGTAAAAATGAGAAGTAAAACGGACGGGCCCCTAAATCAGGATTATCATTCATTTTCGTCCAGGTAATTCCTTTGTTATCCGAACGGTACAATGCAGATTTTTCAGATTCTATAACAGCAAAAACAATTTCCGGGTTAGCAGGTGAAACGCTCAATGCAATCCGCCCAATGGTTCCGGATGGCAGACCTTCAGTCGCTTTAGACCAGTTTGTTCCCCCATCCCGGCTGATGTAGAGTCCGCTTCCAGGTCCACCGGAGTTGAAGAAATAAGGATACCTCCTGAACTGCCACATGGCTGCGTAAAGGATTTCAGGATTTTCCGGATCAATCGCCAAATCAGAGCAGCCTGTGCTGTCATTTATGTAGAGGATTTTTTGCCAGGTTGCGCCACCATCACTGGTTTTAAACACACCCCTCTCTTCATTGTTGTTCCAGAGATGACCCAAAGCTGCAACATAAACCACATTCGGATCTTTGGGATGAATGATAATCTTCCCGATTCGTTCAGTGTTTTCAAGTCCAGCTTTTTTCCAGTTTTCTCCGCCGTCAGTAGTTTTATAAATCCCATCGCCCACCGAGGTGCTGTTTCTTACCCATGTTTCGCCTGTACCAACCCAAACCGTGTCGGGCCTCTCCTGGTCAATGGTAACGGCTCCTATGCTTTGATTGTATTTATCAAAGATGGGTTTGAAAATAACTCCGCCGTTTGTCGTTTTCCAAAGTCCACCACTGGCGCTGCCCGCATAAATGATTCGTGGGTCTTTTTGAACAGCATCCAATGAAGCAATCCTGCCGCTCATGGCAGCAGGACCTATGTGGCGAACCTCAATGGCACCGAATGTGTTTTCGTCTACCTTGATTTCGCTTTCGGTCTGTGAAATGGTATGATTAGTCACGCATATAAATGCAAAATAGGATAAAACTAAACCTGGTCTTTTCATGGCTTTTTGAATGATAAATTTTTAAATGGAGAATGTAAACTATATCAAAGTTAAATATTCAAATTTTTATTTTGATTTAGTTGGCTATTTTTCTGCAGGGACTTCTTGTTTTGCAGGCATAGTAAAGATTGCCGGATCGATTTCAGGATTCAGCTCAACGGTTTCAATGTTGATCTGGCTCATCGTTTGACCGTTGGTTTTACTTTCGAAACTGTAGGCCATTAGCATGCCTTCAAATTCCTTATAGTTGCTGTAAAAGGTTTCGCTTTCTATTTCAGATTCTCCCATTTTTACTTTTGAGGAAGTTTTTAACAAGACGAAATTCTCAGCGTCAATGAAATAATAGTAAATATCACCATCCTTATCGGTCTGTTTAATTTTGAAGACCTCTGTCCCTTCCATATCCTCCTTGCCCAGCAATTCGGTGGTATAACCCTTTTCCGCATAGTTATAGAGCATGCCATCCATATTGGCTTGTTGCTTTATCGACTTCAATTGTACACCTGAAATTTCTATAGGATCCAAACTGCCTGTCCATGGAGCAACAAACCATCCCTTTTCGCCATCAAAAGCCTGAATCATTTTGGCTCCCTGAATGTCGACTTCAAGCTTGAATTTTTCGGGTCGCTGGGTGAAAATGTTAAAATCGAGTTCCATACCCTGAGCGATTGTTTTACCTGTCGTTTTCATGGAATTGACAGAAGTCAATTTATCCTGACCAATCGCTTTGAAATGGGAATTCAAGACTTCAGTCAGATCCTGCGACATAACAAAAGAACAAAGAGCTGAGAAGATAAAAATAAGGCTGATTGATTTTTTCATAGCGTATTATTTTAAATGTTTGATTTTATGGAACAAACTTAAACAAAAAAAGTTAAGGCAATTGTTAAATAATTATAAATAAATTGTGAACTCGCAGGATTTTGATGCTAAAAACCATTGATGAGAGATTATTTGGGTTAGTTCAATGATATTAAAAAGTGAGGATAATTTTTTTTAGTTATTTAAGTATTTATTCGTAAAATTGCACCCGTTTTAAAAACCGCATTTATTCAAATGATCATTAATTACGGTCTGTTAGTTAGAAGGCTTTTGGCAACAGTGATTGCCGGGATTCTCATTTTTACTTTTAAGGTAGCAGGCGCCTCCGAAAATGATACAGCTTCCAGTCACCAGGAATCGGAATTCAATCCCGGTACGATGATCATCGAACACATAACCGACGCTCACGAATGGCATATTCTTACCCTGGGTAAAACCCACGTTTCCATTCCACTGCCTGTAATTCTTTATTCAAATGGTAAACTTGATGTCTTTCTGTCAAGTAAATTTCATCATGGACATGATGCTTATAAAGGATACAGGCTTGAGGCTGAAGGCGAGAATAAAGGTAAGATAGTTAATGAAGAGACCGGTGAACTTCCTTTGGATCTGTCGATCACAAAAAATATTGCCTCCATGCTGATCAGCATGGTGCTGATTGTAATTATATTTGTTTCGGTAGGAAAATCTTATGTGCGACGGAAAGGCCAGGCTCCAAAGGGTTTGCAGTCGTTTCTGGAACCATTAATTCTTTTTATCCGCGATGATGTGGCAAAGACCTCGATTGGAGAGAAAAAATATGAAAAGTTTTTACCCTACCTGCTAACCATTTTTTTCTTTATTTTCTTTAATAATCTGCTGGGATTGGTCCCATTTTTTCCGGGAGGCGTTAACCTGACCGGAAACATAGGAGTCACCATGGTAATGGCTTTATTCACCTTTATTATAACTTCATTTAGCGCAAATAAAAATTATTGGGTCCATATTGTGAATACTCCGGGTGTGCCCTGGTGGCTGAAAATTCCGGTGCCTTTGATGCCGATAGTTGAACTCATGGGAGTCTTCACAAAACCATTTGTTCTCATGGTCCGTCTTTTTGCCAACATTACCGCCGGACACATCATTGTGCTTGGCTTTATGAGTTTGATCTTTATTTTTGGAAATATGAACCCGGCCATTGGATATGGTGTTTCAGTAGTTTCGGTGGCTTTTGCAGTATTCATGGGGTTGCTTGAGCTGCTGGTTGCTTTTATCCAGGCTTATGTTTTTACCTTGTTGTCAGCGCTTTATTTTGGAATGGCAACGGAGGAGCATCACTAAACAAGTAAAAAGTTAAAAGTAATAAAGTTTTGGTTTTTTAATTAATATTTAGATTATGACAATTTTAGCAATTTTATTGGACATTGCGATAGCAAAAATGGGAGCCGGACTGGGTGCAGGAATTGCAGCCATCGGCGCCGGTATTGGCATTGGCCAGATCGGTAAAGGCGCTGTTGAATCGATTGCCCGTCAACCGGAAGCGGTAGGTGACATTCGTTCAAACATGATCGTTGCAGCTGCTCTTATCGAAGGTGTTGCCTTTTTTGCAATCGTTGTTTGTCTGTTGATCCTATTCTTAGGATAGCAGCAACATACAACCTTTACATCATAGCGGTTGGCTGTGGTGTAAAGGTTTATTATTTGAACTTTATAATTCAGGAAACCATTATAAAAACATAGAAAATGGAACTTGTACAACCCGGAATAGGCCTCATTATTTGGATGACCATTGCATTCTCCCTGTTGCTTTGGATACTGGCAAAATTCGCCTGGAAACCGATCATGAAGGGTCTGAAGGAACGTGAGCAAACTATTGAAGAAGCTTTAAATACAGCCAACAAGGCTCGTGAAGAAATGAAAGAACTGAAGTTTACCAACGAGCAATTGCTCAAAGAAGCGAAAGAAGAGCGTGATCTTATTCTCAGGGATGCCCGAAAGGTAAAAGAATCAATCATTGATGCTGCAAGGATCAAAGCCAACGAAGAGGGAAACCGCATCATTGAAAATGCAAGGGAAGCAATAAAAAACGAGAAGCTGGCTGCCATTCATGATATGAAAAACCAGCTTGCACTTCTTTCAATAGAAATTGCGGAAAAGATCGTTAAGCAGGAATTATCCGGTAAAGACAAACAAAAGGATTTTATTCAGCGGCTGATCGATGAAGTCAATGTGAATTGATTCGCTGAAAACTGAAATTAAGAAATGAACGAAACGAAGATAGCCGGCAGGTACGCAAAGGCATTGTTTGATTTAACCCTTGAACTGGATTTGGTTGAAAAGGTAAAAGCTGACGCCATTCAAATCCATGAATTATGCGCTGCAAGCAAGGATTTTATTACAATGCTCCGCAGCCCGGTGATCAGGGCAGATAAAAAATCATTGGTTATCAAAGAAATTTTCAAGCAGCATATTCAGGAAATCACGCTCAATTTTATATTGATCATTACCCGCAACCGGAGGGAAAGACTGATTCCTGAAATTTTTCTGCAATTCATTGAATTATACAAAATATATAAGAATATCATCACCGTCGAAATCACTACTGCTTATCAGATGGATGAGTCAATTCGGACAAAGATTTTGACTTTGCTTGAAAAAAGGGCAAATGCGGAAGTGGATCTGAAAGAAAAAATAGATGAAGAGATCATTGGCGGATTTGTTCTTTCATACGAAGATAAGCAATATGATGCAAGTATCTTGAGGCAAATCAAGAATTTGCGTCGTGAGTTTGATATAAATTTATACGTCAAAGGATTTTAAACGAATAACAAATTACCAAACATGGCAGAAATTAAACCATCGGAAGTATCAGCGATATTGCGGCAGCAGTTGTCGGGTTTTAAAGATGCAGCAAAGCTTGAGGAAGTTGGAACCGTATTGCAAATCGGCGACGGCATTGCCCGTATTTATGGATTGAACAATGCGCAGTCAGGCGAGCTGATCGAGTTTGAAAAAACCGGTTTGAAAGGCATTGTGCTCAATCTTGAACAGGACAATGTTGGCGCTGTATTATTAGGTGAGGCGCATGATATACTCGAAGGGGATAAAGTTAAACGAACCGGAAAAATTGCATCCATAAGAGTTGGCGAAGGATTAATCGGAAGGGTTATCAACACATTAGGTGAGCCAATTGATGGGAAAGGTGAGATTAAAAGGAACAATGGTAGAAATGCCACTTGAGCGCAAAGCTCCGGGTGTTATTTTCCGCCAGCCGGTAAATGAGCCGCTTCAGACAGGTATCAAGGCAATTGATGCCATGATCCCAATCGGCCGTGGCCAGCGTGAATTGATCATCGGCGACCGTCAAACCGGAAAAACAGCCATTGCCATCGATACCATCATCAACCAGAAAGAAGTTTTGAAAAGGGAAAACCGGTATTTTGTATTTATGTGGCCATCGGACAAAAAGGATCTACCGTTGCCAACATTGTAAAAACACTTGAAGACAATGGTGCTATGGCTTACACTATTATCGTCATGGCGACGGCTTCCGATCCTGCAGCTATGCAGTTTTATGCTCCTTTTGCCGGCGCTGCTATCGGTGAATTTTTCAGGGATACCGGAAGACCTGCACTGGTAATTTATGACGATTTATCAAAACAAGCTGTTGCTTACCGCGAAGTCTCATTGTTACTTCGCCGTCCTCCGGGACGTGAAGCTTATCCGGGTGATGTCTTCTATCTCCATTCACGGTTGCTTGAAAGGGCTGCCAAGATCATCGAGTCGAATGAAATGGCTAGCAAAAATGAATGACCTGCCCGAATCGCTTAAACACCTGGTAAAAGGAGGTGGTTCTCTAACGGCTTTGCCCATTATTGAAACACAGGCAGGCGACGTTTCAGCTTATATTCCGACAAATGTGATTTCCATTACCGATGGTCAGATATTTCTCGAAACCACCTTATTCAATTCCGGGATTCGCCCCGCCATTAACGTTGGTATTTCGGTATCCCGTGTAGGAGGAAATGCACAGATCAAGTCGATGAAGAAAGTGGCAGGAACCCTGAAACTTGACCAGGCTCAGTTCCGTGAACTGGAAGCGTTCTCCAAATTCGGTTCCGACCTGGATGCAGCTACACTGGCTGTTCTGGATAAAGGAAGGAGAAATGTTGAGATTTTAAAACAACCGCAATATTCACCCATGACGGTTGAAAAACAGGTTGCGATTATTTATTGTGGTACCAAAGGATTGGTGAAGAAAGTTCCGGTAAATAAAATTCATGATTTCGAAGAATTCTTTTTGCATGAACTGGAAGAAAAACATAAGGATGTCCTCGAAAAATTAAGACAAGGACAATTACCGGACGAAGTATTAAAAACGCTTGAACAGGTTGCATCAGAAGTAGCCAAAAAATTCGAGGTATAAATCCTAAATCGTAATTCTTAAAAATCGTAAATCAAGCAGTGGCTAATTTAAAAGAAGTCAGGATAAGGATAGCATCGGTCAAATCGACACAGCAGATTACCAGTGCCATGAAAATGGTGGCGGCATCCAAACTGCGAAAAGCACAAACAGCTATAATCAAGTTGCGACCCTATGCTGCAAAATTGCAGGAATTCCTTCAAAACCTTTCCGTGAGCCTGGATGCAGGGGATACAAGCAGTGTCTATTCAGTTCAGCGTCATCCTGAAAAGGTTTTACTGGTTGTTATTTCTTCGAACCGTGGATTATGCGGTGCATTCAATGCGAATGTGATTAAAATGGCCAACAACCTGATGGCAGATAAATATGCTTCTCAGGATCAGAAAGGAAATGTGAGCCTTATGACCATCGGAAAAAAGGCAACTGAATTTTACCGGAGAAAGAATTACAAGGTAATCGAATCACACGATGATGTTTTCAATCATCTTACTTTCGAAAATGTTTCAGTCATTGCAGAGAATGTAATGAACCTGTTTTCGAATAAAAGCTTTGACCGGATTGAAATAATTTACAACCAGTTTAAAAATGCTGCTACGCAGAAACTCTTGACCGAACAGTTTTTACCTGTATTGCCTCCTGCAAAGGATGAAACGAGAAAGAAGAACTCAAAGGTGGATTACATCTTTGAACCCAGCAAAGAGGAGATTGTTCTGGACCTGATTCCAAAATCGCTGAAGATACAATTCTATAAAGCCCTGCTCGATTCATATGCTTCGGAACACGGAGCGCGGATGACGGCAATGCACCAGGCAACAGATAATGCCCAGGAACTTCTCAAGGATCTTAAACTTGCCTATAACAAAGCAAGACAGGCTTCCATTACCGGCGAAATTCTTGAGATTGTTGGCGGAGCAGAAGCTTTGAAAGGATAAGGTTTTATCTCGAAGATATACAATCCTGTCAGGCAGTTTCCCGGCAGGATTTTTTATTTTCCTGGAATCAAAGTTGAATAATTTTGAACAATTTGAAAGAATGTCCTGTTGATTGTTGTATATTTGTCAACTGATTAATGTTACACAATAAAAACGATAAAATATGATCTCAAAAAAAGTTGAAAAGGTTATCATCAAGCAGATACAGAACGAGGAACAATCCTCCAGGATTTATATGGCCATGGCCTCATGGTGCGAAGTGAACGGATTTCCCGGCGCTGCAAAGTTTTTGTATGCCCATTCGGATGAGGAGCGATTGCATATGACCAAACTAATCAAATACCTGAACGATAAAGGCGGTTATGCTACACTCCAGAGTCTTGAAATGCCTGATAATAAATACAAATCATTGCTGGAGATTTTCGAGAAAATCCTGAAGCACGAGCAATTCATCACACAGTCCATCAATAATCTCTATGAAACTGCCTTTACTGAAAAGGATTATACTACTGGTCAATTTCTGCAGTGGTATATCATGGAGCAGATTGAAGAAGAAAGCATGTTCAAAGGTATTCTCGATAAATTCAGGTTGGCCGGAAATGAAAAAGGCGGCTTATTTATGCTGGATAAGGAACTGGATGCGCTTGGCACAGCAAAACTTGCGACCGGAGCACCAGCTTAAAGCAATAATAATTTCTAGTAGTACAAAGTAGAACCCCTGCTACGCCGGGGGTTTTTTATTTCAAAACCTCTGATTATTATTTAGGTTGAAAAATTCCATTAATATTTTCTGGTTTCGCCGCGACCTGCGGCTGGATGATAATGCCGGACTATACCATGCGTTGAAATCCGGGGTGCCGGTTTTACCGGTTTTTATCTTCGATACGAATATTTTAAATGAGTTGGAAAATAATGATCCGAGGGTGACATTCATATTCGAAGGACTTAAAAAGATTAATGAAAAGTTAAAAAGTTTTGGGAGTCGCTTAATAGTAAAGCATGGCGAACCTCTTTCAGTTTGGAAAATCATTGTCGATGAATACAACATTTCGGAAGTTTATACCAACCATGATTATGAGCCCTATTCAATTAAGAGGGACCAGCAAATATTCGACTTTCTCCAAATCCAGAAAATAAGTTTTCGAACATTTAAGGACCACCTGATCTTTGAAAAAGATGAGGTAATAAAGGAGGATGGCAAGCCCTATACGGTTTACACACCTTATATGAATAAGTGGATGTCCAGACTGTCCGAAAGCCCTGTTCAAATTTTTGATACAGCAAGGTATTATAAAAACTTTATTCAATTGCCCTGGTCGGAAATTCCTGAACTTAGGCAAATCGGATTTTTTAAAAGTGATATAAGTATTCCAGATGCACGACTGGAGAACGACAGGATTGACAAAGTACGAACAAACAAGGAATTTTCCCTATTTATAGATGGAACTTCAATGGCAGGACCTCATTTGAGATTCGGGACGATCAGTATTCGGGAGCTAATAATAAAGGCAGATTCTTCTCCAAATAAAACCTTTTTAAAGGAACTTGTATGGCGGGAATTTTTCATGCAGATACTTTTTCACTTTCCCAAAGTTGTCAGAGAAAGTTTCAAACCTGCTTATGATAAAATTGCATGGGTCAACAATGAAGATCATTTTCATAAATGGTGCGAGGGAAAAACCGGTTATCCTATGGTGGATGCCGGAATGAGGGAATTAAATACTACTGGTTTTATGCACAACCGGGTTCGGATGGTGGTGGCAAGTTTTCTATGTAAACATTTACTTATCGACTGGCGCTGGGGCGAAGCATATTTTGCCAGGAAATTGCTGGATTATGAATTATCATCCAACAACGGAAACTGGCAGTGGGCTGCCGGAACAGGGTGTGATGCTGCTCCATACTTCAGGGTTTTTAATCCGGCTGAGCAACAAAAAAAATTTGACACGGATAGCTTATACATTATGAAATGGGTTCCGGAGATTAATACCGGAGATTATCCTGACACAATCGTTGATCATAAATTTGGCCGTATCAGGGCTATTCAAGCTTACAAAGAGGCTTTAAAATAATTGGTTTTAGTTTATTTGGAAGGGGAAGCAGGTTGTTTTTCAAAGTAGAAAGGAAAAACACTGAATCCCGTAATTTCATCCTTCAACTTCCATAATAAGTTGTTGATACCATTGTTCACCAAACTTCCTGATTAACGGGTCCTTCAGAAATTTATAAAGTGGTAAATTTAACTCTTTTCCTTTTGAACATGCCGGCTGGCAGATTGCCATTTATGATAATTTACGGCTTCGGAATTGGCGTACTTCTTTATTCTGATCGGGTAAAGATGGCATGAAAGGGGTTTTCTGAATCCAATTTTCTTTTCTTCATAGGCCTTTTCGATGGCGCATCGGGCAATATCTTTTTCGTAATAAACAAAAGCACAATCTTTATCGGCAATAAGCGGTGTTACATATTCGCCATGCATATCGTAATCAAATACTCCAGATTTTTCAACTACACTGATTCCGTCCTGGCTGCATATAGGGCTTTATCCTGTCAATGTAATCTTCAAGTTCCGAAATTTCTTCTTCACAAGAGGTGCACCTGCATCCCCTTCAACACAGCAGGCGCCTTTGCACTTTTCCAGGTTGCAGCAAAACCGGATGTCCCGTATTTCTTCAGAAATAATTGTATTATCAATGACAATCATCGGAACAAAAATAATTTTTTCCATCATGAAAATAAAAAAATCCTTCCCGTTTAGAGCGAAAAGGATTTTATAATCTGATGTTACCTATTACCTTTCTCTGAATCTGAAAGATAATTTTACCTTTGTTCTGTAAGCTACAACCTTTCCTTCCTCTATTTTCATGTCCATGGCTGAAACTTCTGCAATACGAAGGTCTTCAAGAGTTTCGGCAGCTTTTTCTACAGCTTTTTTAGCGGCTTCTTCCCAGCTTTTTTCACTGGTACCGATCACTTCGATAACTTTGTAAATACTATCGGGCATCTTTTTATCCTCCTAATGTTTTATTAAACAATATTTATTTTTGATCTTGCCAAAGATACGAAATTGAAAAGCCCAAATCAAGATTAGTATTCAATTTTATTATAAATTTAAAAACGATTAATTTTATCAGGCTGTAAAAAATAAATTATGAAAATTGCTATCATCGGTTTTGGCGCTGCAGCCATTGGTTTTATTGAGAAGAATTAAAAATGCAGGCCACGAAATCCACATCTTTGAAAAAAGCAAAGACATTTACTCCTCCAGCATTTCGGGCATACGTGCAGATGGAAAGTTGTTCGTTTCGAAAGAAATGGGCGGTGAACTGGATGTTGAACTTGATCTTCAGAAAAAATTAGTCGATTTCTGGATTGAGAAGACCGACAATGGAAAATATGAAAGAGGCAGCTCCTTTACCAATATGGATTATTATAAAAAGTTTTATGAAAAAGGATTCCAGCCGGTCATTTCTGAATTTTACCACCTGGGAACGGACCAACTGAAAGAGGTTTTATTCAATATTTATGAGGAATACCGATCATTACCAAAAGTTCATTTTCATTTTGAAAAAGAAGTCAGCCGGATTGATGTTAAGGATAATAAAGTAGATATCGGTTTTGATAAGGATTTCGACAAGGTTATAGTAGCTATAGGACGAAGCGGACATAAACTCATTAAGACCATCATTAATCAATATCCAAAATTAGTTCTGGATAGCACAAGGGTAGATATTGGCGTTCGCTTTGAACTTCCCAATCATATTGTGGAAGACCTGAACCGCGAGATGTATGAGTTTAAAGTAAAGTACAAGAGCAAGACCGGCTATATGGTTCGCACGTTCTGCAACAACCCTTCGGGTTATGTGGTGACAGAAAATTACGGCGATTTTACCACAGTGAACGGTCATGCAAAAATTAAACAAAAAAGTAAAAATACCAACTTTGCCATCTTGACCACGGTGCAGCTTACCGAACCTTTCAACGATCCCATAGGCTATGGTTCAAATATTGCCGGTCTGTCGAATATGCTTGGCGGAAACCGCGTTATTCTTCAAACCTACAGCCATTTTGTGGATTCAAAAAGGACAAAAAACCTGTATCGGGTTTCGCCCACACTTCCGGCAGACAAATATATCCTGGGCGATATTAACCTTGCCTATCCAAGAAGGATTATCGAGAGCATTATTGACTTTGCCGAAAATCTGAACAAGGTCATTCCCGGAATCACTCACCCTGATAATTTGGTTTATGCTCCTGAAATTAAGTTTTATACAAACACATTAAACAACCAGGAGTTTGACAATCTGAAATTTATTGGTGATTGTTCAGGATACACCCGTTCCATTATTTATGCCAGCGCTCACGGATATTTAATGGCAAAGGAACTTTTGAAATAAAATGAGTAGGTAAAATAAATTTTTAATAAAATTCCAATACTTTTATCCCGTCAAATGTGTCTATGTGAAAAATTGAAAAGACAAGAAAAATATTAAACCACATAGGCACAATAGATACATAGGCAAACACATAGATCGCCATGCGATTATTACGAAAATATATAGATTATCAATACAATGTTTAGCTATGTGAAGTCTATGACCCTATGTGACTATGTGGTAAAATTGATCTACGAAATTTATTTAATGAATTAGAAATACATAATTTTAAACATTTACAACCAATGAAGAATTTATCCCAATCAAAACAGAGATTTATCAGATTGTCCTTTGGTATGGCAATTATGCTGTCATGCGTGCTCTTATCAAATAATCTTAGTGCCGGCAAAGGCAAAGATGCCGACAAGAAAAGCGACACCATCAAATCGGGTGATGTTAGCGGGTTGAAATTCCGCAGCATCGGGCCTGCTTTTACCTCGGGAAGGATTGCTGATTTTGCAGTCAATCCAAAAAACCACAGCGAGTATTATGTGGCAGTGGCATCAGGGCATATCTGGAAAACCGTAAACAACGGAACCACATTTGAACCGGTTTTTGACAACTATGGCGCATATGCCATCGGCTGCCTGGCCATGGATCCGAAAAATTCAAATGTTGTCTGGGCCGGGACCGGCGAAAATAATCACCAGCGTGCACTTGGTTATGGTGATGGCGTTTATAAAACCACCGACGGTGGCAAATCATGGAAAAACATGGGACTTGAAAGAATCACGCCAGATCGGGATGATTGCGATCGATCCTCGAAATACTGATATCGTTTTTGTGGCTGCTGAAGGATCTGTTTGGGGACCCGGTGGAGATCGCGGATTGTATAAAACCATCGACGGAGGAAAAACCTGGGAGAAGGTTTTGAATATTTCGGAGCATACCGGCGTAAACAATGTGATCATGCATCCCTGCAACCCGGATATCATGTTTGCTACCTCTGAGCAGAGAAGAAGGCATGTTCATACGAAAATAGGTGGGGGGCCTGAAACAGCAGTGTATAAATCGGAAGACGGGGGAAAGAACTGGCGCAAGCTCGAATCCGGAATTCCCGGTGTGGATAAAGGTGGTATGGGTATTGCAATTTCGCCGGTCGATCCGAATATCGTTTATGCCATCATTGAGGCAGCTCTAGATAATAGCGGATTTTACAGGTCAACGGACCTGGGTGAATCGTGGTCAAAGATGAGCGATCATTCGGATGCCGGGCAATATTATAACGAAATATATTGCGACCCTGTGAATGCCCATAAAGTCTATTCAATGGAAACGGTTTCGTCTTTTACAGAAGATGGCGGCAAAACATGGAAATCAGTTGGCAACAACGATAGGCATGTTGACGATCATGCTTTCTGGATTGATCCATCCGATGTAAAGCATTTTATGATTGGCGGTGATGGTGGAATATATGAAACCTTTGACCAGGGTGCAACTTATATTCACAAAACCAACCTTCCAGTAACTCAGTTCTATAGGGTTGCAGTTGATAATACTGAACCTTTTTACTGGGTTTATGGCGGAACACAGGACAACAGCAGCTTCGGAGGTCCTTCACGGAACATCAATACCGACGGGGTTTCTAGTTCCGAATGGGTGACAACATTAGGTGGCGATGGATTCTTTCAGGCTATCGAGCCCACCAATCCAGATATTGTATACTCTGCTTACCAGTATGGCAACATTTACCGTTATGATAAGAAGAGTGGTGAAGCAATCAACATCAAACCACAACCCAGAAAAGGGGAGGAGACCTACAAATGGAATTGGAATACGCCTTATATGCTCAGCCCGCATTCGCCTACCAGGCTTTACATGGGCGCCAACAAGATATTCAGGAGCGATGACCGCGGACAATCGTGGAAAGTGATAAGTGAAGATATTACTGCAAAAATCGACCGCAACACCTGGCCGGTGATGGATCAGTACTGGAGCATTGATGCAGTGGCAAAGGATGTGTCAACTTCATTGTACGGAATGGCTGTTTCCATTGACGAATCAAAAGTTAAAGAAAATTTACTTTATATCGGAACTGACGATGGACTCATCCAGGTAACTGAAGATGCAGGCGGAAGCTGGAGAAAATGCGAATCCTTTCCGGGTATTCCTGCAAATACTTATGTCAGCGATATTCTTGCTTCCAAATTTGATGAAAATATCGTTTATGCTTCTTTCGATAATATTTTGAGGGATGATTTCAAACCTTATATTTTGAAAAGCACTGACAAAGGCAAATCCTGGACCTCCATCGCAGGCAATCTTCCGGAAAAAGGAACGGTTCACACCATCCAGCAGGATTACATCAATCCCGAATTGTTATTTGTCGGTACAGAGTTCGGTTGTTTCTTCACGGTGGATGGTGGAAAAATCTGGACACAATTAAAGTCGGGAATGCCCACAGTTTCGGTAAAAGATATTGCTATTCAGGAAAGGGAAAGCGACCTTGTTCTGGCAACCTTTGGTCGTGGATTTTATATTTTGGATGACTATTCACCATTACGCAAACTTAACAAACAGCTGATGGATTCCACAGCCTTTATCTTTCCGGTTAAAGATGCATTGATGTACGTTCAAAAATACCGTGGCGGATATGGCAGCGGATCGAATGTTTATATTGCAGAAAATCCGGCATTCGGAGCCACTTTTTCCTATTACATAAAGGAATCTCCCAAAACATTGAAGGACCAGCGCCATGAAAAAGAAAAGGAACTGGCGAAGGACAAAAAGCCCATTCCAACGCCGACGATGGATGAGCTGAGGGCAGAGAAGAATGAAGTGGAACCACACCTGGTATTTACCATTAAGGATGAAACGGGTGAAATCGTGAGAAAACTGACAAAAGGCATCAGCGAAGGAATAAACAGACTGAACTGGAATTTGCGTTATCCTTCCACCTCACCAGTCAAAGTGGAAGAGAAATTCGATCCAATGGACATGGGTGGCGACGGCACATTTGTTCTGCCGGGAAAATATACCATTTCGATGTCGCAGGTAGTGAGGGGTGAAACCAAAGAACTGGTTGGCCCGGTTGAATTCATAGTTAAACCATTGAATAATACCACCCTGCCAGCCGAAAACAGGGCTGAACTCGTGGCTTTCCAGCAGAAGCTTGCCGAATTGGGAAGGGTTGTCAGAGGCGCTGAAGATTTCGCCTATGACCTGATGGATAGGATAAAGAGTGACAAGCAGGTGGCCCAGCGGACTCCGGAAGCAGGATCGGATCTGATGAAAAAGATCGAAGAAATAGAAACACAAATGGATAACATTCTCTGGAAATTCAACGGACAGGAAGCAAGGGCAAGCCAGGAAGAGAACTGGCCGGCCATACCATCCATCAACGACAGGCTTTACTCGATCATATTTACACATTATAGTTCAACTGCCGGAGTGACACAAACCCAGCGCGATGTATATGAAATCCTGAAAGAGGAGTTTCCGCCGGTTCTGAATGAAATGAAGGAAATTTATGAAGGTGAAGCTCCCGGCTATTGAAAAAGAGCTTGAAAATATCGGAGCGCCATTGACACCCGGAAGGTTACCGGAATGGAAGATTGAGTAATTTGATTCATTAATTTGAAGGGTATAATTGGATTTAATTCCCCCTTTGAAGGGGGCAGGGGGATGTAACTAATATTTATGGTGAAAAATGTTATTATTCCATATAACCCGAAGTTAAAGCAATTTGCGAGGTATTTAAGAAACAACAGTACCTTATCCGAAATTCTTTTATGGAAACAAATTAAAAATAAAGCTTTAGGCGTTGAATTTCATCGTCAGGTACCCATTGATGAATTTATTGTGGATTTTTATTGCCATGAGCTAATGCTGGCAATTGAAATTGATGGGATCAGCCATGATTATAAGTATGAAAATGATTTGAGAAGGCAGGGCAGACTTGAAGATCTTGGAGTTCATTTTATCAGATTTGATGATCAGGAAGTAAAAAATAACATGTTCAGTGTACTTTTGCAAATTCAGCAAAAAATTGAAGAGATTGAAAAATCAAAATAACATCCCCCCAGCCCCCTTCAAAGGGGGAGTGAAGAACATCCCCCCAACCCCCTTCAAAGGGGGAGTGAGGACAGGAAATTCAATAATTATTTGGATAACTATTTTAATCGCTTTTGGTCAATGGAGTTGCAGTATTGCGCAGGAATCCAAAGAAAAGGTCATTGTTGGTGCCGAAAGAACATACACTTACTTTAAGGATTTAAAAGGGAAGAGAATCGGTGTGGTTTCAAACCAGACCTCACTTATTGGAACAACGCATATCGTCGATAGCCTCATTCATGCAGGCTTCAATGTGGTGAAAGCATTTGGACCTGAACATGGGTTCAGGGGAAGTGCAGGAGCGGGAGAAGAAATTGATAGTAACATTGATGCAAAGACCGGTATTCCTGTAATTTCGCTTTACGGGAAAAAAAAGAAGCCGACTCCGGAGGATTTTTCAGGGATCGATCTCATGATCTTCGATATTCAGGATGTCGGCGCAAGGTTCTATACTTATATTTCGACCCTGACTTATGTGATGGAAGCTTGTGCGGAAAACAACATTCCGTTGATTGTTCTTGACCGTCCAAATCCCCATGGCGATTATGTGGATGGCCCTGTGCTTGATCCTGCTTTTTCATCTTTTGTCGGGTTGCATCCTGTTCCGGTTGTTTACGGCATGACGATTGGGGAATATGCCTAGAATGATAATCGGTGAGCATTGGCTGAAGGACAGTATATCAATTGTGATCTGAAGATTGTAAGTTGTGAAAACTACGATCATAAACACGATCTATGAATTGCCGGTTCCTCCTTCTCCAAATTTACCCAACAATACTGCCATCCAGCTTTATCCCTCGCTTTGCTTTTTTGAAGGGACGATCATCAGTGTTGGGCGGGGTACGGATTACCCTTTCCAGGTTATCGGCCATCCGGATTTTTTGGTTGGAAGTTATGATTTTGTCCCCAGAGATATTCCCGGAAAGGCAATGGATCCGCCGTATGAAGGAATTCATTGTTATGGACACTCATTTGTTGGATATGCTGAAAATGTTCAGGATACCGATTCGGAAATTGAACCTGTTTTATTTGCTGGAAATGTATAAGGTTTTTAGGCAAAAGCAAAGATTATTTCAATCCTTTCTTTGATAAACTGGCCGGGATCAGACAAGTTGCGCAATCAAATTCTGCAGGGAATGACAGAGGAAGAGATCAGGCAGACCTGGCAAAAAGATATTCAGGCTTTTAAAGAGATCAGGAAAAAGTATTTACTTTACCCCGATTTTGAATAATATTTCATTTGGTCGTTTTTATATCCTTAAAATTTTTATGAAAAGATTAGTTTTTGTTGCTGTATTCGCTTTTGTCAGCTTTTATTGGTTTTAGCCAGTTAAGCAAAGATGAAATGCTTAAGAAAAATGGTGAGGTCTATTTTCAGTTCCAGGTTTCAGATAAAAAAGATATTTCGTGGATCACTAAAATCATCTCCATTGACAATGTAAGGGCAACACCGTTTTTGCTTATGCCAATGAAAAGGAAATGAGATGAATTTGAAGTCAACAGGGATTCCCTATACCTTACTACCTCATCCAAATGAAGGATTTAATCCTGTGATGAAAGATTATGATGAATTAAAAGGAACCAATGCATGGGATGCTTATCCAACTTATCACTGCCTATGTTGCAATGATGAATGCTTTTGAAACAAATTACCCCGGATTATGCGATGTATTCAGCATTGGTACAACTGTTAACGGAAGGCAATTACTGGTTGCCAAGATTTCGGATAATGTGGTGACTGATGAAGCAGAACCCGAATTCTTTTATACTTCCACCATGCATGGCGATGAAATTACAGGTTATGTGCTCATGTTAAGATTGATCGATTCGTTGCTGACAGCTTATTCAACATCGCCACGGATTGCCAACCTTGTAAATAACATTGAAATCTATATTAATCCTCTTGGCAAATCCTGATGGAACTTATAAAACCGGGAACAATTCCGTTGCAGGTGCAGTCCGCTACAATGCAAATAATGTTGATCTGAACCGTAATTTTCCTGATGTAATTAATGGACTATATATGCGAATACGCAGCCGGAAACTTTTGCTTTTATGAATTTTGCAGAAAGCAGGCATTTTGTGATGTCCTGCAATTTTCATGGTGGAACCGAAGTTGCAATTATCCCTGGGATCATAAATATGCCTTGTGTGCCGATGATCAGCTGGTGGCAATATGTTTGTCATGAATATGCAGATACGTGTCAGCGTATTCCCCTTCAGGCTACATGAACCTTTATGATGATGGGATTACCAATGGAGCTGCCTGGTATGTAATTGACGGTGGACGGCAGGATTACATGAATTTTTTTCATCAATGCAGGGAATTTACCCTTGAAATTTCGGATGCCTAAATTATTCCTGCTGCAAGCCTGCCGGCTTATTGGGGCTACAACAGCCGATCTTTCCTGAATTACCTTGAGCAATGTACATTTGGAATCCGGGGAATGGTGACCGATGCCGTTACAGGACTTCCAATTAAGCTGAAATTTTTGTTCTTAACCATGATATTGTTGGCGATAGCTCCTGGGTTTATGCTTCGCCGCTTGGGAATTATCATCGGTTGCTTAATGCCGGAACCTATAGTGTGCGGATTTCTGCTCCATGTTATGAAACACAGGTTTTTAATAATATTTCAGTTGCAAATAAAAATGCGACCTACCTCAATGTTCAATTAGCACCACAAAGCAATGCTGTAGATTTTACTTCCAGTGCAACAACCATCAGTATTGGCGGCACAGTTTCATTTTATGACCAGTCCTGCGGTAATCCAACCAGCTGGCTTTGGTCGATCACTGGCCCCGGAACAGCTGTTTTTGTAAGCGGCACTTCCAATACTTCTCAAAATCCGGTTGTTCAGTTTAATACCGTCTGGTTCTTATACGGTTTCACTCACAGCCACCGGAGCGGGAGGAACATTTACCCAAACAAAAACAAATTATATCAATGTATCAGCATGCACTTATTGTACAACTTCTTATTCGAATACTTCCGACGATTGGATAAGCAATGTAACTTTCAATACGATCAACAACAACAGTGGCTCGACAACTTATTCAAATTTCACTTCCATTTCAACAAATGTGAATCCCGGATCAAGCTATCCTTTGTCGGTAAACGTCACTGTAAATGGATGCCTGGGTTCAGCATGCCATTGTCTGGATCGACTGGAATAAGAACTGCACTTTTGGTGATGCGGGCGAAACCTATGATCTTGGTCAAACTCCTGGTACTGCCGGCACGTTTACCTTGTCAACCAATGCAATGGTTCCTGCAGGAGCTTCACTCGGATCAACCCGAATGAGGGTATCCGAAAGATACAATCAGAATCCTGGACCCTGTGATGTTACAACCTATGGAGAAGCCGAAGATTATACGGTTATTGTTTCGAGTCCGGTGGTTATTCCGGTTGCGAACTTCAATGCAAGCACAATTAATTCCTATCGTTGGACAAACAGTCACTTTTACTGACCAGTCAACCAATACTCCAACTTCATGGGCATGGTCTTTTACACCGGCAACAGTGACTTATGCTGGTGGTTCAAATGCTAATTCGCAGAATCCGCAGGTTCAGTTCAATGCAGGGGGTTATTATACAGTTTCTTTGACTGCAACCAACTCCGCCGGTTCTGACAGTGAAATAAAGACAAATTATATTTTCACTACCGCTGTTCCGGTGGCAAATTTTTCTGCCAGTAATATAGCTCCAGTTGTTGGGGAGGTTGTAATATTTACCGATCAATCAACGAACAGTCCTACTTCCTGGGCATGGTCATTTAATCCGTCAACCGTTACATTTATTGATGGAACAAATTCCAGTTCTCAGAATCCACATGTACAATTTAACGCTCGCAGGAAACTATACTGTTGAGTTAATTGCTACCAATGCTGCAGGTACTGATTCAGAAATTAAAACGGATTATATCAATGTTCAAAGTCTTGATTTTTATGTTGATTTACAAGTAATGCTTGAAGGACCATTCATTGGTTCTGGAATGAACACGAACTTAACCCTTGATGAATTTCCATTGTCACAGCCTTATTCCGGTTCACCCTGGAATTACCCTGGAACTGAGAATGTGGCTGACTATTCCAACTGATGTCGTCGACTGGGTTCTGGTTGAACTTCGTGATGCAACTATCTGCTGCCACTGCAACTGCTGCTACCAGAATTGCCCGGCAGGCAGCTTTTCTATTAAGTGATGGTTCTGTTGTTGGAATAGATGGAACTTCAAATTTGCAATTCACTGATACAATTACAACAATTATTCGTCGTTGTTTGGCACAGGAATCATTTGCCTGTATTGTCAGCCAATCCATTGGTTAAAATAGGGGATGTTTATTCCTATGATTTCACATCAGGAGCAGGTCAGGCTTTTGGAATTGATGCACAAAAATTTCTTTCAACTGGTATTTATGGAATGATTGGCGGAGATGCCAATGCTGATGGAATAATTGACGCCATGGATAAGAGATTTCTCATGGCAATCTGAAGCAGGACTTTCAGGGTATTTGTCATCTGATCTAAATCTGGATGGTCAATCTTCCAATATCCGATAAGAATGATATCTGGCTTCCAAATACTGGCAACGGTATCGCAATTGCCTTAATTAATTTCAGACGATATATTTATTCCTGACAGCAAGGTTAAAAATATTTCTGCTTACTTCTTTTGTAATCTTTCTGAAATGCTTTTCTTTTGTATAAGATTATCATTTCATGAAATATGGTAAATTCTAAATCCGAAAAACCCGTTTACCGCACTGAATTATCACCCATAAGCTTTCTAAAGCGCAGTGCGTATATTTTCCCGGATAAAATCGCTGTGGTTCATGGCAGCCGGCGATATACTTACAGGGAATTAGAACAAAGAGTCAACCGGCTGGCATCGCAGCTCAGAAAGCATGGACTTCAGAAGCATGACCGGGTTGCCTTTCTTTGTCCGAATATTCCTGCTTTGCTTGAAGCGCATTACGCCGTTCCGCTGGCCGGTGGAATCCTGGTCGCGATCAACACCCGTCTGAACAGTGAGGAGATCAGTTATATCCTTGAACATTCTGAATCAAAATTTCTATTTGTTGACAGGGAGTTATATCCCATGCTGGAATCTGTCGAAATGAAAGGACTTCAGACCATTATCGTGGAGGATACCGGTGACCTGACTGATCCTTACGAGATGTTCTTAGCCGATGGAAATCCTGAACCGATTGAACCTTTGCTGGAAGACGAGGAGGAGCCGATAGCGCTGAATTATACCTCCGGTACAACAGGCCGGCCCAAAGGAGTGATCTATACCCATCGCGGAGCCTATTTAAATGCGCTTGGAGAAGTTATTGAAACCGGTTTAACCGCTGAAAGCAAATATTTATGGACCCTGCCGATGTTCCATTGCAATGGCTGGTGCTTTACCTGGGCTGTTACGGCTGTGGCCGGAACTCATGTTTGCCTGCGGAAAACCGAATCTTCACTGATCTGGGACCTGATCCGGAAAGAAGGTGTTACGCATTTTAATGGCGCTCCTACGCTTCAGGTAATGCTGGTGAATGATCCGGTTGCAGCTCCTGTTGAAAACAGTGTGACCGTCACCATTGCCGGAGCACCGCCATCACCGACATTGCTTGAGAAAATCAAATCCCTGAACTTTCATCCCGTTCATGTTTACGGTCTTACTGAAACCTACGGGCCAACAACCATTTGCGAATGGCACCCGGAATGGGATCAGTCAGATCCGGAAGAACAATCGAAGCTGAGGGCAAGGCAGGGTCAGGCTTATATCAATTCCGACCTGGTGAGGGTGGTGGATGTGGAAATGAATGATGTTGCTCAAAATGGCGAGACCATTGGTGAAGTGGTAATGCGGGGCAACAATGTGATGAAGGAATATTTTAAATTACCTGATGAAACGGCAAGTGCTTTCGAAGGCGGCTGGTTCCATTCCGGTGACCTGGCGGTGTGGCATCCGGATGGCTATATTGAGCTTCGCGACCGGCTTGAAAGACATCATCATTTCAGGTGGCGAAAACATTTCAACCATCGAAGTTGAGCAAGCCATTGTGAAGCATCCTGCGATACTTGAATGTGCAGTAATCGCTATTCCTGATGAAAAATGGGGTGAGCGCCCAAAAGCATTCGTTACGCTTAAAAGAGGCATGTATGCTACCGAAAAAGAGATCATCGAATTCTGCCGGACGAAAATCGCACATTTCAAATGTCCGGCTGCCGTTGAGTTTTCTGAATTACCCAAAACTTCGACCGGGAAAATCCAGAAATATGTTTTACGAGCAAGGGAATGGGCAGGGAAGGAGAAGAAGATCAACTAAGATTTATATATTTATAGTCTAAACATATTGTCTTTGTTTGTAAACAAATGCTTTTCGGAGATTAATTTTAAATTTGGTTAATAACTTAAAAATAATTTTTTAGAAAAAGACGATTTTTACTTTGAAGTAATTCAAAAACAAATTGTAATTTTACTCCTATGAAAAAATATATTTTGGATTCAGTAATGTTCTTTTGTCAATCGTAGAAAATTATTTTTATAACTCGCTTTTATTTAATAAGTTCTTGATTATTTAGTTATTCATGGGTCTTATTCAGTATAAAATTACATACTGAAGGATAATAACAGGTTCTATATCAATATTTAAAAGTTCAATATATTCATGGTTCTTATTATTAATTAAAAAGGATTTGTTATGAAACGAAAAACAATTACATTATTAATCTTTATCGCAGCCATTGCGGTTGGAGGTAACCTGATGGCGCAGATAAATGCACAAAGAGGCAGCCCTGATTTACAGGAGCGGCTAAATGCTGTGGCTAAACACAAACTGGAACTCCAGCAAGTTCCGGGTACGAATGGAAAATCCACTGATGATTATTGTATCCCCAGCGCTAATTGCAGCTATGGAGATGGTTTTACCGATTTTGCCATGGGAGGCATATCGAACCTCAACAGCGGTTGCAGCCCCAATGGATACGGCGATTTTACCTACATGCAGGGATATGCTGAAATCGGTATCCCGATAACTGCTTCGATGGAGACCGGTTATGCTGATCAGAATGTGAGCATGTGGATCGATTTCAATGATGATGAGGTTTTTTCAAGTCTTGAAAGAATTCTCACCGATTTTAACCTGCCACAGGCCAACGTTACCTTCACTGTGGATATCACCGTTCCGGGATATGCAATGCCCGGTATTCACCGCATGCGCATTGGCGCAAACTGGATTGACCCCTCTTCTCCTGATCCATGTGCTACATTTACCTATGGCGAATGGGAAGACTATTTGATGAGTATAACCGGAACACCCATCAGCTATAATGCTGCAATGGCATCTATTGATATGGCTGGTGTGATGCTGGCAGGTGATGTCATTCCCCTGGCTACAGTAGCAAATATGGGAGTTGAAACCATTAACTTCCAGGTTACGATGACTGAACCTACAACCGGCTACACCTCAACGGTTGACGTGGTAGATCTGGCAGTGGGTGAAACGCTTCAGGTAGAATTTGCTACATGGACAGTGGATGTTGGGTCATATGAAATTGAAATTTGTACTGATTTGGTTGGAGATGAAATTCCGGGCGACGATTGCCAAAGTAAAGTCATTGCGTTCTCCGATCAGCCACGGCAAAAAGTAGTTGCGGAATTCTTCACCGGGACGTGGTGAGGTTCTGCCCGCTTGCAGAACTCGGTTTGCACGAGCTGCAACAAGATTATCCTGAGTCGCTTGCAATTATTGCATGGCACAACGGAGATGAATTCGAATTCCCACAGGGTATGGTCAGAGATGGCTGGTATGGCATTGCCGGTTATCCGACCGTTTGGTTTGATGGATATAAAGATGTGGTGGGTGGCTATCAACCCTCAAGTTACCCTTACTACGTTCCCGTAATGCAGGAACGTGTTCCATGGCCTTCCAATTTTGAAGTATTTATGGAGATCACTCCTACCGAAGGCACGGATTATAACGTTTTCACTAAAATTGAAATTAAAAATGGTAACAGTACCGAAAATCTTGCAGGATTTGTGGTATTAACTGAAACTGACATTCCCTCACCCGGCAATGAAAACCAGTTCTGGGTTGCACGGAATGTTTGGCCGGATGCCATGGGGTTGTCACTTGATTTTTCTGTTGAGACAAGCCATACATGGAATACCGTAGTTACCATTGAGGATGATTATGTGTATGAAAACTGTGAAGCAATTGCTTTCATTCAGAACATGGATACCAAGGAGATCTATCAGGCAACCAGTCTGATGATGACAGAAGTAACCACCAGTTTCCCGCCGGCTACGAATCTTACCTATGAAGTCTCAGGAAGCGATGTAATTCTTAACTGGGATGAACCGGTAACCGATGGATTGATTGGGTACAATATTTTTCATGCTTTCGAACTCGGTATGTTTGAATTGCTTGAATTTACTGAAGAAAGCACATTTACACATCTTGCCCCTGGAAACGGATTGCATCAATACTATGTGACGGCTGTTTATGTATCACAGGAATCAGATCCGACGAATATTGTTGAATTAACCCTTACTGGCATTGGTGAAGATCTCAGTTCAAAAATCGAAATCTATCCCAACCCGGTTTCTGACAGATTGAATATAAAAGCAAGTACCAAAATTGATCGGATTGAAATTTTTAATCATCTGGGTCAGGCGGTTTTAGGAATTGAGTGTACCTCAAATATTATAAACATGGATGTGTCACAATTAAATTCAGGTTTGTATTTAATTAAACTCACTGCTGAAAACGGATCGGCAATAAGGCAGGTCATGATTGAATAGTAAGAATATTTGTTAAACTTAAATTAAGCCCCGGAGTTAAAACCTTCGGGGCTTTTGTTTTGTGCATCTGTATAGTTGAGATTTGTATAAAATTCATCATCAATTCGCTAATACCATGATTTTCTTAACTATCGAATTGTTTTCAGAAACCAGCTGAATAAAATATGTTCCCGGAACCAATTGAATATTTTCAGCATTTTTCAAATCCAGAATTAAATTGTGATTTCCTTTTGTAAGTTCTCCGGAATGAATAGTTTTCAAAAGTTTACCATTCACGTCAAGGATTCGAATTTGCAGGAAAGTATTATTGGTCAGAGTAAAATTCAGGTTAATTTGATCTGATGCAGGATTTGGGAAACACTGATAAATTAAAATCCTTTTCTGAATTATTTGTCTGTTAATCCCAGAAATAATCAATCCCATATCAATTGTCTGATTCACGCTTACATTCGATTGTTTAAATTCATTAAACATCCAATGGACTTTAACCGAATCCACAACTGTTGCATCGCCCAGCCCGAAAAATTGAACAGCATCATTCTGCCCGCCCTGTCCACCACCGGTTTGGGTATTTACTTCCCGCATTTGCATAACAGGCTGGCCAAAAATTGTTGCATACACAAATACTTTTGCACCAATGGCTTGTGTGTTGTGATAAAGGGCATCACCCTCTAGCTTTACTTTTAGCCAGTTGTTGCTATTTCCGTCATTGAGGAAATAGGAATTATTCCCGCCGAAATAATTATTCTTTGCTGTAAAAATATCCAGGTCACCGTCATTATCGGCATCAGCCCAGGCAAGGCCTTCGGTATAATTGCCATTATTGACAAAGCTATTGTTCAGTACCTTTTCAAAATTCCCTGCTCCATCATTTTTAAATAACAGATTTGGCCCGTCATAACCCCCGACAGCAAGATCAAGATCGCCATCCTTATCATAATCTCCCCATGCGCTCCCGGATGACCAGGTAGCTTCATTAACCAAAGGACTGTCCGTTACTTTCGTAAACGTTCCATCACCGTCATTCAGGTAAAACCAGTTGACATACATCCCAAGCTGGCCCGTCGAAACGAATAAATCCAGATCGCCATCGTTGTCGCAATCACCCCAGCTGGCACCGGCGCAACTGGATACATCGGTAATAAAAGGTTCTTCATTTACTTTGGTAAAGGTTTCGTCGCCATTGTTATGGTAAAGATTGCTGACCGTTCCTGAATTGGCCACATATAAGATCAGGATAGCCATCATTGTCATAATCACCCCAGGCACAGCCGCTGGAATTGGCAACATCTGTCACGATTGCCCCGGTTGTGATCTTTTCAAATTCACCTTCACCTAATCCCTTATATAGAAAGTTCTGCTGGTCGCGGTTGGCAACATACAGGTCGAGCCAGCCATCCAGGTTGTAATCGGCCCAGGCAGCGCCAACTGATTTTCCGCCGTTTGTTAACAACTGGCCCGTGGTTACTTTTTCAAAAGTTCCATCGCCATTCCCGAAATAAAGGAAGTTGTTTTCATTATAATTGGCTACAAACAGATCAGGATAACTGTCCCCGTTCACATCCGCAGCCGAGCAGGAATAAGAACTCCCGCCATCATTCACAACCGGACCTTCGGTGATTTTTCAAATGTTCCATCCCCGTTATTTATGTAAAGGAAATTAAGCTGGCCGTTGTTGGAATCGTTATTGGTGACGAATAAATCCGGGAAACCGTCATCATTAAAATCCATCCACAGCATGGAATAGCTCCAGCCGCCATCATTGACCAGGTCGCCGGTGGTTACTTTTGTAAAAGTTACATCCTGCGCATTTGAAATTAAACCCAGAATCCCGGTTAACAGGATTGTAAAAAATGTCTTCATATCCTTATTTATTAAGTGGTGTAAGCGGAATATTTTTCATTTTCAGGAACTGCTTCAATTCCTCTTTTCTTTCTTTCGGAAGATCGTGCCAGCGGATACCCTGAATGGCTCCTTCCAGTGCGCAAAGCATATTAATGCAGGCGGTATCATCAATGGTGCGAATTCGTAACAATGCATTTTCAGCGCCGGCATTTTTCAGTTCTTCAGGAGTTGTAATTCCGACTTCCATAAGCTTTTGTTCAAGAATGTTGCCGATGTTGGGGAGGTTTGGATAATGCAAGTCATAGCTATTGAATAATAAATTTACCCAAGGCTGATCCAATTCATTCTCTTTCAAAACTGAATAAAAATAGACTCCGGTAGGATAATCTTTGGAATTAATTTCAATATCATCTGAAGATGAAATGGAGAATTTATGTATCAAGCTTGACCGAAACAGGTTATTGATCGTATTGTGCAATTTTTAGTTCTCCGGATTTTGGATAACCAGATGAGAAATATCATTCACCGGATTTGGAGAAAGGGAAACATCACCATTTCACCTTGATTAATCTCAGGAATATCAACGATTGGGTAATAGCAGAGAGTATAAAGTGTTGTCTTGAATAACATTTCCTCCTCTTCATAATAACAAAGCAGCGTATAGTCATCCCCGCCTGTGAGCAATGTCATGATCCATTCCGCTGACCGTTAAGCCGGCAGAACTTCCAATCCCTTCAATCCAGCTATTCCTCGTTAAAGAAATACTGAAATTCATACAGACTGATCCTTTTCCTGAATTCATTGCCGGGTTCACATAAGACTGAATCAATTCCGATAACAATGGCCTGCAACAGGTAATGCCCCAAAGGGATTATTAATTTCGATAGTATCGCCAATATTAACTGAAAAATCATAGGCTAATCCCTCTTCCCCAAGCAGGTTTCTTAAATAGTATTTATTTTCCTCCTCCCTGATAAATCCATACAGCTCCCATTCTGTCATGAACTCATCGAATGCCTGGTAAATTTTAGTATAATTTATTGCATTGATGGTTGTATCGTCCTGAAGCTTTATATAAAAGGAATATAAAACCCCTCCGCAGCCCTCTCATGGCTGGTCTGCAATACTCCATGTTTTAATTGAGATCAATCAGTTGGGTATTGTACTGGCTTTGAGCCTGGATAATGACACCAGAGCCAATACAGAGGCTAATGATAAATTTTTTTCATACGATTATTGAATTAGAAGTTTTTCTCTTGCAATCGTTTTATTTCCATCATTCAGGCTGACAATGTACAGGCTACTTTTAAACTGACTCCTGTGCAGGACGATTTTACTGTCCTGATCAACAGGATAGGTTTGTACCAGCTTTCCAAAGATATCATGAATATCAATTGATAAATTTTTACCGTCCAGGAATTTGACTGAAACAATGGATTGATCAGTAAGTGGATTTGATTGAATGATGATACATGGTTCAGGTTCCTGAATTTCATCAGTCGATACATTGTTATAAAGCAATCGTCCCATTCGGGATTGGAATAAACAAGTAAATCCATAATCCCAATGACAAAGCGAGTTAAAGTTCCGCTCCGGTTAGGGGTACAACATCATTGCCACTCCTATAATGATACCTGCCAAACTTCCTACTCCCTTCTATCCAGTACTCTTCTCCCGACCAGGTGCTATTGTATTCTGAAAGCTTATTCTTTTTCTGTCCTGGTTGGAAGGCTCAATATTAACAGTGTCAATCGCCAGGATTTCAGCAGTAAAAGTCAACATATGAAAAGGGTTGTTCATCGTAAATGTATCACCAACACTGACATCAAACTTATATGCTAAGCCTTCTTCCGAATTTCATTTTAAAATAAACATCTCCATTGGTATCTTCACGGGCATAACCAATCACATACCAATCAATCATCAAACTATTTTCGGTTTCCCAAATCTTTAAATAATTTTTTTGATTGATGATCGTATCACCAGCCGAATTCTTACATAATATGATTGCTTATAAAAATTTGGACTCCAGGGCTGATAGGATAAATAAGTCCATTTCTTTGCAGGATCAACAATCTGAAGGTTACTTTGGGCAGACAGGATCAGCATCCAACTCACCAGGGCGGAGGTAATGATAAATTTTTTCATAATCAAAAGGTTTTAAATACGGCTGCTTAATTTGAAAGACAAATATAAGGTATTTTCAGTTGCTTGGTATTCCTGCATTTCTCCGGCGGCACGAGCAGCAATCTACCAGCGAGAGGTTGCACCGTCAGAACCGATAACCCAGCGTGAGGGCCAATTCATTTCCCTTCTTTTCACTTTCTTCAGATTCCTTGATTCCACCACTATTTTCTGTTTTGTATTTGACGGTGTGTTTGCCTAAACCAAAATAATGAACCGCAACACTGATCCTTTCAATGATCAGAAAGCCAAGGCCGGCCTTGTAGCTGAAAGCTGGATCGATTGAAGAAGAAGTAGTCCCGTTCTGATTGGTCAGATTGGTATTTCGAATCCGTCAATTTTAAAAGGTTGACCCCAAGACCAGCTTCTCCAAAAAGTGCAACAGGTCTGAAGAGCCCGATGGAATATTGGAGACCGGCAATAACTGGTACGTTTATATATTCCGGAAAATCCATTTCGATATTTGTGTTCGGACCTCCAGACTCGAGCATCTGAATTAGCAATTCCTGGTAATCCTTTTTTATTGTATTATAAAAGAAATCGGCACCACACAACAAACTTAACCCGGTTTCTTTAATGGTGTATGTATACTTTATACCGGCTGCCGGACCTAGTGTTTACATACTCATGTCCCTGATGGAAGAAATCTCCGACCGGAAAACCTGCACCTGCATGAACCCATAAATGATTTTGAGCCTGCGAGAGCATACTGCATGCTAAAGCGATTAAAATCAAACAACCTGTTTCTTTTCATTTTATTGATAATTCGTTTGCTTCCATAAGCTTTTACATAGCGTCTTGCTTACTCACTTTAATTCTTTGAAGTTTAATTCAGAATGCATCATCCAAAGATAAAAATAAAATGGATAGGATATTTAGTTGACCCAGAACAAGTCTGCAATGCTAAAACCGGAAGAACAAAACTTGTGTCAGCTGAAGGCGAAAATCATGGATGAAAATTGATTAATGGCAACCATCTTAATAATTTTGGATTATTGCCTGCGTAATTTAAAAGACCTATTTGTAATCCGTGTAAATTGGCTGTCTTATTATAAAAAGCAATTGAAAGGCCATTGTGTTCTTTTGAGTAACACCACATGGCGCATATTGTAACTCCCTTCACTTTTTCTGCTCCTACTGCTACGACACCCGTTGCCAAACCATTGATAATCTTTTTAGGAAATCTTGGATCATCTGCTGCTACTCCAAATCCAAAAAATGCGCCATTTAATGTATCTGCCGTAATACCAAATCCTCCTATTGCTGCTCCATTTATCTTATTTACATTGACTAGTAGTCCAGCAAAAGCTAATCCATTAACGTTCTTTGAAATTGCAGCGAGTCCGCCAATTTGAATTCCATTTACTTTTTCAGAACAAACCCCAATTATGCCAATCTCAATTCCATTTGTAAGATAGTTTGAAATTATAAATGAAAAATTACTTCCATTAATTTTCCCTAAACATTTCTCATTACCATATCCTTTGTCCCAGAGATTTAGTCTTATTCCGTTATATCTAATTGAATTTCCAAAACAAATACCATACGATTTAGTCCCTATTGAAAGATATTTTGTGTTAGTAGTATCATTCTGTCCGTAAGCTGTCACAGCTGACAAGACGAGCAAAGCTGTCCAAATGAGGAAAAGTTGTCTCAAGTGATGGTGTATTAAGATGCTTGGTAACCCACTCATACGCAAGTCTTGTGTGCTAGCCTTATGCTCTGCTGACTTGTTCCTTGCTTACTCACTTTAATTCTTTGAAATTTGATTCAGAACGCATCATCCAAAAGTAGAAATAAAATGGATAAGATATTTAGTTAACCCGGCACAAGTTTGCAATACTTAAACCGGCCGCACAAAACTTCCCAGTTGAGGGACTATTAATAAAAATCTAATCCTAATTCAATCAAAATTTCTATAAATTTTTGTCCATCATGTTTTTTGAGTTGTCCTTCCTTTGTTCTAATTTCCCTTGGGAAAAATCCAAGTTGTCTACCATCATTAAAAATATTTATGCAAGCAATTATTTCATTTTGCTCATCATAAAAAACAATTCCAGCTTTAAGCACTTGTGTTTCCTGCATAGACCATCCAAATGCCAGTGGGTTATTTATAATATTTAATAATCTTTCAGTCTGGTCTATTGAAAGCTTTTTCCCTTTCCGATCAACAAAGTCGTTTAATGTCATCGTATTTTCATTAAGGCAGGATCTAACCAATCTTTTCTCATGGTTTGCCTTAAATAATTTTACTTTTTTATAATTCCTGAAAGGAAAAATTTTATCCTTTCTAAATCCATATTTTTCAATGGAGTCAGCAAGATTATATACTAGTTTAATTCCCCAGGGTCCAAGGGCATAGGTTGTGTCATATAAAAGTGAGTCTATTATAAATTTAACTTTTACTTTTTCCAACTCAGCATTTTGAGAGAAAGATCGAATTCCAAAAAAGACAATGATTAATGTGAATAGTAAAAATTTAAGATATTCTTTCATAGTTTCATTTTTCCCCTACCTTACCAAGTATAATGTGCAAGCCTAATGCGCTGTAGACTTGTTCCTTGCTTACTCACTTTAATTATTTGAAATTTGATTCAGAACGCATCATTCAAAAGTAGAAATAAAATGGATAGGATATTAAGTTAATCCGGCACAAGTTTGCAATGCTTAAACCGACCGCATAAGACTTGCCAGTAGAGGAATCCAAAACTTAAACTATTCGAGCTTTCCATCCAGCCAGTGAATTACATTGAGCGCCAGTTGATAATTTTGCGGAGCAAAATCGCTGTTCATCCCTATTCTCCTTTGTTCCGGTCCGGCCAGCTGAGCCGTAAACATCGCCGCCTCGCCAAATACAGCAACTTTTCCCTTTCCGTAACTTTTGTAAGCGCCCTGCGACAACCCTGCGGCATTGAAAACCGGAGTCTTTTTGTCAAATACCCATGCTGTATCAGGCAGCATATTCACGAAATTTTTATTAAAAATCATAACCGGGGTGGCATCATCAGGCAGGTTGAATCCCTGCCCGGTAAATGATACGATCTGATCCACACTTTCCGCTGAATCTCTTCCTTTTGTGATCCTGCTTTCAACAAGGGTTTTTTCTTTCAGGCTGAAGGTTGCCGTACCCCCGGAAACAGTATCGAGCACAAATCCATTGGTAAATTCAAAACCGAATTCAGCAGCTAAATCTTTTGCTGCGCCTGCCATCGGCATGTGGTCGGCAATCAGTAATAAACTCCCTCCGTCGTGCACCCAGTCCTTTACAGCAGCCATCTCTGCCTTTGTAAAAGCTGAAGGAGTAGGTAAATACCAATCCTCAACATTCTTCTCATTCAATGCATTTGCGATCACCAGGATTTTCCCGCCTGAAAGTTCTTTCTTCCCGAAATCACCGGTATATTCTTTTACAACATATCCGTCGCTCTCCAGAAGATTTGAAAAAGGCTTGTACCGGCCTTCCTTTGTGTGAAAGTTATGATGACCCTCGTCAATAAAAACGACCGGTCCCTTGCCCGGTTTATACTCGGGGTTTGGAATTGCCGGATGCCAGGCAGTATCCGGAATTTGCTGCGAAAACAGCCAGGCCGGGAAAATCAAAATACCAATAAAAATGAATCTGTTCATGATAATAAATTTAAAGTTTGGCTGGAAGGTCCTTACTTCGGCAAATAATCCCAGAGCACATTCACAATTTTCCATGATTCCCCGTAGCGGGCGAGGTGGCAATAGTCGAGGAAGCCATACTTGGTATTCCATGCTTTTGCGCTTGCAACGTTGCCCGATATGTCAAGGATCTTAACATTTAGTTTGAAAGGTTCTTCGGGTGTCAGGTCGGGCATGCGGATACCATCTTTGTTTTTCAGTGTGACGAACACGAGCAGGGAAGCACTCATATCGGAGATAAAATAATGGTTTTTATCATCTGACATCACTACCCTTTTTGCAAGTTCCGGTGATACGGCGCCGGAAACCCTTTCGGTATCGCCCGATTGCCATCCTTCAACATAATCACGGACTGCTTTTTCAATGGCCAGCGAATCTGCTGAGGCCTGGGCATGCACCGACAGGCTGAATGCAACCATGCATACGAATGAGAAAATTGTTTTCATGTTTTTCGTTTTATGATATAAACTGTTATTGAAAAATAATGCAGGGAACAACTTTAATACCATGCCTGCAAAACACTGACAGCATGAGTTTTGTAAATGTTTATTTTTAAGTTTATGTGCCTTTGCGGACACTTACTGTATACTGGCGAACAGAAATTATATCAATCTTAGCTAATCTTGTGCATTCTACAACACTAAAATCGCTATACAAGAGTTTGCCGGCTAGGCTCCAATGGTGTAATCTTTAAACAGTAAAATAGTTAAAATCATCCTAATCCCGGAGGCAACGGACACTAAAGCCACTTCGCTTACTGTAGCCGCCCACGAACACACTGCCAAAGTCGTAACTCAGGCTGCGGATCGTGGCGATGCTTGACGAGTACTCCGTATAAGACCACCATGAGCCGTAAGTAGCCAATATTGCCGAAATAACCACTGCCGTATCGTCCGCCGCCCGGAAGACCTGAAAATCCATAATCATCTGTGCCATAATTGCCGCTGGAAGTATCATCCTCCCACCGCGGGTGCTCGCTTGTATTGCAACTGCCACCGGAAGGTGAATTCACCTGCCTGCAGGATTTAAGCTCGTTGCCATGGGCGCCGGTTCCGCCAATAAAATCGGTTAAAGCTGTCCATTCATCGTTTGTCGGTACACGCCATCCTGACGGACAAAGCCCATTCGAATCAATGGTTGCATACCAGTTGTATAATGCGCCATATTTGTCTTTCCAGGAAATGTCATTATCATACCAGACATAGGCACCGGAAGTTAGATTATACCAGGCATTGGCATCTGTTACATTGGGAATGGATATGCCATTGTTGTAGGTTGTTGTTTTCAGGTTTTCTTTCATCCAGCATTGGTTGCCTATAAGAACAGTATTGTAAGTGTTGCCATCAATATCGGTAATAGTGGGAATACCAGGGCAGGGAATACCGGATGCATACTGAAAGGTGTAAGTCTGATCTTCCAGTTGGTGAATCAATTATAGTTCGTTCACCCAGGACTGCAGATGCAGTGTATTTGAGCTGGTCGCCCAGGTTAAATACAAAATTGTTTAAATTATTTCCTGATTTGTATTTGTCAAAACCGGCATGCGGTCCATTGTATTCCAGTTTGCAAATCCCCGATGTGGAAGCATGCGGATGGAGCGTTAAACATCTTAATTGTTTGACTCTGGCAATCTATGCGTGCAGTCAGAAAATAGAGGCTTTCACTGCCGGGGAAAAATGTGAAGGAATGACTGCCCGGATCCAACGGGTATTCCCGTTGTATCAATTCCCTCCCCATAATGTCGCTCATGATAATTATCACATTTTCATTTCCGGGCAAATACAGGTCAATTGTTGTCTTGCCTTCCATCGGATTGGGATAATTCTGAAATAAAGTAAAAACATTGGCTCCGATTTTATTATCTTCACGGAATACCGGTCACATAATCCAGCACCAGCACCGTATCGGGTGCATAAAGTGTGGTGTCTCCGCCCTGTGTCAGGTTCTCGATCAGAATACTGTTCAGCGGAACATGCTGGCCGTTTTGTCGGCGGTGAAGGTTAAAGTAATGGTCGGTTTCTGAGCATAAGCGCCCATGATCATTCCGATCATTAAAACTGTAAGTAAAATTCTTGTTTTCATACTCTTTTGTTTTTGTTGTTGATTTCACCCTCCTGCGCAAGTATTCTATGCGAGCTATGTGCACTGTTGACTTGTGCCTTGCTTACTCACTTTAATTCTTTGAAATTTGATTCAGAACGCATCATCCAAAAGTAAAAATAAATATGGATAGGATATTTAGTTAACCTGGCACAAGTCTGCAACGCTAAAACCAGCCGTACAAGACTTAAGTCAGTTAAGGAAAACCCGCCTATTGCAAATGTGCTGTTACCGGATGCCCTTTTTTCCCGTCTGTCAATGTTAGAACAAGGATGTCTGTATAATTTTCTTTGGATGAAATGTCCCAATAATTACGAATGGATTAGGTGCAATCAAATGGAATTCTCTAGTTGTCCCAAGAAATAAATACAAGTCTTTTGTCTTAGCAAAGTCCTCAAAATATTTTGCTTTTACATCAGCACAAGCTTTTGCTTCATCTCCTTCGTGCTTCTTTAAACTATTCCAAAATAAAGCACCTATTTCCCAATCTTCAATCATTAAAGTGCTTTCACGATCATTCTCGTCAATAAATTTGAAAGAGAATTTGAAAGGAAGTTTTTGGACTACTTCAAAAGGGTTCTCTGAATTTTTGAATAAGTTTAGCTGTTGAGCATTTGCTTTGAGTTTTGCTAACTTTTTTTTGTCCCACTCTCTTTCTGCTTTTTCAATTGTGAAATCTAAAATCTCTTTAGGATTGAAAACAGCAAGTGAAGTATATTTAGTTTCGTCTTTTGCTTCGGCAATAAGTTTGGTCAAATTGGTGTGAACATTTTGGAGAACAATTTCTTTGCGTAATCTCCAGCTGTCATCTGTGCTAAGTTTCCCAACAATTTTAAAAACGCTATCAATCGATTTAGGTTTGAAACTTTCTAAGCGAAAATCAGAAGTGTTTCTTTCAAGGTCAATTTCAACCCAATCATATTTGCTGTATCGCTTGTCGTAATCAAGTTTGCGAAATGGAATTGGATAAATTCTAATCCAATTTCCGTCTTCCTTGAAACCTGCTGTACAAACAAGTTCGTCATATTTGTTTGATAAGGTAGGATAGGTTTTTACTGCAATTAAAACTTTTGTCAATGCCATATTAAATGTGTCTTAATTCGAAATTCCAATCGGGCAATTTCGTTATTGCATCGGCTAAATGTTTTCGGTGGCATTGGCAAATATTTGCTTCAAAGCAGGTCATTGCAATTCGTTTCTTCTTTTGTAATAGCTTCAAGATTTGTTCTTGATAGCTTACCGTTTTCTTTAAGTTTGATTTTTTATAAGTGTCAAAAAGTTTGTCGTAATCTGTTTGTGAATTTAACCCCTGTCTTTGCTCTGAAAGAATTCCAACTTCCGGAATATGTAAATACTCTATGTTCAAACTTGCACAAAAGTTTTTCAATTGAGTTTTTGAAAACCCGAATTTCATGCTTAATGGATTGTTGCGAACATCAACTAAAACCTTCACATCATTTTTAATGAGTCGGTTTAAATATTCTTCTAAAGAAATTCCTTCGTAACCGATCGTATAAAGAATTGTTTTGTTGTTCTTCGGTTTTGCTTGCAAAACCTTTGTGTATTGCTCGTCAGTTAAAATTTCTTTGGCTTTAACACTGTTGATTGCATAATACTGATAGTTCAAATAAGTCAATTTCATTAAAGAGTTTGTGCTCAACTTGCCATAAGTATTTTTTATTTCATTCAGGATTTTTTTGTCCTTCTCGTTCAAGGTAGTCACATAATTTACCTTGTCCATTTTATCTAAAACTGCTTTTCTCCTCGGATAATAAACCGTGTCCAACCATTGTAGTCAAGTCAGCATTTGCAGAAAAAGAATAACAGCCATAGTGATATGGAACAAAGTCGTAGTCTGCTTTAGCTTGTCTATTAGCAAACAGAAACAACAATTTTTGCAAGGATATTTTGGGCAAATGTCCGTCAAACGCTTGCAGTAAGGCTAATATGATTTTTCGTCTATAAAACATATTGCAATGTTACGAAAATTAGTGGTTATGGTTTTCAAAAAAAAATTAACTATTCTTTGTGAATTGTCGATAAAATATCGCTTTCAGTTAAATGATGCACTGTAGTCAAATAGTGTTTCCAGTAACTTCTAAGTGTTTTATCCGCCGTCCACCCAAACCCGCGGTTCAAAGATTGAGAAAGGAATTTGAATTCGAGGAAATGGTGAATAAAAATAATGAAGAGGAGCATGGAGGATAAAACAGAGTTGGACTTTACCCCACTCGGGAGCTTGTCTTATGTATAAGCCATGTGCGCTGTTGACTTGTTCCTTGCTTACTCACTTTAATTCTTTTAAATTTAATTCAGAACGCATCATCCAAAGATAAAAATAATATGGATAGGATATTTAGTTACCCCGGACATGTCAGCAACACTAAAACCGGCCGAAAAAGTCTTGCGCTGGTTGAGGGTATGTTGAAGGAAAAAAAATAATCATTTGATTTTGCTATAAACAATCATGGGAAAGGGTATTTTTGTCCTCTATTCATAATCATTAAAAAGTTGAAAATTAGTCTCGTTGAAGTGTTTTTTTTACTCTTTTCGATCAGCATAGCGGAAATTGGGGCAATGGATAGGAGTAATTTTCAATCATTGATCGTTTCAGCTGAAAAAGCAGTGGATTCTTCTGATAAAGTAAAAATGTATATTCGGATTAGTGAAGAACTAAAATACAACTACCCGGACAAAGCACTTGAATACGCTCAAAAAGCAAACGAACTGGCTTTGAATGTAATGGATGATCCTTCAAGATTGAAAGCTGTGATTCTGATGGCTGATATTTACAGGGCTACAGCAGAGTATAAAACCTCGATGATGTTTTCCATGGAAGCTAAAGAACTCGCAACTCAGCTTGGTGACCTCACCGGACTTGCAGAGTCGCATCGGGTACTCGGGGGAATCTATATTGACCTTGGCGACTATAAACAAGCCTCCGATCATTTCTTCGAATGCCTGAAACTGACGGAAACGACAGGCGACAAACAGGCTATTTCCAGGGCGCTGAACAACATCGGATACCTCTATTTTGTACAACAGAATAATGATAAGGCCCTCGAGTATTATATCCGTGCACTCATGCTGGCCAGGGCGAACACTGATACTGTTGGAATCTCACGCGGATTGAACAATGTTGCAGCCATTCATTTCGAACTCAATCGCAACGACTCGGCCGAAAAATATATTCGTGAAGCTGCCAGTATCAACATCAGGATTGGTCAGCGTCTTTGGGAAGGCATAAACTATTTAAACCTGGGCGAGATTAAAACGGAACAGCACCGTTATGACGATGCGTTAAAGTATTATAACATGGGGGCTGATATTTTTGTTGAACTAAAGAGCATGACCAGGCTCTCAACGGTCTACCTGAACCTTTCTGATTTTTATTCAAAGACAGGCAATTCTGAAAAAAGCCGCGAATATGCTGAAAAGGCTTTTGAGATCGGGCAGTCCCACAAACTTAAAAAGGCGGTGATGAATGCTGCTGAAAAACTTCATGGCCTGTACCTCAGCAAAAATGACCTGGATAAGGCTTATCATTATGGAATGATCCAATACCAGATGAAGGATAGCCTTGCACTTGAGGAGAGCATGATCAAACTAACAAAATTGGAAATGCAGTATGATTTTGAGAAGAAGAACCAGCAAAACCAGCTCACCCAGCAGCGTAAAGATTTTCTCACCATCATCGTGATTATCAGCCTGGTTCTTATAATTGCACTCGTACTTCTGCTCTTGTCGCGGCAGAAAATCAAGGCCAGAGACGTTCTTTTAGCCAGACAAAAGTTACAGGATGAGGTGGATTACAAGAATAAGGAACTCACCCTCAATGTAATGAACCTGATCAGGAAAAACGAGATTATCTCCGAGATTTCAAAAAGGTTAATGAAGATTGAACCTGAAACCGTGCCTGCAGGTGCTAAAGACAGCATCATTAAAATAGCTCATGATCTTCAGAAAAGCACTGATGAGGAGATATGGGAAGAATTTGAACTCCGGTTCAAACAGGTTAACGGCGAGTTTTATGATCGATTGATGAAAAATTTCCCTGAACTTTCGCCCAGCGATTTAAAACTTTGCGCTTTTCTCCGCCTGAATCTCTCTTCGAAGGAGATAAGTAAAATGACAGGCCAGCAGATTACTTCGCTCGAAATTGCCCGTCACCGTCTCCGGAAAAAACTTGGCATCTCCAACACCCAAACCAACCTTGTTTCTTTCCTGTCTCAGGTTTAACAAATCCCGATTCAGATCAATCTGTCACTTCCTCCGGTAAGTTCTTATCGGCATAAATCATTAATTAGCAATATCCTGAGTAATTTGTTAAGGTTTTGTAAAGGTGGTTTGACCGGGGAGTAAATGTTTTGTTAAGGCAAAAAAATTGTCAACCATTCTATCGCAGCATAATTTTGTCCCCAGTTTATTTATTCCATATACATGGCACAAAATGATCCGGATTATACCTCTCAGCAAAGCAACGAAGCAAAGCGTGAGGCGGAAGAAGTGGAGGAATCCATTGTTAGAAAGGAACTCCAAAATTCAATCCTGCGAAAACTGGTTGAAGGAATCAGGAAACAAGATACTCCAACCAATACAGATGAAGCAAACGCAGGTCTTAAAGATGAGAAAATTTAATACTGATGGGTAGTTATGATCAAAACAATATTGTTGAATAAAATCATTCACTTAAAACATACATTTATGAAAAACATTACATTTAACAGATTGATGCTGATTGCAATTCTTTCAATGTCTTTAACAGCTTTTTCACAGACCATACCGAAGAAGGCGCTTTACGAAATGTTTACCAGTGCAACATGTGATCCGTGTGTCAATGCAAATTCCATTATGGATTTTATTTTTGGTAATAATCCGGGTGAATACAGCCTCATCAAGTACCAGATGGATTTTCCCACCGGAGGGGATCCCTATTATACACAGCAGGGGGGAGATCGGGGTGATTACTATGGTGTTGTAGGAATACCTTATCTTTGTGTCAATTCCATTGACAACGATCCGACCAACTATACACAAGCACTTTTCGACCAGTATGCAGCCCAGTTTACCAGCATGAGTATAAGTGTTACAGCCAATATTCTGGCTGATGGAATTATCACTGTAAATGCCACCTTGCAACCGGCTGCGAACTATGATGCAGGATTAAAGGCACACATCGTTGTTGTGGAGAAAACAACCCTTGGGAATTATAAATGGAATGGTGAGACTGAATTTCATAACGTGATGATGGTGATGTTACCCGGATCATCGGGGACTACACTGGGTGCGCTCACCAGTGGAACTCCGGTGCAGTTGACTGAGTCCTACGACATGAACACGACATTCATGGAACAACCAACCGATCTCGCCGTCATTGTCTTTGTTCAGAACGACATCAATAAAGAAGTAATCCAGTCGGAGATGGCCGATGTGACCCCTGTCGGGATAACTTCGTACACCCTTACCCTCAATGTTAAAAACACCGAGGGAGAGCCAATTTCAGGTGCGGAGGTTGAAATGGAAGCTCACGCTAAAGAATACACAGGCGCAACGGGTCAGGTTTTTTATCCAACAGTATTTCCAAGGACTTATTCTTACAGGATTTTTATGGCGGGATATGATGTGATGTATGATAGTGTGGTAGTGAGTAACCAGAATATAACACTTGACGTTGTTTTAAACTCACCAAATATTTATCTTTTATATGAGGATTTTGAAGGGAGCAGTATTCCTGAAGAATGGACGGCATTGTATACCGACCCCAATGAAATCTACATTGCCTTTGATGAATCCATCGTGCTCTACCGGGGTACGTCAGGTGGAGACCTTCGGCTGATTTCTCCTTCTATTCCAATAAACCAGGCACAGACGCTGCTTGTCGAATGTGGGCAAAGCAATCAATATCCGAATACTTCAATGGTTATCGGCACTGTTCCTGAACCGACGATAACGGCTCCCTTTACAGAACTGGGCAGTTTTATACCTCAGGAAGTAGGATTTTATTGGATAGAACTGGACCTCTCGAACTACAGCGGTACCGACACTTATCTTGCCTGGGAATATACGGGTCCGATTGGATGGTATGTGATCGAGACTGTTAAAGTTACCAATGATTTAACAGGGATTGGAGAAAAGGTTTATGCGGCAGGGAGTGTTCAATGTTTCCCCAATCCAACCTACGATGGCCTCATTCATGTTAAAGCTGTCAGCGATCTTCAGAAAATTGTAATCAGGAACCAGTGGGGAGTGCCGGTTTTAATCAGCGCGATTTCGGGCAGACTATCGACACTTGATGTCAGCCAATTCAGTTCCGGATTGTACATCATTGAAGTTACTTCCCTTGATGGTGTTGAAACCCAAAAATTCATTAAGAAATAGGCTGGTGAAGGTCAGAAAACTGTCTGACCAAAGATGCCGTTTTGGCCTGTAGAGCTAGCGGGCATAAGTCTTGTGTACATGTTATATGCACTGTTGACTTGTGCCCTGCTTACTCACTTTAATTCTTTGAAATTTGATTCAGAACTCATCATCCAAAAGTAAAAATAAAATTGATAGGGGCAGCCTACTCGATTAGCATTAGTGCATTATTTTCTATCATTTGTCCATGTCCAACCTACTGGAGGAATTAAGCTACAATAATACGCTGATTGCTTAATTGTTTCTCCGGCTTTATGTTCGGGTCTGTGCTTTTTAAGTTGTTGTACACTCAATAAGAACAATACCAATTTATTATCCTTTTTTCTTTAATAACAGCAATTGCTCTGACACTTGAAGCATATGTTTGAAATATTCCTTTCTTTTCTGCAAAAATGGATGTTACAATTGTGTCTCCTTCGGGGAAGAACTTCATGAGTTCCTCTATTGTCGTATTTGTATCATGATCAGCGTTAAGGTCACCTGCTGAAAATCCGTCACCTTCGGCTTTTTCCCAATATGCAATATATCTTTCGGCATCCTCATGAAAGTTTAACGGTTTATCATTTAGACGTCTATGATATGTTTTAAGTATAATTGCTGACATGTCATCGGGATGGATAAATCCAGAGTCGATTAAGCATTGCATTAACTGGCTATTACCCCAAAGCCCCCAATTATTCCTCATCCACATCCCAAATCCGGAATGAAGTCGTGATGTTGCGATATCCTCTGGAAGTGTCATAAAAGTGTATTTCGCAGTATCGTCAAACATTTTGTCAAGGTAGAGATATGCTTCTTCAATTGTCTTTGGCTTTCCTTTCCAGGGATTATCTGGCTGACCATAAGATAGTATCGTTATTAATAAAATTGATATGGTGATGATTGTCTTCATTTATGCATTAATGCTAACATTTTCAGGGCATAAACCGTAGCTGGTAAATTGAATACGGATTTGCTCACTCTGGCGTAAGTCTTGCATGCGATCCATTTGCCGTGTTGCCTTGTACCTTACTTACTCACTTTAATTATTTGAAATTTGATTCAGAACGCATCATCCAAAGATAAAAATAATATGGATAGGATATATAGTTAATCTGGCTAGTTTGAAATGCTAAAACTGACCGCCTAAGACTTGACAGTTGGATCTACTAACGGGGAAGCCTACCCGATTGCGCGCAGTTTATTCTTTAACAGCAAGGGAAACACATTTTAATTAACAGACCTATTTTGTCATCATATTTAATTTCGAAAAAGAAAATTGATCCTGAGCCATCTTCAACTCTATAAATTGTGCCGTTTTCATCTTTATAATATATTGATTCTTCGAAATTTATATCACTATACTTTGATTTCCCTAATAGTACTTTCACTAAATTGATTCCATCATTTATACTAAGATTTTTACTTTTTAATAACGTACAACTCCCCTCCCAATAATAATGATACTCCACCTTAATTGAATCGTTATAAATTTGATCATAATAAATATGGAATCCCTCACCTTCTCCGGTATTAACCATAATAGTATCACAACTGCCAATTTTAGTATAGTTGGAATCTAAATAGGCTTTTAACAAATATGAAAGTTCAGTTCCATCATAGCCTACATATCCATTATAAAGCTTAGGATACCTAAAACTCGAAAGATATCCTTTAAAAAGAAATCCTAAAGTGTCTCCAATATTAACTTTCACCCATCTGTCAGTGATCCACCCACTACTTGAATAACTATCAGTATATTCAACCACATTAGTGATTCTCGTACCGGAGGGAAGCAATCTAATTTTTTCAGAGTCAAAAGAAGGCTTTTCCCTTAACCATAATCCTGATTCAGTAAATACATATAATGTATCCTGAATTTGTCCGGATAGATTGATGCTAAGTATCAGTAAAACTCCTGTAATCAATAATCTACGGTCCAAATAAATTAAGCCTAAGGGTTGGCGATAGTTTTAATTTATTTTTCTTTGTCAATGAATTCATATGTATCACTTTCACAATAAGTACGAATTTTAATTGACTTAAATTTAATTTCATTTTCATTTTGAACTTCATATTCGTAAACGTCAGTCTTGTAACCTGTATGGTGTTCATAAAATTTACCATTTTTTGTCCACCAGATACCTTCTTCAGTACTTTCAGAAATATAATCAGAATTATGAGTCTTGAATTTGAGAATGAATGTACCGTCTTCATTTCTAATCATTTCCCATTCCCGTTTTGTATTTTTAAATTGAATTCCTGTTTCTGAACCAATCCAGGTACCGACCAATGTCTTATCAATATTTTTTAATTGTCTTTTACTCAGTTCTGAAGTTGTCATGCACGAACTTACGATAAGCATAAATATTAGAACGATTGCAAAGTTTAATCTAATTTTCATATCAGGTTCATTTTAAGAATCAGGGCAAAATTTCCCCATTCTGGCGCAAGTCTTATGTACGAGCCATGTGCGCTGTTGCCTTATGCCTTGCTTATTCACTTTAATTTTTTGAAATTTAATTCAGAACTCATCACCCAAAAGTAAAAATAAAATGGTTAGGATATTTAGTTGACCTGGCACAAGCCTTCGCCAGTTGAGGGAACCTGCTCGACTGGTAGGTATCAGTATTTATTTTTTTTCTGTTAAAATATGTATTAAAAATTGTCCGAAATTCAAATCAACTGGATAAATCCTGCCTGTATTAAAACTTATACTGATCTGATTATAACTACCTGGCCCAACTCCAAAACCATTCAATGATAAGTGTTCTGGTAATCTATTTTCCTTTCCTTTAATCCGCATTTTTGCTCCAAAAAATCCGCCAATACTCAAAAAGGCATATTCATCAATTTTATTTTGATAGGAAATAAACTCCATTGGTGCTAAAATCATTTTTTCTTTGTTAAACTTAATTTTCTTTGCTGTTTTTCTTTTATCAATATCCCCGATTACATAAACCATATTTTTAGGATATAAATCAAAATTCTTTTGAATCTCAGATTCATCAATATTATAGATAGAAAGTTCAACATTAATCGTATCTGAATTATTTTCAACTTTTTCGATCAAAAAGGAATTTGCTCCAAGCTCATTTGCTTTTTGCCAAAATCTATAAAATAAAATATAAACAGATTCTTTAGAATTTACTACAAATCCATTTAAAGTTGCGATATAATTTTCCGATTTTAACTTAAATCCTTTATCAATATTTTCAAAAGTAACTGGATTTATAGCTTTATTGGGGTTATCATTTATTTTAACTATCTCCATGTTTTGTCCAAATCCGAAAAAAGATACAATCATTAAAATTATTATTAAACTTATTCTATTCATGGTATTTATATTTTAATTTTATTTCATGTATGTCATATTTTGATGTTAATATTTCTGCCTATTTTTCGGCGAGTAAGTATCGTGCCCTCGATTTTGTATTATATTTTCAATGTTTTTATTTTTATCTTTTTCATTGGTACCCGCAAATATATCCCTAAAAACTGCTTCCTCCCTTTAATTATTTGAAATTTGATTCAGTACTCATCATCCAAAAGTAAAAATAATATTGATAGGATATTTAGTTAACCTGTAAGCTTGTAAGGCTAAAACCAGATGTACAAGATATGCTAGATAGGGGAACATGCATGTAAGCCGAGGAATGAATTATAATGCTTTTTTATTACTAGCTTTTATTAAATTTTCTAAATCTTTTCTTTTATGCCAAATGCATAATACATATCCCGTTTTATAATAAATTCTTTTTCCATATTTTTCAACCAGGTGATTTGTGTCTTTACCAAGTTCTTGTAATTCTTGCTTTTCCATTTCAAAAAATTCTTTATCATAATTTGTTACTGGTATTATATCAATGAAATAGTCACAAGTTTTACAAACTCTTTCTATAAGTACAGAATCTTCTTTTTTCCCTATTCTATTTATCGGGCAATAAACCCTCTTCATGTTTGAATAGGTCTTTATATCTTTCGAATTATCCCAAATATATTGTCTTACCTCAAGCGCTTGTTTTTTTCTGTTTTTTAACAGGGCATTTATTTTTTCATTATTAAGCCAGATAATTCTATCATTAAATGCTGTGTAAATTGCCTTTTCAATTAATTCAGGTGTAGAATGTTTTTGAAGATCTGAAAGATTAATTTCAATTCCATCAATTTTATTATTTCTAATTTTAAGTAATTTATTTTCATCAACATGATGAGTATAAGCGATCTCTATAATTAAAGTTTTATTATTAATTATTATCTGTATATCGGGTTTTATTTGTTTATCCTTTTTTTCAATTATAATTTCTTGAAATTTCAATTTATAAGGTTCGATCTTTTTATTAATATAAGGGTAACCTTTATATTGATATGTTGAAATTTCTGGGTCTATTACAGTCAAATATTTTCGATATTCATCCGATAACAAAAACGATATTTTTGGAAGGGTGATATATCCCTTTGACTCAATTATTTGCTTAGCAAGATAATGTATTACAGTTTCTTGATATGCTTTAGGATCGCAATTTATATTTGAGTAATGGCGAAAATGGGGTCTTGGTTTTTTTCCTTTAATTCTATTAACGGCTATTAATCTTTCATCACACTCAGGACATTTGCAATTACATTTTATTCCATTCGCTACATCTTTAATATTTACGAGCTTATTATCAAGTTTCCCGTATTCAAAAAAATCTGTCGTCCAGTCTTTCATTAATACTTAGCTCTTTCAGTTCATCATTCACTCAAAAATAAATTATTTTTATATATTCCACTCTGGCGCATTCTTGTGTGCGAGCCATTTGCGCTGTTGACTTGTGCCTTGCTTGTAACTCTCTAAATCAGTCCATTGATCGCATCTCTGATCTCTTTATCTGTTGAACCTTCTCCATATCCCCTTAGTACTTTTTTAATCACGCGGTTTTCATCAAGAATAAAAAATATGGGTACTGATATTATTTGATAACTGTTGGTTACATCTTTGGTTGACATTACAAATTTGTAATTAAAGTTATTTCGACCCTGGTAGCTTTTAAGCACATTAGTGTTTTTAGTCCAGCTTTCAATAGCCACAAAATCAAAATCCTTCCGGTTATATTCGGAAGCTAATTGTTTTAAAAAAGGAATGGATGCCCGGCAAGGTCCGCAACTGACACTCGTAAATTGAATCATTAGAATTTTGCTTTTAAAATCTTTTAAAGCAACTGTATTGTCGTTCGCATCTTTTAAAATCCAATCCGGAGCAACTTTACCCATCAAATCATTCACTTTTTCACTTTTATATTCACTTCCATAGGGTGCAATAGCATATTCAGGCTGGAAATAATCAGTAGCATTAAAATCTTCAATTTTATTTTTGTTCAGCTCAACATTGCTACATGAAGCAACATAAATATCATGCGACATTTCCCTCCTGACACGATAAGGCAAATCTGTTGATTTATCAATCCAGAGTTCATATTTCGAAGTTGTTTCACCATAATCGTATGGGTTGATCTCCACGTAATAGGCTTTACCAAAAAACTCAACCTGATGATCCTCGAATATAGTTAAGCGAAAAAACAGCGTATCACCAAAATCTTCGAACTCAATTGAAATGCTGTCCTTTGTTTCCAGCGCATACTTTATTATGCTTTTGGTATAATTAAAGAATGGAGGAGTTAAAGGTCTGAAAGGAAGTGTATCGAACCAGAAACTATCAATTCCTATCATTTTATCTTCTTCATAGACGACTGCTCTCATTTTTCCATCATAACAAAACGTCATTTGAGTTGTATCTTCTTGCAGAAGTCTCACATAACTTGCACCAATTGTTGTATCTGAAGGGTTGTCAAACTCTTTAATATAATGATTATAAACACCTGAAGCAGCGGTGTCACCTGGCGCCCAGGCTTCTGTTGTTTCATAATAGGTCGCGGATTTAATCTTGTTAAGATTATTTAAAACCTTTTGCAGATAGTCCTTTTTATTGTTGTTAACATTACTGCAATTCAATAAAATAAATGACACTGCTGCAAATAAAAAGCATGACGTAATCAATGATGTCTTATTCATATAAGCTAGTCTTTTTCTTTTGATCTCCACTCATTTATAACAGTAACTTGCTTCTTCTGTAATTTTTTACTTCAAATCATTTACAAGCAGTTCTTTTGCGATAACCTCTTGCTTGCATTTCCTGCATCTTCCTTCCTCATCCAGCCCGATGATCCTTGTATCATAGCCGATCCGTTCGATCACTTCGGTTTTGCAGCCGGGGCAGAAAGTGTTTTGTCCCTCACCGGATCTGAGATTTCCGAGATAAACAAAGTCCAGCTTTTCAGCAGCAATCTCAAACAGGGTTTTAAGCTTTGCATGAGAAGTCGCCTCTTTATCCATCTTAAACATCGGGTAGTATCTTGAAATATGCAGAACGGTTTGCTCTTCCAAGTTCAGTTGCGATCCAATCCACCATTTCTGTAAATTCCTTTTCATCATCATTGGTATCGGTAATCACCAGGTTGGTAATTTCGAGATGCCTGCCTGAATTCCGTATCATTTTCAGCGCATTCAGCACAGGTTCAAGCCTCGAAGCAGTAATGGTTTTATAAAACTCCTCCGTAAATGCTTTCAGGTCGACGCTGAAAGCATCCATGAAAGGAAACAATTCTTCAAGAGGCTCCGGATTGATGAAGCCATTGGTCACCATCACATTTTTCAGTCCTTCCTTTTGCGCAAGCTTCGCCGTTTCGAGCATGAACTCAAACCAGACGGTCGGCTCGTTGTAAGTATAGGCAATCCCGATATTGTTGCTTCGGCTCAACGCTTTGCTGATCAGCATTTCGCAGGTAACATCTTTCAGGTATCCGAATTCCTCGATGCCCGTCTGGGAGATTTCCCAGTTCTGGCAGAACTTGCAATGCAGGTTGCAACCCAGGCTGCCGGCTGAGAAGATGATGCTTCCGGGAAAGAAATGATACAATGGTTTTTTTTCGATGGGATCGAAATTCATGGAGCAGATTTGGCCATAGCTTTCAGAAACAAGTTTGCCCCCATCGTTTTTACGGACCCTGCAAATGCCTCTCTTTCCATCGTGGATCGTACAATTGTGAGGACATAAAATGCATCGGATATGTCCGTTTTCCTTCGTATAAAAAGAGGCTTCTTTCACATTTTGTCGCTTTGAATTCCTGTAAAATTAATAATTTATTTCAGAATTCCTGAAGGAATTAATATTCAATAACATTTTACTAAAATGCGATCCCTCCCAATAAACCTTTTTGCAATTTGTACATTGAAAAAATTCATGAAAATATTTCCTTGTCTTTGGTTTAAGCAAGGCAGAAATTTCTTCCTTTTCAACCCTGACGATTTGCCCGTTACACTCAATGCACCGGTTCAGCGGTTCAATTTGTTTGGCAAGATCAAATCGTTTTACCACCTCATTCACCTGCTCTTTTGGCTTTTGCGACCGGATCCAGTAGCCGTGGGTGACTTTCCCGTTTTTAAGTATTCCAAGGTCGCGGGTGAGGATGATACGCTTTTCGTTAATTGATATTTCAATGATCTCGTCATCTTCAAAATTGTTTTGATAAAGGGTGTCGAATCCGAGCATCCTGAGATATTTTGCAAGTTTGCCCAGGTGGACATCGAGGATAAATTTGGTTTGGCGCAGGGGTTCTGACCTTAATTTTATTAAGCTGCTAACGTCTAAGCTCTCGAAGACCGGATATACAGAAATGAAATCCCCGTTTTTTGGTTTTGTTTTAAAATCAACGGATTCGCCATTTAGCAGTATCACATCGATTTCGGTGTGCGGTACTCCAAGCGATTCAATCACATCTTTGACTGACATGTTCCCGGTGAAAGTATGGCTGAAGATTGCCTTTCTCTTTGCCTTTGGCAGGAAGTCATTCAGCTCTTCGTAAAACCTTATATTTATTGTTTTTGGCATTACCGGAATGTCATTTCGAGACCGAATTTATTCGGGCGAGAAATATTGTTCTAAAAGTCACCGTCGTTCAAAAATTTCCAACCCTTATTAAATTGATTGATTAAGTTTTCCTTTTTTTCTCTCCTGTATTTTTTGATCTGTTTTTCCCTTTCAATGGCTTCATTTATATCATTAAAATATTCGTAATACACTAATTTATAACAATAATACCGACCCGCAAAAGTTTTATTATTTCCACGATTTTCATAGTGTTCGAAAAGCCTTCTTTTTAAGTTATTTGTAACTCTTACATACAAAGTTGTTTTTGCTGGATTGGTGATGATGTATACGAAATAATTGTGAAAGCGCATTCAACAATGATTTGATAAGTAAAATTAACTCCTTCTTATTTAAAAACAATATTTCTCACCTACCTTTGGTAGGTTCGAAATGACACTCCGTTAATTCCAGTTTCTTAAACCAATAAAGATAATCCAAAAGAAAATACGCTCCCAGTCCGCTGAAAACATGCCAGAGAAAATGCGTTCCCATAGGGAAAAAAGATATTGGATAGGTATCTGTTTCCCTGAAAATCAGGGCAAGTGTAAATAAAGCAATGGCAGTAATAACCAAGCCGATTTTATACCATGAAGTTTTAACAAGGATAATGACCAGTGGCATTCCTACAAATATCCCGGAGAAGGCATAAGAAAAATTGATGGCAGTATGTTGTGCCAGGTTTGTAAAGAATAAAAACCTCGGAACAATAAAAAGAATGACGAGTAAAATGACATACCACCAATGTTTTACAAGGTTAAGCCAAAAGTAAATTCCAATCGAAAGTGAAAGAATGGCTGTTGGCAGCACGTCCATAATGAGAAAAAATTTGGAAGCCCTGAACGCATGAAAAATTGTACTGCCGCTTCCCCCCAGAATCATCAGGATAATGCAATAAAACATGAAAGCATAATTCTTGTAATTCTCCTTAATTCTGATCGCCCAAATGATTGCAGGAATAACAATGAATAGACTCGATACAGCATTCCATGGCTCTACAATGAAATGATCCGGGTTGGTTTCGAAGTATAAAGGGCCGCCATCTTGCAGTGTTTGGTCGAACCAATCCTTTACCATAATTTGACTGTTATCATGCATTGCAAGTGAAAATTATCTGATCACATTTGCAAAGCTAACAAAACCAGCGCATTTCTGCTTTTATTGGAAAGAAGAATTGTTTATGCTTTGTAAATTATTTTGTCAGTTTTTTTTTTTGGCTAATTTTACCACATCAAATAATTACATTTTCCCGTTTGATAATGCTGATGAGTCCTCGTATTGCAATAGTTATACTGAATTGGAATGGCAGGAAATTCCTTGAAAAGTTTCTGCCACTTGTGATCGAACACAGTAAAAATATTGCCGAGGTAATCATTGCAGATAATGCTTCCTCAGATAATTCAGTTGCCTATCTCAAATCGGAATTTCCCGGAATCCGGATTATTCAGAACAATGAAAACGGAGGATTTTCAAAAGGTTACAACGATGCCCTTGCACAGGTGGATGCAGATTATTTTGTTTTGCTCAATTCGGATATTGAAGTCACACCAAACTGGATTGAACCTGTCATTAAACTGATGGAGAGTGATTCGAAAATTGCTGCATGTCAACCCAAGCTGATTTCTTATTACGAGCGAGAAAAGTTTGAATATGCAGGTGCGGCCGGAGGCTTTATTGATAAATATGGTTATCCATTTTGCCGGGGCAGGTTGTTCCAGTCGATTGAAAAGGATACAGGCCAGTATGATGATGCTGCAGAGGTTTTCTGGGCTACAGGCGCTTGTATGTTTGTCAGGGCGGATGTTTACGTAAGTTGGGTGGATTGGATGAACGCTTCTTTGCCCATATGGAAGAAATTGATTTTTGCTGGCGTGCTAAAAACGAAGGGTATAAAATCATGTTTTGCCCTGGCTCTGTTGTCTATCATGTGGGAGGAGGAACCCTTCCCAAAAAATCTTCAAAAAAGACTTACCTGAACATGAGGAACAACAACGTCATGCTTTTCAAAAACCTTCCTTCCGAAAGGTTATTGAAAGTTTATTCTGCACGGTTGATCCTTGATGGAATTGCTGCAGTAAAATTTCTTTTTGATGGGGGTTTTGGCGATTTTTTTGCCGTGATCAGAGCCCACTGGAAATTTTTTTCGATGATGCCGGAGCTTAAGAAGAGAAAGAAAATCAGGTGTACATTCTACGGTCTCCAAAATTTATCGGAAGAACCTTGTTTACGAATATTTCCTGAAAGGAAAAAGGAAGTTCACCGATCTGAAACCTGAATTGTTCAGTTAGTTTCCTGAATAAAACTCTGAATCGCCAGCCGATAGGAAATCAGTCCGAATCCAATAATGGTTCCTTTTGCATAAGGAGCTATTAAAGAATTATGCCTGAAGTCTTCGCGGGCAAATACATTTGAAATATGAACTTCAACTACTGGTGTTGCTAATGGCTTTTACTGCATCAGCAATGGAAACTGAAGTATGACTGTAGCCTCCGGCATTCAAAACAATCCCGTCTGAAGAAAATCCAACTTCATGCAGTTTATTAATGATTTCGCCTTCCACATTGCTCTGGAAGTATTCGATAATCAATTTCCGGAAAAGCTTTTTTAAGTTCTTCAAAGTATTGTTCAAATGATACCGAGCCATAAACCGAAGGTTCACGCCTTCCCAGCAGGTTCAGGTTTGGGCCGTTGATGATGATAATTTTCATTGGATAATGTTTTACGCAAAATTAGTCTATTCATTTATAACCTATACTTTTAAAAGGGGCATTCTCAAAGTATTAATCGATTTTTAACGCGATCAGAAATTAGCTTTTTCTTAAATTTGCTTTTATGTTTGCATATTCAGAAGATTTCCCGAATGCGGTAAAAGATTACGAATCTTTCTTATCCAAAAAATATCCGCAGAAAGCTATCCTGAAATTGGTAGGTGATCGCTATAAGTTAAGCGGTATTGAGAGGACCATGCTTTACAGGGGAATTACAACCCCGGATAAGGCTGAATTGAGACGTGGAAAGCTTATTGAGGAAAGTAAACTGAAAAATGAAATTCTGCACGTCGATGCCTTTAACCAATTACTGACCATTGGAAGCTATCTCCATGGCCGGGTTGTCTTTATCAGCAATGATGGCTTTTTGCGCGACGCTTCAGAGGCTCATAGTAAGGCCATAGAAACACTTTTGCCATTCAGGGCTGTGGAAATTATGATAGGTTACCTGGCTAAAACGGAAATAAGTGGTGTAAAACTTTACTTCGAAAGCCAGGTTACCGGGTATGAAATATTCTGTGAAAGACTTGAGAAATCATTGCCGGATTTTGTTCTGCAACCTGAAATCATAGTTTCTGAAAATGCAGACAAAGAATTGATCAATCAGGAAGAAGGCATCATTTGTTCGTCGGATTCTGCGATTATTGAAAGGTCAGAATTGAAGGTTTTTGATCTGGCAAAGGCTACACTTGAATACAATTTCTGGCCAAAATTTTTTAACCTGGCTACATTGCTGGAGACTTGAAATTTGATATTTATTTGGTTTTTGTCCTTTTGGCTTTTGGAATTTAATTAATTTTGTCTTGTCGATTCAAACAGGGGTGCCCTGAGGGATTTTAGATTTAGGAATTTACGAATTACGAATTAGATTTAATTGACTTCATATTTAATTCCAACGGGCTGAGAACATACTCTTTGCTTGTTATCTTTAAGCAGTAACCTGATCCGGGTAATGCCGGCGGAGGGAAACAAAATTCAAACAAAGTATGGCAATTCCCTATTTGATGACTTGGATTCAAGTTATTATTAAAAATTATTGCCATGAAACGACAACATTTTATTACTGTATTGGTTGCATTAGTTTTTGCGACTGTTTCCCAAAATGTTTTTTCTCAATATACCGTAAGTGGTAAAATTACCGATAAAGAAGACGGAAAATCCCTGGCAGGAGCAAATGTCATAGTCCAGGGAACCCGGTTTTCAACTTCGTCATCTGCAGATGGCACTTATAGTATTGCCGGATTAAAACCAGGCTCATACAAATTCAAAGTTTCTTTTATTGGTTACAAAACCATAATTCAGGAAATTGAAGTTGTGATCGGAAAAGTCTGTTGATTTTGCTTTGGAATACAGCCCTGTAATGAGTGATGAAGTGATTGTTCAGTCTACGAGGGTACAGGAAAAATCTCCTTCTACATATTCCACAATTGAAAACACAGAAATCGTCAGGCAAAATACCGGGCAGGATTTACCTTTCATCCTCCAGATCACACCTTCAGTCGTAACTACTTCTGATGCAGGAGCAGGTGTGGGGTATACCGGTATCAGAATTCGCGGGACCGACATTACGAGAATAAATGTCACGATGAACGGCGTCCCGGTGAATGACGCTGAATCGCATGATGTTTTCTTCGTCGATCTGCCCGACCTAGCTTCTTCGGTTGATAATATTCAAATACAGCGGGGTGTCGGGACATCCTCCAATGGAGCTGCAGCTTTTGGTGCAAGCATTAACATTCAAACCACCTCACTGAATCCTGATCCTTATGCTGAATTGAACAGTGCAGCCGGTTCATTCAGTACTTTTAAGAATACCCTCCGGTTCGGTTCGGGTTTGGTGAATGGCAAATGGGCCTTCGATGGAAGATTGTCAGCCATTCAGTCGGATGGATATATCGACCGCGGCTGGAGCAATCTGAAATCGTTTTATGTTTCTGGTGGTTATTTTGGTGAGAAAACAATCCTGAAAGCCATTGTTACTTCAGGATGGGAACAAACCTACCAGGCCTGGAACGGAACACCCAAGGACTCCCTTTCAACCAACCGTACCTATAACCCGTCAGGGGAAATGTACGATAATGATGGAAACATTATTGGATATTACGACAACGAAACAGATAACTACCGGCAGGATTATTACCAGCTTCATTTTGTGCAGGAACTGAATAAAAACTTAAACCTTTCATCAGCTTTGTTCTATACTAAGGGAAAGGGTTATTATGAAAGCTATAAAAACAAGGATTCATACAGCGATTATGGATTTGACGATGTAATCATTGGCGGAGATACCATTACAAAAACCAACCTGATCAACCAGAAATGGCTCGACAATGATTTTTATGGTTTAAATTTAGCACTCAATTACACCCATAATAAGATCAATGCAACCATAGGCGGAGGCTGGAATCAGTATCAGGGCGATCATTACGGTTACATCATCTGGGCTGAACACAGCAGCAATAGTTTTATTGATAAGCCCTGGTACGAAAATACCGGCAAAAAGACCGATTATAATGTTTATGCCAAAGCAAATTACCAATTGACCAAACTGCTGAACCTATATGCTGATCTGCAATTACGGAATATTGATTACTCCATCGAAGGAACCCACGACGACCTCCGTGACTTGACACAGGATCATACCTTTACTTTTTTCAATCCAAAAGGTGGTTTATTCTTCACTATTGATAAGAGGAATAGTTTGTATGCATCGGTAGCCATTGCCCACCGCGAGCCTAACCGGTCTGCTTACCGCGATGCAGATCCCGGACAAACGATAAGTGCCGAGCGGCTCATCGATTTTGAATCTGGATATAAATATCAAAGTAAAAACATCAGCCTTGAAGCCAACTATTATTACATGAAGTACCGCGATCAGTTGGTTCTTACCGGAAAAATAAACAATGTGGGTGACCCATTCTGGTGAATGTGCCCAACAGCTACCGCACGGGCATGGAATTAAGTGGCGGCGTTCAGATCGTTAAAAGCCTGCGATGGGATATGAACCTCACCCTGAGCCGCAACAAGATCACCGACTTTATAGGTTATACCGATAACTGGGATACCTGGCCGGAGCAAAAGGTTGATACCCTGGGCACCACTGATATTTCGTTCTCACCCGAAATCATCGGCAGCAGTATTTTTACATGGGAACCTTTAAAGTCGCTGCAAGTCAGCCTGCAATCGAAGTATGTCGGAAGGCAATTTATTGATAATACATCAACCAATAGCCGCAGCCTCGATCCGTATTTCATAAATGATTTGAAATTTTATTACACAATCAAGACCGGCTTTATTCATCAGATTGACCTCATGCTCAGCCTGAACAATATTTTTAATGTGGAATACGAATCCAATGCATGGGTTTACCGCTATTACTCCGGAAACCAGGAATACGAAATGAACGGCTATTTCCCGCAGGCGAAGTTTAACGTTATGGCAGGGGTGAGTTTGAAGTTCTAACAGAAAAAAGCAAGCAAATTTTTACCAAATAGGATCATAGGTGCATAAGGAATCACATAGAAAGCCATCGCCAAATTCTTAAATACCTATGTGAATTCTATTTTTCTATTGTGGCTATGTGGTTAATCCTTAATACTATTAAATGATTAAAAATTGCTATTTTACCGAAGGCGAAATTTAATTTTATGGCTGGGGTGAGTTTGAAGTTCTGATACACCCTGAGTAAAAAATATCAATAGAAAGTTCCAAAATCTTAATATGGATAGTGAGCTATGCTTTTTACAATGACAAAACAATTGAATGACGAAAGGCATTGGATTGTATCGTTGATTGATGCTTAGTAACCACCAGAGACGTGACGAATAACTGGCATGACTTCGTTCTCGATTTTAATAGCTTTTTGGAGATTTGTTAATTTAAGTTTTTCGATATAATCATCCCACATCATTAGTTTTCTTGATTTAGTCAGGGGATCTGATGGCGTATTGTAAACAAATTTCATATCCGGTTTAGTCCAATCGACCTTACCTGTTATGCTGTTTCGAAATAGATTCATTGATTGAATAACACCAATCCTGCATGACGGAGTAAACATTGCTGTAGTAAAATTTCCGAGTGAATAGTAATCAGAACCTTTCGTGGAATTCCTGCACTGTCTTCCAAAAAAGTCCCTGGTATAAATCATTGTCCAGTTCGAAGAAATCGAAAATCATATGGAAATTGATTAACAAGACAAATTTCGATTGGCTGAAGTACATGAGGATGACTGCCTAAAATGAGGTCTGCTCCTGCACAGGCAAGCTGATAGGCAATTTTAATTATAGCTTGATCTGGATAAAATTCAAATTCATAGCCCCAGTGTAAACTTAAAATATAAAGTCAATCCATCTTTTTTCATTACATTGATAATTTTTAATACAGTCGGAAAGATCAATCATTGAAGTATCAAGAGGAGCTATGCCTGGTAAAATATTTACTGAGAAGTTTGAAGCAGCTAATTCTTTTGGATTATTAACACCCCATGTCGCGCTATAAAAACCAATTTTAATTCCATTTTTTTCAATCACCGTATAACCTAAATTATTTCCCTCTTTCTTTGAAACACCACTATACAATATATGATTGTTTTCGAGAAATGAAATTGTGTTTTGCAATCCTTTTGCCTTCCTGTCAAAGCAATGGTTATTTGCGAGTGAAACTGCAGTGAAAATATTCTTCGCATAAGTTTTCATCATAAAAAGACCTCACCAGTTCAGGTGAGGAATTGTAGGATGGGTAATCGGGAAAGAAGCGAGGTATTTTCCTGGATTCGTCAATTGGTGTTTCAAGATTTCCAAAAACCATATCATACTTGCATAATTCATTTTTAACATTGTCATCCAAAAAATCAGTCCATCCGTTTCGAATCCACATAATATCTCCGACAAATGCAATTTTTAGCAGGGTTTCATTGGTTGATTGCAATTTTAAAAACTGGTACAGATTTTTTTGAACTTCGAAATATTCAGTCAGGTTTGTATCTAAATCAATTTGTTTATTTTTATATTTTCTTATATATTTCACTCCTGAGCTAATGATTTCCATTTGTTCATTCCTTCAATTCTTACCTTTGAATAATTCCCTTCTTTAATATTGAAGTGAAGGTCGGTGGTCTTATTATTGGATAAATAATAGAGGTTTTTTATTTCCGGCTCACCGGTCTCAACTCGGTTGTTCAAAGTACAATTACCATGTACCCGGTTTGAATGATTAATATCCTGACCGAATGAATAGAACGGAGCCAATAATAAAATGATACTGGTAATAGCAGCATGCTTAATTTTCATGTTAAAGCATTTTATTAGTTATCCGTCTAATACCGATAAATCGAAAACTTGTTTATCACATATCCCATCGCTGTATGATTAGCTGTAAAGACTATCTGATAGAGTCTAGTAAACATATAATTGTCTTTGTAAATTGATTATGTAAGCTTCCCTCTTTTTCGGGCCATTCAAAATTAGAGTTTTTACGCAATTCCTGCATACACTTCTTTTGGTGTTTTATTGTTTAAAGCATCATGAGGGCGATGATTATTATAATCATCCATCCAATCGGTAACTTTTTGCCTGACCTCACTCAGTGTTCTGAAAACATAAGCATTTAGCAATTCCCTTCTGAGCGATCCATTTAATCTTTCCACATATCCATTTTGCATAGGTTTTCCTGGTTGAATAAAAACCAGTTGAACTTTATTTTCTTTACACCAGATGTCCAGCTTATCCGAAATAAATTCAGGTCCATTATCCACCCTGATCATTTCCGGCTTCCCTCGGGTTAATGTCAGTTTTTCAAGCGCTCTTATTACCCTTAATGCTGGAATAGATGTGTCTGTCTCAATAGACAAAACTTCACGATTGTAATCATCCATGATATTCAGCAAACGAAACTTTCTCCCATCCCATAGGCTGTCACTCATGTAATCAATACTCCACACCTGGTTTACCTGCTCTGGTTGAAACAAGGATTGTTTTACCCTTGCCGGTAATCGCTTCTTTGCCCTTCGTCGTATATTCAATTTCATTTGTGTATAAACTCTGTATACGCGTTTGTGATTCCACTCATGCCCATCTCTTCTTATGCGATAATAGCACTTCCAAAATCCAATGGACGGATGCTTTTCAACCAATTCGCTTAACAAACTTATGATCTGCCCGTCATCCTTTTTTATCCGCTTGTATTGAAAAGTAGCCCGGGGCAATTTTACTGCCCTGCATGCCTGACGATCGGTGAACGTATGATGCTGAACCAAATAATCTACTGCTTCACGCTGTTCATCAGGCCCTACAACTTTTTTTCGATCAAATCCTTTAAAGCATAGTTTTCCATACTCATCTCAGCATACATCTTCTTGAGCCTGGAGTTTTCCATTTCCAGTTCTTTCAAACGCTTCACTTCCCGGACTTCAAGCCCTCCATACTTTGCTTTCCAATTATAAAAGGTAGCTTCACTGATACCATATTCTCGACAAATGTCTGCTGTCTTAATACCGGCTTCCTGTTTCTTGAGAATGGAAACAATTTTTGTCTCTGTAAATCTTGTCTTTTTCATTGTCTTATTTCATCGTTTAAAATTAGAATTTTATTTTTTTTCTCTAATTTTAAATGGCCGAACTTTGGGGAAGCTTACAATTATATCGTAAAATTAGAGATAAATTATTTTATCATCAAGGGAAATAAAATATATAATTTGATAACAAGTGCATTTTTATCTTGAAGAAATCAAATCTGTTTTAACCATGAAATTTACAGCACTGATCTGTTGTAAATTGATTTTAGATAGAAGTTTGTATGGGGAATTTGATAAAAGAAAAGTTGCAGCCTGTAATATTTGAATTACTCAATATTGATCCCCGTAGCCAGCAGGCGCCGGTATTGTGGATTTTTACGGATGTAGGCTGCGATAAACTGGCAGTAAGGAACTACCTTCAGGTTCATTTTATCAATTAGATCCAGGGTTTTTTGGGCAAGCAGACTTCCGATACCCATCCCGCTTAACTCTTCAGGCACTTCAGTATGCGTAAGGAAAATACGGTCATCGGTAATATGATATTCAATCCTGGCGACATAGCCGTCAACTTTGATCTCGAACTGCTTAAGTTCCTTGTTGAAATTCAATATCGCCTTATCTTTTTCTTTCTTAATCATGTATGCATTACTAAAATAAAGTTTGATTTATACGCAGATACCTCCCATCTGGTTTGCTTATCCCATTGGTACTTCCATAATCAGTATTTCAGTATCCTGTTCTGCCTGGATTTTTATTGTATCAGTTTCTGAAATCCCATAACCATCTCTGCGATCGAGAATCTGTCCTTCCACTTTTGCCTTTCCTTCAATGATAAAAACATAAACCCCATTATTCTTTTTTTGTAATGAAAAAGATAACGCTGATCCCTTAACAAAGTTGCCCATAAAAAACGATGCCTCCTGGTAAATCCAAACACCATCCTTTCCGGGATAAGGCGAAACAACCTGTTGTAATTTGTTTTTTCGATCCTCAGGATTTAATTTTATCTGGTCGTAACGGGGTATCACATTTCGCTTGTTTGCATAAATCCATATTTGGAAAAGTTTTAAGGGGTGATCCTTGCTGTGGTTGAATTCAGAATGGGTAATTCCGGTTCCAGCCGACATAACCTGTATTTCGTTTGCATTGATCACTCCTGTATTTCCCATGCTGTCTTTGTGTTCAAGGGCGCCTTCCATCACGATAGTAATGATTTCCATATTGTCGTGAGGATGAGTTCCAAATCCCATTCCCGGCGCAACGGTGTCGTCATTCAAAACCCTGAGCTTGCCGAAATGCATTTTTTCGGGGTTGTAATAATTGGCAAAGCTGAACGAGTAATACGTATCGAGCCAGCCGAAATTGGCATGGCCGCGGTCATCTGCCTTATGAAGTATTGTTTTCATCCCTGTCAAATCATTGAGTTATTTGTTTCCATATAAACCCATATGAACCCTTATTGTTCAGACAGACAATAAACAAGGTTTAAACTGTTGCACGAGTTGATTTATATTTGCTGATAAAATTATTAACCGGGTTTGAACAGCTTTGTCCGGGATCACACTAGGTATTTTTATTCTTATAAAAATTCGCGCATTCGCGGCAGATTATTGGTTCTGACTATAACCCAAGGCATTTGTTGATCTTTTCTTTTTCAAATGCTGACTTTTTGAAATTATGGGCTTCTGTACTGAATACGTAATCGGTCGGGTTTACTTCGGGTTGATCCGAAAAGACAAGGTAGAAGTATTTCAGCGTTTCCGCAAGAAAATAGGTAGCCATATAGTCGCGCTTCTCTTTGGTCTCCACATTTTCGATGGCGGTAAAGGCCACATCTATGCGGCAATTCGTTTTGATGTCTTCCCAGTATTTAGCGGCCATATTCCGGTAAGTCTCCTTCCCGGTAAAATGATATAGATAAAATGCCGACTCGATGATTTCGGGGTTCAGGTCATACACCGGGTAAGTTATTTTATCAATTGAATAATCATACACCATGGGTTCCAGACCGTATTTATTCCAAAGCCAGTCCCAGGTTTTCTGGAAACGTTCAGCCCTTTCAATATCTCCGGACAGGGAAAGCACGGCAGGGAAAAAAGCATCATAAAGCGTGACCACACTACTTGTTTTTTCACCTGTATCCATATTTACCCTTCCATACCACAGTAGTGAATCTTTTTCTTCTGGAAGGTATTTATTGACAGCTAAAATGCTTTCATCCCAGATTGCTTTGATTTCCGGGTCTTCAAACATCACCCATGTTTTGTACAAATACTCGTAATACGAATCAATGCAGGCGCAAATGTGACTGGTACTGTCTATCCATTCACCGGTTTCCACGCTGATCACCTCGCCCACTAATCCTATCTTTGATCTCCTTTCAAATACGGCCTTTGTTGCTTTCTTGGCTGCTTGGTAGTATATCGGATTTTGAGTGTAATAACTGAGGATACCCATCTCGAAAGTATAGGTTCCCGCTTCCGCAACATTGATGGTATCGCCTTTTACAGCTCCTGTTTTCAGGTTCACCCAATAGTAAGGCATTCCTGTTGCTGAACTGAAAGCGGGTAATAATCGGTCGCCAAAATCCTTTGCCTGTGCAAGAATCTTTTCATTGCCGGTATATTGATACATCGAAAGTAGACCTCCAAGCACACGAATGTTTACCTCGAAAACCTTGACATAAATGTCCTTATCAAAGCTGATGCTGTCGGCAACATATCGCTCAATACGGGCTGCTTCAGTGTCAAGTCCCATCACCTTCAATGTACTGTACGCATCAATGGGCGAAATGTACAAAGGCTTTTCATACCAGTTTTCTGCGGTCTTGCTGATAGGCAGCAGGACGTCATAACCCCATGCATATTGCTGGTAAGCCTGCCATGTGCGCTGGGTTTCCCTTTTAACTTCCTGTGCTAAGGCGGTTTCCTGCTGTACCTTTTTTGCAGGTGCAGCACAGACCGTAAAGCCTGCCAGTGCGATTATCCATATTGACCTCATGGTATGAATTTTAAAAATGAGCATAAAAGTAAACCTAATTTCATTTTGAATTAGAAATCGGTAAGTGGTCTTTTTTAATTGGATGCAATATTTCCATATTCATTCTTTTCCGTTATTTGCATTTCAAATATTTAACACATAAAATTATGAGAAGACTTTATTTAATAATGGTTGTTCTGGTTGCGGTTTCATTGCATCTGCAGAGTTTTGCCCAGCAGACAATCGATTCCACTAAACTTACCCTCGACCGGATTTTTAATTCCGACGAATTTCAACAGGAATATTCAACCCAAATTAAATGGCTCGGAACCGGTGACTTTTATACAACACTTGAAAAGTCCGACTCAGTGAAGGGCGGAAGGGATCTCGTTAAGTATAACACGCTTTCTGGTGATAAAAGCATCCTTGTCACTGCTAAAAAGTTTATCCCCGAAGGCAGTGACAAGCCACTGAGGTTTGCAGGTTACACATGGTCGGAAGATCTGACAAAACTGCTTCTGTTTGCCAATACAAAAAGGGTTTGGCGTGCAAACACACGTGGCGACTATTGGGTTTACGACCTGACATCCGGAAAGCTTTTTCAGTTGGGTGAAGGCCTTCCTGAATCTTCGCTGATGTTTGCCAAGTTCAGCACCGACGGCAAAAACGTAGCATTCGTCAGCAAGCATAATGTTTATATGCAGAACCTTGAAAACATGAAAACCAGACAGTTTACTTTTGATGGAACCGATGACATTATCAATGGTACTTTCGACTGGGTGTATGAAGAGGAGTTTTCCTGCCGCGATGGTTTCCGCTTGAGCCACGATGGAAACTACATCGCTTTCTGGCAGCTCGATGCCACAGGTACAAAAAACTTTCTGATGATCAACAACACCGATTCAATCTATAGTTATACCATTCCGGTTCAGTACCCGAAAGTCGGTGAACCACCCTCAGCAGCTAAAGTTGGCTACATTGATGTGAAAACCGGAACAATTAAATGGATTGCAATTCCTGGTGATCCATGGCAAAATTACATTCCTCGCATGCAGTGGATCGGAAACTCTAAAAAGCTTTTTATCCGTCAGATCAATCGCAAGCAAAATGAAATTTACCTTTGGGTTTATGATGTATTGACAGCAGAACTTAAAAATATTTATACTGAAAAAGACGAAGCCTGGATCACCATCGATCATCCAGATATTGCTCAAACACGTCGTGGTATGGGCGATGTTGATTTTCTGAAAAATGAAACCGATTTCATCTGGTTCAGCGAAAAAGATGGCTGGAGACATTTGTACAAAAAGTCAATTTTAAGTGATAAGGAAGTATTATTGACTCCCGGGAATTATGATGTTGCAGCCTTATACGGGATTGATGAAAAGAAAGGATTTGTTTATATTAATGCCTCACCCGACAATTCCACCCAGAGATACCTTTACCGTGTTGATTTAAAAGGTTCAGGTAAACTGACAAGAATAACCCCGGATGCCTTTTCTGGTATAAATTTTTACGATTTTGCCCCGGGAATGGCATATGCAGTTCACACAAATACCAGTCATACCAATCCCCGAACTTCTGATTTGCTGGGACTACCAAAGCACAATGCAATAAAGAGCTTGGTGAAGAATGAAGCCTTCAATAAAAAGATGGCAACCCTTGCACTTGGAACTACAGAGTTTTTCAAAGTGAAAACGGAAGATGGAATTGAAATGGACGGTTACATGATCAAACCACCTGATTTCGATCCAAATAAAAAATATCCCGTTTTATTTGATCTTTATGGCGAACCCTGGGGCCAAACAGCGGTAGATTCGTGGGGGGATATGTGGCAACAAATGCTTGCCCAAAAAGGCTATATTGTGATGACCATGGATAATCGTGGAACACCTTGTTTGAAAGGTCGTGAATGGCGCAAATCCATTTACAGGAAAATAGGTGTCCTGAATTCCCACGATCAGGCGATGGCTACCAAAGAAATTATGAAATGGAGTTTCATCGATCCGGACCGTATTGCAGTCTGGGGTTGGAGTGGGGGAGGCTCAATGACACTGAACCTTTTGTTCCGTTATCCTGAAATTTATAAAACAGGCATGGCTGTGGCTGCAGTTTCGAACCAGCTTTATTACGACAACATCTATACGGAACGATATATGGGACTTCCCCAGGAAAACATGGAGGATTACACACAGGCTTCTCCGATAACCTTTGCGAAAAATTTACAGGGAAATCTATTGCTGGTGCATGGAACCGGTGATGACAATGTTCATTACCAGAATGCCGAGGCTTTGATGCTGGAACTCATAAAATACAATAAACAATTCCAGATGATGCCTTATCCCAATTGTTCTCATGGAATTTACGAAGCTGAAGGAGCTACAATGCACCTCTACACGCTTCTGACCAATTACCTTATGGAGCATACTGCACCAGGAGGAAAATAAATTTATTTCGATAATGGCTTAAAAAGGTTGTCATTACTCAGGTTTTGACAACCTTTTCTTTTTTTCCATAAATTGTTGATAAAAATATTTCTCTTTTTTCTTGGAAGTAATAAAATTATATCTACATTTGCGTATTCAAATACTTAAATAAATGATAATAAATGAATACTCTCTTTAATTTATCAGAAGCTGCTACAATAGCGCTGCATTCACTTGCAATTATTGGCAACAGCGAAGAGAGGCTCAATGTAAATACGCTGGCTGCGAAGACCAAGTTCTCAAGGAACCATCTCGCCAAAATCATGAATATCTTAGTCAGGAATAATTATTTGAGTTCGGAAAGAGGTCCCAACGGAGGTTTTGTTTTAAATCCAAATAGCCGTAATGTTACTTTGTTTGAAATTCTTGAGGTGATTGAAGGCCGCATCGAAGTTTTTCAATGTACAATAACCTGCGGGAATTGTTATTTCAGCAGTTGTCTGTTTGGTGATCAGCCCAAAAAATTTACAACCGATTTTGTGAATTATCTTAAAAGTAAAACTATTTCAGATTTTAATTTAAAGTACTAAAAATGACTAGAGACATCGTTTTAATTGATGAAGAAAAATGTAATGGATGCGGTCAGTGTGTCCCCAACTGTCATGAAGGTGCTTTGCAGATTATAGATGAGAAAGCACGTTTGATCAGCGATCTGTTTTGTGATGGTTTAGGAGCTTGCATCGGTCATTGTCCGGAAGGAGCCATTTCGATTGTGCAAAGAGAAGCTGAACCATACAATGAAAGAAAAGTAATGGAGATCATGGTAAGCAAAGGTGAAAATACCATTATCGCTCATCTTCTTCATTTAAAGGATCATGGTGAAACGGAGTTTTTAAAACAGGGATTAGCAGTTCTTAAAGAACGGAATATTAAAATTGACTTATCTGAGTTTGAAGAAAAGGAAACTAATGTTAAGGAAATTGTAACTGAGCTATTCGGATCAAAATCCCAGTCAGGAATTCCACATTCAGGTCATGGTGGAGGTTGTCCGGGCTCGAAAGCCATGGTTTTTGATATCGATATGGAAAAAGTCGAGGAAACTGGGAAATCTCAATTATTCGAAGTTAAGTCGGAATTGCGTCAATGGCCTGTTCAGTTGCATTTGCTAAATCCGCAGGCTGGTTATTTCAGGAACGCAGACGTGATGCTGGTTGCAGACTGTGTGGCTTATTCGGTCGGAGATTTTCACAGAAAATTTCTTAAAGACAAAACTCTGGCAATTGCCTGCCCGAAACTTGATTCAAATCTGGAAAGTTATGTTTCGAAAATTACTACTATGATCGATCAGTCGAATATAAATTCACTAACCATCCTGCGAATGGAAGTACCTTGTTGCGGCGGATTGGTTCAGATAGCGAGAACGGCGGTAGGTAATGCAGGCAGAAATGTTGAATTAAAAGAAATGGTCATAGGAATCAAGGGAGATATTTTATCTGAAAACATTTTATAGATTTTAAAATAAATATTATGGAAACAAAAGAATTTGGTCATTCAGCGGTAATGGACTTCACTAAAAAAGTAGAGTATTCCGCAGAAGGAATTGTCAGTAAAAGGGTTTTGCAAAAAGAAAAAGGGAACGTTTCGCTTTTTGCCTTTGATAAAGATCAGCAACTCAGCGAACACTCAGCGCCTTTCGATGCAATGATCCAGATACTGGAAGGCCAGGGCAGAGTTACAATTGGAGGAAATCCATTTGAATTAACCCAGGGACAATGCATCATCATGCCTGCCAATATTCCACATGCAGTATATGCAACTGAGAAATTTAAGATGCTTCTCACCATGATTAAAAGTGAATAGTGATGAAGTTCTGTTTTTTCCTGCACGATCCTTTGGAAGGTCCGGGTTTGATACTTGACTGGATGAAAGAGAAGAACCATGAAACCTGCTTCGTAAATTTTTATGAAGATAGTTGGTTGTCTGATATCAATGAAATTGATGGTTTAATTATTATGGGCGGACCAATGAATGTGGGAGATGTTGCAGATGAGTACACCTGGCTGGAAGATGAAGCTGATTTTATTCAGCAATTTATTAAATCAGGAAGGAAAACACTGGGTATTTGTCTGGGATCGCAAATGATTTCAGATGCGATGGGCGCTAAGGTTTACCGGAATCAAAACACTGAGATAGGTTGGCATCAGGTAACAGTTGAAAAGAAAAATATTCCATCAGGCTATGAAGGTATTTTTCCTGAAAAATTTATTACCTTCCATTGGCATGGTTACACATTCGATATTCCTGAAAATTGTACAAACTTTGTCAGTTCTGAAGCGACAAGAAACCAGGCTTTTATTAATAAAAATGTGGCTGCTTTCCAGTTTCACCCGGAGATGACTAAGGATGGTGTCCTGAAACTGGTTGAAAAACATGAAGATGTTTTTGATAAAAATTATCCCTTCATTCAGTCACGTGATGAGATTCTTAAAACTAATAACCATTTTGAAATAAACAGAACTTTTCTTTACAAATTTTTAGACAGATTTTTTGATCAGGGAAAATGAAATCAGCAAGAATAAACCGGGAAATGATAACAGTTAGGACAATGATTGTGATGTATTGCAGAAATGTACATCAACCGGTGGATGGAATTTGCAGGGATTGCAAAATGCTGATTGAATATTCGGAACAAAGAACAGAAAAATGCAGGTTCGGAAAAGATAAACCCATATGTGCAAAGTGCCCGGTTCATTGCTACAAACCTGAAATGCGGATGAAAATCAGGGAAGTTATGCGATATTCCGGTCCACGAATGATATACAATCATCCTTACCTTGCCTTCATGCATGTGATAGATAAAAACAGATTTAAAAAATTTAAAATTAATGAGTGAACTTATAAATAATTCAGAAAAGCGAAAAGAACTGCTGAAGCACATGATCCTTCAGTTACATAAAGGTGAAGCGCCGGATGAGGTCAGGAATCAGTTGATCAGGCTGATGTCGAAAATTCCTTACGGGGAAGTCGTTGAAGTGGAGCAGGAATTGATTTCAGATGGCGTTTTAAGTGATGAAGAAGTCCTTAAATTTTGCGACCTGCATACCGAAGCACTCGAGGGTCACATTGATCATTCTTCGGCTAAAGAAGTTCCTGAAGGTCACCCGGTCGATGTTTTTATTCAGGAAAACAGTGAGCTAAAAAAGGTAATTAGCGCAATGTGAAGCGTTTTATAAAGAGCTGCAAGAGGCTAAATCGCCTGAGATAATTTCTGGTATCTTCCTCAAGTTGCGTCAGCTTTTTAATCTCCTGATGGATGTCGACAAGCATTATCAGCGCAAGGAAAACCTGTTATTCCCATATCTTGAGAAGATCGGTATTACAGGTCCTCCAAAAGTTATGTGGGGAAAGCATGATGAAGTAAGGGAAATGCTGAAAAGCTCAATCGAAACATTGGCAACTCAGGAGCCGGTTACACCTGAAGAGGCAGTAGCACTTGTAGAAATGATTTTTCAGCCTGCCACAAATGGAATTGCTGATATGACCATGAAAGAGGAAGAAATCTTGTTCCCGATGTCGATGGATAAACTGACTGAAAGTGACTGGTACCAGATTGCCAAACAAACCAATGAAATCGGTTATTGCCTTTATGATCCTCAGGTGGAATGGAAACCGGCAATCTTTGATTTGACCTCAATGGTTAAAACTGAATCAGGAAATATTCAATTGCCAACAGGAAGCTTTTCAAATGAAGAACTTCTTGCGATACTGAATACCCTTCCGGTGGATATAACTTTTGTTGACAGAAATGATAAAGTGAAGTATTTCTCCCAGGCAAAAGAAAGGATATTTCAACGAAACAGGGCAATCCTAAACAGGGATGTCCGGATGTGCCATCCGCCATCAAGTGTGCATATTGTTGACCAGATCGTGGATGATTTTAAAAATGGAAAAGCTGACAGCGCCCCGTTCTGGATTCAGATGAAAGATCAGTTCATCCATATTGAATACCATGCCCTTCGAAACGAGCAAGGCGAGTATCTTGGAACACTGGAAGTTTCACAAAACCTGACTGAAAGAAGAAAACTTGATGGAGAACAACGAATTTTATCTTATAAAAAACAGTAAACATGGAAACGAAATTAATAATCACGCCACAAACAAAAATCGCAGAACTGCTGGATGTTTATCCTGAGCTGGAAAATGTTCTTATTGACATGGCACCAGCATTTAAAAAACTGCAAAATCCGATCTTGCGCAAGACGGTTGCCAGGGTTACTTCTGTCAGGCAGGCAGCGGCAATTGGAAAGCTTCCGGTGGATGTTGTTGTAAATAAGTTAAGGGGATTAACCGGACAGGGAACCCTTGAAAATATTCAGGACAATCAGGAACTTTCAACTGATAAGCCAAAATGGTTATCTGAAGATAAAATAAAAGTCCGTTTTGATGCTTCAGAAATGATTGCTTCAGGAGGACATCCGTTAACCCAGGTGATGCAGGACCTGAAGGATTGGAAATCGGGAGATATTTACGAATTGACAACTCCTTTTCTTCCGGCACCTTTACTGGATAAAGTGAAGGATAAAGGATTTCAGGTATGGAGTAAAGAAGTTACTCCGGGTAATTTTAAAAACTATTTTTTAAAAGAATAGAAAATAAGAACATCTGATCTAAAAAATTTTATAATAAATTAGGTAAAGAAATACTTAAATATATTAAATTAATAATCATTAAAAAAATTGTCATGAAAAATCGATTCAAAATTATTAAGCACCTGTGCAATAGTTATTGCAATGCTTATATATGGCTGTGGAGGATCACCTGAACAAAAAACCCCAGCCGGTGAAATGAAAACCGAAGCTTCTGCATCTGTTAATTCAAATGATCCAATGAATGAACAAAGGGATTGGGCCGGTCAAAAGCCTCACTTTGGGTCCAATCGATCAGAATATGGTTGAAGAAGGGAGAAAAATTTACCAGGAAAAATGCTCAGCCTGCCACAAGGCTGAAGAGAAGTTTATTGGTCCTGCTCCCAAAGGGATAATGGATCAGGAGATCACCGGAATGGATCATGAACATGATCCTCAATCCTGAAGAAATGGTGAAGAATGATCCCATTGCAAAACAGCTCTTACTGGATTTCAATCTTGCTCCAATGGCGAATCAACATTTGACAGAGGACCAGGCAAGAAAAATACTTGAATATTTCCGGACTTTGAAATAAATCGCTAACTTAAAAAATGAAAAAAATGAAAATGAAAAACTCTTCTATGTTAGGATGGGGTATCATTGCCCTATTCGTGATTACAAGCTGTGCACCTAAAGGATCAGATGACAAAGCAAGTCCATTCAGCAGTGATGTGGCTTCGAAGGTCTATGTTGCTCCCGGACAGTATGATGAATTTTATGCTTTCCTCTCAGGTGGTTTCAGCGGCCAATTAAGTGTTTATGGGCTTCCATCGGGCAGGTTGCTGAAAGTTATACCCGTCTTTTCTGTGGATGCCGAAAAGGGTTATGGTTTTAACGAGGAAACCAAACCGCTGCTTCAGACCTCTTATGGTTTTATTCCGTGGGATGATGCGCATCACCCTGAATTATCGCAAACCAATGGTATTCCTGACGGCAGATGGATTTTTATCAATGGCAATAATACCCCGCGTATTGCAAGGATTGATTTGTCAACCTTTGAAACCGTTGAAACTATTGAAATTCCGCATAGCGGAGGTAATCATAGTTCACCTTTCACAACCGAGAATAATGAATATGTGGTAGCTGGAACCCGTTTCAGTGTACCGATGCCTCAACAGGATGTTTCAATCGAGGCATACAAGGATAAATTCAAGGGTGTTGTCTCTTTTATTTCGGTAGATCAAACAACTGGTGAAATGGATCTTTCGTTCCAGGTAATGCTTCCGGCCTTTAACTATGATCTTGCCCATTCAGGGAAAGGAGCTTCACATGGCTGGACTTTCTTCACCTGCTACAATTCTGAACAGAGCAATACCCTCCTCGAAGCTAATGCATCTCAGTATGATAAGGATTTCATTGCAGCTGTTAACTGGAAGAAAGCTGAGGAATATATTAAGGAAGGCAGAGGAAAAGACCTGGCGACATCATATTATCACAACCTTTATGATGATAACAAACATATGGCAACCTCAGAAGTGGTAAAAACTGTAAAAATCCTTATTCCTTCAGAATGTCCCGGACTGGTTTATTTCCTTCCCACACCCAAATCACCGCATGGTGTTGATGTTGACCCAACGGGCGAATATCATTGTTGGCGCCGGTAAACTTTCGGCGGATATGTCGGTTCACTCTTTTACTAAAATTTTAAAGGCTATCGAAGACAAGTCATTTGAAAAGGAAATTGATGGTATCCCTGTACTGAATTACGATGCGATTCTTGGCGGAGTTGTAAAGAGCGGTGGACTCGGACCTTTGCATACTGAATTTGATGCAAATGGAAATGCATATACGACTTTCTTTATTTCTTCCGAGATTGTAAAATGGAAAGTTGGGACATGGGAAGTGCTTGACCGTGCTCCCTGTTATTATTCTGTCGGTCACCTTATGATTCCCGGTGGTGATTCAAAGAAACCGTTCGGAAAGTATATGCTTGCAATGAATAAGATTACTAAGGATCGGTATCTTCCAACCGGACCAGAAATAAATCAATCAGCTCAATTGTACGACATTTCCGGTGACAAAATCCAGCTTCTGCTTGATTTCCCGACGGTCGGGGAGCCACATTATGCCCAGGGAATTCCTGCTGAATTGGTCAGGTCAAAATCAAAGCAATTCTTTAACCTTTCTGAAAACACGCATCCGTACGCAACAAAAAGTGAAGATCAGACTAAGGTTGTAAGGGAAGGCAATGTAGTTCGTGTTTACATGACGACCATCCGCAGTCATTTTGCTCCTGATAATATTGAAGGCATAAAGGTTGGAGATAAAGTATATTTTCATGTCACAAACCTTGAGCAGGATTGGGATGTACCTCATGGATTTGGGGTGATGGGAGCAACCAATGCCGAATTGCTGATCATGCCTGGACAAACCGAGACACTTGTTTGGGAACCACTTTATGAAGGTGTATATCCGTTCTATTGTACCGATTTTTGTTCAGCACTGCATCAGGAAATGCAGGGATATATCAGGGTTTCAAAGAAAGGTTCTGATATTGCCATGAAATGGTGGACAGGATCAACTAAATAAGTTTCCTCCGATTCCAGTTCCCTGAAAGGGGGCTGGAATCTTTTTTAATATTATGAATAAAATGAAAAGTCTTCCGCGTATTTTTATGGTTCTGGCCTCCATCATCCTGATAATGGTTTTCTTTTTCCCGATATGGAGCATAACCCTGATAGCACCTCAATATCCAAGTGGTATAACAATGTATATCTGGATCAATCAGATTACAGGAGAATCGCCCGGGACATTGCAGAATATAAATATACTGAACCATTATGTGGGAATGCAATTTATTGTTCCTGACTCCATCCCTGAATTGAAATACTTCCAGTATGTTGTCGGAACCTTAATCCTACTCGGACTTGTATCAGCATTTTTAAATAAAAAGGGTTATTATCTTGCCTGGGTAATCCTGGTAGTTATTTTAGGGATTCTGGCAGTTTATGACTTTTATCTCTGGGAATATGATTACGGCCATAATTTATCGCCCGAACCGCCCCGATCAAAGTGCCGGGAATGGCTTACCAGCCACCTTTGTTTGGTAAGAAAATGTTGTTGAATTTGCTGCATACTCTTATCCTTATTGGGGAAGTTTTTTTATTGGAATTTCTTTGGTATTTGCGTTTTTAGCTGTTCTGTTTAAGAGAAAAAAAACTGTTTCGTTATGACTTACAGATTAATTGCAATCATTGTTTCGGTATCTTTAATGGTTTCCTGTTCAACCGGTCCCGAGCCGATTGCCTATGGTCATGATGGTTGTGCTTACTGCGAAATGACCATCATGGATCAGCGGTATGGAACCGAATTGGTAACTGGCAAAGGGAAAATATTCAAATTCGATTCGATAGAATGTCTTGTTCGTTACCTAAAAGAAGGTGAAGCCGAACAGGCAAATGTAAAACTTCTGCTACTTACGCCATTCACCCATCCTGAAACGCTGGAACATGCAGATCAGAGCTTTATCCTGCACAGCCAGGGGATGCCGAGCCCAATGGGTATGTTCCTCACTGCCTTTAAGGACGAAGCTACAGCACAAAAGTTCCAGGAGGAAAACGGGGGTAAAATTTATACCTGGAAGGAACTCCTTGACAAATTTGAAAGCCTGATTTAGCCTGTGGACAGCTATCTTCAAACAAAATAAGAATAGATTTTCCATGCGCAAACTCGGAATCCTATATTTGCGATTCTGATTTGTGTAAGTATTTTTCAGGGCAGGATGGTGGCCAATACCTTAATGGTAGGGCAGGGTTTGCAATATTCATCCATCTACTGTCGCAATAAGAGCAGCCAGAAATGGTGATATCGTGATAGTAAAAACAGGAAAATTTGCTGAAGGCAAAATCATCATTGATAAAAGACTTGTTTTGACAGGTGAAAATTTTCCTGTGATCGAAGGAGATGGTCAGTCGGATGTTTTTTTTATTGATGCCGATAGCGTTATATTTCAGGATTTGAAATCAGAAATACCGGAATAAGTTATATCAATGACTATTGCCGGAATCAAGATCAACGGACATCATCATTGCCGTCATTGAGAACAATCGCTTCCTCAATACTTTTTTCGGCATATATCTGAAACATGCCACTGCATTGCATCAGTAAGAAACAATGAAATCGTCGGACAGGCTACCCAGGAGGCTTCATCAGGGAATGCAATCCATTTATGGTATTCAAAAAATATTGAGATCACCGGCAACAATTGTAAAAGTCACCGGGATGGAATTTACCTTGAGTTTGTCGAGCAACAGCCATATTTCAGGATAACCACAGCGAAGGAAACTTCAGATACGGACTCCATTTTATGTTTTCGAATAACGATGATTATATTTCTAATACTTTCAAAAACAATGGGGCAGGAGTTGCTGTGATGTTTTCACGGGTTATAACCATGAGAGATAACATTTTTGAAAATAACTGGGGCCCTTCATCCTATGGATTATTGCTCAAGGACATCCTTGACGGTGAAATCACCGGAAATGTATTTAGAGAAAACACCATTGGTATTTATGCTGACGGCTCGAACAGGATCAAAATTACGGGTAATGAATTCAGGCAGAATGGCTGGGCGCTGAAAATTTTGGGAAGTTGCATGGATAATACCATTTCCGGAAATAATTTTCTCTCCAATACGTTCGACCTGATCACCAATACATCCACCAATTATAACCGCTATGAAGGTAATTTCTGGAGCGAGTATACCGGTTATGATCTTGATAAAGATGGAATCGGTGATATTCCCTATAAGCCCGTAAAATTGTTCAGTATGATTGTGAGCAACCTGCCGGTTTCGATCATTCTTCTCAGAAGCTCATTCGTCGATTTGATCAACTTTGCCGAAAAAGTAACCCCATCCTTAACTCCTCCGACACTTGCTGACAATTCACCCCTCATGAAAATGATTCCAAAATGATTGTTGTCAATAATTTACATAAGTCATTTGGCCGTAACCAGGTTCTGAAAGGAATTAATCTTAGTATCCGGGATGGAGTTATTACAGCGGTTCTGGGTCCCAACGGTTCAGGTAAAACCACCCTGATCAAAAGCATTCTGGGAATGGTTTTACCACAGGAAGGCACTATTGAAATGAATGGATTGGATATTCATAACAATTGGCAATACCGGAAACAAATCGGGTATTTGCCCCAAATTGCAAAGTTCCCTGAAAACCTAAAAGTGAAGGAGTTGATCCGGATGATCAGTGATATTCGCGGAAATGAAGGGAATCCCGAACCACTTATTGAATCCTTTGATCTGAATCAGACACTCGACAAACCTTTACGATATCTTTCAGGCGGAACACGTCAAAAGGTAAATATTTTGCTTGCATTTATGTTTGATACAGCGAATTACATTCTCGATGAACCCACTGCCGGCCTTGATCCGCTTTCACTCATCCGGTTCAAGGAATTGCTGATATCGGAAAAGAAAAAAGGAAAAGCCATTCTCCTCACAACGCACATTGTTAGTCTGGTTGAAGAACTGGCAGATGATATTATATTTTTGCTGGAAGGAAATATTTATTTCAACGGAACCATTCAGGAATTGAAAGCACAACATGGAAGCCAGACCCTGGATCAGTCCATTGCAACCATATTAACCCATCAGCATGCTTAAAATTTTAAAATACAGCCTGTTTGATTTAACCCGAAGCCGGTGGACATACGGTTACTTCCTGTTCTACCTGGTCTTCACTTTTGGATTGCTTTATTTCAGCAATGATCTCTCCAAAGCGATCATCAGCATGATGAATATTATCCTGGTTCTGAATCCCCTGATCGCTGCCCTGTTCGGGGCTTTGTATTATTACAATTCCAGGGAATTTGCCGAACTCCTGCTGGCTTTGCCGCTTAAAGCGCTCCTCCATTTTTATAGGAAAATATTTGGGACTTACTTTGTCGTTATCGCTGAGTTACCTTCTGGGAACCGGTATTCCGTTTTTAATTTATGGTATTCAGGCAACAGGACAGGCCTGGAACTTTTCGTTACTGACAATTGCCGGGCTTTTCCTGACCTTTATTTTCACAGGAATTTCCTTTCTGATTTCAATCCGGTTTGAGAACACAATAAAAGGATTCGGGATAACCATTTTTATATGGTTGTTCTTTGCCATCATTTACGACGGGATCTTCCTGTTAACCCTTTTAATTTTCGAACAATATCCATTGGATAAATATGCGCTTGTCATGACCCTTTTCAATCCTATTGATTTATCCCGGGTTCTGATCATGCTCAAGCTGGATATTTCAGCACTGATGGGTTATACCGGTGCGGTATTTAATAAATTTTTAGGAACAGGATTAGGTATGACGGTCGCATTTGGAACCTTGCTGTTATGGGTAATCCTACCTGTCTTCATGTTTGTTCGTAAGGCTGAAAGAAAGGATTATTAAACAGGTTACGCTTTGCATAGGAATCGTCAGAAAACATCATTTCAAATAATTCATAGAGTTTTCTTTCCGTTTTAAATATTTACCTTTGTTGTTATTAAGGAAACATTCAAATGAATTCGAGGATTGGCTTATTTTTCGGTTCCTTCAATCCCATACACATCGGGCATCTGGCTATTGCAAGCTGGTTTGTGGAGTTTACTGATATTGACAAGGTCTGGTTTGTTGTTTCGCCACAAAATCCGTTCAAGGAAAAGAAATCGCTGCTGGCTGATCATCACCGGCTGGCAATGGTCCGGATTGCCGTGGAGGATGATGCCCGCTTCCAGGTAAGTGATATAGAGTTTAAAATGCCCAAGCCATCCTTTACCATTGATACCTTGACCTATCTGGAAGAAAAATATCCGGACAAAAAGTTTGTGTTAATCACCGGGTCGGACCAGCTGCCAACTTTCGATAAGTGGAAGAATCCTGACCGGTTGCTCGAGCTTTATCAGATGTATGTTTACGCAAGGCCGGGATTCCAGGGAAGCAAGTACGATCAATCACTCGCAGTGTGAAGATATTCTATACCCCACTTTTGGAAATTTCTTCAACCTTCATCAGGCAGGCAGTAAAGGAGAGGAAAGATATCCGGTATCTTTTGCCGCCAAAGGTTTGGGAATATATGCAAGAGATGCACTTTTATGAAGAATAACGAAGTCTGACTTAAAAGTTAAACTTTGTGTATCTTCATGTGAACATAGTAATTCTTTGTGATTCAGAATTTAGTTAAACCACAAAGTTGCACAAAGAAATTCACAAAGAACCACAAAGGACTTTTGAAACGCCACAATTTATTATATACTAAAACATTTCCTTATGAAATACCGGCATTTCTCCAGTGTTTCTTCTTTGGCCTCAATATAGCCCATGTGCCCTACATTGCCTAGGATTAATACATCGCAATGCTTGGGTAAAGCAATCATTTCAATGACCTTACTCACCGGTATCCGCTGATCTTCTTTCCCGGCAATAATCAGCACCGGAACATCCATGATGGAAATGGTCCTTTGGTGGTCCCTTCTTTCCTTCATTCCTGCTAAAGCAGCAATAATTGAAGACTTTGATATTTTTGAGGCCTCTTCTTTTAAGATATTAATTTCTGCAATATACTTTGCGCGGTTTTTAGGTGCAAAAAGGTCGGGAATGAAACTTTGAATAAATCCTTGCCGGTCATTTTTTACGAGTTCGATTGTTCTTTCTCTATTTTGCCTTGCTTCCGGTGAATCAGCATAAGCAGTGGAGTGAAACAATCCTAACCCCTTCAGGTATTCGGGATATTTAGATGCGAATTCCATCGTCACATATCCTCCCATTGAATGACCGATCATCACGCATTCCTGAATATTCAAATGGTCCAATACTGCTTTCACAGTATCAGCCATTAATTCCATCGTATGCACCTCACCAAATTGTTCGGTGCCACCATGCCCTGGCAAATCGATGGTGAGGATTTTTAATTCACCTGACAGTTTATCTGCAAGGGCATTCCAGATATCAATTGATTCAAGAAATCCATGAAGCAATACCAGACATTTTCCTTTTCCAAGAACTTTGTAATAGATGTTTTTATCACGAAATTTAGCTGTTGAGTGTATAGCCTTCATTTTAATTGATCATAAATCAAATCCTTTAGGGTAGAAATTTATTTTGATGCTTAGAAACAGAAAAAAATTGAAATTATTATATATAATCCCTTATTAACCTGTAATGCTTATTTGTACCAAAGAAGGTTCATTCAGGATGGTGAAGCCTGCAGTATTGAAATCAATGATACGATCATCTTTCAGTTCTTTCAGAATGCGGATGGCGCTTTCCTTGGTCATCGCCGACATATCTGCAATGTCCTGCCGCGTTAATGGAGTATCGAAAACACTGCTTTTATAGATTTCTTTCGATAAATATAATAAGGTATCGGCAATCCTTCCATGCATTTGCTTATGCGTAAGATTCATAAGCCTTGCATGAATATCAATTGTTTTTTGATTCCGGTATTTTATAAATCCAAAAGCAAATTCAGCATTTGCTTTGATCATATCTTCAAATGCACGTATATCAACCAGGCAGGCCGATGAATCGACCAAAGCTGAAACTGTATAATGATGCCGGTAATCGATCGTGAATCCGGGACCTGCTACCAATTCAGACGGCTTTAGGATTTTTAAAATCATATTTTTTTTATCCTTGCCTTCAATATATATCTTGGCAAGTCCCGGTAGTAAGGCAGGCAATATGGGTGAGTGGTCCTCCCTGTTTAAATATCACTTCACCTTTACGAAAATGAACCTCGAAGCGGTCCTTGTTAATATACTCAAGCTGGTCATCGCTCAGATGACAAAAAATATTCATTTTTAAATTACAGTTGGTGCAATGCACACCTTTTGTGAATGTCGCCATGTAATCCCTGTCTGTGTTTTAAAACCCGTAAGTATAAATGACGTGACAAAAGTCGGAAATAAAATGATATATATCAACATTTATTATAGATTATCTCATTCGGAATAGATAAAACAATCATCAAACAAATACATGCATATTTATAAATATCTATCTAATATTGCCAGCGGAAACAACTTAAAAAAAATAACATGAAAAAAGTAAATTTATTCAATTTAATGAGCATGCTGCTTTTGATGGCGGCTATTTCTTTAGTGTCTTGTACCAAGGAAGGTCCTGCTGGTCCTGCAGGTGCAAATGGAACAAACGGAGCTGATGGAACAAACGGAACAAACGGAACAAACGGAACTGATGGTACTGCCGGTTGCATCGAGTGTCATAATCCTGATCAGGTTGATTTAATCGCTGAACAATATGTGTTTTCAAAACACGAATATGGCGAAGCTGCATTCGAAGAGTCAGGCAATGTGGGCTGTACTCCATGCCATGCATCAGAAGCTTTCAAATATGTTTGTGAAAACAACATTCCTTCAACATTTACACTTAATACAACGACTAGTAAATACAGAAATGATTATCAGACGGTAGATACTGATGCTTATGGTGAAATTACTTGTTCAACCTGCCACAGTTCACTGCACACAACTTACACTCCAGGCGATTTGGGATTAACAACTGTTGCTCCTGTTTCGATGACAATGTGGGGTGGTGAAAAAACCATCGATCTTCCTGCTGACGGAGGAATGGGTAACTTATGTGTTAAATGTCATCAGCCACGTCCATTCACTACTTCCACTTCTTTGTCAGATGGAAATGTGGTAGATTATGCGAATTTAATTGCAAATCCTGATATTATCTATTATGATAGCGCTGTAGGAAATGCTGCTCCAAACAAGCACTTACCAAGCTACAGGTTCCATGTTCATTATGGAGCAGTTGGCGCTGTATATGCCGGAATGGGTGGTATTGAATTTGGTGCAGGTTACGAGAATTCAGCTCATACCAGTGTTGCTTCATGTCAGGATTGCCATATGGCAGAGATAAGTGGCAGGTCAGGTGGACATACCTTCTTTGCAGCAGGTAACTTTAAAGGATGCAATACCACAGATTGTCATACCGATGTGGATGATGAATCAGGTCCATTCTGGACAAGCCCGAGAGAAGAAATTGGCGGATTATTGAATGATCTTGCAGCTAAAATCAATGAGATTGGTGGCGGCGTTGATATCCTTCATACTGATGACTCTGAAGCTAACTTATGGGCAGGTTTAACAGATGGAGATTATGATGGTTATTTAAATATTTATGATCCAAGTGCTAATCCTGAGGGATATTGGAGAAATATAACCAATAACACTCCAATTAATTTGGCTAAACCAAAATTCCCCTCATTGACCAATGCCCAGGTAGGCGCAATGGTTAATTTCCAATTATGTCTTAGAGATTATAGTTTAGGTATACATAATTACAAGTATACGAAAGCATTATTGGAAAATTCAATCGCTGAGCTTAATTAAAAAAATATTAATTTAGATTAGTAAAAGGCTTCAAATTTTTTCGAAGCCTTTTTTTAATTAATTTAGTGGCATTAAAAAAAAACAATATGAAAACATTAGATTTATTCAAAATTTTAGGTGTACTTATAATAATTTCATTTCTTTCGTCATGCGAGTATGAATTTATAGAAGTTCCTGATAACATTGTTCCGCCACCACCTGATACCAATGATTCAGTCAATATCATCAGCTTTTCACAGGAAATTGCCCCGATTTTTACAAATGACAATTGTGTAAGCTGTCACAATGGTTCATTTAAGTTTGATCTGAGACCGGATGCTGCATACAACAGTATCTTTAGTAACAATCTCGTTGTTGCTGAAAATCCATCAAGCAGCAAGATTTATACTTATCCTCATCCTATTACCGGAACTCATCATAATTATTCATCTGTGGCCGAAGCGGATTCTATTGCCAAGTGGATTTATCAGGGTGCTTTAAACAATTAGTATTAACCAATAATTTCGAAAACAATGAAAAAATATATATTAAGCATCATAGTTTTACTTATAGGTTTGAACCTTACTTTCGCACAGGATACAACTGCGGTCGTTAAGGAAAAGGATGTTCCTGTTATTGCTCCTTTTGAAAGCGGTATATTAATAGATAATCAAACCTGCGTTATTCCTCCTGCTAAAACGCTGGAATTTTTGATTCAGCACAGGTTTGGGGATTTTGGTTATGATACAGCTCAATATGAGAATGGATTCCACGATTTTTATGGATTATATGAAATGGCAAACATCCGACTTGGATTCAATTATAGTATATTAGATAATTTGATGGTAGGATACGGCCTGTCAAAAACGGATATGACTTCCGATTTCCAGATTAAATACGCTGTATTACAGCAGACCCGAAAAAACACTATTCCGGTTGCAGTTACTTTGTATGGTAACATGGCTATAGGTGGTGATAAAAAAACAGCATATTATGGGGCAGATTCATCCTATAAATTTACAAACCGTATGTCATATTTTGGACAACTTATTGTCGGAAGAAAATTTAGTGATTGGTTAACATTACAATTAACTGCAAGTTTTACTCATTATAATCTGGTATTTGAAGGATCAGATCATGATAAGATAGGCATTGGTGTAAATGGGAGGGTTAAATTTTCACCGCAATCATCCTTTATTTTCCAGTTTGATGCTCCATTGAAAATCAAAGGGATAACCGAACAGTCTAATTTTGATGAAATGGATCAACAAAATCCAAATGCATCCATTGGGTATGAACTTTCAACAGGTACACATGCATTCCAAATCTTTGTTGCCAATACCTATGGTATCGTACCACAGGAAAATTATTTATTTAATCATAATGACTGGAAGAAAATCAGCAACTGGAGATTCGGTTTTGTAATGACAAGATTGTGGGGATTTTAAATTCCTCTGTTTTAAAAAGCTTTGGATAAACAATTAGAGTTAGCTATTGCGAACTTTAATATCTGCAGATTAATTAGAATTATAACTTAATCAATCCACCAGTTTAGGACTATTTAGCGTCTTTACGCAATATCCGATAATCCAGGTTGGTAAATAATTTGAGTTTTAAAAGAGCAATTATGGGTACTAGTTTGTTCAAAATAAGATATGTTTTTATTATAATCTGTTTATTTTTTGCTGGTATACAACATACTTATTCCCAGCAGGACAGCCTTCAAAGAGAATATATTTATGCTGAAGATAACCAGCAATGCCTGAAATGCCATGGGCACCGTACCTATTATTATCTGAATGAGGGACTGGGTCATGCAGTAAAAGAGCGCATGAATCCATACTTTATAGTTGATTCCGCGGATTTTTATCAATCTAACCATTGGAATTTTAGTTGTACTGATTGCCATTCAATGGATTACCGTAATTTCCCACACAATGGTTCATTGAGGATGGAAGTGAAAGCAACCTGTCTGGATTGTCATGGGGGTGATGAAACTTATGCACAATATCATTTTGAACAGATTGATGAGGAGTTTCTAAAAAGTGTGCACTCAACAAAACATAGTGAGGATTTCACTTGCTGGATGTGTCACAATCCGCACAGCTATAAAATTAATGCCCGGAATAATATTGATGTTAAACAAACGATTATCTATGATAATAATATTTGCCTGAGCTGTCATGCTGATATTAATAAATACCAATTGATAAGTAACAACATCAATCCAAATGTTCTTGAAAAACATGAATGGCTACCCAATCAGGCTTTGCATTTTGCCAATGTCAGGTGTATTGAGTGTCATGCCGAAAGGAATGATTCTATACTTGTATCGCACAATATACAAACAAAGGACAAAGCCGTAAAGCAGTGTGTGGAATGTCATTCTCAGAATTCATTATTGATGGCATCCCTTTATAAGTTTCAAGTGAAAGAAAGACGTAACACCCTCGGATTTTTTAATGCAGCTATTTTAAATGAATCATACATTATTGGGGCTAACAGAAATTATTACCTCAATGTATTAAGTATTGTAATTTTTGGATTGGTTTTCGCCGGAGTTTTATTTCACGGATTATTGCGATTTTTAAAAAAATAATATGGCTGATAAGATATATTTTTACCCTGTTTGGATCCGATTGTGGCATTGGTTAAATGCATTGATGTTCCTGTTGCTGATTGTTACCGGGTTGAGTATGCAATATTCAAGCCCTGAATACCCGCTCATTCGTTTTGACATTGCAGTTTCCATTCATAATATCGCCGGAATAATCGTTACACTTTGTTATTTTGTATTTGTAATTGGTAACATGGTTACCTCAAATGGTAAATTCTACAAGGTTAATCTCAGAGAAATTGTTGGACAGCTTAAAAAGCAGTTTATGTATTATACGTTTGGGATTTTTAAGCATGAGTCGGCGCCATTTCCATTATCAGAGAACAGAAAGTTTAATCCATTACAGAAAGTGAGTTATCTTTTTGCTATGCATGCATTTGTTCCGATAATGATCATTTCAGGCTTAGGACTATTGTTTCCAGAGGTTATTATCTCACAAGTCTTTGGCTTTAGTGGAATTCATCTAACCGACCTTGTTCATATTATCTCAGGTTTCGTGCTATCGGTGTTTATGATAATACATATTTACTTTTGCACTATTGGTAAAACCCCAACGGCTAATTTCAAAAGCATGTTTACAGGCTGGCATTAGACAAATATGGAGATAAATGTTTCAAAGGAAGTTAAAATTAATTTAATTTTACTACGATTTATAAATAGTTACCCTCATGAAATTACCTCAATCATTTTATAACTGGACATCTTTTATTGGTACTTTGATTTCAATTATAAGCCTATTTATGATAGGATTCCTTTTTGTGATTTCAATGTTCTTTGCACAAGGGAGCTCTTATCTTGGGCTGTTTATGTGGATAGTATTACCATCATTTCTTGTAATAGGACTGTTGATTATTCCTATTGGAATGATAATAAAATACCAGAAGGATAAAAAGCAAAAAGTGGTATATGAAAAAGTTTGGCCTAAAGTTGACTTGAATGATCCAAAGGTAAGGAATGCTGCCATGATCTTTGGAATAGGTTCAGTTTTCTTTTTATTGATTTCAGCTGTAGGAAGCTATGAGGCCTTTCATTATACTGAATCGGTTAAATTTTGCGGCACACTTTGTCATGAGGTGATGAAACCTGAGTATGTTGCTTATCAGAATTCTTCTCATGCCCGCGTAGCATGTGTTGCATGTCATGTCGGTACAGGCGCTGACTGGTATGTTCGTTCGAAATTATCCGGATTATACCAGGTCTATGCAGTGACACTTGGCACTTATCCAAAACCGATTCCTACACCCGTTAGAAATTTACGTCCTGCGCGTGAAACCTGTGAAGAATGTCACTGGCCTCAAAAATTCTATGCGCGACAGATGCTTGTTGAGCGGCATTATTTATCTGATGAGAATAACACAGAGTGGGACATCAACCTTCAGATGAAAACAGGTCCAGCTTACAGTGCTTTGGGTTTACAGGAAGGTATCCACTGGCATATCAATCCGGATGTAAAAATAGAATATGTTGCTACCGAGCCTGAACGCCAAAATATACCCTGGGTCAGATATACCAATAGAAAAACAGGCGAATCTGTAATTTACGAAGATGAAGCAAATAAACTGACACAGCAACAACTTGATTCTCTCGAAATCAGGGTTATGGATTGCATGGATTGCCATAACCGGCCATCACATGATTATCATACACCGGTTAGGTTTATTAATAATGCCATCACAGCTGGTAATATTCCAAAGGAGCTTCCTGGTATCAAATCCCTTGCAATGACTGTTCTTGGAGGAATTAAATTTTCAACAACTGACAGTGCAATGAATTATATCCAAACAGAAGTTTTAAATTATTATCAGGCAAACTATGAGGATGTATTCAATGAAAAGAAGGATTTGATTGACAAAGCTATAAATGGAATTCAGGAGGAATTCAAGAAAAACGTATTTCCTGAAATGGGCGTTAAATGGAGTGCTTATCAAAACAACATTGGACATTTGGAATTTGTTGGGTGTTTCCGTTGTCATAACGACCGGCACCAGGAAAAAGGTGGTCGTGTTATTTCACGCGATTGTAACCTATGCCATTCAATTGTTGCACAAGGGGTGCCGGATACACTTCAGAAGACTTCGGTTAACGAATCTCTTGAATTTGTCCATCCCTATGATCCTGATGGAGCATGGAAAACCGATCTTTGCTCTGAATGCCACAAAGATTTATATTAGGCGTTTTTCAAGAGGATTCACGAAAATATTTAGTAAGTCAAAAGGAACAACCAATTTTGTTGAGCCTAAGGTATATGACTTTTCAGTCAGTCGATTTCTTTTTTAACTTTTTTGTGTAATAGAAGGAAAGACCGATAGAGATCAATGCAAGGAACAAAAGTGCAACAACGCGAAAAACCAGTTCAATGCGGGCCAGGTCAACGATAAATAAATATAATGCTGCCGCAACCATTGTACCCAGTGCCAAATAGCGATATTTTACGATCTTTATTAACAGACCTAATAGAAAATAAGTTACTGCCAGTATTGTCCATGAAAGGGTTATATATTGTTTAGGTACCAGGTGATAAAGTGTATATAAACCCATGAAAAATGCGATAATCAAATAGGAATTCCTGATTAACTCTGTTCGAATGGTTAAGTAATCCTTTTTCCAGTTCATTATTCTGGCGGTTATTAAAGCTACAAGTGTAAAAGATATGTTTATCCCATTTACTGTGGAAGATGTTGAAAGGTAAACAATCAGGAGTATGATAAAAAGGGCGCTATTAATAATGACAATGAACTTGCTTCGGAACCAGAGAGCCATAGAAACTACAAGTAAGCTCTGTATGGTCAGCAGAAAATAGGCTCCTGGGAAATTATAGATTCCATAGGAGGTTACACTTAAAGTTACAAATCCAAACAAGGCATAAAATGCAGCTGTGATTTTCCAGTTGGACCAAACCCGCAAAATGACTGAATATACAATACAAAAAAGTGCTATTGAACCCGTCAGCAGGACATAATTATCTTTAAAGAATGATAGGATAAATAATGCTGCAATAAATGAAAATCCAAGGCCATTGAGGATGATGGATCCAATTATTCTATTATCTGAGTATAATTCTGTTTTACTAGGCATTAAAGCTATGAGCGAAAAGATCGCTGCTATTAAAAAAAGATAAATGTATCCTGAATGATGCTCAGATATAGCATGAACCTCATGCCCCATCAAGGGATTCCCTAGTATCCAGAGCAAATTGATAAAATATACCAGAATGATAGAAAGAAAAACAATTCGGATCCAACCAAAATGATATAATAAAACAATTGAAATTAAAGCAACCAAAGTGACTAAAGGAAGCATTATATGTGTGGAATCGCTCAAAAGGGCTATAATAGAAAGAAAAATAAGAGTTAAACCGGCAAGTACTGCGTATTTCTTTCGAATGGATAGAAATAAAATTACTCCTGTTGCAATCAATAATAATATTAGTCCTAATGATTTATTTGCTATAATAGGGTCAGGCGTATAAAAATGTAATTTCAAGGTAACATAATAAATCAGCAAATAACCGTTAAGGTCAAAGATTTTTGCCATATAGGAATTTGACTTACGAAAGTAGTAAGCAAGTGAAAAAATTCCAGCCACCGCAGCAAATCCGAAAACCGAAGAAATCAATTTAAACCCGGAAACCTGCAAATATTGGACAAAAAAAGTTATTCCAAAGAAAAGAACAAAGTTACCAAGCCACGCCAGACCAAATTCACCAATCCTGGATTCGAGGTGGGCTTGCTGTGGTCTTTTAAAATTAAGACCATTACTTTCAATTTCGTTATCATCGGCAGAGACAGGTGTGAGTTTTCTTTCTGATTCAAGCCTGGTTAATCTAATTTCAAGTGCATTTAATCTGTCTGACAGATCCTGGTAACCTTTATTATCGGTTGGATTAGCGGTTGAATTCATAGTTATCCTTATTAATTTATAAATAAAAAAACTAAAAAGTAAGCCTCTTTCCTGGCTGTCTTCAGAAAATGCCCTCTCTAATTAGCCTTCTCCAGATATTTCTTCCAGGGGGGTAAAAGCCATAAAAGAAAAGCCAGGATTAAAAATGGTAAAATGATCCAAACAAGGGCCATGACTAATCCTTCGGATCCTGCCAGTCCTATCTTATAACTGGTAAAACCGTAAAAACTTTTTGAGAATAATTGACCACCAATCACTACATTCCAGCGCATAAAAAATATTCCAAAAAGAACCAGTAAGCTAATTGCCAGATATAAAATTCGTCTTGTCTTTTCCTTCGGTTTGTAAAATTGTAAAATTGCCAAGACAGACAATGGTATAATTGTTCCTAAAAATATTTGAAATATAAACAGGGTTAGATATAAACGGCCGGAAACAAGTAATGATAAAATCTCGAATGATTCTTCTGCTTCATAAATGCGGTGGATTTGGTCTAAACCTTCAAGCGTAAAATCAAGGATAAGAATATAAAACAAATATTTTCCGATTGTGTCCAATGTGTGCATGTCAATTTTTTGTTTTCTAAAGTTAGATACAGCAATGTAAATGAACATCACCAATGCAATTCCAGAAACCATGGCAGAAAAAATGAAAATAATTGGCATCAATGCTGTTGACCACCAGGGATTGGCTTTGATAGAACCAAAAATAAATCCAACATAACCATGCAATAAGAATGCGGAAGGAATTCCCACCACTGTTATAAAATAGCCAATTTTATCATCCCATTTTATGGTTTTAGGACTCAAATCTGTTACTCCAAGTGTCAATATCCTGTAAATCCATCTTTTTAATCCTTTTTCCTGCCGTGACCATAAGACCATATCTCTGCGGTAATCGAACCAGATTTCCAGCAATAGGACAACCATCAAATACCATAAATAAACGAATCCGAAAATTGCCATGGCCGATGAGGAATGTGGTGTAATCCATATTTCATAGGATCTTAGGGGCTTACCTAAATGGCTTACAAGTGGCATTGTTGCTACCAGAAGGAATGAAAGAGCTGTAAGCAAAGCCAATTCATAAGTGGGCTTAAGAACCTTTACATTGAATACTCTTTCAAGTGAAGCCAGGATAAAGGCTCCGGCAACCAATCCGGTTATATATGGATACAAAACGATGAGTAAGCCCCACTGCAGGTCAACTTCATTTGGAAATACATATCCCTGTCCCTGCGACAGCATTTCATATAGATGTTGGTAATGTTGTTCCATATTATCTTACCTCCCCGCTTAATGCATTATAATATAATTTACTTCCTGTATTGAGATTCGGTTTTAGTACCAGGCACGTATGCTCTTTTAAGAATTGTACCAACGGATCCGTTTTTATCATTCAGATCACCAAGAATTCTTGCCTGGGTAGGACATACTTCAACACAAGCCGTAGTTTTTCCTTTTGAAATGCGGTGATAACACAATGTGCATTTATCGGCTACTTTTTTTTCAGGATGAATGTAACGACATCCATAAGGACATGCTTGTACACAGTACCGGCATCCAATGCAATAGGATTCATCAACCAAAACAACCCCATCAGGACTTTCATAAGTTGCACCCACTGGACAGGCCTGTACACATGGCGATTTGTAACAATGATTACACATCTTGGGAACAAAGAACGCTTTGAAAATTTCCTCCTCGGTCACAGTTTGTTCGAAACCATCAATCCCTCCATTGGGTGATTCAACCTTGACAGTTCCGTCATTTTTTATTGTATACTGTTCAATCCATGTGCGAAAATAAAAGGGCTCTCTGGGTACATTGTTTTCTGACTTGCATGCATTGGCACATCGTCCGCATCCAATGCATTTCTCGATATCAATGCCATAACCCCACCAGGGTTTGGTAGGATCGGTAGGTTTTTCAGCTGCAAAAATTATTGCATTAAATGGACTGATCAAGCCGGAGGCAAATATGCCACTTGCTGCAACCGCCGCTGTCTTTATAAATTTTCTTCTGGAGTGCTCTCTTCTTTCAGTTCCCATGGCATATGTGGATTATGACATTCAATACAATTTTTATCTATGTTATGATCTTTCAAGTCGATTTGCACAATGACCTGTACCTTTCTGGAGAAATTAATAGCATGACAAAGCCCGCAAAACGCTCTTTCTTTCGGAACAATTAGCCGAATGGAATCCGGGTTATCATAATGTGCAAGGCCAGGACCATGGCACGATTCACAGGATATTCCAGCATGAACATCAGATGCCAATTCAGCGGTTTTATCGTCGTGACATTCGGCACAGGCGTCCTTACCTGCATAATTCATCAGATTTTCCTTATTTTCCCCGACTGAATTGAAACGATAATGACCTTGTTCTCCAAAGGATTCTGGAACAAGAAAATGCCGTATGACAAGGAAAACAATGATAAAAGCTGCAAAAAGAGGTAGAAGTCTTTTTAATTGTGGAGGCATATCGTATATATGTTATTAATTATGGCTATAAATGTAGATATTTGCATGTTTATAATTCACTTGCAATACTATGATATATAACATGTTTTGTAATGATATAATTTAGTTTTAATATGATGAAATTGCATCACTAATCTAAATATTAAACATTATTGATAACGCTCTTTGATAACAATCTTCATATGATATATAAATTTGAGCTGAAGTTGAAAACGGGTTAATGGTTGGAGAGTTATAATATTATTTTTGGAAGTTTCCCCGCTTTTTTTATAGATAGAATAAAGGACTCATCTCCAATAATGAATTTCTCTTAGGAGGAATATTTTATATTTTTCCTTCAGAAATTAGTTAATGATTCCGGGGAACTGGAGAAGAAAGAAATGAGAATTTTTAGAGAATTTTAATTTTAAAGTCTCTTCAATATATATGTTTTTCAAAAGGCTTCTAGAGGAGATGCATTTTCAAGCAGTAAATCGTACGAATAACCACTTCCGAAATCTTTATTCAATATTAAAGTTCCTGAATAAGTTACAACATCACCTACTTTAGGCTCATGAACAGTGGTAATAGTTAAATCAAAGTTTTCACCATCAGCAGTTCCATCCTGTATATGCACCCAGTTACGCTCCATAATGGCAATATTTACTTTGGTTACCTGACCTTTAACTTTAACGGTTTTTCCCGGCGTAGTCATTACGTTTTGCATAGAGTTCACCAATTGAAATACCACCTTCAGGTTGTTCTATTTTAATATCCAATTTACTGAGCACTGGTTTTTTCGGCTCTGATCCCATCAGTTCTTCCGGCATCTTTGCCTTGATGGGTTGATCACTAATTTCCTGAACAAAATATACTGCCTCAAAAGTTCGCTGAAGTTCAGGACTTGTGAAGTTTTCCATTTTAAGGCCTTCCTTATAATAAACAGTTGAACCTTCCTGGATGTCCTGCTTTGGTAATGGCTATCCATATTATCCTGATTATTCTTTTCAACCCTTAGATAGGTATAGGCAGAAGTTTGTATCACTTCCTTTACCAAAGCTTTCTGATTACCCTCGGGTTGGTTCAAATATTAGATTCTTTCGGATTATTCTGGCATGATACTATTATCAATAGAAAATAGTAGAGTAAATAATTTGATTATGTTTCAGCATGATGATTCAATTTTTATGTGAATAATAAATGTGATAGAATTTTTTGCGTTGCAAAAGTACTATAACAATGTTAACCTCCAATTGTTAAGTAAGGATTTGAAAAAGAAGAAATAAAATCCAAAGGAGATATTATCGAATTTATTTATACCCAAACAACATAGAATAAATGATCAATAGGACTAATGATGAAGCCAATGGTCAGGAAGAAATATCCAAAAATTTTAATGGGTCTCTCCCATTTACTTTTATGCTCTTTCTTTATTACTACTTTTTTCAGTTTACCTGAATTTTTCAATTCTTCAAACTCACGCGGCCTGTCAAGTTTATATTCTTCAAAAGGTACTGTCCCTGTGAAGATAACGGTATCCATCGGGAATGCATCAGGACGAAGGTGAGTATTAAAAAAGTGAATGGTGAAAATGAATCCAACTGCAAGCAAAGCCTCATCACTGTGAATGATCATGGCAACATTGATTAGCCATCCTGGAAATAGTTTTGTAAAAAATTCCGGGAACCAAAGAATTAAACCAGAAAAACCGATCACTGCAACTCCCCAAAAAACTGCCATATAATCAAATTTTTCCCAGTATGTCCAGCGGCCATATTCAGGACGGGGGCCTCTGCCTAAAAACCATTTTATTGTTCCTTTGAAATCAATTAAATCCTGTTTGTTGAACATTAAGGAGTTTTTTCCAAAGATAAAGTCCATGATAGGTATATGTCGCTTTACCTTCATTCGGATCATTGAGAACAACATGAAATGTAAAGTATCCGAAAGTTATTACCGCTGCAAACCGATGAATAATTCCGGCATTATGCACTCCACCCAATAAACCTGCCAGGCGGCTGGCCCACTCCATATCCGGCAAATTTGAGCATCATACCGGTGAGGGCAAGCATGATAAAACTCAAAATAACAAAAATGTGAGTAATGCGCTGACTTTTAGTAAACCGGACAATGTGATATTTGTTAGTGGATGATTGGTGCATGTGCTTTGCGTTTCTTTATGCCCTGTAAGGATCGGGGTAACCACAATAACAGATGGATTCCAAAGAAGCCAAAAACTCCGACCAGGAGGGAAGTCATGCCCCAAAATGTATAATACAAAACCGGGTATTTGGTTTTGTTATGATGTGTAGCATGTGTTAAATATCCGGTAAATCTCTCGTTCGCATCAGGATGACATTTTTTACATGTTTCAACAATATTTTGAGATCCAACTGATGAATTAGGATTGTTTGCATTATAAATTTTATGGGCTCCATGACAATCAGAGCATTTAGCAGCTTTTGAATAACCCAACTGATAAGCTTTACCATGATAGGTATCCATATAGGTTTTAGAGACATCTTCATGGCAAGTGCCACATTGAAGTGTAACTTCGTTCATAAACTTATCCTGATCAATTTCAGTGATAACATGTGCTTTATGGCAGTCGGCACAGGTGGGATATTTTCTTGTATGGTCATCCTTGGTTATTGAATGATCTCCGCCAATATAATCATTGTAAATACCTTTATGACATGAAGCACAGGTCGCCGGGATATTTTTTGGATTGACAGTAGAATTTTCATCTGATTCTTTCAGAATGTAATGTGTAGAATGGCAATCTGTGCATACTGCGCTGGGCAATAATCCTTTTTCAGTCAAACCCCTGCCATGAACGCTTGAAGAATAATCCAGAAATGCATTTATTTCTTTTAAATTAGTAGTTTCATTGGCTTTTCCATTTTCCCGATGGCACTTCCCACAAAGGGTAGGAATTGAACTTCTGTAAGTAGGCGCAGTATCATCATACCTTGTTTTTATAATATGAGTTCCGTGGCAATCAGTGCAGTAGGGCGCATTTTCCTCTTTTCTAAAATATGCCTGTCCATGTCCGCTTGCATTGTAAATATTGGAAATTTCAGCATGGCAATTTGAGCAGTCGACTTTTTCTGTTGTTTCGCAAGGCCGCTTTAGATGAATTGATACATCTGAATGACATTTTACACAAGGTATATTTCTGTGCACAGAATTTGAAATATCCTCCTTGTTTACTTTTAGTGAAAATATTGAATCATTTAGTATCTTATGTATTTCATTTGATTCGTGACATTTCAGACAGGATTGATCAGAAATACCTATCGTGATATCTTCAACATTCACCTTATGAGGAGGATGACAATCGGTGCATGCTGGAATAGCACCTGGCTCTTTTTCCCAAAGCTCTTTTTTAATAATTTTTGTATGAACCTTTTCAATTTCTGCATGACATGCCATACATGTTGATGCAATGTTTTTGGAAGAAATTGTTGAATTAGGACTGGTATGTGGTAATACCAGATGATTCCCGTGGCAATCATTGCAAGTGGCCGAAACGATCAATCCTTTTTTAAACAATCCTTCACCATGAATACTTTCACTATAATTTTCGAGGATGTTATGTTCACTGATATTGTATGTCCTTGCAACCGGAGCGCCCTCCCGGTGACATTTACCACACAATACGGGTATGTTCATTTTATAGGTTCGGGATTTTGGATTGGTATAAGATAAAATGTTGTGGGTGCCATGACATTCTTTACAATCGGGGGCGTATAATGCTTTTAATTGCAATGCCTGACCATGAATTCCTTTATCGAATTGCTGTTGGGCAGCATCATGACAACTAATACTGCCACAATTAACCGGAGCCAAAAATTCGGGATGCGGGTATTCTTCAACAAAGGCATCAGGATGACAAGAAGCACACAATACATCCTTGTGAACCGAGCTAATTAATATGGAATTATTTACAAACAATGAGATTGTTTTACCCTGCCTCAAAGTGGTTAGTTCCGGATCTTCATGACATCCCAGGCAATCCTCATTTGATTGTCCAAATATATTACCTGGTGATAAAAACTACCGCAGTAATAATAGATATAACCAGTTTGCTATTAAATCTTTTTATTTTATTAATCATCAACTTTTTGAATAAGATTCGACTAAATTATTAAAAGATTTGGTATAAAAAATGGTTCGTTGTTAATTTATACACGTTCTAAGAAATATAAATATATCAATTTATAGATATTTTTTTCTATTGACAACTTATATCTTAATTTTTTTCTACTTTTACAAAGTTTAAAATGTATTGTTTTGATAAGATTAATTTAGATTTTAATGTTTATTTTGAGATTAATAATTATGGTATGTTAATTGTTAATTATTTACTCTATTAAATTAAAAATATAAAGAACTTTATAGGCTTATCAATCGTAGATAGTTACTTAAATAGCAATAGAAATTCTAATATTTAATAATTCACATGTAAAAATCATTAATATTAACTTAAAAATTTAAATCGTATGAAAAGTAGAAATTTTACTTGTAATTATTTGCCTGGTATTTTTTGCCGGAAGTACCTTATTGCTCAGAATTTCCAGTATGTGGGCGCTGCTAAATGCAAAATTTGCCACAACAAACCGGCAACCGGCCAGCAATATAAATATGGTCAGAAGAGTCTGCATTCCCAGGCAATGAAATCACTCAGCAATGAAAAATCATTGGCTTATGCGAAAGAGCATAACATTGCTGATCCGACCAAAGGAACCAAGTTGTATCAAATGTCATTCCACAGCAGGCGGTCTTAAAGATAGCTCAGATGGCAGGTATAACCATTGCTGAAGGTGTTTCCTGTGAATCATGTCATGGACCGGGCAGTGCTTATAAAACAAATACAATTATGAAGGATCAGGCTTTATCAATTAAAAATGGATTAATTCTTCCGACCAAAGAAGTTTGCGAAAAATGTCATAATAAAGAGAATCCATTTCTACAAACCATTTAATTTTGATGAAGCAGTTAAGAAAATTGCACATCCGAATCTGCAACAATTCAGAAATAGTAGTGATTGACTTCGTTACTTTAATATTAATTGAAAATATTTAGAAAAACAAGTCAGCAACTATTCAAAAAAATTTAAAAGGGAGAATATCTATTCTCTCTTTTTTTTTGACATTTATACGAGTGGGGCTAAGGATTCAATTTCAGCCCGGCATTTATTGCAGAGAGTATGCTTTTTCTGATCAATATCTTCAACATAAGTGGTGGACCTCATTACACAACTGGGAACATGACAGTGCACCAATCCAAACGTATGGCCGAGTTCATGGATCACTACTTTCTAAACCGGTCAATGCAGCAGATCATCATCTTTTTTCATCCCGTATTGTTCATTTTTAAGCCGGTATATCGATGCAATTCCTGTTTTCCCTTTAAAAATGGCCTGGCCGAAAATATAGGTAAGTATGGGAATAAATAAATCCACCCTGAATAATCCGATTGTTTTCAGTGAATCGGGTTCGGAAATGGAATCCAGAAATTTTAATAGTTTATTGCCATCGTATTGCCTTCGTGTGGGATCATAAAATTCACTTAAATCGGCATGACTTTCTTTAATACTGACAGGGTAAAGAAATTCGCGGGTTACATCTTCAGCAATCATCTCGAGATAATTCCTCTCAAAATGCCCATGAGAAATTAATAAGATATTTTGCTTGTTCAATTAAATATAACCTTAATGAATACCTGATTTTTTCTGCCTTTTAATGCATTTATCACCCATGAAAGACGTTCAGGATTATTTTGGCGATTTTAAACCGTATTTTTTAATTTTATTGTAAAGCGTAACCCTGTCCACTTTTAATGCTCTCGCCGATCGGGATATATTCCAATCATACTTGTTGAGAATTTCGAAAATGAATTTTTTTTCAAGGTCATCCAGGCTTTCATAAGAGCTGCTTATGATATCTTTTCCAAGGGGTAAATCTTTCAGCATGATTTCCTTCCCGTTTCCAATGACAATGGCACGCTCAATCATGTTTTCGAGTTCGCGCACATTGCCCGGAAAATCATACTCTTCAATGCGCTTTGATGCAGCAGGGTCAATCGAAATAATATCTCGGCTCATGGAGGTACAATATTTTTTAATGAAGTGATCAACAAGCTGGGGAATATCCTCAGGTCTCTCACGAAGGGGAGGGATTTTAATATTCACAACATTCAGCCTGTAATATAGGTCTTCGCGAAAAGTGCCGTATTCAACCAGTTTTTTCAAATCCCTGTTAGTGGCGCAAATAACCCTGAAATCAGATTTAATTTCCTTATTGCCTCCTACACGCACAAAAGTTTTTGATTCCAATACTCTCAACAATTCAATTTGCATTTTAGCTGAAATAGTAGCTATTTCATCTAGAAATATAGTACCACCATCAGCCATTTCAAATCTTCCTTTACGGTTAAACATAGCACCGGTAAATGCTCCTTTTTCATGTCCGAATAGCTCACTTTCCAGTAAACTTTCGGATAAAGCCCCGCAATGTACACTCACCATGGGAAAATATTTACGCGGGGAATTGGAATGAATGGCCCTGGCGATAAGCTCTTTCCCTGTGCCGCTTTCGCCGGTAATGATTACCGATGAATTTGATTGGGCGACACTCTCAACTTCCTTAAGAACCTTCATCATGGCATCGCTGTTCCCGATAATATCTTCAATGTTTTCAAGGGAAATGATTTTGTTTTTCAGGGCTTCATTTTCAGCTTTAAGGGTTATCTGGCTTGCTGCATTGCGAATTAAATGTGAAAGGTCGTCCGGGTCAAAAGGCTTCGTAACGTAATCATACGCTCCGTCTTTTAATGCCTGAACTGCCGTTTCAACAGACGCAAAAGCAGTCATAACAATGACAATTGAATCCTTATTCAGGGATTTGATTCTTCTGTGCATTTCAAGCCCGTCCATTCCGGGCATTTTAATATCAGCCAGGATAATGTCATAATTTTTTGATTCAAGCATCGATAAGGCCTCCTTTGCATTTTCGGCACAATCAACATAATAGCCATCTTCGATGAACCAATTGTATAAAGAATCTCTTACAGATTCTTCATCATCAACAATCAGATAGTGAAATTTTTCTTATCATTATTTTCTTCTTATTTCTTGACTAATGGTAAAATTATTGAAAGGGTTGTTCCTTTTCCAGGTTCGGATTCTATCTCTAATTTTGCCTTTGTGGCTTTGAACAATTCCATGAACAATGGCCAGTCCCAATCCTATTCCGCTTGCTTTTTGTTTGGCTGAGAAAAAAGGTTCAAAAATATGAGGCATGTCTTCAGGGGCGATGCCAACGCCATCATCAGTTATTTCAAGCCTTATATGATCCTCGTCAGGATTTATTGTTTTTATCAGAATTTCCCCATTTTCCGGAACTGCTTCAGAAGCATTTACCAAAATGGCAACACAAGCCTGTTTTATTTGATTTTCACTGCAATATATTAAATCCGATTGGGCTGAAAAATCGGTATAAAAGTTAATATTTGCCATTTTCATCTGGTGTGCCATCAAATCATACGTATCCTTTAATATTTTATGCAATTGTTTATTCTCAAAATTCTCCTGGTCTTTTCTTGAAAAATCGAGCAAACCTTTGACAATGTCACCACATCGTTTGGTTTCTGCTTCAATCACTGTCAGATATTTTAACATGGATTCTTTCGCTTTATTATCCAAATCCAGCTTGTTCAACTGTTTATGAACCAACTTGGTATAGGTCAATACACCCGATAATGGATTATTTATTTCATGGGCGACAGAGGAAGAGAGTTTCCCGAGGGAGGCTATTCTCTCCACATGGATTAATTCATTTTGAATTTCGGATAATTCTTCTGATTTTTTTTGCACCTTGTATTCAAGTTGATGCGACCAGTTTTCCAATTCTTTGGTTGCCAAATTAAGATTATCCAGCATATTATTGAAGGCAATGGAAACCATCCTCATATCATCCAAAAGGTCGGGTGTAATTTCCAGTCGCATACTTTTATCACCCTTTGCTACAGCTTCGCTGGCATTTGATAATAGCCTTCAGTGGGTTTTTAATTTTTTTTCTGGTAAAAAATATTAAAAAGGAAACAAGTAAGATGGTGGTAATTGTAGCAAACAGAAAAAAATCCCGGGAAGATTTTATAACTGCCACATCAAGGTCTTGCAAAGGAACTTTGATAATCAGCGATCCGAGCTCAACATCTGTTTCCTGATGAGCATGACAGGAGCTCAGGTAACAGGATCTTTCATTGTAAATAGGGGACCGGATTAACAATTGTCGGTGACCATTTTCGTTCTGACTCATTAAACAAGCACTGGCCTTGTCAATAATCTTGTATGATTTTTCATTACCGGGAAACATTGATTTAATATCCTCGTGGCAACTCTTGCAATTGGGATTGCTCTTGGTGGTTGTGTCGAAAGAGAAGGATGAATATACAAGGCTATCCTGATTATTGTACATATTAACTTCATCAATACCCGGCATGGTATTAATAATATCAAGTGTACTTTGCAAAGCGCTTTTATCGTTTTCGAGCATGGAATAATATAATGCTCCTTCCACCATGGATCCAATGTTATTTCCATTTTGACGGATAACTGTGTTTAGATATTCTTCATAAACAGATCTGAAAATTAATCCAAAGGATACAAACAAGAAAACCGAAAAAATGGTAATGATAAATATAACCCGGCTATAGATCGAAGACCGGAATCTTAAAATACTTTTCGTAAAACTTATATCCTTTGCTTTTTTGGAATCCGGATTTATTAATGAATGCCATATAACCTTATTGTTTTTATAATCGATCAATGCTAAAATAACTGAAAGATTTATCTGACTGCAAAATACTAAAAATAACTAGTGATATGTCATCTAATATTTAAACAAATCTTTAAATTAGTCTAAAAATGATTCCTGAAATCTTCCCATATTTCATTATCTAACTCTGAAAGGATGTTCTGACGAAGTTCACCTCCTTCCTGAAGCGCAATCATTGATGGTTCGGAGGAATGTTTTCCAATCGATATGGCCAAAAAATCCTTAAATCGGTCCAAATCTTTTGTTATCCAATGCGTTGCTTCCTCTGCCAGGTAATACGAATGAATATCTTCCTTCCAGTTCGACGGTTTTATGGCATAAATCCAGCCCTTTCCGTAGGGATCATCATGCAGCAGTTCAGGATTATCTCGGATCAAGGTATTTGTGCTGACAACTTCACCTGATATCGGAGAAATATATTCTGAGCCGTTTACCATTTTGATAAATTTCTGCAAGGATCTCATCCTTTCTGAGTTTTTCACCGGGAAATTTAAGATGGTTGACTTTTACATCCCCAACAATTTGGAGCAAAAAGTCATCCAGTCCTACTTTTGCATTGCCTGATTTTTCTAAGTGTGCCCAGGTGTGATTTTTACTGTAGAACAGTCCATGCGGAATTCTTAAAATACTGGCTGTAAGTGCACCCATCACTTTGTGAATTCGATTTGTCACTTCTGTTTGTTTATTGAGGATGATCCAGAACAGGATCAGGATGACAAGGAATGAGATAATGATCAAATATTCAATTCCTTTTGTCTCAAAAATGTCAGTATAAATAAATCCGTCCATTTAATTATGTTTTATGCCATACATTGATAATCAATGAAAGCAGGTTAATTTATTTTATATCTTTTATCCAGTTTGGCGATTCACGTAAAACAGGCATACGGTTAATTACCCACCTGAATATCCATATTTCTGTGAATATAACCGCCATAGTAACAACAATTTCCATCCACGATGGAAAATAGTGTGTCGCCGCATCCCATCTGAACCCAATTACAGTAACATTTAACCTGTTTATAATGATTCCGACCATGGTGATGATGGATGCAACTTTTATCAATAAAATATTATTCCTCCGGTAACTAAAAAAGAAGAGCATCATCGGGAGAAGCACAAAACCAATCATCTCCGTAAGATACCAGTAACCCATCGGGGTATTTAACAGGTTCCATTGTTTGCCATGCACAAAAACGAGGATTTGAAGAAAAAAGTAAGCAAACATCGCTCCGGCACAGATTTTTGATAAACCACGGATGATGCCATTATGTGCACGATGGTTTTTTTCGCTGATCTGATCAAAAAATACTTTTCGGCTGATAGATCCTTCAAAGATAACCATGGAGAGCCCGGCAAAAATGCTCGATACGAAAAACAAGATGGGAATAAATTCTGAATACCAAAGCGGATGAATTTTGTCTTTTGCCATCAGATAGAGAGCGCCCAGTCCTGATTGATGCAGGGTAGATAAAGTAATACCGAAAATTACTGCTGCGATGGTCATGCTTGAAAGGATTTTTCGGGCACGACGGGCACCAAGCCATTCTGCAATAGCAGGTGAAAATTCAATCAACTGGGCAATCATATACAGCAGGAAATGCCAGGCAACAAGGAACAATACCGAACTGGTGCCAAAACTGTTTCCGATGATCGGATTGATCACATTCCAGGGACGCCCAAGATCAAGTAATAAAGCACCTGCATAAAACACATAAGCCAGAAATCCATTCAATACTGTCACCCTGACAATGGAATGATATTTCTGCATATTCAGGATATACACCATAAAAGTGATCACATAAGCCCCACCGGCAAATGCAACGCCTGTTACCACATCAAACCCAATCCACAAACCCCAGGGAACTTCCTGAGTTAGATTTGTTATTGACCCTATTCCTTTCCAGAACCGGATAACAATAAGCACCAGGCCTAACAGCATGATCGGTAGAGAAATGATATTGAATGGGGTAAATATTTTACCCTTTGGTTTAAATTCGTTGAGTAAAAACTTCCATAAGTTTATACTTTCGTGGTCTTTTGCTATTGTATAACTACTTATATTATTCATTTTCCTCTTCGTTATTATGGTTATTTTTGGTGGCTTCCTGAATTCCTAGTAAAATTGCCGGCCAAAGAACAAATATGGTCGGGACACTATAAAGAAATCCTTTTGACAAATTCGGGGTATGAAGTCTTTTGAATTTTGGTATTGAAACCTAATTCATTAAACGGAACAGGCGAAAGGTAAAGAATCCAGTACCACCGGCTTCTTTTTCACCATAAATATGATCCACATAGAGTTCCGGATTTTCCATGAATTCTTTTGCGTGCCTCTTTGATCAGTTCCCTGCGCTTTCCAAATACAAGTGCTTCTGTCTCGCAATTTTCAACACAGGCAGGAATTTTGCCTTCCAGTAGCCGGTCATGACACATGTCGCACTTTGTAATCTTTGGATTCGAACTGAAATATTCAAATTTCGGAATATCAAAAGGGCAGGAAACCATGCAATAACGACAACCCATGCATTTTTCACCCCTCCAAATTACCGGGCCTTCTTTGGTTTTAAGCATGGCCTGTGTCAGGCAAGCCGCAGTGCAGGCAGGTTCATTGCAATGCATGCACTGGCGTTTGACATAAACTTCGCCTTTCGAAGTATTATAGCCGTTAATTACGATCGTCTTGATTCATCAGTTTTGCGCAAATCCAATTTCAGGTGAATCGGTAGGTTCGGTAAACCGTTGGCTTCAGCACAGGCAAATTCACAACTCTGACAGCCAACACAACGTGTCGAATCATATAGAATACCCTTGAATTCAATTTCATTTTCATTTTTTGGTGCTGCGTTCAGTTCTCTTCCAAAAGCCAGTGATGCCCGTTAAGCCAAGCACCCTGAAAAAGTTTCTTCTATCTATCCTCATAACTGCTTATTTTGATTGTTAGAGAAAGCTATTGACAAATTCACCTTAATCCGGCAGTATCAATGAAATTTTTTTGAAAATCTTCCCAGACTTCAGGTCCAAAATCCTGTAGTACATTATCTTTAAGTTCCCCACCATCCTGAAGCGCAACGTGGGCATATCGGCGGTTTTGGTATGCACCGAAACAGCAAGAAAATCCTTTAACTTTGAAAATTCATTTTTTATCCATTCTTTGTATCTCTCAGCCATTCGTAAGAACTGGATTTCACTTAACCAGTTTGATGGTTCAATCATATAAACCCAACCTTCAGCATAAGGGGAGGAGTTGATCATAGAAGGATCAGTAATCAAATGTTCATTTATATCTATTATCGTTCCTGAAATCGGAGCATAGATATTCAAATGTTTACCGTTTTGAATAAGAGACAATAGCTGCTCATTCTTTTTTATCTTGTCACCGGGATTTTTCATTTTCAGATGCGAATAGGGTCCAGTGATATGCTGCAGGAAATCATCAATGCCAACTTTGACAATTCCATCTTTTTCCATAAAAACCCATGTATGTGTTTTATCGAAGTACAATCCATTGGGAACAGTCAAAGAATTTTCATTGATCACTTTAGGATGATTGGATAAGCCTTTATTTTGAGTCTTAATATTATTCCTTCTTTTCCGGACTATAACGTTAACAAATAACCCGCCTGCCAGGAAAACCATGAATACAATAAAAATAAGAAATAGTATGTTTTGCAAAGCATATTGATCCTTTGTGGTTTCAGCATAAATCTTATGATCATTTAGCTTTTCCAACTTCGTTTGCCTTTCATTGTATACCAGTTCGCTAAAGCCATTATTTACCAGTATTTGCTGACCTTCGGTGAGCACCCATTTCAAAAATGCCACTTCCGTTTCATTTTTCGGAATGCCATTGGAGACTGAATATAACTCACATATCAATGTTTTAGGGTATTTCCCTATCCAAACACCTCTGGAGAAATCATTCAGATTATCATATATTTTTTCAAAGTAATCAATTTGCCCATTCCCGTTTTTATCAATTGGCAGCAACTTTATATTGTCAACAAAATCCTGATTGCCGGAATTAATAATATCGGTTAATTTGCAAAAACCTATCGCGTAAGGATCATTTTGAACAGCAGTGACAAGTTCTTTACCAATATTTACTTCGATTCCCTTAACATTTATTTGATTTACATTCATGAAATTTGCCACATCTGATTTTACTGATTCATTTGCTATCAAATAGTAATTCAAAGGAGCATTTTCCCCGTTTTCAATGAGTGACCCCCAGTTCTGCGTTTGTGGGTTTTTAAATATTTCAGCCAACTCAAAGGATGAAATACCCTGTTGATTGATTTTATCGATAAATGGATTTTTAGAATTAATAATCGGAACAATGATATCCCGGCCAATCACCACAACCCATAGCGAATTGCTTACACTTTCAATCGATGGGTAATATCGATTTGAAATAAAACCTAAATTTACACCAGTGTTAAACTTACTGCCCAACTCATCAGGATTGGCGGTAATTAAGTTAATTTCAGTGCTGGGATTAAACTTGCAATAGGCGCTTGTCCATTGCTTTGTGAGATCATACAAATCGGGAGAACACAAAATAGTTATTGTATTATCCTTGACTTTATTGTCTTTTTTCAATACTTCTTTACTAATTGCAAAACTTGAATAAAGGAGTAAAAAACTTACGAAAAGAAGAAATGTCTTTTTCATAATATTTAGTTTTAAAATAGTTGTAAAAAAATTCATATATGATTAACTTATATTTTTAAAGGTATTTCAACTTTGATACCAAAGCTATAAATCAGTTATAACTATATTATATTCAATATTATAACAAAAGAGATGTTTAAAATTCATTCACACTATAGTGTTTAAATATTAAACACTATTGGCATAAACATTATGTATAGATCAGTAAAACAAGTTTTTAATGATGCTGTAAACAAATTCAACAGCTGTTGAATTAATCACCAGGATTTAATTTTATTTGACGATTAGTTTCCTTTGAAAGAAAAAAAGTTAAAATAGAAATGCATAACCTTTCCGTAAAGACCTTTTGGTTATAATAGCATTGAGCTCCATATGTCCAATTTTTTTAGGAATAAATCGGGTCTATTGAATAGAAGGACAAATTGAAGACTTAAATTATTTAATTGACTTTAAAACAAATAAATTAATCCCAATTTTAGGAGAATGCTAATTTGGAGATTTAGGAGTAATCAATAAGCTTCGTATCCTTGGAAATTCATAACAGGTTGTACCCCGCATATACCTTTTTGTTTTAGGCACATCTGGAAAATTGAGGGTCTTTAAGTTTAATAAAAGATAAATGCCAAATACCAGAATATTACAATTGAGTCAGGGTATCCCAAACTTTGACATTGACAAAGGGAAGCGTCATTAAATATAGCGGATGAAAATTTGTTGCCTTTAAAGTAATTCCTGCTTAATAAAGCATGATTTTCTTATTCGCTTTCAGGTTGTTGCTTCCAATTTTTATGTAGTAGATTCCTTTAGGCTGATTTGACAGATCAAGATTTATGGTGTGATTTTCTGTCAGGTTTGAAGTGGTTGATTCATGAATAATCTTCCCTAAAGTATTAAAAACAGTTACTGAAATAGTTCCAGGGGCTTGTTCAGTCATTCTTATGCTTATTAATCCAGCTGAAGGATTAGGAAATATTGTAACTGCTTCATTATTGTTAATCAATTGATTGTTGATTCCAACCATGGGTAGCGAAACTTCATGAGTTATAAGATCATTGCAATCCATATAGTTGGCAGTAAGCGAAACTATATAGGTGCCAGCGCTGGCATAGGTGTGGGATGGATTATTTTCAGTACTTGTATTTCCATCACCAAAATCCCATAAATATGAAGTTGCATTTCCAGAATTGTTCAGAAATTCAACTGTATAATCAATTCCGGAAAAGCTGAATTCGGCGGTTGGTGCAGCATTAACAGTGATCATATTTTGTTTTGTTTCAGTAAGGGAACCATTAATCGTTAGACTTACTGTTTTTGGTCCTGGTGTGTTATATGTTACGGTATGAGGACCCACTGTATTGGCTGTAGCAGGTGATGCACCTGCACCAAAATTCCAGTTCCATGGTTGCGCCAACTGATTGATCAGTGAATGTGACAATTTCACCCTGGCAAATTTCAGTAATATCGGATGAAAAATCTGCAACTAAAGGAACAAAATCGAGTTGTATGTCTTTAAAGTAGGTTTGATCAGCAGGGGATATGGATTGGGCTATCTGGACCTTTAGTAAAGGTAAGTGAGTACAAAGGACCCTGAGCATGTTTTTCAGTAAATTCAACCCAAACGGTATAATCTCCATCCGGTACAATATTACCATCAAGATCAGTGCAATTCCATGTAACAGTATGGGTTTGATGGCTAGTGAGTGGTTGAGCCGGTAATGGCATCAACTACATTATAATTGGACGCAGCTTTCCAGGTATACAGATATTGTTTACGCTGGTTTGCCATTGATTTGCGGGTTTTAACGAAACCATCAGCATCTTCGACCCAGATGGCGAGAACATGTTTTGGGTGCATAGGTTCCGTTTTGTGTTACTGTTCTTACGGTAAATGTTAGTACTCCTCCGGAATTGTGGTTTTTGGGTTTTTCTATGCCAGGTAAGGTGAAGCTGGCAAATAGTAACACTATAAAAAGTGAGATATGCCAAAAGACGATGAAATAGTTAAACTTTTTTTCATATATATAAATTTATGAATTATAATGCAAAATTAAAATAATTCTCTTGAATTTATAAAAATATTATTAATTTTGACCGCTTGTAAATGGTGGTTGTAGCTCAGCTGGTTAGAGCGTCAGATTGTGGATCTGAAGGCCGTGGGTTCGAGCCCCATCTTCCACCCCGGAAAAGAAAAGGAAGTTGATTTAAATTCGGCTTCCTTTTTTTATTTAGGTAGCTTGACATTTATTTCTGATGAATGATTTAAGCTTTCTTTATTTGCCTTGTCTATTATCATCTGTGGGTTTTTGCTTTCTCATTTTCCAAAATACCCAGCCGAATCCGATGATAATATGGAGAAGGACAATGGTGGCTGCGATGTAAAGAATGGTTTTCTCAGACATAATTAAAACTAAAGTTTAAGAAGGGTTTGAATTTCAGCTATTTCTGGTTCAATGGGATCGGGCAAATTTAAAAGAGGTTGAACGGCATTGAATATCCTTTAGCCCGCTGCCGGTGAGAAGAACAACATTTCTTGTACCGGTATTAAGCTTGTCCTCTTCATAATATTTCAGCATTCCGGCAAAAGCAGCAGCCGATGCGGGTTCGGTAAAAATGCCAGTATTGACAGCAAGTTGACGCGAGGCATTGAGAATCTCCTGATCCGTGACAGAAATCGCTTCTCCATGTGTAATCGTTGATGTAGCCACGAGCCATATAAAAATTCCGTGGATAATCAACAGCAATTGAATCGGCAATGGTATGGCTTTTCCTGACTTTGAATTCTTCATTCTGCAAGATTGCTGATCAGATTAGAACTTCCTTCGGCCTGCACTGCAACGATAATGGGAATTTTTTCAATGAGATTTAAAATGAAAAGGTCTTCGAAGCCGCTGTAAACCCCTGAAATAATTACCCCATCGCCGACAGGAACAAATATCCTGTCGGGGAGATGGTCCGTTCATTTGCTGAAATAGTTCAAAAGCAACCGTTTTTTTACCTTCAATGGTCAGGGGATTAAAGGCGGTATTGCGATTGTACCAGCCAAATTCTCTTGTGCCTGAATACTCAGTTCAAAAGCATCATCATAGGTTCCCTGTACAGGAATAATGGTTGCTCCATACATTAAAATCTGGGTGAGCTTGGCAACCGGCGCACCGGAAGGAACAACAATGATGGCTTTTTGTCCCTGGGCTGCACATATACCTGCGAGGGATGAGCCAGCATTGCCTGTGGAAGCAGTGATGATGGTATTCGAGCCATGTTCTTTGGCGAAAGCAGAGACCAAAGCAGAAGCACGATCCTTGAAAGAAAATGTCGGATTGAGGGCGTCATCCTTTAACAATAATTCAAATGGCAGGGGTTTGCCAGCAAATCTTTTGAATGCGTAAAGAGGCGTATTTCCTACACGCAGAGGTGGAAGTGAATTTCAAAGACCGGATAGGGAGCAGGTCGATAAAACCGGATGAGATTAAGTATCGGAAAATGTCTGACTCATCGGTTATATCTGGTAATCGTAAATGACCCGGAGGACTCCCTGTGGAGGGAGCGAATTGTCATTGCTACAACCGGGACAGAGGTACATGATCTCCGTTCCGGGATATTCCTTGTCGCAGTTGGGGCAATAATAAACGAATGATTTACTCATATTCTTTCAATAACCCGGTTTTTTCATTGAATTCAGTGATCTTTTCATCCCATTTATCAATATCTGAATATTGTGATTTCCAGTAATCATTGTTAAACCATTGATCATTCAGTTCTTCAACGGTTTTACCCTGTTGTTCGATCCAGGTAAAATATTTGAGGTTGTGAATTCTCTTTTTATCATAATGATTCAGTTCAATCATGTAATCAGTTGAAAGTTTCATGAGATCAGCCTCCGAATGAAATGGCTGCATTTAAGAGAATCAAAAACACCCTGTTTTTCATTTTCTTCTTGTAACCTTGAACGGTACATATCCATTGAATCAGTGGCAACGGTAAAAACCATATCATTTTCATTCATTTCGTAATATTTTGCCATTTTTATTGCTCCCATCATATTGGCTATGGAGGAAATCCCGAGAAGTCCCAGCTGATCGATGCCAATGCGGATCAATACCAATTTCGTTAATCAGATAATTCCTTTCCTGCGTTTTCGTTGAACAGGCGCATGATACGGATATTGGCTTCGTCATCAATTCCGGCGACCATATCCATATTTTTTATATTGTGAACCCAGGGAATATGTTTATCGCCAATTCCTTCGATCCGATGGCCGCCATAACCGTTATAAAGCAGGGTAGGACATTGCAAAGCTTCACCCGCACAAACTTTCAGGAACGGAAATTTTTCCCTGAGATAATCAGTGCTTCCGAGTGTTCCGGCTGATCCCTGTGTTAAGAAAAACTGCGCTGAACCGGCTTTTGTTAGATTTAATCTGTGAGAAAACTTCTTCCATAGCGGGTCCGGTAATCGCATAGTGCCAGCGTGGATTGCCAAATTCCTCGAACTGGTTAAGGTTTACAATTTCATCGCCTCTTTCGGCTTTAAGTTCTTTTACTTTATCATAAATTTCCTTGACATTGCTTTCGCAACCATGTGTAGCAAAAACTTCAGCGCCAACCCTGTGAAGCCATTCGAAACGTTCTTTCGACATTTCCTCAGGAAGAACAGCAATGGAATTGCATCCAAGCAGGTAAGAATCGTATGCACCACCGCGGCAATAATTACCGGTTGATGGCCATAATGCTTTTTGCCAGGTGGGATCGAACTGGCCGGTAACCAGTTTCTCGACCAGCGGCCCAAATGTAGCACCTACTTTATGAGCGCCTGTTGGGAAGTATTTACCGATTAGAATAATGATCCTAGCCTTCACTCCGGATAATTCAGAAGGAATTTCAAGGTAATTGACTTTTCCAAAACCTCCCCCAAAATCAACCGGTTCGTTTTTCCAGTGTAATCCTGAAAAGGTTCAGTGAGTTCAAATCCCACAGCCCGATATCCTTTAATTTATCCTTAATTTTCTGAGGGATCAATTCAGGATTGCGCATTTGTTTATAGGTAGGTATTATGATGTGCTGTTCGCGGCAGCGCTCAATGGTATTCGCTAAAACTTCTTCTTTGCTTTTCATACATTATATAATTTGAACATTCCAAAATTCTTTTGCTCCGGTCAAAATTAAAGACATTTCAGCCGCTTTCAAATATGATTGTTTTCATCGTCCATTTAGCTCAGAAATGAATGATTTTAAATGTCGCATTTTCTAAAATGACAGATGAATTACCAATTCCGAATAATGGTATTTATCATCAGCCTGATTTGAAAATGAGTGGCTCGCGTTTTTATACTTAAAAAAAAATTTGCTTCTCAGTGATTCATAGTAATAACCCTGTTTCACTGAATCAAATGATTTCCTGTTAGATAATAAATGAGGTTTATTCTTGTAAGGTGCTTCCGAAGTAGGGCAAAAGGTTGAGCAATTCCCGCATTCATTGCACCAGTCGGCAATATGGAGAATCTGGTATTTTTGTGTAACCTCGAAAGTTTTCTCGTCTATCAATGGTGATACCGTTTTTTAAAATGAATTTTTTGAAGGTCGAATTTGAACGGGTTCGATTTGAAATGAAAACATGCAAGGTTAGGACAAACGGTTACACAAAAATTGCAAAGCTCATCGCAAATCAAGACAACGGGAAGCTTCTTTTTGAGCAGTTCAGCGGGCAGGGTATTCGTAACAAGGTTGAAGTTTTTTCGGTCAGTTAATGAGGTTTCCGGAATCTTAACAGATTTTTCACGTACCGTTTTTTTGACCATAAGTTTATTGAAACTCTTCCTGTACCCGTTTTATTTGGTAAAGTCTCAAGTGGATAACCGGCTCTTTTCATGATCAATTCTGCTGTTTTTCTTCCATCGGCTATTGCATTGATGATGGTCGAACCCCCTCTTTTTGCATCTCCACCAATAAAAATATTTTGAATTTGAGTTTCATAATCTTTAGTTTCCTTCCCTTATTTTTTTTCGATAAAATTAAATTCTGCATCCTGTCCGATAGCAGGAATGACCGTATCGAATTCAAGATCAAATTCTGAATCAGGAATTTCGACTGGCATAGGTCTTACGGTTCCATGTTTTTTGTTCAAGATTGATTTTAACACAAGTCAATGATTTGACCTGGTTGTTTATGGTATTGACCTTGACAGGTAAGGTTAAATCAATTATAGTGATACCTTCTTCCTCAACTGCTTTTATTTCATCCGGATCGGCTGGCATCAGGGCTTTTGAACGACGATAAAGAATGGTTACCTTTCCATTTTTACCCGTTAGCCGAAAAGCTGATCTTGCAGCATCCATAGCCGTATTTCCGCCACCGATCACAGCAATATTTTTTCCTATTTCTGGTCGGATGTCCCTTGTTTTAATTCAGCAAGGAATTTAAGAGGATCGAGAACTCCCTTGAATTAATTCCATCTATTGCAAATTTTCGTGATGACCAGGCACCCGTTGAGATATAAATGAAATTGTATTCCTTCGGATTTCACTAAATCGCAGTTCGTTAATTTCCGAATTAAAGAAAATCTTAACTCCAGCCTTTACTATTCTTTCGAAATCCTTTTAAGTCCAGCCTCATTCAACCGGAATGCAGGAATTGCTTCGCTAACCATCCCTCCGGCAACATTTTTAGCTTCAAAAACGTCCACTTTAAATCCTGCAAGATTGAGGTAATGAGCACAGGATAAACCTGATGGTCCTGCTCCAATAATGGCAACTTTATTACCATTGTTAAGATGTTTTTGATGTTGAGAACTGTTCGTAAATATTTTCTGCAACAAACCGTTTAATTTCCCTTATCAGGAGTGGATCATCATAATTAATCCGGGTACATTTTGTCTGACAAACATGGTCACAAATCATACCGGTTGTATTCGGGAAGGGATTGGTCCGAAATATTGCATTAAATGCATATGCAAAATCCCGGCTGACAGCAAAATGCAAATAATCCGGAATATCCTGATGGGTGGGACAAGTATCAACACAAGGGGCATGAATACAATCAAAGTAATTGAACTTCCTTTCGGTTTTAATATCCGGTTTATGTAGTTCAGTTAGCTGATATTCTTTTTCATTCGAGAACCTCATTTGCGTAATTGTAAAGATTAAATTGAGAACCAGCAATGGTATTATTATCTCCGGACGTTTTCCTTATATAATCTTCAATCGAATATGACTTTTTGAATTCCATTTTTTCCGCAAGGTTAACCAGGTATTGATTTAGTAATCCATATCCGCCGGGTTTTAGCAAATCAGTACAAACAGTTACCGGAACTAGTCCACAGGATATTACCTTAGGAGTATTGAAAGCATTTACACCGGCAGAAAATGAGATGTCGAGTAATCCGTTAAAGTCATTTTGCAGCTTAGCTGCAAGGTTTATTGCAATTGGATGCAAGGCCCTTCCACTCATGTAAATTGTTTTTTCCTCAGGCGGTAATACTTTTTTATGGTTAGTACTTTCCAAAGTATTGGTAAGCTTCAAACCGAAATAAACCTTGTTTTTATCAGCAGCTTTTTTGAGGGTTATGTATGATTTGCAGAGCGTCGGGATATTTCAGGTCATGTTCAAAGGCTTCATCCGGAATGATGGTTTCAAAACCACTTTTTTTCAAAATGCTGCATTAGCTTTTCTTTACCAAGAAGCGTGGGATTAAGTTTGATGATGGTGTGGAGTTTTTTTTCTTCAATCAGGTACAAACCGATTTTTTCGATTTCATCCGGAGGGCAACCATGCATGGTTGAGAGAGTCACATTATCGGAGATACAATCAGGAATATTTATTTTTCTATTCCCGGATAAATGTCCTGAATCTCATTTATTTTAGCCGCTTTTTGAATGCTACAGTCTTTCATCTGATCGAGAAACCATTGAACATTTTCCTTTAAAATACCCTTAAGGTCATAACCAATGCTCATATTGAAAATGGTTCCCAAGCTTTCTTCCATTGGATGACCTAACTTATCCTTCAGAATATGCACCAATATCCATGCATTTAAGTATTGGTCAAAAGACTCATGAATCTTTAATTCCTGCGACCATTCACAATTATAACCTTCATCCTGCATGTCGATACAGGGTTTTGTGACCTCCAATTCATCCATCGTTTGAATGGTTTTTAATTCGATGTATCTGGCGCCGCAAAGCCAGGCAGCAACAATGTTTTGCGACATCTGAGTATGAGGTCCTGCTGCTGTGCCGATGGGAGTTTCGAGCAATTGATCAAAACGAATTAAACGAAAAGGGTCTGTTGGCTTAGGTTCAAAAAACAATTCTTTAGGAATACCAAAGAAGGAGTCTTTATTATTAAGTTGGTTGAGGGTTATTTCAACCAATTGCCTTAAAGGTAATATCTCAAAACCATCCTTCATCAGACGGTTTTAAAACCTGTTTTAAGGTGCAAATTTTCCTTTGAAATCCCGACCAATTCATCACCCTCGATATTACCAAGCGGTTCAATGTGAATCAGAATGTCAAAAATGTTATCAATGTTTACCTTCAACCTGTTTTCAACCTGCTTGGCTATCAAATGGGCGTCACTCACCTTTGGTGTCTTTATCCACTTCAATATCGAGTGCGATCAGGTAAAGTTCAGCAATTTTCCTTACCCTTATTCTATGGGGGTTAAATGCCCCTTCAACTTCTTCTACCGATTGGAAAATTTTACTATAAATGTTAGTGTCCTTCAACCCGTCCATCATTTCCAGGTTAGATTCCTTGTAAATATCGAAAGCTACTTTTATAATCCAGATACTTACAACCATACCGGTGATACTGTCAAATACCGGCATTTTTAGAATAAAAGTAAAAAGCAGTCCCAGGAGAACCGATGAGGATATTAAAACATCATTCCGCATGTTACGGGCATTAGCAATGATCATCTGACTATTGATGCGTTTCCCGATTTTGGACTGCCAGTAAGCTAAAATGGACTTCCCAACGATGCTCAGGCCGGTCACATAAATGGCTATCATCATTGGCATTTCGCGCAATTCACCAGAAATGAGTTGCCTTATGGTAGACAGGAACAATTCAGCACCTGCAAAAAAGATGATGAAAGCCAGAATTTTAGTAGCAGATGTTTCGGCTTTTTTATATCCATAGGGGTATTTCGGATCGGGGGGTTTTGAAATGATGCGGGCTGTAATCAAGGTAATCACGTAGGTGAGAACATCAGTGGCTGTATCAATTCCATCGCCTATTACAGCAAAACTTCCGGAAATAAATCCCACCAAAATTTTTAAGACAGCCAGGAGTGCGTTCCCTGCAATTCCAATCCATGAAGCTCGCTGTAACTCGGTTGATCGATTGCGCATTAACATTAAATTATGGATAAATCCCCTGAATTTTATTATTCTAACCCTGACAAAAATAATAATAAAGATTGTATAGTTTTGTGTTATTTCTTACCAACAAAATGAAGACATCCTGCGTAATTCTGGCAGCCGGAAATTCTGAAAGAATGGGACAGATGAAGCCATTTCTCAGATTTAATAGTAGTTTTACTTTTCTTGAAAAGATCTTACATGTTTATCAATCAACTGTTATAAATAAAATTATAGTAGTTGTAAATGATGACGTTTATCAACAACTACAACAAATCAAATATAGTAATCTGGAATCTTGCAAGTTTGTCATCAATAAAAATCCGGAAAAGGGAAGATTCCATTCCATAAAACTTGGAATAAAAGAAGCGATAAATGATTCGCTGGTATTTCTGCAGAATGTTGATAATCCATTTGTGGATAATAAAACCCTTGAATTATTGAAGAATGAAATTTGTGATGCAGAATATGCAATTCCGGTTTTTGAAGGAAATTCAGGCCATCCAATACTGTTGTCAGCAAAAGTTGCGAATGCTATTATTCAAAATAAAAAAAATAATCCGGACCTAAGGAATGTCTTAAAGTCTTTTCAAAGGTGTGAAGTCAAAGTAAATGATCCTGGAATTTTAGTAAATATAAATACACCGGAAGAATATTCGCAACATTTCCTCACCAGAACGAATTAGGTTTCCATTACTTTCTTAAGGTTCTCAATTGATGTTAAAATCATTTCATTTGTTGCCGGTAAAGAAAACTCAGGTTCAATTTTATGATCGCCAATTGCCGAAATGGCATCTTTGATTGCCATCCAAACCGACAATGCCAGCATGAATGGTGGTTCTCCCACTGCCTTACTTTGCTTGATAGTATTTGGATTAGGGGCATCTTTTAACAGCTCTACCCTGAAATCTCTGGGGATATCTTTTATGGTTGGTATCTTATAGGTATCGGGTGAATGGTTCAGTAAATTACCTTCTTCATCGTATTTTAGATCTTCTGTTGTAACCCATCCCAGGCCCTGGATAAATCCGCCCTCTATCTGACCGATGTCAATTTTTTCATTCAATGATTTTCCAACGTCATGTAAAATATCCGTTCTTAAAACTTTTACATAACCTGTCAGCGTATCCAGTTCAACTTCAGTAACCGCCATTCCAAAGGCAAAATAATGAAAGGGTTTGCCTTTTCCTTTTTGTTTGTCATAATATATCCCCGGAGTTTTGTAGAATCCAGTGGCACTTAAGCTGGTTTGATTCAGATAGGCAGCGTTGATCAAATCCTTAAAAGATATTTTGTGCTTAGGATAATTCCCATCAAATACAAAGTTATCTTCAAAAACTATTTTTTTCTTTTTTGAATGACTTTCTATAAATAGATTCAATGCTACTTTCACTAACCTTGATTTTAGCTTTCCAATGGCATCTTTCACTGCCATTCCATTCAGATCGCTTCCGGATGAGGCCGCTGTAGCTGAGGTGTTTGGAACTCTGGATGTGTTTGTAGCTGCAACCTTAATGAATTCCGGGCTGATTCCCAGTTCTGAAGAAACGATTTGTAAAATTTTTGTATGAAGTCCCTGACCCATCTCAGTTCCGCCATGATTTACCTGCACTGTTCCATCTTTATAAATATTAACCAGCGCTCCGGCTTGGTTAAGAAAAGCAGTCGTGAACGAAATCCCGAATTTAACCGGTGTCATTCCAAGTCCTTTTTTATTGAATTGGTTGTATTGGTTAAATCGGTCGATTTGTTTCCTTCGATTGAAATAATCTGAAGACTTCACGAGCTGATTATACAACAAAAGCAATCGATTATTTTCGACCTTCTGTCCATAATGGGTAATGCTGTTTTTCCCTGATCTGTAAAAATTCAATTTTCTTATCTCTATGGCATCTTTTCCAAGGAACCTTGCAATCCGGTCAATTATATTTTCAATAACGGCCATTCCCTGCGGTCCACCAAAACCTCTCATAGCCGTATTCGAAGGTTTATTGGTTTTCCATGAATGACCAATTACCCTTAAGTTGGGAATAAAATAGGCATTATCCACATGGAACATGGCTCTTTCCATTATAGCCATCGTAAGATCAGTTGAAGAGCCGGCATCCAAATTCAGGTCGATGTCGATGGACAATATCTTGCCATTTTTATTAAAACCCGCTTTATAGTTTGAAAGGGTGTTATGCCTTTTGCCTGTGATGATCTGGTCTTCATCGCGGGTGAGGTGAATTTTAACCGGTCTGCCAGTATCTTTTGCAAGCAATGCTGCCCATGCAGCATAATGATTGGCCTGTGTCTCCTTTCCTCCAAAGGCACCACCCATCCTCCTCACTTCAACTTCCACCTCATTTTTTTGGATTCCCAGGACTTCAGCAACAATGGCCTGGGTTTCGGAGGGATGTTGAGTTGAACTGTATAGTTTTATTTCTTTTCCCTCACCCGGCACTGCAAGGCAGGATTGGGTCTCAAGGTACCAATGCTCCTGACTTCCCGTTCTTAGCGTACCTTCAATAATATGATCACAAACTTTGAAGGCTGCAGAAATGCTTCCACATTCAATTTTTCGGGGTGGTTGTAAGCTGTTTTCTTTTAGAATTGCAGTTTCTAAATCAAGAATTGCTTCCAACGGCTCATACTGAATTTCAATCAGCTTTTCAGCTTCACGGGCTATATCTTTATTTTCGGCAGCAATCAAAAGAATAACATGCCCGATAAAATGAACTTCATTTTCAGCAAGGCAGGGTTCATCATGGATAACAGGTCCCATTTGATTTGCACCCGGTATATCTTTATAAGAAAGGATTGCTTTAACCCCACTCAATGTCCGGGCTTTTTCATAACTTATGGATTTGATTTTTGCATGTGCTTGTTTACTGCATACCAGGTGCCCGTATAGCATCTGTTCACCGACCTGAATATCATTCACATAAATCGATTCACCCGTGACATGTTTATTAGCGCTATCGTGCGGAAGTAAGCTCATATATGGTTTCTTCGAAGAATTTGATCAATAAATTTTTTGCCGCTGTTTTCCTGAATTCAGCTCCTGACCGTGCATCTGAAATCGGGGTAAATTCATTTTCAAGTATTTTTTGAGCATGTTGAATATTTTCGAATGTCCATTTTTTATCCATCAAATAATCCTCAGTTGATTTGGCTCTTTTCGCCAGTTCCGCCATTCCGCCAAAGGCAAGACAGATATCTTTGACTTTGCCATTTTTTAATTCAATCCTAAATCCTGCGCTTACAGTAGAAATATCCAAATCTTTTCGCTTGGAGATTTTATAAAACCTGATCAATTGTTCTTTAGGTTTTGGTATGATCAGAGAATGAATGATTTCGCCTTTTTTTAAATCAGTTTTTCGATATCCTTTAATAAAGCTTTCAATAGAAAGAGTTCTTTGACCCCTTTTATTTATTAACCTGATTTTGGCATTGTAAGCCATTAAAAGCGGAATGGTATCTCCTATGGGTGAAGCTGTCGCAATGTTGCCTCCTAAGGTAGCCAGGTTCCTGATTTGCTTTGATGCAAAAATGTTAAGCATTTCGGTAAAAGCAGGTAATGACCCGATTAATTTTAGTCGGATGATCTCGAGAGGTAATCCAGATCCAATGATAAATTCATTTTTATTTTCATGAAAGACTTTTAGTTCTTCAATAGCTGAAAGGTCGATTATTTCCTCAATTATTTCAAATCTTTTGGTTTGTTTCAACGCTATATCAGTTGAACCATTTATGCAAAGTGCTTTCGGATATTTTTCGGATAAGTTTAAGCTTTCCAGCAGACTTTCAGGTTGAAAATATTTTTGATCAGTGGTGATGATTGAAATCGATCCTGAAGACGAGGCAATAGTTTTTAAAAGGGATATTGTCTCTTCCTTCTTTTTAGAAAACGGGTCGATTCTAATATTCTGACATGCAGCCTGAGTGGCTTTTAGGATAGGTTGATACCCTGTGCAACGGCAAAGATTACCTGTCAATGCATCCTCAATTATTTCCCTTGATGGGTTTTTGTAATTTTTATAAAGAGCAAACATCGACATAACAATCCCTGGTGTACAATATCCGCATTGGCTTCCATTTAAGTCAACCAGAGCTTGCTGTACCGGATGAAGTTCGATTTCGTAACCATTTTTTAATGCCAGGTTTTCAACAGTGATCAGCTGTTTACCATGGATCATGGGTAGAAAAACCAGACAGGAATTGACTGCTTTGTAAACCAAAGAATCTTTACTATCCAGTTCTGCCAAAACCACTGTGCAGGCTCCACAATCACCTTCGGCACAACCTTCCTTTACTCCTTTGTGGTTCGGAAGTGAGCGCAAATAATTCAATACAGTTAATGTTGGACTAAGTTTCTGTTGAATAAAATCGACGTTTACGATCTTATCGTCTAAAACAAAGCTGATTTTATTTTGGTATTGACGCCTCATTTATTAATAGAATTCTTTACGTCGATCAGTTTTGCAAGTATACTGATGGCAATCTCCTCAGGAGTCTGTGCGTTGAATTTAATTCCAATGGGCATGTCAACTTTTTCTAATTCATGCTCGGTCAATATTTTTTGTTCCATTAATCTTTTTCGCGCTAATGCAACTTTCCTCGCACTACCAATCATACCAAGATAAGCAAAAGTTTTTTTTGCGCAGATTGCAAGCACTTCTTCGTCATATGCATGTTTGGGCGTAACTATAACTATGAAGTCATTTTCATTGAAGCCTATATCCTGAGCAGTTTTTATATAGTCATCTTGAATCAGCTGGACTCCGGGAATATCCATCGCATCCATTATTTCGTTCCGATGATCGACCAGGCAAATATGGAATCCAAAGTCAAAAGCATATTTCGCAAGTGCTTTACCAATATGACCAGCTCCAAAAATATACAGGTTCAGGTTTGGAACAATGGGTTCAATGTAAACCTCGGCCGTTCCTCCGCAATGCATTGATAAATCTTCTTCAAGATTGTAAATGAATTTTTCAGGGTGATTTTGGGCAATGACTTTCCGGGCATCATCGATCACCTTAAATTCAAGGCTGCCGCCACCAATAGTGCCTTCTATGGTTCCATTTTCGAAAACCAACATTTTTGATCCGGCTTTTCGCGGCGAACTACCCTTAGTTTCAACAATAATGCAGAATGCAGCTTTTTTGCCGGTATTTTTTATTTCAGCTATTTTGAATAATATATTTTCCACGTTCTTCTTTTAATCTATATCCTAATGGATTTCTGTTTTTATATGAAGGTTCGATTAACTCCTTGAGGATCTCATAAATTCTTATAATGTGCTGGTTTTGCTCAGTAGCATTCGCTTCTATTGCTTCAATTTTTTCAAGTAATTCATGGTAATTCGAAATTAACTTCCGCATTTTAACAAAAACACGCATAATTTGAATATTCACCTGAACTGCAACCGGACTTCTTAAGATTCCGGATAACATGGCGACTCCCTGTTCAGTAAAAACCATTGGAAGATGCCTGCTTCCTCCCCAACTTGAGGTGCCAAATTGGTACCTCAAGTTATTGAATTCTTCCAATGAGAGTTCAAACATAAAATCATCAGGGAATCGTTCAATATTTCTTCTGACAGCTCTTTTTAAAGTTTTAGTTTCTACACAGTATAAAGCTGCCAGGTCGGAATCGATCAATACTTTCTGATTTCGGATCACATAAATTTTCCCGGCAATAAATTCTTCTTTTGGTATAAGTTTATTCATCAATCTAACTTTTTAAGGTCACAAATTGTGACCTCAAGATTTATTTATATTTCAGATAAAATTCCAAAAACCTGTCAGCAATGGCTTCCCAGCTATACTCATTCCTAATTAGGACACTCCCCGCCTTGCCAATTCTTTTTCGCAGAACTTCATCATTTAACAAACTTTTGATTGCATTTGCGAATTCTTCCTCATTCCCAGGATCGACCAGCAATCCATTTTTACCCTGAATAATTGCATTCCTGATACCACCGAATTTTGAAGCAATCACCGGACAACCGCAAGCCATCGCTTCCTGGGTAGTCATTCCGAAAGGTTCAAAAATTGATGGTAAAACAAAAAGCATTGCATTCTGGTAATACGGAAGCATCATATCGTCTCCGATATAACCTACCATATGTACTTTTTCTTTTATGTTCTTCTCTTCGATGATTTTTCGCATCATGTCGAAAATTTCTATTTCACGGGGCTTTGGATTTGGTGATCCTCCTCCAATAACCAGATGTACATCAGCAAACTGATGAGCAATTCTTCCATAGGCCTTGAGCAAAAGGTCATGACCTTTATTGGAGTCAATCCGGCTCAGGTTCAAAATATATTTTTCCGGCAAGTTGGTTTTTATCTTCTTTTCTGAGGCCCTCATCATCCGAAATCTATATATATCAACACCCGGAGGGATGATTTCAATATTGTCTGATTTAAAATTATAAAGACTCTCCAGTTTTTCCAGCTGAACCGACGAAGTCATTGTCTGTCCTTTCACCGCTTTAAATATTCGAATTTCTTCAGCAATTCGATGTTGGAAATTGAACACCTTTTCCATTTCTTTCGTATCGCCTCCCATCTGGTCACGTTTCCAGGCACCCAGCGAATGAGCAGTAAAATAGGATGGTTTATCAAAATAATTTGCTACTTCAAGCATAACAATACCGGCATCGACATAATGCCCATGAAACAGATCATAAGAAAGATTATTTTTACTGATGAACCGAATCATATTGGTGGCTAATTCAGGAAGCAGGTTATAAATGAATTCTTTTGGAACAAACTCCCAATTTCCACAAGGTATTCTGATTACCCTAACATCGGGATGACCTGGAACCGGATCAACTTGTGCCTTTGTTTTGTCGAACCATCGGGTGTAAATATCAACTTTTATTCCTTTTCGCGCCAGAGCCTTGGCAAGTTCAAGCACATAAACAACCTGTCCACCGGTATCGGTAATTCCAAGGGTTGGAACCGGATCAAAATAGCCATGGGTGCTCAGCATGGCGATGTGCTTATAATTTATCCTGTTCATAATTTTATAGCTTATTGAACCGAAAAACTTTTATCAATGATTCAACCAATTCAACCAGAATCATCATTTTTTTACTTTCGAAACATTCCATTCCTTAGAAATAACAATATCAGCCAAATCTTTATGCTTTGATATAATTTCATGTTCGATGGTTAGAACCCTGTCGAGGAATTCATCCTGTTTTTCCCGTGCTCTTTTTTTTCTCGATTCAAGGGTATCCATTTTATTTCTGTCGATAAAAATCCGGCAATTTACATTTTTCAAGGTAGTGGTATACGTTCCTTCGGCGATCAGTACCTTAAATTCTGCAAGATTTATTTTTTCTTCTCCAATTTCATCTGCATTAAAATCCACCAGGGGTTTTATGATGATCGTTTTACCATTCAGGATATCGAATATGTTTTGATCCAGTAAATCAAGTTTAACTTCTTGCATTCCGACCCATGAAATATCTTTTTACCCGTTGACGGGCATTGGTTTTTGGCGGAAGTTTAAAATAGTCGTCCTGTCCAAAGATATAACTTTGGATATCAAATTCTTTAAGTTTATCAGCAATAGATGCAGCGATTTCCGATTTGCCAGCACCTGATTCGCCCGCAACGGTAATTACGAATTTGTCGTTGGATTTTTGAATATCTTTAAGAATGAAGTCCACAATCTGACCGGCTGCTTTCCGGTGGTTATCATCGATAATCAAAATATCTCCTTTCATACTATCGGAAATTAAATTTTACCTTCATCAAAAATACATTTTTTTATGTATTTTCGAAAAATGGAAGTTAGATCAAACAAGATTGGAGATATACGGAACCATTACCGTCTGAAACTTCTTGATAACTATGAAGAAAGAGAGGCGGATACACTGCTTTTTATGTTGATCGAAGAATTTTCAGGTATTACAAAAACCCGGGTAATTTCTGAGCCTCACCTTACAGTCACTGAGTCGGAACTGCTGAAAATTCATTTTGCTGTCAAAGATTTAAATAACCATAAACCAATCCAATATATAATTGGTAAGACCGAGTTTTATGGTTTGTCTATAAAGGTTAATCCCAATGTTCTGATTCCCCGGCAGGAAACTGAAGAATTGGTCGAATTGGTTATCAGGGAAAATCAACATCGGAAAAATCTTCGCATTTTTGATATAGGAACCGGTTCAGGGTGCATTGCCATTGCAATTTCTAAGAATTTACCCACATACTGAAGTTTTAGCTATCGATATTTCTCCAGAAGCCATCCAAACAGCTATAAGCAATGCTGAATTGAATGATGCAAAAATAAATTTCTTTTGTCTGGATTTTTTAAATGAAAGTACATGGTCGAAGTTTGGATTCCTGGATATCATCATCAGCAATCCCCCTTATATCAGGAATTCGGAAAAAGAATTAATGAAGAAAAATGTATTAAACTTTGAACCCGAAAAAGCCTTATTTGTTGATGATGAGAATCCTCTTGTTTTTTATAAAGCCATTGCTGATTTTGCAAGGCAAAACCTTAATAAATCAGGAAGGATATATTGCGAAATCAATCAATACCTTGGTAAAGAGATTTTAAATTTATTTGTCAGAGAAGGATTTGCTGATGTATGCCTCTTGAAAGATTTAAATGGAAATGACAGGATGATTGCAGCTAAATTAAAAGAATGAATTTTCCATAAAGCTTTTAGCTGTGAAATAAATCCCTGGCGAAAAGTTTTCTCTTGGCCCGGCGAAATTTAGTATTTGTATTTTATTAAGCTCCAACCAATACATAAATTCCTTTTTATCTATCGGAAAGTTTAGATTTTGAATCCAAAGTGGTTTTTGCAACTCTTTACAGATACGATTAGTTAGCAGTGTTCCTGCGTCCATCTTATCCAGGTGAAGGATAATTGTTCCATCGCTGTCTGTTATGTTTCGTCTTGTTCTGATAGGATATTGAGTGCTTGTTGTTTCAATAAGGGGATAGCGGTATGAAAGGATTCCATCTTCAGCTTTTCTGCCTTTTGGACAATAACCACCGCAAGCTATTCCCTGTTCAAGAGCAAAATCCAGTGCTGCCCTGTCTACGCCCGTTTGCCCTCCGGAAATGATTTTAATTGAATTAAAAATATCCATATTGAAGTCACTAAAATACAAAAAGCCCGGAATCTCCGGGCTTTTTCCAAATTAAGAAATATGAAATAAAAATCAAATGGATGGTTGGATAACTACCATAGACTCTTGATCTTCTTTGAATTGGGGACGGAGAAAATTTTGATAGGAACGGTCCAATAGAAACGAATTTGGGTGATCCTCGAGGTTCAATACCCAATAGAAACCGTCTTCCTTATTTTTAATGATGCAATAAACATCTTTAACTTGAAATTCAATTCCTTCATTTCTGGTTTCTCTTTTTATTTCCATTTTTGCTTCCATTTTTTGTTTCCTCCATTTTTATAACACTTATTACCATTTCAATAATTATACAATTATGTAAAATTCAAATAATGAGGGTGTTAGAAAAAAACGAATTTCTCAATATTGGAAAAAATTTTGGTTTCAGGAATTGTTTTTGGAAAAGAAATATTTTTCAAGCCGTAATTCTTTACAAACATTTTGAGGGTGATTGAACATTTTATTGGACTGAAATGAATCATTTTCAACTGTCATAGGTTCAGCCATATTTTATTTAATTTTACGCCCTCAAAAATATAAGCACATGTTTGAAGGACTTTCAGATAAGCTGGAACGATCATTTAAGATTCTTAAGGGGCACGGACATATCACTGAGATCAATGTAGCGGAAACCCTGAAAGAAGTTAGGAAAGCATTATTGGATGCTGACGTTAATTTTAAAATTGCAAAGCAATTTACCGATACAGTTAAAGATAAGGCCATTGGCCAAAAGATTTTAACCTCAGTTTCACCGGGTCAGCTCATGGTTAAAATCGTGCATGATGAACTTGCTGAGCTTATGGGCTCGCAATCGTCAGAAATCAACATTAAAGGAAGTCCTGCAACTATTCTTATTGCCGGTTTGCAAGGTTCGGGAAAAACTACTTTTTCTGCAAAACTTGCCAATTACCTGAAATCGAAAAAGGGCAGAAATCCATTGTTGGTGGCCTGCGACATTTATCGTCCGGCTGCTATCAACCAGTTGAAAGTCCTGGGAGAACAAATAGCAGTTAAAGTTTATACCGAAGAAGAAAATAAGAGCCCGGTAAAAATAGCTAAAAACGCCATTGCTCATGCGAAAGAATATGGGTATAACCTTATTATCATTGATACTGCTGGCCGTCTTGCCATTGATGAAGATATGATGGATGAAATTGCTAATATCAAACAAGCAGTTAATCCACAGGAAATATTATTTGTGGTCGATTCCATGACCGGCCAGGATGCGGTGAATACGGCTAAAGCATTTAATGACCGGCTGAATTATGACGGAGTTGTCTTAACCAAGCTTGATGGCGATACCCGGGGTGGGGCAGCGTTAACCATCCGTGCTGTAGTCGACAAACCAATCAAGTTTGTTGGAATTGGTGAGAAAATGGATGCTATTGATGTCTTTCATCCAAGCCGGATGGCTGATAGGATTCTTGGGATGGGTGACATTGTTTCGCTGGTAGAGAGAGCCCAGGAGCAGTTTGATGTTGAAGATGCCCGGAAGATTCAGAAAAAAATAGCCAGGAACCAGTTCAACTTTAACGACTTCCTGAACCAGATAAAACAAATCAAGAAAATGGGTAATGTGAAAGACCTGATGGGCATGATTCCCGGCGTTGGAAAAGCCATTAAAAATATGGATATCGACGACGATGCCTTTAAAGGAATTGAAGCAATTATCCATTCTATGACGCCAGAAGAACGGGAAGATCCAAAAGTTATGAATGGAAGTCGCCGAAAGAGAATTGCCAAAGGAAGTGGCTCTGATATTCAGGAAGTAAACCAGTTGATCAAGCAATTTGAAGAAACCCAGAAAATGATGAAGATGATGTCGGGAGGGAAAGGAAAGAACCTGATGAGAGCAATGGCAAATATGAACAAGATGCCCGGAAGGAAGTGAGTTGCTGAATTGTTTGCAAAAGGCATCCCTTCGGGAGAACTGCTGAATTGTTGAAGGTTAAATAAAACTTGAATTACTTTTCATGAAAATTATAGATGGTAAAGAAATAGCACGGCAAATTAAATTAGAAATTGCTGCTGAGGTAGCTGCAATTATTGATGATGGGAATGATGGACCGCATTTGGCAGCCATTCTTGTTGGCGATGATTCTGCCAGTCAGACCTATGTCAGCGGCAAGGAGAAAGCCTGCAAGGAGGTTGGTATTATTTCATCCTTGTATAAACTTCCGGAATCGGTTTCTGAAAAAGAATTGCTTGAAGTCATCGATTACCTTAACAATGATGACCATATCAGTGGATTTATCGTTCAATTACCTTTGCCAAAACACATTGATGAAAAAAAGATGATCTGCCGAATAAATCCGGCTAAAGACATTGATGGTTTTCATCCTGAAAATTTCGGCCGGATGGCGTTAAACCTGCCGGCCTATATTCCTGCAACACCTTATGGAATTATGCAACTTATCGAGCGCTATAAAATCGAAACTTCCGGAAAAAATTGCGTTGTGCTTGGCAGAAGTCATATAGTAGGATCACCAGTGAGTATTTTATTATCCAGAAAAGCTTATCCCGGAGATGCAACAGTAACTGTTTGCCACAGCCGAACACCCAATCTGAAAGATATTTCTAAAAATGCCGATATCCTAATCGTCGCGATGGGACAACCCGAATTTGTTACAAAAGATATGGTAAAGGAGGGTGCAGTGGTGATTGATGTGGGTATTCACCGGATTCCTTCTGAATCATCAAAATCAGGTTACAAGCTTATAGGTGATGTAAAATTTGATGAGGTTTCAAAAAAAGCCTCCTTCATAACTCCGGTTCCCGGAGGAGTAGGGCCAATGACAATTGCTGCCCTCCTGATGAATACTTTGAAGGCTTACAAGAAAGAGATTTATTCATGATTTATGTCAGTATAGAAATTTAGGTATTTTATCTTAAAATCAAATATGAAATTTTTCCAAAGTAGCTTTCTGGTATTTCTGCTCCTTTCTATTTCTTCCTATTTTCTCTATTCACAGCAGACAACAGAACTTTATACGATAGTGGAGTTCCCGGCTATGCCTGCTAAATACTGTGATCTGGAAGAAGATATGAAAGAAACCTCCGGTATAATATATTTTGGTGGCAGTGTTTGGACCATCAATGACAGTGGGGGAGAACCTGAAATTTATAAAATCGACAAAACAACCGGAACTGTCATTCAAAAAGTAATCATACTGAATGGTTCAAACAGGGATTGGGAAGATATCACACAGGATGACGACTTTATTTATGTCGGCGATTTTGGCAATAACAATGGAAACCGCGCCGACCTGAAAATCTTTAAGGTTCCGAAAAGTGAAATCACCGGTAAAAAGAAAGTGGAAGTAAATGCTGAAATAATTGGTTTATCTTATAATGATCAGAAATCATTTTCAGAAAGTAAGCATCACCATAATTTTGATTGCGAATCATTGATTTCATTTGGCGACTCCCTGATTATTTTTTCGAAGAACTGGGCGGATGGAAAAACAAGAATGTATAAAATGCCTAAAATTCCCGGACAATACCAACTTGATCCGCTCGACACCTTTGATGCTGATGGCCTTGTTACCGGAGCAGATTATAATAAGGATTCGAAAAAGCTGGTTTTAATCGGATACAAAAATCGTTTACCTTTTATCTATTATTTCAGCAATTTTACTGGCAGAAAATTTGATAGTGACCAGGTTTACCGTTTTAATCTCAATAAAATGAAAGACTCCCAGACAGAAGGTATTGCCTGGCTGAATGATGAAACAATCATTTTTTCAACTGAACAAACAAAATCGTTTTCCCAGCAGGTATTTGAATTAAATTTCCAAAGCGTATTTAAGCTTATCGGCGAATGACGGAGAATGAGCAATTAGAAAAAGGATTAGCTCTCCCATTGATGGAAGACTTTTATACATTGCAGGGAGAAGGATTTCAAACCGGTAAAGCATCTTACTTTTTGCGTATTGGCGGCTGTGATGTAGGCTGCAGCTGGTGTGATGTAAAGGAATCATGGAATGCATCCTTGTGGCCCTTGACGGAATCTGATGAAATTGTTAGACGAGTGTTGGATTGCCCGGCGAAATCAGTTGTCATTACCGGCGGAGAGCCACTCATGTATAACCTGGATTACTTATGCGCTGAACTAAAGAAAAATGGGTTTCAGATTTTTCTGGAAACTTCAGGTTCGCATCCTTTAACGGGTAAGTGGGATTGGATTTGTCTTTCTCCAAAGAAATTTAGTCCGCCATTACCGGAAATTTATACCAAAGCAGACGAGTATAAAGTTATCATTCAGTCGAAAGGGGATTTTGAATGGGCTGAAAAAAATACGGGCAGATTAAGGTCGGATTGCATGTTGTTTTTGCAACCGGAATGGAGTGTAAGGGATATCATAATGGAACCAGTCATTGAATACGTAAAAGCTAATCCAAAGTGGAGAATATCATTGCAAAGTCACAAATACATGAGGATTCCCTAAAGAAGTTCAAAGTTGAAAGGTTCAAAGTTTAAAGTTGAAGTGCAAATTTCAAGTTTCAAATATCCAATTATATGCCATTAAAAATTCAGGGTTGTTTTATTTTTTGCATTTCTTATCCTGTACTCCTTTAATTCTCCACTCACAGGAAGAGCTTTCAACAAAATCAAAAAAGGCAAAACAATATTACGAAGCAGGTGAACAATTGCTGCAACAACAAAAAATTGCCGAAGCAAAACTCAATTTTCAGCAAGCCATTGATGAAGATCCTGATTTTTATGAGGCTTACATGATGATGGGTGAAATTTGCGAACACGAAAAAAACGATTCTGTTGCTGTTGTGGTTTATAAAAAAGCTGTTGAACTTGATCCTGATCGTTTTCCTGCAGCTTTTCAAATACTTGCAGACATTGAATACAAAAATGGCTGGTACCAGGATGCCGTGGTTCATTACCAGAAATATCTGAGCTATGAAGGAACTCATGGTGCATCTCAGATCAAAGCTGAAAAGCATCTGGCCAATTGTGAATTTGCTATTAATGCAATGCGGAATCCTGTACCCTTTGCTCCAATTAACCTGGGACAAAATGTGAATACAGCGTTTAATGAATATTTTCCCTGTCTTACCGCTGACAATCAAACCCTTTTGTTTACAAGACTTCTGCAAGATACCAGGTCAATAACTGGACGCCAGGAAGATTTCTTTGTCAGTATTTACAAAGAGGGCTGGCAGTCTTCATCAGAACTCGGACCGCCAATTAATACGGTATACAATGAAGGTGCGCCAACCCTTTCAGCAGATGGTAATATTCTCATTTTTACTGCTTGTGAAAGTATAGAAGGATATGGTGTCGGCCGTAAAGGATTTGGTAGGTGTGATTTGTTCGTGTCTAAGAAGTCGGGAAATAACTGGTTGGAGCCTTATAACCTTGGAGCTCCTATTAGTTCACGTGCCTGGGAATCGCAGCCTTCTATTTCATCCGATGGCAGAACCTTGTATTTTGTCAGCAACCGGAATAACGATTATGACATCTGGTATTCGAGTGTGAATAATCAAGGAGTATGGTCTGACCCAGTTAAACTCGGACCAAATATTAATACAGATGGTTATGAAGGATCTGTGTTTATCCATCCCGATAACCAAACTTTGTACTTTTCGTCAGATGGCCATGTGGGAATGGGTGGTTTGGATATTTTTATGTCAAGAAAGGATAGCGTCGGACAATGGGGACCACCTGTAAACCTTGGATATCCGATTAATTCATTTAAGGATGATAACAGCATCCTCATCAGTGCCGGTGGGGAACTGGCTATGTTTGCTTCCGACCGGAATGATGGCTACGGCGGGCTTGATTTGTATTCTTTTATTCTATATAAAGAAGCCCGCCCGCAAGTTGTAACTTATATGAAAGGTACAGTCTTCGACAGGAATACCGGTGAAAAACTCGATGCACACTTTGAACTTACTAATCTGAAAACAGGCCTTGTTGCCATCGAATCATTCTCCAATAAAACAACAGGAGATTTCCTGGTTTGCCTCCCGGCGAATAATGAATATGCGCTTACTGTTTCGAAAGACGGATATTTATTTTATTCTGAAAATTTCAATCTTACCGGTGAAAATCCTTCAACCGATCCTGTCCTGAAGGATGTTCCTCTTGAACCCCTTGAAACTGGCGCAAAAGTGATCATGAAAAATGTGTTTTTCGAAACCGATCATTACGATTTAATGGAAGAATCGAAAGATTGAACTGAATAAACTTATTGATCTTTTGAATAAAAATTCTGCCAGTTAAGATCGAGATTGGAGGACATACCGATAATATCGGTAAGCATGAATACAACGTGACACTCTCTGAAAACAGGGCAAAAGCAGTTATTACTTACCTTACAGAAAATGGAATCGCTTCTGACCGTTTAAGCTTTAAAGGATATGGTGAAACCCAGCCTGTCGACACCAATGAAACCGAAGAGGGCAGGGCCAATAACCGGAGGACTGAGTTTAAAGTAGTGGAATAAATTTAATGAATGCACAATGAAATCAGTAATGCTAATTTGGACGAAAGCTATTTTAATGATCAGCCTCACGCAATTGAGTGACTGCCAGGGACAGTCAAAGGATACTTCGGATATTCAGGGTCAGATTATATTATCGACAGACAGGGAATCATACACAAAGTCAGATACCATCAGGCTGCTTCTGGAAAATGGTTCGGCTTATGAAATTGGGGTAGGACTCAGATGCAGCAATTACCTGGAGATGTCCTATCGGAAGAAAGAAATTCAGAATTGGAGCGATAATCTCTGGCTTCCATATATGTCTCTGAAGTGTCCCACTCTATTGAATACAATCAAAGCCGGAGCAATCTTCACAAATTCATTACCAGCAGAAATGTTCAACTCAACGGGAACATTTATTCTGCAGGTAGATGTTTCACTATTTCCAGACTCTACTCTTACTGTGGTTTCAAATTCCTTTCAGATAAAGTAGGGAAATGCCATCAGGGGAAATATCGCCCACTCTAAAAATAAAGGAAACTTAATCTTTTAAGTCATATTGTTTCCGCATTTTCAGGAATGCAATTGCGGCTCTTAAAACATTCCTGCGAAAGTCTGCCCGACAACTGTCGGCAGACAGTGACGGAAAGGCCGGAATCCAATAAAATCTCCTGTTAATTTAGCTGGGCTGAAACTGTGATATTCGTATTCAATAGTTTTGAGATGGGGCAGTTCTGCTCGGCATCTTTCACCAATTCGTCGAACTTAGCCTTGTCAATTCCTTTAACCTTGGCTTTTAAATCCAAATGCGAATTGATGATGGCACCATTTTCAAAGTTAATGGCGCAGGTGGTTTCAAGGTTGTCCGGGACAAATCCTGCTGCTGTCAGGTTGAAACTCAGCTTCATGGTAAAACAACCGGCATGTGCCGCTGCTACCAATTCTTCGGGGTTGGTACCGATGCCTTCTTCAAAACGTGAAGTAAATGAATACTGGGTTTTGCTTAAAACACCACTCTGCGTCGAAAGGTGTCCTTTGCCTTCCTTACCTGTTCCCTGCCATACGGCTGTTGCTTTTCTCTTCATTGTTTTTATTGTTAAAAATTTGACATTTAGTTTTATAAATAATTTTCGGACACTAAAATAGTGGTTAATTCATTACATGTACATTCGCAAATGTCCTTTTAATGCCTTTATGGTATTTTACACTTGGATAACCCATAATGACGATCAATCCTTCTCTGCTTGGGTATTTAATACCATATTTTTCACGGAATTTTTTGGCCGCTTTTCCTTTTTGAATAAAAGGATGAACGCCACCAAGCATACAGGTTCCCAATCCCAATGACTCGGCTGCGATCATGGCATAGGTTGCAGCAATAATCGGATCGGCCGGATCACAATAGGGTGAACCATAAAAATACATGGCAACCGGGGCGTCGTAAGTGACATGATTTTGACCGGCTTTCATCGAATGGATGTATCCATGAACCAGCGGTCGCAGAAATCCCCTGAACATTTCATCGCCTGCTTTTCCCCAGAAGGGGCGCATGATGGCAAGAAATGGTTTGGAAACGAAGAACTTGATCTTTTCGAGATACTTGCAATAGTCGTCTGCAAACTGCCTCACTTTTTCCTTTGAGCCAAGCACAGTCACTCCAACATCAGAAGGCGGCAATCCCATAGGTGCAGTTTTTGATGCCTCAAGTACTTTGTCGATCAGTTCCTGCTCAACAGGTTTGTCTTTGAATTCCCTAATGCTTCTCCTTCGTTTGTAAAGGTTCAGAATAGATTCGTAGTCCGCTGCAGATTCTTTTTCTGGCAGGGGGAACAGATCGTTGACCGAAGTAAAGCGTCCTTCAATGGTGATTGCGTCCTGCGGGCAAATAGCCATGCAATGCCCGCATCCGATGCAGCCAAAAAAAGGTGTTCCTGATGTATGGGCTTTACCATCTTTCATTACAATGCTGAAGTCTTTGCACACGTCAACACATAAACCACATCCATTGCATTTTTCCTGGTCAATGGTAATCCGGGCGGCTTCTTTTGTTCTTGAGGTTGGAATTGCCATAATTTATTCGTTTTTACCAATAAATGAAATCATGCGTTTATACATTTAAATTAATTACAAAAATATTTAAGCATGTGCATGTTGTGAAATAATTAATTAAAAATCTCTACCCGCCAGTCGCCCGGCTCACTGATTTTAAATTCAAAGATGGCATAGATTTGCTGTGTACGGAGTTTGTTCCATGTTGTATAATTTACTTTGATCACCACAGGGAAATTGATATTTTCATAGCCTATTAAATAACCAAGATTTGTTTCGGTTCCGCTATTGGAAGAAATCAGCAGGTTGGTAATACCGGTATTTCTCATTCCATTTTGCTGGAAATCAATCAAAACTCTGTTTAAAATATCTCCCTGCTTGTAAATGTTGTACCGGTCAATGCTTGTTTTTGAGATCACCTCTGGTTCTTTTGGTTTGGGACCAAGGTATCTGTCATTTTCCCATAAACCGGAAACGATGGTATCTTTTTCGCTGACTTTAAATTTTAATTCACCTTCACCTTCCCGAATTCCATTTTTCCAGTCACCCGTGTAGTTGTCGCCGTTGGCCCATGTATAAGAGCCTTTTCCCCAGGGCAAGCCTTCTTTGAATTGACCTTCATAAGTATCTGTCCCTACCGATTTTCCTTTGCCATCTGCCAGCCCTTTTTTACATTTGCCGGTATAGGTACCGCTGATTTCGGGTTTAAGAACCTTGCATTCCTCCTGTGCGACAAGGAGATTTATTAAACCTGATAGTGCCGAAAAGAATCACAAAGCTAACATTGATTTTTACCAGTAAATTTTTCATGATTATATGTTTTTGGTTAGATCATTTTATTTACCGATCATCTTAGGATCAAATTTCAAAGCAGCTTCCCGGTCAAATTCATTTTCCCACCGGGCAATCACAGCGGTAGCAAGGCAATTCCCAATTACATTAACGGAAGTTCGCGCCATATCCATCAATTCGTCAATTCCAAGTATAATGAAAATGGGCCAAACGGGTAAACCAAAATTTGCAGCAGTTGCCAGCAGGATTACAAGCGATGCGCGGGGCACCCCGGCAACACCTTTGCTGGTCAGCATCAGTGTAAATACAATTACCAGTTGCTTTTCGAAAGAAAGATGGATACCCGTGATCTGTGCAATAAAAATCGTTGCAAGTGAAAGATAAAGCGTTGTGCCGTCGAGGTTGAAGCTGTATCCCGTAGGCATAACAAAGGCAACTATTTTGCGCGGTACACCAAATTTCTCCATTGCTTCCATGGCAATGGGTAAAGCTGATTCACTGCTTGTGGTTGCAAAGGCAATGGACGCAGGCTCCGAAACAGCCCGGATAAAATTGCGGATTGGGATTTTTAAAAACAGAGCAATAGGCAGAAGCACAAGGAGCAGGAAAATTATAAGCGCCACATAGAGGGTCATGAGCAATTTAAAAAGATTGAACAGAATATCAAGCCCCATGTGCCCGACAGAATATGCAATAGCTGCAAAAACCGCCACGGGCGCAAAATACATGATGAGATTGGTAAATTTAAACATCGTTTCAGCAAGACTTTCCGCAAACCGCAGCATAGAAGTTTTGTGCTTTTCTTTCAGCATGGCAACTGCTATTCCGAAAATGATGCTGAATATCACAATTTGCAGTACCTGCCCTTCATAAACAGCTTTTGCAATATTTTCGGGAAAGACATGAAGAATGATCTCCTGGGTCGTTTGCTTTTTAACTTCCGGCATAGCAGATTGTTCCGCACCATCCGGCAAATTGACACCAACACCGGCTTTACTTAGATTAATAGCAGCGAGCCCTATAAAGAGAGCGATGGTTGATACAATTTCAAAATAAACAATGGATTTCCAGCCCATTCTGCCTACCTGCTTAAGATTCGAATGGCCGGCAATACCAACTACAAGGGTAGCAAAAAGCAAGGGAGCAATAATCGTTTTTACCAGATTCAGAAAAATTTTGCTGAACAATTGCAGGTTCAATGGAATTCAGGAAGGTCATATCCGAATTCTGCTCCCACTATCATACTAATAAGAATCCAGGTAGTAAGATTCTTTTTGATAAAAGCATAAAAAATGATTACTGCAATCGTGAGCCAACGTAGCACTAAATTCAGGATTCCGGGAACGTCGGCGATATGGTAAATTGAAATTACATGGGTAAAGGCGGTGATGGTGATCATCACCAGCAGGGTAAGCAGGATTGTCCTTGGCTTAAACATTTGTTTACTTTAAAAATTAAAGTTAACCGTCCGGCAAAAGTATGAAAACAACCCAAACAATAACCAACAGTTATTTTAGAAATCTGAAATTATATTACAAGAAGACCAACACTCATCGGGATCCATTAAAACTTATTTTATAATTTTATGCCTTTAAGTTTTACTCCTGAAAGATTGTTGTAATTTGCAAAGCCTTTTAGAATAGTGCAGGATGAAAAAAATTTGTCTGATTATCAGTGTCCTATTATTGGTTACCGGATGCGCTTCCAAACGGTTTACCAAGCAAGCAGCTAAGTTCGAACAAGCAGGGTTGTACGAAGATGCTGCTGAATATTACTATAAAGCTGTTAAAAAGAAAGATAGTAATGTCGAAGCAAAACTTGGATTAAGAAAAAATGGGCAGATGGGTCTGGACCAGAAGCTTTCAGTATTTTTAACGGCTTACAATAGCGCCAATTACGAAAAGGCTGTGTCGGAATATCAAAATGCAGAAATCTACTACAGGAAAATAAAAATGGTGGGAGTCGATCTGAACTTCCCCGATTCTTATCGAACCTATTACCAGGAGGCAAAAGACGATTACTTAAATAAAAAATATGCCGATGGTTTAGACAAACTAAACCGTGAAGAATTTACAGCTGCGCAGACTTGTTTTTGAAGAAATAATGAATGTCGATCCTTCTTACAAAGATGTCTATGATAAATTTACCATTGCCAAGTTTGAACCCATGTACCGCGAAGCTAATAGCTTATTGGATAACGGTCAATACAGGAAAGCCTATTACAAATTTGCAGAAATATCAAAGTCAGCAAAAGGATATAAACAATCGGAAGCCCTGAAAGAAGAAGCTCTGGAAAAAGGAACGCTAACCATCCTGGTGACTGATTTTACCATTGCAAAAATGATTCAACCCGAGACTTCAAAAATAGTCACAAACAAGGTTAGAGCGAGCCTTCAGGAACTTAGCAATCCTTTCATAAAAATTATTGACGCATCTTCAGTAAATCCCGGCATATTTGATAAAGGGAAAATCGATTTACAGGCAGCGAACCTCGCAGGAATAAAAACCATTGTATCGGGTCATATTACTGAGATTATCAAAACTGAAGGTAAGCTGAATAAAACTACACGAAAAGGTTATCTCAAAGAAGTGTATAAAGTTGCGGATGCTTCCGGACATGAAATTGAGAAGATTAGATGGAACAAAACGGAATACACTGAATTTGATATGGAAAATTCCGCGAAGCTGAACCTGAGTTTTAAAATGGTTTCAACCATAAATGGGGAAGTCTGTACCAGCGAAATTTTTAATCTCAGCAATTCCGATAAATTACATTATGCCAAAGTTTGATGGCGAAAAAAAGAACCTTGTTCCGGGTTACTGGAAGTATAAGGATACCAATTCCCCGGAAGATGTGATAAAAAACAATACCGGAGACATCAATGCATTGAAACAACTGCTAAATGCTCAGCAAACAATTAAAACAACGGCTATATTACTCGATGAATTAATTGATCGTGCAGTAAATGGGATTACCAATAAAGTTGACAAATACAATCCTGAAGGTAAATGAAAGGACATTTTCTAGTATTAATGGTTCTTTTAACGGCATGCGCAGCTAAAAAGCAAGTAGCTGAATTTGAAGCCCAACCATCCTGGATGAAGCAGAAACCGATTATCCCGGGATATTATGTCGGAATAGGAAGCGCAAAAAAAGTTGGAACTTCCTCAGAGTATATTGCCAATGCACGAAAAGATGCTCTCGCCGACCTGTCTGGAGAAGTTTCTACACAAATCAGCTCCACTTCAGTTTATCATACCATCGAAAATAATTATGGTCACGTTGAATCGTATGATCAGCGTATTGAAACGACAGTTGAAGATTATCTTGAAGGATTTGAACCGGTTGAATATTATGAAAATAATGATTCCTATTGGGTCTATTTCCGCATCAGCAAAGAAATATATGCAGAAAAGAAAGAATTGAAGAAACAGGAAGCACTCATGACTGCATTGGCGAAATACAATTCAGGAATTGAGGAAGAAAAATCTTTCAGGCCTAAAGAGGCATTGACATTTTACTTGCAGGGGCTTCAAGCAATAAAGCCTTATCTTAAAGAAGAAACATCGGTAACCTACAATGAAAGTAAAACTGATATTGGTAATCAGTTGTTCTCTGCCATGGACCAGGTATTGGCGGCATTGACCATTGAACCCGAAATCGGGGAAATAAAAGTTAAAAGAGGGGAATCACCAGGTCAAAGTTTAAAGTTCAAGGTGCGATACAAAGATGTTCCTGCCAATGGAATTCCGGTTGAATTTACCTATACCGGAGGCTACCTGAAAACTGATCGTCAAAACTCAGATGGAAATGGCTTAGTTTTTCTGCAACCCGAAGTGATCTATTCCAGAAATATGCAGGAGCAAATTACAGCAATTATAAATCTTAAGGAAATTGCTTCAAAAGCTGTTGAGGATACTTTCATCCGTGGCTTAATTTTAAAAAAGTCTATTCAGCCGGCAATTGTTAAAATTACCATCGAATCTCCTTCCATGGCTCTTAGAATTTCTGAAAATTGTTGTGACGGGGATGAATGCTCCAGGTTGAAACAGGTCTTTAATCAGAATGCAATAAGTGCCGGTTTATCAATTCATTGACAACGATCCGTCAGATTTTACTTTTAGCCTAAGTTATAATGTCAATCCCGGTACCAGTGCCGGAGGTCTTGTTTCTGTTGATCTTAAAGGTGAAATTAAACTAACGGATAAAAGCAATAAAACAATTTGGACCAAAGAAATTAGCGGAATAAGGGGTGTGGGAGTTAATGGGAGAGAATCGAGAGAAAAGGCATTTGATGAATTTAAAACCGCACTTGACCGCAACTATATTAAGCAAGGTTTGGACAAAATTAATTCTGGCTTCTGATTTAAATTAGGAGTCTTTTACACAGAAGAATTAGAATGCACAAGCTTTTTCTAATGAGTAACTTTATGAAGCTTCCTTGAGGGAAACCAGGTAAAAAATTATAAAAATCATCCCGGAATAATTGCCGGGTACTTCAAATTACTAAATTTGCCAGACTACAAAAAGCAGTATTATGATTAAGAGATTTCTACTATTCTTTATTTTTCTTTTTATAGTTTTCATTGCAAAACCTGATGAGGGAATGTGGATCCCAATGTTTCTCGGAGAGTTAAACGAAGACGAAATGCAGGCGATGGGCATGCGAATTACCGCTGAAGATATTTATAGTGAGAACCATTCAAGCCTGAAGGATGCCATTGTTATTTTTGGTGGTGGCTGCACCGGTGTAGTCATTTCAAGTGAAGGGCTTATTCTGACAAATCATCATTGTGGAAATGGTTATATACAATCCCATTCCTCCCTTGAAAACGATTATCTGTCAAAGGGATTTTGGGCTATGAACCGTTCGGAGGAACTGCCTAATCCTGGATTGAAGGTTATTTTCCTTGTCAGGATGCAGGAAGTGACTTCTGATGTTTTGGACAGTATTGATGATGGGATGAATGAGGCTGAAAGATTTTTCAAAATCTCAGAAAATATTAAAAAAATCAAAGAGGAGGCAGTCAAGGACACCCATTACAGCGCAGAGGTAAAATCTTTTTTTTACAATAACCGTTATTTCCTTTTTATCAATGAGGTGTTTGAAGATGTAAGGCTGGTGGGTGTGCCTCCATCAAATATCGGCAATTTCGGAGGTGATACTGATAATTGGATGTGGCCAAGACATACCGGCGATTTTTCAATGTTCAGGATTTATGCTGATAGCGCCAATAAACCTGCAAAATATTCTGAACAAAATGTTCCTTATAAATCCAAAAGGCATCTTTACATTTCAACCAAAGGCATTAATGAAGGTGACTTTACCTTCGTATTCGGTTATCCCGGTAGCACCCAGGAATATATTCCCTCATTCGGAATTGATATGCAGGTCAATGTATTAAATCCTATTCGGATCAGCCTGAGGGAAAAAAAGCTGGAAATTTATAACTCAGCCATGAAGGAAAGCAGGGAGGTCAGAATTCAATATGCAGCCAAGCGATCAGGGATTGCCAATGGTTGGAAAAAAGCAATTGGTGAAAGCCGTGGGATTAAAAATTTAAAAACAGTTGAAAAGAAACAGGCATTTGAGCAGGATTTTGAAAAATGGACGAATACTACTGAATTGACTGCTGAGAAGTACGGAGGATTAATAGATGAAATGGCTAAAACTTACAAGGAACTGATCCCGGTTAATCTAAAATTCAATTATTTGCGTGAGTCTATTCAGAGCATTGAAATAATCCGATATGCCCGGTCATTCTTAGATCTTGTTAAAGCAAGCAAAAATAAAAACACTGAACAATCTGAGATTACAAAGTTAACCGACCAGTTGAAAAAATCGGGTGAGCAGCATTTCAAAAATTATCAGCCCGATATTGATAAGGAAATCTTCGAAGTAATGATGACAGACTATTGCGAAAATAATGATCGACTGGATTGGCCTGAGGTGATTAATGACCTTTATGATGATTATAAGGGTGATATTTACCGGTTGGCTGAAATGGTTTTCACAAAATCAATCTTTAGCTCAGAAGCAAGAGTTTCCGATCTGCTCAATAATTATAAATCGAAGAATTGCAGTACCATTGAAAAAGATCTATCTTTCAGAATTGCCATCGGAGTGGCTGATTACGCTGAAAAATTTCTGGTGCCTGTGATGACAAAAAATAGCGCAGCGATTGATAGCATGATGCGGATATACATGAGAGCCCAAATGGAAATGCAACCCATGAAGAAGTTCTATCCTGATGCTAATTTTACTTTACGGGTGGCATATGGTAATGTGAAAGGTTATCATCCGGATGATGCGGTTACCTATAAGTATTTTACGACACTTGATGGAATACTGGAAAAGGAAGATCCGGATATCTATGATTATGTGGTGGAAGATAAACTTAAGGAACTATATAAAAATAAAGATTACGGACCTTATTCAAATCAGGATGGGAAAATGCATGTTTGCTTTACTGCTACCAATCATACATCAGGCGGAAATTCAGGTAGTCCGGTGCTCGACGCTGATGGGAATCTGATTGGATTAAATTTTGACCGTTGCTGGGAAGGTACGATGAGCGATCTGGAGTATGACATTTCACATTGCAGGAATATTGCCCTCGACATTCGCTATTGTTTGTTTATTATCGATAAATTTGCAGGTGCTAAGCATTTAATTGATGAAATGACAATACTCACTATAAATGATAACCAGCAATCTACCCAGCTGTACTAACTTTTACTGAAAATCAGTTAATTTCTATTCATATGATCAAGATTTATCACAATCCCCGATGTAAAAAATCTCGATCGGGTGTGGAATACCTGAAGCAAAAAGGATTAGAGTTTAAGGTGGTGGAATATATGAAGAAGCCATTCACAATAGCAGACCTGAAAGAAGTTTTAGCAAAATTGAACTTGAGTCCGCAGGACATCATTCGTGAACAGGAGGAAATTTATAAGAAACAATTCAAAGGCAGAAGTTTTACAAATGAGGAATGGATAAAAATACTGATTGAAAATCCAAACCTGATTAAAAGGCCGATAGTGGAAAAAGATTATAAAGCTGTTTGGGCCGATCCGCCTGATAAAATTGATGATCTGTTTAAATTGAAGAAATGATTTTAATCCAATTATAAATTCACACATCAATAAATTTTTACAATATGAAATACAGAGTTGAGAAAGACACGATGGGACCGGTTGAAGTCCCGGCCGATAAATATTGGGGAGCACAAACCCAGCGGTCAAAAATGAATTTCCTGATCGGTGATCCGGGTTCCATGCCCATTGAGATCATCCGGGCATTTGCTTACCTTAAAAAAGCAGCTGCATTGACCAACCACGACCTTGGAGTTTTGGCAGAAGATAAAACCAAACTCATCAGTCAGGTTTGTGATGAAATCCTCGAAGGAAAATTGGATGATAACTTCCCGCTGGTCATATGGCAAACCGGTTCGGGTACCCAGTCAAACATGAACCTTAATGAGGTTATTGCCAACAGGGCACATGTGCTGAGTGGTGGCAAATTAGGTGAAGGGAAGAAGATTATTCATCCGAATGACGATGTAAATAAATCGCAATCATCGAATGATACATTTCCGACAGCTATGCACATCGCCGCATACAAGATGATCGTTGAAACCACCATCCCGGGAGTAACTAAACTCAGAAATACACTGGCAGCAAAAGCAGAGGAGTTCAAGGGAATTGTTAAAACCGGACGCACTCACCTGATGGATGCTACTCCGCTTACCCTGGGTCAGGAGTTTTCGGGTTATGTCGCACAACTTGATCATGGAATAAAGGCGCTCAATGCAACGCTTGACCATCTTAAGGAACTTGCTCTTGGAGGTACGGCTGTTGGAACAGGAATCAATACTCCAAAAGGCTATGCAGTGAAAGTTGCAGAAAAAATTGCTGAACTCACCGGACATCCTTTTCGGACGGCTGAAAATAAATTTGAATCTTTGTCGGCTCATGATGCTATGGTGGAAGCATCCGGCGCTCTAAAAACCCTTGCCGTAAGCCTGATGCATATTGCCAATAATACCCGGATGCTTGCTTCCGGTCCCCGTTGCGGAATAGGGGAGATCATCTTTCCGGAAAATGAACCGGGTTCATCCATCATGCCCGGCAAAGTGAATCCCACACAGTCGGAAGCTTTGTCGATGGTTTGTGCTCAGGTTATCGGAAACGATGCAGCTATTACAGTTGGTGGTATGCATGGCCATTTTCAGTTGAACGTATTTAAACCGGTGATGATCTATAATCTCTTAATGGCAGCTCGCTTGCTGGGTGAAGCTTGTGTATCATACAATGACAATTGCGCCGTTGGTATTCAGGCTAACCTGCCATTTATAAAGAAGAACCTGGAAAATTCACTCATGCTTGTTACCGCTCTCAACACCCATATCGGGTATGAAAAAGCAGCCGAAATTGCCAAGAAAGCTCATAAGGAAGGATTGACCTTAAGGGAAGCTGCTTTAGGATTGGGCTATGTAACCGATGACGAATTCAATCAATGGGTTGACCCACGAAAAATGATTTAAACTGAAGCAGAATAAGATTCGTCCGGGTTACTGGAAAGAAACTTTATTCATATAGAAAACAACTCTTTTATCTGTATCGGATTGGGAGTTGTTTTTTATTGTCTGGAATCCATAAGCCAGAAAGTAGTTGTCGTACCAGTATTCCATGCTGCTTTTAGAGTCAGCCATGATTTTGTCATTCACAAACATGGATTCGATTGGATAGTATTCGACGCCTTCAACTACGTTAGTCCCATTAAATATCTTAGCACCGATTTTGCCCTCACGGTTGTATGCCAGTACGGTTTCATTTTCTATAAAATAGACAATTACCCGGTTGGTCAGATCAAACGTGAGGATATTAAATATTTCCATTCCATTATCCCAAAGTTTGTTTCCATTTCGGTCGAAACAGGAAATGAATGCGTTGAAATACTTGTACCCGTCGAATACTTCGTAGGAAACAGGCATGGGACGACCATAATAATCATAATAGGTGCTGGTTACGGTATGGTACTCTTCATAAAAGGCTTCACCAATAAAATAATAGAGTGAGTCTTTCTGCACTATGTCGTGAATTAACAGGTCGAATTCAGGTGAATATTTATCCGAATCCTCATCGCTCTTACTTGCCTTTTTTTGAGCCTGCTGATATTCTTTGCTTTTCAGGTATCCGGTCATGTTTTCCAGCTCAAGAAAGCTGAAGTATTGGCTTCCCTGCTGAGTGTTGTTGTCAATCTTTATTGAAAAGAAGCCTGTGGATGAATTATTAAAGTAGTTTTTTTTATCAATAGAACTGCCTTTTACATAATCATATGTTCCAATGATCATCCGTTCTGTTTGATTAATGGTAACCAATTTACCCGAGTTCAGCTTTTTGTTTTCCTGAGGACTAATTATAATTGAATTGATATTGGTGTCATTTATATCAAATTCTTTCAGCAGTAAATAGTTTTCTGTCTTTGAAGCAAAAACGTTGAAAATCCCAACATAGGAATTATTAAGAGTATCAATATAAATATTTTCAAACCTTGAAGTAACCTCCATAAGTTCGTAAACAGTCTTTGCCTCTTTGGTAGTCATGTTCAAACTGAAAATCATACTTTGCTCCTCGTCCAAATCAATCCCTGCAACCAGATGATCTCCCAAAACATCAAAATCAACGAGCTTTGCATTTTCAGGCAAGTTTCCGCTGAATAATTCATATCTACCAGACGGAATATTAATCCTCAGTACCTGGTAATTGAATGCTTCTTTTTTCTTTTTTTCAGTGTCATGAAAAAAAAGATAGAGGTTATCGCCGTTTAGGATTTTTCTTCTGAAAGACATATTTTCATAGACAGGCACATCTTTTTTCCAGAACTCCTGCATAAATTTATTATAGGAAATGAAAGTCCAGAATTTGTAATTGTCCTGCAGAACAGTTGTTTCATAAAAAAATATCAATCCATTGTCACCACAGGTAGTAACTTTGTAATTGGCTTCATCCGATTTGGATTCAATCTCGATCCTGAGGGGAGGATCGTTTTGTCCAAAAGTCATCATTGGAACAACCAATAATAAGACAAAGCGTGTAAAGAATTTTAAATATAGTTTCATTTTGACCCGGATACCCTGATGAAGTTCAATTTACAAAAATAACAAGTATTGCTTATTCCAAACGGTGTCATGAAGGAATTATTGAATGAAAAAAGAAAAGTCCCCTGACTCCAGAGGACTTTTCAACTTTTTTCTTAATAATTTAATTCAAGATCAACTTCTTCGCAATTGTTTGACCGGTTTGCTCATCGGAGATCAGAATAAAATATACTCCGGCATTAAGGTCTGATAAGTCCTTATTGTAAACAGTATCCGATATTTTAAATTCCTCAATTAAACTGCCGGATACCGAAAGGATCTTTACATTTTCGAAACCATTACCCGGTTTCACAATGCTGATTATACCATTTGAAGGATTCGGATAAATCCTGAATAAATCATCCATGTTGATTTGGTTGTCAGAACTTAAATCTTCTTCACCCGTTGATTTCAATATCATCTACTTCCCATGTAGCTGAAGCAACTGCAGTTGACGTAAACTGGAATGCAATATAAACTGCTGCACCATTAAATCCTGAAAGATCAACTTCACCTGATGGAGTCAATTCCCAATTTCCAGGGGACTTAATGAATGTAAGGTCGTCCAGGTGCCGGAATAAGGATTTCCACCGCCATCATAGTCGATAGAAATTTTTACCTCAAGGTCATTTCCGGTATAATTTTTAGCATTCTGGAAAGTAAGAACCTCATTGATGTAATTATCCAGATCAAGAGCAGGAGAAATTAGCCAGTCATCGTTTTCAAACGGTGCACCTTCAAATCCACTCATGCTTGCAAAGGCGTATTATTGATACCAAAGGTATTGTCCCTATCCCAAACCTGATCGCCGGTTACTGAAATTGTGTCCAATTACCCAAGCTTTCATCGAAGTTTTCAGCTTCAATGGTCACCACAACAGTTCGTAGTTATGGCTTCAGCAGTTGGAGCAGTGCCATCATTTTTATAATTGATGTTGCCCCATTATTGGTATATGGATAAATCGAGAAATAGTAAGTGGTATTAGATGTCAAGCCAGAAAAAGAAGCTTGTTCAATCCCAAAAGCAATGTTTAATGCACCGGAACCATCGCTTAAATCAGTATCATCGGGAACCGGGGTTCCATCAGCAGGCACAGGCAATGAAGCTGAGGTACCTGCAAAAATAATGTACATTTCAGGCAATTGGCTGCCGGTAGCATCTGTCCATCCAAGGTCAACAGAGTTGCTCGTTGCGTTTGCATCAAAGCCTGTGGGATAATTGGAAGGTTCAGGAATAAATAATGTTGTTGCATTAGCAGCAGGTGCAGTGCCATCAGTTTTATAGTTGGTACTGGCACCACTATTGGTATAAGGATAAATTACAAAGTAGAAAGTATTCCCTGGATCAAGACCTGCGAAAGAAGCTGTTTCCAAACCATAGGCAACATTTATTGCACCAGAACCATCACTTAAATCAAGATCATTTACAACTGGTATTCCATCAACGGGAACAGGCAATGAGGCAGAACTACCGGCATAAATGAGGTACATTTCGGGTAGCTGGCCACCAATGGCGTCAGTCCATGAAAGTGCGATTGCGTTAATTGTAGCATTGGCATCAAAACCTGTCGGATAATTGGAAGGCTCTGGTGTTAATGTAGTAGTTGCATTTGCAGTTGGAGCAGTACCGTCAGTTTTATAGTCGGTATTGATGCCGGTATTGGTAAAAGGATAGATCACAAAATGATAAGTAATCTCCAGGATCAAGTCCGGCAAATGCAGCTTCTTCCAAACCAAAGGCAACATTTAATGCACCTGAGCCATCGCTCAAGTCAAGGTCATCAGCAACAGGTGTTCCATCAACCGGTAAGGGTAATGAAGAACTGGTTCCTGCGAATATGATGTATTGACTGGGAAGTTGTGTTCCAGTGGCATCCGTCCATGTGACAAGAATCGTTGTTCCAGTAGCATCGGCTGAAAAACTAGTTGGATAATTGGAAGGCTCAGGAAAGATGGTTGCTTCTTCTTCTCCGGTAATTTCAATATCGTCTATTTCCCAGGTTGCGGAAGCAGCTGGCTGTGGAAGTATATTTAAATGCCACATAAACGGCAGTTCCATTATATCCTGAGAGATCAACCTCTCCGGAGTATGTCCAAACAAAACCAGATGGAGCTAGAATATAAGTCAGATTTGTCCATGTTGCTGAATTTGGATCACCTCCTCCATCGTAGTTCGTCGAAACTTTGAGTTCAAGATCGTTTCCTGTATAATTTTTTGCATTCTGGAATGTAATCATTTCATTGATATAATTATTCAAATTCAAAGCCGGAGAAATCAGCCAGTCTTCATTTTCAAAGGCTTGGCCTTCGTAACCACTCATGCTTGCACAAGGTGTACTACCAATGCCAAAAGTATTATCTCTGTCCCAAACTTGAGTTCCTATAACTGAAATGGGTGTCCAATTTCCCCACGAATCATTGAAATTCTCAGACTCTATTGTCACTACCACTATGTTCTCTGTGGTGGCATCATCTGACGGAGCTACACCATCGGTTTTATAATTTATATTTACACCACTGTTAGTATAAGGATAAATCGTAAAATAATATATCGTGGCAGGTAAAAGGTCGCTGAATGAAGCTTCCTGTATCCCATAAGAAATATTCAGTACTGCCGAGCCATCACTCAGGTCGGGATCATTGGTAACCGGGGTACCATCAACCGGAACAGGCAAGCTGGAGCTTATGCCTGCATAAAGGATGTATTTATCAGGAAGCTGAGTCCCGATGGCATCGGTCCATGTCAGATTGATTGAAAGGCCTTCTGCCACAGCAGTGAAATCAGTGGGATAATTTGACGGTTCAGGATCAATGGTTGCGCCTTCTTCACCCGTGATAACAATATCATCAATTTCCCATGTTGCAGATGCTGTTGTATTGCAGGTATAATGAAAAGCAATGTATACAGTTCCATTGTAAGATGAAATATCTAACAAACCTGAAGAAGTCCATGCCCAGCTTCCCGGACATAGGGTAAAGGCCAATGAAGTCCAGGTTGCCGAATAGGGATCTCCACCACCATCATAATCGGTAGAAATTTTACATTCCAAATCCGGGCCGGTGTAATTTTTGGCATTAAAAAACTCAAGAATTTCATTGTCGTAATCGTCAAAATTCATTGCCGGGGAAATCAACCAGTCATCATTGTCCAAAGGTCCACCTGAATATCCGCTTATTCTGGCGCAAGGAGTATTGTTGATGCCAAAAGTATTGTTACGGTCCCAAACCTGGTCTCCAATTACGCTGATTGTAGTCCAGTTACCCCACGATACATCAAAATTTTCTGCTTCAATGGTTGTAATACTGGAGGTTGTTGCATTTGCTGTCGGAACGGTTCCATTGGTTTTAAAATCAATGTTTGGTCCGCTGTTGGTGTAAGAATAAATGGAAAAGTAATAAGTTGTATTGCTCTCTAGTCCACTGAATGAAGCTGCTTCCATTCCATAATCTACATTTATTGCGCCACTTCCGTCAGAAAGGTCAGTATCGTTTGGAACCGGTTCCCCATCCGAGGGGACGGGAAGGGTTGAATTAATTCCAGCCATGACAATATAACCCGATGGTAACTGTGCTCCCACAGCATCTGTCCAGGATAAGATTTATGCCCAATCCTGCTGCTGATGCTGCGAAATCAGTGGGGTAATTTGTAGGTTCAGGATAAATAGTAATGTCACCGGTAAACTCGAAATCGTCATAAAAGACACCTCCACCGGATGTGCTGTTTTCCTGGTAAACCCTCACTTCAAACCTGAATCCATCGGCCCCGACAGGGGCAGTGAGTAAAACATTGAAATTTTGCCAGCTGGGATTATCCTTGAATAAGTTGAAGGTCGCAATACATCCGCATTATCAGGTAATGTTGTTCCACCTGATAACCAATATGACCAGATTCTCGTTCTTGCAGCCGGATCGTTATCATAATACCAGTAACTAATGGTATATTCCTGGCCTGCTGTGATCCCGGACAACTCCTGATTGAATTTTTTTGAAGTGGTTGTCGAAGTATGCCTGGCTGCTGAATTTCCGCCATGAACGGTGGTCGTTTCCTGCGTTATATTTTCCACCAAACCCCATCCGTCAGGGACACCTGCTGTCCAAGATTCGAGATCACCGTTAACAACCAGATTCTGTGATTTTGCTGTATTGCTAAAAGAGAAAAAAACCGACAATACAATAACCGGAAGTAAATAAGACTTTGTCATAACAATTAAAATTTTTAAAATTACTGAAGTAAATATTTTAAATACTGTGTTTTATTACCAGACAATCTGAAAAAAAAGAACATCAGAATCTAGTACCTGTTAATATTATTTAAATCTTCAAAGGCAACTTTTAATCTTTCGATCGTACTTTTTTCGCCTTCACGCAACCATTTTCTGGGATCATAATACTTTTTATTTGGCTTATCTTCACCTTCAGGGTTGCCAATTTGTCCCTGAAGGTAGCCATGGAATTTAGCATCATATTTTCTAACACCATCCCACATTGCCCATTGGGTATCGGTGTCAATGTTCATTTTGATAACACCATAAGAAATGGCTTCCCTTATTTCTTCCCTGCTCGAGCCGGATCCGCCATGGAATACAAAATTTACCGGTTTTTCGCCAGTATTAAATTTTTTCCGGATATAATCCTGGGAATTTTTAAGAATGACAGGTTGCAATTTTACATTACCCGGCTTATAAACCCCATGCACATTGCCAAAGGAGGCAGCAACTGTGAATTGGTCACTGATTTTCAACAATTCCTCATAAGCAAAAGCAACATCTTCAGGTTGGGTATATAACCTGGAGCTGTCAATGCCTGTGTTGTCGACACCATCTTCTTCACCGCCTGTAACACCTAACTCAATTTCGAGCACCATTCCTATTTTGCTCATTCGCTCAAGGTATTTTTTACAGGTTTCAATATTTTCTTTAATTGGCTCTTCTGACAGGTCAAGCATGTGAGAGCTGAACAATGGTTTTCCATGTTTTTTAAAATGCTCCTCTCCTTTTGTTAGCAATCCATCGATCCATGGTAATAATTTGCGTGCGGCATGGTCTGTATGAACAATTACTGGTATTCCATAGAACTCAGCTATGCGGTGAATATGTATTGCTCCGGAAATGGCGCCGGCAATGGCAGCCTGTTCATTGGTATTTGGCAGGCCCTGTCCTGCATAGAATATGGCACCACCATTTGAAAACTGAATGATAACAGGTGAGTTAACTAATTTTGCAGCCTCCAGCACAGCGTTCACTGAATTAGTTCCAACAACATTTACCGCAGGTAGGGCAAATTGATTTTTTTTAGCAAAAGCAAATAATTTCTGCAGATCATCACCGGCAGCAACACCGGGTTTTATTTGATCCGATATTTTTTCTGACATAATATTAAATCTTTAAATAATTAATAATAAAAATTAAAAGGAGAGCAAAGTTACTCAAATTGCAAAACTGAACATTAACATTGAGTTAAATTGTTAATAAATATGGATAATTCAATTGTGAAAATCTTTTCTACTTTTGCACCCAAAGATTTGCTAAGGTATATGAGTCTATAATCTTTAAATCATAAATCTTACACCTGAAATCGTGAATCTAAAATCGTATTTTGTAAATCATTTAAGGGTCCCGTAGTTCAACTGGATAGAATCCCAGATTCCGGTTCTGGGGGTGGGGGTTCGAGTCCTCCCGGGATCACAAAAAACCCGCTAAAGGCGGGCTTTTTTATTTTCAAAGTCAGGTGTTTTAAGTTCAAAGTAATTTTTAAAAGCGCAATTCTTATGCTCCTACTGCGCTTATTCCCTGATCTAATAGGTTTGCATGCAGATTTTAATTAACCTTTTCTGTTTTCCTTCCTTCCGGCATGTAGGACAGTACTCATGCTTGGTAGTATGCTCTAAACCGCAGCTTGGACAGCAATAATGTACAATTTTCAATACATTTTTCTTAGGCGAGTTTAAAGCGTAAATAAATCCAATTATTGGGGTGAGAAAAATGCTGCATAAAAAAACTTTTCCAATGCCGCTTTCTTTGCCTGATCCAAGTTTGGCAGCAGTTGCAGCCAATAATATATAACAGGCGGTACAGATAAAAATTAAATCCGAACTGTAGTTTTCTAAAATTTTCATTAGCTTATATTTTAAATTGAATGTTCGCAATTTTTAACTGATACGTAGTAATTTGCAGAAAAGTTCGCAAAATGTCGGTCAAAATGAATGATTTAAGCAAAAGGCATTCTGTAAACTATTATTGATGGATTAATAAAAAGTAAAATTAGGATATGTAGTGTTTACCAAGGTTTTCGGTGGAAAATAAAAAAAGGCTGCTTCGCAGAAGCAGCCTTAGTAACTGTATTTCAATAATTATTTCTTAATTCGGGACCTGGGTGCTCTTAATGTTATTATTTGGAACCCAAAAATCATTTTTATCTTTATTCGAAACCTGGGTATTCATATTCAGATCAGCTCCCAAATAGCCGTTCTTTCCGGCATCCACTTTCCATCCTGATGGTGATTTATCTGCAGTATTCACATTTCCATCAGCATTGATATCTCCTGAAGCCATTCCCTATACTCCGGTCTCAAGTATTTTATATCCGCGGTTCACCTAAATAAACTTGATCGAAGCCCGTTGTGAAATCATAAATTACAGTTCCGCTGGGTGTAATACCAGCTGAACTCATGATGCCCACATGATTTCTACTCCAGATAACTAAGTAAAGAATTATTAATAGTATTGGTGAAACTTGGTAAGCAGTTCCATCAAGACTCACAATACTTCCATCAGTTTTAAGTAATGGCAGGAACCTGGGCAATTCTTGTAGCAGAAGTCGCTGTCAGCAGGACTTGTAGCATCCCTTAGTTCAATAAGAACATAATCGACAGTTCCGGCTGGGAAAGAAGTGACCGATTGGGTACCGTTATAAAGCCATTTTGGTGTATTGTTTCCATAGTATGGCAAAGCAGGGTAAAGGGTTGAATAAGTGGAAGAAGATTATTGGTTAATAAATCAGTTTTCATCAAATTCGTTCCTGCATCATAAGGTCCTTCAAGGAAAACTTTCAAGTCGAGTGAGAACCCGATAATCCCAGTAAATTGTCCGGTGCCAAGTGTTCCTGGAGAACCCAGATCTCCTGCTATTCCAACAAAAGATGGCTCACGTAAAGTAGAAATTATCCATTTGGTACCGTCATTATTATTATCAGTTGGTAAACCAGCAAAAATCATGGATGCGCCCGTTGGATCAAGCCCAACTGTTCCGCCATCCCGCATAATCCTGTCAATCTCCGTGACCCCATCAGGAAGTAAAAGTACAATTTCGTCATCCGTATTTCCAATTGCAAAAGCAACAGGAAAAACATAATTACAGGTATATCCTCCATTGGTCACACCGTCAGCATTATTTCCGAGTGCGGCAAAACTATGTGCAGGAACGACAAAAGATCCGGTAATGGTAAATGAATTTGTTCCATCATCTTTAACAATACAGCCATTCAAATCGACAGCTTAGCATCCTCATTGTTGAAAATTTCAAACCATTCGCCAACTGCCATCTAATACAGTTAATGGATCCTGCAATAATTTCAGTAATAATGATATCAGGTAAAGTATAAGCCACAACATTGAATGGTGCGCTTGTGCCAGGTGTTAAGTCCAAAAGGATTGGTATCTGTGGCTGTTATGGTTACATTGGTTCCGGTTGGAGCCATTTTAACACCAGTTACGATAATTTCATTTGTTCCGCTAAAATGGTTCCTGAAGTTGTACTTCCCACGACAAAATTAACTGTTCCTCCTGTACCGCCATTGGTAGTAAGATTAAAGTTAACATTTGAAGTTAACAACGGCCGGATTTCCCAAATGCATCCTGTGATTGCACTGTAACACTGAAATTCGGAATTTTCATAATGGATCAACGCCACCATTTACCGAAGTAATAGCGAGTTTAGTGGCAGGATTTACGATGTTAACAACAATATCAGCATGATTTCTCGGATTAATACGGTAAAATGCCAGGTGATTCGTATTATACCAGTCAACAACTCCGGTTATGGATTGATAATTTTCTCCGACAGTAAGATAACAGTTAAAAAATGAAAATCAACATTATCACCAATATGGAAATAATAAGTATTCGCTCCACTGACCCAACTGCACCTGTAATCGTAATTTGTTGCATCATAAGAGAGAACAGTGAAATTTTGAATTTTTGCCAACTGGCTCTTCCCATGATTCAGCAGGATTAGTATTAACAGCAATGGTTTCACTAATATCAGATCCATTAATTACGATTGGACCATAAGGTGTATTACCGGAAGAAATGATTGAAATCAATAAAGGATTTTCAAGCTCTGTTAGACTATTAAAGACATCTTTTGTGGCGGTAAAAAATTTGATCACCAACAGCAACAAGGGCATGAAAAGGAGTGCTAAAAATCAAAACGCCATGATATTGACCTGCGGCATCACTGACCCATACATCATTAAAAGCATCATTGGCAGATACAATTCCATTGAAAGTGCAGATGAGTATTATCCATTACACCTCCTGGATTATTAGAATTAGTAAATGTAAATGGCATAATACCGGCATAAAAATCAAATTTGAAGAATTCGCATCATCAGATATATTATCAAGGGTAATATCAGTTGCCATTGGCGAATTGGCGCCGGTAAGATGAACCAGTTTAGCATCGGTACCATCAATTGCTGCACCTGAAAATGATAGTATTTGCGGTTCCTGACAAACTATAATCGCCCGGATCAACAGCAGTAACATCAAGATTATAAACCACATCAATTGCAGTTGTACTAATGGCATAAGCTTTGACAATGGATGGGAACAACTAGCTCCTCCAAAGGATTGATTGTTGTTTATAGCACCTTTTGTGTGGGCTGCAGGTGCTTGCCAGGTGAAACTACTATAACTTGTTCCTGAACCTGCAAGCTGTAATGAATAACCCACGGGCGTCGTTGAACTCCTTCAGATGCACCAATATCTGTTGATAAAAACCTCCTGCAGGACCACTCACAGCAGTAAATGTTCCTTCATAGCTTAAAAATTGTCCGGTTATAAAGTTCCCTGATAGCTTAAAGCAATTCCATCCGGTGGCCCGTTTTGTATTGAAGACCATCAGCAGGATAGGTAAATGAATAAAAAGTAAAATTCCCAGATGTAATTCCAACAGTAAATAGATCCAGAGTCTTATTATTATAGGATGCTCCACCGTTTCAGTTATATAAATCTACCCTGAAATCACTTAATGTATAGGTACCGGCATTTTCAATAACGATTTCAACAAATTCATTGACATCAGTACCCGTATTGTCATAATGGAATTCATTGATCCAGGCATTTTGCGCCAGGGTTGTCATAAATGGTAAAATGATCATCCTGTGATCATTGTTAATTGTAAAAAAATCTTTTTCATAATAATTAATTTTTAATTGTTTTTATATTTTCGGTTCATTATTAATTCATCATTCGGAACAAAGGTTAAACCATCCTGATCAATTCAAAAAAAAATTGAAAAGGGAAGCAAATTTAATTCTTTTACGTTAATATTTTGTTAAAATTCTTTCAAACAATATTAACATTTTGTCAAGTTATTAATTGAATGAATAAAACTAAGTTAAGCAGGATTGAACTGATTTTTTTGCCAAATGCTTTTATCCTTTCGGTTTACTGCCAAGAATGGTCATCCCGATAATGGCCGCAACCAATGATGCCCCGAAAATCCCGGCCTTGGCTATCTGCACATATTCGTCATTGGCAAACGCAAGACCGGAGATGAAAATGGACATGGTAAACCCGATGCCGGCCAGGAAAGCTACGCCATAAATATGCCGCCACTGCGTGCCTTCTGGGAGTTCGGCAAAACCTGAACCTACCACCAGCCTTGTAAAAACAGGTTATCCCGATAGCTTTGCCCAGCACCAGCCCGAACATGATGCCCAGAGCAATGGGATGCAGCATGAGGGTTAAAAAGCTTCCTTCCATGTGAATGCCGGCATTTGCCAGACGCAAAAACAGGCAGGATAATATAAGCTGTGATCGGGTGCAGCGCATGTTCAAGCTTTTGGAGCGGAGTGGTTGCGTGCCGGCTTATTTTTTCGATGTCGCTCACCAGGTGAGCCTGCTTCTGCGTAAGCAGCGATACATCGTTCGGTTTCGCATTCTTGAATTTTTCGAGCAGATCGGTGAGCCGGTCGATATAAGTAACTTCAGTAATTTTGGTCCGAACCGGAATGGTGAGGGCTATCAGCACCCCGGCAATGGTGGCATGCACCCCCGACTGGATAAAAGCAACCCAAACACCCAGAAGACCAACAACGGCATAAAACACCGCCCTTCGCACACCCAGCCTGTTGGCAATTGCCAGAACCCCAAGAAAAATTCCGGCGGTTATCAGTTCGTTGATATTAATGGTATCGGTGTAAAAAATAGCAATCACCAATACGGCACCCAGGTCGTCGGCGATGGCCAGTGCTGTAAGAAAAATCTTCAGGCTCACAGGCACTTTTTTACCCAGCAGCGAAATAATCCCCAGCGCAAACGCAATATCGGTAGCCATGGGTATTCCCCAGCCATCTAAATATTCAGGATTTTGGTAATTGATCAGCACATATATAATTGCCGGAAAGATCATCCCGCCAAAAGCCGCCATGATGGGTAAACTTGCTTTCTTAACCGACGAAAGCTCTCCGGCCAGTACTTCTCGCTTAATTTCCAGCCCCACGGTGAAGAAAAAAACCGCCATCAGTCCATCGTTTATCCAGTGCTGGATGGAGTATTTCATCTCAAAATCACCAAAGGAAAAACCCAGCTTTATCTCGTGCCATAGGTGGTGGTAATATGGGTACCATTGCGAGTTGGCCCACGTCACTGCAACGATAGTTACCAGGATAAGGATTATACCGCCAAGCGATTCTCCGGTAATGTAATTTGCAATATTAAATCCCTGAGAAGCTCTTTTTTGATTTGATTCCATGCTTTCATTATTCAAACTACAAAAATAGGAATAGTTTAACCTGAAAAATTGACTTTTTGAATGGAAAAAACTGTCAAAATTTCAACGAGCTTTTCAGAAGAAAATGATTCATTTTCAATAAAATATAAAATTATTTCCGACTGTTATTTATATCAGGAATAAAATTTGAGAGGATGATTTTGAATCGTTATTTGACAATTAAATTAATGTTTAACAAAAAATTAAAAGGAGGACCACATTATGACACTCTTAAAAAGAACCGACAGTTATCGTCCATCCTTGCCGTCTCTTTTCGACAATTTGTTTTCAAGAGACCTGATGGACTGGAGTAATTTTAATTTCTCACCCACCAACACTACGCTGCCTGCGGTAAACATCAGGGAGACCAAAGATGATTTCCTGATTGAAGTGGCTGCGCCTGGTTTGGATAAAAAGGATTTCAAAGTGAACCTGGAGAATAACCAGCTTGTAATTTCTTCGGAGCATAAAGAAGAAAAGAAATCAGACGAAGAAAATTATACACGGAGAGAATTCAGCTACCAGTCGTTCCAGCGCTCGTTTACCGTTGATGAGCGCCAGGTGGAGGGGGATAAGATCACTGCAAAGTATTGCGATGGTATCCTGTGCATCACACTTCCAAAAAAGGAGGAAGTGAAGCCCAAACCACCGAGAGAGATTAAAATTTCATAACCGGAAATGGTTAAAAAAAAGGCTGTCGATTGGGGCAGTCTTTTTTTTAGAATTAATGCTTTCTAACTCTCTACTGAATTGATAACTGATTTTATAACTTCTTTTACCAGATCATCCGTTAGGTCGTAATAAACCGGCAGGCTGATTTCCCTCGAATAATTATCATAAGTTACAGGATAGTCCTCAATGTTGTATCCCCTGGATTTATAATAGGTCATCATTGGCAGAGGAATAAAATGGACATTTACAGTTACTCCGCTCTCATATATTTTCCGGATGATGTCATCGCGCCGGGACTCAGTTATGTTTTTAATCCTGAGCAGGTAAGCGTGGTAGGATGATTTCTTTTCTTTGGTTTCGTAAACCGGCACCTGTGCCCATTCTTTCTTGCTAAATGCCGCTGAATAGGAATCGAAAATATGTTTACGTCTTATAAGCATGTCTTCGTCATATCGTTCCAGTTCCACCATACCCATGGCAGCCTGTATGTCGGTCATGTTGAACTTGTATCCCGGTTCGATGATGTCGTATCGCCAGCCACCCAATTGCGTTTTCGAAAAAGCATCCTTGGTCTGTCCGTGAAGTGATTTGATTTTTAGGTATTGCTGAATAGCCGAATTATCAAAAGGTGCTGGCAGATTCAGGCAAACAGCGCCACCTTCAGCGGTGGTCAGATTTTTTACGGCGTGAAAAGAATAGACGGTTATATCAGTCAAACTCCCGGTCTTTTTCCCTTTATAAACTGCTCCAATGCTATGGGCTGCATCTGCAAGCACCAGAATATCTACCCAAATGCTTTTGTTCTTCAGTTGCCGGATTGAATTGAGATCGAATGTCTTTTCTTCTCACCAGTTCATTGATTTCATCATAATCACATGGAAATCCACCAAGATCGACAGGAATAATTGCTTTGGTCCTTGGAGTGATTGTCTTTTCAATGTTTTTCACAGAAATATTAAAATCATCTCCAATATCTACAAATACCGGTTTGGCGCCACAGTGGACCACCACATTAGCAGTTGCAGAGTATGTGTAAGCTGGAACGATTACCTCATCACCCTCTTTTACACCGAACCAGCGAAGCATCAGTTCCAATCCGGCGGAAGCTGAATTGACGCAAAGGGTAGTTTTATGGCCACCGTATTTTGTAAGAGCTTCTTCAAATTTTTTAACCTTTGGACCGGTTGTAATCCAACCTGATTTTAGTGTGTCGATCACCTCATCGATGATCTTTTGGTCCATACGGGGCGGGGAAAATGGAATCATAATGTTAGTTCAAAGTTCAAAGTTCGAGGTTCAAAGTTTAGAGTTAGGTTTGCCAACTGCCGAGTGCCTATTGTCTTTTTATTAATTAAAGTTTAGCATCGAGAAATGCCATGATATTTTGCTCAATACGATGGATGATATCAGCTGCATCGGATTTCTGAAATTTCTCACCAGTGATGTTTTCGTATAATTCAATGTACCGTTCCGACACGCTCTTAACATATTCATCAGTCATAAACGGAACCTTCTGTCCCTCTTTTCCCTGGAATCCGTTTTCCATTAGCCATTCCCGAACAAATTCTTTCGAAAGCTGTTTTTGGTTTTCACCTTTGGCAAACCTTTCCTCATAGCCATCTTTATAAAAATATCTTGAAGAATCTGGTGTATGGATTTCATCGATCAGGTAAATCTTTCCATTCCTTTTACCGAATTCATATTTAGTATCCACAAGGATCAATCCTTTCTCTGCCGCCATTTCGGTCCCTCTTTTAAACAGTGCCTTGGTGTATTTTTCAAGCATTTCATAATCTTCGGCAGAAACAATTCCCTGCCGGATGATCTCTTCCTTTGAAATATCCTCGTCGTGCCCTTCGGCTGCTTTTGTTGTAGGTGTAACAATTGGTTCGGGGAAACGCTCATGCTCTTTCATGCCATCGGGAATAGGAACACCGCAAATTTGCCGTGCACCGTTTTTATATGTTCTCCAAGAGCTTCCGGTGAGGTAACCACGAATGATCATTTCAAGAGGAAAGGGTTTGCAAAAATGACCGATTGTAACCATCGGATCAGGAGCCGCAATCTTCCAGTTAGGACATATATCAGCCGTTGCATCCAGGAATTTTGCTGCAATCTGATTCAGTACCTGACCCTTGTAAGGAATTCCTTTTGGCAATACCACATCAAATGCCGAAATCCTGTCGGAAACGATCATCACCATAAATTTATCATCGATGTTGTAAACATCTCTTACTTTCCCAACATAAAGATTTTTTTGCTTTGGAAAATGGAAAGAAGTTTTTGTTATTGCGTTACTCATATTTGTTGATGTTTAATTGTTTTTTAATTTAATGTATCTATACTGATATTATTATTACTTATTACTATAAGCCCTGATGATTTTCGTCACCAGGCTGTGCCTTACTACATCCCGGTCGTCGAGGTAAATAAAATCGATCCCCTCAATTTCTTTCAACAGTTGTTCAGCTTGCTTTAGGCCTGAACTCTGATTCCTGGGAAGATCTATTTGAGTAATATCGCCTGTCACAAAGAATTTGGCCGATTTCCCCATTCTTGTTATAAACATTTTAAGTTGCATTTCGGTTGAATTTTGAGCTTCATCCAGTATTGCATAAGCATAATCAAGTGTTCGTCCCCGCATAAAAGCCAACGGTGCAATTTCGATGGTTCCGTCTTCCAGGTATTTTAAAAGTTTTTGCGTCGGAAGCATGTCTTTAAGCGCATCATACAAAGGTTGCAGGTAGGGGTCAAGTTTGTCACGCAGGTCACCGGGTAAAAATCCAAGGTTTTCACCGGCTTCCACCGCAGGCCTCGTTAAAATGATCCTTTTCACTTCCTTAGCCCTTAGCGCCCTGACAGCAAGCGCCACAGCGGTATATGTTTTGCCTGTTCCTGCTGGACCGATGGCGAAGACCAGATCATTTTTCTCAGAACTTTCAACCATCTTTCGTTGGTTGGGTGTGAGGGCTTTTACAAGCAAGCCATTGTTCCCATACACAAGAATTCCGTTCGAAGGACCTGTGGATGCTATCGTTGCAGGGTAATCTTCTTCTCCCAATATCTGCCTGATTTCAGCTTCGCCTAGTTTGCCAAACCTTTCATAACTCATTAAAAGCATATTGAATTTCTCTTCAAACTCATCCATTTCTTCCAACTTGCCAATGATTTTGATTTCATCTCCACGGGCAATAATCTTCATTTTTGGGAAATAGAATTTGATGAGCTCAAGGTTTTTATCGTTTACACCATAAATGTCTAGGGGATTGTAGGAAGAAATGCTGATGATGCGTTCGTTCATGCTGTGTTTAGTATGTAAACGATAAATTAAATTTTTTTATGATCAATTTAGTAAAAAAAGCTGTCCATATTATTTTAATACTAACTTTGATTCCTGCAAAATTACAAGAATTTGGATTCTTTGTTCACTGATGTTAAGATAAATTTATGCCGATTATAACCCTTACCAGCGACTGGGGTTTGAAAGACCATTATTTGGGTGCAGTGAAGGGCGCCATTTTGAGCCGGTTGCCCGAAGCATTGATCATTGACATTACCCATACCATTCCTTCTTTTAATTCAGAACAGGCAGCTTTTATACTTAAGAATGCCTGGTCTAATTATCCAAAAGGAACTGTCCACATTATCGCTGTTAACACCGAAGAATCGGAAAAATTTCCGCATACTGCCATCGAATATAACGGACACTATTTTATCGGAACCGATAATGGAATCTTTTCACTGCTTTGTGATAAACCTCCGGATAAAATCGTTGAGATTCAGGTTCCGCAGGATACGGATTATTTCACCTTTTCCACACGCGATCGTTTTGTGAAAGTTGCTATCCATCTTGCTAAAGGAGGAAGGATTGAGGAGCTGGGAAAAGTGAAAAATAGAATCCTCGAAAAGATCTTGCTCAAGCCTGTCATAGATAAGGAGGTTATCAAAGGGCATGTCATGTATATCGACTCATACGAAAACGTGATCACCAACATTACTGAACCCGTATTCAATGAAAAAAAGAAAGGCCACAAATTTTCCATCTTTTTCAGGTCATATGAAATAAAAAAGATCAGCCGGTCATACCAGGATGTCCCGCCGGGTGAAATACTCGCTCTTTTCGATTCCAACCGCTACCTCGAAATCGCAATCAACCAGGGCAATGCAGCCGGACTATTGGGATTGGATTATAAGGATATGATCAGGATTGAGTTCCATTAACCAAAAAACAAATACCCCATAACAATCGCGGCTATTATGCCTGCAAAATCAGCCAGCAGGCCGCAACCGAGAGCATATCTGGTTTTCTTTATTCCAACAGAGCCAAAATAAACGGCCAGGATATAAAATGTGGTATCTGCTGAACCCTGCACTATGCAGGAAACCCTGCCGGCAAATGAATCGGCGCCGAATGTCTTCATGGCATCCACCATCATACCCCTTGCACCACTTCCGCTCAAAGGCTTCATGAAAGCAGTTGGAAGGGCATCCACAAAAGAGGTATCAACATTAATAGCTGCAAATCCGCTTCGGATGCCTTCGATCACCATCTCCATCGCACCGGATGCCCTGAAAGCACCGATGGCTACTAATATCGCAATCAGGAAGGGAATAATTTTTATGGCGACACCAAAACCTTCCTTAGCTCCTTCGATAAACGATTCATAAATATTGATCTTTTTCCTTAATCCCAGAAGCATAAAAAAGATGATTATTGAAAACAGGATAATGTTACTCGCAATGGATGAAATTTGGTTGATCTGCTCTTTCGGCAAGCCTGAAAAATAATAGATGATCCCGAACACCATAAGGGTAAGTCCGCCAATGTATGCCAGTATCACTTTGTCGAAAAGGTTGATCCGCTGGTAAATAGCCACTGATACCAATCCAACAAGGGTAGAGAAAAAAGTGGCCAGCAAAATCGGTATGAAAATATCCGAAGGATTGGCAGCACCAAGCTGGGCTCTGAAGACCATAATGCTTATAGGAAGTATAGTCAGTCCGGAAGTGTTCAGTACCAAAAACATGATCATAGGGTTGGATGCAGTATCCTTTTGGGTATTGGTTTCCTGCATTTCCTTCATAGCTTTTAGACCCAAGGGAGTAGCTGCATTATCCAGCCCCAGCATATTGGCTGCAAAGTTCATCATGATGGAACCGGTTGCCGGATGGTTTTTTGGGAGGTCAGGAAAAAGTCTTGCAAAGAAAGGTCCGACAATACGTGAGAATACTTTTACAATTCCTCCCATCTCGCCAATTTTCATCAATCCCATCCATAGGGTTAGCACTCCGGTCAATCCCAGTGAAATCTCAAAACCAGTTTTTGCGCTGTCAAAGGTTCCGTTCACCATGTTGGGGAATACTTCCATATCGCCATAAAAGATCAATCTGAAAAGGCCAACTATAAAAGCAATGATGAAAAAAGCGATCCAGATATAATTCAGCGCCATATTTTTTTATATCAGAACCCGAAAGTAAATTAAAATTAAACTTTACCAACTACAATGCTAAATTGTTTACTAATAAATGAATGTTAATAATTACCAATGAGGTTGTTTTCATTTGTCAGTTTCTTCATGCTGGTTCGATAAATTTAGGCTCTTTAAACAATTGATATCCGATTTCACCTTATTCAAAGGCGATAAACTATTATCTCCATAAACCCATTAATCACAAATTAAAAATTAGTTATTTTTACACTTTCATTACATGGAACTTTTTGACAATTTAACTGTTTGTTAGTTTCGTTGTCTATCAACATCGAATTTTATAGAGAATTATATGATCAGAAAAGTACTGGTTGCCAACAGGGGCGAAATTGCTGTGCGTGTGATGCGGACCTGTCGCGAGATGGGCATCATTTCGGTAGCGGTTTATTCTGATGCTGACCGCACCTCCCTTCATGTGCGCTACGCCGATGAAGCCTATTATATCGGGCCCTCACCCTCGAATGAGAGCTATCTTGTAATTGACAAGATCATTGCGGCTGCAAAGAAATCAAAGTCAGATGCTATTCATCCGGGTTATGGATTCCTTTCGGAGAATGCAGCATTTTCGGAACGATGCAAAAAGGAAGGTATCATTTTTATCGGTCCTTCTGCTGATTCAATTTCTACGATGGGCGACAAGATCAGCGCCCGTAAAACCATTTCAAAAGCCGGTGTTCCGGTGGTTCCCGGTACCAAAGAACCGCTGACAGGGGAAGAAGAAGCAAAAAAAGTAATTAAAAAAATCGGCCTTCCGGTTATGATCAAAGCTTCAGCAGGAGGAGGAGGCAAAGGAATGCGTCTTGTTAAAAATGAAAAAGACATCGTGTCTTTCTATCGTGCAGCCCGTTCGGAAGCGAAAGCTGCTTTTGGTAATGAAGCTGTATATGTGGAAAAATATATCGAATCGCCCCACCATATTGAATTTCAAATCCTGGCCGACATGCATGGCAACACTATTCACCTTTTCGAAAGAGAGTGTTCCGTTCAGCGAAGGCACCAGAAAGTAATTGAAGAGACACCAAGCCCGCTGATGACACCTAAAGTCAGGCAGGAAATGGGCAAACACGCTGTGGCTGCAGCAAAAGCTTGTGGCTATTATGGAGCAGGTACTATAGAATTCATTGTTGACGATAAGTTGAACTATTACTTCCTTGAAATGAATACCAGGCTTCAGGTCGAGCATCCCATCACTGAAAGGGTTGTTGGTATTGACCTTGTGAGAGAGCAGATCAATATTGCTAATGGATTGAAACTATCATACAAACAAAAAGACCTTTACCAAAACGGCCATGCCATAGAATGCCGGATTTATGCAGAAGATCCTGATAACAATTTCATGCCCAGTCCGGGAGTCATTCAACACATCACTGAGCCTTTGGGTTTTGGCGTGAGGCATGATGGTTATGTTTATGAAGGTTTTAAAATTCCGATCTACTATGATCCCTTGATTTCGAAACTAATTGTATGGGGAAAGACGAGAGATGAAGCTATTGCACGAATGAAGAGGGCTTTGCATTCGTATAAAATCACCGGCGTTAAGACATCTATAAAATTCCTTGAGAAGATAATGAATTGTCCTGATTTTATTGAAGGAAACTACAATACCCATTTTATTGAAAAGAATAAAAACTTTCTCGAAGAAAAGGATATATGCAAGGGAGATTGCAAAGCCATTGCTATTATTGCCGCCTTTATTGATTATCATAACCGGATTGAGAAAGCGCAGCACAATATTTCTACTGGCAATACTTCGAATAGCTGGAAATTGAGCAATAGGAAAAAAAGTATGTTCAGGGTTTAATTAAACGAAAACTTATGGCATTAGAGATTAACATTGACGGGCAATCGGTAAATGTAGAATTGCTAAGTGAAAAAGATAACAAGTACCAGGTTTCCATTGATGGAAAGGTTTATGACGTAGATCTTGTGATGGTGGAAAAGGGCGTCTACTCTGTACTTTATAAGAACAAATCCTACAATGTTGAACTGGTTCCCGGGAGAGAACCAAAGACCTATACCATCGATACCCTTTATAATTCTTATGACGTTGATATTCTGGATGCCGAAGCCAAATATCTCAAAGGAAGGAAGCAGGATCATTTAGAGGACAACCTGGCTATTTCATCACCAATGCCAGGCAAGGTTGTCAAGATTCTTGTAAAAATCGGTGATAAAGTTAATGCCGGAGATACTGTTATCATTGTCTCAGCAATGAAGATGGAAAGTGAATATAAAGTGAAAAATGACAGGATCATCAAAGATATCTTAGTAAAAGAAGGGGATACTATTGATGGAAATCAGCCCCTGATTATCATTGAATAATTACCGAATTAAAAACCAAGTATTATGTCATTAGAGGATAAATTCAAGCAATTTGAAGAACGGAATAAGCTGGCCGAATTAGGCGGTGGAAAAGAAAGAATTGACAAGCAACACAGTGCCGGCCGGAAAACCGCCAGGGAGAGAATAAAAGATTTGCTTGATCCTGAAACTTTCGTTGAGGTAGATAAATTTGTCACTCACCGGGCTACAGATTTTGGCATGGATAAAAACCGGATCATGGGCGATGGTTTAGTTGCAGGATATGGTAAAATTGATGGCCGGTTGGTTTATGTTTTTGCACAGGATTTTACTGTATTCGGTGGTACCCTGAGCAGAGCCAACGCCGATAAAATAATCAAGGTAATGGATCTGGCTCTTAAGATGGGTGCTCCGGTTATAGGGTTAAACGATTCAGGAGGTGCACGTATTCAGGAGGGTGTTGAAAGTCTTGCCGGATATGCAGATATATTTTACCGCAATACAATCGTATCTGGAGTAATCCCTCAAATTTCAGCCGTTCTTGGACCTTGTGCTGGTGGTGCAGTATATTCACCTGCAATTACCGATTTTATTCTAATGGTGAAAAATACAAGCTTTATGTTTGTTACTGGTCCTGAAGTAATCAAAACCGTTACTCACGAAGAAGTAACTATGGAAGATTTGGGTGGAGCAATGACCCATAATTCGAAGAGCGGAGTTGCTCATTTTTTAGCTGAAAATGATGAGCAGGCAATGATGATGGTACGTGAGCTTTTGAGTTTCATTCCTTCCAACAATATGGAAGACCCACCCATTAAGCCATGCACCGATGATATTCATCGTGAAGATGAAAGACTGCAGACCATTGTACCGGATGATCCTAATAAACCATACGATATAAAAGAAATCATCAACACGGTGGTGGATGAGCATAATTTCTTTGAGGTGATGCCATATTATGCCCAGAACATCATAATTGGTTTTGCCAGGTTTGGTGGCCGTCCTGTTGGCATAGTTGCCAATCAGCCAGCAAATCTTGCCGGTGTTCTTGATATTAATTCCTCAACAAAAGGAGCGCGATTTGTAAGATTTTGCGATGCATTCAATATTCCGCTGATTACATTTGTCGATGTGCCAGGTTTTCTGCCGGGAACAGCCCAGGAATTTGGAGGTATTATCAAGCATGGAGCTAAATTATTATATGCATTTGCAGAGGCTACTGTTCCAAAGATTACTATTATTACAAGGAAAGCCTACGGCGGTGCTTATGACGTGATGTCGAGCAAGCATATTGGTGCGGATGTGAATTTTGCTTATCCTACGGCAGAAATTGCAGTTATGGGTCCAGCAGGTGCGGTTAATATTATCTTCAAGGATAAATTAAGTGAACAGGATAAGCAGCAGGCTGTGGAAGACTATAAAAAAACTTTCGCCAGCCCTTACAAAGCTGCTGCTTTAGGTTATATTGATGAAATTATTTTTCCGAAACAAACCCGGTTCAAAATAATACAAGCATTGGATATGACTCAGAACAAGGCAAAATCACATCCGGCGAAAAAACATGGGAATATACCTCTATAATATTAAGATTTGGGAGCGTTTTCGTTTTCGAAAAGCTGTTTGTATAGTATTTCTTTTTCTTCCTTTACCTGTTCAATGGCAAGATTCAGAGTGTTATTGATTTTCTCAACCTGATCGGGGACTTCGTCAATATTGATATGATCCCGGGTGTTATTTTCGAGCCGCCTGATATCTTGCTTGATATCATTTATGCAGAATATATCAACTGAAGATTTTAATTTATGAGCCAGTTTACTTACACCATCATAATCTTCTTTTTGGAAGCATTTATTCAACTCCGTCAGACTTTCAGGTGTAGCCTGTAAAAATATTTTGACCATTTGAAATATTGCTTTTTGGTCCCCGCCAAGCATCTCATTTAAGTTAGTCAAATCAAACATTTTTTTTGAATCTATAGCCATGCTTTCTTTATTTTGTATGGGTAACTGAATTAATTTATCAAAAAATTTTAACATTGTATAACCTTTTAGCAACTATTATACCATATATTCAAGTGCTTGTGAGCAAATAAATTAATGGGAAAACAACTCTTGTCGTATTTCTCTAATTGAAAAATTTAATGTAAAATTGAAAATTACCACAATTGTTGATTAGTTGAATTCACAGTTAGCTATAAGATTTAAACAAATGACATTTTTATATACTAAAGTTCATTATTTTTTAACATTCGGTAAATAGTCGATTTGCCTATATCAAGTTTCTTGGCAACTACCATTACGTTATTATTGTATTTCTGAAGATAGAATTTGATGATCTTACGAACATATCCTTCCAATGAATCTTCTTCAAGAAGGAAATCACTTTTAGCGTTGGTGGAATTGAATGTAATATGATCTTCTTCAATTGTCTGGGAATTTGTCATAACACAGGCCAGCTCCATAACTGCTTTTAATTCACGAACATTGCCGGGAAAAGGATACTTTAAAAGTTTTTCCTGTGCTTTCGATGAAATTTCCAGCCTGGTCATTTTATTCTCCTTGCAAAATTCATCAACAAAGGATTTCGCAAGAATAAGAATATCGTTACCACGAAATCGTAATGGTGGTATTTCAATAGGCAGTCCCAGTAATCGATAATATAAATCCTCTCTGAAATTTCCTTTTTGAACCTCTTTTGCAAGATTTCTGTTAGTCGCTACGATCACCCGCGCATCAAATTTTATCGGTTTATTACCTCCCACCCGGGTAAGTTCCTTTTCCTGGATAACACGCAACAATTTTGCCTGCATATTCAAATCCATTTCACCAATTTCATCAAGGAAGATAGTGCCTTTGTTGGCCAATTCAAATTTGCCGATTTTCCGTGAGTTGGCGCCAGTAAAAGAACCCTTCTCATGACCGAAAAACTCACTTTCTATTAACTCACTGGGTATGGCAGTTACATTGATAGGCACGAAGGAATACTTTACTCGGGATGAATTATAATGGATAGCTTTGGCCACAAGTTCCTTTCCAGTACCTGTTTCTCCATAAAGCGAAACCGTGATGTTGGTGTAAGTGGCTTTTTCAATTAGCTGAAATATTTGTTTTATTGCTGCACTGTTTCCTTTTATAATCTTTTTAAATTCATACTTCTTACCAATTTCTTCTTTTAATACATTGATCTCCTCCTTTAATTCTATCCTCTCCTTTATATTCTTCAATGTATTCCATAAACGTTCTTTGGTATCTTCATCCTTCACAAAATAATCGTATGCACCATCCTTCAAAAGCCTTACAGCAGTAGCAACATCTTCCTGCCCTGAAACAATAACAATCGGGATTTCTGGATTAAACTCCCTGACCTTCTTAATCACTTCAAAACCTGAAATATCCGGTAAAGAATAATCAAGGGAAATTAGTGAAGGATTTTGGTACAAATTCTTCAGACATTCAGAACCGGTTTCAAATTTTATTACTTCATTGTCGGGATTTAATGACAGATGATATTTCAGCATTTCACCATACAAAGGATCATCTTCAACAATGAATATCTTGAATGAATTCATAGAAATTTATTTCGTTTCGAATTTACTACTTTTTTGTTTTCCCAAAATGAGAAAAGTTTACCAAAATTTTTTTTATTTCCACAACAGCCAGAAACTGAATGATTTTTATTTATTTTTAAACATTATAAATCAATTACTTGCAAATTATGTGCTTTCTTAATTAATAAAAACAGGAATATTACGAAGAATTATAACCATTTGTTACATATTAATTTACGATAGCAACGTTTATTGATTCATCGAATTCAGTTTTAATTTTAAGTCTTGAAAGGTTTAAGTATTTTTTTAAGCCCGTCTCGAAAGCCAAAAATGAAAATATCTATAACCTGCCAACCAATTCAATAACTCTTTCAAGAAAGGCTGAAACTCCAAATCACAAAAACCTGTGAAACTGAGAATATCAATAATTTCTCTTTATAGAAATTTGGTTTCTTTATGGCTAAAAAAAGTTGCAGAGCAGACTCCCTATTTTGTTATCAAAGGCATGTCATGAATGCCTCCATATATAGGATGAGTTAAATGAAAATTATGTCTGATATCTAAAAAATAGTTAGAAAATATGCGTGAGGTTTGACTTTATAAATTGCGATTAAAGTTTCTTTTTCACTTCAACTTCTTCATACCCCTCGATGATATCAGCTACTTTAACATCATTGAAATTTTCAATGTTCAATCCGCATTCATAGCCGGATTTCACTTCTTTCACATCATCTTTAAATCGTTTAAGTGAACCCAGGTTTCCTGTGTAAACAACAATTCCATCACGAATGATCCGGACTCTTGTATTCCTTGTAATGGTACCATCAAGCACCATACAACCCGCAACGGTTCCTACTTTCGTAATTTTAAATACTTCCCGTACCTCGACATTGCAGACAATTTTTTCTTCAATATCAGGTGAAAGCATTCCCTCCATGGCGGCTTTAATTTCTTCAATCGCCTGGTAAATAATCGAATAAAGCCTGATATCGATTTGTTCCTGCTCGGCAAGTTTCCTTGCGCTTAATGAAGGACGAACCTGGAACGCAACTATAACCGCATCAGACGCAGAAGCAAGCATGACATCTGTTTCTGTAACTGCACCAACAGATTTATGAATAATATTAACCTGGATTTGCTCATTGGACAATTTCAGCAATGAATCTGAAAGGGCTTCGACTGAACCATCCACATCACCTTTGACAATGATATTAAGTTCTTTGAAATCACCAATTGCAATTCTTCGTCCGATTTCGTCGAGGGTAATGTGTTTCTGTGTCCTGATTCCCTGTTCACGCTGCAATTGCTGACGTTTGTTTGCAATTGCTTTGGCTTCTTTTTCATCTTTCAACACCTTAAATATATCCCCAGCCTGAGGAGCACCATTTAAACCTAGCAATAATAGTGGAGTGGAGGGACCGGCACTGACAATTCTCTGGTTCCGCTCATTGTACATAGCTTTAACCTTACCGAAAGTAGAACCGGCCAGAACAACATCACCTGTTTGAAGAGTTCCTTCCTGAACCAGCAATTTAGCTACGTAACCCCGGCCTTTATCGAGTGAACTTTCGATTACCGTTCCTAATGCAAGTTTGTCAGGATTTGCTTTCAGATCAAGAAGTTCGGCTTCAAGCAAAACTTTATCCAGTAAAACCTCGATGTTAATCCTTGTTTGGCCGATATGTCCTGACTTTGATATTTGCCACCCCAATCTTCCACCAGGATATTCATCTTCGAAAGCTCTTCTTTTATTTTCTCAGGGTTGGCTCCCGGTTTATCAATTTTATTAATGGCAAAAACAATAGGGACCCCTGCTGCCTGTGCATGATTTATGGCTTCACGGGTCTGGGGCATCACGTTATCGTCAGCTGCCACAACGATGATAGCAACATCAGTTACTTTGGCGCCTCTTGCCCTCATGGCTGTGAAGGCCTCGTGACCGGGAGTGTCGAGGAATGTAATTTTTTTACCAGCATCTGTTATAAATTCATAAGCTCCGATGTGCTGGGTGATACCTCCGGCTTCACCGTCAACAACGTTGGCTTTCCTGATAAAGTCAAGTAACTTTGTTTTACCATGATCAACATGCCCCATTACTGTAACGATTGGAGCTCTGGGTACCAGGTCTTCAGGATTATCTTCTTCCGCCGCTTCCTGAACTGCATCCTGAAAATCAGCACTTACAAATTCAATTTTGTAACCGAATTCTTCAGCAACCAGAGCAAGCGTTTCGGCGTCAAGCCTTTGGTTGATTGAAACAAAAAGTCCCAGGGTCATACAGGTTGAAATAATCTGGTTTACCTGCACATTCATCATGTTTGCCAGTTCATTTGCTGTGACAAATTCTGTCACCTTGATGACATTCTTTTCTTCTTCAATCTTGTCGAGCTCTTTCTGCTTAAGATGACTTATGGTTTGTCTTTTTTCCCTGCGGTATTTTGAAGTTTTGGATTTACCAACACCTGTAAGTTTTGCCAGAGTTTCCTTTATCTGCTGCTGAATATCACCTTCAGTTATTTCAGGACGTTCTCTCTCTTTTCTGACTCGCTTATCTTTAAACCTTTGATGGATATGTTTTTTTTCTGGCTCCTGACTTCTTTTATCTTTAACTTGTAAATCAGTCTGGTCTGGTTTTTTCCTGATCCGTCTCCTTTTTTTCTTCCTTGAGGACATATCAGGATCTTTGGATGAAGCTACAGGTTTTTTATCTGTTTTCTTCTTTTCTGCCGGGAGCTCAATTTTATCAAGTATCTTGGGACCTTCAAGCTTTTCGAAGCGGGTTTTAATAAAATTAGGATTTACCGGTTCCTTTTCAGTGGCAATTGTTTCAGTTTTTTCTTCACCCTCATCGCTGACACGCGAAAGTGCAGGTTTGGTAATAGCTTCATTTTCTTTGCTTTCTTTGCCTTTTCTACTGATCTTCTTTTTATCACGGGTTTTTTCTTCTCTCTCTTCCTTCTTTTCCTGAGCAGTTTTTCTCTTTGGCTTGGTAAGCATATTCATCTTATCAAGGTCGATCTTCCCCAGGATTTTAGGCTGAATACTCTTCTTGTCCTCTTTTTCTTTATCCTTTATTTTGTCTACCGTTTCAATCTTATCTGCTTCTTTTTCTTTTTCAGTCTTTCCTTTTTTCGCAGAAGTTTTTTTATCTACAATCTCTGCTGCCGTTTCTTCTTTATCAGCTGCCTTTACAGGAGATTTGCCGACTGCAGGAACCTTTGTCTTTCCAGTTTTTTTAAGAGTTTCTTTCTCGTCAGAATCAATTACTTGCTCCTGATCAGCAGCTTTTCCTTTTCTCGACATCGATAATTGAGTAATAAAAACTTCATCAATCTCATCCTCAGTTTCCCGCTTCTTTTCCTTGACTTTTTTATCCTCGATCGAAATGGTTTGATGGCTTGAATAATCCAGTCCTATCTTCTTCGCTTCCTCCTTGACCGATTTCTGAGACTGGAACTCGCGGTCAAGTAAATCGTACATTTCAGGTGAAAGCTTGTCATTGGGATTGCTTGCGATGTGAAATCCCTTTTTAGCAAGGAACTCCACAATCGTAGAAAGCCCTATATTGAACTCTTTCGCAGCTTTACTAAGCCTGACTGCCGGTTTTTCAGATTCTGCCATGTAACCTATTAAAATTTCCTATTTAAAATTAATGCGCTAAAATACTATAATTACAATATTTGCCTTTATTCAAACTCTTCTTTTAATATCCTGACCACGTCTTTAACAGTTTCTTCTTCCAGGTCAGTTCGCTTTACCAGATCCTCTATACTAAGATTTAATATGCTTTTTGCTGTATCACAACCGATAGCTTTAAAGGCATCGATGATCCATTCTTCGATTTCATCTGAAAATTCATTCAAATCAACATCTTCCGAATCTACTTCTGCCTCACGATACACATCAATTTCATAACCAGTAAGCTTACCGGCTAATTTAATATTGAAACCTCCTTTTCCTATGGCTAAAGATACCTGGTCAGGTCTTAGGTAAACTTCCGCTTTTTTTTCAGCCTCAAGAATGTTGATTGAAGATATTTTAGCCGGACTTAGCGCTCTTGTAATATACAAAGAGGCATTCGATGTATAATTGATCACATCGATATTTTCATTTTTCAATTCCCTTACAATTCCATGAATACGTGAACCTTTCATCCCAACACATGCGCCGACCGGATCAATTCTGTCATCATAGGATTCAACAGCAATTTTAGCCCTTTCACCAGGGACCCGTACTATATTTTTAATGGTAATGAGGCCATCAAATACTTCAGGAACTTCCGATTCAAATAATCTTTCCAGAAAGGCTGAGGATGTCCTTGAAAGGATAATAGCCGGGGTGTTATTCCGCATTTCAACTTTGGAAACAACCGCTCTGATGGTATCGCCTTTGCGATAGAAATCGGTCGGGATTTGTTCCGATTTTGGAAGGATAAGCTCGATACCTTCATCATCAAGTACCAGAATTTCCTTTTTCCATACCTGATAGACTTCACCGGTAATGATCTCACCAATGCGTTCTTTGTATTTCCGGTATACATTGTCTTTTTCGTATTCCTGAATTTTGGAGATCAGGTTTTGCCTGATTGAAAGGATTTCCCGTCGGCCAAAATCGAGCATTTTGATTTCTTCAGAAACTTCTTCCCCGATTTCAAAATCAGGTTCAATTTTTACTGCTTCAGAATAAGCAATCTGCAAATTCTCATCTTCTACCGCTCCATCCTCTACAATGGTCCTGTTTCGCCATATTTCAAGGTCACCCTTATCAATATTGACAATGATGTCGCAGTTGTCGGCTGAACCATACCTTTTGATAAGCATGTGACGGAAAATATCTTCAAGGATACGCATCATCGTTTCCCTGTCAATGTTTTTAAATTCCTTAAATTCCGAAAAAGTCTCGACTAAATTGATGTGTTCCATTTTATTTTAATGCTACTGATTGTTTTTAATTTTATTTAAAACTGATCACAGGTTTGCCTTCTTTAATATCTGAAAACAGAATTTTCTCCATGCTGATTTCCTTTTCCTTCTTACCCATTTTTACCGTCATTTCTATTCCTTCCCCGCTTATCGATTTTAAAATTCCTTCTTTCTTAATATCTTCCTTTGTAATTACTGTAATCTCGCGTTCCAGATATTTGTTGTATTGGCGTTTCATCACAAAGGGTCGTTCAATTCCGGGTGATGAAACCCTCAATTCATAATCTTCAATGTCGCGATCGAACTTTGATTCTATCAACCTCGTAATCTTTACACAGTCATCAATAGTGACACCTTTATCACCATCAATAAAAACATTGACAACATTTCCTTTCTTTACCTGCACCTCTACAAGGAATACGGGCTGATCAGCGAGATAATCCTCAATAATATTTTCAATGTCAGATTTAACCATTTTACTATCAATAAAAGAGGGGACTGAAGCCCCCCCGAATCACTTTTTCCTTTATTAACCGCAAATGACGATTAAAATATCCGCTCCAAAAAAGCGCGGCAAAGATACATTTTTTTTAGATAACCAAATTTATTTATTGTTTGTTATTATGTTATGTGAGGTTTATTCTAATTGAAAGGTTAAAGCCTTTTTAAGAATTCAATAATTAAGTTTGACACATGCACACTTGTAAATCCAAAGTTTTCATCCAATATCTTTGCAGGTGCCGAGTAACCGAAATGTTCCAATCCGATAACCTTTCCATGATGACCGACAAAACCGGACATCGTAACCGGAAGACCTGCAGTCAAGGCAATAACCGGAATATTTTCAGGAATTACAGTTTGTTGGTATGACTTTTCCTGCAACCTGAAAAGTCCTTCTGATATAGCAGAAACGATTTGAAGCTTAAGTCCTTTTTCTTTCCTAAGTATAGCAGCGGTTTCAACCAAAGTCGAAACTTCTGAACCGGATGCAACGAGCACCACGTCAATTTTGCCTTCATCTTTTTGAAGGATATAGGCTCCTTTATGAGCACTAAGCGCTTCCGAATACCTGCTTTTTCCGGCAGGGGATGGCAAATCGGTTATGTTCTGACGTGAAAGCAGTAAGGCGGTCGGGGTTTCTGTGTTCTCTAAAGCCATTTTCCAGGCAACCAGTGTTTCAGTGCCATCGGCCGGACGTAAAACCAGAGTGCTGTTTTGACCTTTATGATTTTTCAGTTTCTCCATTAACCGGATCTGGGCTTCATGCTCAATAGGCTGATGGGTCGGACCATCCTCCCCAACTCTGAAAGAATCGTGTGTCCAGACATATTTTACCGGAAGTTGCATCAATGCTGCAAGCCTGACCGCAGGTTTCATGTAATCGGAAAAAGCAAAGAAAGTCCCGCAAACAGGAATGATGTTGTGTAAAGCCAAACCATTGGCGATTGCTGCCATCGTAAGCTCCGATACACCCGCATGTAAAAATGCGCCGGTAAAATTATGATGAGCCATTGGCTTTGTATTTTTCAGGAATCCATCCGTCTTGTCGCTGTTCGAAAGGTCAGCGGAAATGACGATCATGTTTTCAACTTTCGCAGCAAACTCAGAAAGGACATTGGCAGAAACTGCACGGGTTGCGCTGCTGGGATTGAAGACTATTTTCTCAAAATCAATTGCAGGAATTTCACCATTTAATATTTTTTCGAGCCGAAAAGCCAGGTCAGGATTACCGGTTTTCCATTGTTCATAAGCGGCTTTCCTTTTGGCAACCATTCTCCGTTTCTCTTCAAGGACTTCGTTATAAAATTGCTTTACATCAGGAAAAATGGTCGAAAGGATTTTCCGGGTCGCCACCCAGGTTTTCAATTGTTTTGGCTACTGAACCTCCGGCAGCGCTTAATGGCTGTCCGTGTGTAGAAACCATTCCTTCAAAACTTTCACCGGATTCGGTCAGGCTGCCCTTTCCCATAGTAGTCTTTCCGATGATGAGGACAGGTTTGCTCTTTTCCTCATTGGCTTTCAGCAAGGCACCCCTGATCTCATCGGTGTCGTTGCCGTTGATGGTCATCACCCGCCAGCCCCACGATTCGTATTTTTTTGCAGTGTCTTCACTCGTAACTTCTCCCACTTTGGTCGATAACTGCACATCGTTCGAGTCGAAAAACATGACCAGGTTTTTCAATCCAAGATAACCGGCAATTCTTCCGGCTCCCTGGGAAATTTCTTCCTGGATACCACCATCGGAAATAAATGTATAAGTCTTATGCGACATCCATTCGCCAAACCGGGCTGCCAGAAAACGTTCGGCTATGGCTGCACCGACTGCCATCACATGCCCCTGACCCAAAGGTCCGGAGGTGTTTTCAATCCCACGTTTCACATCCAGTTCAGGATGGCCGGGTGTCGGACTTTGCCACTGGCGGAAGTTTTTAAGATCTTCCATCGAGTAGGTTCCGACAAGAGAAAGCACGGCATACATCATCGCTGACATGTGACCCGGATCAAGGAAAAAGCGGTCGCGGAAAGGCCATTCCATATTGTCGGGATCAAAATTCAGAAATTCGGAATACAGGATATTGATAAAATCGGCTCCGCCCATTGCGCCGCCCGGATGTCCGGATTTTGCCTTTTCGACCATTGCCAGGGATAATATCCTGATGTTATCTGCTGCTCTTGTGGTAATTGTGTTGTCCATATTGTTTTGATGTTTGGTAATTATTTTTCAATTTTAAATCCAAGTTCCGATAAAACTTGAACAATATTTTGATTCGAATTCTTTAGTTTTAAGCTATATCCAGTATTTTCCCTTCTAAAAACATAGTTTCCCCGGATGCGTTCAAAATCAGATGGGTTTTCCCTCAATAGCTCATCGTCCTTTCGAATATCATAAACCGCCCGAAATACTTTTTGTAACGATTGCTGTTCATTTAATCCTTTCAAATCAATGTCCAAAACTATGTTTTTCAAATCCGTCTCAGGTTTCCAGTTTTTTAAAGGCAAATTGAAGAATTCGCTTACCGACTGCACAACCATTTCAGTTGCTTTTGCCTTTCCTTCGATTGAATAACCTGCAATATGCGGTGTGCCAATAGTAACCAGTTCTAAAAGTTCAGGATCAATATGCGGTTCACCTTCCCAAACATCAAGAATGAGACGGGAAATTTTCCCCTGTTCTTTCCCATATTTTAAAGCTTCGGAATCTGCAACCGGTCCACGGGAAGTGTTGAATAGGATCACGGGTTTTGAAAGATTATCTGCAAAAGTATGATCAAACAAATGGAAAGTTTTGTCGGTTCCTCCAAAGGTCAGCGGGACATGAAAGGTAATGATATCAGCTTGCTGCCGGATCGTTTTCAAATCAGAAAAATCCCTGCTTCCTTCCTGTCGTTCGCGGGGTGGATCATTCAGAAGAACCTTCATTTCCAATGCCCGGCAGACTTTTTCAATCTTCGACCCGATATTTCCAACGCCAATAATGCCAATGGTTTTATCCTTTAAAGTGAAACCTGATAATTCGGAAATGGAAAGCAATGCGGAAGTAAAATATTGTACAACTGCATTTGCATTGCAACCCTGTGCTGTCGTCAAGTTTATTTTATTGCTTTTGCAAAATTCCTTATCTATGTGGTCGTCGCCAATGGTGGCTGAGGCGATCAGTTTTACTGAAGTATTTTCAAGCAGTTCATTATTGCATAGGGTTATTGATCGTGTAAGCAAAGAATCTGCATCTTTTAGCTGAGCCTTTTTGATTTTGTCGCCAGGTAAATACACAACTTCAGCGAAAGGCTCAAGAACCCCTTTCAGAAATGGAATTTTATCGTCAGCGACTATTTTCATTCAACTCTTAATCGTTTACAACACCAGTCTTTCCTGATAAGTTAAGGTTAAATATAAATCTGTTTTTCCTTTTCAATACTTCGTTCCAAAAGTATTAAAACAGGAATAGAAATCGGGGGATGTTAACAAAAGTTGAAAAAATGTTGGAAAGGAGAAATTTGAAGATGGAAATTTGAAATTGATTGCGTAACAATTTACAATTTAACTTGGGCATTTCGCTTATTCTGATAATGCAGGGAATCGCCCCACTTACCTTGAACAATTTTATAATTCTTTAATAAAGTCGAAGAATTGAATTTGTCCAGCAGTTCATCGGCTTCAACTACCACAGGCTTATCTTTGTAAATCAAATAATTTTCCCGGTATTTTATGGGTGTAATGTTAGGCATGAGCACATTGGCTCCGGCTGTGATGGCTTTGATCCTTCCTTCTTTATCGAGGGTATCCATGGCGGTGGAAGCTGCAATGTTGATGTTTTTCATCATGATGCGGATGATGGCGATCATGAGCAGCGTTTTTTCGAACCTTTCCTTTGGAGCTGGAATTTCATTTCTGAATTCATAAAGCGGTGTTTCGGGATGCTCGATATATGGACCCATACCAACCATATCCACATCAATGTTTTGCAGGAAAAGAAGGTCATCGGCCAGGTTTTCATCCGATTGAAAAGGCAATCCGACCATCACGCCCGAACCGACCTGGTAACCGGCTGATTTCAAATGGTTCAATGCCAGTAACCGTTTATTGAAATCGTGGTTTTCGTCCTTAGGATGTATCCTATAATACAGTTCTTCATCGGAGCTTTCAATCCGGAGGAGGTAACGGTGTGCGCCGCTTTCGAACCAGCGCCGGTAAGTTTCTTTTGATTGCTCGCCGCATGAAAGGGTGATCCCCAGTTCGCCATTGGATAATTTTTTAATTCCTTTGATCAGGTTGTCAATGCTTTCAATAAACTGTTTATCGCTTCGTTCGCCCGACTGGATGACAACCGAGCCATAGTTTTGCTCATAGGCATATTGAGCACAGGCCAAGACTTCCTCCTCGTTCAGGCAATAGCGGTTTACGAGCGAATTCCCTGCACGGATACCACAATAGAGGCAATTCTTGCTGCAGATGTTTGAGTATTCAATGAGTCCGCGCAGGACAATCGTATTGCCGATAAACTTTTCCCTGATTTCGGCTGCCTTTTGGAAAATGAGATTTCGTTCCAGTTCTGTTTCAACCGATAGTAAATGGATGAGATCTTCCCTGGAGAAAGATTCTTTCGTTAATATTTGCTGAACTTTACCGGACATGTTCTTTCGTAAAAGGCTGGATTGCTCTGTCGAAAATCCCGTTTATCCAGGCAATGGCAAGTCCGTAATTGGTAACCGGAACACCCATATCAACTGCCGGTTTCAAACGACTGGATAATTGTTTTCGGGTAACCATACAACCGCCACACTGAACCACCAGAGCATAATCTTTGAAATCTCTTTCCACTTTGGTGAGACCGGCAACGATATCGAATTCGAGTTTTTTCTCACTATGCTTTTTAATCCAATCAGGAAGTTTATACCTTCCAATATCGTCGCAATTTACCTGGTGAGAGCACGATTCGAGAATTAAAACCCTGTCGCCATCCTTCAGATGATCAAGTGCCGGAGTTCCTTTTTTATAATTTTCGAAATCACCTTTCATCCTTGCGAAGATGATGCTGAAGCTTGTTAAAGGAATATCTTCCGGAACGATCTTCTTCATTTTATGAAACACCTGGCTATCGGTAATTGCTATACGAGGTTTGATACCCGAGTTCTTAATAAAATTTTCGACCTGGTCTTCCTTCAAAACAATGTTGATCGCATTGTTGTCGAGCACATCACGGATTGCCATTTGCTGTGGAAGGATCATCCTGCCGTCGGGTGCTTCGTTGTCAATTGGGGTGATCAACAATACATAATCGCCCGGTTTAATGATGTCACCAAGCAGGGAGGTTTTAAAATATGCTGATTCAGGAATGGTTTTCTTTAGCCCATCCAGAATCTGTTCAATGTTCACAGGATTATTCGATGAAAATTCAAATACCGGAGCGTTGGAAGTTTCAAGAATTCTTGCTTCGGTAAACTGATTCAGCGGCTCAATGTCACTTTTGTTTGAAACGATGATATACGGGATATCCCATTCCCCAAATTTATGGATCAGGTCAAGTTCATGATCGCCGAAAACATTCCCGGAAATCATCAGCACCGCACAATCAATTGTCTTCAGCGCTTCCATCGATTTACCAATGCGTTTTTTGCCAAGTTCACCGGAGTCATCAATTCCGGCTGTATCAATGATGATGGCTGGTCCGATACCGAAAATCTCAATTGACTTTTTCACCGGGTCGGTGGTGGTTCCCGCCTGATCCGAAACAATTGCTATTTCCTGTCCGACAAGCGCATTGATAAATGAACTCTTCCCGACATTCCTCCTGCCAAAGATCCCTATGTGGGGTTTATTGTCTCTGCCTTTTGCCATTGTGTTAAATCTAAAAAATGTAAAAAAGGTCACAGGTTTTTCAACCCATGACCTCACTACAACAAATAAAAATCAAAGCGAGTTTGACTAACTTAAAAAATGTATGAAATTGTTTAATTGTTTTCACTTTGTTCGAATGTTTTTACAATACTTCCGCGAATTTTACCACATAGACACAATAGAAACATAGGCTTCACATAGTTCAGATTTTAAAAACATGTTTCTTGTGATCCAATTTATTTTATATGCCTGAAGGTTGGTGTTCATCTATGTGTCAATCTATGTTCCTATGATCTATGTGGTAATTAAACTTCCGTTAACCGCTTTAAAAATATAAATCTCTTTCTCCTTGTTTGATCTTTCCAATCCGTTCAATAAGTTCTGTTTTTACTTTGGCTCCGTTCATTTTGTCCAGTTCATTTTCAATGACATCCCAACCTTTTTCACGGGTTTGTTCCGGAGCATAATCAGAGAGGTATTCTGCCAGGGTTAAAATGGCGTTCGGCGTACAATATCTTTTGATAAATCCCGGAACCGAAAACTCCATAAAATGTTCACCGGTCCTGCCGAGCCTGTAACAAGCTGTGCAAAACGACGGCAGCATGTCATGATCGAGCAGTTCTTCGATGATTTCATTCAGCGAGCGGTTATCATTGATCCTGAACTGACCTTTGTTCAAATCCTGATCTTCATTCAGGTTCTTCGAATAGCTTCCCAATTCAAGCTTGGTTCCGCCATCAATCTGCGATACACCATATTGGATCACTTCATCTCTAAGTTCTTTTGGCTCACGCGCTGTAAGGATCATACCTGTATAAGGAACAGCCAGCCGGATGATGGCGATCATTTTTGCAAAATCCTCATCACTTACAAAATATTTATGACCCAACTGCAACATGGAAGCATCCTTGATCCTGGGAAACGAAATGGTGTGCGGACCAACATTAAAACAAGCTTCCAGGTGATTGGTGTGCCTGACCAAACCCATCACTTCATATTTCCAGTCATACAATCCAAACAAAGCGCCTATTCCGACATCGTCCAAACCTGCCTGCTGTGCTCTGTCGAGGGAAGTGAGCCGGTAACTGAAATCAGCTTTTTTCCCTCTTAAATGATAGGATTTATAAGCTTCCGGATGATAAGTTTCCTGGAAAACCTGGTAAGTACCGATGCCTGACTTCCTTCACAATCCTGAATCCTTCAACATCAAGCGGTGCGGCATTGATGTTCACCCTTCTGATCTCACCGTTTCCTTTTTTCACACTATAAGCCAGCTTAACCGTTTCGGCAATAAAGTGAGGATCGTATTGCTGATGCTCACCATAAACAAGGATCAGTCGTTTCTGTCCGTTGTCTTCCAGCGCTTCAATTTCTTTGACGATTTCGTTGTCGGAAAGGGTTTTGCGTACAGCATCTTTATTCGACGACCTGAAACCACAGTAAGTGCAGTTGTTGGAGCATTTATTTCCAATGTATAACGGGGCGAAAAGCACAATCCGGTTTCCGTAAATCTTATCCTTCAGGGTTTTTGCTCCCTGTTTGATTTCTTCGATCAGTTCCGGGTCTTCTGTTTTGAGTAATGCAGCGACTTCTGATAAATTCAGCCGCTTTTTGCTCAGCGATTTTTGGATGATATTCCTGACATCTTCCTTTGTCGGATTTGCTGCAGCCAGTATCTCCTCAATTTCCTGCGGATCAATAAACGGTTCGCCGGGAATATCAGGAAGACGGTATATTTCGGGTGTGAATTTCATTTCAGTTTAAATTATTTCAGTGGTAAAACCACCGTGAATTTAGTTCCGACATCGGGTTTGCTTTCAACGAGGATTTCTCCATCGTAAAGGCTTACCATCTTTTTTAAAATGGATAATCCAAGCCCGCTTCCGGTAATGTTTCGGGTTTTTGCGTTTTTAATCCTCACAAATTCCTTGAAAAGTGTTGCGGTTTCCTCGTCTGTCATTCCAATGCCAGTATCCTCCACCATGATTTCTATTTTGCCATTTTCAGTTCTGGTATTGATGTGAACCTGCCCGCCATCTTTGTTGTACTTCACTGCATTGGAAATCAGGTTGTTCATGATGATTTCGAGTTCTTCAGCATCGGCAGTGATGTAAATGTCTTTTGGCGGATCGAAGTTGATCCTGACATTTTTCTGGATCGCCAATGGTTCCATTGTATCTTTAGCAATCCGAATGACTTCGGCAATGTCAACCTTTTTCATTTCCCTGGTTTTCTTGCCTGATTCTATTTTGGTCAGGTCGAGCAAATCAATGATAAGCGAGCGCATTCCTTTCATCCGTTCGATCGACCGGTCGATCATTACCTTATAAGCATCAATATTATCTCCTGCCTGCTTGTCTTTCATGATCTGAAGATAACCTTCGATGGCATTGATCGGTGATTTCAGTTCGTGTGACAACACCTGTAAAAACTGAAACCTGATTGCTTTGCCTTCTTCTTTCATTTTCCGGGTCATCCGCTTCAGGAACAGATGCTTGGTAATGCCTTCCATGGCTGCTTTCAGCTCATCGGGTGTGAAGGGTTTGGGCACGAAATTGTAGGCGCCGTTGTTGGTCGCTTTCACAGCAAGATCCAAGGATGCATAAGAGGTGATCATCATCACAAAAATGTCGAAGGACTTGCTTTTGATGTACTCGAGCACTTCAATACCATGGATACCCGGAAGGTTATTATCGAGCAGGACGATATCAATTTCCTGCTGGTTGATAATTTCGATAGCCTTCTCACCGGTCTCAGCGTCGATCAGCTCAAATCCAAAATCCTCTTCCATAAAAGGATACCCAACGGTAAAGTTCCGGAGTATCCTGTTTATCCCCGACCGTATACCGGCCTCATCATCAACTACCAGAACATTCAGCTTTTTCATTGTTTCATTTATTTTTAATGTCGACTATCATTAAATATCATTCCGATCGTCATTGCGAGGAGCTGCTTTTTAGCGACGAAGCAATCTGTTGATTGTTTTATGGTCAATGGGATTGCTTCTCCCGCTGAAAAAGCGGGATCGCAATGACGCCGTTTCATATTTTCAGCAGCTTATTGATTTCACGGTGAAGCTGGTCGGGACGAACGCCTTTTTCGAGGTATTGATCAGCTTTGATCCAGTTGCGTTCTTCTTCCGTATCAAGCCCAAAAACCAAACCGGTTTCCGCTGTTACGGCTGTTGCAATGATCACCGGCACATCCGGGTATTTCTTTTTGATTTTATAGCTAAGGATAAAACCACTGTCTTTGTTTTCCATCATCAGGTCAAGGATTGCAAGGTCGGGTTTGATCGTTTCAAGAATTTCTTCTCCTTCTTTCTGGCTTTCAGCAGTTACGGTGTCAAAACCAAAAGATTCCACATGCATTTTCATCTGTGTCAGCAGATCAATGTCATCATCTACAATCAGAATTCTTTTTTTCATTTCAGTCATATCAGTTTAAGTTAAAATTTTCATTTAAACGGGGTATAGTTATTTTAAAATTAGTTCCGGTTGGCCCGTTTTCCGGGATGGCATTGGAGGTAATGCTGATCTGTCCCTTGTGCATTTTTACGATGCCGTAGATCAACGGAAGTCCTAGTCCGGTTCCTTTCCCAATTTCTTTTGTGGTAAAAAATGGGGTAAATATTTTTTCCATGTTTTCTTTCGGAATACCGACTCCGGTATCCGATAGATTGATTTCAACCGAACTGGCATTTCCGTTCAGGCTGATATTAATATTTCCACCATTCGGCATGGCTTCCACAGCATTTTTCTCCAGATTGGTCAGTACCTGCATCATCTGATCCTGGTCAATCATCACAATCGGATCTTCGAGTGACGAATGGAAATTTACCGATACTAATCAGGTTTAATGATCGAGGAAATGCTTTTCTCAATAAATTTGTTAAGATCAGTTTCAGAAAGTTTTACCTGGTTTTTCCGGGCGAAATTCAGCAATCCGCCAACAATGTTCTTGCAACGGTCAGCCTGTTCAACAATCAGCTCAAGATCTTTCCTGATTGGATCGTCCTGCGGGGCTTCATCTTTCAGTATATTGCTATACATGGTGATCACACCCAGCGGATTGTTCAGTTCATGTGCAATTCCGGCTGAAAGTTGACCCATGCTTGCCAGCTTTTCAGATTGTTTCAAAGCCATTTGAGCCGATGCCAGCTTTTCATTTGATTGGTTGAGTTCATCAATGGAATGATGCAGTTTTTCGATGGCATAAGGAAGGCACATTTCAATTTCGGCCAGACCTTCAGTAATGGCAATGGCATGTTCCACACAGGTATCATAACCACAGGCTCCGCAATTCAGGTGATCTTTCTCCGTATTCTTTCCCATCTCTTGCAGAACCTTTTCAATTTGCTCTTTCTCCGGTTCTGGGATGCGGCGATCCACCACTGCAAATTGCTGAGTCAGGTCAATATTACTGAGTTTTTCAATATTTTCCTGCCAAACGCATACATTGTTGCGCTCAATCTTGTTTTTTACATAATCACCTACCAGGGTTCTTCTTGTAAATTTCTGAGCGCCCTTTGACATTCCGGGTCCCATGATGCAACCTTCACAGCAAAGCAATTCGAGGTGATGGGAGTTGATTAAACCTTCTTCAAATTCCTTCACAGCATCCCTGAAATTCACTCTTCCTTCTGCCACTACAATGTTTCCTTCGCAAATATCATCTACCTTGTTCACCGTTTGCAGCATTCCGCGGCTGACCGGGAAAATTGCTCCTTTACCTGCAAGCGGCTGATCGAAGTCAGAGGGTTGAACCTTTTCATTAGAGATTCCAAATTCTTTGAAAAGCTCTCTCAGTTCAATAAACGTAATGGCTTCATCTACCTCAGCCGACTCTGCTTTTTTGGCAATGCAGGGACCGATAAAGACCACTTTCAGTTCTTCGCCATGAAGCTTTCTCAATGCTCTCGTTACTGCAACCATGGGTGAAGCAATATTTGCCAGTGAAGGAACAAGCTGAGGATGATAATGCTCGATGTAATAAACAATTGCAGGACAGTCGGAAGAAATATGCGGCTTCTGGGTTTTGTCGTCCAGTAGTTTTTCATATTCCTTCGCAACGAGATCAGCCCCAAAAGCTACTTCATTTACAAAATCAAAACCTAATGCCCTGATCATTCCTACCATGATCTTATAATCGCCCAGATCACTGAATTCAGCAGGAAAACTTGGTGCAACAATAGCGGCAATTTTACTTTCTGACTTCAGCAAGATCTTTTACCAGTTCCTTCGAATCGAAATAGACTTTTGCTCCCTGGCTGCAGACCTTCACACAATTTCCACACCCAATGCAGCGCTCACTCATTACTTCCGCCTGCCCGTTCAAAATCCGTATGGCTTTCACAGGACATTCCCTTACGCAGGTATAGCATACCCGGCACCGGTCTTTCACCGTCTGTACAAGCACATGTCGTTTCCTGTTAGCCATTTTAATAATTCGAATTATGTATTAGAATGGATTAATCTTTAAAGCATTACTTCTCTTTGGTTATATTGGGTATGAAGCAACTCATGGCTTTTATGACTCAGCGGTTCTCCCAGAAATTTGGCATACAGTTCAACGATTTCAGGATTTTTATGTGAGACTTTGATCGAATCACGGTCATCAATATCGTACAACGATTTCATCCTTGCCCTGATGGCATCCTCGTCTGCTCCGATGCGCTGTCCGCCACCGGCTATACAGCCTCCCGGGCAAGCCATTACTTCGATAAAATGAATGTCGTTTTTGCCATTTCCTGGATTTCTTCAATAAGCTTTTTGGCATTGGCCAGGCCACTGGCAACTGCCACGCCAAGTTCCAGATCGCCAATCTTGACTTTGGTTTCTTTTATTCCTTCCAGTCCGCGAACGGCTTTAATCTTAAAGTTCACCAGTTCATTCACCGGTAAGTTTAAAATAGGCAGTACTGAGTAGCTGCTTCCATAACACCACCCGAAGCCCCGAATAAGCTTTCCTGCCGAGCTTCTGATTCCATGCGGTGAATCCGCCAGTTCAGGTTCCAGTTTATTCATGTCAATTCCATAAAGTCTTGACCATCTGAACAAATTCGCGGGTGGTCATCACTGCATCCACATCGGTCAGTCCCTGGCGGGTCATGTCCGGTCCGCTGTCCTTCAAATTTCTTGGCAGTGCATGGCATGATCGAAACTGAATATATATTTTCAGGATTTACACCTGCTTTTTCAGCAAAATAGGTTTTGATAACTGCGCCAAGCATTTGCTGAGGCGATTTGCAGGATGATAATATTTGGGATCATATCAGGTGCAAATTCTTCGGCATATTTTACCCAGGCCGGACAGCAGCTTGTAATCATCGGCAAAACGCCGTTGGTGCTGACACGCTGGATCAGTTCAGCGGATTCTTCCATGATGGTAAGGTCAGCAGAGAAGGTGGTATCAAAAACATGTATTGAACCCCATTTTCCTGAGCGCGGCGTTCATGATGCCATTGATGTCCTTTCCGGGTTCCATACCGAATTCTTCGGCGATGGAAATTGAGATTGCTGGCGCGTATTGAATTACAACCGTTTTTCCCGGATCGTTCAAAGCCATTTGAATCTCATTCTGGTGTCCCTTTTCAGTTAAGGCGCCTGTCGGGCAAACCATGATACACTGACCACAATTCACACAGCTTGATGTGTTCAATCCTTTATTGAACGTCGTTCCAATGACCGATTTGCTTCCGCGGTTGATGTAATCGATTGCCGAAACACCCATCACTTCTTCGCAAACCCTGACACATCTTCCGCAGAGGATGCATTTATCCGGATCGCGGGTAATGCTGGGGCTTGATAAATCTTTGGGGAATTTATTTTTCTTACCTGAAATTCTCCTTTCGGTAACATGATGCTCTATCGCCATATCCTGCAACGTACAGTTCCCACTCCTTACACAGTAAAGACAATCGTCAGGATGGTTTGAAAGTAGCAATTCCACGATCATCTTGCGGGCTTCCACCACGCGGGTTGAATGGGTTTTGATTTTCATTCCGTTTTCAACAGGGATAGGAGCAGGATGTAACCAGTTTGCCGGTATTTTCATGTTCTACGACACACATTCTGCATGCTCCCGAGGGAAAATAGTTTTTCATGTGGCATAAAGTCGGAACCTTGATGCCGTTCCTGGTTAAAACATCCAGAATGGTTTCTCCGCTTTTCGCTTCCAGGTTTTTGTTGTTAACTTCTATATTCAGTTCCATGTTTTCTGTCTTTCTGGTTCATTATTATGCTACACTGATCGCATCAAACTTGCATGTTTCCTGGCATGTGCCGCAACCTATACACTTATCCTCAATGATGAAATGAGGAGTTTTTTTTGCGCCGATGATGGCTGCCGTCGGGCATTTTTTAACACATGCTGTACAACCGGTACATTTCTCAACATCTATTTTAAAGTTCTGAGTTCAGTGCAAACTCCGGGTACACATTTCCTTTCGTAAATGTGAGACTCATACTCATCGCGGAACCATTTGATGGTGCTCAGAACCGGGTTTGGAGCCGTTTGTCCGAGGCCGCAGAAGGAGGTTTCCTTGATAACTTTTCCTAATTTCTCAAGCTGAATGATTCCCTTGAAACGGTCGAGCGCATCTTTTTCGCTGTTTCCGTTTGGCTTGTGGGTGATGCTTTCGAGGATTTCGAGCATACGCCTTGTTCCTTCCCGGCAGGGAATACATTTTCCGCAGCTTTCTCTTTGAATAAAATCCATAAAGAACTTGGCCACATCCACCATGCAGGTGTCCTCATCCATCACCACCAATCCGCCGCTGCCCATCATGGCTCCAACCTGGATCAGGGATTCGTAGTCAATCTGAATGTCGAGATTCTGGGTAGTAATACAGCCTCCTGAAGGTCCGCCAATCTGGACAGATTTAAACTTCTTGCCATTGGGAATACCACCTGCGATTTTGAAAATAATGTCCCTGACCGTGGTTCCCATCGGAATTTCAACCAATCCGGTAAGCTTCACTTTTCCCGAAAGGGCGAATACTTTGGTTCCCTTGCTTGTCTTTGTTCCGATACCTGCAAACCAGTCTTCGCCTTTTTCGATAATGGTTGGAATATTTGCAAGCGTTTCCACATTGTTGATGATCGTTGGCTTGCCAAACAAACCACTGACGGCTGGAAATGGAGGTCTTGGTCTTGGCATTCCGCGTTTGCCTTCAATGCTGTGAATGAGTGCTGTTTCTTCGCCGCATACAAAAGCTCCGGCTCCCATTTTAATAATGATGTCGAAACTGAAATCGCTGCCGAAGATGTTTTTTCCGAGCAATCCATAATACCTTGCCTGGTTCATCGCAATCCGCAGTCTTTCAATCGCAAGCGGATATTCAGCACGGATGTAAACATATCCTTTAGAAGCTTTTATACCATAAGCGGCAATCGCCATTCCTTCGATCAGCCGGTGAGGATCACCTTCAATAACCGCACGATCCATAAAAGCACCCGGATCGCCTTCATCAGCATTACAGATCAGGTATCTTTGCTCAGCTTCCTGGCCGTGAGCAAATTTCCATTTTTTGCCGGTAGGAAATCCTCCACCGCCACGACCGCGCAAACCGCTCTTTTCAATTTTATCGCAAATTTCAATCGATTTATAAGTGTTGATCGTTTTGATCAAACTTTTATAACCGCCTTTTGCAATGTATTCTTCAATATCAACAGGATTGATCAGTCCGCAGTTTTGCAGAACCAGTCTTGTCTGTGGTGCAAAAAAAGGATGCTCATCAAGAAACGGAATATTTTTCCAGGTCTCGAAGCTTTCGCTCCTGAACTGACCCAGAATATCCATTCCATCAATGTTGCCTGAAAGGACTGCATTTAATACCTGCTCCACTTTATCACCGGTAACATGCTGAAACGATAACCTGTTTTTCCCGGGGATTTGAATATCCATCAAAGGTTCAGCGGAACAAAACCCGATGCATCCGACGCGGATGACCTCGGCATCAATTCCATTATCAGCCAGAAATTTTTCGGTTTGCTCAATGGTTTTTGCAGCGCCCGCGCCAAAACCGCAGGTTCCTGCACCAATGTAGATCACCGGCCGGGTAATGACTTCCCTCCGAAGTGCGGAAAGTTCCTTTTCGACAAACAGATCCTTATGGTTCCCGTTTGCGTTCCTGAGGACATTCTCGATCAGAAATTCCCTTTTATCAATGCTTTTAATTGTTTCCATCCTGTACCTCCATGCTTTTGTATTTTTCAATGATCTCCTTCAGGGAGTGCTCTGTTACCCTTGCATGAAATTCTCCATTCACACAAATCACCGGCGCCAGTCCGCAGGCACCGATACAGGCTACCACTTCAATACTGAAAAGGCCATCCCGTGAAGTCTGCCCGGCTTTGATCTTTAAACCTTTTTCAAGGCTTGTAAGAACCGTGGCCGAACCCAGCACGTGACAAGCTGTTCCGCGGCAAACCTGGATATGGTATTTCCCTTTCGGCTCGAAGCGAAACTGATTGTAAAATGTTGCCACACCATAGATCTTGCTCGTGGGTATGCCAAGGTGTTTGCCAACTACCACCAGTGAATCAGTTGAGAGATAGCCCTCTTTTTCCTGAATTTCCTGCAGGATCGGGATCAGGCTGTCTCTCTTGGCTCCTTCATGATCATTCAAAATTTCTGCAATTCCTGTTTTCATTCAACCAATTTTATAATTACACCTTATAGATTTGATAAGTAATTCGTGATCGCTTAATTTATGCAGTGTGAAACTCAGCTTTTTTAGCAAGCAATGCTTTTATTTCTGGGAGAAGTTTCTTGCTGTCAACCGGTTTTTTCAGGAAGCCGTCGACCGGAAGCCAGATGGAACGTCCATCAACCGTACGATAGTCAATACCGGCTTTTCCTGTAACGATGTCTTTCAAAAGAATAACCTGCAATTCTTTGTACTTGGGATCCTGCCTGAATTCACGGGCCATTTCCCTGACACTTTCCTTGGAGGTGGTGAGCACATCAATAGAAGTCTGCATGAGGATGGGCATATCCCTGAAAATGGGATCTTTTACCAGTTCTTCTGCCATTTCGAAACCTTCATAAGGTGTTGTCATCATCACATCAAGAATAGCGAGGTGCGGATGCTCTTTGCGTGCGAGTTCGATGCCTTCTTTCTTGTCGTTGGCTGTGATTACTTCATATCCTTCGTTTTCGAGGATGGTGCTGATAACATTGATGATGTCGATGTCGTCGTCTACGATTAAAATTTTCTTTGTGTTCATGATACTTTGATTTTAAATGTTTAGAAAATGTGACTTAATTTATGTTGTTATTTAATGTATTATTGTTTCTGAGTTCCTCTGAGATAAAACCACCCTGATGCCTGTCTTCGATGATTTGCCTGAAAAGATCATGGTTGTTGCAATTCTTCGAAAGGTATCCCTCAGCGCCTGCTTCCAGCATCTGTTCGATATATTTCCTGTTTTCGAGTGATGAAAATGCGATGAAAGTTGTGTCAGGAAATTTTAAATGAGCCTTGCGGGTTACTTCAATACCATTCATCTTTGGCATGTTCACTTCCACGAAAACAATGTCCGCTTTCTGAGAGTCCATCAGGTTCAAAAGGTCATTACCGCATTCAGCTTCCCCAACAATTTTTACCCTGCCGATATTCATCAGGATGGTTTTCAATCCTTCCCTGAAGAATTTGTTGCTGTCTGCGATAATGACTTTTTGTGTTCTCACCTTTATTAACTTTACGAGCCAAAAGTAGAGCCGCCAAATAATCCCCACAAGAGTGATAAGCCACATGAGGAAAGCAGGTAAAAACACCTAAGGATGAAATTCCAAATAAATAGTATTCAATAAGATGTGATAGAAAATATGAAGATGGGTCGGAAGAAAAAAGTTTAAATCTGAAATTCCAAATTCCAAATGAAAGGGTTGTTATTATTAAGTTAACAATAGAAAAAGGAATTGAAAAATATTTTGAAAAAAAATGAAAATAATTTTTTGCAGGTGTTTTACACGGTCTGAAGTTGCTTTAACGGATAATTATTTTGTCAGTGTTTTCACTTAATGGAAGTAAGCAAATCAATTTGAATTATGGAATATAATTAAAGGATAAGAAAACTTTAACCCAAACCCATTAAATCAATTACATCCCCCTGCCCCCTTCAAAGGGGGAATAGGATACGAATCCATTTACCCTTTCACCAATCCATGTCTGATGGCAAACATCACCAGGTTGGGAGCGTTTTTGGCGCCGGTTTTCTCGAGAAGATGTGCGCGGTGGCCATCAATGGTGCGGGAGCTCAAACCGAGGAACTTTGAGATTTCAGCGTTGGAGTAGCCTTTGCAGATCAGTTCCAGGACTTCCTGTTCGCGGTCGGAGAGGATAATGGATGGATCTTTCTGCTTTGGTTTCATGTGTTTGTTTACTGTGCTCATGAATTCTTCAGAGAAATAGCTTTCGTCAAGCAAAACCATGTTGATCGCCTTTTCCAAGCTCTTCACTGGTGGTTTTTTTCAGCAGGAAACCGGAAGCTCCGGCTTCGATCATTTCATTGAAATAGCTGATCTCCTCGAACATGGTAAGTGCAATGATTTTGATTTCAGGATATTTAGAAAGTACTTTCCGGGTGGCTTCAATACCATCCATGACGGGCATTTTAATATCCATGAAGATGATGTCGGCTTCCTGTTTTTTCAACACGTCGAGCAGCTCGTTTCCATTGGAAGCTTCTCCAACCACTTTCACCTGGTCAATTTCATTGAGTATGGTGTGCAATCCTTTACGAAAAATCACATGATCATCTGCAATGATTACCCTTGCTATTTCCATGATTTACCTGTTTTCTTTAACTTTGAGCGATGCAATGAGGAACATCCCTTTTCCTTCCTCACTGTTGATGTCAACATTTCCCTGAACCGACTTAATCCGGTTCACGATGTTGTTGAGACCTAATCCGCCTTTCTCTTTCATAGCCTGTGCCACATCGAATCCTTTACCATCATCGCGGTAGTACAAAATTACCTGATTTTCAAAACTCTTTAATTCGATTTTGACATTTTTTGCACCCGAATGCCTGATGGTATTATTAATCAATTCCTTGAATGCCTGATATAAGAGTGATTCCTCGATCCCCCGTTTTTCAATTTTATAGGCACTTGTATTCACATTGATCGAAATGGCGGAGGTATTGTTTATGAAAGAGCAGAAATCGTTGATGGCTGCAGCCAGTCCAAAATCCTGCAGGATGTTCGGGCGGATATTCCGTGGATATTTGGCGGGTGGATTTAATGGCCATGTCCACCAGTTCTTCGATGTTTTTAATCGCTTCACCTTCATTGATCTTTTTGTAATTTCCTTTTTTTAGCAAGTCGGTGTAAAGTTTTACGGTTGAAAGAATGGGTGCAAGGTCGTCATGAAGGTCGGCGGCAAATCGTTTGCGTTCATTTTCCTCAGTTTGAATGATGGTCGTCAGTATTTTCTCCTCAATTTCCTTGCGTTCGGTAATGTCCCTTGCAATTGTGAGTATAGCCTGACCTCCTTTGTAGTCAATCACCCTGCTTTTCATTTCAACCGGTATAACCTTTCCATCTTTGGCCTGATTTTCCGATTCATATCGGTATTGTCCGAATTGGGTAATCTTTTGGATATTCTTTTCAACATTTTCAAGATATTTGTCGGTCTTGATATCGCGGATGTTCATCTTAAGGAATTCTTCGCCTGGAGTAACCCAGTGAATCACAGGCTATCTGGTTAACCTCAATAAAATTGCCGTTGAAGTCAATTACAAATATTTCGTCCGAGCTGTTGTTAAAAAGGGTCTGAAAATGTTTTTCAGATTGTTCAAGTGCCTCCTGGGTCGATTTTAGCCTGGAGGAAGACTCTTCCATCTTAGTTAAAAACTTCTTCACTTTTTCCTTGGTGATCAGATAAATGAATACCGAAAATGCAACAATGATTAAAAAAGCGGTTACAGACGAATTGATGATGATTTCCCGAACCAGCGCACCGGTTTCTTCACTGGAGCGGAACAGTTGCTGCCACATATAGACGGTATTCAGGGAAATACTCAAACGCTACGATTTTAATCCTTTTTTCCCTCTTCAGTTCAGAGGTTAAAATGCCGGATTTTTTTTCAAGGATCTGCTGAATGATAGGTTCATCGCTCCAGATTTGTCCTTCAGCATCCGGGTGAATGATGAATTTACCCGTTTCGTCCAACACACAAACAAATCCATTTTTACCGATTTTCAATTCCCTGATTTTAGGTCTGAGTGCCTCCAAATCTTTTTCCTTATCTCCTGCATAAATCATCCCAACAATCTCTCCATCCTTCTTTATGGGTTCATAGGCTGTGATGTACCAATCGTTCACAACAAAGGCTCGTCCGATGTAAGTTTCGTTCCTTTCGATAGTCTGAGCAACAGGAGAATCATTGGGGATAAAGGTTCCAACAGCACGACTTCCATCAGACTTTAGTACATTTGTTGAAATCCTGACATAACCGCTGTCAATTTTCTGAAAGATGGTAAACGTTCCGCCCACAAGATCATGAACTTTATCGACAAGTTCAAAATTACCATATAGCGGCTTTCCATTCAGCTTCCAATTTTTTATCTCTGCCCGATGGCTGACATTGGTTATCTGGTGGGAAGCAGGAATTTCCAGAGTTTTGTCTTCGATTTCAAGTTCAGATGCATAAAACCTGTCGCGAAGTATATTCAGGTCCAGTTTCACCTTATCGAGTTTCAAGGAATATTCTCTTTCCAGCATTTTCTTAATGGTGGTAACTTCCAGTGCCAGGTTCTTTTCGAGGGAACGCATCACATTGCCCCGCTGCTTGTTTACCGAATAGATAGTTATAATGGAAAATGCGAATATGATCCCAGCAACGATTGGAATGTAAAGCTTAATTTTTGGAGAAATCCGGGAATAAAATTTCTTCATTAACTGTTTTTTATCGCTGCAAAGCTATGCTAATTTGCAAACATAGTGAACCAAATGAATAACCGGAATCCTTTGTGATTGATCAGTCGTTCTTTTAATTCTTTACATACTTTTGGCGATGCTTTATCAGTTGTAGTATTTAATTTAAACATCAATATCTATCGGGCAATGTTTTTAATTGATAAACCTTATGTATCCGAATTTCTGATCCGGACATTGGAGCGTAACCAGTTTCCGGTAATTCAGACTGAAACCTCTGCTGAATTACTGCAGAACCGTTCAATCAATTTTCTATCGAAAGAAAATGCCCTTGAAAGGATAAAAGGGAATGGACATGAAATGCTTTACAGCAACTCGGAGAATTCCATCAGCTGGGTTGAAGAACACTATGAAGTTTACGGCATTGCCTGATCAAATCAAACTATGCAAGAACAAGTTTCTGTTCAGGGAAATGCTTCACGATATGTTTCCTAACCTCTTCTATGTCAGCGTACCTTATGATTCACTGGAAAGCCTGGACTTTAAAAGCTTTACCTTCCCGCTCATCATTAAACCGGCTGTTGGGTTTTTCAGTCTGGGTGTGAATAAAGTTGAAAACCAGGAAACCTGGCCGGAAACTCTTCGGAATATCAGGATGGAAATCCGGCAAATAGAAAACTTGTATCCACGGGAAGTGCTAAATATTCAGGAATTCATTATCGAGGAATGCATAGAGGGAAAGGAGTTTGCAGTGGATTGTTATTTCAATGAACAAGGTATTCCTGTTATCCTGAATGTGCTCAATCACCTGTTCGCTGACAGCAGCGACGTGAACGACAGGGTTTACATTACTTCCGTTGAAATCATTGAAACATACCGCGAACCCATCAAAAGCTTCCTGATAGAAATCGGGAAGCGGATGATACTGCGAAACTTTCCGGTTCATATTGAAGTGAGGATTGATGAACACAATATTGTCCGCCCGATTGAATTCAACCCGATGCGGTTTGGCGGCTGGTGCTCCACTCCGGACCTTGCCTGGTATGCCTGGGGAATGAATGTGTATGAATATCTGATGCAGCAGAAAGAACCCGACTGGAAAAGTTGTTCCAGGGAAAAGATGATCTAATTTACAGCAACATTGTACTCAATAACAGCACCGGCAAGCGGGGAAAGGAAATCCAATCTTTTGACTACGACAAATTGTTGTCGGGATTTAATAAGCCGCTGGAGCTCCGGATAACGGACTTCAGGAAATTCCCTTTGTTTGGATTTCTTTTTGCGGAAAACGCATGTAAGCAACCTACAGGAATTAATGCGGATCTTAAATTCAGACCTAAAAATTTATATTCGCTAACCACCAAATGAAAATAAAAAAGCCCGCTGATGAGCCATAGTTCAGAAGTTTATTTGTATTATTGACCTCCGAACGAATTTAAGCTTTATTACAATGAATTCCAATATTATAAAAGCGCTGAAGCTGATCATCCTGTCAGTTATGATTTCCATATCAGTTCAATCGCAGGACAGGAAATTGGACCTTAAAGACACCCTTGACAACAAACTGGATCTCAGCCAGTATGTGGTCAATCTTCATGGGTTTGTTCCTTATCCTGTGATTATAAGCGAGCCTGCGCTGGGAAATTTTGGAGGAGCGCTGGCGCTGGTATTTATAGCCCGAAAAAGAATTCCAAAAATACTGACCAGTTTCATTTTCCTGATGTAACTGCTGTTGCTGGCATGTATACCCTTAATAACAGTTGGGCTGCAGCAGCATTTCGCCAGGGATCGTTTCCTTCCATTGGTTTAAGGTATCAGACGGCTTTCGGATATGCTGATATAAATCTTGATTTTTATCGTGAAGTACCCGATTTGGGCGAGAAAACTTTTACTTTTAATCTTAGTTCCTGGATAGCTGTTCTGGACATCAGCGAAAATATTTATAAAAATAAATTATTCCTTGGGTCAAGGTACCAGTTCGCAAAAATGAAAGTAAGTTATGATTTTCCGGAAAAATTAGATCCGTATATAGAACAGGATGAACTCAATGAAAACCTGGGTGCATTGGGGTTCTATGGTGAATGGGATAACCGGAATTCTATCTTCACTGCTGATAAAGGAATCCGGTTCAGGACTACCTATTATTTTTGCAGACAGTTTACGGGGAGTGATTTTAATACTGACCGGCTTGAAATGTATACCAATATTTATCTTCAGCCTGTAAAACGATGGGTAAGCGGATTCAGGGCAGAATGGATGACCGTTGGCGACAATGCACCGTTTTATTATTATCCCTTCCTGATGATGCGCGGATACCGGTTATGCGATACCAGGGGAAACAAACATTATTATTCGAAACAGAGCAGCGTTATGACCTGAACCTGAGATGGAGCCTTGTGGGTTTTATTGGTACAGGCAAAGCCTTCAGTGATTCAGAAATATTTAGGTGATAATCAGTGGCATGTCGTCGGCGGTGCCGGTCTCCGATACCTTGTTGCAAGGCTCTTCAAACTAAGAATGGGAATTGATGTCGCTGTTGGGCCTGATCAATTTGCTTATTATATCGTTTTTGGACATTACTGGAACAGGTAAAATTCCCAACCTGCTAAACCGACACTTTATAAAACCCTGGTTCGGCATAGTCTTCAAACTACGTCGCAAATAATCCTTAGTCTCAGAGGCTTGTTATAGTATGTTATACAAAATTGTTGTTTAATATTATTTGACTTCAGAAAACCATTATCAATTGAAAGTAATTTTTTCAGAGATACGTTAGTTTCATTGGATTTACCCTTGAGTTCAAATATTAATTCATAATACTGCATGTAGTGCTGTAAATATTTAGTTGCCACTCCATTAAACCTTTTCATCCAGGACTTGAGCTGTGAATGATAATTGTTAACATTTTGTATATGATAGATTTTGTCTTTAACATATTGTTTTTTACGAACAAATATTCTTTCCTGCCTGATACCATGTTCCAGGACATATCCTTGATATGTTAAATGTGAATCTGTACAAAGTATACATTTTTCTTTGTTCAACTGTTTTCCGATAGTATTATGAAAAGCCTTTTTTGTGATTCTGCCGCGGCAACCAACACCACTGGCAACAGTTTTGTTTTCTCTGCTATAAGCAATAAATACGGCCACGTGATCCTTGTTTATACCATCCTTTCCGGCAACACCTCCTCTTTTTCTCGATTTCCGTGTTATTGATTTATTCCCTTTTTCTGAAAACAAAAAATAGGTGTCATCAACTTCTATTAGCCCCTTTAAGTTCTCTTGGTTATCCTTACCTAAAGAATACAATATTTTATGCCTCCAGTCAAAGGCTGTTTTAAGGCATATATCCATCTCGCCAGCAATCCTTCTCAATGAATATCCTTGAAGAAAAAAGTATAAATATTCTTTAAACTGCTCCTTTTTATGAAGCCAATGAATTGCTGATGATGTAAATTCTGAAAAGGTTCTTTTACAGTTTTTACATTTATATCGTCTCCCTTTTGAATACATCCCATGGCTTATAATTTCGGTGCCATTGCATTTGGGGCATTGCAAGCCTTTTTCCTCTATTCGGGTTTTTCTAATATTTGATAAATTATCTTGATTGAAATCCTGAGTTTCACCCATTAACAATACAAGCTGATTGATGAGATCTTCTTTCTTTGATTGTGTAAGCGAGCTAAAATACTCAACAATGTTACTCTTCATATAACAGTTTTTTTTGCAAATATAGCTACATTATTCTATAACATAGCCTCTCAGACTAAGATTTTCCCGCAGGGTTGGGCACATCCTATGTCTAAATCCCATCTAATGGATAATCTCAGATTATTATCCTAACGTGTTGTGCGGTTTGAAATGTTTGATGAATTAATTAAACAAAATTTTATCCATATTTACCTGAAGTATTATCAATTAAAGTTTGGTGAAACCCTGCCTGCGGCAGGCAGGTTCGTGTTTTAGTGCCTTTGTGGCAATTTTTATTTTTCGCCACCAAAACACCAAAGCTCTAAAGTTCACAAAATCAATATTATTAAAATTAAACCGCCCAACTTGTTATTATCCTGTAAAATAACCACCCCGGCAATCAACATTTTTCTCAATTTTGTGTTCTTTCTTAATCGATTAAGGTCGGTTCTGTGGAGAAGATGGATTGAAGGTTCAGAAGTTATATTTAAAAAATATCAAACAAATAATGATTCAATATGGCAGAGAAAAAATCGAAACTGGTCGAAATTAAAACAAAACCCACCGCCGCAAGCGTGGAGGAATTTATCAATGCTGTACCCGACGAACAAAAGCGCAAAGATAGTTTTGTGCTTCTGGAAATAATGAAAAAAGCCACCGGCGAAGAACCAAAAATGTGGGGCGCATCGCTCATTGGTTTTGGCAACAGGCGCTACAAAAGCCCCGCCACCGGACGCGAAGTTGACTGGCTGCTCATCGGGTTCTCGCCCCGCAAAGCCAACCTGTCGCTGTACCTTACCATGGATATTAAGGCGCATGCTGCCGCGCTGAGCAAGCTGGGCAAGCACAAAACCGGTGTCGGTTGTCTTTACATCAACAAGCTTGCAGATGTCGACATGAGCGTTTTGGAGGGGCTAATTGATACTTCATTAAAGCCAAAGTAAACTCCCTAACCCAGGCCGGCAATCACATCCAGGAGCAGGAATGAGTCTTAAAGCGCATTGGGGATTCACATATTATTAAATAACAACTTACTATGGATATTGACAAAGCAACACAAACGATGATCGAGAACCTGCACAAAAACACAGGTAAAACAATTGAACAATGGATAGCCATTGTGAATAAAGAAAACTTTGCGAAGCACGGCGATATGGTCAAATTCCTTAAGGAGAAACATTCGCTCACGCATGGCTTTGCGAACCTCATTGCACACAAAGCCAAAGGCTCCGATGCCGGTTAGCCAAAACCAGGACGATTTAATCGTTAAACAGTACCAGGGCAAAGAACATTTTAAGCCGCTTTACGACAAACTGATGGAAAACATTCGGCAATTTGGCAGCGACATCGAAATAGCGCCAAAAAACGCATATGTGAGTTTACGGAGGAAAAAGCAGTTTGCCATCCTTCAGCCCGCCACCAAAACACGCTTTGAGATCGGGATTATTCTGAAGGGGCAGGCGCCCAAGGGTAAGCTGGAGGCAATCAGCGCGGCAAATGCCATGTGTTCGCACAGGATAAATATTGCCGGAATAAATGAAATAGACAAAGAAGTGATCGATTGGATCAGGACGGCATACAACAATGCCGGTTAGGATTTTATTTACATCACTAAAAAACGACAATGCGCTGGTAAAGGCTTCAGTTGCAATTGACCATTGC
>CAVPJF010000034.1:0-284064 GCA_963705185.1 uncultured Bacteroidales bacterium
CAGAGGGGACAAAACTAATTTTAAGCATTGATAACAATGGTAAAAACCAGGCGGTAGCAGAAGTTGCAAATAAGTATAAATGGAACCATGGTGAAAAGGAGGTTATTTATCACAAAGAACGTTTGGGGTTAAGAAAGCATATTAATGCCTGCGGAGACCTTTCCTACCAATATGGTTCTTCAATTATGATTGAAGACGATAAGGTTGTTTCACCGTTTTTTTACAAGTTTGCACAGGAAGCTCTTAATTATTATAATAATTCACCAGAAATGGCAGGAATATCACTATATAATTTGCCTTATACAGAAGCCTACAAAATTACCTTTTATTCCTCTCAACGACGATTCAGACATTTACTTTGCTCAGGTCCCATGCACACTTGGTATGGTCGTAAGTAGCTGATCAATGGGATAGCTTTAAAAAATGGTTTGCATTAAATCCGGATTTAAATGAAATAAAAGGATTGCCCTTAATCGTTACAAAATATTGGTCGGAATCATCCTGGAAAAAATACATGTATGGTTACATGGTTGAGAGAACAAATATTTATTTATCCTCAAATATCATTGACTTCCAATTTTAATGACCGGGGTGAAAATATGTATGCAAAAAGTTATTTTGGTCAGGTAGCATTGCAAATGGTTCCAATAGAAGTTCAGGTTTAAATCGATAGAGGATTCTTTGAATGTTTACGATGCCTATTCAGAAATTCTTCCCGACAGGCTAAAAAAATTATGTGAAACGCTGAAAGATTATGATTTTGAAGTTGATTTATTCGGACAGAAAGAAACTCTTTCGAAGGAATTTGTTGTAACATCAAAGCATTGTAAAAAAAGAATTTTTGGATATGAAAGGGCAATGAAACCTGCTGAACTTAATATTGTTTATAACATTCCTGGAACAGAGTTGAGTTTTGCAAAAGTGAAGATGTGATATATAGCTCTACAGACAATAGAGGATTTAATTTTCAAATCAATGGCAGTAGAAGAATTTATTAATAATTATAATTATTTTTATACAAATGTTTTTGATACAAAAGTATTATTCAAAATTTTGAAATTTCGAATAAAAAATAAATTAAGGATTATCTTAAGGAAGCAAAATAAATCCCTAAATTGGCTCAGCCGGTCATGGTAAAAAAGGTTGTAATTTTTTTCATCATTTTAGCCTCATCATATTTTTACAAATTTAATTTATATTCCTGGCCAAATAGGTCTTCTTCTTGGCCTTTGGTGCATATTGTTTAATGCTTTTAACCATAATCATATGCTATGATTTATGACCGGGGCAAGTATTTTAATCAAAATTCAGGAATTCTTATTGGTTTGGTTTTTTTTTCTGTTTTTTTAGGCATATATGGAGCAAAATGGGGACATAACCAAGGCTTCTTATTAAGCTTTTGGGCTTCAAACTATATGTATTTTTATTTGTTTTATTTTTTTCTGCATGCTTTGCGGGTTAAACCTGATGAATTAGAGCGTCTGTTTATTATAGCCTCAATAATATTTCTATTTATTTACTTTATTCAATATGTTTTATATCCGAATATATTGTTTGGATCAAGGGCAAGGAAGAAAGAGGAACTGTTAGGATTTTTATTCCTGGTGGAAGCTTTTGCCGCATTTATGTATTATTATTTCTTACAAAAAACATTTACAACTGATAAGAAAATTGCTGCCGTTTATTGCTTAGCTATGCTTGCAGTGCCTATATTGCAGGGAACCAGGTCATCTATTTTAACACTATTACTGGGAACTTTAATTTTCATCCTGATTAGTAAGCAAGTTAAATCTAAAATTTTAGCGACAACTTTAATATTAATTTCAGCGGTTCTGGTTTATTTCATATTCCAGGATATCATAATGAATTTGATTGAGGTATCCAAGTCCCAGACTTCTCAGGAGGACGATGATATCAGGGTGAAAAGTGCAAAATTTTTCCTTTATGAATTTTCACCAACGGCATTGAATAGATGGATTGGAAATGGTGAAGCGCATTGAGCTGACCCCTACGGGGTAAAAGTGTTTTTTTATAAAACAAATTTTGGATTTTATCAGAGTGATATTGGTATTATCGGAGAGTATTCATACTATGGTGTTCTTTATGTAATTTGTGTATTTCTGATTCTGAGAAAGCTTTTTGATAACAAAGATTGAACCCAGATATTCATACATTAAATTCTGGGCCTTAATTTTAATTTTAGATGAATTAATGGGAGGGGCTTTTTCAAGACCCACCGTTATCATTGTTATTACAGGTGTCCTCTATATTTACGATGTTTCTTCATTTGAACTGAAACATCCGGATAGAGGAAACAGAGGAGAAAGTTGTGCCCGCTTAATTTTCGTATTATGTTGAGTTTAGCCATAGTATATCCAGTCTTTAATGGATTACCATATACAAAGAATGGTCTTCAATCTTTATTTTCTTTGCAAAAGATTGAAAAGCAAAATGCAAAAATTTATGTTGTAATTGTTGATGATGGATCAACGGATGGAACTTTTCAATGGATAAAAAATAATTATCCGCAGGTAAACTTGCTGAAAGGGAATGGTAACCTGTGGTGGAGTGGAGGAATAAATATGGCAGTAAAGTATGCAATCGACCAATTAAAATGTGATTATATTGTATGGTGGAACAATGATATTTTGGCCTCCGAAAATTATTTCTCAATCCTGATTGATCATATTAAAAACGAGTGATATAAATACAATAATAGGGTCGAAAATTTACCATGCTCACAAAAAAAATACAATTTGGTCAATGGGTGGATTATTTGATCCGACAAGTGGAAGGAAAAGTTTGATTGGTTCAGCCGAAATCGATAGTCCGATGTATGAACAATTTACCGAATGTGATTGGTTGCCTGGAATGGGAACGATTACTCATAAATCAGTTTACAAAAGGTGGGGATGCTTGATGAAAAGAGTTTTCCTCAGTACCATGGCGATAGCGATTTTACTTTCAGAGCAAAAAAAATAGGATATAAAATTATTGTAAATCCTGTCTTAAAAATTTATAACGATACGCTTCATTCAGGAATAAGACATAACGAAAGCTCTAAGAGATTGATGCAATCACTTTTTTCCATAAAATCGAATTATAATATCAGTAAAGATTATTTGTTTTACAAAAAGCATTCGGAATCAACAATTGCCTATTCAGTTTTAATTAATAAGTATTTTAAATACATTGGCGGTTTTATAAAGTGGAAATTGCTTGGATTAATCGATATAACGCATAACAGGCAGTAATATTGATGATAGGACTTTGACTAAATACAATTTAATTGGTAATCAATATTTTAATTCGATGTAAATTTGAAAAAGTAATTGTGTTTAATTATGCAATTTCGGAGAGGACCAAATTATCCTTTCTACCCTACATATTTTATAATTATCTTAACTTAATTAAATGAAAATACCATTTAATAAACCATATTTAGCCGGAAAAGAAGCCCATTACCTGTATCAGGCTGTTTATTCCGGCAAGTTATCCGGAAATGGAATGTACACTAAGAAATGTCACAAATATTTTGAAGACAAGTACGGTTTTAAAAAGACTTTACTTACCTCAAGTTGCACCGATGCATTGGAAATGGCGGCTATTTTAATAGATATTCAACCAGGCGATGAAGTTATTATGCCATCTTATACTTTTGTCAGTACAGCAAATGCATTTGTTTTAAGAGGAGCCAGTATAATTTTTGCTGACAGCAGTCCTCATAATCCAAATATTGATGTCGACAAGATTGAACAATTAATCACTCCCAGGACCAAAGCAATTGTGCCAGTGCATTATGCCGGAATTGCTGTTGATATGGATAAACTAATGAAAATAGCTAAAAAGCACAATTTATTTGTAATAGAGGATGCTGCCCAGGCGATAGATAGTTTCTATGATGGTAGGCCATTAGGAGGGTTGGGGCATCTGGGTGCACTATCCTTCCATGATACCAAGAATATAATTTCAGGAGAAGGCGGGATGCTGATCATTAATGATGAAAAATTCATTGAAAGAGCTGAGATAATATGGGAGAAAGGAACAAATAGGGCTGCATTTTCGAGACGTGAAATCAGTAAGTATGGCTGGGTAGACATCGGATCTTCTTTTTTGCCATCAGAAATCATGGCAGCTTTTTTATTTGCCCAGTTAGAAAGCATGGATCAGATTCAGAAATTGCGAATTGACTTATGGAACCAATATTATTCATCATTAAGGAGTTTGAAGGATTCGGGATTATTGCAGTTGCCATTCCTCCCTGAATATGCGACCAACAATGCACATATGTTTTATTTGGTTTGTAAAAATGAAAAAGAAAGAAATGAATTGCTTTCTTTTTTAAATTCACGAGGAATCGAAGCAATATTTCATTATTTAGGTTTACATAAAAGCCCTTACTATAAAATTAAGTACAATGGTGAACCCCTTCAATATTCCGATTATTATGAAGCCGGATTGATCAGATTGCCTTTATTTTGCGAATTGACAGAAGATGAAGTTAATTATATATCAAGTTCCATTTTCGAATTTTTCAAACAATGAAGAGAATATTGCATATTACAATAGATGATAAATTCATTGAGAGTGCTAATTGGCAATTTGAACAAATTTTTCCAGGATCAAATAAGTTTTACATTTTAGTATCCAACAGTGATCTAAACCTTAAGTATGTTACAATACAACCGAATTACGAGATACTATATCAAAATGAGCAAGCTTACAATAAAATCTTAAATGAATTAAATTACTATGACTTAATTGTTTTTCATGGACTTGATGACTTTTGTTGTAAAATAATTTTGAGATCTGATAATAAACAAAAAATTTTATGGTCACTCTGGGGATATGAGGTTTATAATTATCATAAATATTTTATTAAAAACATTTATGGGAGTGAAACTAAAAGAAAATTTCAAACCAAAAGACCAAAAACTTTACGAAAAAGGTTAGTTGGGTTTTATTACGCTATAACTAATTTTTATAAGAATAATAATAGATTTAGAGCGATTAAGAAGATCCGGTATTTTGGATTTCCCTATAAAGAAGAATATATCCTATTAAATGATTTAAAGCTTCTGAATTCAGATTATGTAAGATTTACATATTATCCATTAGAGTTTATTATAAAGGATCATGAGAACATTTTTGTTTCAGGCAATAATATTCTTCTTGGTAATTCCGCTACACTGTCAAATAATCATCTTGAAGTTTTTGAAATTTTAAACACACTTGATTTGCGTGGAAAAAAGGTTATTGTACCTTTAAGCTATGGCGATAATAGTTACCGCGATGAAATACTGAAATTAGGTACCGCATCATTGCCAGATCATTTTGAACCATTGATCGAATTCTATCCTCTTGATGAATACAACAAAATAATTAATTCATGCAGCGTTTTTATAATGAACAGCTACAGACAACAAGGTATAGGTAATATTTTTGCAATGTTATGGATGGGTGCCAAAGTTTATTTAGATGAACGCAATACTACTTACCATTATTTAAAGAGAATAAATTGTACAGTCTATTCAGTTAATAAGGATTTGAATCCATTAAATAATTATGTTTTTATGCCGTTAAGCCCTGCTGAAATAGAAAGAAACAGGGAAATACTGAGAAAAGAATTGGGAACGGAATCATTACTCAGTGATCTTAAAAAACAAATTGAGAAAATAATTATGGATTGAATTGTTCTTTAAAAAATCATTCATTTCCCAACTGGTTAAATGCCAATTTAAAATTTGAAGGATGTTTACTATAATAATTAGTTATAGAGTCGCAAAGACTATAAGTAAATCTAGCGCCATCCTTTTTATAAAGATGATGTGTGTCAACCGTAAGAAATTGTCCTGATAAGTTAAAAAAGTTAAAATAAGGTAAGTTGTTTTTATAAGCCAGTTCCTGAATAACATTGTCGAAATCAGGATATTGATTCTTTTCAATTTCAGCCATCTGTTTAGATACAGGCATACGTATCAGAACTACTTCACCATACTTATCAACAAAACGAATAATCTTATCAAGATAATCCAGCCTCGTTTTTGATAGTTCTAATTTTTTACTTCGGTATTCCGCAGTACTGTTTCTGATTCTTTCATTGTTTGACGCAGAATCCATAACAGTTGTGACCTCTAACCATCCATCAGCATGTAATACTGACATCCCTTTATATTTAAGCATATATTTGAAAATGCGTGTAAATGGTTCAAATTTATTTACCCAATGATGGAAAAGATATTCGAAATTAGGATTCGAATTGCTTGACTTTAAATTTCCGACAAACAGTTTTTTTTGCACTTCAAAAAAAAGAGTGGAATCATCATTAATATCACCAGCGTCTTTTGCCAGAATCCATGGATCGACTTCGATAATAAACAGCCCATTGTTTGAGCTTTGTTCAAGCTTTTTTGTTATTTCTCTTAAATAATTTGGACCAAAACTACTAGGACCGATTGCAAAGGCATGATTAATGATTTTGTTCTCATCTGAACAAATGGTTTTGTTAATTATTTCAGGCTGAATTCCCTGTGCTGCTCGAGATGCACCCAATATCAAGGAATGTGCCTTAGGAGTGGTAAACCGGTAATAAAATGCATCCACCAAGTCGGGTCTGAGGTATAATAATAACATATAGAGAAATACGACTAACCCAAAGAGGATAAAGAAAAAAAATGTTTTTAATAAAAAAATCTTCATAATTAAAATTGAAAATAAATAAATGCATCAGGGTTATCATCGAATGCTAATATGATAATAAATCCAAAAATTAAATATACCGACCACTTCAGGACAACCGGGAGCCTATTAAATTCAAAAGGGTGCATTTTTTTTCGACTAAACCATTCAAGAATCACAAATAAAATAATTAGTATTACTACAGCAAATCCCTCCATAGGTAATTCAGGAATACTAAATAATGAACCTGAAAAGATTTCAGAAATATAACTTATCGCATGACTTAAATTCACAGCACGAAAGAAAATCCATGCAAATACAGTTAAGCAAAAAGTAATAACCATACTTGATAGTTCTCTTATTGTTGGAAAAAATCTATCCTGAGCAATTATGTCGAGATTTTGTCTGTTTTTGTTGAGTAATAATAACGGTAAAAAGTAAATAGCATTTAATGCTCCCCAAACAATAAATGTCCAGTTTGCACCATGCCAAAAACCACTGACTAAAAATATAATAAAGGTATTTCTGACTTTCATCCATGTTCCACCTTTACTTCCGCCCAATGGTATATATAAGTAATCTCTAAACCAGGTAGACAAGGAAATGTGCCATCTTCTCCAGAACTCTGCAATGTCCCTCGAGAAGTAAGGAAAGGCAAAGTTTCGCATTATGCTAAATCCAAACAATCGTGCGGTCCCTATCGCGATATCGGAATAGCCTGAAAAGTCACAATATATTTGAAATGTAAAAAATAATGCACCTAAAACTAACGTACTTCCAGAATAGTCATCTGAATTATTGAATATCATATTGGCGTATACGGCGGCACTGTCTGCAATAACTATCTTTTTAAACAAGCCCCAAAGAATTTGTCCCATCCCATCAACTGCCTTGGAATAATCAAAAATTCTTGTTTTATAGAATTGTGGTAAAAGGTTAGTAGCTCTCTCTATAGGCCCTGCAACCAATTGGGGAAAAAAACTAATAAAAGCAAAGTAGTTAAAAGGACTTTTTGTAGGCTTTAATTTATTTCTGTATACATCAATAGTATAACTAAGCGCCTGAAACGTATAAAAGCTGATACCGACTGGAAGGATTATTTTTAAAGAAAATATTGAGAATTTATAACCAAAAAATTCAAAGGCTGATATAAAGTTATCTACAAAAAAGTTAAAATATTTAAAAAAGAATAAAATCCCAAAGTTGGTGAATATACTCGCAGTTAACCATAATCTTCTCTCTTTTTTACTATCAGTTTTGACAATTTGGATTGCCGATATATAATCTACACTTGCACTTACTACCATTAAAATTAAGAATCTCCAATCCCACCAACCATAAAATAAAAAACTGGAAACGACAATTAAAGCATTCTGAAGTTTCAGATTTTTATTCGTTACAAACCAATAGAGGATAAAAACTATTGGTAAAAATATAGCAAAGTCAATGGAATTGAATAACATAAGACTAAATTACTATCTGACTTCTTTTCTGAGAATTGTACTTATCAACATAAAATTCAACTGCTTTATAACGCATCTTCGATTAAAAGGTTTTAATGCAAAAGCGGGCAAAATTAGGAAAATTATTAGGTTCTGTAATGTCATAATAATCCGTTCTCAAAATATAGTCCGGAACTTATACTTACTTTTCAATAGTTAATACAATAAATATTACTCATTTGGATTTCGAAATTTCAATATTTGGTAGGCATTTTTATTGTTAATTTAATAGTTACCTGAACTGCTTCAAGAATAATTATCATTTTACTTGCAATAGGATAAAAAAATCGTCAGAATTAATCATTATTTTATTTGTAATTTTTGCTAATAAACAATCTCCGTGTATTTTTGTTTAAGATTAAAACAATAAATTAGCTGATTATTTATCGAAGCGTCGTTTTATGAAATATTTTCTGTTGAATTTGCAAAGCTTTCGCCGATTATTTTTTTATGCATCCATTGTTTTAATAATTTCTTGTTTGGGATGCACCCAAAAACCTGTTGAAAAAAAGAAAATCAACATCGTCTTTCGATTTGATGATTATTCATCCCTTAGTTCTACTGATTTTGAATTGAAAATCATTGATGCTTTGCGTGAAAATGGCATTTCGGCGACATTCGCTGTTATCCCATTTGAATGCGCAATTAACCAGTTAGATACATTTCCACAGGATATTGTTCCCCTGACTACAGAGAAGGCGGACATACTTAAAAATTCGATTAGAGATGGGATTATTGATGTAGCATTGCATGGCTACTCTCATCAAACTATTAGCACAAAAAAAAGGACAGAATTTTCAGGTCTTGATTATAAAAGTCAAAAAGACAGACTATCAAAAGGTAAAAAGTTTCTTGAAGAAATGATAGGCGTCCCAATCCAGATATTTGTCCCTCCTTTTAACCAATATGATAAAAATACAATTCGCGCTCTTGAAGAGCTTAAATTTTCTACTATTTCAGCATATAAAGGAGGTCCGGTTACCAGCGACTCTTGGCTAACTTTCCTTCCAGCTACATGTAGCCTGACTCAGCTAAGAAATGCGATTCAGGCCGCAAGAAGTTCTTCTGATGCAGAACCTCTTATTGTTGTTTTATTCCATGATTATGACTTTCATGAAATTGATGAGAGGTATGGTACAATTAAATATCCAGAGTTTTTCGATTTATTGCGCTGGCTTAAATCTCAGGAAGACCTTCGATTGATGTCTATTGGCCAGGCCACAGGAGTAATTAATAATCTCAACGCCGATCGTTTCATGTCGGACAAATGGATTGGTAGGCTATCTCACTTTCTTCCGTTAAACCTGCAAATAGAAGAATATTTAACAGGGTATATGGAGTCTGGTAATTTAATAAAAATAATAATTAAGGTGGTATTATTCTATCTCGCGATTATTGGTTTAGGGATAGTTAGTTCTTTAATAATTGGGTACTTTATATTTCCGAGGTCTGTATTTGTGATGAAATTCGGAGCAGCTATATTTTTATTTCTGTCGATTATTTCGATGATTTATGCAATTCTTAACCTGAAGGTAGTTCATCATGGATTAATTGCCAGTTCTGCATTCATTGGTTGCTCAATTGGGATATTTATTTATTTTCTATATTTCAAAAAGAAATCCCTATTGAATAGAAATAGTTAGATGGAAAAAAATATCTAATTACTATTATTTGGTTGAAATTTTCATGAGAATTTCTTATAATAGATCACAAAAATTGCCAAAAGGATAAATATTCCAGAGGCATTTACAACTTCAAAACCAATACTTCTTTATTTGCCTTCTGTTATTTTTCTCATTTCTCGTCTTAATAGGTTCTATAGCTTTTCACTTATCTGTCTGTTAACTTACACAATATTAAAATGAGTACAGTTCAATATGACCCTTCCTCCTTTATTGAGTAAAAATTTTCGCAATAAAATATTAATGCTCGATTTAGTCTTTTGTAAGATTCTCTCTCTGTCTAAAAGATCATATTCTAATAATTAACAATAATTAAATAGTGCATATATAGCGGTTTATATCGGCTTGATTAAAATTCATTGGCATGTTATTTTGATCAAGCATTAAAGTTCAACTATAAGCTAGAGTCCACTGTGAAAGACTTATCCAACCTTTTAACTATAAACTGTTCATAAGTGTTTTGCCTTGCAAAGGTCGCAGTTGATGATTTAGATTATCCTTGCATTTAAATATTTTTAAGTATCAATTTACAATTTATTCTTATTCACTGATTGATTATGATACGTTCACTTTTAATTATTTACAAGTAATCATAAAATCATTCATGTCAAATTTAAACTTTAAAATTTCTAAATTTAATCTAGAGAGTTTTTTGAGAATAATAACTCGGTACTATTAATTTTAAATTGCAAAATTGCTATGTTAGAAAATTATAGGTTCTTCTTCTACGTTTACAATAAATTTGTTACGGATTCGGATATGTTTAGGTTAAGGATGGTGATTGTAAAACATTGATAATTAATAATTAGTGTATGGTAATCATCATTGGCATAATTGTTTGAATGACGATTTTCGGATGATCGGATATGGAGTAATAATATAAGGCTTCAATCTGCCATTCGAAAGTAACTCAAGGAATAAAAAACATTTAAAACTAAACATTATGAACTACAAAGCACAAACAAGAAATCAAGCCAGCCTTTTATCAAGCGGAAAATTCTGGGCATTAACCTTATTGATTAATCCTGATATATACAGCATTTATTTTTGCGCAAAATACTGTATATATTGATCCAACTAATTCAGGTGATCCTGGTCAGAATGGTTCTATTGATCATCCTTATGATTCATGGTACTGATTTTCACTTTTACTTAAATGGAAACTACATATCTTCAAAAGGCAGGTACTGTTTATATATAGGACACAAGCTATGGTTATATTGTAATTAAAAAGCAGATATTACATTTGGTAGTTATGGCACTGGGGCAAAACCAATTATTGTAGGTTGGTAATGGTGATAATCCATTCATGTCAGTAGAAGTAGAAATATAGTCGATTGATGGATTTGAACTAATAGGAAATGATGGTAAACTCGGCTTTTGAGTTGGCGGAATATTCTTCACGGGAATTATGCATGAAAACCTATCAAAGTAATTGTGATATACATTTTGTATATGTTGCGGTGTATTCTTATGGCATTAGATACGATCCGGCCTGGACAAGGTAGCTTCTGATCGATTAAACATATAAATTGTAACATATGGGATAGTAGATGAGGATGGAATATATTATTACTATGCAGACTAATCCGAATAGATAATGCCATTTATGGAATATAAATATGGATGGTTGGTAGGGGTAAAGCTCCCGGGGATGGGATTCAATTAACTGGGGATGTAAACAACCTATTATTAAAAATAGTATAATTGACAGAAGAACAACTGCAGGTAAATTTACAGTTATTTAAGCTTAAGCAAAAGATGATTGATAATCCTGAATATAACGTTAATTTTATTGGAAATATTATTTATCCTCCAAAAGATACTTTGCCCAGATGCCGGAGGGTGATCAGGAATGGTTGTGGACTTTATATAGAGGGATAATGCATCATATAGTAATTGCTTATAATAAATTTATAGGTAGGGATTATCCCGTTGCGCTATGGTACGAGGAAGTGAAGGGTGCAACTATATGCACTTCCAAATGGAACTACAGTGATTTTTATTATAATATAATTGATTCAGTTCCTCCTACTGGATGGATTAATATGGTGAACGTTTTCATTTTAATAATAATACGGTTATAAGTGATACGACAGGCGATGTAATAATTGAGTTAGGTGGTAATAGGGAGGGAAGCAAGGAATAATATAGCTGCTGGCAATACAACTAATTCTGCTCTATATGGTTTACAACATCACCAAATGTAATCCAAAGTAATAACCTTTATACAACAGGTCCGCATCAACATGGAATGCTTTTTTGGGTATTACTGATTGGGAGAATTCAGATTTTCATTTAGCCGAAACATCAATGGCCAGAAATACAGGATACAATTATAACGGATTACTTTTTCGACATTGATAGTATTTCAGTTCCGCAGGAAAATGTAAGAGATAGAGGTGCTTGTGAATATACTGATGGAGGTCAAACAACAAATAATCCGCCTGTTATTGCAAATCAAGCTTTTAAATAAATGAAAATTCAGTAAACGGAACAATAGTTGGAACTGTAATAGCCACCGATCCGGATGCAGGACAAACCCTGACCTTTTCCATTATCAGCGGCAATACTAACAATGCCTTCGCGATCAATGCAAACACAGGAGCATTAAGTGTAAACAACAGTCAGCGTTGAATTTTGAGGCAATTACAACCTTTGGTTTGACTGTCAGGGCGCAGGATAACGGCCAGGGAAATCTATACTCACAGGCAACAGTAACAGTAAATCTGACCAATGTAAATGAAAACCCTAATATTGGCAACCAGACGTTCTCAATTGCAGAAAATAGTGCGAATGGCATCAGGTTGGAGTTGTGGTTGCCAGTGATCCAGATGCAGGACAGACGTTGACTTATTCGATTATCAGTGGGAACACGAACAATGCCTTTGCGATCAATGCGAACACAGGAGCACTTGAGTGTGAATAACAGCGCAGCGTTGAATTTTGAAGCAATTACAACCTTTGGTTTACTGTCAGGGCGCAGGATAATGGCCAGGGAAATCTATACTCACAGGCAACGGTGACAGTAAACCTGACCAATGTCAATGAAAACCCTAATATCGGCAACCAGACGTTCTCAATTGCAGAAAATAGTGCGAATGGGCAACAGGTTGGAGTTGTGGTTGCCAGTGATCCTGATGCAGGACAGACATTGACATATTCGATTATCAGTGGCAATACGAACAATGCCTTTGCGATCAATGCGAACACAGGAGCATTGAGTGTAAATAACAGCGCAGCGTTGAACTTTGAAGCAATTACAACCTTTGGCTTGACTGTCAGGGCACAGGATAATGGCCAGGGAAATTTATTTTCCAGGCAACGGTAACAGTAAATCTGACCAATGTAAACGAAAACCCTAATATCGGCAACCAGACTTTCTCGGTTGCGGAAAACAGTCCAAATGGCCAACAGGTAGGAGTAGTGATTGCAACTGATCCGGATGCAGGACAGACATTAACTTATTCGATCACAGAGGAAATACCAGATAATGCTTTGCAATCAATGCATCTACAGGAGCATTAAGTGTAAACAACAGTGCGCTTAATTTTGAAGTAATCCACGTTTGGCCTGACAGTAGAGCTCAGGACAACGGACAGGGTAATTTAATTCCGGCAACGATAACAGTAAATCTAACCAATGTTAACGAAACCCCAGAGATCAGCAATCAGACTTTCTCAATAGCTGAAAACAGCCCGAACGGACAACAGGTAGGAATGGTGGTAGCAACTGATCCGGATGCAGGCCAGACACTGACTTATTCGATTATCAGTGGTAATACCAACAATGCTTTTGCGATCAATGAAATTCACAGGAGCATTAAGTGTAAATAACAGTTCTGCACTGAACTTTGAAGCAATAACGAGCTTTGGACTAATAATACGAGCACAGGACAATGGACAGGGAAACCTGTATGCCCAAGCCATTGTTACCATTACAATTGTTGATGTTAATGAAGTTCCAGTTATTGAGCCTCAGTCAATGACAATAACATTAAGTGCTGTGATGTATATCAATGATCACAATTTTGAAATTCCCGGTGAATTGGTAATTGCATTTGACCCAGATGCTGGACAAGCGCTTACTTATTCAATTGAGGCAGGTAATCATAAAAATATTTTTAGCATCAACACGTCAACAGGTCAAATTAATATTAAAAAGCCCCACCTACTCAACTTCATTGAATATTATGATTATGAGTTATTGATCAGAGTCGTTGAAAATACCCCGGAGCAATTATTCTCCGAAGCTGTGATCACTATAACTGTTCATATTACTGATATAGATGGATTATCAAATAGTTTTAGCGGTATTGATGATGAAACCGAATTGCAATTGGCTTGCAATTTATATCCAAACCCTGCAACTAATTTTGTCGATGTTAAAATTGTTAACTTTGCGGAAGAGTTGGTAATTATTTCACTCATTGATTTGAGTGGAGAAGTAATAATCAGGCAGGAATGTGAAGGGTCAGACGGAAGTTTGTTAAAACGGATTAATATTGAACAATTAAGCAAGGGATTATACTTTGTAAACATCCAATCTGGTGATAAAATGGTTGTTGAGAAGTTTGTCAAGCTTTAATAATAAGATCAATAGTAACTGATTTTTGTTATTCAAAAAAATGAAAAAAGTCTTATTATATTTAATATTTCATCTGTCAGTTTTTCTTGGAGCAGGACAGGGACTTATTATTGATCATTCTTCGACTAATTTTGAAGAAATCCCTTTGGCCTTTATTGAAGACATACAGGATAATATTAAATGGCATTATGCCCATACTTCGCATGGTAGTCAATTATTATGTGGGCTGGAACAAATTGAGAACTCAAATCCTATCTACGAAGTAGAATTTAGCGAAGGGTATCCTGCATATTTGCCCAATGTGCCAGGGGCATTATGTATCTATAACGGCAATTGCGGTTATCCTATTGAGCAAACAACATATTGGAAGCCAGAGGAGTCAGGCCATTGTACTGAAAATACATTAAATTCAAATCCAACGTTAAATGTGTCTTCCTGGGCATGGTGCACTGAACTTGATTCATACACACAAGTTCAGGTTCAGGAATATCTTGATGCAATGACCGCATATGAGCAGCAATTTCCAAATGTGACATTCATTTATTTCACCGGTAACGCTCAAGCAAATGGAGCCTCTGGCTATAATAGACATTTGCGAGGTGATCAAATCAGGGAATATTGCGTAACAAACAATAAAGTTCTATTTGATTTTGAAGATTTGGATTGTTGGTATAATGGTGAACATTCCACCTATTTGTATAACGGAGAAGAGATACCCATACAACATTCAGCATATGGAACGACAATCGATTGCGGTCATGTTAATTATTTATCAACAATTCAAAAAGGCAAAGCTGTATGGATGCTAATGGCTAAATTGAGAGGTTATACGGGTAATTTAAATAATGAAAATAATATATTGAACGTACAAATGGGGTGCAATTTATATCCCAATCCGGCAAACAATTCTATCAGCGTTGAAATTGATAACACTGAGGAAGAATTGGTATCTTTTACTATCATTGATTTGAATGGCGAAATAATTATCAGGCAGGAAGGACAAGGAATAGGACCAAAGTTGGTAAAGATAATTGATATTAAAGAATTGAAAAAGGGACTGTACGTTATAAATATTCAAAGCGGGCAACGAATACTTTTTGATAAGTTTGTAAAACTTTAACCTAAAAGACAGAAGCCCGGTTTTATTAAGTCCGGGCTTCTTTGTTATTTCTATAAGCTTCCATCTTTACCATCATTTTCTTTCACTCGGTCATTAGTCTGTAGTCTTTATGGTTTTATCCATCGAAATGAAATAATATGAGAGATTAATAAAATTGTTAGATTTATTGTTCTGAAATAACCTTAAGTAAATTATAACCTAATTTGTATTGCTTATTAATATTTTGAATTTTGGGAATAATTTACTGTAAATATAAATCACAGCAATATAGATTAATATTAATTGAGCCGCAAATAATGGTCGGTGATATCTTAGCTGGTGTGATACCAAAATATAGGGTATAAGATAGGTGATATAAAAAATAATTGTTGAGATTATCAAAAGATTTGACCTGTTTTTTGTAATAAATAATAAAATCATTGAAGCTGAAACAAATAATCCCATTACCAGGCTGCGAATAATTACATGCAAGGAATTCTTCGTGGTAAAATATTGGTTTTGTGCTGCTGCCCAGTCGTTATAAACTTCTTGCTTATTTTTAATCTTTAAATTTACAAGGATTGAATTAAACTCTTTCTTGTTCATGTCAAGGCAAACCCACGTGCCTTTTGAGATGCAATGGCTTTTATTAAGCATTTCTTTATCATAATTATCAAAAGATTCATATTTTGCTGTAGGTCTTACATCTAAATCGTATTCAGTATATACAAATGCATTTACTAGACGATTTAAAGTCTTTCTTAAATAAACATCGAAATTGTTTTTTCGATGTTCTTTACCAATAATCTCAAACTTCTTCATCATCTCTATTTCACCATACTTTTCAAATAGCTCTTTAATACTATCTGAACCAATAGGATGATATTTAAGAACTGTTGATGCAGAAAGCAAGCCATCACTATCCATCATATTTGCTGTATAGTATTCCATCCACAGGTTTGATTTCGTAGGGATAAATGTTTGAAAAACAAAATAATTCCGGATTGACCATATTGAAACTGATAATCCAAATAGAAATGCATAGAAGATTCCATATTTGATGGTTGGAAAAATTGAATTTTGGATAAACTGACTTTTAGTATTTTTTTTAAATCTAATAAGATCATTGAAATTAATTACTTTGAAAAGTTCCATTAATATAAGGATCATAAATAAAATAATCCCGGCCAGAGCAATTGAAGGGTTGATTTGAGGTGAAATAAAATAGAACAAGCTTAGATTAACTATTGCAAGTTTTTTGTTTCCCTTAAAATAAGTTGAAATACCGAAAAAAAGCCATGATACTGCAAGAATATACAACCATAGATCCCCAGTATGTTCAAAGTTCAAAGTAGGACTAAAGGAGACGAATAATAAAAAAAGAAAAGCTAAAAAAACATGATGAACCCTTATGTCGTTAAGTCTTAAGCTTTTTACAATAAAATAGTAACTTAATCCATAGGAAGCAAATTTAAATACTGAAATGAATATAAAAGTAGTTAATGTTTTTCCAAATAAGTAAAAGGAGAGTAAGTGAAAATAGACCAATAAAGGAAGAACGGCAGCAGTTGGCCCTGAATTGAATTTCCATGGATTCGAATATCCTTTACCAGCCAGTAAAGAATCAGCAATCGCACCAAATTCATAACCAAAGTTAAATTCAATTGGATATTTTACTATGATATATAGAATTTGAATCAATAATAATAAAAGGAACATTAAAATGGCTAGTTGAGAATCAGATAGCCTTCTAGAAAATTTCATACTCTGGGTTGCTTTAATACTTTTGATTTTATAAACGATAGGATTATATACATTTTTCTATCTCACGCCCAATATCACTTAATATATGCTGCAATCTTTTATTGATCGTGAGGAGCTTCTATCCACTTATTAATATTATCCTTTTGTAAAAGAAATTGTGGAAAAATTTCCACATTATAATTGTTTTCTGATTTGCGAAATCTGTTCTGCTAATAAACCGAAGAATATAATTATTAATCCTGTACTGATACTTAAGGACGCCCCAATACTAATCCCCCTATTTGCCAATGCAATGGGCAATCCCCATGCTATTCCGACAATTATAAAAAAAAGACCTGCAGGCAAAAATATCTTTATGGGATTAAACATAAGAACGATGTTTAATATTTCATAAACTGTTGTTATGGCAGTTTTAGCATTAATTGTACTTTCTCCAAATTTTCTCTGGTTTATTTCAATTGGTGTCTCAAGCACCAAATGCCTTTTATTAATAAACAAAAGGGTTATAATATCACTAAAGGCCATTCCATCAGGACAGTTTTTCACATAACGCTTAGCTAATTCGGTTCTGTATATTTTCATTCCTGAATTAAGATCTTCAATAGGAATGGTCATTAATCTTTTAGCAAAAAATCGTATTAAAACTTTACCTATAGTCCTATAAATGCTATCACCAAGTTTCCGCTTACCTACTATCATGTCTGCATCCCTTTCCTTAATAAGGTCAAACATTTTATGAATATCTTCAAACCTATGCTGACCGTCGCCATCAATTGTAATCAGATATTTCGTATCGGTTGCTAAAATTCCCGATTTTAATGCTCCGCCATAACCTCTGTTTAGCTTGTGGTTAATTATTGTCAATACTTCAGAATTACCGTATTGCTTTAAAATATTACCTGTATTGTCTCTTGAACCGTCGTTTACTAAAATGAGCTTCCAATTATTATTTTTACACTCGTTAATTATTAAAGGTAAATATTCCTTCAATGATTGCTCTTCATTATATGCAGGAATTACAATTGTTAAATCAATATTGTTCATTATAGGATTTTTAATTTTAATGACTGGATTAAGCTTATTTTCAATAATTACTCATTCTATTTTATTGGATATTGGCTTTGGTAGTTTTAAATCTTCCTTATTTTTACAGCTACACCGACCCCAAGATTCTTTTGATTAAAAATTACCTTTAATCCTATTATCAATAAAGTTGTCATTAATAAATTTTCCTAGAATTTTCAGGGCAATTATCATCAACCAAATAATTTGCATAAACAAAACCTTTAATCTTTGAAAGGACAGTAATAATTTAATTTTTCAATTTATAAAAGGGAATTACCATTCCTATTTTTTTTTGTCAAGCAAATATTGTGATATTTACTTAAGCCTATTTACTGAAAGAATTTATTTGCAATAATGTTCATAAACCATTTTTATTCCTTCCTCAAGCTCAATCTTATGTTTCCATCCCAGCGCATGAAGTTTGCTTGGATCGGTTAATTTTCTTGGGGTTCCATCCGGTTTTGTCGGATCGAATTTTATCTCACCCTTAAACCCAACTTTTTCTTTTACCAGATATGCAAGGTCTCGTATCGTAATTTCATTACCACTACCAATATTCAAATGTGTGTTTCTGATTTCATTATCTTTTATTTTGCTAACCCTAACCAAATCATTAAAATCAGTATTTTCCATCAGAAAGACGCAAGCATCAGCCATGTCTTCAGCCCACAGGAATTCTCTGAAAGGTGTTCCACTACCCCATACATGGAGTTCCACTTTACTTTCCTTTCCGCTTGATTCCAAATTTTTCAAGGTAATTTATAATTTCTGAATCAGAGGCCTCTGGACTGATTCCGGAAGGGATATTTCGCAAGGTCTTTTCTTATAGCTTTAAAATCATTATTCTCAAGACATTTGCAAAGATGATTCTTCCTTAGCAGAGCCGGTAGCACATGTGAATTTTCAAGATTGAAATTATCATTGTATCCATATAAATTAGTCGGCATCACTGAAATATAATTGGTCCCGTATTGCAAATTATAGGATTCACACATTTTGATTCCGGCAATTTTAGCAATTGCATAAGGCTCATTGGTGTATTCCAGAGTATTGGTAAGCAATTCATCCTCTCTCATAGGTTGATTTGCCATTTTAGGATAGATACACGTACTCCCCAGAAACAGCAGCTTTTTTACATTATTCAAATAGCTATTATGAATGACATTACTTTGTATCATGATGTTATCATAAATAAACTCAGCCCGATATGTATTATTAGCATGAATTCCGCCAACTTTGGCAGCAGCCAGGAAAACATATTCCGGTTTTTGCTCTTTAAAAAACTTATCTGTGTCCGACTGGTTAACCAGATTCAATTCGCTAAATTTTCTAAATACCAGATTCGAATAGCCCTTTCTTTGTAATATTTTTACAATGCTGCTTCCTACCAGGCCGTCATGACCGGCAACGTATATTTTGCTATCTTTATTCATAGTTGCCTTTGATCTCTGTTCGATTAATAAATATCCTATTCAAAATAATTCATTACCCTAAATCCACCATCCTTCAAATACTTATCCCTTTTTACTTCTATTATATCCGATTGGATCATATCTTTTACCAGGGCTTTCAAATCATATTTTGGTTTCCATCCAAGTTCAGTATTTGCTTTGGTTGGATCACCAATTAATAATTCAACCTCAGTTGGTCTGAAATATCTTGGATCAACACTCACCACTTCTTTTCCAATCTTAATCTGATAATCAGGATTGGTACATTTGGTTACAAAACCTTTTTCATCAGCACCTTGACCCTTGAATTCTACTTCAATCCCGCACTCATTAAATGCCAGTCTCACAAAATCGCGAACTTCAGTTGTTACACCTGTGGCTATTACAAAATCATCCGGTTTATCATGTTGCAAAATTAAGTACATGGCGACAATATAATCCTTAGCATGTCCCCAATCCCTCTTAGCTGATAGATTCCCAAGGAAAAGCTTATCCTGCAACCCCATGGCGATTTTTGATACAGCCATGGTGATTTTACGTGTCACGAATGTTTCACCCCGGATAGGGGATTCATGGTTGAATAAAATGCCGTTGCTTGCAAAAAGATCATATGCTTCGCGGTAGTTTACAGTAATCCAATAAGCATAAAGTTTGGCTACTGCATAAGGACTGCGTGGATAAAAAGGTGTTTTTTCTGACTGGGGCACCTCCTGCACTAAACCATATAATTCGCTTGTTGATGCCTGGTAAAATCTGGTTTTTTTTGTCAAGCCTAAGAACCGAATGGCCTCAAGCATCCTGAGAGCACCTATTCCATCAGCGTTGGCAGTATACTCCGGAGTATCAAAACTGACTTTAACATGCGACATGGCAGCCAGATTATAAATTTCATCAGGTTTTGTATCACTGATTAAGCGGATAAGGTTGGTCGAATCAGTCAAATCGCTGTAATGCAAATAAAAATTTTGATTTTCAATGTGCGGATCCTGATACAAATGATCGATTCTGTCAGTGTTAAATAAAGATGCACGTCTTTTCAATCCATGGACGATGTATCCTTTTTTTAATAAAAATTCCGCTAAATAGGCACCATCCTGTCCGGTAATTCCTGAAATCAATGCAATTTTTGACATTTTTTAGTTTTTTAATAATTAATCCTTATAAACAGTAAATGTTTCATAAGGGTTCATTTAATAGTAATTTTACAGTATCATACGTTAATAATAGCCGATGGTTTTCCCAACTACTTTCCGATGCAAAATTTCGAGAATATGTTTTCTAAAATTTCATTATTGGTAATCTCTCCAGTGATTTCACCAAGGTGATAAATGGCCTGCCTGACATCAATTGCAATCAAATCAGAAGAAATTTTTTGTTCAAATCCATGTCTAATGTTTTCAAGTGATTGGCTGGTTTTCAGTAAAGCTTCATAATGACGAGTGTTCGAGACAATAGTATTGTCTGAAACCTTTTCATTTTCTACATAACTTGAAAGAGTGTCGAGGATGAGGTTGATGTTTTCTTTTCTTTTAGCTGAAACGAAAAGGCATTCCATCTCAACCATGGACTTGAATCCTTCAGGTGCTTCAATAAGCAGGTCAGTCTTATTTGCAATCAGAATAAACTTTTTGTCCTTTGAAATATCTTCAGGCAATTGACGAATATGCTCACGGAACTCATCTAATGCTATTCCTGTTTCAGAATACCCCGTGATACTGACATCAAAAACGTATAAAATGATCTTTGCCTGATCTATTTTCTGATACGTTCTTTCAATACCCAAGCTTTCAATTTTATCCCCTGATTCCCTAAGGCCTGCCGTATCAATAAACCGGAAAGAAATGCCATTGATAACGAGTATATCCTCAATGGAATCCCTTGTTGTACCAGGAATTTCAGAAACAATAGCACGTTCTTCATTTAAAAGGGAATTAAGCAATGTTGATTTACCAACGTTTGGCTGGCCTATTATTGCAACCGGAATTCCTTTTTTTAACACATTACCTATTGAAAAAGAATTAATTAATGAACCAACCTCCGAACTCAAAGTCTGGAGTAGTTTTTTGAACTCTTCACGGTTGGCGAATTCAACATCTTCTTCGCTGAAGTCCAATTCAAGCTCAATGAGTGAGGCAAAAACCATAAGTTGTTTCCGCAGGTCCTTAATTTTATTCGAAAAGGTTCCCCTCATTTGATTGATGGCAAGGTCGTGGGAAGTCCTGGAGTGAGATGCAATTAGATCGGCGACAGCTTCGGCTTGAGAGAGGTCAAATTTTCCATTCAGAAAAGCGCGTAAAGTAAATTCACCAGGTTTGGCCAAACGCAATCCTTTGCCGATAAGTAGTTCAATTATTTTTTGCTGAATATAATCAGAACCATGGCAGGAGATTTCAACTGAATTTTCACCTGTATAAGAATGGGGTTCCCTGAAAATACTTACCAGTACTTCGTCAAAGATTTCATCATTGTTTTTGATCACCCCGAGATGAATCGTGTGGGTGTCGGTATTCGAAAGCTTTAAATTCTTATTGGTAGGTTCGAAAATTTGTTCACACACCCGGAAGGCCTCCTTACCCGAAACTCTTATGACAGCAATAGCACTTAAGCCCGGTGGGGTAGCCAATGCACAAATTGTGTCTTTGGTAGCTGTTAATTGAGATGCACTTTTCATCAGGCAACCTTATATTCAATTAATTTAACAAAAGTAGTGAATAATTTCGATGATAAACCTCAAATACTTTATATTTGCCGCCTTTAAAAATAACTACTTCAATGAGTGTTTTAGTAAACAAAAATTCCAGGGTCGTGGTGCAGGGATTTACAGGGAAAGAAGGTACATTCCACGCCAGCCAAATGATTGAATATGGAACCAATATTATTGGCGGTGTAACGCCTGGCAAGGGAGGCCAAAGCCATCTTGACCGTCCGGTTTTCAATACAGTAAAAGACGCAGTGGATAAGGCTGGGGCAAATGTTTCGGTGATTTTTGTTCCGCCTGTATATTCTGCTGATGCAATTATGGAAGCAGCAGAAGCAGGAATTAAGGTGATCATATGTATCACTGAAGGAATACCAGTTCAGGACATGGTTAAAGTTAAGGAATACCTAAAAGGAACCGAATGCAGGCTGGTTGGACCCAACTGTCCGGGTGTAATTACTCCGGGTGAAGCAAAAGTAGGGATTATGCCCGGATTTATCCACAAGCGTGGAACCATTGGAATCGTTTCTCGTTCAGGAACATTGACATATGAAGCCGTTGATCAGCTCACCAAACTTGGTATGGGTCAATCAACCGCCATAGGTATTGGCGGTGATCCGATCATTGGAACAACCACAAAAGATGCTGTAGAACTATTTATGAATGACCCCGATACTGAAGGAATCGTGATGATTGGCGAAATCGGGGGAGGAATGGAAGCGGAGGCAGCTTATTACATTAAAGAACATGGAACTAAACCCGTCGTAAGTTTTATAGCCGGAGCTACAGCCCCCAAAGGAAGAACCATGGGGCATGCGGGCGCAATTATCGGAGGGAAAGATGATACAGCCCAGGCAAAAAAGAAAATACTTGCCGAATGCGGTGTTACAGTGGTTGAATCTCCCGGTGAGATTGGTATGACTATGGCCAAAGTACTCGGAAAAGCTTGATTTTATTAAGAATAGTTTAAAGCTAATAAACTGAGTAGTTTTGAAAAGCTGATTCGGATTTAATGTTTTCTTAAGTACTAAAAGACCTGTTTATTTCAAACTTGTTTCATTAGGTTGTAAATAGGGCATAATCCACGCATCCTTATATTTACTAGGCAATTCCTTTTTCGCTTGCGTAGCAAGCTCTTTGCTTGAATAATCATTAAGAGAAACCCGGAATTTATCATCCTTCGAAATAATTTTTGTCTTTGTAAATCCCTCTTTAACATATTTCGAAGCCATAGCTTTGGCCCCATTCATTGTACTGTAATTACCAATTATTAAATAGAACCTTCCTGTGCTTTCCGATACTATCTGGGGTCCATTATCCTGAACCGCTATTGGCTTGCTGATGATTGATTCACCTCCGCAAATTGTAGTTTCTTTTTCAGGATCGGCATCTTGTCCAAGCCAAATGACTGCAAATCCTCCTTCAATACCGACTCCCAAAGCACCCCATTTGTAATCTCCCCATTCCTTAAAATTGGTCAACACTGATTTGGCAGCAAGTGTTTCCTTCCACTGGCCGATGGCTCTTTCAGCTGATGCTTCGCGGCTTTCCCAATAAACGATTTCATATCCTTTGCCCGGATAACCGGTTAATTCTTTAGGCTTGGTTTGCATACAAAGCTTGTCTTTACTTTCTTTGGTAAAGCAACAGCCCTGCCAGTTACCTTTATTTGACCAGCTGTGAAAACTGCAGGTATTTGTATCAGGTTTGTTTTGAATCAGGTCAGCAATGTGCGTTTTTGCAACTTTGCTAAGCGATTTGGATAGAGGGATGCCAGGTAAATTCACCGTTTTTCGATATTCATTTACGAGGTTAAATAATTTATATTCTTCAGGAGAGATACAAAATTCATTCAATGAATCTTGTTGAGCATAAGAAATTATGGATAAGCATAATGAGCTCAGGAAAACTGTCAACAATGAAAAGTTTATTTTTTTCATCTCTTTTTCAATAATTATTGTGAACAAATTTAATCATTACAAACATTGCATTCCTTTCATCGCAGAATAGATTATGAACCGATTTATTAATAATCATCAGACTGGAATGAGCAACGAAACATTTTGTACATTTGTCTGACATATAAAGGTTTTTCATAATCGTTTAAAAAGTAAAAAGAATGAAAAAGTTTACAACTGTTATGTTATACGTTGCATTTGCAATAAATGTTATAGCACAATTGCCACAAACTTTCGATTTGCGGAATTTTAACGGAAATAACTATGTTACATCAGTTAAAAGTCAGTCGGGAGGGACCTGCTGGACACATGGCACAATGGCCTCAATGGAAGGCAATCTGTTAATGACAGGCAACTGGGCTTCTGCCGGCGAAACCGGTGAACCAAACCTGGCAGAATACCATCTTGACTGGTGGAATGGTTACAATCAGTATTACAATAAGGATTTAGACCCTCCTTTTAACAACGGACAGGGACTTGAAGTGCACATGGGTGGAGATTACCGTGTTTCAACAGCATATATTTCGCGTGGCGATGGCACTGTGAGGGACGTTGATGGGCAGTCGTACACTAATCCTCCGGTATTTTATGATACCAGCTTTCCATAAATATTACCCCCTGGATGTGGAGTGGTATACGGCAGGCGCCAATCTTGAAAATATAGACCTGATAAAAACAAAAGTCATGGAACAGGGTGCGATGGCAACCTGTATGTGCTATAATAGCTCCTTTATTAATGCTGAATACGAGCATTACCAGCCGGCATCAAGCACTCTTGATCCTAATCACTCTGTGACGATTATAGGTTGGGATGATAACCGCGAAGTTCAGGGTGCTCCGGGCAATGGCGCATGGCTTACCAAGAACAGCTGGGGAACCGACTGGGGATATGCCGGTTATTTCTGGATTTCGTATTACGACAAGCATGCCTGCCAGAATCCTGAAATGGGAGCCATTTCGTTCCAAAACGTAATCCCGATGCCTTATGATACCGTTTACTATCACGATTATCATGGTTGGAGGGATACCCTTACTTTTGCTACAGAGGCCTTTAATGCCTTTACTGCTGAAAATGATTTAGAAGTAGTGGCACTTAGCTTTTTTGTAGCAGGAAATGATGTAGACTATGCTTTTGAAGTATTTAATGAATTTGACGGAACCGAACTTTCCAATTCATTGTTTAGTGAAAGCGGGACCATTGCCTATAGCGGGCTTCATACGCTGAATATATACTGGGGTCAGGGGTTAATTATTCCTGAAGGTGACGATTTTTATGTTTACCTGTATCTGTCGGAAGGAGGCATTCCTTACGACCGCACTTCCGATGTGCCGGTATTGCTTGGAGGCGGATCGAAAACCATTGTCCCATCAGTTTCTAATCCTGGCGAAAGCTTTTATAAAGAGAATGGGATCTGGAAGGATTTTTATTATTATGACGATCCTTCAGGTTTCCAGAATACCGGTAACTTCTGCATTAAAGCGCTGGCAAATTTCGGCACAGGTACAGGAATAGATATAGGTAACAATTACCAGCAGAATACGCTCGGCCAGAATTATCCTAACCCCTTCGATTCCGAAACTACCATATTATTCTCTGTAAATGAAACCTCTGACATTGAAATAAGTATAATGAATATAGTGGGTCAGGAAATTAAGATATATAAAAACAGCGATCAGCAGCCCGGTGAATATAACATAACGTGGGATGGTAAACTATATAATGGTAGCTATGCCGGCCCCGGCATCTACTTTTATTCGCTTAAGATCAATGGTAAGGTTATCTCTACAAAACGAATGCTTAAAGTCAACTAACACTGCTTTGCATTGGTCAAGAGCTTGAAAGGCTGCCCGAAAGGGTGGCCTTTCTTTTTGGGAAAAAGTTAAAAGTTAAAAGTGCCTGCTGGAGTAAGCTGGAAGTTTCTTTTGTCAGTTGTTATTAAAACATTATCTTTGAGAGAAATTAAAGCCGACAAATTCACCTGTTCAAAAAAGTTTAGTAACAAAAGCCGCAAATCTCTTATTATTAACAATTAAATTTAACGCCATGAAAAAACTTGCAATTTTTAACAACCCATTGACAAACGGACTCTGCTGGGGTGTATTAGGAGGACTTACACTGGTATTAATAGAATTTTTAATGCCCAATGTTGTTATGGAAATATTGCCTTATGTTCTTTTCCTTATCATCTCCGTTTTGACAATTAAACTCACTGACGCTGATAATAAATACCTGAAGCTGTTTTTCACTGCGCTGATAACATTTATGGTCATGTTTTTAATCGTCTATCTTTATCTTGTATTGGTTCTGAATCCAAACGGTTCACAAATAACATTTACCAAACATTTCATTCAAATTGGAGGAATGCTCGGCCTTGGTATTATATCGAGTGCACTTCTCACCTTTCTTGTGACACGGAGACTATAAAACCCCCTGCAGGCAGGCCTCCCAGCCCGGACATGAGGGAAAACAGCACTTGTGCCGGATAAAAAGATGTTAGAAATTAGACATTATACCAAATAATCCTTTCGGGAGATGTTAGATGAGAAAACAAACAACCGGTAACCTTAGTGACGAAAAGGGTGGGATTTTGTTTTGATGAAGGGAAAATGGTTATTTTTGGAGATGATGAATAAAATTCCAATTACCGCTATACTAATTCTTCATTTTACAATTCTGTTTGGACAAAAAAGCGAATTAAGTGTAAAAGGTATAATAGTACCATGGTTAACTGCATTGCATTTTTCGGTCGGTATTGAAGTCCCCTTGAATAATGATTTTACAACTCAAACAACCTATAATTTCCTTGAAATCTATTCACCAGATTCGGACGAAATAAACCGGCGCAATGCCTTAATCCAGGAAATTAGGTATTATCCATTGTCCATTAAATCTGATTCTTTTTTTAACCTATACTTTTTGGTGTTTCCAAGAATTGCAATTTCAAAACAAGGATTTGAATCATCGGAAACATACCCTGTTCATAATGAATTTGAATATGGTGGAGGCACTGGTGTAGGAACAAAACTATTTTCGAATAAACGGTTTTTTGTAGATATGAATTTAGGTGTTTATTACCGTGTCGTAAAAACAGATTATAAAAAAGAGGATTACGATTATTATGGTTGGCTTCCAAAAATAAATCTGCATGTATGTTACAAAATCTTAGACAAAAAAGAATAATCACACTTGCTGACTCAATAGTTCTTGCCAGGCCATAAAGCTAAGCACCACACCCGTTGGGCGAAGCTGCTGATTCTTCCCCGACCTGGCAGGGAGTATTGAGATCATTACACTGGTGGAGGAGGAGTAATGAATTATAAATGAAAAGTTTTGAATAATCCTGCCGGTGAAAGCCGGCAGAAGTGTTTATGGTTTACTTGTAATTCAAAGTTGTTTAATATCTTTAAGCTGGAGTTTGGGGGGACGGCGGATAAAACACTAAGAAGTTGGGGGCAATTAAAATTAAAAAAATGACATTTATTCGATATCCACTATTGATGATAATTTTAATTCCTGGACTTATAAAGTCGCAAGAATATTTTAAAATAGAAATGGATAGCATTTATAAATTTATCAATAGAGCTATTGTAAATGACTCAGTTAAATTTAATCTTACGCAGTTCCAAATATATGGGAGATAAATTATTATAAAGAATCGATTTTTGATGACACAATATTCACTTAAGACGATATTAATTTCATTAAATTTCAAATAAAAGAAGCAGAAAAAATTATTTGGAGCGAGGATAAAATAAAAAATGCAGTTGTAATTGATGAAGAGAAATTAAATAGAATATTTAGAAACGAGAATAAAGGTTGGAGGAAATTCAATCGAAAATTTGGTAATTGTTGCACAACATATTCTATACCTATCTTTTCGCTAGATTACGATTATTGTATTTTTATGAATGGGTACAATGTCATTATTTAATGGGCTATGGAAGTCTTTCAATTTTTAGGAAAGAAGGTGATAAATGGATATTTGTAAAGACTATTTTTACAGGAATTAGTGATAATAACTGCCCCCAACAGCGGCTCATATTGCATGCCTTGCATTGCCGTTTGGCGAAGTCTGTGACTTCGTCCTGAATAAAAGTTATACTCAGCATAACTAAAATAAAGATAATTCATGCGGGTAAGCAGCACAGGTGCAGGATAAACAAGAGGCAAGAAACAAGAAATATGAAAAAAACATTTTTTATAATTATTCAAATCATTTTATCCTCAATTGTAACTCAATCACAGGAATATTACAAAGATTGGCGGCTCTATAAAAACAATGAGTATAATTTCGAGGTTCAGTTCCCAAATGAATGCATTGAAATTACTTCAATTGGTCCTTGCCCCGAAGAACGAAAACAATTGCTCAGGGAATTAAATAAACTTCCATTTTACAATGAAAAGCAAAAGTTTAGTATAGATTTTGCAAACAAGGTTGTTCCGATATTTAGCGTATCTGTTTACGATTATTCCGATCAGTTTGATATGGAAACGTATTGCTTTAACATTATCAGTTTTTTACCTGGTTTCTATCAAAAAGAAGAAGTTAAATTTGAAAAGTATGCCTTTGATAAATATGAAGGGCTTAAAGCAATCTACCAAAATAAGGCCGGAGGATACGATGGAATGAATAAACGGATTTTTATAAAAAAGGATAACCTGGTATTTGATATATTCATTTATAATCCCCCAATAGATTATGATGGATTTTTGCAGGAAGTGATGAATACATTTAAATTTACCCGGTAAACGCTTTGCTTTTTCTTGTTTCTTTTACACTTCCATGCGAAATCTTTACTTTTGCAACCCTAAAAAAAGACCGTTATGGACTTATTCAATCAGTTATCAAAATATTGGAATGCCCTTTATCCGGGAGAATCGCCGGAACTGCTCAGCAAGTTTATTTCGGAGATTCAGAAAACCAAAAATTCGATCACATTTTCGAATCATAAACCTGAATGGTATATGGATGCCGTGGTTTATTCGATGTATGTCGATCAGTTCAACAAGGATTTTACTGGGCTGTCAGCAAAGCTCGATTACCTGCAGGATCTTGGGGTAAATTGCCTTTGGTTGTTGCCCATCCTCGATTCACCAATGAAAGATGCCGGATTCGACATCCGGAATTACGACCAGATCCGGACAGAATTACTGGGAATAGATGAAAATTCATCCATCGACGAACAACGGCAACTATTCAGGAATTTCCTTTCGGAGGCTCACAAAAGGGGGTTGAAAGTAATATTTGATATTGCCATCAACCATACTTCCGACGAGCATCCGTGGTTTGTAGAGTCGCGCAAGTCGGAAAATAATCCTTACCGCGATTATTATATCTGGTCGAAGGATACAAACCTGTACAAGGATGCACGTATCATTTTCGAAGGCTTGTGCGAAAGCAACTGGCAAAAGGATGGCGACTGGTATTATTTCCATCGTTTCTTCGAGTTCCAGCCCGACCTGAATTTTAAAAATCCGCAAGTGCTCATCGGAATGACCCGGAATTTCCTATATTGGCTAAAGCAGGGTGTGGATGGTTTCAGGGCCGATGCTATACCTTACCTCTGGAAAGAAGATGGCACAACGTGTGAAAATCATCCAACGCTTCACCTTGTAGTGAAGTTCTTCAGGGCAGTGCTGGATTATGTTAGGCCGCATACCCTTTTGCTTGCCGAAGCCTGTCAGAAGCCCCATGAAGTGATCAAATATTTTGGTGATGGCGACGAATGCAATGCCGGCTATCACTTCCCGCTCATGCCGATGATCTTTAAATCGCTTGCCGCAAAAAGCAGCAAACCCATTTCATCCATTTTAAGCACCGCTGTCACACCCGTCATTCCTGAATCGGCGCAATGGTTTACTTTTTTACGTTGCCACGACGAGCTGAGCCTCGAGCTGGTTTATGTTTCGGAAGAAGACCGGAAATACATCCATGATAATTATTGCCGCCAGCCTCTGTGGGATTTCCGTCTGGGACAGGGTGTGGCTGCAAGGTTGTCTGAATTAATGGGTCGCGATCCCAAAAAGATCGGGCTGGCTTATTCCATTATGCTCACACTTCCCGGAACACCGATTATTTATTACGGAGATGAATTTGGCTCCCTGAATGATGAAGCCAATTACGGGAAATGATAAAGCTTACGGGCAAGGATGATACACGTTTCCTCGTCAGGGGAAAAATCGACTGGAAGAAAACGGAGAATGAACTGAAGAATCCGGAATCATTATCTGCAAAGGTTTATGCACAGGTCAGGAACATGGTTAAAGCCCGGAACCAGTACCAGTGTTTTGGCCGGGGAGGAATTGAATGGTTGGAATTGACAGGACTAAATAATAAACCTTTAGATGAAGTGCTTGTTTATAGGAGGTCGTATGGTAAAGATGAACTGCTGATTGTTCAGAATTTATCGGATTTGCAGGTAATTGCAAAATTACCCAGCGAGATGAAAAATAAATCATGGAAAAATGTTTTGGATAATAAATTTTTTATTGATAAGAATAACGATTACGTTACATTTCCTCCGTTATCGTTTTGCTGGTTAATTGAAAACCAATTTTAATTAGTAACTATTCGAAATGACCTTACGGCTTTTATTTAGCTTGACAATCTTGGTAACTCTGTTTTCTTGTAAAAGGGAATGCAGGGTTGTAAAGGAAACTTATAAAAGATGGAAAAGAAATGGTCGTTCACATATACTCTAATTGCAGCGATACAAATAGTTATAGTAGGCATACCTTTTACGAAAATGGACAAATAGAAAGTCAAGGATATTATTATAACAATCAGCAAGAAGGGAAGTTTAAAAGTTGGTTTGATAATGGACAACTCGAGGCCGATTGGGAAATGAAAAATGGTAAAGAATGCGGGAATGTAAAATGTTGGTACAAGAACGGACAAAAGAAAAAAGAAGTTTCCATAGAAAACGGAGTTGTAAATGGATTACAATTAACTTGGTATGAAAATGGACAGAAGGAAAGTGAAGGTAGATTTGTTAATGGAAAGAGAAATGGACTTTGGAAATATTGGTTTGAAAATGGAGAATACAGAGAAAGAAATTATATCAACGATACTTTAAATGGCAAAACAATGGAAATATTATCTGATAAAAGAAAAGTATTTGGACAATATAAAAGTGGTAAGGAGTTTGGCCTTTGGGTTTGGAATGATAGCATTGGTAATCTAGAACAAACTGCACTATTCAGAAATGGAGTTTATGACAGTATTGCCAATGCATATTATCCTGATGGAAGAATAAAAAGAGAAACGAATATACGAGAATGGAATCCTCAAAAAGACTACTAAATATTAATTATCCCCAGTTGTGATGAATGACGTCCTAAAGGATTTTGGTTGAAATAAGAATTATGTGTTTTTAATTTATTTTATAGCAGTTTGACAGAAGTTACGTTGATAGATTGCTCGAATACCAAGTATACAACAGTACACAAACAAAAAAAGTGACAGATGCCAATTAATATTCCGGAAACCGATAAGAAAAGAGTGGTTATTGCAGGCGCTGGTTTTGCAGGCCTTACTTTAGCGCGCAAACTGATCAAACTCGACCTGGAGGTTGTCCTCCTCGACCGGAATAACTATCACCAGTTTCAGCCTTTGTTTTACCAGGTTGCCACTGCCGGACTTGAGCCGAGTGCGATTTCTTTCCCCTTGAGGAAGATTTTTCAGAAGGTGAAAAACATTCACATCCGGATGGCGGAGGTGCAAAGCATCGATCCAGTCAATAAAAAGGTAATGACCGATATTGGTTATGTTTGGTACGATTACCTTGTTATTGCCATGGGTGCCGAAACCAATTTCTTTGGGATGCAGCATGTGATGGAAAAAGCAGTTTCAATGAAATCGGTAGCCGAAGCGCTTTATCTCCGCAACAGGATTTTGGAGAATTATGAAGCATCACTTCTAACCCGGGATCAGCAGGAAAAGGAAGGATTGTTGAATATTGCTATTGTTGGAGGAGGTCCAACCGGAGCAGAAGTCGCAGGTGCACTGGCCGAAATGCGGCGCTATGTGCTTCCTAAGGATTATCCCGAACTGAACTTCGACGATATGAAAATTTATTTGCTTGAAGCTGGTCCAAGGTTACTCAGTGCCATGTCGGAGTCCTCTTCAAAAAAAGCTGATGAATATCTGAAGAAGCTTGATGTTAAAGTCATGACAAATTCAGTTGTGACTGATTACGATGGCGATTATGTGACCATTAAAAACCAACCTCCCATTCATTCCAAAACGCTGATATGGGCGAGTGGAATTATTTGCAACAGAATTCCGGGACTGGAGGAATCAGTTTATGACCGAAGGAATCGGATAAAAGTGGATCAGCAAAACCGGGTTATTGGGTATGAAAATATTTTTGCCATAGGAGATATGCAACCATGCAAAAGGAGGATTATCCTGACGGACATCCTCAAGTGGCTCCGGTTGGTATTCAGCAGGCAAGACTTTTGTCAGCGAATTTCAAAAGTTTGTTTACCAATAAACCTTTAAAACCATTCAGGTATGTTGACAAGGGATCGCTGGCAACCATTGGCCGCAACCTTGCTATAGCAGAATTTTCCTTTATCAGGCTGAAAGGGTTTATTGCCTGGGTTATTTGGATGTTTGTCCATTTGATGTCGATTGTTGGGGTAAAAAACAGGATGTTTATTTTCCTCAACTGGCTCTGGAATTATATGACCTACGATCAGTCGCTTCGGCTGATCATCAGGCAAAAGGCAAGAAATAAATAGATGATTGATTAATTATAAATCGAAAAGAATAAAAATACAATATGAGTAATTTTTTATTTGACGCAGTAATTTTTGATCTCGATGGTGTGATCACAAAGACTGCACTCGTGCACAGTTCAGCATGGAAAAAAATGTTTGATGAATATCTTCTTGAACGAGAGAAAAAGCATGGAGAACCTTTCAGGGAATTCAACCACGAAAAAGATTACCTTCCCTATGTTGATGGTAAACCAAGGTATAAAGGAGTCGAATCATTTCTTCAATCCCGAGGGATCAATATTCCTTTAGGTGACCCAGAGGATGAACCTGGAAAGGAAACAGTTTGCGGATTGGGAAACAGAAAAAACGAAGCTTTTAATGATGTTCTTGAGAGAGATGGTGTTCAGGTTTATGAATCGACAGTATCACTTATCAGGGAATTGAAACAAAAGGGGATCAGGGTTGGGGTGGCATCTTCAAGCAAGAATTGCAAAGCCGTTCTGGAGCGTGCAGGAATTCTTGATCTGTTCGAAACCCGTGTGGATGGAGTTGTATCAGCAGAACTTGGTTTGAAAGGCAAACCGGAACCCGATATTTTTACTGTCGCTGCTGATAACCTTGGTGTAACTTACGATAAGTCGGTTGTAGTTGAGGACGCAGTTTCAGGTGTTCAGGCTGGTTCAAAAGGAAATTTCGGGTTGGTTCTCGGAATTGCAAGGGAAGAAAATGAAAAAGAACTGAAGCTAAATGGAGCCGATATCGTTGTGAAGGATATTGCTGAAATCGGCTTTGATGGAATCGTAAAATGGTTTGAAGAAGGAATTGAAAAAGACAACTGGAGCATAACCTACAATGATTACGTTCCCGAAAAGGAGAAAACCCGGGAAACATTGCTCACCGTTGGAAATGGTTATTTCGGAACCCGCGGAGCCATGGAGGAAACGGATGCCGGAAACCATAATTATCCAGGAACATACATTGCCGGTTTATATAACAGGTTGATTTCGAAAGTTGGTGACCGGGATGTGGAAAATGAAGATTTTGTGAATTGCCCCAACTGGCTGAAGGTTCAGTTTAACCTGAATTTTGACAGTCCGGTGGATATCAATCAGACCAAAATCCTGGAAATTGAAAGGAAGTTAGATATTAAAACCGGATTGTTTTCGCGAACTATGGTTATTCAGGATGAAAAAGAGAGGCAAACCAGAATTGTATCACAGCGTTTTGCAAGTATGGCTAATCCTCATCTTGCAGCGATGACTTATGAAATTACGCCACTTAATTATTCAGCACATTTTACTTTCCAAACAGGTATAAACGGTGCGATTATCAACGACGGAGTTGTGAGGTATCGTCAATTGAACCAGCAGCATTTAAAACCTGTAAAGACAGGAACTTCCGGCAAAATTGCCTATATTCTCGTGGAAACTACTCAATCAGTAAATAAGATCGCTGAAGCTTTTAAACTCAATGTTTCACTTAATGGGATCAATGTTAATCCGGATAGTTTTTATGTCGAAAATCCGGGCGAAATTTATTCCCGTTTCACATTGGAAGCCAAAGAAAAACAATCCATCAAAATTGAAAAGATCGTTTCTGTTTACACATCCATGCCATGGGATACTGCTGATCCATTGAAATCTTCAATTTCAGAATTAGAACGGTCAGCTGATTTTGAGTCTTTGCTTACAGCGAGTTCTCAGAAATGGGCAGAAATCTGGAAAAAGATGGATGTAAAGATTGAAGGTGATCGTCTTGCTCAAAAACTGCTCAGACTTCACCTGTATCATTTAATTACATCTCTTTCACCCCACAATGCCAACATCGATGCAAGCATTACGGCCCGTGGGCTTCATGGTGAAGCTTACCGGGGTCATATTTTCTGGGATGAGCTTTTTATTTTGCCTTTATACAACATCCATTTCCCCGAAATATCAAAAGCTGCTTTGATGTATCGTTATCGAAGACTGGATGCCGCCAGAAAATATGCAAAGGATTATGGTTACGAGGGGGCAATGTTCCCCTGGCAAAGCGGCAGTGACGGCAGGGAAGAAACTCAGGTTGTCCATCTGAATCCATTAACAGGTAAATGGGGCGATGATTATAGTTCACTCCAGCGACATGTTTCTTTGGCCATTGCTTATAATATCTGGCAATATTTCCATGTTACCGAAGATAAAGATTTCATGGCGAAATACTGTGCAGAGATGTTTCTCGAGATTTGTCGGTTTTGGGCAAGTAAATCCAAACTGAATCCTGCGACAGGCAGGTACGAGATAAAGAATGTGATGGGCCCGGATGAATTTCATGAAAAATATCATGGATCGGACGAAGGTGGTTTGAAGGACAATACCTATACCAACCTGATGGTGGTTTGGGTTTTTTCAAGGGCTTTCGATTTGCTGAAAAAATTGGGATCATGAAAAGAAAACTGTTTTGGAAAAAATTCATTTAACGGAAAAAGAACTTTCACTTTGGCAGGATATTTCCAAACAGATCAACATCGTTATCAGCAATGATATTCTGGCTCAATACGATGGTTATTTCGAATTGAAGGAACTTGACTGGGATTACTACAAGAAAAAGTATGGAAATATTTACCGGATGGATCGCCTGCTTAAAGCTGACGGCAAGGAGGCGGATGAATTTAAAGTTGCAAAGCAAGCCGACACACTTCAAACATTTTATAACCTTGATGAAAAAGATGTAACTGCAATACTTGAAAATCTTGGTTATAAATTGCAAGTCAATTATCTCGCAAAGAATCTTGAGTACTACCTCCAGCGAACATCTCACGGATCGACCCTTAGTCGTGTGGTTCATGCACAACTTGCCAACATGATCAACGATAAAAAGCTGAGCTGGGAATTGTACCTCGATGCCCTTACGAGCGATTATTCCGACATCCAGGGTGGAACGACAGGTGAAGGAATTCATGCCGGTGTGATGGCTGGAACAATCTTAATTGCCTTACAATCATTCGCAGGTTTGAACCTCAAAAAAGAAATCGTTGAATTTAATCCACATCTTCCTGAGCATTGGCGAACAATTAGTTTTAACTTTAGCTTTAAAAATGTTCACTACCAGTGTTTGGTAAGTAAATCTTCAATTTCTATCAGCCAGTCAAATCCGAAGGGAACAGAAGTAAAGGTTATTGTTAATGGAAATCCTTTTCTGCTGCAATCAGCAAAGCAAACAACAATTAAGTATTAAATCTAAAATCTTAAATCATAAATCAAATGTTAGGCGACGTTTTATTAATTCAGGATAAGCATAAGAAGGCCGGAGAAGATATCATTCAAAGGATTCTGAAACAGAAAAAGGATAAATTCATTGTAGCCATTTCCGGTGAATCGGGTTCCGGAAAGTCGGAGCTGGCGCATGTAATTGCCAAAGGGTTGCGCAAGTACAATATCATGGCAAAACCGCTCCACACCGATAATTACTACAATACTGATCCGCTGAAGCGAAAAGCCTGGCGGGTTGAAAATGGAATTGATAAAGTGGTGGGTTACAATGAATATCTGTGGGATGAAATTCACCAGAATGTAGATGATTTCAAGAACAACCGTAAATCGGAAATGCCTTGTGTAGACTTGGTTACAGAACAGGTTGACCGGTTGATCACCGATTTCAGCACCGTGGATATGCTGATCGTTGACGGGCTTTATTCAATTAAAACCAATCATGTTGACCTTAGGGTTTTTATTGAGCTTACCTATCTTGAAACAAAGGAAAAGCATACTAAAGATTCCCGAGGCAAAGAAGTTATGGATGAAGTTCGCTGGGCGATTCTTGGTCAGGAGCATAAGATGGTTCAGTCGCTAAAGCCAATGGCTGATCTATTGATTACCAAAGATTATAATGTGGTTGAAGCAGTGAGATGATGCAATTGCTCATTCGAGTTGTTAAATCACTGTATATGTTTATGTCCCTTTGACCTTTTTGTCAAGAATATCGCTTACGAAGAAGGTACTGATTGCTCCGAATATCATGAAAACTCCAGCCATAATAAGGGTTAGCTGCGGATCATCATTAAAAATGTAGCGCAAGATAAGGCCCCCGAAAATTCCATTGACAATCTGCGGAACTGTGATGGACATATTAAATAATCCCATAAACATTCCCATTTGCCTTGGAGGAATTGAATTTGCAAGCATCGCATAAGGCATTGCAAGAATACTTCCCCATGCAATTCCAATACCGATCATTGGGATGATCAGGAGGTGGTGGTTTGGAATAATATAAAAGGACATATAGGAAAGCCCGCCGATGGTTAGTGCAAGAGCATGCGTTCGTTTACGCCCGATCCGCGCGGCAACTTTGGGCAACAACAACGCAATAATTGCCGAAACACCATTGTAAATTCCGAAGAGTATTCCTACCCAATTTCCAGCTGTCTTGATATTCCGCTGAATAAGGATCAGTCGTTCCGAAAAAATGTTTTGCAACAGCTGGCGTTGTAAATACCCACATCGAAAACAATGCAAACCATGAAAAGAACTGCACGAGCAAAAGCTGCCACATGGTCTTTGGAATTTTGATTTTCGTTTTAACGTGTTCTGTTTCTCCTTCCTCACGGTAAAAGTCAGGTGGATATTCTTTGGTAGAAGTTACAGTCCAAATAATTGAACCAAGCAATACCGCAGCTCCAAAATAAAATGAGACAACCACATTCGGCGGAACCAGGCCTTTCCCGGTTGATTCAGTTGGAACACCAAACCAATTTCCCAAAATATATGGCAGCCATGAACCAACTACAGCTCCGATTCCGATCAATAAGGTCTGCATTGAAAATCCTAGTGTATGCTGTTCATCGGGCAGTTTATCCGCAACCAGCGCCCTGAAAGGTTCCATCGAAATATTGATCGATGCATCCATGATCATTAGCAATCCACCGCCAATAAACATCGGTGCAATGAATGTTGCAAGATGAGGAGCATTGGGCATCAAAATCAGTGCAGTACTTGTGAGTAAGGCTCCGACGAGGAAATAGGGCCTTCTTCTTCCAAACCGATTCCAGGTCCGGTCACTCATATAGCCGACAATTGGTTGAACGATCATACCGGTTATTGGCGCCACAAGCCAGAACCAGCTTAAATGATGCACATCGGCACCAAAGGTTTGTAATATTCTAGAGGCATTTGCATTTTGTAAAGCAAATCCAAATTGTATCCCAAGGAATCCGAAACTCATGTTCCAGATTTGCCAGAAACTTAAACGGGGTTTTTGTTTCATTAAATGTAAATTTTGAGAAGGGTCAAATTTAACAATATTTTTAAGAGTTAAATTAGATCAAATAGATCATCAGTTAAATCATCAAGATTATTAATTTTGAATAAAAAGATAATATGAGCAATATTGGATAGTTTTACTGAACCTTTAAATGTTGTTGCTATAATAATTTAATTATGAAGTTCTCTAATAAATTACATCATTTTTTACCGGTATCATTGGCTATTCTGGCGTTATTTTCTTGCAAAATAATACATGATTGCCCTGAATGCTTCACACCGCCCGGAGCCATTGTGCTTAGGATTCTTGATGAAAGTGACTCGGTTGATTTAATATCAAATGGCACTTATAACGGTGATTCGATAAGGTTATATTATTTGGAGAACAATATTAAACATGAAATTGATTTAGATGTATATTCAGACACCTCATTTCAAAAATCGCGCATAGTATCTCAAGAAATTTCCTGGAAAAGTCTGGAAGGGTTTAAGAATTGCTATCTATATTTGGACTCCAACGATACGGATACAATTTTTATTGATGTTATTTCGGTTTTCGAAAATTGCTGTACCTCACATACCATAAGTGATTTTACAATTAACGGGCATCAATTACCTTATGATGAAGTAGATTATAATTACTTGCTCTATAAAAAAATCCCGGCTTTTAACCGGGACTTTTGATAAATTCTAACCTTAACATTTTATTAATGGGTTACCCCCATTTCATCCAAAATAAATCCTGCCTTTCCAAATTTTTCTGTGACGAATAAAACATACCTCATATCAACTGAAATGGTTCGCTGCAAGTCGAAATCGTATTGCCAGTCGCTGATCATGGCTTCATAATTGCCATCAAATGCAACACCAATAATTTCGCCCTTGGCATTCATTACCGGGCTGCCGCTATTGCCACCGGTAATATCGCACTGGTGCAGGAATGCAACAGGAACATCTTTTGTCACAGGGTCAGCCCATTTCCCGAAATCTTTCTTTTTGTAAAGGTCGGTCAAACCGGCAGGTACATCGAAGGGTTCTTTACCGGTATTTTTATCTATCACACCCCTGAGGCTTGTAAAAGGATAATACCACACAGCATCCTCCGGTGCATAACCTTTGATGGGTCCTGATGTGAAACGCATCGTGCCGTTGGCATCGGGGTAAAGTCCCTTGCCTTTCCATTCATAAAGGGCATCAATGTATTGTTTTCTCAGTTCGGTGACATTCGCTGCAAAAACTTCATTCTCTTTTCTGATCTCTTCCGACAACGGGTAAAGCTTTGCGGAGAGCAACAATAAATGGATCATTGGTTTCTTCCAGTTCCGCTGAGGATTTATTGAGCAGGCTCTTGGCATAGTCGGGATCATTAAGTTTTGATGATTTTGACGCTTCTTCAACAAATTGCTCAATCGTTTTTGAAGGATTGTTGATGATATAATCCAGTTCCTTTATTTGCTGATCCTTCGGCAAATCTTTTGCCATTTTAAGTGCCCTAACCAGAAGTGCTTTATCAACCGGTTCAAAATAATTGGAATAATTGTACTGTATATTTTCACCGATTTCGCTGATGTCTCTTCCGAAAACCCGGGTTGCCTGTCATTTTCGGGTTTTTCCATTTCTTTTGCAATCGTATAAAGCAGATTTGCAATGCTAAGTTGCGTTCCGGCAAGTCCCTGTAATAGCCCGAATACATTATCCCTGTCCCTTGTTTTTCAGGATGACGTCGTATTGCTCTTTCTCCTTTTTGATCAGGTTGGCATATTTTTCTTTGGTGGTTGGATTGCTGTTTGCCCAATTCACAAATTCTTTTTCGAAATCGAGCTTCTTCTGCAGGAAGTTTGTCCGCTTCGTATCCATCCACTTTGCCCTGATAGTTCTTTAACACATTCGACAAGTCCTGACCTGAAAGCTGGCCACTTTTAATTCTCCTTCCGGATTTCCTTTGGTCTGTCTCGTCCATAATATCGATGATTTCCTGGAAATTTTAATGGAGAAGGGATAATTGTAGTCAAAATTCCATTCTACTGAATTGGACGACCTGTATCGTGTGGTTCCTCCCGGAAATCCAACGATAAATGTAAAATCACCATCTTTCAGGGGTTCTTTGGCTACCTTGAGCCAGACCTTTGGCTTGAACGGAACATTTTCAGTGGCATATTCCGCTCCTTTGCCATCTGGGGCCACATAGGCCCTCAGGAAAGAAAAATCACCCGTATGCCGCGGCCACATCCAGTTGTCGATCTCACCGCCAAATTTGCCGATCGACAGGGGAGGAGCATACACGATCCGGATGTCTTTGATTACCTTGTAAACGAAAAGCATGTACTGTTTGCCGTTGTACATTTCGGTAATCCTTGCCTTTATGTCGTCTTTGCCTTTTTCAATGGCATCTGTCATCTCAGCGATCTTCACATTGATGGCCTTGTCCTTTTCGGTTGGCTCCGTAATTCCCTTTGCCGCCTTCAGCACCTCTTCGGTTACATCGGTCATTTCATTGAGCAGGAGAATGCGGTAGCCCGGCGCCTGGATTTCATCTTTTCGGCTCTTGGCCGTAAACCCGTTCGACAGGTAATCGGTTTCAGCCGTCGAGGCACGTTGAATGCCCCGAATGCCACATGGTGATTAGTGATGATAAGCCCGTCGGGCGAGACAAACGATCCTGTTCCGCCGCCAATCTGAACAACGGCATTGTAAAGCGCAGGCTTGTCCTTGCTGTAAATTTCGGATGTTGCGATTTTCAGTCCCTTTTTTTCGAGACCGAGCTGGTCAATCTGGTTGAGCAGCCACATCCCTTCCTGTGCCAGCAATGCTGCGCTCAGCAGGAAGGAAAGAACAAATAAGAATACACTTTTTTTCATTGTTACCTCCATGGTTTAAATTATACATTTCTATGGTTAGAATACGACGCTAAATTTAGGAAGAAATTACATGCAGATGAATTAATTAAGAATATTTAGTAATTTTGAGAGTAGTAAAAAAATCGGCATTTTCATAAATGACAGAAATAGGTGGCTTCATCAACGTTACCAACCTAAGCGCGACCAACGAAGGACTGTATTTGGTGGGGATGGCGGAGTGAGGGAAGTAGTTAGTAAAGAGTAGTTAGTTGTTAGATAGGGAATAGAGGAAATAAAATTGAAATAAATAGAAATAGGGGCATAAGGGGAAAAGGTTGAAAACTCTATACTCCAAGCCCCATACTCCATGCAAATTTTAAACTTTGGTGCTTTGTGAAAACCCTTTGTGGGCTTGGTGGTTAAGTCTTTAAAAATTTAATCACTATTGAACACAAAGGAGGCACGAAGGGGTACAATGGGAAAAAAACAATTTTTAAAAACATAAAAGATTATGAAAGCACTTGCCCTGTTATTTTTATTGATGCCAGCAACATTCTTAGCTCAATGGTGCCCTAACGCTAATGATTTAGGCACTTTAGGAGTTGAAGTTTACGGAAATTCGGCCATTCTGAAAAACGATATTGTTTGCCGGAATTGCGGTTCGATGTATGAAATGGTAATCTATCCGTTGGAAGGAGATACTTTATGCTGGCTTCAGAATGAACAATTCGGTGGTGCAAATTGTGATTGTACATTTGATTTATCAGTAACTCTTGATTCGCTTAATCCGGGAAATTATTATATAAAAACTTCATATGAGAGTGTTTATACAGGGGACACAGTTTATATCGGTTTGATTTCTTTTACAATTACTGAGCAGAATTCATTTACCGGTTATGGTATAACAGATGAATATCAGAGTGACTGCTATACACTTGGAATAAATACAGTGGATCAACCGGAGAACGATAAAAAATGAAAATTAATCCTAACCCCGCTAAAAATGAAGTTACCATTATATCCTCTGCCTTGAGAGGAATTACCAATCTCTCATTATTTAATGTCCGAGGAGAAAAAGTACTTGAAAGGCAACTAACCGATAACGAAACTCAACTCGAAATCAGCGCCCTGCCACGGGGAGTTTATTTCGTGCGGCTGCAAAATGAAAAGATGGTGGAAGTGGGGAAGATGGTGAAGGAATGAGATAGAAGGGCATATTAATTGGAATTGATAGAAATAAAATTGAAATAAATAGAAATAGGGGCATAAGGGGAAAAGGTTGAAAACTCCAGGCTCCAAGCCCTGAGGCTTTTTTTGTTTGTACATATATTCTCAGAAGTTTCTGTAAATAGATTTATGTCAAACCCTGTGTTGAAACTCAACTTTGTTTTATATGCTAAGGCATATAATTTTAATCTTTTTTCTCAAATTATATTTATTAACATATAATTTACTATATTTGCATTGAATTATATTTAAAAACATATAATGAAACGACTAGCAGAATTCGTAAAAGAACGCAGGAAAGAAGTGAATCTGACTCAGAAAGAGTTTGCTGATAGAGCCGGAGTGGCGCTAACCGTAATACGTAAAATTGAACAAGGCAAAACAAATCTAAATATGGATACGGTAAACCTGGTGTTGCGCATGTTCGGCCATGAGTTAGTTCCAATAAATAGTAAAGAATTAGCTGAATGAGGAAAGGCAAGGTATATTATAAAGAACATTTTGCAGGGATTATTACAGAAACAAATGATGGAGAATTTGTATTTCAGTACGACCTGAACTTTGTGAAAGAGCATCCAAAAGAGTTCATCACATTTACAATGCCAGTTACTGAATATCCATATACTGAAAAGCGACTGTTTCCATTTTTTGATGGTTTGATTCCTGAAGGATGGTTGTTAGAGATCGCTTCTAAAAACTGGAAAATAAATAAAAATGACCGCATGGGTCTGTTGTTGGCGTGTTGTCAGAACTGCATTGGAGCTGTAAGTGTAATACCAATTTATGAAGAAAATGGATAATAAGTGTTTATATTGTTACAAATTGGTTGATGGCGAGGGTGATTTTCATGAGAAATGTTGCATGGAATTCTTTGGAACCCCAAGACCCCCAAAAATACCCTATTCGATAGATCAAATGGCGGAATTGGCTAAGGAGGTTGTAGAACGCAGTGTAGCTGTTCCTGGTGTTCAGGCAAAATTATCCATGTCTGTTGTGAAGGATATTCAGGAAAACTCAGACACTCGATTAACCGTGGTGGGTGCGCTTGGAGGACAATATATTTTTAAACCGCCTTCTGATAAATTTCCGGAGATGCCGGAAAATGAACATGTAACCATGAGGATAGCTGAAGCATTTGGGATCAGGATTGTGCCCTCAAGCTTGATCCGACTGGCATCTGGAGAATTGTCGTACATCACTAAAAGAGTGGATCGCACAGAAAGTGGCAGGAAAATTCATATGCTTGATATGTTTCAGATTACAGAGGCATTTGATAAGTATAAAAGTTCTATGGAGAAAGTAGGAAAGGCCATACACGCTTATTCAGATAATACCTTGCTGGATAAGCTTTTCTTTTTTGAGTTATCCGTGTTTAGTTTTTTAACCGGGAATAACGATATGCACCTTAAAAATTTCTCCATGATTGAAGGTTCGTCTGGTTGGATTTTGTCTCCCGCATACGACTTATTGAATGTGGCTATTATTTTAAAGGAAGACACTGAAGAACTTGCTTTAACACTGGATGGCAGGAAGAAAAAATTAAAGAAGGCTCATTTTGAAAAATTGGCAAAAGGGCTCGAATTAACAGACAGACAAACAATGGGAGTTTTTAAAAGAATGATAAATAACAAATCATTGGCCATCGAATGGATAAATAAATCTTTTCTTTCAGACGGAATGAAAACTGCTTATAAGGAAGTCATTCAAAACAGATATGCACAGCTGACCCTACTTAATCAATCTAATCTGATCTCTCTCTTTTTGTGCATGTCTCCTTTTGTTACTTTATTTGGCGTATTATAATATTTGCCCCTAATTAGTCCCTACAAAAAAGCTAACACTTTGTTTTTCAATGTGTTAGCTTCAGAGAAAGTACCCGAGGCGGGACTTGAACCCGCACGACCGCAATGGCCAAGGGATTTTAAGTCCCTCGTGTCTACCAGTTCCACCACCCGGGCAGCATTTCAAAAAAAATATCTCCCGCGCCTGAGAGATTTTCTTTAGAGCGGAAAACGGGACTCGAACCCGCGACCCTAACCTTGGCAAGGTTATGCTCTACCAACTGAGCTATTTCCGCGTTTCAAAATTTGAGGCTGCAAATATAAATATTTTTTCAAACCAAACGGCTTCAAATTATTTTCCCAATAATTTTTTTATCTCATTTAGCTTCATCAGCGCTTCTACCGGTGTTAGCGTATTGATGTCGGTATTCAGGATATCTTCCTTTATCTGGAGAAGAAGAGGATCATCCAATTGGATAAAACTAAGCTGAAACTGATCATGCTGATGTTTAATCTTTTTAGCCTGCTTTTTCAGCTCATCACTGCTATGGGTTTTTTCAAGAACCAACAAGAGTTCTTTGGCTCTTTCGACAACCTTTGGTGGCATCCCGGCCATGCGTGCAACATGAATTCCAAAGCTGTGTTCACTTCCTCCCGGAATCAGTTTCCTGAGAAAGATAACCTGGTTGTTAATTTCTTTTATCGAAATATGATAGTTTCTTATCCGGTTAAAACTCGAAGCCATTTCGTTCAGCTCATGATAATGGGTTGCAAACAGCACTTTTGCTTTATAGAGCCGGTGCTCATGCAGGAATTCAGCTATTGACCATGCAATGGAAATGCCGTCGTACGTGCTTGTTCCGCGACCAATTTCATCCAGCAGGATGAGGCTCCGGTTTGAAATATTGTTAAGTATACTCGAAGTTTCATTCATTTCTACCATGAAGGTAGATTCTCCTGAAGAAATATTATCAGAAGCTCCAACTCGGGTAAAAATTTTATCTACAATACCTATTTTCGCTGATTCAGCAGGAACAAAGCTTCCAATCTGGGCCATCAGAACAATTAATGCTGTCTGCCTCAGAAGGGCAGATTTCCCTGACATATTTGGCCCTGTGATGATCAGTATCTGCTGCGTTTCATTATCAAGGAATATGTCATTCGGAACAAATTCCTCCCCAATGGGCATTTGAGTCTCGATTACAGGATGCCTGCCTTTTTTTATTTCAAGACAATAGGAATCATTAATTTCTGGTTTGACGTAGTTATGGTTCCTTGCCGAAACAGCAAATGAAAGAAGAACATCGATCCTTGCAATAATCTGCGCATTTAACTGAATAGGTTCAATATATTCAGCAAGGCTAAGGATGAGTTCGTTGTATAGCTTATTTTCTAAATTGAGTATCTTTTCTTCTGCCCCTAAGATTTTCTGTTCATAGTCTTTTAATTCTTCGGTGATATATCGCTCAGAACCAGTGAGGGTTTGCTTGCGGTGCCATTCGGCCGGGACTTTATCTTTATGGGTATTGGTAACTTCCAGGTAATAGCCAAAAACATTATTATATCCTATTTTTAACGATGAAATACCAGTATTTGTAATTTCCCTTTGCTGTATTTGAATTAAGTAATCTTTGCCGGAGTAAGCAATTTTTCTAAGTTCATCGAGCTCTTCAGAAACACCAGGGGCAATAACATTGCCTTTATTGATAAGGGAGGGAGGCTCCTGATTAATTGTTTTATGAATTTGCTGAGCGATAATGGGTAAAGGATTTAACCTCTCAATCAGCTTTTCCACTGCCACATTTTCTGAATTGTCGAAGGCTGACTTTATCTTTTGAACAGATATCAGGGATTCTTCAATTTTTAGCACTTCTCTTGGATTGATTTTTCCGACGGAAACTTTTGATATCAATCGCTCCAGATCACCAATGACTTTCAAATGTTGTTGCAGGATTTCAACCTGCTGAAAATTTCTGATAAAAAAACTAACAATTTCATACCTTTCTTCAATCGGCTGCTTGTTCTTAAGCGGTAGAACCAGCCATCTTTTCAATAATCTCGACCCCATCGGTGAAATGGTTTTATCGAGTACATCGATCAATGTTACGGCTTTTTCATTAGCCGATGAAACGAGTTCAAGGTTGCGGATGGTGAATCTATCTAACCACACATAATTGTCCTCTTCAATTCTTGAAATCGTTGAAATATGACCAAGACGTTCATGATGGGTTTCATAGAGATAATGTAAAATAACACCGGCTGCAATTGTTCCCTGCTGGAATTCCTCAATACCAAAGCCTTTCAGCGAAGAAGTTTTAAAATGTTTGAGCAATAGATCGGTCGTGAACTCGGGTGTAAAAATCCATTGGTCATAGGTTTGCGTAAAATATTTTTCACCGAGTATTTGTTTAAAGCGTTCAAGTTTCTCCCTTTGAACAATGATTTCACTTGGTTTAAGACTTTGAATAAGCTTGTCAATGTATTCATTACTTCCCTGGGCAACGAAAAACTCTCCGGTTGAAACATCCAGAAATGAAATACCTGTTACTTTCTCCTGTAAATCGAGACAAGCTAAGAAATTATTTTCAGAGTGATTCAGTACATTGTCGTTATAAGTTACACCAGGGGTAACCAGTTCAGTTACTCCACGCTTCACTATTTTATTGGTAAGTTTAGGGTCTTCCAGCTGATCGCAAATGGCTACTCGGTGACCAGCTCTCACGAGTTTTGGAAGGTAAGTGTCAAGTGAATGATGCGGAAATCCTGCCAGTTCAATATAAGATGCAGAACCGTTTGCCCTCCTGGTCAATACAATACCTAAGATTTTCGAAGCCTTGATAGCATCCTCACCAAATGTCTCATAGAAATCGCCTACCCGGAATAGAAGCAATGCATCAGGATGTTTTGCCTTGATTGTATTATATTGCTTCATTAAAGGAGTTTCTGCTATTTCCCGACTCACTGTCATAGATTAAATCTGTTCAGCAAAAATATAACTATAATCATAAATTTCTGATAAAAATAATCCATAGTTTTGACCTGGCTTGTTAATTTTACGGCCTTTAATATTTTATGAGAAAACTGAAAAATGAAGAATTAAACAGGATTTCTGTCGATGATTTTAAAAAAGCAGAGAAAATGCCTTTGGTTATTGTACTTGATAATATCCGTAGTTTGAACAATATTGGTTCAGTATTCAGGACAGCTGATGCTTTTAGAGTTGAAAAGATATATTTGTGTGGAATCACCGGCAGGCCTCCTCACCGGGAAATCCACAAGACAGCTCTTGGTGCAACCGAATCAGTCGATTGGGAATATCACGAAAGTACCCATGAAGCAATTGTTAAATTAAAAAATTCAAAATTTAAAGTAGTCGCAATCGAGCAAATAGAAAACAGTATTAACCTCTCCGATTACAAACCAAAACCTGGTGAAAAATTAGCTTTGATTTTTGGAAATGAAATCAATGGTATTTCAGAGGACATTATTAAAGATATTGATTTGTGTATTGAAATACCTCAATTTGGAACAAAACATTCATTTAACATTGCTGTGAGTACGGGGATTGTGCTTTGGCATTTATTTATCAACGGAAGAAATTGAGAAAAAAAGAAAAGGCCGCTGTTTGCGGCCTTTCTACTTCCATAAAAAAATTATCAGATTTATTTATTTTATTGCATTCTGGAAGTCAGCATTACTATAATATTTTAAGAATTCTCTATCTTCCTTGGCAGTTTCTTTATATGAAGGATCTGCACTGATAGCTTTCTTTAAATTCTCAAATACTACGTTATCGTTGAGAGTTCTTGCACCAATGATTGCCTGCAGATAATAAACTTCAGCCGTTTTCTCAGCGCAATTTAATGTTGAAGTTGCGGCATTGTAGTTTCCACTCAGAACGTGAGCCAGTGCCAGGTTGTAATCACATTTAACCGTACCAAATGAATTAACAGCACCATTATAATTACCTTCTGCAATTTTAACAATACCCATATTATATCCAACATCTACACCTTGTTTCTGTGCTGCCATGTAGTCGGTTTTTGCTTTATCGAAATCTTTATCCTTTGAAGCCATTGCTCCAGTATTATTCAGCACAATACCATTGTTAGCCGCCATCGATTTTGCTTTTGCAAAATAGGTAGAAGCACCATCATAATCTCCAATATCTGAACTTGCATAACCCGCATTGTTATAACCTCTCCAGTCGTTGGGATACTTTTGGATAACTGTTTTGTAAATGTTAAGCTTTGCATTAGCATCAGTAGTCAATGTAGCAGCATAAAGCATTTCATTAAGGTTTAATGAATCAGGAGTAGAGGTAGCATATTGCGCTATTTCCTGATCACTCAGTGATGGTTCAATGCAATTTACTTTTATTTCCGCTCTTCTGAGAGGAGGAAGGATATTGTCTTCAATCTCTTTATAAATTACTGTCATGTTCCTGATTTCCTGCTCTCTTTTGGAAGGATCCGATTGTGAATTAACAACATTGGCAATAATGTTTTTGTCTTTAATATCAGAGGACAGTATTGCTTGCATAAATCCATCCCAATCTTCACCATTAGCTTTCAAATTGAATTTAATTTCTTTTTGCAATTCCTCAGGTGTTTTTCCAAGTTTTTTAGCCAGATCCTTTATATACTTCTGATATTCTGCCTTCACATAATTCTGTGCTGTTTCAGCTCTTTTTTCGGATAGACCCTGATTTAATGATTCTTCTCCTTCAGGAGATGCCCATGCGTTAATATCAATATCTTTCATTTCCCAACCTTTGGCAATAAATGAGTTCAATTTGGTTAAAACCTCTATTGCTTGAGCATCTTTGTTTAGTTTATAATTAAGGTTCAAATCATATTTGTTTACAAGATAATAAATAATTCCCATTTCAGAAACGACAATGTTTCTAACATAATTATGATCTGCAAGCAATAGTTTTTCGTTATTATTAAGCCTTTTTGAAGTCATAATCAAACCATCAGCAATTTTCCTATCTGACATGCTATAGGGTTTATTCCCTTTAATAGATGCTTTGGGATCGACGAAGAGTTCACAAATATCCATTCCGGGTTCGTATTTAACATAAGTTCTATAGGTAAAGGATCCACCTGCTACCGGAATAATGTCAGCACCCGGCTTTTGATATTCAGCAGGAACCTCTACTCCCTGGAAATACCTGGTTTCCAATTGCAGAGATTTATCGCCATATTTTAATACGGGTGAAAAATCAACGACTGCTTTTTCATTGAAACATTCAGGGAATTTACCATTAATTTCAATTGGTATTGAATCACCATGCAAAGCAAGAATACTAGGTTCTGTTTCAATCTTCATATCACATCCTTTTGGCTGCCAGAAACTATAACCTAAACCAAGCGAGGTGTAATAAATAGGAATCATTTTTTTCGCCGCTTTTATACCCATCAAGTTTGTCAGAGTCAAACCATCTGATGGTACTTTCGAAATTAATGTCCCACCGATTGTTTATCCTGAAATCTACACCGATACCAGTTGGTGCCATTGCTTCGGTTGTATTTGACCAATCGGTCGTCTTATCATTAGGATTGAACACTTCTCATCAGTGTCGAGACCTGTAGGCTTGAGGTGAAAAGGTTGATAACCCAATACCAATAGACCGTATAAATTCACTAATCTGGGTTTATAGCCAAATATCAAGTTTGAAAGACTTATAGTTGTGCCTAAGATAATATTCCATCAATGGACTTGTTTCGAAATACTTGTTTTTAGTATCTACCCCACTAGTTCCTTTTAAACCTCCGTAATTAAATGCTCCGAAAGATACCAAACACAGGACTGATATGTTTCCCGAGACGAAGTCCTCCGGCAAATCCCTGATGATTTGGTTCACCGAAGGCATTAATTAGCATACCTCCCTGCCATTTCCCGCTTTGAATGTCGCAGTAGCTATGTGTTAGACCACCGTTCAGATTAATATACCATTGATAGACGAGTTTATCACTGGTTTCACTTCTGTTAGCATTTTGTGCTAACAACGCACCGGGAATAATAATAACTAGTGCGATCATTAATGTCTTTAATACAATCTGATAATTTTTTTTCATAGTAATTGATTTTACTGTATTTATTGTTAAATTTTATTTCAAATTTTCCTGATTTATTTAATACAAATCTTATATCACAAATTTCATTTATTCAATGGTCTATTCCATCCTATTAGAATATTTTTTTCAAAAATACAAATATTTATTATTCATTTAAATAAAACTATGAAATAAAAATTTCTGTTTATTATTAATTTGTGTATACTTCAATTTTTGTATCTCTTTGTTATATAACATTTTGAGCTTGCTTAAATATTTTTTAAATAAGTTATTTAATAATAAATCTAACAGAAATTTACACATTTATTAGTTTTTCAATTTTAATGCCATCCCGTTAAATCGCTAATTATGTTGATCTTACAATAATCAATTTTTACAAAAATATCTAAAACTGACATTTTTTTCCAAAAATGAGATTTTTTTTGATTGAAATATGAAGATTTTAGAATTAGAATTACTATTGAACCAAACAAATAATTATTCTTTTTTGAATGGAATGTTTATGCCAGTGAAATCCTGTGTAGGCCTTTCGTGAATACATTTTCAAATAAAGAGAGAATTTTGCGATAATCATCTGCCTTATTTACAAAATCTAAATTATGGGTGTCTATTATAAGAATAGTTGACTTGGAACTAGTTCTAAAATAATCCAAATATCCGTTCTGGATTTTCTCCAAATAGGAATCTGAAATGTCCTTTTCGTATTCTCTTCCTCTTTTCTGTATATTTTGTTTTACTTGCTCAATGGTCGCATCTAAAAATACTATTAGATCAGGCCTTGGCAATTTGGAAATAATTATATTAAAAAGTCTGGAATATAACCTAAGTTCATCCTTTTTCAAGGTCTTTCTCGCGAAAATTATAGATTTGTCTATAAAATAATCTGCAATCGTAAAGGACATGAATAAATCATGATTTGTGACGTCATTCTTTACTTGCTGATATCGATCAGCCAGAAATGACATTTCAAGTGCAAATGCATATTTTTCCGGGTCCTTATAAAATTTTGGTAAAAAAGAATTATCTTCAAACCGCTCAAGAATTAGCCTTGCATCGAAATCATTTGGCAATCATTTTTGCCAATGAGGTTTTCCCTGAACCAATATTCCCCTCGATGGCAATGTAATTATATTTCATTTTTTTAAACAATTGTTATCTAGGATTGAAAATAAACTTCAACTGATTTATTATCCTTACAAGCTTTTGCCAAATCATATATATTTTTATTAAAAACAGGATGTATGAGATCTCCTGCTATCTCAGCCAAAGGAATCATAATAAAATTACGCTGGTGCAAGAGAGGATGTGGAATAGTTAAGTCCGGATTATTTATTTTCATGTTGTTATAAAACAAAATGTCAATATCAATTGTCCGTGATTCATACACACCGCTATTCCTTCTCCTTCCCAGTTCCTTTTCAATGTCTTGTAATTTGTGTAAAAGATGATTTGGCAACATAGCTGTTTCAACTTTGATCACTTGGTTTAGAAATGGCCGATCTGCGTCAAATCCCCAGGGTTCAGCTTGATAAATAGAAGACCGTAATGATACATTTCCTATTTTCTTTTGGATGTTCTCAATTGCCAGTTGCAGAAAGCAACTTCTATCTCCGATGTTTGTCCCTAAAGATAACAATACGGTTTTCATAAAGGATATTAAATTCAAAGCAAAAATACAATCTTGCAATTAGTAATTCACTTTGGTTGATGTTATTTCTTTTTTTTTATGGATCTGATGGTGTAATGTCTTTTTTCACTAATATTGCGTTAATAAAAAATTATTGAATATGAGAGATTTCTTTAAATTTATGTTCGCTTCAATGTTGGGTTTCTTTCTGACATCCATCATTTTGTTCTTTCTTCTATTTGCATTTGTGATGGCAATTATTTCATTTGCACAACCTGAGGAAGTTATGATCGGGAATAAAGCAATTCTGCATGTAAAACTCGATTATGTAATTGAGGACAGGTCATCCAACGATCCTTTTGCATCTGGTTTTAATTTTGCTCCCTTTAGCTCAAATCCAGGATTAAATGAGATATTAAAAAACATTGAAAAAGCCAGAGATGATGACCGAATCAAAGGTATCTTCCTTGACTTGATGGATGTTCCGGCAGGTCTTGCAACGATAGCCGAAATCCGAAATGCTCTTGCTGATTTTAAAACTTCAGGAAAGTTCATTTACACATATGGACAAATAATCAGCCAAAAAGCATATTATTTATCAACCGTTTCCAATAAAATTTGTCTGAATCCGGTTGGAATGATTGAACTAAGAGGCTTTAGGGGCGATGTGATGTTTATAAAAGGTTTGCTTGAAAAACTTGAAATCGAACCTCAGATTATCAGGCATGGAAAGTATAAAAGTGCAATAGAGCCTTTGATACTAGATAGAATGAGCGAAGCAAACAAAGAACAAACTTTGGCTTTCATCCAGTCTATGTGGAATGATGCAATAGGGGGGATGGCACAATCAAGGAATTTAAGTATGGAAGACATTAACCGAATTGCTGATCGGTTGGAAGCTTCACGTGCAGAAGATGCTTACAAATTGAAACTCATCGATTCAGTTATTTATTATGATCAGTTTTTAACTATGCTTGCGCAGAAAATTGACAAGGAACATATCAATAAGGAGGACTTGATTTCATTGTCTAAGTATGCTGCGGTTAGCCATAATACCCTGAAAGAGAAAAGAAGTAAGAATAAAATCGCTGTAATTTTTGCATCCGGTACAATATCTCAGGGAGAGGGCAGCGATCAGTCGATAGGTTCGGATAAAATTGCGCGTACAATTAGAAATGCCCGGCTTGATAATTCAATTAAAGCCATTGTCCTCAGGGTAAATTCACCTGGAGGAGATGGTATAGCATCAGATGTAATTCTGCGAGAAGTCAATATGACTAAAACGGTAAAACCGATTGTAGTTTCTATGGGAGATTATGCCGCATCGGGTGGTTATTACATTTCATGTGGTGCCAATAAAATTTTTGCTCAACCTAATACAATAACCGGTTCTATTGGTGTATTTGGCGTCATTCCTAATTTCCAGAAGTTTTTTAATAATAAGATGGGCATTACCTTCGACGAGGTTAAAACCAATGAAAATTCTGATTTTATTGGTGTTACAAAGCCCTTGTCTGAATTTCAATATGCGCTTCTGCAGGAGGAAATAGATAATTTCTATGCTACTTTTATTAGCCATGTTTCGGTTGGAAGAAATATGCCCGTTGAAAAGGTTGATGAAATTGGTCAGGGCCATGTCTGGAGCGGGGCCGATGCTAAAGAAATCGGTCTTGTTGACGAATTGGGTGGGCTTAATGATGCGGTAAAAGCAGCTGCTGAGCTTGCTGCTATTGAAGATTACAGAATCGTGGAAATGCCTGCACTGCTTGATCCATTTGAAAAATTGATCACTGACCTGATGGGGGAATCTACTCAAACTATGCTGCAAAAGGAATTGGGAACCAATTATAAATATTATAAATACCTAAAAGGACTTACTGAAATTAAAGGGATTCAGGCGAGACTGCCCTTTGAAATCGATATAAACTAGTAGCTTAGTATTAGAATTAATTATAAGAAAATAATATCCTCAATCAGTTTTTGATCAACTGCTTTATTTAATTTTTTAATAATCCTGCTCTTTGCAAATGAAAGCTCTTGCTTTAATGCAGGAGAATCAAGTTTGAGGTAAAGATTATTTTTGCGGATGAATATTTTTTCGGTGTGTTTGAAAATCATGCTACCTGCCACTTTTTCCCACGAATTTATTACTCTGGATGCTGCAATTCCATCCTCCAGTTTATAGGTTTTGATCAATTCATCAATTACCTCTTTTAATGATTGTTCGTTTGAACCTTTCAATTTCTTTAAAAATTAACTCCTAAATTACAAGGAATTCCTGAATGGAATGGAATTGCCTTCCGCAATTTTAAATAATTTGTGATCAATCATCACTTCGTTGAAGATATTCTCCACTCTTTCCTGCTTGGTGTCGGTAATAAATGCTTGCCCGAAACTGTCATGACTAACCAGCTGTATAATCTGCTTTACCCTATTGTCGTCGAGTTTGTCGAAAATATCGTCCAGCAAAAGTATAGGTTTGAATCCGTTGATGTTCCTTGTATAATCGAATTGGGCCAGCTTAATAGCAACTACGAATGATTTTTGCTGACCCTGAGAGCCAAATTTTTTTACCGGATAATTATCAATGTTAAAATACAAGTCGTCTTTATGAATGCCGGAATTCGTAAACCTGCTAAAACGATCATTTTCTATTGATGCCGCTAGCAATTCTGCAAGCGGCCGGTCGTTCATCTGAGAAAGGTATTGAATATCAACTTTTTCTTTCCCGTTTGTAATGTATTCAAAGTAGTATTGAAAAAGTGACATAAAATCATCTAAAAAGCCTTTCCTCTTTGAGTAGATTTTTTCACCATGCTTTATTAGTTGTTCATCCCAGATTTCAATTGATGAAGGATCAAAAAAATGAGATTCAGCAAATCTTTTCAGCAGAATATTTCTTTGAAGCAATGCTTTATTATAACTGATCAGGTCATCAAGATAAATTTTGTCAAATTGTGAAATAACCGTATCAATATACTTTCTTCTCACTTCACTTCCTTCGTTTATCAAATCTCTGTCGTTGGGCGAAATCATTACAAGAGGATACAATCCGATATGATCAGACAGACGCTCGTATTCCCTGTCATTGATTTTAAACTGTTTCTTCGAATTTCTCTTTTGGATGCAGGACACCTCGGTCACCCCCATTTCCATTTTTTTGATAAGTGCCATGAATGGCAAAGAAGGGAGCTTCATGCAAAATGTTTTGATGATCAACCGAATTAAAATAGCTTTTGCAAAAAGATAGGTAATGAATGGCATCAAGGATATTGGTCTTGCCGGCACCATTGTTGCCAATGAAGCAATTTATTTTATTCGAAAAATTAAATTCAGCTTCAGAATAATTTTTAAAATTGATTATTTTGAGATGCTCTAAAAACATAAATCAAATTTTCAAAATATGGCTGGCCATTTTTTCCATCAGCCAGGATGGAGTTGATGTAGCTCCTGTTATACCAATAGTTTCAGCATTAATAAACCAATCTTTATCAATTTCATCTTGGGTCGAAACAAAGTGGCTTTTTGCATTTTCCTTTTGACAAATATTGAATAATTGTATGCCATTGGAACTGTTTTTTCCACTCACAAATACAATTACGTCATGATCATTGCAAAACCTTTTTAATTTCGGAATTCTTTGTGAAACCTGGCCACAGATGGTGTTAAAATATTTGAAGTCGGGAATTTCTGGATTTGCATTTTCTAATTTGTGTGTAATAAGGGCTATAAATTTGTCATAATCTTCTTTACTCTTGGTTGTCTGAACAAACAACCTGATAGGTCGATGCGGATCTATTTTATCAATGTCATTCGAATTTTCAATAACAATGGCATTATTCTCAGTTTGTCCAATCAGCCCAATAACTTCAGGATGATTTTTTTTCCCATAAATTAAAACCTGACCATTTAACTTTTTCATTTCCTCCCAGGCGTTCCTAACTTTTTTTTGAAATTTCAACACAATGGGACAGGTTGCATCAATAATTTCTACATTATTTATCTGCGCCTGGTTATAAGTTGAAGGTGGTTCACCATGGGCCCTTAGCAGAACTTTGGTTCCTGCTGATTCCGTTAATTTTTCGTAATCAATGTTTACCAATCCTGAATCTTCAAGCCGTTGGATTTCCTCTTCATTATGGACTATTTCACCTAAGCAATAAAGCTTTTCGCTTTGTTGAAGTTCATTTTCAGCAATTTCGATGGCTCGCTTTACTCCAAAACAAAAACCTGCAAATGGATCAATGCTAACTTTCATTCAAAAATTAAAAACTTATGAATTATTCCTGATGGGAACGATACAAAGATACCTTTTAATTCTTCTTTGTGAAAAAATCGGAAAGGTTAGTAGTAATGGTGATATAATTTGGTGAACCTGCCAAATGGTATGCAGACCTGGCATAGTTAAAATGAAACTTCGAAATCCTGATACCAATACCCCACGAAAAACCAACGGTGGCGGTCTTGGTTTCAACCTTCATTTCCTGTCTTCTCTGATAATTATATCCGCCCTGAAGCTAATAATTTTCGCAATATATAATTCTCCTCCCACGATAAAATGCCTGGCGAGATTATCAGAAAACTCTTCCACACCGCTATCATTTCTGAACCTCACCTGTAATTGGGTCTTTTTGCTGAATTGACGGATCATCATATCTCAGGTCCCATTTCTCAATATGATTATATAAAATTGAATACCTGAAAGGAAGATGCGCCAATCTTTTGGAAAGACCAAATTGAAGTTCAAAGGGCAATGGCTCAATATTACCACCTTCATAAGCTGTTAATTGTCTGCCAATATTTTTTGCTATAAGCGACATGACAAAACTTTTATCGCGGCTAATATAGCTTCCTGCAACATCCACACCCATTCCAAATGAATTATAACTTTCGAGAGAGGAATAAATAAGCTTTAAGATTTGCTCCTATTGCAAATAAGGAATCGAGTCTTCTGCCCCAGCCAATATCGAGAGCAGTTTCACTCGCATAAAAATTGCCGGTTCGATCTCCTGAGGCGTCAGCATAATCAAATTTACCATAGTTGATATACTTAACAGAAGTTGCAAAACTACCCAGTTTTTCAAATGTCCTTGAATAAGACGCTGTCCCATAATTTACATCTGTAAAAAAATCAACATACGCAACTCCCAGATGGTTGTGCATTTCAGGATTTAAAAGTGAAGGATTAGCCTGAATAATGTTGATATCGTTATCGTTGATAGTTAAAAAATCACCACCCATCGCTGCAATTCTGGCTGATGGAGTTAGGTTTAAAAACTCATATACGTTATCACCCCCGATTTGTGCCATAGCATGAGGGTTGAGAAAAGCAATTAAAATGACGAGGTAGATAAACGGCCTATATTTCACAATGTAATATTTTTGAAAACTGATAATTTAACAGTTTACAAAAACGGAAATTTGTTAAATATATTTTTATCGGTGATAAAAGTAAAATAAAAAATCCGCCATTCGGCGGATTTTTTTATTTGATGGCATCCACTATTGCCTTGAAGGCATCGGGATTGTTCATCGCAAGTTCTGCTAATGCCTTGCGGTTTAATTCGATATTCTTTTTGTGCAGCTTTCCCATGAATTCCGAATACGACATATCATATTCGCGAACAGCTGCATTGATCCTTTGAATCCAGAGACCTCTGAAGTTTCTTTTCTTGGTTCGTCTGTCACGGAATGCATACTGCTGGCCTTTTTCGTATGCATTTTTGGCCACCGTCCAAACATTTTTACGCCTTCCAAATTGTCCTTTGACTTTTTGCAGGATCTTTTTTCTTCTCTGCCGCGAAGCGACTGCATTTACTGACCTTGGCATAATTTCTGATTTTTTTGCTTTAGCGTTTCGCCATCATAGCAAAAACTTTGTGAGCTAAAGACAAGTTAAACATTTATTTAATTACTCTAAAGCAAACTGCGTATGTTTCCATCATCTGCTTTGTCAACAACTGAAAAGTAACCCAGGTTACGTTTTCGTCTTTTTTGACTTTTTTGTCAGAATGTGGCTTTTATAAGCATGCTTCCTTTTCAATTTACCTGTTCCAGTGAATGAAAATCTTTTTTTCGCACTGGATTTCGACTTCATTTTTGGCATTACATTCAGTTTTTATATTTAGTGAAATAGTTTACTTCTTTGGTGCAAGTATCATGATCATCCTTTTTCCTTCGAGTCTTGGAAACTGTTCAACTTTACCAAATTCTTCAGCTTCCTGGGCAAACCTTAACAGAATGATTTCTCCTTTATCTTTATAAATAATAGTTCGTCCTTTAAAAAACACATCTACTTTTACTTTCGCTCCTTCCTGCAGAAATTTCATTGCGTGCCTTAACTTGAAGTTGAAGTCATGGTCATCAGTATGAGGGCCAAGCCTGATCTCTTTAATTACAACTTTAACCGTTTTGGCCTTAATCTCTTTTTGCTTTTTCTTCCTGTCGAAAAGGAACTTTTTATAATCAATGACTTTGCAAACAGGCGGATTTGCAGTTGGTGAAATTTCGACCAGGTCCAAATCCTGTTCTATTGCCATGTTAATGGCTTCTCTTACAGAAAAAATTCCATTTTCAACATTTTCACCTACCAACCGAACCATGGGGGAGGTAATCCTTTCATTGACTTTAAATGGCTCTTCAGCTTTTTTTGGAAAACCTCTGCCTTGTCTGAAAAATTGCTTAGCTATTATTAATCCTCCTATTCGTTAATTAATATTTAATGCGTCTTCTATTTCTTTGTTTACCATTTTCACAAACTCTTCGAGGGTAACTTTACCTTTATCCCCCTCACTTTGTACTCTGACAGCAACGGTTCCTTCGTGTTCTTCCTGCTCACCCACAATCAGCATATACGGAATCTTCTTTAGTTCAGCATCACGGATTTTTCGGCCGGTCTTCTCGCTTCTGTCATCAATTTGGGCGCGAATTTCGTAATTATTAAGGAAACTTAAAACTTTTTCTGCATAATTTTGATATTTTTCACTGATTGGCAATATAATAACCTGGTCGGGAGTAAGCCAAATGGGAAACTTTCCGGCTGTGTGCTCTATCAAGACTGCTACAAATCTCTCCATAGAACCGAAAGGAGCGCGATGGATCATCACGGGCCGATGTTTTTCGTTGTCGCTTCCTTTATATTCAAGATCAAACCGTTCGGGCAAATTGTAATCCACCTGGATGGTTCCCAATTGCCATTTCCTTCCGATGGCATCCTTAACCATAAAGTCCATCTTGGGACCATAGAAAGCAGCTTCTCCATGCACAACCACTGTATCCATCCCGCTTTCTTCCGCTACTTCAAGGATGGCTTTTTCAGCTTTGTTCCAATTCTCGTCTGTGCCAATGTATTTTTCACGATCGTTCGGATCCCTCAAAGAAATCTGTACAATAAAATCATTAAAAGCAAGGGCTTTGAATATTTTCATCACGATAGCCATCACTCCTTTGAATTCACTTTTAACCTGGTCGGGTGTGCAGAATATGTGGGCATCATCCTGGGTAAATCCTCTTACCCTTGTCAAGCCATGCAGTTCACCGCTTTGCTCGTAACGGTAAACAGTTCCGAACTCGGCGTACCTGATAGGTAATTCTTTATAGGAATGGGGCTTGCTCTTATAAATTTCGCAGTGATGCGGGCAATTCATCGGTTTCAGGAAAAACTGTTCACCCTCGATAGGAGTGGAGATGGGCTGAAATGAATCTTTGCCATATTTATCGAAATGACCAGATGTTTTATACAACTCTACACTACCAATATGAGGGGTGATCACCGGCTCATAGCCGGCTTCTTTCTGAACTTTTTTCAGAAACTGTTCAAGCTTTTCACGTAATTGGGCACCTTTGGGCAACCAAAGCGGTAATCCCTGACCTACTTTTTGTGAAAAAGTAAATAAATCAAGTTCCTTACCGATCTTGCGATGGTCGCGTTTGCGGGCTTCTTCCAGTTTGACTAAATATTCGTCGAGCTCACTTTTCTTCGGAAAGGTGATGCCGTAAATTCTCGTTAACTGTTTCCGTTTTTCATCACCCCGCCAATAAGCACCGGCAATATTGAGAAGCTTGACTGCCTTGATAGGGCTTGTATCAGGTAAATGCGGTCCACGGCATAAATCCACGAAATTTCCAGATTCATAAAACGTAATCTCACCATCCTCCAAATCGTTGATCAGTTCAAGCTTATATTCATCGCCCTTCGAGGTGAAATATTTTATAGCATCAGCCTTGGTCACATCCTTGCGGATATATTTATGCTTTTCCCTGGCAAGTTCAAGCATTTTGTCTTCCAGCTTTTTCAGGTCGTTTTCTGAGATTGGCTGATCGCCAAGATCGATATCGTAATAAAAGCCATTTTCAATATCGGGGCCGATTCCAAATTTAGCTCCGGGATAAAAGAACTCCACTGTTTCAGCCATCAAATGAGCTGAAGAGTGCCACATGGTAGATTTCCCTTCATTGTCGTTCCATGTTAATAATTGCAATGTGGCATCCGAATAGATGGGACGTGTAGCGTCAATGACCTGTCCGTTCACCTTTGCCGAAAGGACATTCCGGGCAAGTCCCTCGCTGATGCTCGCTGCAATTTCGAGGGCCGTTACGCCAGCATTGAATTGTCGAATGCTGTTGTCCGGAAATGTAATATTGATCATATTTTCGTTCGTTGTAATTTAAAAAGTGGGTGCAAAAGTAATATTTTATCGAATAGAAGCAAGTATTAATTGCAACCTTGTGCTATAAACAATAAGCAGGGGGAAATGTTGCTGGTTGCTTGTTTCTTGTTTCTTGTTGCTGATTTATGGCACAAGTGATGCTTACCTTCATTGCTGTGATTAAAAACTTGCTTGCTGATACAAAAACGGGAAGGCGAAGTCAAGTTTTTAGGGGAAAAGTTTTTGGAAAGTTGAAAGTAGAAAATGGAAATGTGGTCCCGAAGGGATGCCCTTGGTAAAATTTGCGGGGGAGTTCTCTGTGCTGTTAGTGAAACTTCTTTGTGTCCATTGTGGTAAAGAAAAGAAACAGATGGAGAGTTGAAAATTGAAAACTCAGATCAAAAAAATATTAGAACTTAAAAAGGAATCGTTTGAGGGTAATAAATGACCGTTATAACCGCAACCGCAAATAACATGGTTCCCAGCATGGTGAATAAAATGCCGATAAACTTTTTCTTTTTAAAAAAGGAAAAAAGCCCAAAACCTAAAAAGGCCAATGCAAATATAAAAAGCAGAATGATCATTATTTTATTCTAAAGTATCATCAGTTGGCGCTGGAAAATCAAATAATCCTGCCATAATTCATCAATACTCATAAACCTGTCCGTTGAAATAGATCTTGGTTTTGCTATTTCCTAATACATAAATCACCAAATCACGAACCAGGCTTATCTCGGTCACCTTTTCGTAACTGATGGTAGAGGTCTGGCAATTCTGAAATAATTTAACAAAACTACTTTGATCGAGGTAGGCAATGGTATTAAAGTCGATCCTGTATGGCTGGGGAATATACCGCTCAATAACGTAAATCTGTCCGTTACAAAGCGTTTTAAAGAATCCCTGCTCTTCAAATACCAGCACTTTGTCCTCAATGGTATAAAACTTAGGTTCATAAGAACTAACGGTTTTAACTTCACCATTCTCAAAATATTTCAGCCTGCCCAGGTTATCCACATAGGCCAGTATTTCATCACCAACCTGGAAGGATTTAGGTTGGAATGTTTCAAGCTGTGTAACTTCTCCGCGGAAAAACACATTGAATGCCTGATCGGGAATATCAATATAGGCAACAATATCGCGACCAGCTTCATAAACCATATCTTCAACAAAGGGATCGAGTACCTGCAATTTACCAAGGTAATAAAGATAAAACTCCTGGGTGGATGAATGAACAAATGCAATGGTATTATCGCCCATTCTGAACGATTCAAGCGGATTGTAAACCAACCCATCCATCACCGTCACAATCCTGCCTTTATAATATACCTGTAAGTTTTGCTGAATCCTGTTATGCCAGCCTATAATACTATCTTTTACCACATAGCCATCGCATTCGGTGCTCAGAACCTTAATTTTTCCATTATCATACACATTTAACTGCTCGTAAAGCGAGTATCCAAGCAGGTAATCAGTGGCGGTGAATTTAATCGGGTTTCCATCCATCAGGGTTTTAACTTCACCATTGCGGTAAATCTTTAAATTACTACCACCAGCAATGTAAGCTACCAAAATACCTCCAACCTGGTATTCCTGTATTGGCAGGTATTCCACCTGTGTGAACAAGCCCGCTTCAAAAATCCAGAATTTATTCTGATAATCGTTAAAGGCAGCTAAATACTGTGTGCGTCCGGCAAAACCTGTCATCAATATAATCGAAAAAAGAAAAAGCTTTTTCATAAAGATGGAATTTTACTAATGAATTGTCCCTGAATGATCCTCGGCCTGTTTTGCGGCAATGGTTTCGATTTCAACTAATGCTCCAAGGGGAAGTTTAACTACGCCATACGCCGCTCTTGCCGGCGGATTCTCGGAATAATAACTTCCATAAACCTCGTTCATTGCAGCGAAATTGTTCATGTCGCTCAGCAGGCAGGTTGATTTGACCACCTCCTTAAACGTATAGCCGGCTTCTCTAAGGATGGCTTCAATATTTTTCATCACCTGTTGTGTTTGTTCTTTAATACCGCCATCAACTATTTTTCCGGTGGCCGGATCGATGGGGATTTGTCCCGAAATAAACAACATTCCGTTTGCTTCTATCGCCTGGCTGTATGGGCCAACAGCTTTGGGCGCCTGTGATGTGTGGATAACTTTTTTCATTTGTTTTTTATTAATGATTTAAGGTGTAAAAGTATGGAAAAAGATTTAGCTGATTTTAGATTTTAGACTTGAAATTGGAGATTGGAAATTGGAAAGTTGAAATTGGACAGCAAAGAGCTACAATCTCAAGCCAGCGAAGGCATCATCTTACCATTAAGTAAGGAGGCCCTTTAAGAGGTTTTATCTTATATATCTTATACTTTTCTAAATCATACATCCGATATTTATCAAACTGCTTAACAATCAATAAAAATGACCATGAAACTGTGGCAAAACCTGCAACTATGGCAAAGGTTTCCCATTGGAAATGTCCTTCATCATCATAATTCCAAATGGGTGTTGAAATCATAACTAATGTAAACATAACCGCTCCAAGTCCACCACCACTTGAAACCTTTCTACTCTTAGTAGCCTCGATACTGTCAATTTCACTGATTGAAAATCTTTTAAAATCAGTAGATCTATAAAGGCCAATATACGGTTTTACTTGTTTCCCGAACAGGTAATAATTCTCATTAAGGGTATCATTTCTATTCATTAAGGCCGTTAATGAATCGGATCTCTGCCATCCATCTTTTTCCAGGTTTTGTATCGACTTATTACTTCGAAAAGTAAGGTATTCAATTTTACTTTTGTCTTCGCCCCAAATCCTGAGTCAAAATAATTACTGTCAAAAGAAATTACATCACCATAGATTATGCGGAATCTGACCAAATTCCAATATACTTTTCTTTTTTTATGGCAATACGCGAATTACGGTCGGGGTGCTTAATGACTAACTTTTTGTTTTGAGCAAAAATGCAATTGCTTAAAAGCACAAGTATGATCAGGGATGCTATTCGCATTTTTTCAATTCATTAGTTCTATTGTTAAGCCCCTTCCGCTTCCACATCCTTTCCTCCGCTGGTTTTGCTGAGGTAGCCCTGAGGCTAAGTCCGGCATGGAGCCTATTTTATTTTGCTTTCGGATTCAAGCACTAAGTATCAAACTGAATTTCTCCGCTGATTTCTGCCAACGTTTTTATTTGTTCTTTGGTCAAATGATATATGGGGATTACCGCCATCAATAATAATATTGGTAACAAAATCAGCCTCATTCGTTGGACACCTTTTACTCATCTTTTTTAATATCCACGAGCCTCGGTATTTATTATATCTTACAAAGAACGTACTTGTCAAATCCTCCAATATTCTGAATATTTTTTTGAATCCGTATTCCCAATGATTCTGTATTCCCATATATTGTGTGGTTTTTACTTGACCTGTCCTAATATTATATCGCCTTTTTTCGCTGGTTTTTACTGGAGATGAATACCAAGTGATTCAACGGAATTTTATCGGATCCGAATTCAAATCGCAAATAACCGTAGTATTAAGTAGTTTCTTATTAATCTTGATATTTTCTTTATTCTTCAATAACATCTTGTTATTCATTAGACATTTTGGTCCGCAGATTAACAAGTCACCATTTGATTAATTCTAATGCTGACAATTCCACTTTTTCCTGTAGGAGTACCAATTTTACTTTCCCATACTTTTGTTCCCCCGGACTCAACTTTCACCAGGTACAGTTCGCCTAATCGCCCACCATTATATGTTTCGGTGATTAAATAATTCTCATCCTGTGTTTCCAACAGGTGATATGGCAATAAGATTGCCTCCTCCCTCTGCATGTGAATTGCCTGGTCCAGATAGTATCCCCATCGGTTTCAAGTTTTATCAGGAAAATATGATTCTGTGCAATAGAGTAATTGGGATAAATATATCCCGAAATTAATACTTTCCCATCTAAAGTGTTTAATGATATTTCGGCTATGTTCGATACTCTTCTGTCCAATACGTTTTGGTCCATAAAGCATTTCCTTTGAGGATTGGTCTTTATTAAAAATATATCCCTTCCTGTAGTGGCTCAATATGAATTTCCGAACTTCCGCAAATGAACAAATCACCATTTGGTGCTTCTGTAAGGGAACAATTACTGGTCCATGAACTATCAGAAGGGAAATTCTTCGTCCATAATTGAGTTCCCGATTTTGTTACTTTCTTCAATATCCAGGTGTCACTTGTATTTGTGGTTCCACAGATGACCAAATGATTGTCGGATGAAACAATGGTAGAATAATTCAATTGCCCTATTTCGCCATTAAATATATGATAATAGGGATCTGTAGGCGGATTGTCATTGTTATCCTTAACACAGCTAAACATGCTGATCGATAAAAGGAGGATTATTACCGTTGATTTTTTCATAATTCCTTTAATTTTTTTGTAAATATTAATTATCCTCAAATCTTATCACTTTAGTATTCTTCTTACAAAAACCTCACCGGTATTAATTGGGATTTGCCTAAACCCGGCAGGAGGTGCAAGCCTGCCAGCGGGGGGGTAGCCATGAGGCAAAGCCCGGTGTATCAGTATCGCAAGTTGTTATTTTTTTTTCTTTTTGGAAGGTTTACATTGTTTACAGAATTCCGAATATTGCTCGATTTCGTTTAAAACCTCCTGATGCAACTCCTGCAGTTTCTCCCTGTTTTGGCCCACGTCGGTTAGTTTCCCGGCAAGGGTATGTCGTTGTGCAAATTCATTCTGAACCGAATCGTAAATAGGCTGGAAAAAACTTGCATCGGAGAAAGCATCTTTTTCTTCGTAAAGTCTTTTCCTGAATTTCCTGGCATACAGCTCAGCCAGGTCGAATTCGTAACGTGCAAAGCTGAGCAAGTCGTTTGCTCTGGCACTGTCAGGCGCTACCATCGAGGCTGCACCACGATTAAAAGAGCAATTTACTTTTGAGTTGAAGTTTTTTGTAAACATAAACTCACCGCTGGACATCGAAAATGAAAAGTCGAACGATGCTGCCGAATGCAGGCTATAAATCGTTACACCCCCTATTTGCGTTGCCGGTGATTGAAAATCGGATAACCGGAGCTGGTAGATGCCATCCCATTCAATTGTATTCTGTCCTTTTGCAATAAAAACAAATGCCAGGAAGGCAATGGTAAATAATCGTCTCATTTTTTTCTAAAAATAAATAGCAGGGCAAATATATGGAAAGAAATAAATGGGGAGAGAAGATGTTAGATTTTATGCCAAATGCATCCCTTCGGGGGAGGTTAGATGTTAGACTTGAAATTGGAATGATTGGAAAAGTGGAAATTTACCTTTGTGGTTTAGAAAAGCCTTGTAACGTTAAACTTGAGAGTTGAAATTGGAAATCAGATGTTAGACAATTCCTCATTTATCATTATTCATTAAACATTCATCATTTACAATTCATCATTCTTAATTGTCCCAGTAATCTTTCTTTTTGTCCAACTTCAGGTCTTGCAGAATGCTCGACTTGATGTTGATGGAGAAATTCCAGCTTTGCCTGAACCCGATGGGAATCCACGAAAACCGCATTTCCCAGCAATGAAGGTCGCGGAAAATGTCGATGGAAGTGTAGGTAAGCTCGTTGTTTTCAAAATCCCACCCCGACCTGAATCCGACTTTCCACTTGGTTGTAATGCTCACGTCGCCGTTAACGCCCAGCGTCTGGATCAGTTTTTTGGTACGGGTTACATCGTAGTTCCAGTAGCCGTTCTTATAGCTATAGGCTATGTTGTAATTGAAATCGTACGAAAGGTTCAGCGACCAGGGGATCGTCCAGTCAACATAACCGTCAGGATTATCAATTACATCCTGAAGTTCCTGCGGAGTTCCGGCAGTGGATACCTTTTCTTTCACCGGCTTATCAAACGGCAATTGAAGCGAAAGCCCCATCCGCCAGCTGTGACTTTCTGTACGCATCAGCTTGCGGTTAACCTCCCATTCAAATTTATTGATCCTCCGTCCCAGCGAGTCCATGGCGTAAGGATCAAACGAACTGTTATAATTAAGCATGAGCTTTTTAAAAAGGGTGGTTCTGCCCGAAAGGGTAAGTTTGCTCCAGTTCAGAGAGTCCCTTGCGATATCGTATGATGTGGAAATCGAAAAATCCTCTATTAGCACCACTTTTTTCGTCCCGGTAATGGTATCTTTTTCCGAACGCACTTTCATTTCAAGGTTATTGCTTAGCCTGAAACTTAGATTGCCGGAACGGCCATCGTCGGGAGTGCCGTAAATAAACCCATCATAAATTGAATATTTAACCGTTTCGCCCTCTTCGTTGATATAATATTTATAGTATCCCCAGTTCTGTGTGCCGAAATCGGGGCGAATGCTAAACGAAACGGAGGGCTTCATTACGTGGCGGATAGCTTTTACAGGCCCTCCTTTGTATGAATACATTCCGTAAAGCGTGGTGCTGAGCGAAGAGCTGAAATTAAAATCGCGGGCAGCATTGAACCCGTAAATGGTATCGGTGCCCACATAGCCATACACCGGGCCTTCATTTAAATATAAGGTATCGCTTCGCCAGCTTTTAACATGTTGCTTCGAATACCAGCGCTCGGTGTAGTTGAAATTATTCGACCATACAATATGCTTCAGTAGCTTTAAAGAACCGCTCGAAACCTGGATAGAGTGCTTTACACCGTTTTTCATTTTTTTAAATACTTCCTGGTCGAAGAGGAGGGAGTCGTAAGTGTTCACCCGGTTATCGGCCACCATACCGTAATTAACACTGATGTTGTCGTACCATTTCAATTTTCCAACGGTGACTTTCTTACGGAAAGGATAAAACCGGTTCACGTTGAAAGAGATGCTGGGAAATGTTACATTCACCTCTTTTGTAATGGTATTTTGCGAGTGGTTAAGGCTGGTATTCAGAAAATATTTTCCTGCAAAGCTGGTGGAATAGTTGATGCTCGACTGGAATGTGTTGGAGAGGTAACTATTGCTGCTTGCCGGATTGAATTTATTGTATTGGTTACTCACAATGTTCACATTCGCTCCAAATTTGCTGTTTGGCCGGGCTTTGGGATCCTGGTTGTGCGTCCATCTCACAGAAAAATCTTTGTTTCTTGAATAGTCGGGAGTTCCTTCTTCTCCAAGGATATTGATGGCATAATTAGCATTGAAAAACCCGGAATACTTATACAGCTTCCTGTAATTGGTGCTCGGCTTTACTGCCCAGCTTCCCAGTGTATAGATATCTCCGAGAATCTTGAGGTCAAGATAATCATTAATGGCAAAGTAGTAACCGCCGTTCTCAAAGTAAAAGCCCCGTGTCTTCGATTCGCCGTAAGAGGGAATGACAATACCCGACCGCTGCCCTTTTTTATTGGGGAACATTCCAAAAGGAATAAATAAAGGTGTCGGAACGTCTTCAATTACCAGATTGGCTGGACCGGTTATGATTTTTTTGTCAGGAATTACTTTGGCTTTTTTAAAATTAAAAGCAAAATGGGGGTCTTCGTGCTCGCAGGTGGTATATGATCCTTCAAAAACGTTAGTGACATCATCAGGCATTTTCTTTACGGTACTTCCATGCAAATAACCCTCAGCATCTTCGGTGATGACCTTTTTTACCAAACCCTTTTTGGTTTCATAATTATACTTAATCGATTCGGATTCAAAGCTATTGTCACCCATTTTAAAGACTGGCCTTCCCTGATCCTTGCCAATAGAATCTTTAGTCCCGGTTGCATAAACGGTATTATTTCTAAATTCAATTTCGATATAATTAGCCTTTAAATTTATATCTTCGTAGCTGATGTCGTTTTCGAAATACATATATACTTTCTGGCTTTTAACATCCAGACGTATAGAATCGGTGGATTTATAGTCAACACGCGACTTTATGGCATTCGGAGAAAGGCCAAATTGCACTGAATCCGGACGAGGTTCGAGGATAATTAAAGAGTCAGGTAAAACTTTTTTACCTAAGGTATCGTTTAGCATAAGTGTGTCAACCTGGGCTAATGTAATGAGGTGCAGGCATATTGAAAAAGGTAAGAGTAAAAAAGTTTTTTTGCCTGGTTGTGTTAATAAACTGGTTGACAATTTGTTTAACTAAAATGGTGGATTAAATATTAAATTTGCAAGTATTGTAAAAAAATAAAATTAATGATTCAAAACTAAACAAAAAATATTCCAATACGGTGAAACGGCTTTTATTATTTTTTGGTATTGCAATCTTATCAGGTCTTATGGGGCAGGAGGGCTATACGCAAATAAAAAATAAAATTACCAGGGTTGTTATTGATCCCGGACATGGCGGAAAAGATCCCGGAGCTCTGGGGAAAAATTCAAAGGAGAAGGACATCGTGCTGGCAATTGGTTTAAAAGTGGGTAAATTTATTCAGGAGAACATACCTGAAGTTGATGTGATTTACACCCGTAAAACTGATGAATTTATCGAATTGCACAAAAGAGCTCAGATTGCCAATGAGCATGCAGGGGATGTATTTATCTCCATTCATTGTAATTCAATAAAATCTCCTCAGGCTTATGGCGCAGAAACTTATGTTATGGGCTTGCATAAAACACAGGATAACCTGGATGTGGCTAAAACAGAAAATGCCGCTATATATTACGAGGAAGACTACAAATTACAATACGAAGGTTTTGATCCAAATACGGATGAAGATTATATTGTGTTGTCAATGTTTCAAAGTGCCAGTATTGATCAAAGCATTAGTTTGTCATCTAAGGTACAGGATTATTTTACTAAAAACAACAACAGATTTGACCGTGGAGTTAAACAAGCTGGATTCTGGGTGCTTTATAAAACAACCATGCCGGGAATTCTGATTGAGTTAGGTTTCCTGAGTAATGCAAATGAGGAAAAATTTCTACTTTCTGAAAAGGGCCAGAATGATATGGCAAATTCAATCTTCCTTGCATTTAAGGAATTCAAAGATGAATTCGAGGAAATGAATAGAGATTTAAAGCCTGTCGTTATAATTGAAAAGAAGGAAGAGCCACTGCCAGTTGTTTACTACAGGATTCAGTTTGCTTCGTATAAAAAGGAAAAGACTTTGGATTTTAAGAAATTCAGGGGTTTGCCTGAAATTAAAATGTATCAGCATGAGGGTTTGTTCAAATATACAACCGGAAATGATACTTCATTACAAAAAACGAATGAACTAAAAGAGGAACTAATAAAACGAGGTTTTATAGATATATTTATAGTTGCTTTTAATAATGAAAAAAGGATTCCTTTAGAGGAGGCAAAACAATTATCGGAAAATAAAAATTAATCCAATTGAATATTATAAAAAGAAATATCACTATTGTCCTTATTGCTTTTAGCATCATCGCCTTTATCGTGTTTTACCTTTTGTCCGTTAAAATATTCGATAATAGTAATTTTTATTATATCCTGGTTGAGGATGCTAATGGTTTAAATGAAAGTGATTTTGTTTATATCGAAAATGAAAGCCTGGGTAAAATCAATAAAATTGATACGGCCCGGAACAGGTCAGGAAAGATTTTAATTAAAATTAAGCTTAACAGAAACGTAAACCTGCCTGACAGATCCACCTACCACATAACTCAAGGTCATGAAGATAATAAAAGGAAGATCGAAATTAAATTAAAGGCATCAACTGGATATTTTAAAAATGATGATACAATACCATTGTTTATAAATGGTTTAGTAACTGAAGACTTAAAAGAACCATCAATTATTGAGGATACTTTAGTTCCAAGCCCTGACACTGTTTTAATCCCCAAGAAATCCGAAGAAGTAAAACCTGTCGTCAAGGAAAATATCGTTAAACCTGAAATTCCTCAAAGCAACAATAACAAAGTTGTTTTGAAGGTTCAATTCCTTGTTTCTCAAAAGGAGTTGCCGCTTGATTCTAAAAGTTTTAAAGGTATAAATCAGGTGAGTTTTTATCGTGATAAAGGTATGTACAAATATGTTTCCGGAAATGAGAATGAATTGTCAAAGGCAAACGATTTGTGCAGTGCGATAAAAAAACAAGGGTATCCGGATGCTTTTGTTGTGGCTTTCAAGGGGGATGAAAGAATCTCAATGAATGAAGCGAAACAATTATTGAAAAAATAGTGTATTTTTGTTTTAAATACATTTCTGTTGAAACTGTCAAAGGAATTTAAAATCGGTTTTATAGTCATCATCTCTCTCGCACTTTTGTATTGGGGCTTTAATTTCCTAAAAGGTGAGGATGTCTTTTCCAATGAAAGGGTTTTTATGGCTCTTTATAAAGATGTAGGAGGCCTCGATAAAGCTAATCCGGTAACAGTTAATGGATTGACGGTTGGCCATGTGCGTAATATGAATTTCAGTAAAGATGGAAAAGCCAATGTTGTCGTCGAGCTAATAATAAATAATTCAATTGAAATACCTAAAAATTCAATTGCCAGAATTGCCAGTTCAGATTTATTAGGATCAAAAACCGTTGAAATTATTCTGGGAACATCAGGTGAATATGCAGAGTCCGGTGATACTTTAATTGCTGATATTGAGGTTTCTATTAAGGAGGAAGTTAGCAGACAACTCAAGCCGTTAAAAAATAAAGCAGAAGGGTTATTGGTCTCTATTGATACGGTTATTACCATGCTGAATAATCTATTCAGTAAAACAAATACCGATAATATTTCAAGAAGTGTCGCCCATATAGCGGGTTCATTCGAGAACCTTGAGAAAACCACCGGTACTCTGGATGACCTAATGACTGAAGAGAAAAACAGGGTAGAACGTATACTCATTAATGTGGAGTCAATTACACTGAACCTTAAAAACAATGAGGAAAGGCTAAACAATATTTTTGCAAACCTTTCAACTTTATCAGATACACTGGCCAAAGCACAAGTAGCTGAAACCATAGAAAAAGTTTATTCCACAATGAATGAACTCTCTGCTATTACAAAAAAAATCAATTCAGGAGAAGGCAGTCTTGGAATGCTGGTTAATAATGATTCCCTGTATATTGAAGTTGAAAAGTCCTCCCGTGAACTCAACTTACTTTTGGAGGATATCCGATTGAATCCGAAAAGATATGTTAAGTTTTCGGTATTTTGATTAGAAAAATTGGGTATAAATAAGATAATGCAAAGAACCAGCCTTTCTACTGAAAGGCTGGTTCAATTGTAATTTATGATACTTTAATTTCCCTGTTGAATTTTGTTTTCACTTCATCAAGTTTTGGTAATTCGATAATCAGAATACCGTTTTTGTGGGAAGCTTTAATATTTTCAACATCGACAGTTTCAGGGATCGAAAAGGACCTGCAAAATGAGTTGTAACTGAATTCTTTTCTCATGAAGTTTTCCTTTTCTTCATCTTTTTTAATTTCCTTTTCTGATGTAACTGTGAGGATATTTTTTTCAAGTTTTACCTTAAAATCCTCTTTGCTTAATCCCGGTGCTGCAACTTCAATTTCAAAATGGTTTTCATTTTCTTTAATATTGACGGCCGGTACACTGTAGTCTGCTCCATCACTGAAGAATGAAGATATTAAATCTTTTGCAAAAAAATCATCCCTGTAGTAGGGGAAATTGCTTCTTTTTCTTAATACTGGTAACATAATTTGTGTCTCCTATTTTTTAATTGTTAATTTTAAAATTTTAGGAAAGCCTTTTCAAAATATGTTCCAAAAGAAATTTCTATATAAATAGGCCAGAATAAAATCAATATTAAGACAAAAAGGCAGCAATGTTAATAAAATTAATTAATTAAGAAGACATAATGGCATGCAGTTGATTAATAATCCATACTTTTTTTGATTAGAAATAAAGCCTTTTCTATTTCTTTAAAAGAAATATTGAGAGGTGGAGCTATTCTAAAGGCATTAGGACGAAACAAAAATCTATCAGTTAATAATCCGTTAGCTAAAAACCTGTTGACTACACTATCAGCCTCGTCAATAGAATGAAGGTCGATTCCAAGCATCAAACCTATCAATCTGATTTCACTAATTTTATTGTTATTTTCTAATTCAGCTTTGAACAGTTCTCCTTTTTCATTGATCCCTTCCAAAATCCTTTCATCAAGGATGACATTTAAATTTGCTATTGCTGCAGCGCAGGAAACCGGATGTCCTCCAAAGGTTGTAATATGTCCCAGTTCAGGTTCGTAGGTGAGGGTATTCATAATTTGTTTGGAAGAAATGAAAGCACCAATAGGCATTCCACCACCCATGCCTTTTGCAATAGTTAAAATATCAGGAATGAAATCATAGTTTTCAAAGCTAAATAGTTTTCCTGTGCGACCAAATCCCATTTGGACATCATCCAAAATTAATAATGTCCCTGTTTCGGTACATTTTTGCCTTAAGGCTTTTAAATATTCCTTATGCGGCAATATAATGCCTGCTTCAGCCTGCACGGATTCGGCAATTACGCAAGCTGAATACTCTGTTATTTTTTGAATATCCTCAAAATTATTGAACTCGATAAATCGAACATCAGGTAATAAAGGGCGGAATGGATTTTTTAAAGATTCATGACTCAATACACTTAATGCACCATGAGTACTGCCGTGATAGGCATTTTTAAAAGCAATTATTTCTGAACGGGAAGTATACCTTTTTGCCAGTTTTAAAGCACCTTCATTGGCTTCACTTCCAGAATTGACAAAAAAGATTGATTCAAGATTTTCAGGTAATAAATCAGTAAGCATTTTCGCAAGTTTAACTTGTGGATTCTGAATGTATTCACCATAAACCATTAAATGCAGGTGTTTTTCAAGCTGTCCGTTGATGGCCTTAATAACTTTTGGATGACAATGACCAACATTACTTACTGAAACACCTGAAATCAGATCAATATATTCCTTTCCTTTTTCATCATAAAGATAAATTCCTTTGGCCCGATCAATTTCAATGGCTGTTGGTCTTTGTGAAGATAAGCCTAAGTGTCTGAAAAAGAGTTCACGATTGTTGAGCATAATATGCGATTGTTTTTTCAAAGATATTTAAATAATCGTAAAATAGCAGGAATTACTTATTTTTGAAAATCCACATTTTCACTTTAAATGATTTAAATGAAAGATAAAGTTGTAATTATAACAGGAGCTTCATCAGGAATCGGGAGGGCCCTGGCTGAAAAGTTTGCAGAATTACAAGCTAATTTGGTCTTAGCCTCGCGGAATTCAAATGCTCTTGAGATGTTAGCGGAAAAGTTTCAAGACCGAAAAGTTAATGTGCTAATCGTAAAAACAGATGTTAGCAAAGAATCAGATTGTAAGGAACTTATTGACCAAACGATGAAAAGGTTTGGAAGGATTGACATTTTAGTTAATAATGCCGGGATATCCATGCGGGCTTTATTTGAAAACACCGAATTGACAGTAATAAAGCAACTAATGGATGTTAATTTCTGGGGAACAGTTTATTGTACAAAATATGCCTTACCATACTTACTTGCACAAAAGGGTTCAGTCGTTGGGGTGTCATCAATCGCTGGATATAAAGGTCTGCCAGGAAGGTCAGGCTACTCTGCCTCCAAGTTTGCAATTCAGGGATTTTTGGAAGTTCTGAGAATTGAAAATATGTTCAGAGGATTGCATGTTTTAATTGCGTGTCCTGGATTTACCGCATCTAACATTCGGAACTCTGCCCTTGCTGGAGATGGATCTCAACAGGGTGAATCTCCAAGGGACGAATCGAGTATGATGACTGCGGATAAGGTTGCTGATAAAATTATTACTGCCATTCAAAAGAAGAAGCAAAATATTATCATGACCTCACAGGGAAAAATGACTGTTTTACTTAATAAGTTTTTTCCAAAGTGGATGGACAGGATGGTTTACAATCATATGGCTAAAGAACCCAATTCACCTTTTAAATAATTAATTTTTGCAATTGCGGAAGGCATAAGATTTTTTGAAATTAATTCGATCGGGGATGGTAAGAGAGGATTGTTTCCCTCAGGTAATCGCGATCAAGATGGGTATAAATTTCTGTTGTAGTAATTGATTCATGACCCAGCATTTCCTGAACTGCTCTTAAATCAGCACCACCTTCAATGAGATGAGTTGCAAAAGAATGCCTAAAGGTGTGGGGACTTATCGTTTTTTTTAAACCAATTTGATTCGCAAGATATTGAATAATTAAAAAAATCATTACCCGGCTTAAGCCTTTACCCCTCTTGTTTAAAAAAAGAATATCTGAGCTTTCTTTCTTTACATCAATATGACTGCGTATTTTTTCAATATAAATGTTGATATACTTTATTGCTGGACTCCCGATAGGAACCAACCGTTCCTTATTTCCTTTACCCTTAATTTTAATAAAGCCTTCGTTAAAATAAAGGTTTGAAATTTTTAGGTTTATAACCTCAGAAACCCTCAAACCGCAACCATACAAGGTTTCGAGTATAGCTTTATTTCGGGTACCTTCAGGTTTGCTTAAGTCAATTGCATTAATAATTTTATTGATTTCCTCAATACTTAGAGTATCTGGTAGTTTTCTGCCAACTTTAGGACTTTCTAGTAATTCAGCCGGATTTTGCCTGATGATGTCTTCCAATACCAGGTACTTAAAAAACGCCTTTATCCCTGAAATTAGCCTGGCCTGACTTTTAGCTGATAATCCTAGTTTGTTTATCCAATGAATAAATTCCTTAAGATCAATTAAAGTTACTTGTTCAGGAGAAATATTTTTTTGACTTATTTTAAGATATTGTGAAAATTTATCGATGTCCCGACAATAAGCCTCAATAGAATTATTAGCTAAAGACTTTTCGAGTTTCAAATAACCCTTGAATCCATTTATATAGTTCTGCCAAATCATAATGATTTCTCAAAATTACAGTTTTATATCATTGAATATTGTCCTAAAATATTTTGTAAATTTTATTAAGTTTGAAAATCAGATTAGATTGATATTTATAAAAAGTTTTAAAAAAATTAGGTTTGTTTTATTTAAAATTTTACTTTTGCACCCCGAATTTAATAGATATTCAATAAAATGGCAAAGAAGAGCAAAGACGCGCGAGTTCAGGTTATATTAGAATGCACGGAGCATAAAAATAGTGGTTTGCCCGGTACATCAAGATATATTACCACCAAGAATAAGAAAAATAGCCCGGATAGATTGGAGTTGAAAAAGTATAATCCGGTGATGAAGAAAATGACAATACATAAAGAAATTAAATAATTTGAAACATGGCAAAGAAGGTTATTGCAACTCTGCAAACAGCGGGTAAAAACTATGCAAAGGTTATCAGGATGGTTAGATCACCAAAAACTGGTGCTTATACTTTCAAGGAAAATATATTGCATGTGGAACAGGTAAAGGATTTTTTAGCTAAGAAATAAGCTATTATTAAAATAATAAACTTAAAAGCTTTTTCCTGTTCAGGAAGAAGCTTTTTTATTTAAAAAGGATATATATGGGATTACTAAATATCTTTTCAAAAGAAAAAAAAGAAAAGCTTGATCTGGGACTGTCAAAGACTAAAGAAAATGTTTTTACCAGGATATCAAGAGCAATAGCCGGAAAATCAAAGGTGGATGATGAGGTATTGGATAATCTTGAAGAGATTTTAGTTGCCTCTGATGTGGGTGTCGATACTACATTAAAAATCATTAATAGGATCCAGGATCGGGTAAATCGGGACAAATACGTTGGAACCGCAGAATTAAATTCAATACTTAAAGAAGAAATTGCATCCCTATTGCAGGAAAACAACTCAGAGGATAATATTGATTTTATTGTACCAGCTGCGATTAAGCCTTATGTCATTCTTGTAGTTGGCGTCAATGGAGTTGGAAAGACTACCACCATTGGGAAACTTGCTTATCAATTTAAACAAGCCGGGAAATCAGTATTGCTTGGAGCAGCTGATACCTTTAGGGCGGCAGCTGTTGACCAATTGGTTATTTGGTCAAATAGGGTAGGAGTTCCAATTGTCAATCATGGGATGAATGCCGATCCTGCATCAGTTGCTTTTGAAACAATAAAATCTGCGATATCTCAAAATGTTGATATAGTTATTATTGATACAGCCGGAAGATTGCACAATAAGGTCAACCTGATGAATGAATTGTCAAAAATTAAAAGAGTAATGCAGAAACTTCTTCCTGAAGCACCTCATGAAATACTTTTAATATTGGATGCATCAACTGGCCAAAATGCCATAGAGCAGGCAAGACAATTCACTGCTGCTACTGAGGTTAATGCACTTGCTCTCACCAAGCTTGATGGAACGGCAAAAGGTGGCGTTGTGATTGGAATATCGGATCAATTTAAAATTCCTGTTAAATATATCGGTGTTGGTGAGGCAATGGATGATCTCCAAGTATTTAATCGTAAAGAATTCGTTAATAGTCTTTTCAATTAGTTAATTTTAATACTTCACTTTGCGAACAAAATATTATAATAGGAAAATAAATGTAGTGTCTCTGGGTTGTTCAAAAAATCTTGTGGATTCTGAGGTTCTTATGGCTCAATTGACAGCAAATGACTTTCAGGTCAGTTTCGAAAAGCATGCAGTTGCAGACATTGTAGTAATTAATACCTGTGGTTTTATAAACGATGCTAAGCAGGAATCTATTGATACAATTCTTCAGCATGTAAGGGCGAAGGAAAGTGGCCAGGTCAAAAAGCTTTATGTAATGGGATGTCTTGCTGAACGCTATATGAAAGATTTGAAGAAAGAAATTCCAGATGTTGATCAATACTTTGGGGTAAACAGTATAAAGGAAATAATTTCCAGTCTTGGCGGAAATTATAAAGCTGATTTAATTGGCGAGCGCCAATTAACCACTCCTTTGCATTATGCTTATATGAAAATATCTGAAGGCTGCAACCGGAATTGTACTTTTTGCGCCATTCCCTCGATGAGGGGTAAACACATATCAAGACCCCTGGATGAAATTCTTACAGAAGCCAATAATATTGCTGCTAAAGGGGTGAAAGAACTAATTCTTATAGCCCAGGATTTGACCTATTATGGAATTGATTTATATAAAAAGAATCAGTTTGCTTTCTTGCTGGAGAATTTGTCCGAAATTAAAGGTATAGAATGGATTCGGTTGCATTACGCTTACCCGGCTGGGTTTCCCGAAGATGCTATCGAGGTAATCAGCCAGAAATCTAATATATGCAAATACATTGACATGCCAGTTCAGCATATCAATAATAGAATTCTGGCATTGATGCAACGTGGACACTCCAGAGAGCAAACCATTCAATTACTTCAAAAAATCAGAAAAGAAATACCTGATGTGGCTTTACGCACAACGATTATTGTTGGTTTTCCGGGCGAAACACAGGAAGAGTTCGATGAACTCCTCGATTTCATTAATAATTATAAATTTGACCGTTTGGGTGTTTTTATGTATTCTCCTGAAGAAGGCACTAAAGCATATAAACTTCCGGATAATATTCCCGATGAAGTAAAAAAAGAAAGAATGGAGAAAATTATGGATGTTCAGCAATCAATTTCCTTGAAGCTCAACCTTGGCAAGGTTGATAAAGTATTTAAAACGATAATTGACCGGCGAGAAGGCGAATTTTATATAGGCCGAACAGAATTCGATTCTCCGGAAATAGATAATGAGGTTTTGATAAGCTCAAATAACAATGATTTATTAATTGGAAGTTTTTATCAAGTAAAAGTGTCCAAAGCTGATTATTTCGATCTTTTCGGAACAGTTTCCCAATTTTAAACTCTTTACCAAAATAAATCATATTATCCGTTGGCGGAATACTATACGAAATTGGATAATCCGCTAGATAAGTCTGATTCTTGAATATCTTTTATAATTCACAGCAATTGAGCACTTTATGAAATTTTGAGCCAACTTAATTATTATTAACGGATATATGGGAATGATTAATTGTTTGTTTATTAATAGATTATGTTTTTTGGCATAGTGATTGAGTAATATTTTGCAGTTCTTTGATTCATAAAAATACAACATCAAACTGGTTAATGTAATCTAATAATTTTTCATGGTGGTTAATTTTTATTTGTAAAATTTGGTTTTGGTTGGTTAATTAGGCCAGAAAACTTGAATTCGCATAGTTTTCTGGCCTTTTTTATTTATTAAAATAAAGTCGGTCAATTATTTTATAATTTTGGCTTTTATCAGGCGTTTAAATGGCAAAATTTACATCCCAGATCAAATATTTTGTAAATTCTTGATTAAATTGTCAGGTAGGTTTTATTCAGGATGATGAAAGTATATTTTGTAATAATTCTGGTTTTTTTTACCCATTTTTCTATATATGGTCAGGAAATGCTTGGGATAGTAAATAGCAATTACGCCGGAATTTATGGAATCAGCCTTAATCCTGCCAATATGGTTGGATCGAGATTATACATGGATTATAACCTACTTTCTTTTCAGTCCTCGTTTATAAATAATTATGCTTATGTCGAAAGGAATGACTATTTAGATTACTTGTTTCATAGAACAGTTCCTGTTTATTATACGGAAGATAACGAAGAACGTAATTATACTATTTACAGGTCTGACAAAAATTATTACGGTTATATTAATCAAAAATTAATTGGTCCTGCAGCTATGATTGTCGATGGCAAACATGCCTATGGGATTACTACTGCATTAAGATCAAATACTTCCTTTCAAAATCTCCCCAACGAAATTGGAGTGTTTTTATATGAGGCTATTGATTATACTGAACAACAAGGAATAACTTATAACCATGAAAAAGATATTCAGGTAGGATCCGTTGCCTGGTTCGAGGTTAATTTTAGCTATGCTTATAATTTTAGAAGGTACAGGTGGGAATCATGGTCAGCCGGAGTTACTGTTAAACCATTGTTGGGCATTATGGGCACATATACAAATATTTATAATTTACAATACCAGGTGCACAATGATGATTCTGCATCTGTGTATAATAGCAGTTTCGATTATGCCTATTCTTTACCTATAGATTATAATGATAACCATTTTCCACAAGGTCCATTAATTAAGGGATTTGGGTTAGGGCTTGACCTTGGATTGACTTATTCCAGGACAACCAAAGGTCATTCAACCAAATATTATGGCCGTTTATGTGAACAAAGGTATGATGCATATAATTACAAGATTGGGATCTCGTTTCTTGACATCGGCTATATCAGATTTACTAAAAGTGCCCGGAAAACATCTTATATAAATACCTTATACTGAATGGTTCAAGCCTTATGATACATTACCTACAAATTCGGTTAACGAAATTAATGCGAAAGTTGATTACTATTTTCTTGACAATTCGGAAGAAGTGATTCGGAATGAGAATTTTACAATGAAAATACCTCCTGCCATGAGTCTGCAGTATGACTATTCTATAAAAGATTACTTATTTATCAATACAACAATCATCTGGGGTTTTAATTTTGGGAAGGCATATGTTAAAAGACCCTCTATTCTAGCCATCACCCCTCGATTTGAAACCGCCCGGGTGGAAGTCAGCTTACCTATATCAATTTATGAGTGGAATTGGAAAAATCCCCGAATAGGATTTTCATTGCGTTATGGCAATTTCTTTTTTGGGTTTGATAAAATCAATACCATACTTGGTTTTTCCGATTTTAATGGATTTGATCTATATGCTGGCCTGAGATTGAATCTTACAAATAACTTTAAAATGAATTTTATTAAGGGACTGTGTGGTAACAAAAAACTTAGAAATATTGAAATGTTCGACTATAGAAATTTTTAGTTTTGATAGCAACCGGCATTCAATAAATATTAAATATTTGAATAAAGTTTTTTCGCAAGTAAATGTTAAATTAATCATGTAAATTATGAAAAAAACGATCTGCTGTCTGTTTATTATTTTGTTAGCACTCATCAGCTTTTCCTGTAAAAAAATTGTCAACTTTAACGATCTTGAAGAAAGAGATGATTTAATGTACCTTAATAATTCAGCTTATTCGGGTGAATGTAACGAATTTTACCCGAATGGGAAATTAAAGACAGAAATGAATTACCGGAATGGAATTCTGGACGGCCAATACTCCTCCTTCTTTGACAATGGTAAACCTGAATCAGTGGGATTTTATGTCAATGGATTAAAAAATGGTCAGTGGCAAAGGTATTATGACAATGGTGAAAAATATCTTGAAGGCCAGTTTGTAAAAGGTAACAAAAATGGTTTATGGATTTATTGGTATGAAGACGGAAAGATTGAATATAAAGGCCAATGGGAAAGCGATAACCAGGTCGGTCTTTGGCAGAGCTGGTATCCCGATGGAAAGTTGCATTCTGAAATCGAATGGGTAAATGGCCAGCAGCACGGGAAGGAAATAAAATATTATAATAATGGTAATAAACGCAGTGAAGGTTTTTTTGAAAATGGAAATCAGGAAGGATTCTGGAAATGGTATTATGAATCAGGCCAGGTTGAATCGGAAGAAAACTGGAAAGCCGGAAAGCCTCACGGTATAGTTACTCATTATTACGACAACGGAAACAAAAAGAAAGAAGGCACCTGGGAAAATGGCAAGAAGAATGGCATTTTTAAAGAGTGGGATGAAGCTGGTAATGTTGCCAAAGAGGAAAAGTACACATTGGATATCCTATCAGAAAATACCAAATAACTTGGCTGATTCGCCCAATCACAAAAGGTAGTGTTATCAACAATTACGGTTGATAACAGGTAGAAAAAAGAACCCCGAAAAGAGCCAAAAAAGGCTAAATTCGGGGTAATTCTTTTTTTAAAGCTATGTCAAAAGTAATAAAACTCTCTGAAAAATTAAGCACAATTAATTTTTATTCTCCCCAGCAAGAATATGATTTATATCGGGAGTCTTTTTTAAGGTCAGAACTGGGAGGTATCTACCAATGCATCCCTTGGGATGAATTGATTCGAGGCTTTAGGCTTAAACTATCAAAGGTTGGCCGAAAGGCTTTGTTTGACAGTCAGGGACAGTTGGCCTTGATGTTTTTAAAGTCCTATACCGATCTCTCTGACAGAAAGCTTATTGAGCAGTTGAATGCCAACATCGATTACCAACTTTTCTGCGGTGTTTTGTTATCCCCGGGAGAAAGGTTGGTTGACTACAAGATCACAAGTAAGATTCGGACGCAATTGGGCAAGAAGCTGGATATAAAATCCTGCCAAAATATTTTAGCCAAATACTGGAAGCCTATGCTGACAGATACCCATGCAATGCTTACCGATGCCACGTGCTATGAGAGCCAGTTGCGTTATCCTACGAATGTAAAACTATTGTGGGAAAGTGTGAATTGGAATTACAATCAGTTAAAGTTACTGTGTAAAGGTCTTCGGGTGCGGATGCCCCGGAACAAATACCTGGAACAAAGGGAAAAGTATTATCAATACCAGCGCAAGCGCAGGAAGCCTCAGATGGACACCACCAAACGAATACGCAGTTTACTTTACCTGCTTGATAAACTCAATGGGTTGCTGGATCAATTTGAACAACAGTACCACAATCGGCTTGAACTACCGGATAAATATTATCAAAAACGCAAGGTCATACGAAAGGTCTATCATCAGCAAAAACAAATGTTTGAAACGGGTAAGAGCATTCCGGACAGGATCGTAAGCATATCCAAATCCTATATCCGTCCCATTGTCCGTGGAAAAGAGATCAAAAAAGTAGAGTTCGGAGCTAAAGTAAACATGATCCAGGTAGATGGAATCAACTTCATTGAACACCTGAGCTTTGACGCTTTCCATGAAGGAAACCGGTTGATTAGCAGTATATGGTTATCCCAATACCTGTTTGGTAAAACAACCCATATCTCAGCAGATGCCATTTATGCTACCAACAAAAACCGGAGGTATTGCACCAAAAACCAGATTACTACCAACTTTGCCCGTAAAGGAAGGGCTGGCAAACACGAACAACAACGTAAGTTGATCAGCAAAGCGTTAAACAAGGAGCGGGCCTCACGTATGGAAGGCAGCTTTGGAACCGAAAAGGAGCATTACAGTTTGCATAAGGTCAAAGCCAAAAACCAGGCCAATGAAATGCTCTGGATATTCTTTGGTGTACACACGGCCAATACCGTTAGGATTGTTAAGAAAATGCAATCCAAAGAGTTAAATCAAAAAGTTGCTTGATAATTACATAGGTTTAAAAAAACAGTGAAGGATACCTGTGCCTGAATATGAGAGATTTAACTAAAAATCGACCCAAACACCTGAAAAAAGTCACGAAAACTTCAAATATTATCGGAAACCAAATAAATTTTTGGCTCCAATTTTATAAATGATGAATTTAGCGAAATAGCCTAACTTAGCAGAATTTCATAAAAAAAACCGGTTTTCACCGGTTTTTCTATTTCTTTTAGTTCAATTTGAACAGGATGGGCATATTAAACTGAACGCGAACGGGCTTACCCCTTTGTTTTCCGGCTTCCCATTTTGGCATATTCTGGATTACACGAATAGCTTCTTCATCGCAGCCGCCCCCAATTCCCCTGAGAACTTTAACGTCGGTTACACTGCCATCACGCTCTACTACAAAAGTTACAAATACCCTTCCCTGGATACCGCTTTCGCGCGCCATTTGAGGATATCTAATATTTTCGTTGAGGTATTGAATCCTTGCAGCTTCTCCTCCAGGATAACTGGGCATCGATTCAACAACAGTAAAAATCTGCACTTCTTCAGCTTCTTCCTCCTTACTCACTTCCACGGGAACATACTCCTGTATTTCAGTAGTCTGGTCAGCTTCAGCGTCAATTTCAATTTCATCTTCAATTACAACATCATCATCAACAATTTGAATGATGGTTGTTTGCTGAAGAGGCGCAGGAGGGGGTGGTGTTTTATCCTGTTGTGTGATTTCAATCATTTCTTCAGGAGTATCATCTGCAACCCGTGTAATCTGCTCCAACTTTTGTTTTTCATAAGATTTCCATTCAAAAGCAAGCAAAGTAATTCCGAGAGCAATTATAAGTCCGACCTCCAGGAAAAATACACTTTTATTTTCCAGATTTGCTTTTAGTGATTTCTTTTGATCGATCATATTTCCAGGGTATTAAAAGTTTAAATTTAAACGCTGCTAAATTACAATAATTGTAAACAAGAATAAAAAAAATTAGATTTTCATTGCAATTTTAAGATACAATTGCTGTCTCTTTCATTTATATCATAATCCAGACATGAGGTCTTTTGGATTTTCAGGAGCCAATAAGTTCAGTATAAGCCGTAGCATCGTAAAGCTGATTAATCTCTTCGGGGTGGGTAAGTTTTATTTTGATTATCCATCCCTTCACATACGAATCTGTATTGATGATTTCAGGGGATGATTCAAGGATCGAATTGAATTCTAACACCTCACCCGAAACAGGCATGAACATATCCGAAACCGTTTTGACAGCTTCAATGGTACCGAAAACTTCTTCTTTTCCCAATGATTCGCCAACGGTTTCAACCTCTATGAAAACAATATCGCCTAATTCTTTTTGCGCAAAATCAGTAATTCCGATATATGCTTCATTGCCCTCAACTCTTAACCATTCATGGTTTTTTGTGTACTTTAAATTTGTTGGAAAGTTCATAAAGATTATGTTTTTTAATTACGGCCAAAAATAATAATTAAAGAATTTGAATTCCAAGCTAATTTTAAATAATTGTCATTATTGGCATGTTGAAAAAGGAGGTTTCGATGCCGGGAAATATACAATCAAATTTATTGGGCAAGTGAGAACCTAAGACTGATACCTCCTTTTGTGGTCGAATTTCTGTATTGCGAAGCAAGGAATGGATTAGTTGTTATCCTATCAAAAAACAGCCTTAGAGTTAGTGCCTGAGAGAGCATATAATCCAGGGAAAAATTGAATGATGTTACCTTTTGACCTGCCGATACCTGGTTTAAATCAGTATCAATGCTTCGCAAGACTGTTTTGTTATTACGTATTGAAAAGTCCGCCTTAATGTTGATGTCGCTCTTAAATGTTTTACCTGTTCCTCCGCTTAAACGCGCAAATGAAATAGGAACCTCTTTAAATCGGTATCCAAGTCCAATAATAAATTCTTCACTTGACACTTCAGTCAGCTGATTATTGGCAAAACTCAACGAAAGATTTCTTGACTTTTTCATTTCCAGTTTACTCATCAAGCTATTCTTAAATTGCATATCAATGTTTATTAAAGGGCTGAACTGTTCAGTAATCGTAACATTGTTAAATTCAAACTCAGGAAAAAAGTCTCCGTTGTTTATATTTCTGTTGTTGGGTACAGAGATACCATCAACTATAGTATCATTGTATTTAAGGTTTGATGTAAACGAACCTATGTTATAAGTTGATTTATATGAATGGTTAAGTGTAACTGATTTAAAGATGCTTTGCAGAAATGGAATCTTTGAAAGCCCGCTATATGAAACTCTCCAGTTTGGGAGAGGTACTGAAGGAAAAGGGCTAAGGTTTACTTTCTCCGGACTTTTGTCGGTATAAGCAGCAATAAAGGAAGGCAATAATACATATTGTGAGGATGGTCCATATCCCTGTGGAAATCCTGTTGAATCATTGATAGGTAAATCCCTGGGATCTTCACTGGCTTTTCTATTGGCAATATCGATCCTGTAGTCCTTCATATTCTCGAAATATTGTGATTCTTCATTTGAGAGGGAACCTCCAAATGCCGTACCCCAGGTTACATAGGAGATTGAAAATGTGCCCATTTCCATCCGGCTACTTTCTTTGAAAGTATTATTGATTGTATCATACACATAATAGGTCTGTAAATTAAACGATTCCATTCTTTCAGCAGTAAGTTCTACTTTAAAATCTTTAAAGGGTTCAAGGGTAGCCCGAAGGTTCATTGTCTCGTTTGCTGTTTGTGTAAATGCAGTATTTAACCGGGAACTGGTCGTCAACCAGCCTTCCTGGTTAAAGTAGTCGGGACCTGAAGGCTGCTCACCAAAAATAAATCCTAACCCGGGAGCATTTTTATTCCAGTCGTTTCCAATAACATCGGGTACCGGCATAAATCCTGGCATTGAAGTTCCATTGTTTTCAGAATATTGGAATGATAATTTCTTAACGCTGATAAGTAATTTCATTACAGTTTCAAACGCTATTTTACCGGCATTGACTTTTGATTTTACCACTTTCGTAGAATCTGCAGGATTTTTCGTTTCTTTTTCCTTTGGGGCTGGCTTTTTAGGAGGCGGTTTTTTGGGAGGTTCATTGATTTTTTTCAGAAAGCCAACTTTGTTATATAGCTTACTCAGGTCAGCATTCCCGTTGATATTCCAGTTTACATTATTCTGAACCGTATTCCCCAGTTCAGCCTGGGTAGACCGCGGAGAAGCAATCCAGTTATAGGCCGCATTATAGCCTGCAGTGGAGGTTACCCAATCCAGCCCCGGAAGTTTATTAACAGGAATATTATAGTTAACCCCTGCAGTCTGTGTAAATTTATTTTTCGTGCCACCTGATAATATCTCATCCCAAACCTGTTCCTTTTTCATATCCGGTGTAATTACCTCAATGGTTCCAATTCCATTTATATCGAGATCGCCATCTGATTTGGATCTTCATCCCAGGTTTCTTTGTTAGATCCGGGATATTCATTGATATAAGAACCGGCATTCGCATTGTAATTAAAGGTCAATGCCTGGGTAAGGTCGAATTTCAGGTCATAAATTCGATTCCAAAGCCATGTTTTATTATAGGTTGGATAGGTTTTTACATTTCCAAAGCTCTTATTCCTTAGTTGCCGGGTGCTGTACATTCTGTTCATTTCAGTTCTGAAGGAGAACATTTTTGGAAGGAAATAAAAATTAAAGTCCTTGACGATGGTGAGGGCTTTAGATTTGGAGATGGCTTCATTTTTCTCAAAAGGCTTGATGTTTTTCGGATTGGCGTTATAATTATATCCCAATCCACCCATGTAATTTTGTTCCACCGCATTTTCAATATCAATATTCCGGTGATAGATTTTAGAATATGAATATGAAGCATTAAAATTTTCAATATCGTATATCCTTGATTTGGTCTGAGCTCCAACTTTGTCTTTCCTCACATTCATGAAGTTAATATTTTTCCTTTGTGTGTAATCAATAGTGAGGGCTTTTAGAGAATCTTTCTGAGCTTCCAGATTATAGGAATCCAATAACTTCATCCAGTATAAGGTCTGGGTCATTGGGGATTATATTTTGGGGTTAATCTGGATTCTGAATAATCAAAATGCATTGGAATTTTGACTCCGGTTTTTTGTGGAAAAAATTTACCAAGCTCGATGTTGGTTGCAATGTCAAACTGCGAGTGCGCTTCAAGCTGGATTTCGGTAATTTTTTTTTCGATACTGGCAAACCATGGTGAACTATACATACCCGATACCACTAAATTGCCAAGGTCAGCAAGATTTGTTGATATTCTTGCAGTTGTTGCCCAACCGGTTTGTTTATTGAAATCGGATAAGCCGAAGCTCATTCACCCAGATCTCAGCACATTTATTTTCTCCGTCGTCTTCAGTGTTAACTTCTGTCTTTTTTGGATTCCTGATCCCGATCATCATGGCTTTAACATCACTTAAACTGGGTGAACCATATACTGTTACCCGGTTATTACCGTCATAACCATAGTAACGGGAGTAAAGCTCGACAGGTGAATTGGGTTCACGCATGACTGTATTCCTTTCAAGCTTAAACTGTGCGAGCTTTTCAAGGTCTATGTCGAATTCATTGCTTTCAGGCCATATAAGATCGGGGACTTTTCGCCCCAAAGAGTTGGAGTTAACGGAATTTCATATTCATAATAATTCTGGGTAAAATCAGAGCCAAGGCGGATAAAAATAGTTAAATCACCATATTTCAGAACATCGTTTTCTTTGGATTGTTCAGCATGAACATACAATTTCAATCGCTTGAACTGTCGCATGTCAAACTCTGAAGTTTTATAGGCCCCCACTGCATCTCCATCTGCGAGTTCACAAACCTTTATTACCAAAGATTGCTCATTCATCTGAGTGAGGTTGGTGGTTCCGATATTAATTTCCCTATCGATTCCGGGGGGCACTATATAATTGATAGGATCCCTGGTGGCGTTTTCTTCAATATTAACTGCAGATAATTCAAACGATTTGGAATTGATCTGGCTTGTCGTCAGGTAAACATCCGGTTCAAGGAGCTCAGCACTGGAAGGATACCGCCTCCATTCACCCCTTACGAGGTCAAGGGTTGCAAAACGCAAAACGATAGGTTCGGAAAAATCCTTTAAGAACATTCGCATGAAGCGGATGGATTTAAAATCATAAATATTGCCTACAATTTTGCTTGCTTCCCTGATTGGAATCTTAAACTGGTACCATTTTACTGTTCCCACCTCACCATTGGCAAGCTGAATTCCGGCGGCTTCCTGTATGTCACTTATAAAATTTTCGCCCACGACCATATTGTTGGGACGAAGGCTGATTTTGTATTGAAAGTATCGCTCTCCTTCATTTAGGGTATTATCATCATTTAGGTCCTCTGCATTAGGTTGCCTGGAATTCCCGTCGTATACATCTCCGCCCTCATTTTCAGGTGAATTCCCGTCGGGTCCATTGTATTCTTTATACCTTTTTAATATACTCCCATAAGCAGGGTCACTATCATAATCATCTCCTCTGAAATTGTGATAATTGTCTCCTGAAGGATCATTATTAGCAATCTGGTAAGCAGTCGATCCTTCCCCATAAAGGTCTCTTACTTTGTCGAGGTAAGTATAGGCACTGTCGTATTCCGATCCTGTAGCAAAATAGGTTCTTTCATCTTCAGTTCTTAATCCATCATATCCTACATCCTGAAACTCACGGGCACCCGCCTCGCCCGAAAATGATTGGACAAGATTGAGATTGTTAGGAGTACGACCCCAGACTGATCTTTTTATTTCACTTTCCTGAAAGGTGGCAGATATTGGCAGTCCATGCTCATAACTCTTTCGAGAATCTTTGAGAATATCTTCAGAGATATCACCGAGATTGATATAAAGATCTCCACCTGTATTGCTGGTATTGATAGTTCCTGTTGCAAATGGGTCCATCACCCAGAATTCGATATACTCAATGTTAGTAGCTTCAAAATCCGGTGTTTCAATTTCACGCATGATACCGCCCCATCTGGATTCAGGGTCTTTAAGGGTTCCATCTTCGTTTATCCCCATCGAAACACCACTGATACCATTTACATCATAGTTATATTGTCCTCTTTCCTCCGGGATAAAATGCCACATTAAAAATCCCGATATTCGTAGGGGTTCCATTGGCAAGGTCTTTATTTGGAAATACTTCCTGCTCCAGCACCTGCCTGACAAAGTTATTAGAAAGCTCATCGTTCGAGATGTTATCTGGTTTCAAGTTTCCATTTCTGTCGTAAAAAACGCTGGGATCGATTACATACCAGGCAATTTTCGCCCGGTTGAATCCGGCATATATCATATTTGTTTCATAATTAAATCCGGATTCAGGGAACATTTCGGGCTGAAACTGAGGGGTACTTCCGAGGTACCAGAAGTTTGAACTGCGCAGGTCAATAGTTGATTTGGTTCCTTCAAAATCATCGAGGTAAGAAACACCTTCGCTTCCCACAGCATTAGAATGTCCCGGAATAAAATGAGCAAATTCTCCATCAACTGCTACATTGGATGGGGCTGAAGTGCTGATGAACGGAAGCTTGTCCACCAAACGGGTAATAAATCTTGATTCAGTCTGATACTTATAATCCAGTCCCCATATCGTGTTGGAAATCGGATCATCGCCATAATTCACCTTTTCGGTAAGCGGTCTTTCATGAAGGTTAAGCACGGTACCTCCGATATGAAAGTCTTTGCTGAAATCGTAATCAACGTGAGCGCCCATCAGTCGTTTTGTCTGTATGCTGAACATGGTGTTGCTCTCCATTGAAATATTGATGGGTGTTCCTGAGTTCAGAATACCTTCATTTATGATCCTGACCCTGCCTAAAGTGTAGTCAACGGTATAGTCGACATTTTCTGCAAGTTGAACTCCTCCGGCAGTAACTTTGACCGATCCCTGTGGCACATTTAATGCATTGAGAGAAATTTCAGAACCCGACTGCGACTTGTAATATCCTGAAATAAGAAATTTATTTTTTTCGGTGTATTGCTGGGCTCCTGTTTTTGTGAGGGTATAGAGCGAATCGTAGCAATATTTATCAGCTAATTCGGTAGAATTTTCATCTTCGAATTTCTTCCTCAAATATCCACCAAAAGGTTCCAGTACAGTGAAAAATATGCGGCCATTCTGCGAATTCATTGTTCCTCCCTGGGTTGCGGCATTGTCCAAAAAATCGAAGGTTCCATCACCTTTTGGAAGCGGATTCAATTGGGCATCAAGGTTATCCAGGTTAAAAACATTGATCAAAGGGACTCCATTAAATGGTCCTTCTTCAAAATAACCTGTTGGAACGCCACTTTCGTCGCCCGAATAGAGAATGTTCAGTATAAAATCTTCACGGTTCACCTGATAGGCATTCAGAGAATAAACATTTTTCATCATAAGGTCCCATAATGGGCTTCTGATATCGGTATAAGTGCTTTTCAAAAGCTTAACGACCAATGCGCTCTGACCAGTGATACCTTCATCAGAAAACTCTCCTACCTGGTAAATTGTCGAATCGCCTCCAATTCGCTGGTATTGGTAAGCAACAGCAAGTGTCTGGTCGGAATTAAGAGTGCTGTTAAGTGAAATAAAACCGAGTTTACTATTGAAGGTGAATTCATTCGGGCTAAGTTTCCGTGCAAGCTCGATTTTTTCAAAGTCCTGACCTGCATTAAATCCAAGGCTAAGCAGGTAGTTATTTACCAGATTTATATCCCTTACTTTGGCTGTGTCTTCAAGTATTTGGAACAAATCATTGGCAAAGTTACTCGGTAAGCTATCAACCCCGACAGGTGATATTATGTTGCTTTGAATCCTGTTGTATTCGCCCAGGTCGGTAAAAGCCACGATATTCCGGTTTTGTGTGACCGCAGCACCAATATTGGTAACCCAAACTTCAATTTTAGTAATGTTAATACTAGAGGTAATAATGGGAAGGTCAGCCAATGCTCTGTCAAAGTTATTCCTGAAGACATGTGCCAAAAGAAAATGTTTATTTTCTTCGTAATCGTCCACTTTGATTAAAAATTCATTGGTTTGGGCTCCTCCCTGAACTGTAATATTGGAAGTTTGACTTTCCTGCTCGGAATATAAGGCCGTAACTGTGGTCCTCCCGAATTTCAATTTTGATTTAATTCCGAACAGGCTTTGGCTTCCGGTAATCAGCGTACTGTTCAATGGCAGGCTTACATCACCAGCTTCAAGTAATTGCAATATTTCATCCTCTTCCCCTTCGTAGCGCAGATTGAGCTTGTTTTCGAATTCGAAAGTTGCTTCAGTATTATAATTGGTTTTGAACTCTATTTTATCGCCTATTTTGGCTACCACATTCATTTGAATTTTCTCCTGAAAGTCAAAGTTGGTTTGGCTGCGCTGTTGAACAGATAATGTCGGATCATCTCTTTTATTTGAGAGCACCTGGAAAATTAACTCCACTGAGCCGGAAGGCCTGATGTCAATGGTGTGTCCGCCAAAAACCTTATCAAAAGCTTTACCGCCTATATATATGGAAGGAATAATCCCGTCTTTTCCACCTGCTCCTGCTGCATTTGCACGTTCGCGCCAATAATCCTTTACTGAGTTTTTCAAGTCGTATTCCCGGTACTCATCAAGCGACATGTAGGTTGGTGGGCGGTAATCCAGATCACCCATTTTATGCTTCAGGATATATTGACCGCTTTCAGGATCATACTCCACATCCGATTTGACATTGGAAGTTTGCTTTAAAAACATCGGATTGGTATTTTCATTTCCGGTGTAAGGAAATAGTTCTTCTTCCGGTTTGTAGGGAAGGTTGATTTTGTTGGTTGTATCTCCTATTAATGGTTGAATCAGGCGGGAAGAGAAACTTGTTTACTTTATAGCGGTTGTCAGATATTCTATATTCTCCTCCCATGCCTGATAGGGTGGAAAATAAAAATACCAGAACAGTAAAAATCAAAATATTTTTTACGATCCGCTCCAAATAATAGTCTTTTCTAAAATGAGAAAACTTTGAAGAACTCTACCAATTGTGAATGCTGTAAAGTTGTTCAAAGCATCAGTTAACTAAAAAAAGATTATATTTTATAAAATTTTTAATGCTTCTTTAATTAATACTTCAACCGGCAAATCACCACCCAGTTTTTCAGCGATTTTATTCAATGCTTTTTCCGCTGCAATTTTATTGAATCCTAACACTGTTAAACCTGATAACGCTTCATCTTTATTCGTATTGTATTGTGCCGGCATTATTTCCTGCGACAGCTTTCCTTTCTCAATCTTATCTTTGAGATCAATGATGATACGCTGTGCTGATTTGGCTCCAATTCCTTTGACTGATTGTAAAATATCCGGATTGTTTTCCAAAATTGCCTGGTATATTTTCTGAGGTGCCAGTGCCGATAGCATGAGCATTGCCGTGTTATTACCAATTCCTGAAACAGAGATCAATTGACGGAAAAGCAGACGCTCCTGTTCCTCAGCAAATCCAAATAGAACAAAACCAACAGGAGTAGTGGCTTCGTTTTTTATTGCCAGATGCGTATAAAGTTTGAAAAATTCCTGATCTTTAAGTTTGGAATATGTATTAAGTGAAATGTGGATCATGTACCCAATCCCATTGCAATCTAGGATTGCATAAGCCGGATTTTTTTCAGCAAGTTTACCTTCAATATAGGAATACATCTCTTTTAAATCCTGATATTATTTATTGATATATGACTTAAGTTTAAAAAGATCGCTAAACTATAAATTAAAATAACCGGAAAATTGGGCATTGAAAATAATTTGTAAACATTTTAATTAATAAAAATAGAGTTAAAATTTTTCAACTTAAATAAAAGTAATTATTAGTTTTGCCGGGCTGTTAATTTATTCACAATTAAAATAAAATATAATGGATACGCTGTTCACAAAAGATGCATTTGATTACCATTCGCAAGGACGACCTGGTAAATTGAGGTTGTGCCTACCAAACCTTATTCAACCCAACGTGATCTTTCACTGGCTTATACACCAGGTGTGGCTGCACCTTGTTTAGCCATTAAAGACAATTTGGAAGATGTCTATAAATACACCGCCAAAGGAAACCTTGTAGCTGTAATTTCAAACGGTACTGCGGTTTTGGGATTGGGTGATATCGGACCGGAAGCCGGAAAGCCTGTCATGGAAGGAAAAGGATTGTTATTTAAAGTGTTTGCTGACATTGATGTGTTCGACATAGAGGTCAACGAGAAAGACATTGATAAATTTGTACAAACTGTTATTGCCATTGCGCCCACTTTTGGTGGTATTAATCTGGAAGATATTAAAGCTCCGGAATGCTTCGAAATAGAGGACCGGATAAAAGCAGCCATTGATATTCCTGTAATGCACGATGACCAGCATGGTACTGCAATTATTACTTCCGCCGGCTTGTTGAATGCTTTGGAAATTAATGGAAAAAAAATTGAGAATATTAAAATTGTGGTGAACGGTGCAGGCGCATCAGCTGTTTCGTGTACACGATTATACCTGAAGTTAGGTGTTCGGCCAGAAAACGTGACTATGATTGATAGCAAAGGAGTGCTGCGAAAGGATAGAAAAGATTTGAATGAGATAAAAATGCAATTTGCTACTGATCGGCCAGTTCATACACTTGAGGAGGCTTTGGTTGGAGCCGATATGTTTCTCGGTTTATCAAAGGCCGGAGCATTAAAAAAAGAATGGATAAAGAAAATGGCCGAAAATCCAATCGTATTTGCCCTGGCCAATCCGGTTCCTGAAATTCTTCCGGAAGAAGCTTTCTCGGTCCGTGATGACATTATCATGGCCACAGGCAGATCTGATTTTCCAAATCAGATCAATAATGTTCTTGGTTTTCCTTATATTTTCAGAGGCGCATTAGATGTGAGAGTCCAAAGCAATAAATGATGAAATGAAGCTGGCTGCGGCAAAAGCCCTTGCTGATTTGGCAAAGTTACCGGTTCCCGAAGAAGTTAATATTGCTTTCCATACCACCAACCTTAAATTTGGGCGCGAATATATAATTCCCAAACCTACCGATCCAAGACTGATTACCCATGTAGCACCGGCCGTTGCCAAAGCAGCTATGGAAACAGGTGTTGCCAGGAAACCAATTGAAAACTGGGATAAATACAACGAAGAATTAGGCAAGAGTCTTGGATTAAGTAATCCGCTTATCAGGCAAATTAAATCCACAGCCAAGAACGATGCTAAAAGGGTAGTATTTGCTGAAGCTGAAAACTATAAAATGTTAAAAGCTGCTGAAATTGTATTGAACCAGGAACTTGCTATTCCCGATATTTTGGGTAATAAAGAAAACGATTCGTAACATTATCAGAAGAGAATGATCTTGAATTGGAAGGGGTTGAAATCATAGATCCTAAATCAAAGAAGGAAAAACAAAGAAGGGATCAGTTCGCTGAACTATATTGGAAAAAAAGACAACGAAAAGGTGTTACACTAACCTCTGCTCAGGATTCAATGACACACCGCAATTACTTTAGCCCGATGCTTGTTGAAACCGGTTATGCTGATGCTATGATTTCCGGTATTCAAGAATTATCCCTGATACCCTTAGGCCAGCGATTGAAATAATTGGAAAAAAGGAAGGAGCAAAGCTGGTTTCCGGTATGTATATCATCATTACGAAAGATGGCCCATATTTCCTTGCTGATTGCACAGTAAATAAAAATCCCACAGCGGAGCAGATGGTCGAGATAACCCTGCAAACAGCTTATGCATCGAACAATTTAAAATAAAACCCCGAATTGCTTTCGTATCCTATTCAAATTTCGGTTCAAATGATGGCGCTATTCCGCAAAAACAAAGAGAAGCTGTTGCAATCCTGCATAAGGAATACCCTGAACTAATCGTGGATGGTGAAATGCAGGTGAATGTAGCATTGGATCCTGAAATCTTACAGGAAGCTTTTCCGTTTTCAAAATTGATAGGAGGGAAAGGCAAACACGCTGATATTCCCTTACCTTACTGCCGGTAATATTGCCTATAAACTGTTACAAACCATGGGAAAATTTGAAGTGATAGGGCCTGTAATTAATGGATTAAATAAATCGGTACATGTTCTTCAAATTGGATCAAGTGTTACTGAAATAGTGAACATGGTTGCAATTGCTGTTCTTGATGCTCAATGTGCAGAGAGAAGACTGAGAGATGGGAAGTGCAGATAAACGTTATTTACAAATAAAATTAAAGGGTGGAAATTCAATAAATTCACCCTTTTTTATTTAAATCCCTGAATAGTTTAATAAAGTCTATGATTTGAAAATTGCCTGTTTTGCGATCTGTTATTAGCGAATTCAAGGTCTTTCGGGTTTATAAAACTTACTGTTCAATATCATGGAGGCAATAATATAAGGTTTAAAGCTTGCTTCAATATAGGTCGGAATTCTGTATTTTTCAAAAACTTCCTTTTGAACCTCACCCTTGTTGCACAGATACCCCGGTAATATCTGCCGGCAGGCAATGCATATATAAGGCTGAACCATTTTTAGTTGTTTCATTAATTCGCTCGAGTGCATTCCCAACTTTTAAATTTTGCATTATAGGTAATCCTTCCTGCTCGAGTTCTTTAAGTTCGTTGTCCTTATTTTGTATAAGAATTTCGGTCCTTCTTGCATGATATGCATGGGCGCCCAGCTTTTCGAATAAACGATATCGGCATTCTGTGTAGGCCTCCTCCATCGAATTTGAAATATCAAACTTTCCTGAAGATTCATCTGGTTTTCTTTTTGCAGCCTTGATAACTTCCGGCAAAAGATCAAACCCTTCAGGGTATGCAAGGTGCACATCCATTCCAAACCTGGTCAATAAACCAATGATTCCCTGGGGAACTGAAAGGGGTTTCCATAACTTGGAGAATATGCCCAGGTCATAGCAATCTTTTTTCCTCTCAGGTTTTCCAACGATCCAAAATGAGTTTTTAAATGAAGTAAATCCGACAAGCTTTGTGTGGGATGGTCAATATCACATTGAAGGTTAATTATCCCTGGCCGTTGTGGCAAAACACCCTGCTGAAAACCATCATCCAATGCCGAAGCAACTTCACGCATGTATGAGTTTCCGATTCCCAGAAATTTATCATCCCGAATTCCAATGATTTCAGTAAGGAATGATATCATATTGGCCGTTTCCCTGATGGTTTCGCCATGCCTGATCTGCGATTTGGATTCATCAAAATCCTGAAGGGATAATCCCAGCAGATTGGCTGCAGATGCAAATGAAAATCTGGTACGGGTTGACTGGTCACGAAAAATTGAAACCGCTAATCCTGATTCAAAACACTTTGCTGACATGTTCTTCCTCTCTTAAAATTTTCAGTGCCTCGCCGACGAGAAGAATTTGTTTGATTTCGTCGTTTGACTTTTCCCATGTAAGTAAAAAATCATGCTGATGAAGATTGCTTTTCAGCCCTGAGATTTCATTTAAATTTTTTTTAAATTAGTAGTCATTTTTAGTACGGTAATATCAATCAATCATTCATTGAATATATATAAGCTGCATAAAATGCAGAAGCAATCATAAGATCATGAATAGGGACTTTTTCATTGGGAGCGTGAGCCAATTCTTCATTCCCCGGACCAAACCCAATTACCGGAATTCCATAGAGGCCGTTAATGGTAACGCCATTTGTTGAAAAGGTCCATTTATCCATTAAAGGGTTTTGGTTGAATAAATTTTGGTAGGCCTTTACTCCATTTGAATAACTGGATTATTTTCCTCAAGTTTCCATGTTGGGTAATACTTTTTCATTCCATATTTAAGTCCTGTAAAAGCGGTCTCTTCATAATATGGAACTTCGATTTTGGCATCATAATTCTGAATAATTTGTTTTAACTCTTCCAGTGCCGTAGATTCTTTTTCGCCCCAGGTAAGGCGGCGGTCAATATGCAAGCGGGCATAATCAGCAACAGCGCATAAAGATGGACTTCCGGATTTAAACTCGGAAATTGTGATAGACCCTTTTCCTAAAAATTCGTCGAAAGATAAACGGCTGTTTAACTTCTCGATCTCAAGGGCAACCTTTGAAGCTTCGTAAATAGCATTCTTCCCTCTTTCGGGAGCTGAACCATGAGCTGAAATCCCTTTAAAGGATAACTGAATCTCCATTCTACCCCTCTGACCTCTGTATATTTGAAGGTTTGTTGGTTCAGTAATAATAACCATTTCAGGTATTAACTTTTCTTCTTCAATTAAGTATTTCCAGCATAAGCCGTCGCAATCTTCTTCCATTACACTACCAACAAAATAAATGGAAGTATCATCAGGTACTCCAAGCTCCTTTATAATCTTAAGGGTTGTAACCATTGAAGCGACACCTCCTTTCTGGTCCACACTTCCTCTTCCATGCACAAATCCGTCAGCAATTAGTCCCGAAAATGGATCTGAAGTCCAGTTGTCGATGTTACCCGTGTCCACAGTATCGACATGTCCATCAATTGCTATTATTTTTGATCCTTTTCCTAATCGGCCTATCACATTCCCTAATCCATCTATCTTTACCTCATCAGCTCCATTAACTTCCATTTGCCATTTGAGTTCCTGCTGAACTTCCTTTTCTTCACAGCTTAGGGATTTAATCCGGACCAGATTAGAAAGGTTTTGGGCTGTCAAATCACAATATGCCTCAGCTAAAAGCTTTACCTTATTATAAATGTCATTACCCATCTTACAAAATTTGAATACAACCTACAACGAAATACAACAGCTATAATTTAACCCAGGCTGCAAAAATAAGTTTTCCATTGATTGTACTTGAATTTATGCGGAATGATTTTTATATCCCTATAAGTACCTTAAAATTTTGTTCAACTTTTGGCAATTCTTTCATCGCTCAGACCATTCCATTAAAAAAATAAAGAATTTTTTTTACAAAAAGTGTTGTTTAATAAATATTCGATATATTTAGCAAAAAAAAGAACGCAAGAGTTCTTTGACTTAATATGTTGATTATAAATGTTTTTGGATGACACTTACCGTACAATCAAAGCAATTTCCACCAGGGTTTACAAAGAAAAAAGCAGTAAGTTTATAGCCATTGCGATTCCTGTCAAGGGCGAAGAGGAAGTAAATGAGCAGCTTAGGACGATAAATAAAGATCACCATGATGCAAATCATCGTTGTTTTGCCTACCGGCTTGGATTTAGTAAAGAAATATTCCGGTTCAGCGATGATGGAGAACCTTCTGGAACAGCTGGAAAACCTATATACGGTCAACTTCTATCATTTGATTTAACAAATATTTTAGTTGTAGTTGTCAGGCATTTCGGAGGAATAAAATTAGGAGTAAGTGGTTTAATAAATGCATATAAAACTGCCACAAGGGAATTGCTCAATGACTCAGAAATCATTACTAAAACAATAAATGATATTTTCGATGTTGAATTTGAATACGAAAATATGAATACTGTGATGAGAATATTAAAGGAAAGCGACACAAAACCATTTGAAAATAGTTTTGAAAATAAATGTTGCATCAAAATTTCAATTCGGAAAAGCAAATCGGATCAGGTTATTGAAAAGCTCAAAAAGATTAATAATCTAACTTATAATCACATACAAATTATTTAAAAATAATGTTCAAAAATTCGGGTTGGTTTTATACACTATTAATTTTGAATAACCAAGAAAGATTTTACTTTTTTTTGTACTTTTTTTAATCGATTTTTGTTGACGAATTTCAACAGTAAAGCGAATTTCCACATAATGCAAACATTTGATTACAAATATTATAGTTTAATTAAAGATATATTAAATTGCTTTAATACAATTAGTTGCGAATGAAAAAAAATTGTAAAGCAGTTTGGGAGAGTTGTCTTAACGTTATTAAGGATAATATCAGCCACCAGAGTTTTAAAACCTGGTTCGAACCAATCAAGCCTGTTAAACTTAATGACAATGTATTGACCATTCAAGTCCCAAGTCAGTTTTTTTACGAGTGGTTGGAGGAACATTACATTACGCTTCTCAAAAAGACAGTTAAAAAAGAATTAGGCTCAGAAGGCAGGTTGGAGTATAGTGTTATTATGGAGAATTCCTATAATAATACACCACCATATACAGTTAACCTGCCAACTTCGAATAAGAATGCTACTTCAAATCCCTTGGTAAATATGCCGATTGATCTGAACAAGGGCTCCTCAAAAGATATTCCTAATCCTTTTATTATACCTGGTCTTAAGAAAATCAAAATTAATTCTCAGCTTAACGAAAATTATTCTTTCGATAATTTTATTGAGGGAGATTGCAATCGATTAGCCAGGTCGGCAGGATATGCCGTTGCAAGCAATCCCGGAAAGACCGCTTTTAATCCTTTATTGATTTATTCTAATGTTGGGTTAGGGAAAACTCATCTTGCTCATGCTATAGGTATTGAAGTTAAAACTAATTTTCCTGAGAAGACTGTATTATATGTTACTTCCGAGCAATTTACGAATCAGTATATTGATGCTGTAAAAAATAACAGCTCGAACGACTTCGTTCATTTCTATCAAATGATAGATGTTCTCATCATAGATGATATACAATTTTTAATAAAAAAAGAAAAGACGCAGGAAGTCTATTTTCATATTTTCAATCATTTGCACCAAAGCAATAAGCAACTCATCATTACTTCTGATAAACCACCGGTTGAAATGGAAGGAATGAATACAAGGCTTCTGTCAAGATTTAAATGGGGACTATCCGCTGATCTTCAGGTTCCGGATCTCGAAACCAGGATTGCAATTATTGAGAAAAAACTTTATAAGGATGGTGTTGAAATGCCTACTGAAGTCATTGAATACCTGGCCTATAGCATTACAACTAATATCAGGGAACTGGAAGGAGCAATGATTTCAATACTTGCTCAATCTTCTTTAAATAAAAAAGCCATCACTCTTGAACTTGCCAAGAAGATGATAGATAAATTTGTCAAAAACACTTCAAGAGAAATTTCAATTGATTATATTCAGAAAATCGTTTGTGATTATTTCGGATTGCCCCTTGAGGCAATAAACTCCAAAACAAGAAAAAGGGAAATTGTTCAGGCGAGGCAGTTAGCAATGTATTTCTCGAAAAAACTCACGAAATCTTCCTTAGCTACAATTGGTATGCATTGCGGTAACAAGGATCATGCGACGGTTTTGCATGCCTGCAGAACAGTGAATAATTTAATTGAAACAGATAAGCAGTTCAGGAATTACGTCGAAGAACTGGATAAAAAAATAACTTTATAGTTTATTCAGCAGCAGTGTTAAACAAAATACTGTTAGCCTCGTTTCTACTGTTTAAATTTTTATAAAAATTCGATCATGGCTGCTTTCAATGTTTTATTCCTATGCCATACAAATATGTGCCTGTCACCCCTGGCAGAGGGCCTTTTAAAAGATATTTTGAAAAAAAAGAATATTACAGCCGTAATAGACTCTGCTGGCTTTGAAGCGTACCATATCAACGAATCCCCTGATAAAAGAGCGACGAAAAAAGGAATTGATCATGGAATTGATATTTCGGCTAAAAAGGCCCGGCTTTTCAGCAGGGTAGATTTTACCAAATTTGATAAAATCTATGTGATGGACACCCTTACGAACAGAAATGCCTTATATTTTGCCAAAACCGATGAAGAAAAAAGCAAAATTGATTTTCTGATGAATGTCATTCATCCTGGCAAAAATGAATCGGTGCCCGATTGCTTTTACAGCAAACTGGAAGCTGGTGATGAAACTTATAAAATTATTGAAAATGCTTGCAAGGTGATTGCAAAACAAATGATTTGAATATTGATTAAGTTTTCGAACCAAACACATCAGTTTTGAAGGGAATTCCAGATAAGTCATCTATAGAACAGGCTGCACATAGAATTCATAATTATATCCATCACACACCTGTTTTAACTTCTGAAAACCTGAATTCCCTTACAGAGGCGGAGATTTTCTTTAAATGCGAAAACTTTCAGAAAGCCGGCGCTTTTAAATCCAGGGGTGCGACTAATGCGGTCTTTTCACTTTCAGAGGTTGAGATTAAAAAAGGTGTTTGCACCCATTCATCAGGTAACCATGCAGCAGCATTATCGAGGGCAGCGAAGTTAAGAAATGCAAAAGCCTTCATCGTGATGCCTGAAAGCTCGTCACGTGTTAAAATTGCGGCAGTAAAACAATATGGTGGTGTTATTACCTTTTGCGAAAGTACACTGGCTTCAAGAGAATCGACCCTGGCTATGATAAAACAGGAAACAGGATCGGTTGAAATTCATCCTTATAACGATTACCGGATCATTGCTGGTCAAGCCACTGCTGCAAAAGAACTGCTTGAATTCGGTATCGCAGCTCGAATTGGTTATGGCTCCGGTTGGCGGTGGCGGATTGTTAAGCGGGACTTCGCTTGCTTGTAAATATTTTTCGTCCGGGACAAAGGTTATCGCTGCAGAACCGCAAGGTGCTGATGACGCTTTTCGCTCGTATTATGGACAAACATTAGTTCCTTCAGTAAATCCAAAAACGATTGCCGATGGTTTGCTGACCTCCCTCGGCAGTTTAACTTTTCCGATCATACAAAAAAATGTTCATCAGATAGTGACTGTAGGCGAGGAAGAAATAATCGCTGCCATGAAACTTATTTGGGAACGCATGAAAATCCTTATTGAGCCCTCTTCAGCTGTGCCATTTGCAGCCATCCTTGAGAATAAATTTGAACATAAGGGTAAAAGAATTGGTATTATCTTATCTGGTGGTAACGTTGACCTTGAGAAAATTCCATGGTATTTGCCGCATTAATTAAAGACTATTATTTATTGGTTCATTAAATGAAACCTGGAAAGCTATATCTTATTCCAACCTTTTTATCTGATTCAGCCCGGCCAGATTTTATATCTCCCTACAATGTCAGGATAATTTCAGAATTGGATGAATTTATTGTCGAAGAGTTGAGGACTGCCCGGCGTTTTTTAAGGTCAGTAGGCTATAATCGTGATTTTAATTCGGTTAATTTTTACGAGTTGAATGAGCATACTGATCTGACAATAATTGTGGACTATGCAGAACCTTTGCTTAGAGGAAAAGATATGGGTCTTATCTCAGAAGCAGGCACTCCCTGTATTGCTGACCCGGGCTCAGAATTGGTCTTGCTTGCCCATCAAAAAAAAATTCCTGTCGTTCCATTGATAGGCCCCAATTCTATTATCCTGGCTCTGATGGCTTCGGGATTGAACGGTCAAAATTTTATTTTCCACGGGTATTTGCCAATTGATAAAAATCAACGAAAGCAAACCATCTTAGCGATGGAAAAAGACTCACTCTCTAAACAAAGAACGCAAATTTTTATCGAAACTCCTTACCGTAACCTTAGCCTCTATGAATCTTTGATAAGCATTTGTTCTCCTGATTTGAAGCTTTGTATTGCCTGTAATATCAATTCAACAGATGAGTTTATTTACACCATGGCCATCAGGGAGTGGAAATTGACAAAACCCGACATTCATAAGAAACCATCCGTTTTCCTGTTGAATTTTTAGCCAGAATACTAGGGGGTCACCTTTAATTTTTGGCCAATTTGCAATATGGAAGTTTTTGAAATATTGTTCAACAGACATAGGTTTTCGATAGTTGTTGAATACAATTTCGAAATTTTATAGAGTGTATCACCTTTAATAACTATGTAGTACTGAGTTTCAGTTCCATTGGCTTGAGTGACTTCCTGTTTGGGACTTGTACTTCCTATACCAAATAATTTATTACAGATTTGCAAAGAGTCTGCCAATAACTTCTTTTCCTGCAAGCTTAAAAGTTTGGTCGGATCAAAAACCTTATCTCTGTAACGGATTTCGAAATGAAGGTGATGGGTTGTTGCCCTGCCAGTCTGGCCAACCAAACCGATTACATCTCCAGCTTTAACATCATCGTCGACGCTAATCAAAATTTTTGAAAGATGGGAGTAATAGGTTTCAAGTCCGTTGAAATGCCGCATAATAATCAGATTGCCATATCCATTATGAATGTTTCCTGCAAATCTGATTCTGCCATCGAATGCCGCCCTGATACTGTCTCCTGTTTCTGCTTTAAGATCAATTCCGGTGTGGCTTCCTTTAAATCCACGAAGATATTTAAAGGTATCTAATGGAAATACAAAGGCACTATTGTTTTCAAGCAGGTTAATGGTTCTGTCGGTGAATTGGATATCTCTATCACTGCGATAGGCATGAATTCCTTTTGTTTCCCAGTTGTTGCAAAAAAGGCTGTCGTATGAAAGATATTTGTTATAGTCATCAAGATAGGTCCAGTGTTTATTAGAAAAGAGGAGGGCTGGTCTGTCGTTGATTACCACGGTATCCATAATATCTCCAAAACTATTTTGAGCGCCGGAGGATAGGGATATAATTAAAGGTATAAAAAGAAAAAATATTTTCATCCGGGCCATAATGCTTAAATCAATTATATTTAGAACAAGGACAGCAGTGGTGATAATGCAGTTGATTTCATTTCAGATATGTAATTTAAACTGACCGTTATTGAAAAAAAATCCCGCTGAAGGCGGGTGCTTATGCGGAGAGAGAGGGATTCGAACCCCCGGACCCTTGCGGGTCAACGGTTTTCAAGACCGCCGCAATCGACCGCTCTGCCATCTCTCCGCCGGCAAAAATACAATTATTTTTTTTCCGGCAAGGAAAAGTTTATACCTGTTCTGAATTTTATCGGTTTTTGAAAAGCAATTCAATTCTAAAAAATGCAAAAACCTAAAATATATTTCCTTAAGAAACCGGGATGTAACATTCATTTAGAATTAATGTATCATCAGACATGCAACTTTTTTTCATTTTTTATTATCTTTTGCTTGAAAAGCAATCCAATTTAATACTTTTGCTGCGAACACAAGTGGAATTTTTCGAATAAATGAAGTTTAACAGACGAATCGTTTTATTAATCATATTAATCCTTGCTGTAATTGTATTATTCCTGCCGATAAAGGTTAATTATAGTTTTGATTCTGCCGCACTTGTTTTTCCCTCGAGAGAATGGAATATGATCCGGGGTGCCGATGATAGTTACATCAGCGAATTGGTCAACCACGAAACCAACAACATCAGCAACCTGTTGAGTTATAAGTTTGAACGTGGTGATGTTGCCGAAGTTCGCATTAGTAAAAACCTGGAATCGGGAGATTATGTAACCACTGACGATACGATTGCGGTTCTTCATTCCTTTTTCATTGAGAATGAAATTATTAAACTTAAAAATCTCAAAAAGATTGAAGAAGCTGCTTTAAAAATGACAATTACTGGTGAAAAGCAAACCCTCATCGACCAATCGAAGCAGCGACAGGAATTCGCCCAGCAGCAACTCGAACTCGCGTTGAAGAATTACGAGCGACAAAAAATGCTTTACATTGACAGTGTCATTTCCCAAGCCGAATTCGATGTTTATGAAAACCAATTTCAATCGGCCAGAATCAATGTTCAGATAGCAAACAAAGAGTTGTCATCTATTGAGACAGGTGCAAAAACTGAAGAAATTGATTATATCAAACAGAAGATAAATTCATACGAAAATGAAATTCAAACATTGGATAATATGCAGGAACAGTATTTCATTAAAGCTCCATTAAATGGGATTATACGCTTTAACAGGATGCTGGATTGTATAATTACGGTAAGTGATACAAACCGTTTTATTCTTAAAATACCAGTAAAAATTAATAACATCCAATATCTTGAACGAATAAGTAGCATCAAGTTTTCGATACCCGGCTATAATGAAAAAACGGAAGCTTCGTTTATAAGTGTCGAAGGGAATGTTAATATGGATACTGCGTCCAGTCAGCAATTGATAATCGCAAAAGCGTTGATAAAAAGCGGGATAAAAGGAATCTATCCGGGTTTAGCGGTGAGTTGTAAGGTTTATTGCGATAAAATAACTATTTTTGAATTTTTGAAAAGGAGTATCCAGCTTAAGATTTAAAAAGATGCGGTATGAGTTCAAATATATTGTCAAAAACAGTGACCTCGACAGGTTGCGCAGCATGATATTGCCCTTTGTGACAATAGATAAATTCGCTGAAGTAGATGATAAGCATCAATATACCGTAAGGTCAATTTATTTCGATACTTCCAGGTTCGATTTTTATTATGAGAAAATTGAGGGTATAAAAAACCGGAAGAAAGTCAGGTTGCGTGGTTATGATAAGGTGGATGGGAACAATATTGTATTTTTCGAGATAAAAAGGAAATACGATGTTCCGATCGTGAAATTCAGGGCTCCTGTTAAATTTGAGGATGCCCTCGATATGTTCAGTAGCAGGAATATTAATGGCCAGGTAGTCTCGAGCAATTTTTTCCCAAAAGGCAATGAGAATTCAAAGCGATTTTTCTACCAGGTTTTTAGCAAAAATTTAAGACCGGTTGTTCTAATCGTCTATGAAAGAGAAGCCTATCAGGATAAAATGGATGATACTGTCAGGATTACGTTAGATAAAAACTTACGCAGCAAAGCTTATCCTTCATTAACTAATTTATTTGAAGAAAATAAATTGTCCCAGGCATTTTCAGGGAGGTTTATACTTGAGGTCAAATTCAATGACCATTTTCCTTCATGGCTCAACCCGATTATTGCAAGTCTATCCTTAAAAAAACAATCAGCATCAAAATATGTGATTTCTATGGATTCGAGCAGGGTGATCAACACTTTTACGAAATCAACCCTATTCACCAGGTCACATTTTCCTTCATGATAAACTGAATGATTAAATTATGTTTGAACAATTCCAGAGTCTTGAACTTTTCCCGGTGACCATTTTCGATGTAGTCACTAATCTTTTTGTAGCATTAATCTGCGGACTGATCATTGCCCTGGTTTACAGGTTTATTTATAAAGGGCCAAGTTATTCAGTTTCATATGTTAATTCACTGGTCATGCTTACTTTGATAACCTCAATTGTTATTCTGGTAATCGGTAACAACCTTGCCCGTGCCTTTGGATTGGTTGGTGCTATGTCCATCATTCGTTTCCGGACTGCAGTTCGTGATGTACAGGATATTGTTTTTATTTTCTTTGCATTAACAATTGGGATGGCAGCCGGCGTAGGACTGCATGCTATTGCACTTTCCGGAACTTTAATTATCAGCATAATAGCTATTATACTTGTAACCTTTAAATTCGGAGCACCACGTAAAAGGGAATATCTGATACAGCTTACTTATTTTTCCACTCAGGAAAATGAATCCAAAATAGAATCGATACTTAAAAAACACTGCCGTAAGCTGAGATTGGTAAATATGAAGACCATCAGCGATGACAGAATTGAGGGATTTTATCAGGTGACTTACAAAAACAAAGATAAAAGTGGTGAGTTGCTCCGCGACCTGACTAACTTTGACCAGGTGTTTAACGTTAATTTGTTTTTCGACGAGGATGATTCCGATGTTTCAGCATAAATGCTCATCGATTAAAAATTATTTCAATTAGACTGGCATGACTAAAACCCGGTGCAGAAGCAAAAAAGAAAAAGAAATCGCCGATCCTAAATTTCAATGCGAAAAGTGCAAACAGGTTGCAAAGAAAAAGAAGGACCTGTGTATACCTGAAAAACTTTCGTAAGGCATGAAAGCGATGATTTTTGCTGCTGGCCTGGGAACAAGGTTATATCCCATCACTCAAACAACTCCCAAAGCGTTAATTAAAGTAAAAAATATCCCGCTGATCGAAATTGTGATCAGAAGGTTAATGATGTTTGGATATAACGAGGTCATTATAAATATACATCATCATGCTGATCAAATTGAGCAATTTTTGCAGAGTAAAAATGATTTTGGAATCAGGATTGCTTTTTCGGACGAAAGAGATAAGTTGCTTGATACCGGAGGTGGATTGAAAAAGGCTTCGTGGTTCTTTGATGACGGCAAACCTTTTCTGGTGCATAATGTGGATGTTATTTCTGATATTGATTTTGGTCAGTTGATGGAAAGACAAATCGACTCGAAAGCATTAGCCACGCTGGCCGTCAAGACCAGGCCGTCATCCCGTTATCTTCTTTTTGACCACCAGAATTGTCTCTGTGGGTGGGAAAATACAATTATTGGAAAAAAAATTATTGTTAGGCCATCGGCCGAAATCCAACCCTATGCTTTCAGCGGTATCCAGGTTGTTGATCCGGATATTTTTAATTATATTTCACAGGAAGGTAAATTTTCTATTATTGATGTTTATTTGAAACTTGCAGCCGGCCAAATCATCAAGTCTTTTGAACATAACAAATCATTATGGTTGGATGTTGGTAAGGTTGAGAGCTTAACAAAGGCCGGAGAGATCATTGATGAAATAATGAAATAGTCCATCGTATTTTAAAAGAGCAGATTGGGTTTTAAACACCTGTCATGAAATCATTTCTCGATAAAACAGCTGAATATGTGTTCACTAACTTTGCGGAGGATATTGACCGTATTTGCATCGTATTGCCCAATCGCCGGGCAGGATTGTTCCTTAAAAGAAGTTTAGCTGTGCAGGCAAAAAAAAATATTTGGTCTCCTCAAATTTATTCCCTTGAAGATTTTATCATTTCACTTTCGGGATTTAGAATAATTGATCCTGTTTACCTGCAATTTGAACTTTATCGGGTGCATAAACAAGTTGATGGACCTAACGCTCAAAGCTTTGAAGATTTCATCAAATGGGGCAGGGTATTGTTGAATGACTTTAATGAAGTGGATAAGTATCTTGCTGACCCATCGCAGCTTTTTGGTCATCTTACTGACGAGAAGGCACTCTCATTATGGAATCCCGAAAATACAGTATTAAGTGAATTTCAGGTAAGCTATCTCAGGTTTTATCAGTCTTTAAAAAGTTATTATAGCCTGCTTAATGCCGAACTGATTCAAAAAAATGAGGTTTATCAGGGATTGGCTTATCGAAAAGTAGCTCAAAACATCGATAGCATTCAGGAACAGCTTCCCTGGAAAAGAATCATTTTTGCAGGATTCAATGCGCTGACACGAGCAGAAAGCAGGATTATTTCAATACTCGAAAATTCAGGAAAAGCTGAAGTGCTTTGGGATGCTGATAAGTATTACATGGAAGACGAAACTCAGGAGGCGGGTAAATTTATCAGGGCATTTTACCAACAATCAAATAAAACTAAATTTAAATGGGTTGATAATAATTTTCATGAATCAGAAAAAGTCATTACACTTTATGGTGTACCGCAAAATGTTGGCCAGGTTAAGATTGCCGGACAATTGGTGAGGGAATTGTCAGTCCATGAAAATGAATTGGATCAGACGGCAGTGGTTCTCAATGATGAATCCAAGGTTGAACCTCTTTTAAATTCTATTCCTGATGAAGCAGGAAAGTTTAATCTGACCATGGGATTACAGTTAAAAAGCACTCCATTGTTCCGGTTGATTGATTCTGTCATGGAATTACAATCCAATATTTTAAAATTTGAAAGGTCAAGTAGCAAAACATCCAAAATCTATTTTCGGGATATTTTAAGGGTTTTAGATCATCCATATATCCTTGCTCTATTGATTGAAGACAATTTGAGGGAATTACCATCAAGCATTAGAAAATCCAATAAAATTTTCCTTGGTTATGATGAGTTGATGGATTCATATGTTCTAAATGATTGTAGTGTCAAAAGAATAATCTCCTGCATGGTAAAACCCTGGCAAGACAACCCAACAACAGGGTTGGAAAGCCTGTTAATTGTCATTGGTGAATTAAAAACCTATTTTACCGGCCGGATCAGAGATGAAGATGGGAGCAAAGAAAGGCCTGATCTTGAACTGGAATACCTTTTTCATTTTAATATTATCCTTCAAAAACTCAGCAAGCTTTTAAAAGAATACTCGTACATCGAAAATCTGAAGGTTTTCAGGTCATTATTCTCGCAATTGGTGCAGATGACCCTGCCTTTCTATGGTGAACCGCTTCATGGATTGCAGGTGATGGGTATGCTCGAAACCCAAACACTTGATTTTAAAAATATCATCATGCTTGGAGTGAATGAAGATTTTATCCCGTCGGGGAAATCAGCTAATTCGTTCATTCCTTTAGATATCCGTCGGAAATTTTCACTCCCGACATACTACGAAAGAAATGCAGTTTATGCATATCATTTTTATCGGCTTATCCAAAGAGCAAATAAGGTTTCAATAATTTATAATACTGAACCTGGTGAACTTGGTGGCGGTGATAAAAGCAGATTTATTGCCCAGTTGCAGTATGAAATTCCAAAATACAATCCGAAGATAAAAATACACGAGAGAATATTATCAGTGCCGGCGTTAACAGATAAAATTAATGATAGAATTGAAATTCGTAAGTCCCCGGAAATATTTATAAAGCTAAATGATCAGGCTGTTTATGGATTTTCTGCGAGTGCTTTGAATACATACCGGAATTGCCCCCTGCAGTTCTATTTTAAATATATAGCTGGCCTTGACGAAGCGGATGAGCCCGAGGAAACAATTGAAGCCAACACTCTTGGGTCAGTGATTCATGATGTTCTGGCAGTGATGTATAAACCTTATGAAGGTAGGAAAATATTTCCTGATGATATTCAAAAAATGAAATCACAAACAGAATATCTTGTCAAAGATGCCTTTAAGAAGCATTATGCAAATGGCGATATTGATTTTGGGAAAAACTTACTGATCGTGAAAGTTGCGATCCAATACATCCTGAATTTTCTTGAAAGTGAGACTTATTTTTGCAAAAAAATAAATACTGAAGAGGGTTACGTCATGATCAGGGAAATAGAAAAAAAGGTTTCATCTTCGATTTTAATTGGGGATGGACAGGATAGTCTAACAATTAATCTGTCCGGAAGATTTGACAGGGTTGATGAAATTTCGGGTACAATAAGGATTATCGATTATAAAACAGGTAGGATTGAAAAAAAAGACTTAAAATTGAAATTATGGGAAGATCTTTCAGCTGATGTTAAGTTAGATAAGGTTTTTCAGCTTTTGTTTTATACCTATATTTATTCAAATAATGAATTCAAGAAGTTGTCGACAATTGTCCCGGGAATTATTTCATTTCGAAACCTGAGCTCCGGATTGTTAAATCTGGAACTTCCTGAAAAAGACATTTCCGGTTTAGAGGGCCTGGGAAAATTCGAATCGCTACTGAAATCAATCCTGAACGATATTTTCAATTCGGAAATTCCATTTTATCAAACCGAAATAATTGACAACTGTAAGTTTTGTCCTTTCACTTCCATTTGTAATAGAATTTAATCCTTTCCTTGTTTATTTTCCATTATTGTTTTATCTTCGTGCAGGGCTTTATAAATGAACTCTGTAATTCAATGATTGTTTTATTGTTATGCCTGGGAAGATAATACCGGAATATAGTTTTTTCGATGACCCATTGAAGTTTTACACTTCAATGTTATCGGATATTGAAAATGCCAAACGCTATATTTACCTCGAAACCTACCGGTTCAATAACGATTCAATCGGTATAAAGTTTAGGGATGCACTTACGAGGAAGAGCAAAGAAGGAGTTGAAATCAAAATATTGATGGATTCGTGGGGAACTTCATTCCTTCCAGCTTTTTTACCGAGTTCCAAAAAAATGGCGGTGAATTAAGGTATTTTCTGAAAATAAAATTTTTCTGGGATTTTTTCACCCGTAATCATCGCCGGAACCACCGAAAAATGCTCATCATCGATGATGAAATTTCCTATATCGGTTCGGCAAATCTTACAGATTATTCTTTGAACTGGAGGGAATCGGTGCTGAGGATAAAATCGGGTGTGGCAACCGTTTTAAAGAAGGCCTTTCTTCAGCATTATAAGATTTACAATAAATATATTTTCGAAAAACTGATCAGAATTCCGAAATTAACCTATGAAGGATGTGAGATACTGAGAGATGTTCCTTCATTAACAAAGCAAAGAATCCGTAAACGATACATCCAATTAATCAAAACTGCCAGCAAAGAAGTGATCATTGAAACTCCCTATTTTTTACCAAGCTTTTTCGTAAGAAAAGCTTTGGCCGATGCTGCAAAGAGGGGAGTGGATGTGGTGGTGATCATCCCAAGGCATTCCGATGTGGGATTGATTGATGTTTTGAGAACCCGGTATCTGGGGCTTTTATCAAAAAATGGTGTAAGATTGCTATTTTATACACCGCATAATCTTCATGCAAAGCTTTTGATGGTCGACAGGGAGGTATTTTCAATTGGTTCTCCCAATTTTGATTACCGCAGTTTCAGGTTTCAGCATGAGATTGTTTTAATATGCAACGATCGAGATGCGCTCGACAAATAGGGCAGCATATTTCGGTCAACTATTAAAAACAGTGAAGAATTCAGGTATGATCTATGGCGACGCAGGTCGGCATTCCAGAAATTATTTGAATGGATTTTACTCCCTTTCAGGCACCTTTTGTAAGCTCATTCAGCTTTTCATACATTTCAGGCAATTTTCTGATCAGGGCAAGTTCCCTCCATTTTTTCCGGGCTTCCTCTGCCGGAGCTCCATAATAGACTTTATTACCTTCAATGCTTTTATCAATTCCGGCTGTAGCAAGCACAATAGCTCCTTTACCAACAACAAGATCTTTATTCACCACTACCTGCCCCCAAAGAATTACATCATCCTCAATGCGGGTAACACCTGCAACCAAAACAGCTGAAGCAAACAAGCATCGTTTACCGACATAGGTATCATGACCGATCTGGATGTGATTATCAAATTTGGTGTATTCATCAATGATAGTATCGCCCGAAACTCCTTTATCGATGGTGCAATTGGCTCCGATTTCAACATGATCTTTGATAATCACCCTGCCACAGGATTCGAATTTGATGGTTTTATCTTTTCTTTTCTGAAAGTAAAAAGCATCAGCATCCCAATACAGTTCCTGAATGAATGATGACATGATCGCCGAGAATGCAATGATCATAAATGGAAACATTTGCGTGAATGATGCAGTTTTTTCCGATTTTAACATGGTTTCCGATAAAAGCTCCCGGTTGAATAATTGTTCCTTCACCAATATCTGCAGAATCACTGATCATTTTAGTTGCCAGATTCAAATGGCCTGAATTTTTTTACCAGGGTCATATAATCCGTAAAAGGATCACTTGAGAAAATCAGTGCTTTTCCATCGGGACGCGGAACTTTTTTATTGATGAGTATGGTTGTTGCCTTTGGATTTAAGGCTTTATCATAATATTTCGGATGATCGACAAAGGTTAAGTCTCCGGGTTCAACCATATGAATTTCATTGATTCCGGTGACCAGAAAATTCATATCGCCATCAAATTCGGCATGGATGATATCGGACTGATTTCGTGAAGGGATTTAGGTTTATCAAATTTCATTCATGGGCTAATATTTCTGATATTTATAATGCTATCCTATTATTTCACTCTTTCTGAGTATTCACCTGATCTTGTATCAACCCTTATTTTTTCGCCTTCATTCATAAAAAGTGGAACCCTGACAGCTGCACCTGTTTCGAGCCTGGCATCCTTCAATGCATTGGTAGCCGTATTGCCTTTTTCTCCGGGTTCAGCATAAGTGATCTGTAGCACAACATAGGCAGGAAGATCGCATGAGAGCGGTGTTTCCGATTCAGCATGGAATAAAATCTCAACTTCCTGACCTTCTTTCAGAAATTGAGGTGCACTGATGATTTCTTCAGGAATGGTGGACTGCTCGAAAGTTTCTGAATGCATAAAATAATATCCCATATCATCTTTGTAAAGAACTGGTAGGGTCTTCTTTCGACCCGGGCAGTATCAATTTTAACTCCAGCTGTAAACGTGTGGGGAATAACTTTACCGGTTCTTATATTTCTTAGTTTGGTCCTGCACAAAAGCAGGGCCTTTGCCGGGTTTAACATGCTGAAATTCCACAATTGTCATTAAGTTCATTATTCATTGTAAGGACGAGCCCATTTTTGAAGTCAGCAGTGGTAGCCATAATATTTTTTGTTTGAGATGTTAAAAATTTTGAGCCGCGAAATTATAAAAATATTTTATTGAAAAAAAAGAATCAAAATTTGAGAATCCGGATAAAAATTATTCATCTTGTCAACATTATCTGTTAAAAAATATATTTGACCCGAACAGCATGTATCATGAATAATATTATAATTTTATCCGTTCTTTATATGGGCCGTTCACAAATGCGGTGGGAACATACAATGCTGACAACAATTGCAATATTGCTTATCATTTATACAGCTACCATTATCACTAATATAGGCCGCACTGCTAATATACGGAAAAAAATAAAGGTAGGTGATATTTGCAGTGTTTATTTTGGAGAAATCAAATTTAAAGCCTTTGTTCTGAGTGTCAGCAATGAAATCGAAGTTCAGGTATTCAACAGGGTGATGCAATTTCCGCGGCGATTTAATCTATGCTTAGATGAATCAGCTATCTGATAGTACACATAAAAGCTGCCAGAATCATTAATTCATCACAGGATCGGATGGAAAATTTGTCCAATAAGCGTATTCCTTACCAAGTTTTTTAAGGCATTCTTTCCACAATTTTTCAGGATTGGATTCCATTACCTGTTTGGCTTTAATATTTGCAACAAGCCAGGAATTCCGTGCAAATTCCCCTTCAAGTTGCTTACTCACCCATCCTGAATAACCAACAAAGAATTTGATTTCCTTAGCAGTAATTTTTCCAAGGGTGATCATTTCTTTAACGATTTCAATGTCACCACCCCAATATAATCCTTCGAGTTATTTCAAGGCTGTTTTCAAGGCGATCACCAAGGGTATGGATAAAATATAAACTATCGGTCTTAACCGGACCTCCGAGATAAACCGGAGAATCAAATTCAGGAAAATCATGCAGAACGTCACTTAGGGCAATATCAACCGGCTTGTTGATGATCAGTCCGAAAGTACCTTCTTCATTATGTTCTGCCAATAAAACCACCGAACGTTTAAAATAATAGTCGATGAGAAATGGCTCCGATATAAGGATTTTACCTTTCGCGGGCTTGATATCATTGGTCTTTATCTTAAGAATGTCATTTATATCAGTCATTTTCAATGTTTTTTTTGTTTTTTTGTACTCTGATTTAACATTTCAGCGCACAAAAAGTTAATTGCAAAAATAATACCATCTCAAAACAGTGCTTAAAGATAATCATAAAAAATATGAACAACTGAGAAAGGAATACAGTTTTTTCGTTTACGAAGATTTCTCTATAGATGATCAGGATGAAAAGCTCAGTGTAACTTATCGGTTTAATCTGGCGGATAAAGTTTTTTTTTATCCTACCCTCGAATTTATTAAAGGAAGATTATTTGAAAAGCCCATAGCAGAGAATGTCATCCGTAATTTTGTATTCCATATTGGGTTAGTTGAACTCATCAGCTATTGGAAAGCCGCCTGCCCGCCAAAAATTATTATTAAACCATATAAACTGGATGATGACCAAATTAACTGGTGGAAAACCTTTGGTTCAATGGCCTCGGTGAATTTTTTTACCTGAATAAGATCCAAACCAATGGTGGAATTTTTGTTGACCTGGTTTGCCAGTCAGACATTTATCTCGCTCCTGAAAATTTGGTTCTTGATAACAACAGGGTTTTGGTTCCGGTTGGAGGAGGAAAAGATTCGGCAGTAACTCTTGAGTTGCTGAAATCCCATTTTAATTGCGTGCCATTTATAGTTAATCCCAGACAGGCGAGCTTGGAGACGATCCGAAGTGCAGGTTTTACGGAAGATCAATATTTGGAGGTGCGTCGAACCATCCACCCGGAACTACTCCGATTGAATGGTCTGGGTTTCCTGAATGGACATACTCCATTTTCGGCATTGATTGCTTTTATCAGCGTATTCGTTGCTTCCATGGCGGGTATAAGGTCAATTGCTTTATCCAATGAATCAAGTGCCAATGAACCGACCGATGACGAAACAGGCGTAAATCATCAGTATTCAAAATCATTTGAGTTTGAAAAGGATTTCAGGGAATACCTGGAAAGACACATGACACCTGATATTAACTATTTTAGTTTTTTACGACCCCTCAATGAGTATGTGATTGCCGGATTATTTGCCGGATTTCCTTCCTATTTCAGTGTTTTTAAAAGCTGCAATGTGGGTAGTAAAACAGATATATGGTGCGGCAATTGCCCGAAATGCCTCTTTACCTTTATTATTCTTTCTCCTTATATTTCAAAGAAGAAACTTGTTGAAATTTTCGGAAAGGATCTCCTTGATGATAAAAAGCTTTTAGGGAGCTTGAAAAAACTAACTGGTATCAGCAAAATTAAGCCCTTTGAATGCGTGGGAACAATTGATGAGGTGAATTATGCTTTGGGCAGAGCCGTTGAAAAACGAGGTGAAAACCTGCCTGAATTGCTAAAGTTTTATATTTCGACACCTTTTTATTATAGGTATAAGGATTTCAAGAAAGAGGATATAACAAGGATAGAGAAAAAAGAGCACTTCCTCGAGGACCGATTTCATGTCCGTTCTAAAAAAAGCAATGCATGGATAAAGGAATAGCTTCAATCTTACAAAACAAGCAAATCCTTATTCTGGGTTTTGGAAAGGAAGGAATATCGACTTATAAATTGCTGATGCGGATAGTCTCTCCAGAATACATTGCAATTGCGGATCAGGATGAAGACCTTGACGAAAATTGATTTTGAAATACATCCTCATTGCAAGCTTTATCTTGGCAAAGATTACCTTGGCAATTTAAATGCATTTGATATCATTATCAAATCTCCTGGTATTTCCCCATTATTATTGAATGGTAAAGTTTTAAACGATAAGATTTCATCCCAATCTGAATTATTTCTCAATGTTTATGCTGACCGCACCATTGGGATTACCGGCACCAAAGGAAAAAGCACGACATCGAGCCTGATCAGTCATATCTTGTCTTCCTTCTATAAAGATGTTTTACTGGTGGGTAATATCGGAATTCCGCCGTTTGACATGATCGACCGGATCGGTCCGGAAACCAGGATCGTATTTGAGCTTTCATCTCACCAGCTTGGACACATAAGCATTTCTCCCTTCATTGCAATCTTGCTGAATCTTTATGAGGAGCACCTCGATCATTATGAAAGCTATTCCAACTACCAGCTTGCAAAGTTTAACATTACTAAATTCCAGAAAGAGGACAATTGGTTCATCATGAATGGTGATAATTTGTTGTTGATGGATTTATTTCAACAATCCAATCTTAAACGCAGATTGCTTACCTTTTCTCATAACAAGATTACAGGCGATGGAGCTTTTATAGATGAGAATGGTGAGATAGTCAGTTGCTTTCAGAGAAAGACTTCCAGGTTTGATTTTACAAAAAGGCAATATTTGCCGGGCGATCACAATCTGATGAATATCATGGCAGCTATTTGCGCCAGCAAAATTATGGGAGTTCCGGATGATCTCATTGATAAATCGATCAAGGGATTCAAAGGGCTGAAGAATCGCCTTGAATATATTGGTGAATTTAAAGGAATTAGTTTTTACAACGACTCCATTTCAACCATTCCGCAATCCACCATTCAGGCCGTATTGAGCCTTAAAAAAGTCGATACATTAATCTTAGGCGGAAAAGACCGTGGGATTGATTACCAGCCTTTGGTTGATTTTTTACCCGGATCCGGTGTGAGAAACCTTATTTTTATTGGGGAAGCCGGGAAAAGAATACTTGAAGGCCTGGAAAAATCAAGTCCTAATCGGAACCAAAAATGGTTTGTGATTAAAAGCTTCAATGAAATATCAGATATTGTCAGAAGCCATACACAGCGAGGGTTCATCTGTCTTTTATCACCTGCTGCTGCAAGTTATGACCTTTTCCGGAATTTTGAAGAGCGGGGAGAAGTATTTAAAAAAATAGCAGAAAATTTGTAATTCTCCGCTATTTAAAAACTTACCAGCTCCCTATATTCATCAGATCATTTACTATCCGTGAATTATATGAAGTCAATCATTATTCAACTTTCTTTTTTGCTTTTTCTTTACTTTTCGATTTCTTTGGCTGCAGTTTTAGGTGCAGTTTTCTTTTTTGGAGCGGCAACAGCTACTTCCTCTTTTTTCTCAGCAACCACCTTTTTGACTGCAGGCTTCTTTTTCTCCTTCGGGATCGCCTCTTTTTCAGGTTTAACAGGTTTTACTTTCACGACCACTGGTTTGTTTTCAGTAGCTGCGACACTTTTCTGCCTTTTCGGTCTGCGGACACCGTATGATCCCATGATTATTTTACCGCGCTTCGTTTTTTTATCACCTTTTCCCATAATATGTAATTTGTGACGAGTTTTAAATTTTCGGTAAAATTAGCTATTTTTAAATAACCGTTTTTCAATCATGTCTGAACTTTTTACGACATTTTTCACCCAGTTGAGTTTAACATCAATAATTTCTTCTTCGTTCAATTTCCAGTGCTGGTCAGAAGCCCTTAGCTTTTCAGTTAAATAGTGGAGGATTATTGCCGCTGATACCGAGATGTTAAAACTTTCAGTAAAACCATACATGGGAATTTTAACGAATTCATCAGCATATTTAATTGCCTCTTCGGAAAGGCCATTTAATTCCGTTCCGAATACGAGTGCTATTTTTGAATCAAGACTTAATTCTTCCAGATTGCAGTCATTTTTATAAGGAGTTGTCGCCACAATGCGATATCCCTGGGTTTTCAATCTTCTGAAGGCATGAAGTGTGTTTGTTTCACCATTGTTATATTTAAAAAGATTGAGCCATTTTGTTGAGCCCAGGGCAACATCAGGATTAATCTCAAATTTGTTATTATTTTCGATTATATGTACATCCTGTATACCGAAACAATCACAGGTGCGCAATACAGCACTTGCATTGTGCGATTGATAAATGTCTTCCAAAACCACGGTAATATACCTGGTCCTGTATTGGATAATCTTTTCAAACAGATTATTTTTATTGTCTGAAGCAAACCCCAGCAAGTGATCAAGCAGTTTCCTTTTATTATCGGGTGAAAGATCGGAATTCATTAATCCGGATTTAAAACGATGCCAAAATATTAATAATAATTGACATGGAATAAAATTTAAAATTGAATTCCGGGAATGAAACTAAAATAATTATTTCTATGATTATTAATGAATGAACCTATTTATAGCGCATTTTCGATTATATTTAATAAAATGTGGCAATATTGTAAAAAAATATATCTTTGCGCCCAAAATTAAAATCAACAATGGTAAAAAAGAAAGACAGTACAGAAGAACGGATTGAAGCAGTTGAGTCGGCACTTAGTAAAACTGAACAGTTTATTGAATCAAACCAAAAAACCCTTACATATGTCATCGTAGGGATTATTGTCGTAATCCTGTTATTTTTTGGTTATAAAAAATTCATTTCAGGGCCAGAGAGAAAAAGTAGCACAGACTGCAATGTTTAAAGCTGAATATTATTTTGAAAAGGATTCACTTGACTTAGCTCTTAATGGTGATGGTGAAAGCAACGGATTTCTTGATATCATTGATGATTACGGTTTTACAAAATCAGGGAATCTCGCCAGATATTATGCTGGAGTTTGTTACCTGAATAAAGGCGAATACCAGAAAGCCATTGACTATCTGAAGAAATTTGATGGCGATGATCTTATTGTTTCGGGAATGGCCAGCGGTGCTATTGGAGATGCCTATATGTCTTTAAATAATACCACAAAAGCGATCGATTACTATTTGGATGCAGCGGATAATAAACCCAATGATTTTGTTTCTCCGGTATATTTGATGAAAGCAGGATGGGCTTATGAAATAATGGGAAACTGGAAAGAAGCCAAGGCGGTTTACGAGCGGATTAAAAAGGAATTTCCTCAGGCTCGTGAAGCCCGCGATATCGATAAATATATTGCCCGGACAAAAGCTAATCTTAATGAATTATAATAGTTACTGGAAGAAAATTAAAAAAAACCTGTTCCACATGAACAGGTTTTTTTTATCTTTACAGGTAAAAAAGAAAAGTAATGAAAATAGTATTTATGGGAACTCCCGGTTTTGCGGTCCCAAGTCTGGATATCCTTTTTAATTCTGGCTATGAGATAGTGGGAGTGGTTACTGTTCCTGATAAGCCAGTGGGAAGAGGACAAATCATTAAATTCTCTCCGGTCAAGGAGTATGCCTTAAAGCAAAACCTGAAAATCCTTCAACCTGTAAACCTTAAAGATCCTGAATTTAAAAGAGAACTTGAGGCCCTTAAGCCAGATTTAATTGTCGTGGTTGCCTTCCGCATGCTGCCCGATATTATTTGGAAAATGCCTCCTCTTGGCACTTTCAATTTGCATGCGTCTCTTTTACCACAATATCGTGGTGCTGCTCCCATTAACTGGGCGATTATTAACGGTGAAAAGGAAACCGGTGTCACTACTTTTTTTATAAATGAAACAATTGATACCGGCAGGATTTTGTTTTCAGAAAAACTTACCATTGGTGACGATGAAACAGCCGGTGAATTGCACGATCGGTTAATGGTTCTGGGTGCGAATCTTGTCCTTAAGACAGTCATGGCTATCCAAAAAGAAAATGTCATTCCAAAACCTCAGGATAAGTATCCTTCCGGAACAACAGAATTTAAGCAAGCTCCAAAAATATTTAAGGAAGATTGTAAAATTAACTGGAACAGGAATGTCAGTGAGGTGTATAATTTTATCCGCGGGCTAAGCCCGTATCCCGCAGCATTTACAAATCTTATTTCGGCTGAAGGTGAAAGTTTAATTTTAAAGATTTTCAAAGCAAAACCTTTTGGAAATAATGATGACTCTTCAAAAAAAATTGACATGATTCCGGGAACCATAATCACTGATCGTCGCACCTATCTGAATATAACCTGTAATGATGGCCTCCTCTCGCTGGAAGATGTCCAATTGGAAGGAAAACGTAGGTTGAAAACAACGGAATTCCTGAGAGGATTTAGAATAGATAATAAATGGAGATTAAGTTAATTTCCCTTGCTTTTTATCCTTTACAGTTTCCACATGATATAAGTATAGCACTCTGAAAACCCATTGAACAGAGGCTTACAGAGTGGAAGTTATTAACAAAATGATGGAATTATTAACAAAATCAAGGGTTTTAGAGAACATGACTTGCTTTCTTATAGATTTAGCGTATATTTGCAGCATATTTTAACAAATTTAAAATTGAAATAAAATGAACAAAGCAGAATTAATTGACGCAATGGCAGCAGAGGCTGGTTTAACAAAAGCCGATGCTAAGAGAGCATTAGATGCATTTGTAACTGCAACTACCAAAGCTCTGAAAAAAAGCGACAGAGTCGCTTTAGTTGGATTTGGATCATTCTCAGTAGCAAAACGCGCTGCTAGAATTGGCAGGAATCCTCAAACCGGCAAGGAAATTAAAATTGCCGCTAAAAAAGTTGTTAAATTCAAAGCTGGAAGCGAATTAACAGGAACTGTTAAATAACAACCGCTTCGAAGTTTAAAAAAGCTCAGCATTATGCTGGGCTTTTTTTTTGATCTTCGCCAAAGCTTCATTTGTCAATAAGTAACGGTAGGGAAGGAGGGCATCTTTTCCGGCATAGATTACGCCAATTCTTGGTCCTTGTGTGTAATCTTCTGTATTAAGTTGAATATCCCTGTCTTCAATCCAAATCTTTTTTCCTGAAAGGTTTTCCCCGCTATGGATTACATTAATTCCCAGTGTTTTTGAGGCTTTACCCGGTCCATCAGAAAAACTTTTGTCCTTAAATTTTTTTCCAATCCGTTTTTCCATGATGTCAATTCCTGAGACAGGATAAATACCTCTTAATAACACTGCATCGTGGTACATCCTTTTGATTGGTAACTATATTAAATAAATGATGAACCCCATAGCATAAATAAACATAAGCAACTCCGCCCGTGGCATACATAACCTCGGTCCGCGCTGTCCTGCGGTTGTTATAGGCATGGGAGGCTCTGTCAATGATCCCTGCATAGGCTTCAGTTTCGGTAATTATGCCTGCTGTAAGTTTATTGTCAATATAGGTACAGATGAACTTCCCGAGAAGTTCCTTCGCTATCTGTGTTACAGAAGTTCGGATATAAAATTCCTGATTTAACTTCATACCTGATTTGATCTTTTCTCTACTTTTGATTGTTATATTCACTACAAAAATAGAACAGAAATGAGAATTGTAAGAGTCGTTTTATTATATGTCATGCTAATTTTATCATCTGCAACTGTCAGGTCAGGAGATGTTGATATTAGTCTGGCAAGAAAAGTAGCTAAAAATTTTTATTCTGAAAAAAGCAAAATAAAGGATAATCAAATTTTTTTCGGAGAAGAGCATACTATATTATATAAAGGTATAGTTGTTGGCTATGTATTTAATCTCAATGACGGATTCATTATTATTTCAGGAACTGATGCGGTTATACCGGTTCTTGCTTATTCTTTTGAATCGGGTTATTCCGGTAACGACTTTCCGCCGGCATTTGACTTCTGGATGGAAAATTACAAATCACAGATTTTTATTGCCATGAATGAGGACAGGGAGCCACTGAAATCTATCCAAAAGATTTGGGAAAGATATTCTGATAATTATTTTAACCCGAAGGAAGTACTATCTGAAGTTGCAGCCCTTAATCCATACCACCTGGCATCAGGGCTGTTACTACAATTCTTATTTTCCTGAAGAGTCCACAGCTCCATGCGGACATTTATGGACCGGTTGCGTGGCAACAGCAATGGGGCAGATCATGAAATTTTATAACTACCCAAAAAATGGAACCGGTACATATGGATATAATTCCTCTTATGGTTATGTGGAAGCTGATTTTGAAAATACGGAGTACGACTGGTCTGCTATGAATTATCATTTAACTGAAGAAGACAGTTCAGTCGCTCAATTACTTTATCATTGTGCGATCAGCATTCATTCGCAGTTTTTTCCAAACGGAACAGGTGCTTTTGATTTTGATGCACGGAATGCTTTTGTTAATTACTTCAATTATAAGTCCAGATGCACATTTTTATTGGCGGGATTCCTATCCCGGCGACTGGAAAGCCATGCTGAGAGCTGAATTGGATGAAGGACGGCCTGTTCTTTATGGCGGAGCCGACAGCCAAACCAATGCCGGACATACACTTGTTTGCGATGGCTACCAGGATACCTCTTTCTTCCATTTTAACTGGGGATGGAATGGAATTTACAATGGCTACTTCTACCTCGATTCCCTGATTGCAGGCGACAATTATTTCGATTTTCAGCATGATGCCGTTATTGGTATCGCACCTGATTTAGGGGAAATTTTTATTTATCCTCCCTTGAACATTGCAGCATCGGCAACTTCATCAAGTGTTACAATTACCTGGTTGGCTCCGGAATTGCCCAGTAACCTTGAATTTCTTGGTTATAATGTCTTCAGAAATGGTAATATTATCAATAGCCAAATTTTCGCAGAGCTTTCTTTTATTGATCAGAATGTACCGGCAGGCTGGCAGCAATATACGGTCAGTGCTGTTTACATCGGTGGTGAAAGAATATCTCCGGAATATGCTGAAGTTTTTGTGGAAGGTAGTGGAATCAATGACCGGAATTTTTCAGGGATAAAAATTTTTCCGAATCCCGCGACAAATTACCTTTACATCTCTTCAGGAAATGAAAATGTCACCGATTTCACTAATTACAATTATAGATTTAGCAGGACGAAAATTATTTGAACAGTATATCCCAAAATTTTATTCCTCAGAAATATCAATACCAGTTTCTGAATTGAATTCCGGGATTTATTTGATTTCTTTACAAAATGATCAGTCCAGTTACTACCAAAAAGTAGTGATTCGGAAATAAAGGTAAATTTCAGTTGATCATCTTTTCTATCTTTGCACCCGTTTTGTGAATAATCAATTCATTCTCAATTTATAATTACATGGAATTAAACGATCAGGAAATAGTCCGGCGACAATCGCTGGAAGAATTGCAAAAGTTAGGTATCAATCCATACCCGGCTGAATCCTATGAAATCACTGCTACGGCAAAGGAAATTCATGAAAATTTTCCAGCTGACAATACCTTGTTTCAGGATGTGAGCATTGCCGGCCGTATCATGCAACGCCGCATCATGGGAGCAGCTTCTTTTACCGAAATCCAGGATGCAACCGGAAGGATACAGCTCTATTTTAAGCGGGATGATATTTGCCCGGGAGAGGATAAATCGATGTACAACAATGTCTTTCAAACGATTGCTCGATATAGGTGATATTATTGGCGTAAAAGGCTATGTGTTTACCACACAAATGGGCGAGATCACTGTTCATGTGAGAGAATTTAAAGTGCTTAGTAAGTCATTAAGGGTTCTGCCGATTGTAAAGGAAAAAGATGATAAAGTTTGGGATGCTTTTACCGATCCGGAACAGCGTTATCGCCAGCGTTACCTCGACCTGATTGTAAATCCTTCGGTTAAAGAGGTATTTGTAAAAAGGACCATTCTTACCAATACCATGCGCTCATTTCTGAACAGCAAAGGTTATCTTGAAGTTGAAACACCGGTTCTCCAGCCACTTTATGGCGGAGCTGCTGCACGCCCATTTAAGACTTTTCACAATACGCTGGATACTACTTTATATCTCAGGATTGCCAATGAGCTATACTTAAAGAGGCTTATCGTCGGCGGGTTTGACGGGGTTTACGAGTTCTCAAAAGATTTCAGGAATGAAGGAATGGACCGTTTTCACAATCCCGAATTTACCCAAATGGAATTGTATGTAGCTTACAGGGATTACCAGTGGATGATGGACCTGGTGGAGGAAATGGTGGAGAAAATTGCACTGGAAATGCATGGAACCACAGAGGTTCAGGTGGGTGAAAATAGAATCGATTTCAAGCGGCCATGGAAAAGATATACGATGTACGAAGCCATCCAGGCATTTAATAAAGGGATTGATATTTCGAACATGCAGGAAGGAGAAATATTTGATCTTGCAAAGAGTCTCGGAATAGAAGTTGACAAAAGCATGGCCAAAGGAAAACTCATCGATGCTATCTTTGGTGAAACAGTGGAGCCAAAACTGATCCAACCTACTTTCATTACAGATTACCCGGTTGAAATGTCACCACTTGCCAAGAAACACCGGAGCAAGGAGGGATTGGTTGAAAGGTTTGAAGCCATTTGTAATGGAAAGGAAATTTGTAATTCGTTTTCCGAATTGAATGATCCGATCGACCAGCGGAAGCGGTTTGAATCGCAGGTGGAATTGGGAAAAAGAGGTGATGAAGAATCAATGGTACTTGATGAAGATTTCCTGAGAGCACTGGAATTTGGGATGCCACCCACAGCCGGACTTGGTGTTGGCATTGATCGTCTGGCAATGATCATGACTAACCAGCCCTCGATTCAGGATGTGTTGTTTTTCCCGCAGATGAGGCCGGAAAAGAAAGCTCCGGTTTCGAATGACCAGGATTTTCTGAATCTTGGAATTCCTGCAGAATGGATTCCGGTAGTTCAGAAAGCAGGTTACAAATCTGTAGCTGATTTAAAACATGCCAATCCGAATAAGTTAATCAACGACCTGAGCGGATTAAGGAAGAAAATGAAGCTTGAAATCGCTGCTTTGAAAATTGAAGATGTTAAAACCTGGATTGGCTGAGAATAATGAACTTAAAACAATATTTCTTGTTTTAATGAATACAAAACTCAATTAGCAAAACTTATTAAACTTAATAAAAATTGAACTTTCACGAATTTGGCCTTGATCCGAAGTTGCTCGAAGGAATCCAAGCAATGGGATATACTAAAGCAACACCGGTGCAGGAGCAGGTCATTCCCATGATCATGCAGGGTAAGGATGTAATGGCTTCTGCACAAACAGGAACCGGCAAAACTGCTGCCTTTCTTTTGCCGGTTGTTCACCAGTTAATGTCTTTGGGGCACGATAACTCGGTAAAGGCTATGGTCATTGAACCCACCCGCGAACTTGCTGTTCAGATCGACCAGCAAATGGAAGGACTTTCATATTTTACACATATCAGCTCTATTGCAGTTTATGGTGGAACGGATGGCGCTTCTTTTTCAAGGGAGAAGCAGGCTTTAACAGAAGGTGCAGATATTATCATTGGCACCCCGGGTCGGTCTCATTGCTCATTTGAACATGGGATATGTGAATGTTAGCAGCCTTACAATGCCTGGTTCTTGATGAAGCTGACCGCATGCTCGACATGGGTTTTTATGACGACATCATGAAGATCATTTCTTACCTGCCCGAAAAAAGGCAGAACCTTCTTTTTGCAGCTACTATGCCTGTTAAGATCAGGGAACTGATAAGGAAAGTGCTGAATAACCCGTGAGGAGGTAAATATTGCCGTTTCAAAACCGGCCGAAAAAGTATTGCAGGTTGCCTACGTGGTTTATGAAAACCAGAAAGTGCAGCTGGTAAAACACCTCCTGCAGGGCAAAAAACTGAGAAGTGTGATTATCTTTTGTTCGACCAAAAGCAAGGCAAAGGAACGTGAGCAAGGCATTAAAAGTAGTCGGGTTCCGTTCTTGCCGAAATTCATTCCGACCTCGACCAGAAGGAACGGGAAAGGGTATTGATGAACTTTAAGAACCGTTCAGTAAATATTTTGGTTGCAACCGATATTCTTTCACGTGGGATTGATGTTGAAGACATCGACCTGGTGATCAATTATGATGTTCCGAACGACGGTGAAGATTATATTCACCGCATCGGACGAACAGCCCGTGCCGAAGCCGAAGGGATTGCCATTACACTGATCAGTGAAAAGGAACAACGGAAGTTCCAGCAAATAGAGCAGATGCTCGGGAAACCTGTGATGAAATCAGCTTTGCCATCACACCTTGGCGAAGCACCGGCTTATAATCCCGGAAGAGCAGGAGGGCAGGAGAGGAGCAGATTTGGAGGAAAAGGAGGAAGAAGGAGTGGCAGTGGAAGGAGCAGCGGCAGCGGCAGAAGCAGGAGATGAAATTCCAAATTCTAAAAGCCAAAAGCCAATAGCCAATAGCTCTTAATCAGGCAATATTGGTATAAACCGCCTGCACATCCTCATCATCTTCAATCCTGTCGAGCATTTTTTCGATGTCTTCAAGCTGTTCTTCCGAAAATTCAACGGGTGAATTAGGAATACGCTGAAGGTTGGCCTTGGTAACCTCAATGCCTTTATCTTCCAGCGCTTTCGAAAGTGTCCCGAAATCGGTATAATCGGCATAAGCCCACACTTTATCTTCTTCAACAATAATTTCCTGCAAGCCCGCATCGATCAGTTCCAGTTCCAGTTCTTCGATGTTGATTTCGGGCGACTTTTCAAATTCAAATACTGCTTTGCGCGAGAACATGAACTCCAGCGAACCGGAAGGAACCATTGCACCGCCGGTCCTGTTGAAATACGATTTCACGTTGGCGACTGTCCTTGTTGTGTTGTCGGTGGCGCACTCCACAAAAACAAGCACACCATGCGGACCTTTGCCTTCGTAAAACACCTCATTGATGGATTCAGCATCTTTACCCAATGCGCGTTTAATGGCTGCATCAATGTTGTCCTTTGGCATGTTCTGGGCCTTGGCATTCTGGATAGCTGTCCGGAGCTTGGGATTCATTTCCGGATCGATGCCGCCTTCCTTGGCCGCCATGGTAATGGTTTTACCCAGCTTCGGGAACGTCTTCGACATTTTATCCCAACGCTTTTCCTTCGATGCCCTGCGGTATTCAAACGCTCTTCCCATAGTATTGTATGTTTAAAAGTGATCAAACGATTATCTTGCTTTCAAAAAAGCCCGGCAAATTTATAACAGGATTGGGAATAATGGGGAAAAAGATGTTTTTTTAGTAGTTAGTAGTGAGTATCGAGTAGTTAGTATTGAGAATAGATAAGTTTAGCCAAAGGCATCTCTTCATTAATCCCCTCTAACTACTAACTACTCTGTACTAACTACTATTAAACTTTTTCCCTATCTTTGAACCGCTGGCTTGGGGGGAGGGCAAAACACAAAGAAGTTAGGTGCAAGTTAAAGGAGAAGAAATTTACAATATGGAACCTGAACATAAAGAGAAACTAGGACTTCTAAAAAAGGGAATTGATCAATTAAACAAAAAACTTTTTGTAAAATATCTAATTCTTTCACTTGCTACCTCTTCTATTTTAACAATTCTCATCGACTTCTTTTGGGACTTAAGATTGATTGTCTTTTTGATTTGGTTTCTTTTTCTCACATACGTAGCATATAAGTTACTTTTTGAAATCAAATTTTCCATGATCAGAAAAAGATTTGATGTTACTCAAAAAGTCAATGATGATTATTACAATGAAATAAAGGAAGGTTACATTTCTTCGAAATTTGGGAAATATGATGTCAGACTTAATCTTAAAAACTGTAAATACACCCTGACTGATGATTTTGTTTTTGCTTTTCAGGCATTTATTCTTCTTGCAATTTTTAATATTGACAAATCTAAACCGCGAAAATGCATTAGAAAATTTTCTTTCAAAGTTTAAAAAGAAATTGGACCTGAAACTTGTCTCTGCATTTTCAATACTTTTAATAATAATGGCATTTGCGCTGAAAATCGGCTTGATGACATCAAATCAAAATTTCTTTAAGGATGACTTCATGTATAAAGTTCAGAAAATAAATGTAGGTGACTCAGTTTTGTATGACACATCCCATTCAGAATTCATTATTTTAACGACTAACTTTTTAACTGACGATTGTCCTGAAACAGATGTCGTGAAATTCCATTGTCGGTACGAATATTTTAAAAAAATCAGATTGATTAATTTGGTCCTTAATAATCCATCTATTATGACTGAAAAGAAATTCACTAAAAAATTTTTAGGATATTATTCATTTTATATCAGAGAAAATGAAATCATATTGTCGAATGATGACATAATTATTACAATTGAAAAGAAATTAAAAATAAACACAGCACCCAATATAAGTAAGCAATCCTTCTCGTCCCAAGTCTTGTGTACAGCCATTCAGCGCAGCAGACTGGTGACAGGTTAAGCGCCCCACTTTCAATTTCTAATGGGAAAAAAAATTTCAAATTTCAAATTTCCAATTTCGTTATCTTTGAAGCTGGGTTTGGGAGGAGAGGGAGAAAACATGAGCGAAGTTAGCGGCATATTATTAAAACAAAATAAAATAAATCAAATGATAAAATTTGGGCTATTACGAAGATAATTTCTATACATGGTTGTTAGTGAATATTAAATATAATCCTGAATCATAAAAAATGTTTAAAGTATACCTAGCAGATTTGATTTTCGTTTCATTTTTTTATTGGTTGGTGTTTGGAGAATTACTGAAAACGATTGATTTCAGTGGTGATCTATAATAATTCGATTACTCGAATCAATTTCATGGGACTAGGTTTTCGAAGAATTTATGATCTTAATGAATTTAAGGATTTGTTACAATGCTGGCGCCCACAAAATGGGGAGACTATAGTATCTTTTTTTATTAAAGCAAAATCACAAGACAATCATTCTTTCAATTTTATCAAAAAATTATAGTATTTGCATTGGAATTTCAAATAAATAACATTTCTAGGGAATAAGCGAATTACCATAGAGGAAATAATAAAGAACATATATTAATAAACGCCACTGTCGCATTCTTCTATGCACCCTTCAGTGGAGCAGACTGGTGACAGGTTAAGCGCCCCCCAATTTCCAATTTCCAATTTCTTCTATCTAATATCTAACGTCTAAAATCTAATATCAACTTTCCCCCTCTAACTACTCACTACTAACTACTCGGTACTAAATTTTCCCTATCTTTGAACCTCCGGTTTGGGGGGACGGCGGATAAAACACTAAGAAGTTATGGGCAATTTAAAAAAAATGACTACGATGATAACGATATACAATTTAAAGGAATGTAAGCTTGAAATTAAACAAATTGAAAATAAGATTAAACAAGGACTATCAGGATACAGAACTAAATGGGGCTTGTTTGGCTCAGATGACTGGTTTAGGAACATTAGAAAGGAAAATCTGGTTAAGATAGTTGAAGGGAAAGTGGCATGAATACATATTCGAGGAAAATAATTTTCGAATTTTGTACAGTGAAATAGATTGTATAATTACCGGATTGATAATTATACTGATTTATAAACTTAGAAATTATTTATAAGTACAAAAGTAAAGGACGACTGCACAACAACACTTAATCGCTATTGATTGAAAGAAATACACCTCCGTTGGGCGAAGTCTGTGACTTCGTCCTGAGTAAAAGTTATTCTCAGCATAACTAAAATAAAGATAATTCATGCGGGTAAGCAGCACGGGTGGCGGAGAAAAAGAGGTTAGATATTAGAATATAGGCGTTAGAGGTTTGATGGGAAGAAAGCACCTAGAAGCCCGCCTGATGAAAAGGGTGGGTTTTTTTGAATCGAAATTAAGAGGTTTATTTATCTTTGGAGAGATAAGCGACAATATGCATATTAAATAACAACAATGAAAAAAACATATCGTTTCAATAAATGACCAGGAAATAGATAGGGTTTCTGACATAATCAAACAAATTATTTTAGAAACAGGAGATGTGAAAATCCTTTTGACCAAAAACCAGATTAGTAAAGAATTGACCTTAACGGATGGAGATATACTTACAATAATGAAGAGCGGAGAATTTGAACCTATAAAAGCTAAAATGCAACCTGATTCTATTTCGGGAGAGGATTTTGAAAAAGTTCAAATTACTGTAAATAATTTTGGAGTTTCAAAGATTTTTCGGAAAGCTTTAGTATTATGTGGAAACAATTAATATTATTAATTTCACCTATGACGAAAAATTTCGGCTGTTAAGCAAGTAGGTGGTTTTGTTACAATTTCAAAATTTCAAGATTTTCGTGGATACTTAGTGTTATTATCATTAAGTTCAATGTTCATTGGGATTTTAAATCTTCTTCCGATACCTGGATTTAGTATTGGTAATTATGCGATATCAATTGTTGAGAATATTAAAAAGAAATATTTTAATAAAAGAATAATGCATGTTTTGCGTATTACCGCAGTTGGGTTAATAGTTCGTTTTATTTTGATTCTAGTTTACTTATAAGTAAGAAATGAGCAGAAAACCTTATATGGCTACCGCTGGCCACTAATAGGCGAAGTCTGTGACTTCGTCCTGAATAAAAGTTATTCTCAGCATAACTAAAATAAAGAGAATTCATGCGGGTAAGCAGCACGGGTGCAGGAGCAACAACTTGGCAATTATAAAAATCTAATTGAATTTATAATGAAGGATTATTATGGGAATTAATTTACCAGTGAAAAAATCTAGAATTTATTTCATTAATATAGTTTTATTTTTATTTCTTACATCCTGTAATAAATTGGTTAATTTACCAGAAAGAAATCATTTGTTATTTTGTGTAAATATTACAAGTATTATTGATTCAATTTATCAATCTTATTACATGTTAAACAAAAGTTACCTCCGTTGGAAAATCTTGATATCATATATTTTGATTATTTAAATAGTTCTTTGAGAATTAATACTGAGGAATTGGGACAGCGGCAGATATTAATGGAAAGTCTTCATAAGAATAATATTTCAGAATTGACAAGGTAAATCTCATTCTGAATTATATCAGGATTTGAAACATTGATAATCAAAATATATTAAGCTTTTGAAAAGGAAAGCATACTTGATATTGGTGTACTTGAATTATTAGTTCAAGGAAAGGAAGGCTCATATTGGTCAAAAACCTACCCAAGGTGACATAATAAAACAGATATAATAAAATTGACAGGGAAATAAAATTCAGGTATCCCTATGATTGGTAAAAGAATAAAAATGAAAATATTGCAGGGATAAATGTTTTGAATCAATTATAATGAGTTTAAGCAAAGCTCGACTAAATAAACTCAACCACCAACAGGCGCAACTGTTCCAGCCCTACCATGCGGTTAAGCATCACGGGTGCCTTCCATAAATCAAAGAGATCCTAAGATAAAAAAATCAGTAAATCAGAAAATCCCTTCTCATTCCCCGATGATCTTCACCAGCGCCCGCTTCTTGCGCTTTCCGTCGAACTCGCCGTAAAAGATTTGCTCCCATGGGCCAAAGTCGAGCTTACCGTTCGACACGGCCACCACCACTTCGCGTCCCATGATGGTTCGCTTCAGGTGGGCGTCGGCATTGTCCTCGTAGCTGTTGTGGTGGTATTGGTTATAAGGTTTTTCGGGCGCCAGCTTTTCCAGCCAGGCTTCGTAATCCTGGTGAAGTCCGTGCTCGTCGTCGTTAATAAAAACACTGGCTGTAATGTGCATCGCATTCACAAGGCAAAGTCCTTCTTTGATGCCGCTTTCGGCAAGGCATTTCGTTACTTCCGGCGTAATATTGATGAGTTGCCTGCGTGTTTCTGTATTGAACCAAAGTTCTTTCCTGTATGATTTCATGTAGGTTATTTATTTTATTTTTTAATGTAGTACTGTCTTTTCAATTCCTGCATGCCTTGCTTTATGAAATATGCTGAACATAATTGTTGATGCTTTCTATCAATTGTTGTATATCCAGATCGATTCCTTCGGCAGTTAAACAAGATTTAAGGTAAAAGGGTTCACGGAGGATCAGCTGATGTTTTATATAATCCAGTATCTCCTCATCCGTTTTGCCCATCAGCAGCGGGCGCTTCTTTTTAGAATTCAAAAGGCGCTGGAAGAGAGCTTTCTCAGGTATTTTAATATAAACCGAAATGCCATTTTTATTGATGATGTCCATATTATCGGCAAAGCATGGCGTACCGCCACCAGTGGCAATTACTGTATTGGTATATGAAAATGTTTCGATCAGCATTTCTCTTTCAATTTTCCTGAAAGCCGGTTCACCATATTTCGTAAAAAACTTGTTGATGGTGATTTTAAATTTATTTTCAATCATCACATCCAGGTCAGCAAAAGCATAGCCCATCTTCACCGCCAGTTTAAGACCGGCGGTTGTTTTCCCACTTCCCATATATCCTGTGAGATAGATTAGCATAATCTTTTAGTTCTGTTGAATTCCTTCATTAATCAATTGGCCATGTTCATAAACAAGGGTCTTTTCGATTTTCCCTTCCGGGTCGTACCAGATTTCTGCGCCCTGCTTCTCATTATCCTGGTATTGTACAATTCTTTTAAGCTTTCCATCCGGGTACCATGCCCGCTGTTTGCCTGTTCCGTTTTTATATTCTCCCATCCCGATGATGGTGCCATCCTGCTGATAGTAAATCCATTTACCATCGAACATGCCTTTGACATAATTTCCTTCAACTTTAGCCTGCCCTGTTGGGTAATACTCTTTATAAGAACCATCAAGGGTATCATGATTATAATTTGCTTCAGAAATCAACTTTCCTTCGAAATCATAACTAAGTGATTTTCCATGACGAAGGTTATCTTTATAGTTATCCACGGAACTGATCTGTCCATTATTATACCAGCGCGTCGAGGGTCCCTGGAGGGTGTCGTTCACATAATTGCATTCATGTTGTTTAATGCCATCCGAATAATACCAGGTTGAAAGGCCGTTATAATGTTTTCCTTTTTTCTAAGAACAGATTTCAGTTTGCCATTCTCCCAATAAGTTTTTTCAGTTTTGGAGCAACTGGTGACAATCAGGCTGATAATTACAAGAAATGAGATCAGATATCGATGGAATGTGATGAACATCATTTTTCAATATTGAAGGTATCATTTACAACCTTTGCCTCAGCACTTCAAACATAATGATTCCTGCAGCTACAGCCACATTTAACGATTGAGTTTCACCCACCATAGGAATTTTAACTGTTTTGTCGCAAAGTTTAAGGTATTCTTCTGAAATTCCCAGTTTCTTCTGAACCCATAATGATGGCAACCGGTTGAGTATAATCAGCTAGAAAAATAATTCACTTCCGATTTCTCTGTTGCCCCGATCATCCTGATTCCGCAATTTTTCAGAAACAGGATGGCTTCCTTCAGATTTTCTGCCCGGCAAAGAGGAATATTATTCAATGCGCCGGAAGAGGTTTTTACAGCGTCGGCATTGATCATAGCCGATCCTCTTGAAGGGATAATGATGGCATCGACCCCGGCACATTCTGCCGAACGGGCAATAGAGCCAAAGTTACGGACATCGGTGATTTTATCAAGGATGATAAAGAACGGCGCTTTAGCTGATTCATAAATGGTTGGAAGCAACGTTTCAATATCGACAAATGAAACTGCTGAAACCATGGCCACGACTCCCTGGTGGTTTTGCCTTGTTAAGCCGGTTCAGCTTTTCTTTCGGAACAAACTGAAACGGAATCTTGAATTGTGTGGCAAGGTTGATCAATTCGCTTGTGCGAAATTGCTGCATCGATTTAAGAATAAAGATTTTCTCAATTTCCTTGCCTGCATTGATGGCTTCCACAACAGGATTGAATCCGTAAATAAAGGTTGATTTACTTATCATAATTTCAATTACCTGGCCGCAAAGATACCATCAATTCAGATTAATTGGTTGCAAATTTCTTTTTGTTACTTTTGAAAATTAAAAGTTTCCATCTTCATCATTTTGAGGATAAAAATTTTTTTTTGAAAAATTTGGAATTGATATTTTTAAGATAGACTTTTGCGCCGTTTTAATTTTATTGTTAACTGAATAACAGTAACTGATATAAACTAATAAATTTAATTTTTTATAGCTATGAACTTAGAAAAAATCATGAATGACCTTGAGAAAAAGCATCCCGGCGAGGTCGAGTATTTACAGGCAGTGAGGGAAGTGCTTGAATCAATAGAAGAAGTAGTAAACCAGAATCCTCATTTCGAATCGGCTGGAATTATTGAGAGACTCGTGGAACCCGACAGGATCCTGACCTTTAAGGTGCCATGGGTTGACGATAGTGGCAAGGTACATGTAAACCTTGGATATCGTGTGCAGTTTAACAATGCACTCGGACCATACAAAGGTGGTTTGCGTTTCCACCCGAGTGTAAACCTCAGTATTTTAAAATTCCTCGGATTTGAGCAGATATTTAAAAACAGCCTCACAACCCTGCCGATAGGCGGAGGTAAAGGCGGTTCTGATTTCAATCCCAAAGGTAAATCAGATGGAGAAATCATGAGGTTCTGCCAGTCGTTCATGCTTGAGCTATGGAAAATGATTGGTCCTGAAATGGATGTTCCGGCTGGAGATATTGGTGTTGGAGGAAAAGAGATCGGTTACCTTTTTGGGATGTATAAAAAACTTACCCGGGAGCATCATGGTGTATTAACCGGTAAAGGCCTTGCATGGGGCGGCAGTTTGATTCGTCCTGAAGCAACCGGTTTTGGCGCTGTATATTTTGCCCACGAAATGCTTGCCACCAAAGGCGAAACTTTTAAAGGTAAGAATGTTTGTCTGTCAGGATTTGGTAATGTTTGCTGGGGAGCTGCTTTAAAGGTAAATGAACTGGGCGGAAAAGTGATTACTATTTCCGGCCCGGATGGATATATTCATGATCCGGAAGGAATTTCAGGTGAAAAATTGAATATCTGCTTGAATTAAGGGCTTCGAACCAGGATATTGTAAAACCATATATTTATGAATTCCCGGAAGCTACTTTCGTAGCTAACAAACGTCCATGGGAAGTGAAATGCGATGTGGCAATTCCTTGCGCAACCCAAAATGAGCTTGACGAGAAAGATGCAAAGATGCTGGTAAAGAATGGATGCATCTGTGTGGCAGAAGGAGCAAACATGCCTTCAACACCTGCAGCAGTTGAAGTATTCCATGAAAACAAGATCATGTTTGGCCCGGGTAAAGCTGTTAATGCTGGTGGTGTTGCTACTTCAGGACTTGAAATGTCGCAGAATGCAATGAAACTGAACTGGCCACGCGAAGAAGTCGACACAAGGCTCCATCAAATCATGAAGAGCATTCATGAAACCTGTGTAAAACATGGTAAAGAAGAAGACGGCTATGTGAATTATGTGAAAGGCGCTAACATTTCCGGATTCCTGAAAGTAGCAAATGCCATGCTCGACCAGGGGATTATTTAGTTCGAAGTTTCAAGGTTCGAAGTTCAAGGTTGGGTCGACAACCTGATATTAATTGAAACAACAATTTTAGGTTAATATTTATATCTCTGCCTCCCGGTTTTCGGGAGGCTTTTTTTTGAGCAATAATAACCTATGGCTTAAACCGTTTAATCTTCTTAATTGTTTATTTTTGCGCACTTATCAATAATGCTTTAGGCAGATGGAGTTTGTTAATCCTGGATTTCTTTACGGACTTTTCGCTATTTCTATTCCCATCATCATTCACCTTTTTAATTTCAGAAGGTTTAAAAAGATATATTTTTCCAATGTCAGCTTTCTTAAGGAACTGAAACAACAAACTCAAAAGCAATCGCGTCTGAAGCATTTGCTGATTCTTCTCATGCGAATTCTTGCAATCACAGCAATAGTTCTTGCATTCGCTCAACCCTATTTTCCTGTATCGAAAAACATCATTCAGCCTGATGAAAAAAATGCCGTAAGCATTTATGTGGATAATTCATTTAGCATGCAGGCTGCATCCGAACAAGGAATATTGTTGGATGAAGCTAAAGATAAGGCAAAGGAGGTTGCATCAGTGTACAAAAGCTCTGATCTCTTTCAATTGCTGACCAATGACTTTGAAGGAAGACACCAGCGGTTTGTCAGCAGGGAAGAGTTTTTGGATTTGATTGATGAAATAAGGATTTCACCGGTAGTAAAATCTTTACCCGAAATCGTTTCAAGGCAGCAGGTCCTTTTTGAAGATAATCCTTCAAAGGCAAAAACAGCCTATATTATTTCGGATTTCCAGCGGGATTTTTTGAATAGAGATTTGCCGGCAATGGATTCCTCTTTGAATATTCTGTTTATTCCGCTCGAAAGTATCAATAAAGATAATTTGTACATCGACAGTTGCTGGTTTGAAACTCCGGTCCACCAATTGAATCAGAATGCCGAACTGAAAGTCAGCATTAAAAATAGTTCCGCTAAAAGTTTCGAAAAGATACCGGTCAAACTGATGATCAATGGCAAGCAAAAAGCCCTTGCAAGTTTTGATATTAAAGAAAACGGGTCAGCTGAAGTCGTTTTACCTTATACCAATTATGATAATGGAATCCAGAATGCTGAACTGGAGATAAATGATTTTACCATCAATTTTGATGATAAACTTTGGTTTTCATATTATGTTTCGTCCCTTACGCCTATCCTTTGTATCAATGGTAATGATGAAAATGTATTCCTCAATTCACTTTTTAAAAAGGATTCTTTGTTCAGGTTTGAAAATGTAAATGAAGGAAATATCGGTTATTCTGATTTCTCAAACTACCAATTAATCATTCTCAATGAATTGAAATCAGTTTCAAGCGGATTGATCCAGCAACTCATTCCTTTTGTTCACAATGGCGGCAGCCTGGTTGTGTTGCCGTTCGGCAGGCCGGATGGACCGGAATATTCAGCATTACTCAGATCATTTAATGCCGGAAGTTATGGCTTGTTGGATACCACGGACACAAGGATCAGTTACATTAATCTTGAACATCCCCTCTATTCAAACGTGTTTGATGAAATCCCTGAAAACCTTGATCTTCCCTTTGTATTCCAGCATTACCCGATTCAGTTGGAAAGCCGGACAAAACAGGAGACCTTGCTGGAATTGCAAAGCAGAGGACCTTTTCTGAGTGTTTTTCAGGTTGAAAAGGGAAAAGTTTATTTGTTTGCAGTTCCTTTTAATACCGACTTTAGCAATTTCACACGACATGCGATCTTTGTTCCTACGTTGTTTAAGATAGCGATTTCAAGTGTCATCGAAGAAACTCTTTATTATTCCATCGGTGAAAACGAGGTAATAAACATCGGTAACATTGAGTTGGGTAACGAAGAGGTCCTTCATTTAAAAATGCTGAATTCCGATTTTGATGTGATTCCTGAACACAGGAGGCAGAATTCTTCCATCGATCTTTTTACCCGGGGACAGATCAGCCAGGCAGGAAACTATGAATTGGTGAAAGGGGATCAACCTGTGAAAGGGATTTCTTTTAATTATGACCGGGCAGAATCGGAAATGGTGTTTTATTCATCCGATATGTTAAAGGAGTATATCACTGAAAAAAAATTGAACAATATCCAGGTACTGACTCCTACCGGCAAACCTTTTGTTCAGACCCTGTCAGAATACAGCCAGGGCATCAGGCTATGGAAATTATTTGTAATACTTGCACTTGCCTTCCTGCTTGCAGAGACATTGCTGCTTCGGTTTCTGAAATAGTAAATAAGGAAACAGAAAGAGTTTTTTATATTATGATCACATTCGTACCGCAGAAATCCTTCTGATCTTTAATTCTAAATTGTAAAAATTCATAATCAATCTCATAGTGTCAAACGAAAGTTTATTCGGTTGCACTCATTACCAGTTTGCCATGGATCACCCCTTTTATCCCGATCAGCTTATCTGATAACTCGATAAGTTTGTTTGCAGTGCCTTTAACGGCAATGATCTCAAGGCAATTGTCGTGGCTCAGATGAAAATGCTGTGAGGAAAGAATGACATCAAAATAATTGTGCTGAATGTCGTTTGATTTGGTTGTTATATCGCCCTTGTGATGATCATAAAGCATAACAATAGCGCCGGCAACCATTTGGTTGCTTTTCCATTTTTTCTCTACCTGATCCCGTTCGAATAAATGCCGGATGGCCTGCGACCGGTTAGGAAAATTGTTATTTGCTACGAAAGCATCCAAAGCCTTCAGTACGTTCTCGTCGAGGCTGACACCAAATCGGGTAATGGGCATGTTTCTGTTTTATTAATTTGCTTCCAAAGATAAAGAATTACCGGTTATTTTGGTCTTGAAATTAGACAGTGCCTTGCTAATTTTATTCCGTTGGGTTTTATTGTTGAAAATTAATTATTTTTACCGTAATCAAAATTGAGCGGCCTGTGCCCAATTGGCAAAGACAAATAAAAGAATATCTGACCTTCAGCAGCAAAGAACGAAGGGGTATATTTATTTTACTGCTAGTGCTGGTTGCCTTAATACTGGTTAACCTGTTCCTTCCTTATTTCATCAGCCGCAAACCAACAGACTTTTCTGATTTTGAGAGGCAAATTGCTTTATTCGAAGCCGAACAGGAAAGATATCATGATTCTGTATCCAATAGAAATGAAGCCGGTTATTCAAAAAGCAATGGAGCCGGAGATAAGTTAACACCATTCGTATTTGACCCTAACAAATTACAGGCGGATCAATGGAAAAAGTTAGGACTTGAAGACAGGCAAATCAAAGTGATCCTGAATTATCTGAATAAAGGGGGCAGGTTCAGGGTGAAGCAGGACCTGGCAAAGATGTACTGCATATCGGAGCAGGAGTACCGGATACTTGAACCTTATATTGAAATAAAAACCTTACCACCGGACAAAAAAGTTGATAAAGGAACTGAAATCACACCCTTTCCTTTTGATCCTAACAACCTAACAAAGGAACAGGGTTTGGAAATGGGTTTACATGAAAATGTTATCAATGCCATTATCAGCTACAGGAAAAATGGCGGTCAGTTTCAAGTCATCCTCCGACCTGAAGAAAATTTATACCCTCACTGAAGAAGAATATTCCATTCTCGAACCTTTTATACAAATTGCGGCAGATACCTCTATGGCTTTTCCATTGAAGAAAAATGTGGTTATTGAGCTGAATTCAGCCGATAGTCTTGATCTGCAGCAGTTGCGTGGAATCGGTCCATCCTTTTCGAGAAGAATAATTAAGTACCGCGATTTGCTTGGCGGTTTTTACAGCACGGCGCAGCTGCTCGAAGTTTATGGAATGGACAGTACGAAATACCTCGGCATTGCGAGTCAGGTGACCGTAGACATTGAAAAGATAAGGAAAATAAACATCAATAAAGTTTCGATCAAAGAGATGATGAAGCATCCCTATATTGAATTTTATGTGGCTAAATCCATTATCAATTACCGGAATGAAAAAGGCGCTTTCACCGATATAGCTCAGATAAGGGAAGCGAAGCTGATATACAATGAACTTTTTTTGAAAATTGAACCCTATTTATCCGTAAAATAGTTAAACAGCAATGAGAGCATTCGATAAAATAAATCATCCTTTAATACTAATACTGATGGCGTTTTTGACGGCTCCATTCCAGGATTCGTCGAGCCAGGATACGCTTTCTTTTACACATTCCTCACGATGGACAATAAACACCGCTGACAGTCTGAATGAATTGTGCGTGAATACCTGGAACAACGACCGAACCCTTGCACTTTGGTATGCCCAAAAAGCGCTTACCGTTTCTAAAAAGTTAAATTACTTTCATGGAAAAGGTGTCGCGCTTAAAAATATCGGCAACGTAAATCTGTTCCTTGGAAATTATGATTCTGCCATTACCTGCTATCATAAAGCGATCGATGTATTTGTTTTAAGCAACGAAGAAAAAGGCATTGCCGGTTGCAACAACAATATCGGCATGGTGCTCGAACGCACCGGGAAGTATAAAGATGCGCTTGATTATTACAAGAAATCGCTCGACTATGAAATCCGGGAAAACAACATTGAAGGGATCGCAATTTCTTACCAGAACATGGGAAATGTCTATTTCTATCTTGGCAATTATCAGCAATGTTTAACCTACTTTGAAAACTCATCGGAGAATTTTAAAAAGGCCGGGAACCAGGAAGGAGAAGTAAAGATGCTCATTAACATTGCTGCCGTTTATGAAACCCAGATGAAACTGGATGAGGCTATAGAATGCAACAAAAACGCACTGAAAGCAGCGCGTAAGATTAATGACAGATCCCTCGAAGGAACAGCCCTGCATAACCTGGCATCCAATTATCTCGAAGCCGGCCGGTTGAGTGATGCCATGGATTACCTTCACAGGACCCTTGAGGTGAAAGATATGTTGCACGATAAAACCGGTTTATCGTCCACCCTCAAGATGATGGGCCGTGTGTACGAAAAGCAAAAGAATTATGATAAGGCCATTGATTACTATTTTCAATCGTTAAAGATCAGTGAAGAGCAGGAAGATAAGCGGAGCATTTCGCAGGCATTTACCCTGATAGGGGAGAATTTGAAAGAAAAGGGACAGGTTCAGCCGGCGATCGATTATTTTTATCAGAGCCTGGAGATTGCGCAGGAGATAAGCGCCCGCGCTGAAATAATGCATAACTATAAGCAACTTGTACTCGCTTACTCATCTCTCAGCGAATTCGACAGCGCATCAAAATACCTCGACCTGTTTGCTGTTTTGAAAGACACCTTATCTCTGCCCCTGAAACCTGAAATAAAGCAGCCGGCAAAAGCCTGGGAACCGGAAATTGATAAGCAGATGCGCCAACTAAAAACCTACCGCCGGGTGCTTCTTTTTGGTAGCATTGCAATTGTGGTTTTAATTATACTGGTTTTTATCAGGAAAAGGAAGTAGGAGGTGGCATTATTCGTTAGTGGAAGATTCATGATGAATAATCTATGGATTAATCTTTGTTAGACAGGGGTGTTGGAATAGAGGCGAATATTTATATGTGAAAAACTTACAATAACTATATAGCATTTCGAATACACTTTAATCCTAAATTTGTAATCTTTGAAAAACTAAAAATGGAGCTTCGCACTGATTTATTTTTGGGTGATTGCAAAACGGAATTATTAAAACTGCCGGGAAATTCTGTTGACTTAATTTTTACTTCTCCTCCTTATGCTGATCAAAGAAAAAATACCTATGGTGGTATTTCTCACAATAAATATGTTCAGTGGTTTTTACCTATTTCAGAACAACTTTTAAGGGTTTTGAAACCAACAGGAACCTTTGTTCTTAACATAAAAGAAAAAGTTGTTGAAGGAGAAAGAAGTACCTATGTAATGGAGCTTATAATAGAAATGAGAAAGCAAGGTTGGTTATGGACTGAAGAATTTATATGGCATAAAAAAAATAGCTATCCAGGTAAATGGCCAAACCGGTTTCGTGATTCCTGGGAACGTCTGTTACAGTTCAATAAGGAAAAACACTTTCATATGTTTCAGGAGGAGGTTATGGTTCCTATGGGTGATTGGGCGAAAACCAGGTTGAAAAATCTAAGTGATACAGATAAGATCAGGGATAATTCGAAAGTCGGTAGCGGATTTGGTAAAAATATTTCTAATTGGATAAACAGGGAAATGGCTTATCCAACGAATGTTTTGCATCTTGCAACGGAATGTAATAACAAAAATCATAGCGCTGCATTCCCGGAGGAACTTCCTCAATGGTTTATTAAATTGTTCACTAAACAATACGATACTGTTCTTGATCCTTTTATGGGAAGTGGTACGACATTAATTGTTGCGAACAGAATGAAGCGTCATTCAATTGGTATAGACATTTTGCCGGAATATTATGAAATGGTAAAAAATCAATTAAAGCGAGTTGAACTTATTCTTTTAGAACCTAAACCAGTGTATGAAAAAACTAAACCTAAAAGACGTAACAAAATACGTTGAAAATAATATTGGTACTTTTCATCAGAAAAGAATTCAAAGTTTAGATGACTTAAAGCTTTCAAAGGTGTTAAGGAGAAAAAACCCTTATTTATTTAAAGCTAAGTATGTATTAACAGCAGAGCAAATTATTCGTAGCCTAGTTGATGCTCATATTTCCTCAAACGAAGAAACAATATTTGGCGATTGGTTAGAAGGACTTGCAATTTTCATTAACAATAAAGTTTACGGAGGGAAAAAATCTGGAATAACAGGAATCGATTTGGAATTTGACAATAATGGAACCAGATACATTGTAAATATCAAGTCGGGACCAAATTGGGGAAATAGTTGTCAAGTTCCAAAAATGATTGATGATTTTAGAACTGCTAAAAAAGCATTACGAACTAGCAGTTCCAAACTTACATTGTAGCCGTGAATGGTTGTTGCTATGGTCGTGATAATAAACCTGACAAAGGTGACTATTTCAAATATTGCGGACAAAAGTTTTGGGAATTTATTTCAGGTGATAAAGAACTATATACCGGAATTATTGAACCGCTTGGCCATAAGGCAAAAGAAAAAAATGATGACTTCATGAAATCCTATTCTCAAATGATTAATAAATTCACCTTTGAATTTGCAAAAGAGTTCTGCGAGAAAAATGGATCAATTAACTGGAATAAGCTGGTTAAATTCAATTCATCTTCGAAATAGAAGTAATTTTCTCTGTTTTCCGCTGTTTCCACCATACCTCCAAATACTAAAGTTGTTGCAAAGGCTAAATCGTCAAGATCGAGTTAATCCTAATAATTATTTCCGAAAATTTTCTAAACCACAAAGCCCACTAAGTTTTGCACAAAAGGTCACAAGGAATTTAACCTTTGTGTTCATTGTGCCTTCTCCGTGCCCATTGTGGTTAAGTCCCTTATTCCCTTTTTCCCTATTTCCCATTCGTTAATTCCCTTAGTTCCTCTTATCCCCCTTTCCAGCTTTTCCAGTCCATCCTTCCTCATTTATCGCGAAATAAATATTTTCCAATCCCGTTAATTTCCGGAATCACTATATTTGCCGGCGAAATTTAGATTAAATTGATTATGACTTTAAGAACAGGATTATTTATCGCAACTGCCTTATTTTTCTCTCTAACCCTTTATGCCCAGCGAAACCTGACGGAAACCGCTGATAAAGATTTTGAGGATTTTAAATACGCTACAGCTGTAGACAAATACAAAAAGGCTTATTCCAAAGCCAAGGATAAAGATGAAAAAAACAGGATCCGGTTTCAAATGGCGGAATGTTACCGCCTGATGGGTGATCCCAAAGAGGGCTGAACCCACTTACAAGAGCCTTGTGCGTAACGACTATTACAAAAAGGAGCCCATTGTATTGCTGCATTATGCCAACACACTGAAAATAAATCAGAACTACGATGAAGCCATGCCTCAGTATGAGATGTACATCAAGCTGAAACCTGATGATCCGCGGGGTAATGATGGATTGCAATCGTGCAAGGTGCAAAAGGATTTGGTTGAGCACCCTACCAACCACCAGATCAAGAATCTCAAGCAGGTCAACTCGCGCGAAGATGATTTCAGTCCCACCTTCGAAAGCGATAATTTCAACTCACTGATATTTACATCAAACAGGGAAGGTGCCACGGGTAAGGAAAATGATGAAGGAACCGGTTCGGCTTTTACCGATTTGTTTTTAACCCGTATGGATAAAAAAGGCGAATGGAGCACACCCAACCTCATCGAAACTGAAGAAAAGATCAATACCGCCACCAATGAAGGCAGCCCAATGATGAATTCTTCGTTTACCACCCTTTATTTTGCACGTTGCGGCAACGAAAAAGCAAAAAAGCTGGGTTGCCACATTTACAAGTCAAAAAAGACAGGACGGACATTTTCCGATCCTGAAATTATTGACCTGGGAGGCGACAGCACTTCCAGGATTTTGCATCCCACTTTAAGTGAAGATGAAATGACCATTTTCTTTACCGCCGATTTCCCCAATGGGCAGGGCGGAACAGATATCTACTATGCGACACGTGAAAGTGCAAGCGGAGATTTTGGGCGGCCAAAAAATATGGGGCCGGTTATCAATACTCCCGACAATGAAGGGTTCCCTTTCTTGCGATCTGATACGGTGCTTTACTTTTCTTCAAGCGGTCACATTGGAATGGGTGGTCTGGATGTATTTAAAACAACTAAAACTGGCAAGGAATGGGGCATTCCGGTTAACCTTGGCTATCCGTTAAACTCCAATGCCGATGATTTTGCAATCATATTTAACTCTGAGCGCGGAGGAAGAAGGATATTTTTGTTCGAGCCGTAAGGAGTTTGAACTTGAAAAAAGCAAGGGTGGTGACGACATCTGGTATTTTATTGTTCCTCCGGTTGAGTTTACCCTTTCAGGTATTGTAAAGGATGACAGAACGCTTCTATTCATAGAGGGCGCCAATGTAAGAATGGTTGGTTCAGATGGAACTACCATTGAAAAACAAACCAACTCAATCGGCAGGTATGAATTTTCGAAAGACCAGTTCCGCCCCAGAACAACTTACGAACTGACTGTATCCAAAGACCAGTATTTCAGCGCTACCGGAGTAGTAACAACTGTTGGTGTCGAAAGAAGCAAGAATTTTGAACGTGATTTTATGCTGGTTCCGATTCCGAAAGAGCCAATTGTTCTTCCGGAAATTCTTTATGACCTTGCCAAATGGGATTTAAAGCCTCAGTACCAGGATTCATTGCAAGGATTGATCAAAACACTTGATGAGAACCCTACCATTGTGGTTGAACTTGCTTCTCATACCGATTTACGCGATACCGATGAGCACAATGATATCCTTTCACAGAAACGTGCTCAGTCAGTAGTTGATTACCTGATCCTTCGCGGTATCGATCCCGATCGGCTGGTTGCGAAAGGTTATGGCGAAAGGGTGCCACGTGAACTCGACCATAAATATTATTTGAATGGAATTCAGATACTGGACTCAGCAAATGTTCTTACGGAAAGCTTTATCAATTCCCTTTCCACAAATGATATTAAGGAATTCGCTCACCAGTTGAACCGGCGAACTGAATTCTCGGTGCTTAATAATGATTTCGTACCTAAAGAAAAGCTGGATACGGTTTATATCCCAAAACAAATCGATATCGTTGTCAATCCGGTGAAAGAAGTGAAAAAGATTGCCCTGTTGAAAGACAAAGAAGGACGGTTTGGTGTGAAGTGCGAAGTGAATGGCTACCCGATTGATGTGTACGTTGATAAAAAGATCAACAAGCCGATGATCTCTCTTGAAAATGCGGTGAACCTGCTCAGGGATGGTGCCATCAGCAAAGATGATTTTGCCGGTGATCCCAATGAAGTCCTTGCCAATTCAACCATTGCCGACCTTGCAGTATTCCTGATCGAGGAATTGAAGGTTGATAAAAATTATCTGACCATGTTCGAGGTGACGGTGAATTATAAGATTCCGGTTGGTTTCTACCTGGATGAAGCTACTTTCTCGCTCCTTGGCAAATACAAGATCGACGAAGAGAACAAGCAAATTATCTTTGAATAATTATAGAACCCAGTTTAATAAGGTGAAGTATAAATGCCACTAAAACACTAAAACTCCAAATTGCGCCAAATGTGGGATATTAAAAATGTAATTTTTAGTGAGATTTTGTGCCTTTGTGCTTTGGTGGCGAATAAAGTCTGCTCATTTTAGCAATGCTGAATAATGCCTGAGGAATTCAGATACGACAAGCGCGGAGTTTCTGCATCAAAGGATGATGTGCATCGGGCAATAAAAAACCTTGATAAAGGACTTTTCCCAAATGCTTTTTGTAAAGTTGTTCCTGACCTTCTGGGCGGCGATCCTGAATATTGCAACATCATGCATGCCGATGGAGCCGGCACCAAATCTTCACTGGCTTATATTTACTGGAAAGAAACCGGCGACCTTTCTGTGTGGAAAGGAATAGCGCAGGATGCTATTGTAATGAACCTTGATGACCTGATTTGTGCCGGTGTTACGGATAATATCCTGATTTCATCCACCATTGGCAGAAATAAAAAACTGATTCCCGGCGAAGTCATTAAGGCCATCATTGAGGGAACCGAAGAATTTCTTGAAAAGATGCGGGGCCTCGGTATTGGTATTCATTCTACAGGAGGCGAAACAGCTGATGTTGGCGACCTGGTTCGGACCATTATTGTCGATTCCACAGTAACCGCAAGGCTTAAGCGATCAGAAATAATTGAAAATAAAATCCAGGGAAGGAGATGTTATCGTTGGGCTGGCATCTTTCGGACAGGCTATTTATGAAACTGAATACAATGGTGGCATGGGCAGCAACGGACTTGACATCAGCCCGGCATGATGTCTTTCATAAATCATATTCAAAAAAGTATCCTGAAAGCTTCGACAATGATATTCCGGATGAACTTGTTTATTCAGGAAGCAAACTGCTGACAGATCCTTCAGAGGTTGACGGAGTAAATATTGGAAAACTTGTCCTTTCTCCCACCCGGACTTATGCTCCGGTGATCAGGCAGGTTTTGGAGAATTTCCGTTCAGAATATTCATGGGATGATCCATTGCAGTGGGGGAGGGCAGACCAAAGTCTTGAATTTTATTGAAAACATTGAAGTCAGTTAAAGACAACCTTTTCCCATTACCACCATTGTTTAAGCTTATCCATGATGAATCGGGTACTGACTGGAAAGAAATGTACCGTGTTTTTAACATGGGTCACCGGATGGAATTATATGTTCCGGAGAAAATTGCCGAAGCCATCATCAGGATTTCGGAATCATTTGAAATTGATGCGAAAGTTATTGGTTATTGCAAATCCTCAGAAGGTAAAAAGGTTGTTATCAAATCGGAGTTTGGGGAGTTTACCTACTAGACAGGCTCGATTTTATATTCGATTGCCAATTTTTACTTATCTTACATTGAAGGTCATATCAAATCGATAATGTAAATTCCCTTTAAGATTTTTGCAATTATTGATCTTTAATTTCCGTTACCTCCTGAAAGAAATATTCGGTAACTTTGCAGCAAACAATTCATCAATGAAACTTGTATTTTTCAATACACCAAAGGCCCGTCAGTTTAATTATCCTGCCCGGTATTACGATGAGGAAAAAGAGAGGAGGGAACAACGCAAAAAGGAGCTTGGCCTTGCCGGTTCAGAAACCACAGGCGATTTCAGGTCGAAACTGGATGCAGGATGGCAAAGGTTCAGGGCAGGTGAGAGAGGACGGCAGAAAAAAGCTAACATGAGTGTATTGATTTATATTTTTATTGTGATCATTTTGATTTACATCATTTTCTTCAGATAATTATAGAATTAAAATAGCGCTTACCAAAGATAAATACCAAAACAGGTCAATGCCGGATATCATTCATCTTTTACCCGATTCAGTAGCCAACCAGATCGCTGCCGGCGAGGTCATTCAAAGGCCTTCATCTGCTGTGAAAGAGCTGCTGGAAAATGCAGTTGATTCCGGAGCTGATGAAATAAAGCTGGTGATCAAAGATGCCGGTAAAACGTTAATACAGGTGATCGACAATGGTTGCGGGATGTCGGAAACCGATGCACGCATGAGCTTTGAACGCCATGCTACTTCAAAAATCAAAACAGCAAACGATCTTTTTGCCATAAAAACGCTGGGATTTCGTGGTGAGGCGTTGGCGTCCATCGCTGCTATTGCACAAATCGAATTAAAGACAAAAAGGGTAGAGGATGAATTGGGAACCCAGATCATGATTGAAGGATCAATGGTAAAGAGCCAGGAACCTTGCGGATGCCTGGATGGGACATCACTTTCCATAAAAAATCTGTTCTTATAATATTCCGGCACGTCGAAAGTTTTTAAAAGCCGACACTACAGAACTTAGACATATCATTGAAGAATTTGAAAGGGTAGCGCTGGTCAATCATGGTATAAAATTTTCATTTTTCAATGGAAACCAGCAGTTATTCCTGCTGACCAGATCCAATCTGAAGCAACGAATTGTTTCGCTCCTTGGCCCTGCATACAACACCCGGCTTTTGCCTGTGGAGCTTGAGTCGAATGTTGTTAATATTTCAGGATTTATAGGTAAGCCTGAATTTGCAAAGAAAACCCGCGGCGACCAGTTCTTTTTTGTGAACGGGCGGTTCATCAAACATCCTTACCTGAATCATGCAGTTGACAATGCCTTCAGGGAACTGATCCCTTCGGATGCCTTTCCAACTTACTTTTTGTACCTTTCAATCGACCCAAAAGAGATTGACATCAATATTCACCCAACCAAAACAGAAGTGAACTTCCAGAACGGCCAGGTGATTTATTCCATGATCAGTTCGGCGGTAAAACAAGGACTTGGAAAGTTTAATGTGGTTCAGTCTATCGATTTCGATATGGAGCAAACGGTGCAATTCAGTATTCCCGGAAAGGATCACGAAATCAAGTCACCCGCAATCAAAGTGGATCCGGATTACAATCCTTTTGAGAACCAGAAAATAAAAAGTTCCTTTGCTCCAACCGGCAACAGATCGCAGCAGAATGTAACGGGTTGGGAGAAATTATTTGAAAATGATTTCACGCCTGCTGTTCCCGGGTCAACTGAAACAGAACCTTTGCCGAAAGCAGGAAACATTGATCAATCAGGAAACGGATGAAAAGGTACAAGGGGAAACTATTTTTCAGCTGCAGAATAAGTACATTGTTTCAGTGGTAAAATCGGGCCTGATGATCCTTCATCAGCAAAGGGCGTATGAACGGATTTATTATGAAGAGTTCATGTCATCGCTTGAAACGGGCAAAGGCATGTCGCAGCAACTGTTGTTTCCGGCAACCATTCAACTTCCGGCAGGAGATACCGAAATAGTTAGAAGTATTTTCGCTGAGTTGAAAATCCTTGGTTTTGACCTGGAGGAATTTGGTGAAAATACATTTATCTTTCATGGATTGCCTGCCCAGCATGAACAATCACACCATCAACGATGTTTTGGAAGATATCATTGAGAATTTCAAAAGGAACCAGAAGGAACTGATTGCGGACAAAAGGATTAATTTAGCGCGGTCAATGGCAATCAATATGGCTGCCGGCATGAATGGAAAGTTGCAGAAGGAGGAAATGATGGCTGTTATCGACCGGCTTTTTGCCTGCAAAGTTCCGGATGTGTCGCCGGATGGCAAACCTGTAGTGAAGAATTATGAGCATGAATGAAATTGAGCAGATGTTTAAATAAGAAATAATGAATTAAATGGACCAATACCGACCCACCGGATTCAGAATATTGCCGCCAGTTGTTAAAAATCTGCTGATCATCAACGGATTATTCTTTTTAGCAACAATGGCTACAGGTACAAAATTCGGTTTTGATCTGACAGATATGCTTGGATTGCATTATTTTGCAGCCGAAAAATTCAGACCATACCAGTTCATTACCTATATGTTTATGCATGGCGGGCTCATGCACATTCTTTTCAATATGTTTGCATTGTGGATGTTCGGAAATGCGATCGAAAATGTATGGGGACCCAGGAAATTTTTGATTTATTATATGGTCACAGGCATTGGTGCGGCCATTACCCATTATGTGGTTTTTTACTTTCAGATATCTCCGGTAATGGCGGCCATCGATAGCTATTTAAACAATCCTTCACCTGAAAGTTTGAATGTTATTCCTGAATTCAGGCTACTTTAAAATTACATCCGTTGAATTGCAGGATAACTTTAATATCTTTCGTGAGCAATATAACCAGCTTCTATTTACTGATCCTACAAAAGCATTGCAATTGAGCGTTGACTTTATTTCGCAGTATAAGATCGATTTTCTGAATGCTCCTGTTGTAGTGGGCGCTTCCGGTGCGGTGTTCGGGATCCTGCTTGCATTTGGAATGTTGTTCCCCAATGCACTTGATCTACGTTTACTTTGCCATTCCTGTTAAAGGCTAAATATTTTGTTATCATTTATGGTGCTATTGAGTTGTTCTCCGGCGTTTATGATACCGGAAGCAACGTTGCTCATTTCGCCCATTTGGGTGGTATGATTTTTGGCTTCCTGCTTTTACTTTACTGGAAAAAGAGGTAACTGAAGTATTTGGCAGTATGAATTATTACAACAGCAGCGATATACATCAAAATCCGTTTCAGGACATCAGGGGATTATTCAGGAGTAAAAGCATCCTGATCAAACTCATCCTGATCAATGTTGCAGTTTGGCTGGTCATCATGTTTCTGGATGTGCTGTTCGATCTGTTCCAGGTTAAGTTTACTGAAGAGGTGATTGGCTGGCTGGCGGTTCCTGCATCAGTGGATACATTGATAACCCGACCCTGGACACTTGTCACCTATATGTTTCTGCATTTCGATATCTGGCATATCCTGTTCAATATGCTTTGGCTGTATTGGTTTGGAAAAATATTCCTGGAGTATTTGAGCGCACGGCAAATGCTTACTACATATTTACTGGGTGGGTTGTCCGGAGCAATTTTTTATATTTTGTCATTCAATATTTTTCCCAAGTTCCAGGATGCCTATCTCCAATCGGTGGCCTTGGGTGCCTCGGCTTCGGTGGTTGCCATTGTGGTTGCCATTTCGTATTATGTTCCTAATTACAGGATTCATCTGTTATTCCTGGGACCTGTTAAAATCATTTATATCGCCCTATTCTCAATTGTTATTGACGTCTTAATGATCCGGTCGTCGAATTCGGGTGGCCACCTGGCACATCTTGGCGGAGCCATGTGGGGTTTCTTTTTTATCACCATGCTCAGAAACGGAAAGGATGTCAGCAGTTGGTTTCGTAAAATTTCAATTAAAAATATCCTTAAGCCTTTTCAAAAATCGGGAAAATCAAATTTCAAAAATGTTTATACCAATCCCCGAACCATGACTGATGAGGATTATAATTTGCAGAAAAAACAAAACCAGGCCAGGATTGATGAAATCCTTGATAAAATTTCGAGATCAGGTTATGATGCTTTATCGAAAGAGGAAAAGGATTTATTATTCAGAACAAGCAATAAAAACAAATAAGCTGTTGTTTAATGTTCAATTCGTTGATTTGAATATTTGCCATTTCTAATCGAGATAGATAATGTAAACTATCCTTAAATCATTGAAAAAAGCATCGGGAATTAAAGTCATGATACATTCAATTTAATCAGACAGAGTGCAGGACGGCAAAGCAAAAAAGCAGAATTTCATTTCTTTCAGGATTACTCCTTATGTTGAACCTGTTTGCCGTTTTGATGTTGCTGGTGGTTTATATCTCGGTTTATATCAATCCTGCTAAATTTTCGCTTATCGCTTTTGCCGGGCTTGGTTATCCATTGATCCTCCTGACAAACATGTTATTTGTTATTCTTTGGATTTTTATTCGAATAAAATTTTCACTGCTATCATTAGTATTCATCCTTTTGGGCTGGAATCATATAGGAAGGCTGGTTCAGTTAAACCAAAAGGAAGAGATTGATAAAAACAGCAAGCCGGTTAAAATTTTATCTTATAATATCCAGAATTTTGTCAGACAAAATATTTCAAATACCAAATACATCACTAAATTTGAAAATCAGGCTAAGATCACAAAGTTTATTAATGATCAGAAAGCAGATATCATTTGTCTTCAGGAAATGCTTTACGATCGCGGAGACTTGCAGAAGTTTGCCAATGAATTCGGTAAGAAAAACAAAACTCCTAATTTTTATTACCGGAATTATTTCAAGACTAAAAAGCAAAAACTTGATGGTATTGCGATTTTCACCCGTTTTCCGGTGATTAACAAAGGATATCTCGAATATGATGAAAAAACTATCGGAATTTATAATGATCTTATCATTGCTGCTGATACTTTCAGGCTTTATAATCTTCACCTGGCATCCATTCATTTTAAAAAAGAAGAATACGACTTCATCAGTGATTTGCCAAACCAGCAGGACCAGGAAGTGATCAAGAAACATTCACTGCAGGTAATCTCGAAATTGCGATCCGCATTTATTAACAGGGGACACCAGGTTAAAATCGTTAAAAGGCATATTAAGAATTCACCATATCCTGTCATCATTTGCGGCGATTTCAATGATACGCCATCTTCTTATGCATATCGTGAAATTACTACTGGTTTAACAGATGCTTTTGTTGAAAGCGGTAAGGGTTTTGGTGTGACTTATGCGGGTGAAAGTTTTCCTTCCTTCAGAATTGACTATATTTTTCATGATGCAGTTTTTGAATCACGAAGGTTTATTCGGCATAAGATTTCTCTTTCAGATCATTACCCTATTTCCTGTTATTTGGTCAGGAAGAAGGATGCGAATTAGCTGACAAGTTTGAACAAGTTTTACATTCAATTCATCTTACCCTTTTCAGGAGTTATAACATCCAAAACCCATACAATAAACTGATGCTTATTGCAATTTATGTAAAGTTTGAGTTGTTATTTTTTTCTCAATTTTTTTCCGTATGGGTATAATTCTTACTTTAGCCATTGATTAATTCATCCGTAGATTTTTATGAAATTTACCAGTAATATTTTCTTGTTTACCCTCTTTTTTTGCTAGTGGCCCACTCTTTCTATCAGGTCAAACATCTTTTGATTCTACGATTCTATTGCGGAATAAAACCTTTACCGATTACCGTTTGCTTGAAGAAGCCAACACCATTCGTCCCTGGGTGAATCGTGCCGAGCTGACTGCAAAGGCGAAAGAGGTAATCGATATTGACAATACGCTTATTAATTATTATCTTTTGAAGGAAATTGAAATAAATAAATCGCTTGAGGACAAGCTTGAAAAGCTCACCCTTGAAATCGCCCTTATTAAAAAAGAGTCTGATCTTCAGGAAAAGGCATTGGAAGATAACAGACAACTGATCAATATTCTTTTGATTGTTACCGGCAGCTTTTGCTTGTTATTCGTGATTTCCTCTATTTTATTTATTGACCGGCAAATCAGGTACCGGAGCATAAAGCTTGAACTTGAAAGAACATGGCCAATAAGGGAAGAAATTAACAAGGATAGCAGTTTTCAGCAGGATATTGTCCAATTGAACAAACAATTGGGTGAATTGACCCTGAATAATTCTTCTCTCATTAGTGAAATGCAAGATTTGAAACATAAATACCGCCATAAGGAAGAAGACCTTGAGCGGGAAATCCTATCCAAAAAGCAGATTGAAGAGGAGATCAAAAAACTGATCATTCAGATCAAATCGCAATAAAAAAACGCAGGTTTTTTCCTGCGTTCCCTTACTATAGACCCATACATCTCTACGATGCCATTATATTCTCAATTTCTTTAACGGTTTTTGGTATCGGTTTCCCAAGGACTTTATGACCTGTTTTGGTCACCAGGATGTTATCCTCGATACGTATACCTCCGAAATCTTTGAATGATTCAACTTTATCATAGTTGATGAAGTCGGTAAATTTTTTCTCTTTATGCCATTTGTCAATCAAAGCAGGGATAAAATAAATCCCAGGCTCAATGGTGAAAACATATCCTGGCTGATGTTCTTTACCAAACCTCAGAAATGCGGTTCCAAACTGTGAGCTTCGTTTTATCTTGTCATCATAACCAATATAATTTTCTCCCATTCCTTCCATATCATGCACATCCAGTCCCAGCATGTGCCCAAGCCCGTGAGGGAAAAACATGGCATGAGCGCCTTCCTTTACTGCATCTTCCACATTTCCTTTCATCAAACCCAGATTCTTTAATCCCGAAGCGATAATGGTAGCCGCCATCATATGAAGCTCTTTATTTGTAATGCCTGGTTTGGTTGCGCTTATAGTCTTCTGGTTGGCTTCAAGTACTATTTCATAAATGTCCTTCTGTCTTTGGTTAAATTTACCCCCAACAGGCACCGTCCGGGTAATGTCGCTTGCATAATGCCTGGTGGTTTCAGCGCCGGCATCAGTTACCAGCATCCTTCCAACTTTCAATACATTTCCATGATAATGGTTGTGAAGTGTCTCACCATGAATACTTAAAATAATCGGGAAAGAAACCGGGCCGCCCAAAGCAAGTGAAATACCTTCAATCGTACCGGCTATTTCTCTTTCAACTAACACCTGGTTTTGCCATTCTCATCGAAGTAGTATGCATTTCGTAAGCTATGTCAACAGCTTTTTCAATTTCTGCGACCTCAAGATCATCTTTTATCGAGCGAAGTTTGATGATCCCTTTAATCAGCTCAACCGAAACATGATCACGGATTTCGCCAATCGGGATATTGAGCAGATTGCTGATCTGCATATAGGTTTCGCCGCGGTATGGCGGAACAAAATGGATTTTTCTGCCTTTAAGCTTTGCTTCATTTAAAAGATCAGGCAAATCCTTAAGAGGAGCAGTGTTCTTTACTCCGGCCAATGCTGCCTGATCCATCATCAGGGGCTGTGGACCCATCCAGATGATGTCGTCCAGATCCACATCATTTCCGAAAATGTAATCTTTGTTATTATCCAAATCCATCACACCCGCCAGATCAGGATGGTCGAGACCAAAGAAATAAAGAAAATTACTGTCCTGCCTGAAGTGATAGGTATTTGCAGGATAATTGTAGGAAGCTTCCGGGTTCCCAAGAATCAAAACGATTCCGCTTTTCACCTCAGCCCTGAGGCGGTTACGGCGGTCGGTATAAATTTTTGCGTCGAACATAGAAATGATTTTTAAGTGACTAAAATTCTGATTGACTAAAATGACTAAAATTTGAAGGCTAAAGTATCAATTATCTTTAAGATTTTGATAAATTTGAACTTTTAAACGAAAAAATTATGAAAATCCGTCAACCTGCCGTGGCAGGTACCTTTTATCCCGGCAACAGGGCCGCCATTCATAAGCTTATTGATCAGATCCTTGCGAAAGAAAGTCCCCAAATCGACCTGAGTTTGTCAAAGAAAAAAATAATTGGCGCGGTTGTACCCCATGCAGGCTATATGTATTCGGCTTACCAGGCAATTCATTTTTTTGAGATATTAAAAAATTCTAACCAGCGATTTGACACTTTTTTTATCATCAATCCTAACCACACCGGACATGGAGCCAGGCATCGCCCTTGATGAAAATGATCTTTGGGAAACACCACTGGGCAAAACTGAAGTGGATAAGGATTTTTATCGCTACCTGAATTTTTCTGAATCATCTGCCGCCCATAAATATGAACATTCAGGTGAAGTGATGCTTCCTTTGCTGCAGCAATTCATTTCCTATCCATTTAAAATCGTTCCCATCACCATGTCGCGGCAGGATACACAAAATGCAAAGATTATTGCAACAACCATTCACAATGCAAATAAAATCCTCAAAAAAAAGATTTGCATCATCGCTTCCTCCGACTTTTCTCATTTCGTTGATCCTGACGAAGGTAAAAAGCTCGATCGCTATGTAATTGATGCTATCCTTAAGCTGGACTCAGAAACCATTTACCATGAGGTACGAGACAAACACATCACCGTATGTGGTTTCGGTCCTATAATGACCTTAATTGAATATTGCCAAATTGGTGGCAGAATATCCTGAAGCAAAAATCCTGAAGATTGGAAACTCCGGCGAGGTTATTCCATCGGATGAGGTGGTGGATTATGTGAGTATTCTTGTATATGAGTAATATTTTCCTTCTTAGAAGCATGACAGGATTTTTAAAACTTCATTTTATGCGGTAATTAAACGATGTTCACTTCCGTTTCGATTTCAACTCCGAATTTATCTGAGACGGACTTTTTGATTTCAGTCGCTAGTTCCAGAATTTCTTTACCACTCGCATTTCCATAATTTACTATTACCAGAGCCTGTTTTTGATGAACACCGGCATCGCTCAATCGTTTTCCTTTCCATCCGCATTGCTCAATGAGCCAGCCTGCAGCCAGTTTATAGGTTCCGCCAGGTTGAGGAAAGAAACCATTTGAGGGAACCGTTTTTAATAACTCATTATGAAACTTTGAGCTTACTGTAGGATTTTTAAAAAAGCTTCCTGCATTTCCAATTTCACCGGGATCGGGAAGTTTGCTCCGGCGAATATTTATGACTGCATTTCGGATATTCCGAATGGATAGCTCCTTAACACCCATTTTATTCAGCTCATCTTTTATAGTGCCATATTCAGTTCGGAAAACGGGATTTTTATCAAGGCGAAAGGTAACTGAAAGTATGATAGCTTTTCCTTTTAATTCATTTTTAAAAATACTGTTCCGGTATTCAAACCTGCAATTCATTCGTTTTCCATGACTGTCAGCCTTCCAGTGTGCAGATCGTACATTTCAAGTTCATGAAATACATCCTTCATTTCAACGCCATAAGCTCCGATGTTCTGGATGGGGCTTGCACCAACATTGCCCGGAATCAATGAAAGGTTTTCAATCCCGGCATAATTCCTGTCCACACAATATTTTACAAAATCATCCCAGTTTTCACCTGCCATGGCTTTGACAAAGTAATGACCGGCATCTTCCTTGACCAATTCAATTCCCTTCAGGTCTATTTTAATAACGAGTCCTTCAAAGTCTTTTGTAAATAGGATATTGCTTCCGCCTCCCAAAGCAAGATAGGGAACTCGCTTTTCACGAATGAAATGATTGATGTCAATAATATCCTGAAGCGAAGCAACTTCAGCAAAATATTTTGCATCTACCTTTATACCGAATGTATTGAGCGACTTTAAGCTGTAGTTTTCTCTGATGATCATGGATTCAAAGATATAATTTTTCAGGAGTGCTTTATTAATTAATTTCGTAATCTATTAACAGGAGGAACTTTGAAGAGGGTTGTGGTTTCAGTCATTAACGACCTCGTGACCGATCAGCGGGTGGGAAAAGTATGCAATACGTTAACCAATCTCGGATTCGAAGTGCTGTTGGTAGGCAGGAAGAAAAGGAACAGCCCAGCAATGGATACAAGGAGTTACCGGACGAACAGAATGAAGCTTATTTTTGAAAAGGGTCCTCTTTTTTATGCAGAATACAATACCCGGTTATTTTTCTTTCTCCTGTTTCACCGTTCAGATTTAGTTGTTTCCAACGATCTTGATACCTTACTTCCTAATTTCCTTATCCATAAGATTAAAAGAATACCAATAGTTTACGACAGTCATGAACTATTTACCGAGACTCCTGAAGTGATTCACAGGAAGTTTGTGAAGGGTGTCTGGGAGAGGATTGAACGATGGATTTTTCCAAAGTTGAAAGATGTGTTTACTGTTAGTGACTCGATTGCTAAGATCTTTAAGGAAAAATATGGAGTTGAAGTTAAAGTACTAAGAAATGTTCCTGTCGACCAGAACCTTTGATAAAATCAAATCAAGACAAGATCTTGGTTTACCTGCTGACAGAAAAATTATCCTGCTTCAGGGCTCGGGAATAAATATTCATCGTGGAGCGGAAGAGTTGATCGAGGCAATGACTTATCTTGAGAATATATTTGCTTTTAATAATTGGTGGAGGTGATGTTATTGAAGATCTTAAAAATCAGGTGAATATATTAAATTTGAAAAATGTGAAATTCATTCCAAGATTACCCATTGATGAGCTATTATCAATATACTATAAATGCTGATCTTGGACTGACGATTGATAAAGACACGAACATGAATTACCGCTATAGTCTCCCGAATAAGTTGTTTGATTATATTCATGCTGCTGCTCCTATCCTTGCATCTCCTTTGGTGGAGGTAAAAAAGATAGTTGATGATTACAAGGTGGGTGAAACTATAACAAACCATGATCCAAAGCATATTGCATCAAGGATCACCGAAATGCTTGCTGATGAAAACAGACTGGCAACTTATAAGGAAAACTGTAAGTTTGCAGCCAGGGAACTATGCTGGGAAAAGGAAGAAAAAATTCTGATTGATGTTTTTAAACCTTATGCCTGATAAATATTTGCATATAGTATCATTCGATATTCCGTATCCCCCCAATTATGGCGGAGTGATCGATGTATGGTATAAGCTGAAGTTCCTGCACATGAAAGGGGTGAAAATAATTCTTCATTGTTATGAGTATCCGGGACGCGACAGAAGTGAAAAATTGAATGAACTGTGCGAAAAGGTTTATTATTATCCAAGGTTGCTGGGCTTGCGATCGGCGCTTTCATTAAAGCCATATATTGTTTCAAGCAGGCGATCTGACGACCTGATCACATAATCTTCTTAAAGATAATTACCCTGTATTGTTTGAGGGATTGCACAGTTGCTATTACCTGGGGGATAAAAGATTGAAAGGCCGGACGCTGGTTTACCGCGAAAGCAATATTGAGCACCGTTATTATTTCAGTTTGTTCAGGGTCGATCGAAAGCTGAAGTAACAAGCTTTATTTTCTTTTTGCAAGTATCAAGCTCAGGCTTTACCAGAGAGTATTAAAACATGCCACCCTGATGATGGTAGTTTCGAAAAATGATGCGGAATACCTTAAGAATCATTTTCCTGGTAACAAAATAGTTCACCTTCCAAGCTTCCATGCAAATGATGGTGTCGAAATTTTAGCCGGATCAGGAGAATATGCTTTGTATAATGGTAATATAGAAGTACCTGAAAATGCTCATGCCGTAAGCTACCTGATCAATGAAGTTTTTAATGATCTTGATATTCCGCTTATCATTGCAGGCATGAATCCACCCGAGCGGATTAAAAAGCTGGTTTCAACCAAACCCAATATCGAAATCATTGCCAATCCTGATGATGAGAAAATGTTCGACCTCATCCGTAAGGCACATGTTAATATTCTTGTCACATTCCAGGCCACCGGCCTTAAACTGAAATTGCTGAACACTCTATATAATGGCAGGTTCTGCCTGGTAAATGAAAAAATGCTGAACGGAACCGGTCTGAATGAGCTGTGCGAAATTGCCAATACCGCAGCCGAACAGAAAGTAAAGCTAAAAGCATTGTTCGCTGAGAAGTTTGAAGAAGATGAAATCATGCTTCGCCATAAAATCCTGGATGAATTCTATTCGAACGATAAAAATGCGGAGAAGCTAATTGAACTGGTGTTTAATCCAAATGAATTTCGAAGTATCATAGTTATTTAGAAAATCAGCAAAAAGAAACCATCGCACAAGACACAAGTAAAAAGAAACAAGAACCTATTTACTGGAAACTGGAAATAAATGATTTCCAATTTCAATTTTCAAATTTCCAATTTCATGTCGTCAGGTTCACCCCAAGGTTTTCTTCCTGAAACACCTTGCCGTCTTCGCATCTTAAGGTAAGTGCCGGAAATTCTTTAAAAAGAGAGTAATTATGCGTCGCCATTAAAACCGATCTGCCAGAGCCACTTATCTCGAAAAGGAGCTTCATGATACCCTTTGAAGTTTCGGGATCAAGATTACCGGTTGGCTCATCGGCAAGAATGATCTCCGGGTCATTGATTAGGGCTCGTGCAATAGCCACCCTTTGTTGCTCACCTCCTGATAATTGATGAGGCATTTTAAAATCTTTTGTACCCAACTCAACTTTATCAAGAACTTCATTTACCCGTTCTTTCATTTTGACTTTATCCTTCCACCCGGTAGCTTTCATTACGAAATAAAGGTTTTCTGCCACTGACCGGTCAATTAGGAGTTGAAAATCCTGGAAGATAATTCCGAGCTTCCGTCTTAAAAGAGGAATATCCCTGTTTTTTAAATGCCGGAGATCGAAACCTGCTACGGTTGCTGAACCGTCCTGCAAAGGAAGATCGGCGTATATGGTTTGAAGAAGGCTGCTTTTCCCGGTTCCGGTTTTACCAATGAGATAAATAAACTGACCTTTCTCAATTTTAAGATTAACATCTGATAATACCAGGATGTCCCTTTGAAAGATGGATGCTTTTTCAAATTCGATAACAGTTTCCGGCGACATAATTTAAATTTTTGCAAAGCCAAAAATAATTAAATTTGTGAGATCGTAAAGAGAGGACTTTGTCAATTTAACAAATGAAAAATGAAGAGATTAGCTTTTTATCTGCTCGCCTGTACATTTTGTTACCTGAACTTTTCGCTTGCTCAATCCATCAAGATTGAAAACATCAATGGCCTTGTTATTACAGGTTATACCGATTCGGATGAAAAAATGTACCCGGTAAAAACTATCCCACTGTTCTCATTTGTTTGGAACGATGCACTGATGTTTTCCAAAGGCAATAATGTGATCTGGAGCAATCATACCGGTGGATTTTATATCGGTGATAACATAACAGGCGCACTTGTTGTCGATTCGGCTTTTAATAAGGGAGTAAAATTGATGGTCCGTTTAACAAATCATTCAGCAGATACTATTGTCATCGAAAATTTCATGCCTTTTGGTCAGACAGACGATAAGATTTATATTACCGGAACCGGCCCATGGGATTTGGCCCGGACAAAGTTATTTCGTCCGGGCAAGGAACCTGTTGGTGTTATTCTGCCGGATAATGCCTGGGAAATGGGATACGCTTCATTTAATATCAATGAGGAAAAATCTTTGTGTGCTATTGCCCGAAGAAAAGAAGTCGTTAATGGAAAGAAACAGAGGTATAAAACCGAATTATATCCAAATGGGCAAATCAATTATGAACTTTATATCAATGATTTCTCCGGTGACTGGCAAAATGGCCTGAGGTTGATGTTTCGGGATAAATACATCTATGATCTTGAAAATTTTAATGATAGCCTTTACAAACGGCCCGACCTGAAATGGATCAGGGAAAAATACCTGATTGGTTCTTCAGTTTGCCTGGAACCATGAATTTTACGATCAGCAAAATGGCGGATATAAAATTGAGGAGTTTCTCGAGAAAGGGAAAGAAGTTGTGCGGAGGTTATGATGTTTATGGTATCTGGCCAACATGGCCTGCACTTGGCACCGACCAGCGTAACCAGTGGGATTTATACAAAGATCTTCCCGGGGGACTTTCAAAGCTGAAAGAAATTTCCACTAAAGCAAAAGAGCAGAATACCCGGTTTTTTATTTCCTACAATCCATGGGATCAAAGTACACGAAAGGAAAATCCTTACAAAGGCATGGCAAAGCTGATCCAGGCGATCAATGCAGATGGCGTAGTGCTTGATTGCAGCGGAAGTTCAAGCTATGAATTGCAACGGGCAGCCGACAGCATCAAATCGGGTGTGATTATGTATTCGGAAGGTATGGCCATTCCGAAGGATATGCCGGGGATTATTTCCGGAAGGGTCCATGATGCCATTTATATGCCTCCGCCATTGAATCTTAATAAGCTCATCAAGCCTGATTTTGCTATTTTCAGAGTATGCCAGCTGAGCCAGGGACAAATTCACAGGGAGGTGGCCATTTCTCTTTTTAATGGCTATGGGATTGAGCTAAATACTTTTGCTCCCGGTCGCCCTGATTGGATAGAAGAGGAAATGAGGTATTTAGGCAGAGCCGTTAAAATATTAAGGGAAAATTCAAAGGCATTTAATAGTTTTGATTGGACGCCATTGGTTACAACAAGCAGGGATAATATTTGGATCAATAAATTTCCGACTGAAAATAAAACCATATTCACAGCCTATAGCCTGATCCCGGAAGGATTCAGTGCACCGCTTATAGAGGTTAAGCCCGATCCAAAAAATCATTATGTCAGTCTATGGAATCACGAAGAATTGAACCCCGAATTAAGAAAGGGAAAATGGTATATTCCGGTTACCGTTAATGCTTTTGATAAAAATTATTTGGGTACCCGGCAGGAAGGAAATGTGGATTGTGTTGCTGAATTTAAGAATCTGCTCCAGGTTAAGTATCGGAATGATTCTGTTTACGTCGATTTTAAAAAAGGCGATAAGGTTTTATTATGGGCAGGGAATCCTTCTTATGAATCAGAACCTGTTACTTTTATTAAATTTCCAGTGAAGGTAAGACTATTTGAGCTTTTCGGAAGATATGAAGGAAAAATTGTGATTCAGTTATTCAACAAAAATGAACTTTCGGATGAAAGAGTTTTATTGGTTAAATCTGGAAGTGCCAGGTTAATAAGTTCAGTAAAAATAACTCCGAAAGCAACTTCAATTCCTGAAGGGATGGTAGAAATAAAAAGTGGATATATTAAAATGAGGATGAATGTGGAAGATAATTTTGTTCCCTATCCTCAATACGATTCAGTTAATTCGGTTTTTGTGCGACGTTTTTATATGGATAAATATCCGGTAACGAATAACCAGTTTTATGAATTTATCGAGTCCACGGGATACAAGCCTTCTGATACAATTAATTATCTGAAAAACTGGATTGATGGTAAATTTCCAAAAGGAATGAAAAGCCATCCGGTTGTTTATATTAACTATGAAGATGCCCAGGCTTATGCGGCATGGGCAGGTAAGCGGCTTCCGACAGAAGCCGAATGGCAATACGCTGCACAAGGAAACGACGGCAGATTATATCCCTGGGGAAATGTGATGGACTCGACAAAATGCAATAAAGGAATGATAAAATGACTTCAGTGGTTCAATATCCTGAAGGTGTTAGCGCTTCGGGTGTTTATGACCTGGTTGGGAATGTCTGGCAGCTGACAAATGACGTTTACGATAACGGCAGCTATTATTACATCATCATGCGGGGCGGAAGCTATTACAATCCAACTTCAAGCTGGTGGTATGTAAAAGGCGGACCTCAACCGCTGAACAAAACCCAGATGCTGCTGCGCGTTTCACCCGGTTTTGAACGGAATGCAACAGTTGGGTTCAGGTGTGTGAAGGATGCGGAGTAAGGTATCAATTGGAACAGTTTGGTTTTATCTGCTTTGATAATATGGCTTATTTTATGAATAGAAAGTGTAGAACAATCGTAACAAAAATAGGGTATGTGTAAAGTTGATTTTCCTGAAAAGTCAATTATATTTTTGCGAATATTGACTCTAATTAAAAAATGAATTTTCAAAGGTGACCATTATTTGCAATTAATAAATCAATAATGACTTATGAAAAAATTTTACTTTTTACTTTTAATCGGGGTAGTATTTACTTATACCTTGAAATCTCAACCTCCTCAATGGATCAATTACGATGCCGGTGGATATTATGTATATTGGCTTACGACTGAAGGCAATAATATTTGGGCAGGAACAAGGGGAGGGTTGGTGAAAATTAACTCTGTTACTGGAGAGACAACATTTTATAATAGAGTTAATTCCGGTTTACCCGATAATTGGGTTCATTCAATTGCCATCGACACCCAGGGAAATAAATGGATTGGGACTCATGTGGGTGGAGTAGCAAAATTTGACAATTATAGCTGGACCGTATATGACAGCGCTAATTCCGGGTTACCTTATAACGATGTTAACTCAGTCGCTATAGATGCTCAGGGAAATAAATGGTTCGGAACCAGATATGATTTGGGAGGAGAAGGAGGTGTGACAAAATTTGACGATGTCAACTGGACAGTTTTTAACACCTCAAATTCCGGTTTGCCTGGTAATATTGTTTGTTCAACCGCTATAGATGGAGATGGAAACAAATGGTTTGGAACTAATCATGGAGTGGCAAAATTTGACGATACCAACTGGACAGTTTATAACAGCTCTAATTCTGGTTTGCCTTATGATAATGTTCTTTCAATCGCCCTAGATGCTCAGGGAAATAAATGGTTTGGAACTGCAGGTAATTTGGGAGGAGGAGCAGTAGCAAAATTTGACGATGTCAACTGGACAGTTTATAACAGTACTAATTCTGGTTTGCCAGATAATTATGTACTGTCAGTCGCCATAGATGACCAGGGAAATAAATGGTTTGGAACTGATAATGGAGGAGTAGCAAAATTTGACGATATCAACTGGACGGTTTATAACACCTCTAATTCTGGCTTGCCCGAAGATATTGTTTATTCAATTGTCATAGATGCCTTGGGAAATAAATGGTTTGGAACTGATGGTGGAGGAGCAGCAAAATTTGACAATATCAATTGGACAGTTTATAACCTATCTAATTCCGGTTTGCCCCTTTTATCCATTGTTACTTCGATCGTCCTGGATACACAGGGAAATAAATGGTTTGGAACCTTTGGTGGAGTAGCAAAATTTGACAATACCAACTGGACAGTTTATGACGACGATAATTCCGGCTTGCCTCATAATTGGGTTAATTCAATCGCAATAGATGCCCAGGGGAATAAATGGATAGGAACTTATTATGGTGGAGTGGCAAAATATGACGATTCCATTTGGACAATATATGACTACTCTAATACAGGTTTGCCAATTAGTACAGTTTATTCAATCGCGATAGATGCCCAGGGGGATAAATGGATTGGAACAGGGAGTGGATTAGCTAAATTTGACGATGATAACTGGACTCTTTACGACGACGATAATTCCGGCTTGCCTGATAATTGGGTTAGTTCGATCGCTATAGATACACAGGGAAATAAATGGATAGGAACTTATTATGGAGGAGTAGCAAAGTTTGACGATATCAACTGGACAGTATATGACGAAGATAATTCCGGTTTACCTGATAATATTGTCAATTCAATTGCATTTGATGATCAGGGAAATAAATGGTTTGGAACTAATCTGGGAGTAGCAAAATTTGATGATGTCAACTGGACAGTTTACGACAGTGCTAATTCCGAATTACCTGTTAATGATATAGAATCAATCGCCATAGATGCTGAGGAAAATAAGTGGATAGGAACTTATGAGGGAGGAGTGGCAAAATTTGATAATGACAACTGGACAGTTTATAACACATCCAATTCCGGTTTGCCTCGTGATGTTGTATTATCATTAGCTATAGATGCCCAGGGGAATAAATGGTTTGGAACTATGAATGGAGTTGGAGTTTTCAACGAAGATGGAATAATTCTGGTATCATATGAAGATAGAGAAACTAATGAGGGGGATTACATTATCTATCCAAATCCTGCAAAGGACATTATTGCAATAGAAGTATCACAAGCCGGAACAATAGACATTTTCAATTCAACAGGACAGGTTGTTAAAAATATTAAAATATCAGGAACAACAACCAAAATCGACATTTCAAAATTACACGGCGGGTTTTATACTTTGCGGGTAATAACAAAAGATGGAATTGCAGCGAAAAAATTCATTAAAGAATGATGGGAGAAAATGTTCAAGGTTCCATGTTCAAAGTTAAATGTTGTCGTCATCTGGGTTACCACGCCTCAATTGGCAGGTTTCCCGGGGATAATTTTCACTTTAATAAGTTTATAATACTTTTATCCTTATTAAATGATTAATGATTTAAATTGGGATTGACTAATGAAAAAATTTTACATCTTAATTATTATCGGAATAGTCTTTTCTTATTCTATGAAATCACAACCTCAGCAATGGTTAAATTACACCATAAATGGAAAAGTTGTTTACTCACTTGCGATTGAAGGAGATTATATATGGGCCGGAACAAATGGAGGAATAGCAAAAATCAACACTTTTTCGGGAGAGATAATATTTTATGACGAACTTAATTCAGGTTTGCCTGTTAATGATGTTCGTTCAGTTGTCATAGATTACCAGGGAAATAAATGGTTTGGAACTTATTTTCATGGAGTAGCAAAATTTGACGATGTAAACTGGACTGTTTATAACACCAATAATTCTGGTTTGCCTGGTAATTATGTTAAATCAATTGCTTTTGATGCTCAAGGAAATAAATGGTTTGGAACTGAGCATGGAGCAGCAAAATTTGACGATGCAATCTGGACAGTTTATGATCCTTCTAATTCCGGTCTACCTCAATGGGGTGTTCTTTCAATCGCCATAGATGCCCAGGGAAATAAATGGTTTGGAACTGAATTTGGAGGAGTAGCAAAATTTGACGACACCGACTGGATAGTATATAACACCTCTAATTCCGGTCTGCCTGATAATTCTGTTACTTCAATCGCATTAGATGCCGTGGGAAATAAATGGTTTGGAACTGATGGTGGAGGAGCAGCAAAATTTGACAATACCAACTGGATAGTGTATGACACCTCTAATTCCGGCTTGCCTTTAAATGATGTTAGTTCAATTTACATAGATGCCCAAGGAAATAAATGGTTTGGATTTTTTGGAGGATTTTGGGTGGAGGAGCAGCAAAATTTGACGATATCATCTGGACGGTTTATAACACCTCTAATTCCGGCTTGCCTCATAATGATGTTCGTTCAATAGTCATGGATACCCAGGGAAATATTTGGTTTGGAACTTGGCACAAAGCAGCAAAATTTGACGGTATTAACTGGACTGTTTATAACACTTCAAATTCCGGTCTGCTTTCACTATTCATTATTTCAATTGCCATAGATGCACAGGGAAATAAATGGTTTGGAACTGGGGGCGGAGGAGTAGCAGAATTTGACGATGTCAACTGGACTGTTTACGACGACGATAATTCCGGATTGCCTCTTAATTGGGTTAATTCAATCGCAATAGATGCACAGGGAAATAAATGGTTTGGAACTGATGGTGGAGGAGTAGCAAAATTTGACAATATCAACTGGACTATTTTTAACACCTCTAATTCCGGTTTACCTTTTATGGTTGTTACTTCAATTGTCTTAGATGCCCAGGGAAATAAATGGTTTGGAACCGAGGGTGGTGGAGTAGCAAAATTTGACGATGTCAACTGGACGATTTATAATAGCTCCAATTCAGGTTTGCCTGAAAACGATGTTCATTCAATCGCAATAGATGCCTTGGGAAATAAATGGTTTGGAACTCATGGTAGGAGGAGTGGCAAAATTTGACAATATCAACTGGACTATTTATAACAGCATCTAATTCCGGTTTGCTTGATTAATGAGTATACATTCAATTACCATTGATATCCAGGGAAATAAATGGTTTGGAACTTCAGGCGGAGGAGTTGCTAAATTCGACAATACTAATTGGACAGTTTATAAGTCTCTAAATTCCGGTTTGCCAAGTAATGTATGTTCTGTCAATCGCCATAGATGACCAGGGAAACAAATGGTTTGGAACTAATTATGGAGGAGTAGGAAAATTTGACGATATCAACTGGACGGTTTATAACACCTCAAATTCTGGCCTGCCCGAAGATATTGTTTATTCAATTGTCATAGATGCCTTGGAAAATAAATGGTTTGGAACTAGATAGATGGGGTTGGGGTTTTCAATGAAAATGGAATAATTACTATGATGTAAATAATGAAATAAGTATAGTTACTGGAGAATTCATAGTCTATCCAAATCCTGCAAAGGACGTGATTGCCATTAAAGGGTTACAAGCCGGTACCATAGCAATATTCAATTTAACAGGAATGATTGTCAAGGAATTTGAAATATCAGGAAAAATAACTCAAATCGACATTTCAACATTGCCCAGCGGGTTATATATTTTGCAGGTAATAACGAAGGATCGAATAGTAGCGAAAAAGTTTATTAAATATTGATGGGGGAAAATGTTCAAGGTTCACTACTCTTTTTGCTGTACAATTCATAGTTAACGGCGTCGCTTTTTTAAAACGTGATTATAAGTTTAGTTAACTTTGTCAAATACAAAAGAAAGGTGAAATTATTGGTGGAAATTTTAAGGGAATTCAATGAAAAAAAACAAGAACATAGGCAGCAAAGCTCAAGAACCTCAAGTTCAGTATGAATCAATTTCACTTAAAACGGATTCACCTGCAATAACATTTAAAAGTCACAAAAAAGAGCATGAAGAAATCCTGCAATACCAGGCGAACCTATCCCCGGAAGATCGTATGCGGAAACTTTACGATTTGATTTGTATCTCTTTTGGATTGAATTCTGAAGAACTAAGAAATCCGAAGCTTAATAATATCATCATTATCGAGGACCCCGATGAACATTTTTCTTGAATCGCATAGAAATTTACTCGAAAAGCTTATAAAAGCGAATGTCGAATTTCTGATAATTGGTGGTTTTGCCGTGAATTATTACGGTTATAACCGTACGACCGGCGATCTGGATATTTGGATAAAGCCTGACAATTTAAATAAGGGAAAACTCATTCATATACTTGAGGAATTAGGTTTTAGTAAGGAAGGTCTCCAAACCCTGAATCAATCGAACTTTGAAAATGTTTTTGTATTTCATATCTGGGAAAAACCTTTCAGGGTGGATTTTCTAACACATATCTCCAGTATTGATTTCAATGTGGCTTATCTTGCCAAAGAGATGGTTATGATTCAAGGGTTGGAATTGCCGATGATTGATTTTGAACATCTGGTTTTATCAAAAATGACTACGAATCGGTTACGAGATAAAGCAGATGTGGAAGAGCTCCAAAAAATTGCCAGAATAATGAAAGAAAACAAAAAGGGTAAGGAGTGACAATAGTAATTAGGTTGAGAAAGCAAAATGTACCCTAACACCAACTTTATGAAATTTAAAATGCAATTTGCCCATGTCCGGTACATTCTTTACTTTTGGCAGGTAAAAATTAAAAATGATGCATCATTTCATCCGCTTAAAGCTTTATAACTACTCCGGCCGCAAGCTCTTCTCCTGCTGGATGAGGTGATATATTTTTTCTATACCTGATTTTTTCCCAATCTTTTTCCTTTAATTTTTTTCTTGTTTCTGGTTACTTGTTACTGGTTTCTTGTTCAATGGAAGGTATAATTTTTAACATACAGCGTTTTTCAGTCAATGATGGTCCCGGCATCCGGACAACGGTGTTTATGAAAGGTTGCCCGCTGGGATGCTGGTGGTGCCACAATCCGGAAGGGATGTCGTTTGGCCCGGTTGTGAGTAATGGTAAGGAAATTGGAAAAGAATGGACTGTTGAGGCGCTATATGAAGAGATTAATAAAGACAGAATATTTTATGATGAGTCAGGAGGCGGCGTAACATTCTCCGGGGGTGAGCCTCTCGCGCAGCCTGAATTTCTTGAGGCAGCTTTGAGAAAATGTTTTCAGGAAGGGATTCATACAGCAGTTGATACTTCAGGCTATGCTGAAAAGGATGTGCTTAAGAAAATCATGCCATTTACGAATCTGTTTTTATATGATCTGAAACTAATTGATCCGGCGGAACACAACAAATATACTGACAGAACAAATGAACTTATTCTGGGAAATCTTAAATTTTTGATGGATAATAAAGCGGATGTAGTTATCCGTATACCACTTATCAGAGGAATTACAGCAACAACTAATAATCTCTCAGGAATAATTGATCATTTAAACAATTTTGAAACAAAACCACAGGTTAACCTTTTGACTTATCATAAAATTGCTGAAGGTAAATACGAAAAGTTCGGTATTGCCAGCAGGATGAAGGGTCACAAAGAAATTTCAGCAACCGAAATTGAAGAGATTCGTAACTTATTTGTAAATTCGGGATTTAATGTGAAAATGGGTGGTTAACTGGGATTATAAATGAATTAACCGCAAAGACGGAGAGACGCAAAGTATTCAATTTCTTTGCGTCCCAGCGCCTCAGCGGTAAATAAATAAAATTGAGTTCATGAACGAAAGAATCAGCAAATTAAGAAAACAAAGTACAGGCATCCGGCCTTCAATTTCGGCAGAAAGGGCATTGCTTGTAACAGAATTTTATAAAAGCGATATTGCAAACAAAGTCAGTATACCGGTGAAAAGGGCGATGACTTTCAAATACATTCTTGAGAATAAACAGATATGTATAAACGAAGGTGAACTGATAGTTGGTGAGCGCGGGCCGGCTCCGCAGGCCTGCCCGACCTATCCGGAAATCTGTGTTCACTCACAGGATGATCTTGAAATCCTGCATTCAAGGGAAAAAGTTCCTTTCAGCTCTGACCCGGAAACCAGAAAATCTTTTGATGAGATGATCGCACCTTATTGGAAAGGTAAAACCATCAGGGATAGGATGTTTGGCGAACTACCTAAAGAATGGATTGAGGCTTACAATGCAGGTGTTTTTACGGAATTTATGGAGCAGCGTCCACCGGGACATACTGTTCTGGATGATAAGATTTATCGCAAAGGAATGAATGATTTTATTTCGGAAATCGAAAGTGCTTTAGAATAACCTTGATTATTGCAACGATGCCGAAGCATTCAATAAGAAGGAAGAATTAACAGCCATGAAAATTGCAGCCGAAGCACTCATCCTTTTTGCAGGAAGATATTCAGCAGAGCTTCAAAAATTGGCAAGCCTTGAAAAGAATGTTCAACGCAAAGATGAACTGCTTCAAATGGCGGAGATTTGCAGCCATGTGCCTGCCAATGCGCCGCGTACTTTTTGGGAAGCATTGCAATATTACTGGTTCGTTCATATAGGAGTAATCACAGAGGTTAATCCCTGGGATTCCTTTAATCCGGGCAGGCTTGATCAACATCTTTTACCTTTTTACCAAAAGGAAATTGCCGAAGGTTCTCTGACAAAAGAAAGAGCAAAAGAAATCCTTCAATCATTCTGGATCAAGTTTAATAATCACCCGGCACCACCAAAAATCGGAGTTACGGCGAAAGAAAGCAATACTTACACTGATTTCTCACTCATCAACCTGGGTGGCGTAAAATCCGATGGTTCTGATGCTGTGAATGAAGTGACTTATTTATTGCTTGATGTCATCGAGGAAATGAGGCTGCTGCAGCCCAGCTCGATGGTTCAGGTAAGTAAAAAGAACCCGGATCAATATATTAAAAGATTCCTGAAGATTATAAAAACAGGTTACGGCCAACCATCAGTTTTTAACACCGATGCAATCATCCAGGAAATGCTTCGGGTGGGGAAATCGATTGAAGATGCAAGGAACAGGCGGAGCAAGCGGTTGTGTTGAAACCGGTGCATTCGGCAAGGAAGCCTATATTTTGACCGGTTATTTCAACATTCCGAAAGTGCTGGAAATTACTCTGAACAATGGATTTGATCCGCAGAACTAAAAAGATGATCGGCCTGCAGACAGGAGACCCTGCTTCCTTTGAATCATTTAAAGACCTGATGGCTGCCTTTGAAAAGCAACTAAATCATTTCATTGGAATAAAAATTAATGGTAACAACATCATCGATCGTATTTATGCACAACATATGCCGGTACCTTTCCTTTCAATTTTGATTGATGATTGCATCCGGAATGGAAAAGATTATCACAATGGTGGCGCACGATACAACACCAGTTACATTCAGGGTGTCGGGCTGGGAAGCATCACGGATGAGCTTTCGGCTCTCAAATACCATGTATTCGACAAGAAGACCATCACCATGAAAGGATTTCTGGAAGCCCTCAGCAAAGATTTTGATAATTATGAGGAATTCCGTCATGAGTTACTCGAAAATACTCCCAAATATGGCAACGATGAGGATTATGCAGATGATATCATGCGACTGGTATTTGAACTTTATTATAAGGCCGTTGATAACAAACCCACAGCAAGGGGTGGTCATCATCGGGTGAATTTATTGCCTACTACCTGTCATGTTTATTTTGGAAGTGTGATGGGCGCCATGCCCGATGGGCGAAAAGCCGGCAAACCATTATCGGAAGGTATTTCACCCGTTCAGGGAGCCGACCGGAAAGGACCCACAGCAGTGCTTAAATCCGCTTCCAAGATAGATCATATCCGCACCGGTGGTACTTTGCTGAACCAGAAGTTTACACCATCATTTCTTGCAACTGAGGAAGGAATTGAGAATATTATGCACCTGATTCGCAGTTATTTCAAACTTGACGGGCACCACATCCAATTCAATGTGGTGAGTGCAGATACATTGAGAAAGGCAAAAAAGAATCCCGAAAATTATCGCGACCTGATCGTTCGGGTGGCAGGCTACAGTGATTACTTTGTTGACCTGACTGAAGAGTTACAGGATGAGATAATTGAAAGAACAGAGCATCTGACTTCTTAATAAGTTTAATCCCAAAAAATCCGGGATGCACCTGACAAAAATCCTGTCTTCATGCATCCCGGCCCCTTTTACGCGTAGGATGTTCAATCCTGATTATAGTAGTTCACGAGTTTTACCAAGGTCCTCTTCATGGGTTAACTTTATATCATTCTCCTTCATGAATGATTTGATATCCTTGTTTTTATCCGAAAGGAGTTCGACAACATCATTTTTGCTTTCGGGAATGGGAACTGCAACATTCCTATCTTTTGATATGAAATATTTTTTTGTCTGATAGTATTCCTCTTTTGGATTGTCGGCTCCTGGAATGGTGCAGTCCCCGATATATTTATAGGTGATGCACCGGTACAAAAGCAACCGGCAATCTCCTTCCACAAGCACCTCTAAATAGTCTTTCCTTTGCCCGTCTTTGCATAGAAAATCATCATAAACAAAAGTGTTTTTCTCAAAGGTTATTGATTTAACCTCCTCCGGCTTACCAAAAGCTGCAGTATCACCGTTGATTGCAAACTGCATTTGCTGGTGAAGGATGTCGTACCTTAGCATCCTGTCAGTTATAACCGTTTTGTCAGTTAAAACAACTGTTCCCGGTGACCAGTCATTAAAGAATAAATTAGATTCCTTGCCAAGACTGGCCTTAGATTCATACATGCCAGTACCGGAATTGCCGGCTGTTCCTACCGGCTTCTGTGTTGAAGTAGTTGAACCGGATTTTAATGTTATTGTATTTTGTTCGGCTGGTGGATTAACTTGTGCAAACATCTGGATTTGCATCAGGATGCAGCAAAAGATAGCGATTAATCTGACACTTGTTTTCATGGCGCTTATTCGTTTAAATTGTGCGGTTAAATTACTAAAAAAATATCTGAAAGTCAAGAAAATAAGCAATTATTTTTTGCTCATAAAACAATCTATTATTCTTTTACTCCTGGTTCCCTTAATTATCAACCCTTTTTGGAATTTGAGTAATTTGGTCAAAAAATTTAAGATCATGCTCAGAAGTTTTAAAATCGTATTATTATTCTTTTTTGCGATAATTAATTTTCAATTCATATGTGGTCAAACAATCAGTGTGGGATTATTAGTAACTGAGAACTCAAATCCTGATAAGGAGGTGGATGCAGCTTACGGGTTTTTGATGAAGAACCCTGATTTAAAGGCAGAGAAAGTTTACTTTAACCAAATTTCCTTATTGGATGATCTTAAAAGATTTCAGGTCTTATGGCTTCATCAAAATGATTCTGTTTCCTTGCCTCCGTCCATCCACCTTACTAATATCTTTAAACAATACCTTGAGTCAGGAGGGAAATTATTGCTTACCCAGGAAGCATTTTCATTTATCAATGTATTGGAGCTTGAACCAAATATGGTTGAAACAAGGAATAAAACCGCCAAAGACGAAGGTTATGGCCGGCAACTGGGACTGCATGCTTTCAGGAGTCACCCTGTTTTTGATGGATTGAATGGCGGAGCTTATATTTTTAAACCTGATCACGACACAACTGTTAGAATTCATGGGTATTTCGAAGATCGCACCCCTTTAAATGGAGCCGTCGTTGCAGTAGACTGGGATTATATTTTCCTTCGCGAAAACTCAAAACTGATGCTGGAATACTGGCCTGGAAAAGGTAAGGTTCTGGCAATTGGAGCTTACATCGCTTTATCACAGCCAAACAAAAATCGGCAACATCTTGAGTTGTTTCTGAATAATTGTTTGAAATACCTTGCAAATTCAGATTCAAAAATTCCTGTTCATCACTGGCAATATTATCCTCAGTCAGTTCTTAGATATGAAGAGGATTACTCTGAAATGGTTGAAAGGTCATCAGATATTTGGAAGCCTGAGAAATCAGGTTTGGGTTTAAAAAGGGAAAAGGGTGGTAATGAATACTGGGAAGTTGCCGGTGAAAGAATGTTGATAATGGGTAAAGAAAAGGGTGGAATTGATGAGATTTGGTCGCATCCGTTCATGGCTGTTCGGGATTACAAATCCGGAATCAAATTTCAATCAGGAGATTCCATACTGTGGTTGAATGATGAGCAACCCTCCGTTGAAGTTCGCCCGGAGGCGTTTATAAGGGACTATTCTTTGAATTCCGGTCATTTAAAGGAAACCATTTTTGTCTCGCAAACAGACCCGGTTGGTGTGGTTCATTATGAGTTTACCGGAGAAGAGCCTGCGGAATTCTTCATCCAGTTTAAAAGCAACATGCGCCTGATGTGGCCTTATTCCGAAAAAGTCTTTCAAACACTTGAATATTCTCACCAGCCTTTCCTTAATGCGATAGTGATAAGCGAAGCCAGTGGTGATTTTACCAGTATAGTCGGTACTAATAAGGAACCGGCTTTTGTCCTTGCAGGTCAATATGAAGATTATAATTTTTCATGGGAAAAAGAGAACAAAGAATCTTATTGTCAGATTACAGGTAATTTAAATGATAAGTTTGAAGCTGGTGGTATTTTCTATTTCAGGCTTGTACCGGGCGATCAGTTTGATATTGTATTTACTGCCGAAGGTACAGAAGATAATTCTTCTGCAAATAAGGCAATTGCATAATTACATAGAAAGCATAAATCAGACTTCCAAAGTTTTTAAAGAAGCCCAGGAATATTACAGCGACTTTCTTTCTAAATCCCTGATGATTGAAACCCCTGATCCTGAATTTAACGAAGGCTATAAATGGGCGCTCATTGCCACCGACCGTTTTTTTGTAAAAACACCCGGTTTGGGTGGCTCGCTGGTTGCCGGATACAATACAACCAATACCGGTTGGGATGGGGAACATGCTATTGACGGCCGTCCCGGCTATGCCTGGTATTTTGGCAGAGACGGGCAATGGAGCGGATTTGCATTGCTCGATTATGGCGATTACGAAAAAGTGAAATCCATCCTCGAAATGTATATCAAATTTCAGGATCTGAATGGTAAGATTTATCATGAAGTGAGCACTTCCGGTATTGTCCATTATGATGCTGCTGATGCAACACCCTTGTTTATTATTCTTGCGGGCAAATATTTAAAGCATTCAGGAGATATTGAATTTATCCGTTCAAACTGGCCGAGCAATAAAGAAATCCATTGATTTCTGCTTTTCGACCGATACCGATGGCGATCATCTGATTGAGAATACGAATGTCGGGCATGGCTGGGTGGAGGGTGGAAGCCTTTTCGGGACACATTCAACATCTATATCTGACTTCCTGCTGGGCTGCTGCCCTTGATAACGCGGCTTATATGGCTAATGCTTTAAAATTGAGATCTGATCTTGGAAAATATTTAGAAGAAATGATTCGATAGTAGAAGAAATCATCAACAATGATTTTTGGAATGTCCAGCAAAATTACTTTTATGAAGGCAAATTTGCTGATGGCAGTTTCATGGACGCTCAATCGATCATGCCAGCTATTCCTTTGTATTTTAACCAGGTTCCAAAAGAAAAAGCCGATCTGATACTTCCTGTTTTTGCAGGTAATAATTTTAGTTCCGATTGGGGATGCCGGATAATAGGAGAGGACAATCCGAAATTTAATCCGCGGGGATATCATACCGGAAGTGTTTGGCCATTGTTTAGCGGTTGGGCAGCATTGGCTGAATATAACAATGGAAATGAAGTTCAGGGTTATACCCATATGATGAACAGCTTAAAAGTATACAAACATTGGGGATTGGGTTACATTGAGGAAGTCTTAAATGGTGAAACTTATCAGCCTTCGGGTGTTTGCCGGCATCAGTGCTGGTCGGAGACAATGGTTTTGCAACCGGCCATTGAAGGTATGCTGGGACTTAAGATCAATGCTTTGAATTCAACACTTGAACTTTCACCACGGTTTCCAGCCGACTGGGATTCAGTGACTGTTTCGAATATCAGGATCGGTGAGCACTTTGTTAATTTTAAAATGAATAGAAAAGGTAATTTGATTACTTATAATTTTAGTCACACTGGCCCATCCTATATTAAACTCAATCTTCAGCCATACATGATGCCGGGAATGGAGATTGTAAAGATGGAATCATCCGGTAAAATCGAAAAAGGGAATCTTCCGGAGAATAAAACACCTTCGATCATTCTCGAAGATGAAATTTCTGTTACCTATCGCACAAAAAACGGGATCTGTGTTCTTCCGGTAGTTCCATCTCCCAAGCCAGGCGATAAATCAACGGGAATGCGGATCATTTCTGACCGGCTGGATGAGAAAACCTATATTGTCAATGTCGAAGCGCGGCAGGGAACAACTCATACAATGGACGTTTTTATTCAGGATTGGAAGCCTAAAGATGTTGAAAATGCCAGAATTCTTTCCTTGTCAGAAACTTTGTTAAAACTGGAAGTAGATTTCCCTGCATCTGATCAAAAATATGTAACAAAAGAGGTAAGGATATTTCTCTATTGAATAAGCCTTTTGGGCAATGCGGTTGAAATTATTGATACCCACATCAGTCATTGATAAAAATAATTTTTTCCCTCTTTTTTCCCAAAATTCTTTTTTTATACTTTTACCCGCGAATTGCATTTGTGTGCATATCGTTTTTAATTTTTTAAATGTTCAAAAAAATTCCGGTATTATTGTTAACTGTTTTGTTGGTTGGTTGTGGTTGCAGCGCACCTGAAAAGCCAGCAAATAAAAATATTCTCATTATATTCCATGCCGGTAGCCTTACCAAACCATTTCATGAAATTGCAGAGGCATTTGAATCGGAAAATCCCGGAACTAAAGTTTTACTCGAAGCAGCCGGAAGCCGGGAATGTGCCCGCAAGATTTCGGAACTTCATAAGCCCTGCGATATTATTGCAACCTCAGATTATGCTGTGATCGAAACCCTGCTTATTCCTGAATATGCTGACTGGCAAATCGCTTTTGCAGGCAATGAAATGTGCATCGCCTATAACAGTTCCTCCCGTATGAAAAATAAAATCAATTCGGATAACTGGTATGATGTCTTAATGAATGATTCGGTTTATTTCGGGCGGTCCGATCCGGATTCTGATCCCTGCGGTTACCGGACGGTGATCATGTTTGATTTGGCTGAGAAACATTACAGAACAGAAGGTTTGGCAAATCGCCTGAAACAAAAAGACCCGGAATTCATTCGCCCAAAAGAAGTGGATATGATTGCCTTGCTCGAATCTCATGCCATCGATTATATGTTCATTTATTCTTCTGTTGCAAGGCAGCATAACCTTAACTTCATTGAATTGCCTGATGAAATTAATTTAAGCAATTCAGCATTTTCTGATTTTTATGCTACAGCATTTGTTGAATTATCAGGAAAAACCAGAAATGAAAAAATTATCCAGAAAGGAGAGCCAATGATCTACGGAATTTCCATGCTTAAAAATACAACTAACAGCGATCTGGCTGAAAAGTTTTTGAATTTCCTTTTAAATCATGATAAAGGAATGAAAATACTTGAACTTAACGGTCAGCAAGCAATCGTTGATTCGAATTCAAAATATTTTGAGAAATTTCCCCAGCAAATAAAAAAATTACTTAAAAATGAAAAGTAACCTGTTAAAATCCATCGTATTAATAATTGCAACTACTTCCATGATATTGTTGGAATCTTGTAATAAGGAAGAAGAAAAAACCCCACCAGTCATTAATTTTAAACAAGGCGCAAATTATACCCTCGATGGTGAAGAGGTAATGGTCGGAAATAAACTGTTATTCGGTATTCAGGCACAGGGAAATGGAGCCAATATCACCAATTTTACTATAAAAAAGTTGTTGGTGGACGGTACCTCTGTAACCGTTATGGATACCGGTCTTAATGCCGAAACTTTAGATGTGGATAAGATATATTACCAGAGCGTTGAAGAAGAAGTGGAATGGACTTTTACTGTTATGGATAAAAACAGACTGTCCTCCCAGATTTCGTTAACTGTTTATAAAGATCCCGATTCGCAATTCGGGGGTATTTATTATTATCCTTCCATTACAATGGGTTATCAGTATAATACGGAATTCGGTCATTTTCTGGATCCTTTTACAGGAAAAGTTTATTTCGAAGATTCTGCGACCATAATGCAAAATGATATGCATTTCCTGGTTTATTATATCGTTGATGATGATCTGCCTTCTCCGGTCTTTTCTTCACCAGGTGAGATGGATAATTTCAGTACGGAAGCAAAATTATTTTATCCCTGCATTATTGACTGGCAGACACGAAAATATACAAAATGGGACATCAGTGTGGATGATGATCCGATACCAGCAGAAGCATTTGACCAGGCTTTCAATGATAGTCTGCTGATTGTTTCTTATGATGATGTCTGGGGAAAGAAAAAATTTAAGTGGGCGACCAATGGAAGGGTAATTCCATTTCAAACTGCCAATGGAAAATTCGGATTGGTAAAAGTCATCAATGCCGAGCATGCCGAAAATGGAAAAATAGAGTTTTCAATAAAAATTCAACAATAAACATAGTATTAATTTAAAAATTACACGTATGAAAAAAAGTTTACTGTTTTCAATTATTTTAGCAGCATCGTTTTCCCTTTTTTCGCAGGAGGTTGATACTTTAGCTGCATGGACATTTCCAACCGGAGTGGATACCCTTGACATTTACCCGGATGTATTTATTTCGAATAATGAGAACTATTACATTTCAGCCGAAGACACCATTTCATGGCCGAATACGACACTCAGGGATATTGTATCTACTGCCGGATTTACGAGCTTTGCTGGTACGGCAACTGATTGGGATAATGGTTCATTAGTTAAGTTGTGGTCAATAAAAATTAAAGCACCAGGTTATCAAAATCTAAAAGTATCATCAAAGCAATTTTCTGATGTGGAATCTCCGGGACCTCAGGACTGGAAGCTTCAGGCACGACTTTCAGGTGAGGATTGGGTTGATCTGGAGAACGGAACAGTAGTATGCGGAACAGATTGGACAACCGGTGTAGTAAGTGATATTGAACTACCCGAACAATTCAATGATCCTGGTAACACCTCAATTTATATCCGGTGGATTATGACCAGTAATATTAGTACTTCAGGAAGCAATGTTGAGCCTGCCGGTATTTCCAAAATTGATGATGTGGTTGTAACAGGTGAAATAGCCTCCGGTTTGGGTAATGCAAGACAGAAAGAATCTTTCCGTCTGTATCCAAATCCTGTAAGTAACGATATGTTGTTCTATACAAGTTCTGTTGAGTTAATCCAACTTAACATTTATAATACTGAAGGACAATTGGTTTTGGAACAGGAAATCAATGAAGCAGGTACGATTGACTTAAGCAACCTGACTCCGGGTGTTTATTTTGCTGAACCGGTTTTAGCTAACGGTGAAATTGGAACTTCCGAAAAGCTGATCATAAGGTAATACCAGCATAATGCTATCTTGCCCCGAATCAAATTCCGGAATTTTGAGTTGCTATGCAGTCATGTTTTGGGACATGGTTCGGGGCACATTTTTTTATTTTTCAAGTTTCATCTTCTTGTTTTTTTGGATTCCTTCGATTTCTTTAAGTCAATTAACAAAAACAGGACATGTTTCAGGTATCATTTATGATGAAACCACCCGCAAACCTCTTCCGGATGCAAATATTTATTTAGTTCAACTAAAATACGGAACCATCTCAGGATTGGATGGCGGTTTTTCAATTAAAAATGTTCCTGATGGTAATTATAACCTGACGGTAAGTTTTTTAGGTTTTAAAGAGCATGAACAGAAGATAACTGTAAACCAGGGTGAAAACCTGAATCTAACCATTTACCTGAAGGAACAGGCTTATACCAAGGGGGAAGTTGTAATCAATGCAAGCCGCAACCAGGAAGAAAAAGAAGCGCCGCTGCGGATCGATATCATTCCCGTAAAACGAATAGAACAAGCACCGGTGATGAATGTTCCCGGAATTCTCGATTATGTTCCCGGGATCAACATGAGCAATACATTCGGGATTTATTCCTCCAGAGCGATCGTTACCATGAGGGGTTTGCCTGCCAACGACCAGTCGCGGACTTTGATTTTGCTGGATGGAATTCCACTGAACAAGGCGGACGAAGGTTCGGTGAACTGGAATATGATCAACAAGAATAACATCGAATCCATCAAGGTGATAAAAGGACCGGGACCGGCTCAGTATGGCAGCGGCGCAATGGGAGGCGTGATTGACATGACCTCGCGGAAGCCGGCTGAGAAATTTACAGGTCAGGCGATCGTTGGTTACGGAACCTACAATACCTTCGATGCGAACATTGATTTATCCGGAATGATCCGGGACTCTTCCGAGGTAAACGGTTTTTACTGGAATCTTTCAGGCTTTGGGCGAAAAAGTGATGGTTATATCACCGAACCCGAAGAATATTACGATGAAGAAGATACCATTTTAGTTCCGACGTTTTTGCAGGAGATCAATACTTCAGCGAAGATCGGCTATGATTTTAAGAACAGTCAGAACGTGGAACTGAAATTCGGTTTTTTCGATGATAAAAGAGGGAATGGGATCAAGGTTTTTGAAGATTATGGCGCATACTCCGAACACGATACATACAGCGGGACTGCGAAATATTCGGGCAATGGCAGGAAGCTGAGATGGAATGCTGATCTGTTTTACCTGTATGAGAACTACCAGCGCATGTATGAGTACATGTACGAAGGAGAATACCAGCTTTACGAAGCGGATTCGAAGAGGAAGGATATGGGTGGACAGTTGAGTATTTCAGGTAATAAATGAGAAACCAGAATTTAACCTTTGGTGCCGATTATAAACTTGGGAGCGTGGATGGCGTGGATACCTATTACACTTCGACGGACATCATCAGCAATGCCGGGAAGATGCAGACCGGATCGGTTTTTATGCAGGATGAAATATTCCTTTTAAACCGAAAACTCCAGGTCAACCTTGGGCTGCGTTACGACTTCTCCAAATATTATGATGGATTATTTACTATTGACTATCCATCGTATTCCATTGAGTTCATTTCGCGTTTGAAGACACCGCAATGCCTGAGAAATACTGGGATGCATTTTGTCCGAGGTTTTCGGTGCAGTATAAATTCTACAGAATCAAACAGAATCTACCTGTCGGTTGCAAGGGGTTTCCGGGCGCCCATCCTGGATGATATGACCCGCACGGGTAAAAAGAAAGGGAACTTTTAAGGTTGCGAATCCCGACCTGAACCCTGAACTGATCACCAGTTTCGAAGCGGGGGCTGATGTGGAAATTGTCAGGAGCCTGTTCTTCGGAGGATCGTTATACTACAGCATTGGCAAAGACTTTATGTATTATTCAAGCACCGGCGATTCGGTGAATATGGGTTATAAGATTGTTCCCGTTCTGAAAAAGAAGAACATCAGTGAGGTTGAGATCTATGGTTTTGAAGCAGAGCTGAAGTACGACCTGAACCAGAACTTCTCTGCTTTTGCCAATTACGCTTACACGCACGCTGTCATTAAGGAAAATGAGGTGAACGATCCGGCAGTGGATTACGATTTGAGCGGGAAATACCTGACCGATATTCCGGATCATAAAGTAAGCGCAGGGATCAACTGGAACAACCGGATTGTCAATACTACTTTTATGTACAAATTTATCGGCGAGCAATGGATCAACGATCTGAATGAGGTGGAAGACGAATACCTGTTCACTGACCGTTATCCGGCGTATTCCATTTTCAGCATAAGGCTCGAAAGGCAGATCATCAAAAACCTGAAAGCCTCACTGAATATTGAAAACATTTTCGACAAGATTTATACCGACAGCAATGCGCAGCAATGTCCGGGGAGGTTTATCATGGGTTCGGTGTATTTTAATTTTTAAGAATAGAACACGGATGACACGGATTTAACGGATAAACACGGAAAGGAAAATTGAAACTGGAAATTGGAAATTTGAAGTTTTCCTTCGTGAACTTCGTGTAAACCCTTTGATATCTTTGTGGTTAAAAAGAAATAGAACACGGACCGCATTTCGGGATGATACACGGATTTACAATTTACTAACAGAAATAAATATTTAAACTTTTATGAAAAAACAATCAACCTATTTATTCATTCTTTTGGTTTTCCTGGGCTTCTCATGTGCAGAACCAAACAAACCGGTTCAAAACGATTCAGCTAAACCTGTTGATAAATCCTTGCCGGCTGATACTGCCGACCTAACCAATAATTTTTATGACAATGCGGAGACATTCAATCTTTCTGGCCCAGACATTTATATCGGAGGAGAATTGGCCAATTCAGGACAAGTTAGATTCGACGGATTACCGCTGCGTTCAATCATCGTAAAGGAAACCCTTCTGTCGGAATCGGGTGACAAGTTCGTGGGCGCATACCGCTACGACGGGTATTCGCTGCTCGACATCCTGAACAAATGCAAACTCGAAAAGAAAAACCAGGCCGAATTCCCGCCCATCATCGATATGTATGTGCAGGTGGAAAACGAAAAAGGTGACAAGGTAAACATCAGCTGGGGCGAGATCTACTATCCGAACCACCTTCATGAGATCATCATCGCAACCAAAGTCATGCGGATCGTTCCTTCCAAAACAAAAGACCTGTGGCCGCTGCCAACCGAATCCAAACTGGTTTTCGGTACCGACCTCATCACCGAAAGGAACATTTCATCACCAGCCGTCATCACCATCCTTTCGTATCCGAAATCGTTTGTAACTGTAAAAGGCATGTCGCCGGTGTTTTCGCCGGATGTAAAACTTTACGTAAACGATTCACTAACGACAACGATCAGTGGTTTACCGTCTGATTCGCACCCGCAGACTTACCACACTATCTTCTACGGTCGCGGGCGCGGCATCCATAGTACACAACCGTTTACCGGGTACATGCTGAAGGATATGCTGGCTCCTTATTACCCGTTCAATGCTGCTTCACTTAAAACGGGTATCGTTCTGATCGCTGCCAAAGATGGTTATCGCGGGGTTTATACATTCAGCGAGCTGATGAACCGCAACGACCAGGCGGAAACGCTGCTGATCTATGCGCCGGAAGAAACAGACGGTGGTGCCTTCAGGCTTTTCCCTGCCGGCGATTTTTTCTCCGACCGTGCCATCAAAGCTGTGGAAAGCATTTATATTTTTGCAGAATAACTTAACGCATGTACGGATATAGAGTCAGCATATTTAATCTAATCCTGATCTTTCTCGGAGGGCTGGCTTTGCTTTTCATCATCAGTCCGCTGCTGAGCATGTTTCTGCACAGCTCTTATTCCGAAGTGTTCGAAACCAGCCGCGACACCGAAGTCCAGGCCAGCATCATCCGCACGCTGCTGATCTCCTTTTCCGCCACCCTGTTCTTTGCACTGCTTTCGCTTCCGCTGGCGTTTCTGCTTGCGCGAAAAGAGTTTCCGGGTAAGAATATCGTCCTCGGACTGATCGATCTGCCCATCGTGATCCCGCATTCGGCGGCAGGTATTGCCATTCTTGGTTTTATTTCGAGGGATTCCATCATCGGTAAAATGGCCGGTTCCATCGGGCTGAACCTGGTCGGTCATCCCATCGGGATTGCAATGGCCATGGCATTCGTTAGCATTCCATTCCTCATCAATGCTGCCAGGAATGGATTCGAGGCTGTTCCCGTAAGGCTTGAAAAAGCAGCGCTCACACTGGGCGCTTCCCCGGTAAGGGTTTTCTTTACCATTTCATTGCCACTTGCCTGGCGAAGCATCCTTTCTGGTTTCATCCTGATGTTCGGGCGGGGAATGAGCGAGTTTGGCGCTGTTATCATCGTGGCTTACCATCCAATGATCACACCGGTGCTTATCTGGGAGCGGTTCAGCGCCTTCGGGCTGAGTTATGCACGCCCGGTTTCCGTGCTGTTTATCATCATCTGCCTGTTGTTTTTCATAGGTCTCCGTTTATTGTCAGTCGAAAAGAAAAAGCATCATGCTGAGCGTCCAAAATCTTACTAAGAAATACGATGAATTCCTGCTGGACGACATCAGCCTCGAAATAGGGCAGGGGGAATACTTTGTTTTGCTCGGACCTTCCGGCGCCGGCAAGACAATACTTTTCGAAACCATCGCGGGCATCATTTCTCCCGATTCTGGAAAGATAATCTTTGATGGAAAAGACATTACGCACGAACCCATCCGGAAGACGGCAGATCGGTTTGGTGTTGCAGGATGGAGCGGTATTTCCCTCACATGACTGCGGGTCAGAACATCAGCTATCCGCTGAAGGTGAAACGCTGGCCGGCTTCTAAAATTAAAGAGAAAGTGTTTCAGCTTGCAGAGCAGATGAGCATCAGTCATTTGCTGCATCGCAAACCATCAACCTTATCGGGCGGTGAACTGCGAAGGATCGCCATTGCCCGCACATTGCCCTCGATCCGAAATGTCTTTTACTGGATGAACCGCTTTCATCGCTCGATATTCAGCTTCAGCAGGAAATACTTGATCTTCTTAAAAATCTGAATCAATCAGGACTCACCATTTTGCATATTACCCACAATTACCATGAAGCGTTTTATGTGGCGCAGCGGATGGCGGTGATGGATAAGGGAAAGATCATTCAGCAGGGGACACCGGCGGAGATTTCGGATCATCCCGAATCAAAATTTGTCGCCGACTTTATCGGGATCGGGAATTATATTGGATTTAAGTCTCCGGTATCGATAAGATAAAGGGAATTAGCATCCTGTTAACTGTTAAGGCATACTTTTCTGGATATGTCTTTCGAATCAAATCTGCATTTCTTCGCATGATAGCTCTATACAAAGAATTAACTTCACTAAGGCCTCAAAGGTTTTTCACAAAGGTGCACAAAGGAAATTCCCGACCCTTCAAATCATAAATCATAAGTCGAACATCATACATCATAAATCACAAAAAAGTAATTACTTTCATCGCCGTATGACATTCCTGCCTGTCCTGCTTCGGCGGGGAAAGTCCACCAGGACTTGTCAGGAATCCATGAATTTACTGTTTTGCGTAAAGTATTTTAGGATGAGGCTTTCCTAATGTTTGATCACAACTTTCCTGGTGCTTTTGCCTCCGGCATTTAATATTGTCAGTATGTACATTCCTTCCCTGAAACCGGCTGTATTGATCACCTGCACCTGTCCTTGCTGAACATTATTGACTTCGCCGGAATAAAATGTCCTGCCCGTTAAATCACTGAAAGTAAACCTGACTATCCCGCTGATGTTTTCGCCAAATTTAACATTGATCTGCTCATTTGCCGGGCTTGGATACACATTGAAATTGGTTTCAAAGCTTTCATTTACTGATACCAGGCTGCTCGCCGTCACTTTGTTTGAATAAATACTGTTATAATCCGTCCACTCCCATAGCAGGGTTGCATCCTGCAGGGTTCTCAATTTTTATGATATAGGAAACTTCGCCGGGAGGAGCGGTAAAATCAGTGAATGAATTAAAACTTGCCGATACGGATGCGATTTGTTCATAGTTCCCCGATGCGGTCTTTCGTAATATATTGTATGAAGAGTAATCAAACCCTGTATAAGCCGTCCATATAAGGTTCCATGCGTTGTTTACCCCCTGGTTGATGGTCAGGTGCATGGTCTGATGGTAGTCACTTAAAGGGAATAACCTGTCAAGGGTGTCAACAAATGCAAGTTTATAGCGATAAGGTTGCATGGACGGGTTGGAATTTGAGTCAACAACTATTGCAGCGGATTCATAACTCACCGTGTCAATCACTTCATACACATTGGCTTCATCCGTTTCTTTATAAACCAGGAAATCGGCAATCATGTCTGAAGCAGGTTTTTCCCAGATGATGACATTATAGTTTGTCAGGCTATCCACCGATACCATGCAGATTGGCGTTTCGGGAAAAGGGAAAACAGAAAACACTTCACTGATATCACTGGATGAAGTTACGTAAGAATCATTGATCCGGACCAGGCATTCCTCCGAATTCACATTCGGTGTGGTCCATTCATAACTTCCTGAGTTCCCCTGGCTCACTCCATTGTTGATAAACTCCCAGGTAGCCCCGTTATCATCTGAAAAAAACAGGTGGCATAAGGGTGAATAAGGGTTTTCGACAGTCCAGGTAATGGTGAAAGGGCTGATTGTATTGACAATGTCGCCGGCGGCAGGAGATGTTAGTGTATAAACCGGAAGAGGGTTTATTGTAAAAACGTCACTCATACCAAACTCAGTAGGATCTTCCGCATTGTATAGCTTCAGGATACATGAATCAGAAGGCGTGTCCGATAATACCAGGTATGTAAAACCCAACTGCGCATTAATGTTTTGACCAACGAGTGTAAAGGTCTGTCCGTTATCAGTCGAAATCTCAGCGTTGAGAAGGTTTATACCTGTAACATTCAGTGTCCAGTAAACTTGTGCCAGGGTGTTTGTAAAAACGTAAGATCCCGCACTAGGTTCCCAAATAGTGATTGATGGGATGAGAACGGTAAAAGGGGCATCACTTACATCGGTTGCAGCCGGATTAATAACATCAGTAAATCTTAAAACAGCATTCGTGGTTGACGTATTAGGAACACCTATTGTTGCACTGCCGCCGTTTGGTCCTGTTGGAACTTCGCCAAAATACCACCAGTTTGTTCCTCCGTCATACGAAAATTCGACAGATACGATGCCACTGAGATTGTTTCCTGTCCAGGAGGCGATTTCAGTTCCCCCATATATCCATACTTCACCGCCATTCGGACTTTGCACTGTCAGTGTCTGAGCCTTCAAGGCTGAATTCAGAAATAATGAAAAAATGATTAATCCTGAATAAATAGCCAGGCTATAGCTTGATTTGTAATAAGTTTTTAATTTCATCTTGTCTAATATTTAAGTTTTACTTTGTTGATGTTTAATTTAAAATATTTTCAAAAATATTCTAAATTGTTTAAGTCTTTTCTTTATCCTCATTTTTGACATGCTAACGTTTGATCACAACTTTCCTGGTGCTTTTGCTTCCGGCATTGATGATTGTCAGGATGTACATCCCTTCCCTGAAAGCGGCTGTATTGATCACCTGAACCTGTCCTTGCTGAACATTATTGACTTCGCCGGAATAAAATGTCCTGCCTGTTAAATCACTGAAAGTAAACCTGACTATCCCGCTGATGTTTTCGCCAAATTTAACATTGATCTGCTCATCTGCCGGGCTTGGATATATGCTGAAATTGGCTTCAAAGCTTTCACTTACTGATACCAGGCTGCTCGCCGTCACCTTGTTTGAATAAATACTGTTATAATCCTCCACGCCCATAGCCGGGTTGCATCCTGCAGGATTCTCAATTTTTATAATATAGGAAACTTCGCCGGGAGGTGCGTTAAAATCAGTGTATGAATTAAAACTTGCCGATACGGTTGCAATTTGTTCATAGTTCCCCGAAGCGGTCTTTCGTAATATTTTGTATGAAGTGTAATCAAATCCGGTATAAGCAGTCCATATAAGGTTCCATGCGTTGTTTACCCCCTGGTTGATGGTGAGGTGCATGGTCTGATGGTAGTCACTTTTAGGAAATACCCTGTCAAGGGAGTCAACAAATGCAAGCTTATAGCGATAAGGTTGTATAGACGGATTGGAGTTTGAGTCAACTGCTATTGCAGCGGATTCATAACTCACCGTGTCAATCACTTCATACACATTGGCTTCATCCGTTTCTTTATAAACCAGGAAATCGGCTATGAGGTCTGAAGCAGGCTTTTCCCAGATAATAACGTTGTAATTAGTAAGGCTGTCAACCGATACCATACAAATTGGGGTTTCGGGGAAAGTGAAAATAGAAAACACTTCACTGGTATCAATGGCTGAATAAGCGTAAGAATCTGAAATCCGGACCAGGCATTCCTCCGAATCCACATTTGGCGTGGTCCAATCATAACTTCCTGAGTTACCCTGGCTCACGGCATTATTGATAACCTCCCAGGTTGCTCCGTTATCATCTGAGAATTCAAGGTAGCAATAGGGTAAGTAAGGGTTTTCGACAGTCCAGGTAATGGTGAAAGGGCTCATTGTATTGACCATTTCTCCGCTGGCAGGGGAGGTGAGCGTATAAACCGGAAGAGGGTTTATCGAAAAAACTTCGCTCATACCATACTCAGTAGGATCTGCTGCATTGTATAGCTTCAGGATACATGAATCAGAAGGCGTGTCTGATAATACCAGGTATGTAAAACTCAACTGAGCATTAATGTTTTCACCAACGAGTTTAAAGGTCTGTCCATTATCAGTCGAGATCTCAGCATTGATAAGGTTAATACCTGGAACATTCAGTATCCAGTAAACTTGTGCAATACTGTTCGCAAAAACATAAGATCCCGCAGTAGGCTCCCAAATAAAGATTGCTGGAATGAGAACGGTAAACGGCTCATCACTTACATCGGTAGCAAGCGGATAAACAACATCGGTAATTCTTAAAATAGCATTCGTGGTTGACGTATTAGGAACTGCTATTGTTGCACTGCCACCGTTTGGCCCTGAAGGAACCTGTCCAAAATAAAACCAGTTTGTTCCACCGTCCCACGAAAATTCAATTGATATAATGCTACTGAGGTTGTTTCCTGTCCAGGTAGCGATTTCAGTTTCCCCGCTTGTCCACACTTCACCGCCATTCGGACTTTGCACTGTTAGTGTCTGAGCCTGCAAGGCTGATGTCAGGAATAATGTAAATATGATTAATCCTGAATAAAAAGCATTGCGATAATTTATTTTAGAAAAAGTTTTTAATTTCATATTGTTTAATTTTTAAATATAATCTGCTAAACAAGAAAAAATCATTTAGGTTCAAAATATTTTTAAATTATTTAAAATAATTACAATCGATACCAAAATTCGTTAATCGATATTTTTAATTCTTTTCTTTGCGTTCTTTGCGTTTCTTGTTTTGCGTGAAATTATTTCTCGCCCGCCTGAATGACGCAGTCGGGCAGGCAAAGGCCGCTTAAGGTTTTCGCAAAGCTGCGCAAAGATCACTTAAATCCTAATCTAAAATCAAATCGTAGATCCAAATCGTAAATAAAAAGGAATCCCAATACAATTACATGTTCAGGGTTAAGGTAAAGAGGCCGGTTTGGGTAAAGGCAAAGGCCAGGTGCGTTCCCACCTAACCCTAACCTCCCCGCTTCCGCGCGATTGTATCGCATAGTTTTAAGGATGGCACAGCAAGCAGGAAATCCTACTCCCGCCCTCTATCTTTTACGCAACACCCCGCCGCTTTAAGTATTGCAGCGTGTCCGTTATGTTAGTTTTTTATCACCTGCCGGTAAATGGATTTATCTTTTGTTGTGATCAGGAGAAAATAAATCCCGTCCTTCATTCCTGACAGATCGGCCATCGCCGAATGGCCGCTGATAGTCATGTTACAATTCACTTCCTGTCCTTGATAGTTGTATATGCTTACCGATGAAATGGCTTCACCCGCATCAAGGTACACAAACTGGCCGGCAGGATTCGGAAATACACTTATGGAGGCATCGGCGGAATAATCTTCTGTACCCGTGAGTAAAATTTCCTGGATATTGGTCGGAGCCGATTCGCCTTCGTCGTAAACCGCCGTAAGATAATAGGCATGAAGTCCGCTTCCGGGAGATTCCACTACGTAGGACGTTTCGGTGGTATAAGCCAGCAGGCTGAAATCACCGCCATTAAAAGCATAATAAATGTTATAGCCCAGCAATTCCTTTCCTTCGGGAGAATCCCAGGTGAGCTGAATATTTTCGAAAGAAACATTGAGCGTGAAATTCAAAGGAGGCATAAGAGCAGGAGCACCAAATTCTTCAATTTTGAAATCGTCGAAATAATATTTTGGGGTTCCGGCGCCGCTGTTATCCCATGCATAGAAATCGACACCCCCGAGCTGGTTCAGCGAACCGTCGCCGAAAGCCCCGATGCTCCACTGCCATCCAAGCACCGATTGTCCGTCGAGCTTGTATTCGGCCCAGTCATTATCCATGTCCACAATCAGTTCATTCAGGATCCAGGTATCATGAGCAAAGCTGAACGTTCCGGCTCCTTCGCCACCGCCATCGACAGAACCCGATCCGTTGGTATTAAAATAAACCTGCATTCCCCAAACGCTGCTGGCTCCTGCAAAATCCTGAAGGGTGTTGAAATAACCAAGGAATCCGGAAGGAACATAAATCTGAAAGCTGATCTTGTACAATCCTTCAGTATAATCCGGAATGACTTTCACAAGATCATTAACACCCTGAACGATTACAGCTTTTGATCCCGAAAATGTAACGGCGGAAGTGACATCCGCATCTTCATTTCCGCAGGGCGCATTGCTCCAGGTTGTCCAGTCGGTGGTATTCTGACAGGCCACTTTATTTCCGGCCGTATACGCTTCGAAATCATCCAGTGAATACCGTGGTTGTTCCGCCTCCGATAAATACCGACATGGTTTCCGACGGCATGGATTCGCCTTCGTCATAAAGAGCGCATACATAATAGGTATAGCTTCCCATCGGCAATCCGGGATCGGTAAATACCGTTTCACTGGTAAAAGTGATCAGGGTATTGTTCCTGTAAACATTATAGCCGGTGAGTGCTTTTCCGGAAGGAGCATCCCAGGAGAGGTTAACATCCGAACCGCTCACTTCAGCCACAAAGTTTTCAGCGCCGGCAAGCACGGTTGTGCCTTCAGGATATACATAAAGCATGGCGGACTGCCCCTGGTTGAATTGGTAACCGCCGGGATTGAGGTTGCTGACATAAAAATAGCCATTGGCATATCCGCTCCAACCCCAGTTGAAATGGAAGTAATCATCCCCCTGGTAGCCGTCGCAGACAAACGCATGACCTCCGCCGCTGCCCGAGCCGCTGTAATAAACAGGCCGGCTTAAATTCAACTCATTTTTAAGCTTGTAAACAAAAGTTTCGATGGGGAAACTGCTTTTCGGCAACAAGACTGCATTTGGAGAATAACTGAAATAATTAACCAGCGCATCACGTGCATCGGAACTGTACGCCCCCGATCCGCTGGCCGAATACTGCATATCCACCGAAACTCCGAGATGATACAGCAAGGTAGCGACTGACAAATTGCTCGAGTTGACCTGGTTCGGCATGGAAGCCCATGCATACGTGGTTGCACCGAAATCTGCCGATTGAATGCCGTAACCCGGGCAGTTATAGGAATGTGAACCGGTCCCCTGGTCCGGGAAGTTATGGTATTTCATTACCTGAGCCATGGCCGTAGCAACACAGCCGGCCCAGACATGACCACCGGGTCCGCCTGCGTCAGCAGGACACAATTGATTGTAATAGGTCCCCTGGTCCCAGAGTGTAGTTAAAAGAGGATTTACATTGTCGAATTCTTTAGGCTGGGGATTTGCCGAAAGCAGGTTGTTCCAGGTACTTATAATTTTTGAATCTGCCGGAAGAGCTTTTTCACGGGCATAAACGATCTGTTCACTGCAATTTTCCATCCATGCGTTGAAGTTTTCAGCGTCAAAACCAGGATCAATTGAATAACTTCCTTCAAAGGAATAGCCAAGGATAGGATAAACATTATCTTCAGCCGAAACGATAACAAAGCCGTTGTTGGATCCTGCATTATATACATAGTACAATGGCTCGTTGCCGGCGAACCTGGTGTAAATCAGGTTTAACACAATGCTGCCGTTATTGATTCCGGGAGCATAATTTACGTAATGATTTTTAGCAACCAATGCTGCATCCGTTTGAGGGACGATACCCGCCATCAGTATTCCTGCGGAGCAGATTACCACAACTAATAAGAGTAAAGCTTTCTTCATATTACCAATGAGATTAGAATGAATAACTGGAACTACCTGTAATTCAGTAATGACAAAATATGCATCACAAAAGTTTGCAAATGTAATAAATTGAAGATTCAGTTACGAGCCTTTTTGACCGAAAAGAAACAATTAGTACCTGCTACAGTTCCCCCTTTCCCGCGCGATTGTATCGCGCGGTTTTAAAGTTTATCAGGAATTACTATATTGGGTGAAGACAGTGTATATGTCCAAAATAATCCATATCCCGTTAATCATTCATACCTCAATGATACGGAAGGATTTAATAAAGCTGCTTTAATGGTATGATGGCTGATAGTAGCCAGTGCAATAACCAGTGCGATTACAAAGCCCAAAAGAAAATCGGTTATTTGCAGGTTGATCCGGTAATGATAATTCTGTAGCCAGTCGTTAGCTATCCAGTATATTAATGGCCAGGCAATGGCTGTTGAAATGGCAACCAGGATTAAAATCTCTTTGGCCACCAGTGCCCAAAGGTTACTTTTGGAGGCGCCAAATGTTTTCCTTATCCCGATCTCTTTGGTTCGCTGCTGAACTGAAAACGATGTCAAGCCATATAATCCCAGTGACGCAATGAGAATAGCCAGAATAGTGAACAGAATGGCAAGCTGCGAATTTTGCTTTTCTTCTTTATACAAACGCTCAAAGTCTTTGTCCATAAAAAAATATTGCATGGGATCGTTGTTGGTGTATGACCTCCAGACTTCGTCAATTTTTTCTATAGTTGCCGATGAAGCCGCCGGAGATAACTTTATGCTGAAATACCCCCAGTTGTTATCTTCATCCTTAAACCTCAGGATATAGGGTGTGATATCGTTCCTGAGCGACTCATGATGAAAATCTTTCACCACACCTATGATGGGCATATAGGTAACTTCCTCCGATTCATCATCTCTTATTTCAAAACGTATAGCAAACGGGTCATCCATTAAAAAACTTTGAACTGCATTCTCATTCACGACACACGCATCCCTGTCAGTTGAAAAGGAAGGATCAAAGAATCTTCCGGAAGATAAACCGATACCGTATACATCGAGGTAATCATAATCAACCCAATTTGTCTGTAGTAAGTATGACTCCTCAGGCCTTCCCTTTATCAAATAACCGTTATTGTTGTTGTTATGACCCGGAACTGCAGTGGAGGATGCTACTTTAACAACACCCGGAATATTTCGCAGTTCATCTGCAAAGATTTTTACTTTGTTACCGATGGTGCTGGCATTACGGAGTACAAGCAAATGTTCTTTATTAAATCCAAGATCCTTATTAAGCATAAAACGAATCTGCCTGAACATGATGAGTGTGCCGACAATCAGGGTAATGGAAATTGAAAACTGAAGAACCACAAGTATCCTTTTCACGGTGATCCCTCCCTTGTTACTGGCCCGCATTCCTTTTAACACCATGTAGGGATTAAATGATGACAGGTAAAAAGCCGGATAAATGCCTGCAAGAATACCGATTATCACTGAAAAAGTGAGCAATGCCGGAATGGTATACCACGTGCTGAGATATCCTACAGTTAAGTTTAAGGCCAATAGATTATTAAAAAACGGCAACGAAAACTCTACTATCAGTATGGTTATAAGCAAAGCAACAATGAAAGGATGATGGTTTCAGCCAGGAATTGAATGACCAGTTTACCTTTCGTTGAACCACTTACCTTTTTAATTCCAACCTCTTTAGCCCTTTTGGAAGCCTGTGCTGTGGACAGGTTCATGAAATTAATCGAAGCAATAACAACGATCAGCAACGCAATGCTTCCAAATATCCAAAGGTATTTTGGGTCGTTGGCCGGTTTCAGATCCTGTTCTATGGATGGATCAAGGTGGATATCGGTCAGTTTCTGCAGGAACATGTTGTATTTGTTTCCTTGTGCTAAAAAGTCCTGCATGGATATTCCAAAGTATTTTGTAACCAAGGGTCCTACGTATTTTACGATCATTCCTGAAAACCGATTGTCGACTTTTTGCGGATCAGCATTAGGATGCAGCAGGACATAGGTGTTGAAGCTGTTTGATAGCCATTGATCTTCGGTCGCCCGGGGATTGGTCATAAAGGAACCTATCATATTGGCCTCAAAATGTGTATTGGCTGGTATATCTTCCATCACTCCGGTAATCCGATAATAGCTACTGTCGTTACCGATTTTAATCATCTTATCGATGGGGTCAATTTCGCCAAATATTTTTTTGGAGGTCGATTCAGAAATAACAACAGTGTGAGGTTCATTTAATACGGTTTCTTTATTCCCTTTTGATAAGGGGATTGAAAAAAAGCTAAAAAACGATGAGTCTGCTTCTATGAAAGCCATTTTCAGTAAACCGATTATCGCCATATCTGATAATTGTTTCGCCCCATCCATTCAGCCTGAGGAAATCTTCCACTTCAGGAAACTCATTACGCATCGTTGGGCCAATCTTTGAAGCTGTTGAGGTAACCGTAACCTCCTGACCGCTTATTTTCCCATTTAAAATTACCCTGAATATCCTGTCCTTCTTTTCATTGTACTGATCATAACTCAGCTCATACCTTATGAACAGCGCAATGATAAGGCTACAACTCAGGCCAATGGCAAGCCCGATCACATTGATGAAAACATAGGCTTTTTGCCTTTTAAATACACGGAAACTATATTTTATATGGGCATTGTCCATGATTGAAATGTATTTGGGAAGAAATTAAAGAACTGAAATTGAGTGAATTTATCAATTCAACATTTAACTAACATGGATATGACGGATTTGGAAACCAATGGTTACAGCCACTAAAAAAAATTGTTCTCTCTTTATTAATTAACCCATCCGCCAAAAATCAAAGGCATAATGTAACACTAAAATAATCCATAGTTTTAAACTATGAATTGGAAAGGCGCCACTTCCACTGCTCCTGCCGACTGCCTATTACCAACTGCCTTTTTCCCCATGCTCCATGCTCCCCGCCCCCTGCCTGTTGTAATAATTAATTCATCTTTCCTGCTTTGGTATCTAAAAGAAGTTTATATATTTGTGGGGATGAACCGATAGAATAATACATAAATGAAAAAATAAAAGTGAACAAAAGGTGTGTTTATGCACCCAAATTAGATGTATTAAAGGACATTTTATACACATATAAACAAGTTATAAACTATTATAAAATGAAAAAGCAAATATCAATAATCGTTTCAGTTTATATTTTAAGTTCAGTCATTAGCTTAAAATCACAAAACTATCACACATTTATTGGACAAAATAAAATTTGGTCGGAATTAGAATATGTATGGACAAGTACCTTCACTTCAAATTATAAAATTGAAGGAGATACGGTCATTAATAACAGTACTTATTACATGGTTTATTCCTGTTTCAATGATTCTTTGCTGCAAAACTGGAATTTTTTGATGCTAATCAGAGAAGATTCCGATGAAAAAGTTTATAGATATGATTCTTTTAATCAGGAAGAATTCCTTCTTTATGATTTTACTTTAGAAATAGGTGACTTATTTTATACAGGTGGTGAAATTGGTGGTAATCCTTTATATGCCCCTGTTGAGGATATTGACTCCATTTTAATTGATGGCGAATTTCGGAAAAGGATAATTTTTGAAGATTGGTTTGATGAATTCTGGATTGAAGGCATTGGTAGTTCAACTGGTCCATTCAGACCTTTTGAAAATGTTTTTACATCAGACATGGGTTGGGAATTTTTATGTTTAGAAGAAGATTCTACTATCATTTATCAAAACCCAGATTATTCCGAATGTTTTATAAGCATAATAGACAACTTGAATGAAAAGAAATCCCAAAACTCAAATCTTATTAAAATTTATCCTCAACCATCTAAAGAATTTGTAAACATAAAAATATTGGATAATTCGGAAATATATAATGAAATAGAACTAATAAACATCACCAGTCAAAACAAGTATTGCTGTAAATTGAATGGAAACCAAATTACATTAAATTTAAAATCTTTTTCAGCAGGACTCTATATTGTATTAGTAAAAAGCAAAAATAAAACCCTTCATGAAAAGTTGATGATTGAAAACTAAATAACAGTTTATAACAGCCCATGATAGCCCATAGCCGGCTTAATGGTCATAAAGAAAAAGAATTGTAAATTTGAGCATTTACAATAATGATGAACTACAAAGCAAAGAACCGGCTACGGGCTATATTGGCAAAACGTTGAACTACATCTATCCGACGCCGTCATAAATGTAAAACCCTGGCGCTCTCTGCGTTTCTCTAACTTTGTGCACTTCGCGTGAACTCCTGGCAGGCATTAAAATAATTTCGCTCCTACGGAGCTGAAAACCAGTATCCAGAACCCAGCGACCAGATACCAACCCCCAGTAGTCATAAACAGTCAACCGAAATCATGATAGGACATTTGTCATTTCTTAAACAATAAGTTGTTCATTTGATATTATTTTATCTTTGCCCCTTAATTTTTCATTTATGGCACAAACAATCGGTGAACGCAGGCAGAGCTACATCATCCCCATTACGATCATCGGGGTATTGTTTTTTATTTTCGGATTTGTCACCTGGCTCAACGGGATACTTATTCCTTACCTCAAGATTGCCTGCGAGCTGACCAACTTCCAGGCGCTGTTTGTTGCATTTGCCTTTTATATTTCCTATACGGTCATGGCGCTGCCTTCGTCATGGGTGCTGAAGAAAACAGGATTTAAAAATGGAATGATGGTGGGTTTGTGGGTAATGGCCATCGGAACATTGCTTTTTATCCCGGCTGCTTATGCCAGAACTTATGGAATATTCCTGCTTGGATTGTTTGTAATGGGAACCGGATTAGCCATACTTCAGACAGCCTCAAATCCTTATATCACCATAATCGGCCCCCGTGAAAGTGCAGCCAAACGGATCAGCATCATGGGGATTTGCAACAAGCTGGCCGGCGCTATCGCTCCATTGGTACTGGCTTATTTTATCCTTCACGATGGGGATACCTTTCTTAAAAACCTTGAAGGACTTGATGAAACAGCACACATAGCTGCACTGAACGGACTTGCACGGAGGGTTATCGGGCCATACCTTGTAATGACAATCGTTTTGTTTTTATTGGGATTGCTGGTGCGTTTTGCCCCGCTTCCGGAAGTGGAAGGCGAGCAGGATGCGGATGCTGACAACGAATATGCACGGAGCAGGACTTCTATCTTCCAGTTTCCTCATTTGATTTTAGGTGCACTGACGATTTTCTTTTATGTCGGGATTGAAGTTATTGCAGGCGATACCATCATCCGTTACGGGAATTCATTGGGAGTGCCGCTGGAGTCGGCAAAGTATTATACCTCGCTTACGCTCATTGCCATGGTGGTTGGATATATTCTTGGGATTATCCTTATTCCAAAATATATTTCACAAAAAACTGCCCTGATCTGGAGCAGTATTTTCGGATTGTTATTTACCGTCCTTGCTATTTTAGTTCCTGGTGTATCGTCAACGAGTTTTGGCTTTATCGATCTCCAAACCCTGAAAGGGATAACGATGATATTGCCATACAGTGTTCTGTTCATCGCTTTGCTTGGTTTTGCCAATGCATTGGTTTGGCCGGCAGTATGGCCGCTTGCCATCCACGATCTCGGAAGGTTTATTAAGACAGGTTCAGCTTTGCTGATCATGGGAATTGCCGGTGGAGCATTGCTGCCATTGCTATGGGGTTACCTGGCGGATATCACCGGTTCGCAGCAGGCTTACTGGATTGGAATTCCGTGTTATTTGTTCATTTTGTACTTTGCTGTAGCAGGGCATAAAGTAAGGTATTGGTATAAGAAATAATTTTTCCGGTAATTTTGAGATTTCAATATTAAAGTAAATACCTGACATTTGTTTATACTGTATTTTTACCACATAGAATCATAGGTGCATAGAGTTCACATAGATTAAATATTTAATAATGGCACTTTTGATTGATAACTTTTCTGCTATGTGTTATCCTATGTTTCTAATGTGCCTATGATGGTAAAAGAATGCATGAAACTTTTTTTATTGTCTATTAGACAACTGAGTAAAGTCACAAAAACTTATTATGAAACCAACATTATTGATCCTGGCTGCAGGAATAGGAAGCCGATATGGCGGATTAAAACAGGTCGACCCGATTGGTCCAAACGGTGAAGCAATCATCGATTACAGCATCTTCGACGCCATCCGTGCGGGTTATGGAAAGGTAGTTTTTGTAATCAGGGAAAGCTTTGCAGAAGCGTTTAAAGAAACATTCGATTCAAAGCTTAAAGGAAGAATAGAAACAGCTTATGTTTACCAGGAATTAGAGAGCTTTGTCCCAAAAGAACTTCCCATCCATCCTGACCGGAAGAAACCATGGGGAACAGGCCACGCCATTTTAGTTGCCAAAGATGCTGTTCATGAACCATTTGTCGTGATCAACGCCGATGACTATTACGGACCTGCTGCTTACAGTTTGATTCCTGCTTACTTAAATGATTCGTTGAAATTTGACAAGCCCCATTATTGCATGGTGGGTTATGGATTGAAAAACACGCTGTCGGAACATGGATTCGTTTCAAGAGGAGTTTGTGAAACAGATGGTGAAGGCTACCTGAAAACAGTGGTGGAAAGAACCCACATCGAAAAAGGCAGTGGAAAGATTTTCTCACAAATAGATGACAATACCCGGCTTGAACTTACCGGCAACGAAGTTGTTTCGATGAATATATGGGGATTTACACCTTCCTACTTCAGTTTCCTTGAACAGTACTTTGCAAAGTTCATAAGAGAGAATGCCGGGAATCCTAAAGGAGAATTTTATATTCCCTTTGTAGTCAATGAACTGATCAACCAAAATAAAATCCGGCTGAAAGTGTTGGAATCGCAGGATCATTGGTTTGGCGTAACGTATAAGGAAGACAAAGAAATGGCTGTGAACAGCATCAGGAATCTGATCACCAGGGGAATTTATCCCGAAAAATTGTGGAAATAAACTATGAGAGAACCTGATTTCTATTCGATATTAAGAAAATTCAGGATTGACGGCAACGTCAAGAATGCTTATCCTTATGGCTCGGGTCACATCAACGATTCGTATAAGGTTCTGACCAACGATAAAAATTACCTGCTTCAGCGGATCAATCATGAAGTATTCAAAGACGTCAGGGGACTCACCAGCAACATCAGCAAGGTAAGTGATCATTTAGCCGAAAAATTGGCTGAAAAAGGGTCGCACATGCAAATTCTTGTTGCCATCAGAACCCTTAACGGTGAATTCATTTATAAAGATGATGATGAAAATTACTGGAGGGTCTTTGATTTTATTGAAAGCAGTAAAAGTTATAACAGGGTGGATAATCCGGAGCTGGCTTTTGAAGGTGGAAAGGCTTACGGTTGGTTTATAAATATGCTTAACGATTTCCAGGTGAATACCTTATTCGATACCATTCCCAGGTTTCATGACATGAACTTCCGTTTGGAAAATTTCCTGAAAGCAGTGAAATCAAACCCGGCAGGCAGGGTAGGAGAGGTTAATAAGGAAATTGAGTTTGTCAATCAAAGGGCTGAAGAAATGAAGCTGGTTTTAAACCTTGGAAAAGAAGGTAAAATTCCAGTCAGGGTAACCCATAACGATACCAAAATAAACAATGTGCTTTTCGATCAGGAGGTAAAGGCTATTTGCGTGATTGATCTTGATACTGTAATGCCGGGCTACGTTCATTATGACTTTGGCGATGCTATCAGGACTTTCACCAATACTGCCGAAGAAGATGAAAAGGATTTGTCAAAAGTTTCAATGAACATTAGCTTGTTTGAAGCTTTTGCCAGGGGATTTATATCCGAAACGAAAAGCATTCTCACTCAGGCAGAGATCGAAACTCTTGCTTTATCAGCAAGGATAATGACCTATATCATTGGCTTGCGTTTTCTGACTGATTATATTGAAGGAGATGTTTATTATAAAACGCATTACCCGGGTCATAATCTCACCCGTGCACGGGTTCAGTTCAGGCTGGTAGAGAGTATGGAAGAGAAGCAGGCGGAAATGGATGATCTCATACGTGTTTATCATAGCTAATTTCAGTACCAGACAGATTTGGATTTCACGCAAAGAGGAAGTGGAAAGTCAAAATGCCAAATAATCGAAGGACAAAGTAAAAAGTATTTTTTTCACGCAAAGGAAAAGAAGATTAAAAAATGGAATGGTGCAAAGGAATGCTTGCCTCATTTATTTTTTAGTTCCTTTAATAGATCGATAAAGAGTTTTTCAAATTCGGTGAATTTGGCAATCGTAAAATCAGGATCTTTTCTGTACCATAATTGCCTTTGAAAATATTCCTGCAAGTTTTTTTCATTGAAGGCATAACCTTTTCTGGCGTATATTTCATTTATCATTTGCTGGTATTGCTCATTTGAGCGATTTATTCTGTATAATGACTTTCCGGGAAAGTAATCAAGGCCAGGGAATACCCAAAAAGGAAAAAACGAAACACTTATTCTCTCATCCCATTCAGGAAAATAATCCCTGAAACTATATACTACACTATCAGTGTAAATAATTCTTGATAACCCGGAGGGCAAATATTTGTCCGATTGAGCAAAGGAAGTATCGACAAAAAGATCAGAAATGATATCGGAATAATTAAAAACAATTCTCCCCTGTCCGATAGTACCATTCCATGTTCGTGCAGTACCGATTAAATAATCAAATGAATAGTTCCCTAGCGTAGACCCTCCATAGTATCCCCAATAAGTGTTTTCGATAAACAAAGTATCCTGTGGTTGAAAATAAACATGCCAGCAATACCATTTTTCGTACCATTCCATTTCTTCATCACTTTCAGCAGTAAGCCTGGAATTGAGTTTATCAACCTGCTGATGCGATCCATCAATTTTGCATGTAAATGAATTTAATGGCTTTGAATGAGTCTCTGGGTATGAAAAATAATCAGGGAAACCCATCAGGAGTGAAATCCTTTTATTTGTATTGTTGACGAAACAAAAACTGCACTGAACAAAGCAAGAATCTCTTCCCATAGTAACAATGATGTTTTCTTTTACCATACTGATACTATCCCTGCCAAATACAGGAAATACATTGCCGCCAACTGATCCTAAATAAGAATCATTTGCGTAGGAAAGATTACAGCAAAAGATGATAAGGATAAAAAAGTACTTTTTCATTTTCTTCAGGAATAAGATATGACTGATAGTTTTTCACCTGCAAATATAGAATTAAATGGAATAGATACTTCGTAAAAAAGCCAATTAATACAAAATGCAATCTGGTTCGCCATATAAAATCTGATATGATGTACGTTCCGCGTGCAGGCACTCGTAGCCCTGTGTTCTACTTGCGGCAGCGCTATTACTCTTGCATGCTGTTATCGGTTCGGACTTCTATTTCTGTCCGACAAGTTTTGCGTTATTTTCAGTCAATTTAGCCTTCATGTATGTCTTCAATTGTTCAAAGGTCATATTTTGAGTTTCCTGGCTAATCTTGTCCCTGATTTCTCGCATCATTTTAACTGCGTCAAATGTCTTTTCTTTTTTATTCATCTTCATATGGCCTTCTTCACCGTAAATATAGAATTAAATGGAATTGATGGTTAATTAGAGTTGAGTTGAGAATTCAATATCAATACTGTCGATCGAAATTTCATAATTAAGGATTTCATTCCTTCTCTTTACTTCAAATTTCAATATTGTACCAGATTTTAAATGCTCAAACGACCGCAATTCGTCATTTGTAATCTCTGATGAAGGCCTGTCATTAATCTTTAATATTGTGTCACCCAGCTGGATGCCAGCTTCAGCTGCTTGGTAAGATTCATACAATGAGTTAACGTAAAATGATTTTGTATCAAGTGTCCTGTAAAGTTTCATGCCCAGATTAAATGGATAATGTAGTTTTAAATATTCTTTGTTTGGTTTTAGATAAAATAAGGAATTCCGGTAATCGAAAATCACCTGAAATTTGCGGAAGAATTCGTTACCCAGAAATCCGATATGTTGAGGAGCAATTCTAAAGTCCAGTATATTTACCTCCTCATTTTTGAAGGTAAGCGAATCAAGCATAGAAATATGGTTTGTGCTGATAATATTGCGAATAATGGTCTTTTTGGGATCCCATGATAAGGATTTGGTTTTAATTATTTTCAAATCTTGTGGAAGATTAACCGGGATAACTGAACCTGTGTCTCTTAAAGCTCGTTCACCGGTCTGTAAGTATAAAAACCCAGGTGCTCCAATATCCAACACCAATTCTCCACTAAGCTTAATATCGTTTTTAGTTGTGGATATTTCAACATCAGTTAGAACAGTAAAATAAGTTACCGGATTCCCCTTAAGCGGGAACGATGAATATTGGTCTTTGATACTGTCAAGTGTGTCTTGTGAGAGCATCCTGAAATATTGGTGTTCTAAGTCCATTAGAACGATGTTATTTTCAAAAAACCAATAGGCAGAGAAGATTGCATCAGCATTTAAACCGGTTTCTGATAAATCTGCAATAGCTATATGCATATTACCACTAACATTAATTCCCAAAGCACTGAATTTTAGCTCACCACTTAATTGACTGGTTATGTTAATAACTCCTGCTGGTGTTATAGTTTGACTTTTAACTTTTTCAATACTTACTCCAAGTTTATCTTTATTTAAACTGATAAATGTGCTATCAAATAATGCACTTTGTGCCCCAGTATCGAATAACAGAGTTGTTTCTACAGAGTCGTTAATGATTGCTTGAACAATAATGTGTCTGCCATTGAAATAAAATTTATAAGCATCTTTGGGATAAATGAAGGTGTTCCCGGATGACACAATATTTTGGGTGGGCTGTCTGCTTGGGGACGAAGAACACCCTGCAAAAATTATAAATGAGGTAATAATGAAGATTATTTTCATGATAGGAAGTTTTTTAGTGTTACTGTTTTATCACTTTACTGAATTTTGCAGGCTCATCTCTTAACCGATTTCTCTCTATACAGGCCTTCTCACCGGCAAATATAGAATTAAATGGAATTGATGGTTGGAAAAAATTGCTGTTGGGTGTATCCTTCGACAAGCTCAGGATGACCTACCTTTACTGGCATAAAAAAAAGCCCGGCGAAACTCACCGGGCTTGTTATGATACAGTATTTTTCGATTAACTGAATGCGAGGATCGATTTTTTGATCCGGCTGATGGCATCCCTCAGTTCTTCTTCGCTGATAACCAATGGTGGTGCAAAACGGATGATGTGCCCGTGGGTAGGTTTGGCAAGCACGCCATTTTTCGCCATTTCAAGGCAAACATCCCAGGCTTCTTTGCCATTGGTCGGACGGATTACAACTGCATTGAGCAATCCTTTTCCTCTAACCAGCTCGATCATCGGGGAATCAATTTTTCTCATTTCGTCACGGAAAATTTTCCCGAGGTATTCGGCTCTTTCGGCAAGTTTTTCTTCTTTTACAACCTCCAATGCCGCTACTGCAACTTTAGCTGCTACCGGATTTCCTCCAAAAGTAGAACCATGCTGGCCGGGCTTTATACAAAGCATAATTTCATCATCACAAAGAACCGCAGAAACAGGATAAACTCCTCCGGATAAGGCTTTACCAAGGATCAATACATCCGGACGAACATTTTCATGATCGCAGGCCAGCAATTTTCCTGTTCTTGCAATACCGGTCTGAACTTCATCTGCGATGAAAAGAACATTCTTTTCTTTACACATTTTAAATGCTTTGGCAAGGTAACCTTCATCCGGAACAAAAACTCCGGCTTCTCCTTGAATCGGTTCGACCAGGAATCCGGCGACATTTTTATCTTCCAATGCTTTTTCCAGGGCTTTCAGATCGTTATAGGGAATCGTAATAAAACCGGGTGTATAAGGTCCAAAACCATCCTTAGCATCCGGGTCGGTCGACATGGAAACAATGGTAATGGTTCGGCCGTGGAAATTTCCCTCGCAAACGATAATCTTCGCCTGGTTTTCAGGAATTCCTTTTTTATCATAGGCCCATTTGCGGCAAATCTTCAGCGCTGTTTCGTCAGCTTCGGCACCGGTATTCATCGGCAGAAGTTTATCGTAGCCGAAATATTTGGTAATATATTCTTCATAAGGTCCGAGCGCATCGTTATAAAAAGCACGGGATGTGAGGGTCAGGGTTTGAGCCTGTTCATAAAGCGCCTGCACTATTTTGGGATGGCAATGCCCCTGGTTAACTGCGGAATATGCTGAAAGAAAATCATAATACTTTTTACCTTCTACATCCCACATAAAAGGACCCTGTCCTTTTGCCAGAACCACCGGAAGCGGATGGTAGTTGTGAGCTCCGTATTTTTCTTCAAGCTCAATCAGATCTTTCGATGTCATTGTATCGATCATAATGTAAAATATTAATTATTAATACCAATTCGTGCGGGCAAAATTAGAACTTTAAAATTCACCTGAAAAAATATTTGGAAGATTTTTACAATATCAGATTCCTATATAATTAACACTTTCTGAGAGTAGAATATAGCAGGTGAATAAAAAAATCCAAGAAAAATTGTCAGGGATATTTTTATTTCTACATTTGCAATGTTTATAAACACAAAAAATTTAATGTCATGGCTTACGTAATTTCAGATGATTGCACTGCATGTGGAACCTGCATAGATGAATGTCCGGTTGAAGCAATTTCCGAAGGTGATATTTATAAAATTGATCCGGATATTTGTACAGATTGTGGTTCATGTGCCGATGTATGCCCGGTTGAAGCAATTCATCCGGTGCAGTAATAATTTTCAGAAAAGTCCCGGCAACGGGACTTTTTTATTTAAACTCTTTTTTAAGCTGCGAAACCCACTTCTTAATCCTTCCCGTTGTTAGACCGGGCTGGGTGTTCGAATCAATTACCAATCCAACAAATTTCCCATCTTTTTCTGCTGATGAAAAATAATATTTGTAACCGGTGGTTGGCCAAAAACCCAATATATTTTCCTTATTAGGCATCCTGCAATACAATGTCCCAAGGCCATCTGCAAAGCTTCCAGGGTATTCTTTCTGGTCACCCAGGCCAAACAAAGCAATTTTTTTATTTTTAAAATCAAGTTCAGCCAATTGTTCAATAAATACTTCCCAGTCATCCTGCATATCTCCAATACCCCATGCCGATGTGCCGAAAATAAGGTTATCATATTTCAAAATGTCTTCTGGTTTTATATCTTTAATGTTAAAGGTTTCAACAGTTTTACCACCGAATTCATTCCGGATCAATTCTGCCACTTTTCTTGTGTTCCCGCCGCTTGTTCCATAAAAAAGCCCGATCTTTTTCATTTTAAAATTAAGATTTTGAAGTTTTGGGCAAAATTAGTCAATTCGAAGCACAAAAATTATCTTGGTATTCTCCATGATAATCCGGCACTACCAAAATACCTGTGGACATCTTTATCGAAAGCCATTCCACCTGAAATGTCAACCTGGAGATTTTGCCTTATTCTATATGTAAATCCTGCATCACCTCTGGTATTTGGTGTATCACCATGATCAAAATTTCCATATACCTCAACAAATGTCCATAATTTTGGAGTGATATAATAACCCAGATACCCTGAATAAAGGAAAAATCCATCAGCAGTTTCACCACTATATGAGAAACCGATGTTATAACCAAGAGATAACTTTTTGGTGAGTGTATGAGTGCATAGAAGTTTTCCAGTCGGGAAGCTATAGGTTGGATTGAATGCCTCATCGCCAATATGACGAAATGTAATACTTCCCAGAATTGACATTTCAGGTCTTATTCCTTTTTCCTTTGCTACCAGTACTTTAAACCCTGCATTAACCGGACCTATACCACTTTCAGTTGAATCCGCTGAATTTTCCTTTGTGAAAACATGCACCCATTCATAGCTGTCAGAAATTCTGACCTCGAAATTGTTGAAAACACCATACCTGAGAAGTGTTGTCCCCAGCTGCATCCTATCCAGGCGCTTCTCAGGGTCATCCCTGTGCACATAAATCGCACCTGTCTCTATCTGGAAAAATCCTTTTCGCATTAAATAGGGCGATTCAGATTGCGTTGGTCTGTCAGAATTCAGATATGGAATGGAGTCATTTTGTGCCATTAAGCTATCTGCCGTTTGAATAAAAATGAAAAGGGACAGGATAAATTTTTTCATTATGGCTAATTAAATAAACAATAATAAGCTAATGGCCATTACCACCATCCCTGCTACCAATCCATAAATTGAAAGATGATGCTCCCCGTATTCACGCGCGGATGGCAGCAATTCATCGAGGGAGATAAAAACCATGATCCCCGCAACAGATGCGAACAACAATCCAAAAACAACCGGGCTCATAAACGGCATCAGTATCAGGTAGCCAATCAGCGCCCCAACAGGTTCAGCAATGCCCGATAAAAAGGAAAGCGTAAAAGCCTTTTTTTTGTTACCTGTTGCATAATACACCGGTACTGACACTGCAATGCCTTCGGGAATGTTATGGATGGCAATCGCAACGGCAATGGCTATACCAAGACCAGGTTCAGTAAGGGCGGCAGTAAATGTTGCCAGCCCTTCCGGAAAATTATGGATTCCAATGGCCAGCGCCGTAAACAACCCCATTCGCATAAGCTTTTGGTTCTTGACTGACATCCCGGGTGTCATTTCTTCCACCCGCCTGATTTCATGCGGATTGTCGACCGATGGGATCAGCTTGTCAATAATTGCAATGATCAGTATCCCGCCAAAAAATGCACCCACGGTAGCAAAATATCCCCAGCGGTCGCCCAGTTCAAGCGATAGGCTGGTTCGTGCTTTGACCAGGATCTCAACAAACGAAACATAAATCATCACACCGGCTGAAAATCCCAATGACAAAGACAGGAATTTTGTGTTGGTTTGCTTTGCAAAGAATGCAATTGCACTCCCAATTCCTGTTGATAAACCTGCAAAGAGAGTTAATCCAAACGCAAAAAGAATAGAATTGAAACTATATTCCATTGTTAGACATAATAATCGTAATCATTTTTACCCCTGACCGGAGTTTTCTTCCGTTCCTCTGTATTCTTCAATACCTGCCGTTTTTCGTCATCATTGTAAAATATCCAGTTCGTTATTTCATCCATTGAGCGGTGACAACCCATGCAATTTTTTTCCGAATCGTACTTGCAAACCTTGATGCAGGGACTTTTTACTTCACTTTCCATCCAGGGGAACCAATTTTATGATTAATACATTTTTGCAAAGGTAAGAACAACTTACCAAGGATAGTGTTATGCATGTAAACAAATTTTCAGCCGCAGTATCATCAAAAGGAATTCCTTGCTACTTTTGCTTTTTTCCTAATCTGATAAAATCAGTGAAATGAAAAAGTTTTTACTTTGGACTCTGGTCATCATATTGATTCTTGTTGGACCTTATATTTATTGGAAATATTTCTTCACTTACAGCGAAGGATACCGTGCCGGTTTGCTGCAGAAGTTTTCATATCGTGGAAATATATTTAAAACCTATGAAGGTGAAATGATCCTTAGCAGTGTTGAAAGCAATCGCAATGTAGCGCTGGCATCGGAGAAATTTTATTTCTCGGTGAAGGAAAAATCCATTGCTGACAGGATGGAACAGCTTGAAGGTTATTTCATTGTTGTGCATTACAGGCAGAAGCATGGTGTTTTGGCGTGGGATGGAGAAACCGCCTATTTCGTTGACAGTGTGAGGGTGATAACAGACCAGAATCTTAAACTCAAATAGCCCAGATTAGAATAAATTCTTAAATTCTAAATCGTAAATCCAGAGTTCTACTTTGCGTTTCTTTGCTCTTCTTGGCGCAACTTTGCGTGATAGTTCTTTTAAGCTGTTACGCAGAGATTCGCAGAGATTCCACAGAGGTTCGCTGAGAAAATCCTAAATCGTAATTCCCAAATCCTAAATCTAATCATCCTTCTCTTACTCCTTTAAAGTCGTAGCCAATATCCTCGACAACGAACTTAATTTTCTCGAGATCGAGTTCTGTGCCCTGGATCATTACATCGCCGGTATCAGGGTTTGCATTCACCGATTCGATTCCTGCAATGGATCTGAGATTACGCTCGACACTGGCTTTGCAATGATTGCAGGTCATTCCGCCTACACCGATTTTCAGGTTTTTTGTATGTGAGGTCATATCCGGTATTATTGTTTTTTGTTTAGAAGGAAAATATTTTCTGATGTATCCATTGAAAAGCAATGCTACCAGCAGAATTGCAGCCGCAAGACTAAACCAATGAGGTAAAAGTTCATGTTCATGAGCACCATGATCGTGCGACATCATCGTGAACCATTCAGCGGGAAGAAACTGGTTGGTGATCCAACCAAAGAACAGGGCGCTCGTACTAATGGAAACAAGATAAATGATTAGTGTTTTCTTTCCCATAGCTTTTCCAATCACTGTCATGGTTGCGACATTGGTAGCCGGACCAGCCATCAGGAACACAAGGGCTGCGCCGGGTGAAAGGCCTTTCATCATCAGCACCGCTGCAATAGGGATTGAACCAGTGGCACAAACATACAGCGGGATAGACGCCAACAAAACGATGAGCATGCTTAAGAACTGGTTGCTGAGATACATTGTAAAGAAATCATCCGGCAGCAACACCGAAATCAGTGCGGCAATTGCAAACCCGATGATGAGCCAGTCGGCAATGTCCATCAGGAAATCGAGAAAGGCATATTTAACCATCTTCCGCAATTTGCCTCCCTTTTCAATTTCTTCACTTTTCATATTAATCGGTTCAACTGCTTTAATTCTTCTTCATTTTTTGATGCAAGGTTGGTGATGACTCCTCCAAATATTCCGCTGAAGAACGCTACAAAAGGTCTCAGTAAGGCAAAAGGCAATCCCAGCATGGAGTAGGTAGCAAGGATGGAATCAACACCGGTCTGCGGGGTGGAGATCAGGAAGGAAACCGTCGCACCTTTCGAAGCCCCTTCTTTATGAAATGAAATCCCGGTCGGGATCACTCCGCAGGAACAAAGCGGTAATGGAACGCCAAGCAGGGCAGCATAAACAACCGATTTCAGGTTGCGACCGCCCATATATTTACGGATGCTCCCACCCGGCATAAAAACATGCAGCAGTCCTGCAAAGGTAAACCCCAGCAGCAGCCAGGGCGCCATCTCCAGCAGGAGGCGGTAGAACTCCGAAAAATATGCTTCAATCCAGTTGATCACAAACACAAAAGTAAATAAGTTAGCACTATAACGACAAAGAGGGGTGAATGTTTAACAGTTATTGAAATAATCGGTAAAAAGCTTTTATGGGATACGTCTAAAACGTTTGCCGTCATTGCGAGGAGGAACGACGAAGCAATCTCTTGATGTTTTCCTTTACGGATTGCTTCTCACGCCAAAAGGGCGTGATCGCAATGACGATTTATTTTATTTGTAGTAAAATTAATTCAGGTAACCAACCAGGACAGCAACAGCAATGATCACGAAAATGATAAACCAGCTATAGAACCGGGCAAAATTCAATGTCCAGCCCATCCAGGGATTTCTTTTGGGCACAATCACCCTTTGATCATCAGGATTATAATAGAACAATCCCCATTTGTAATTATCTTCTGTGTTTTTCATTTCTGAATCTGTATAAACTCTATCGGTGCTCCATCTTCCTCGATAAAAGCAACGGTAACTCCTTCTGAAGGGCTGTTGGGCTCAATGATCACTTTTTTACCTTTAATAGCCTCATACACATCATCCACCTCAAAGGCAATGTGTGGCATATGTCTTTACAATTTCCGGCAGGTTGCAATCTTTTTCATACCTCATCCATTCAATGCCGTATTCGCTCTTTTCATAGCCATAGTGATAAGCCTTGTACTTTTCGAGGTAAACCTCGCCTTCCCGGGTTGGTTTGTCGGCATACCAAGATGATGGTATTTTAATCTAAGCTTCTTTGCCATTTCTCTGCATTGCTTCCTGACAAATGTAAATAAAACAATTCATAAGACGATCATTCAATGATTTCAGCATCCCTTTTCTGTTTTTTAGGTCGGTCTTTTGCTGCTTCCAAAAAATAATATCTTTGCTGCAAGTTAGTGGTGTATGGTTAAAGCAAGGCAATAAAATCCTTTAAAGTAATAATGAATCACAACAAGAATATTGCCATCGGCATTGATATCGGTGGTTCCCATATCAGTTGCGGGGCTGTCGACCTGCACCAGTAACAGCCTTATACCCGGTTCCTGTTTCGGGGCAGATGTCGACAACAAGGCTTCGGCCGATGCTATCCTAACCATATGGGCTGAGGCAATTAATAAAACCATAGCTGCTGCAGGCCGAGAAAACTTAGCCGGGATAGGCTTTGCCATGCCGGGCCCGTTCGACTATCCTAAAGGAATTGCCCTGTTCGAAAAGGTGGAGAAATACCTGAACCTGTATGGAGTTCATGTCGGCAATGAAATCCGTTCCCGTTTGGAATTGCCTGAAGGTTGCCGGTCCGTTTTATCAACGATGCCACTGCTTTTGCCATTGCCGAAGCATGGATCGGGGTAGGGAAGGGGATTCCCCGAATCATCGCGCTTACGCTGGGAACGGGTTTTGGCTCGGCATTCATTGCAGGATGGTATCCCGGTACATCGAAGGAGAAACCGTTCCTGAAATGGGTTGCGTATGGCATTTGCCTTTCGGTGAAGGGATTGCCGATGATTACTTTTCGACCCGCTGGTTCGAACGCTCGTACCTGAAGATGACAGGACGACCCGATCAATGGCGTAAAAGAAATTGCTGAGTTATTTGATAAAGATGAGGTTGCACGGCAGTTACTGATCACTTATGGCAACAACATGGGCGAATTCCTGGCTCCCTGGATCAGGAAGTTCGATGCCGGACACATTGTGATTGGCGGAAACATCACAGGAGCGTTCGATAAGTTCGGAAGTCATTTCCTCGAATCGCTGAAAAGAAATGGGGTAACGGTTGGTGTTTCCCTTTCAGTGCTGAAGGAAAATGCTGCCATCATCGGTAGCGCAAGGCTGGTGGATGATGAGTTCTATGCTAGGGTTGAACCGTTACTTTCGAAAATGTAATTATGGTTTTAAACATGAAATATCTAACAGATTGCGCACGATAAACGCTGCAAGAGAATCGCTAAAATCGCAAATATATAAATTATCAAAAATCTTACAACGTATCTTTGTGGATAATTTGTAATTTAGCGATCCTTTGCGTGAAAATTATTATCAGAATATATTCAATAGGTATACTTGCAAATCATTTATAAACTATGACGAAAAAGATTAATTACAATTATTTATTCCCGGTGCTCATGTCATTCTTTGCCATGAGTTTCTGCGACCTGGTGGGTATCGGTGTCGACCGTGTAAAGCTCGATCACAACCTCAGCAATACGATAGCTCAACTGATCCCATCGGCAGTATTCATCTGGTTTTTTATCCTGTCGGTACCGGTTGGTATCCTGCAGGACCGCATCGGCAAGCGCAACATGCTGAACATCGGGATAGCCATCACAGCACTCGGGTTTGTTCATTCCTTTCTTTTTTAATCCTTTTGCAGCAATCCTTACTGGTTTTGCATTGCTGGGCATCGGAAATACCATCGTCCAGGTTTCGGCCAATCCGCTGCTGGTGGATGTGGTTCCATCCGATAAAGCATCCAGTTTCCTGAGCTTTTCGCAGTTCATCAAAGCAGTCGGATCCATGATTGCAGCTCCTTTTGCCGGCTGGCTGGCTTTACTTTTGGTAACTGGAAACTGATGTTCCTTGTGTTCGGGATTGTTTCCATCCTTACTGTTATCTGGCTGGCTTCAATCCGAATTGAAGAAACACGGAATGAGGGCAAGCGGGCGACCTTCGGATCTTCATTCAAACTGCTCGGCACAAGGTTCATCAGCCTGATGGTGCTTGGAATCTTTCTGGTGGTTGGAATTGATGTTGGGATCAATGCAGTATCAGGACAGTTTTTTATCAATAAGTTCGAATCGGCTCAAACTTTTGCTGAGTCCGGCAGGAGTGTTTACTTCTTTGGTAAAATGCTGGGTACTTTCCTTGGTGCCATCCTGCTGACCAAAGCTTGCTTCACGATCCTTTTTCCATTGGACATCACTGGCATGCGTTGGCTTCGTAATCGTGATCTTATTGCTTGTTCCCGGTGAAATGGCGGCAATGGTTATTGTGTTTATTATCGGATTAACGGTTGCGAATATTTTCCCGCTTATCTTCTCCATAACTGTCGAAAAATATCCGCTCAGGGCTAACGAGATTTCCGGGCTGATGATCATGGCGGTTTCGGGTGGAGCTGCAATTCCTCCACTGATCGGCTATCTGACAGACACGGCCGGTGTTACAGCCGGGATGATCGTTCTGGTAATCTGTGCTGTTTATCTGTTGCTTTTATCACTGTTCAAACCCACAGAAGCAAAGGTTTCTGCCGGTCAATAATGGACAAATCAGATCATCCTGGTATTGGAGGAAAAGCTGATGTTCCTTACAGGAAAACATCCCAGCACCTGATGCCATATCGCAAACCATCATAGGACTAAAGATGGTTATGATATTTATCCTGCTTTCGCAATTCCGGATAACAGGATTTCGGATGATTTAGAACAACTTGCCAACATCATCTCAACTCATCGCCTGGTTATCATCGATGGTTACCACGGAGTTTTTTTCCATGAATACCAGGAAAGACTTGATAAAATTATTTCAGGTACAAAGGACTCAGGGTAAAATGGTATTCCACCTATGATTACCTGAAGACAGAATCTACAGATCATCGAGATGTGCGAACCTTTTGCCGGCGGTGATGATCCGGTTTTCGGCAAACGGACAACTTTGAATTTACAGGACTTTTTCAGGATAGATGAACTCTGTTCGCTTGAACCGGATGAAAATTCAGATATCAACATTATGATCGGTCCCGGAGCTTCATTATGCGGATGGAAGGGGCTAACGATATACATTGACATTCCCAAAGAACGAAATTCAATATCGCTCGCGAAGCGGTTCCACAGGTAACCTTGGCCTTTCGGATACTTCCGATCCGAAGCAGGTTTACAAGCGGTTTTATTTCATCGACTGGATTGTACTGAATGAGCACAAGCGAAAATCTGTTGCCTGAAATTGATATTATCGCTGACGGCCAGCATATGGAAACTTTGCTTGTGGATGACCGGAGATCATTTTCGGGAAGCCCTGAATGCTGATGGCGCATTCCCCTTTCCGGGTCAGGCCATGGTTTGAACCCGGGGCCTGGGGCGGGACATGGATCAGGGATAATATTTCGGGTTTAAATAAAAATGTCCCGAATTATGCCTGGTCATTTGAATTGATTGTTCCCGAAAACGGGATCGTATTTGAAAGTTCAGGATTGTTGCTTGAAGTTTCCTTTGATTTCCTGATGTTTTCTCATGCAAAGGAGGTACTTGGTCATTGCTTCGAACGATTTAAGTATGAATTCCCGATACGCTTCGATTTCCTCGATACCTTCGATGGGGGAAACCTTTCTATTCAGTGTCATCCCCGTCCGGATTATATGAAGGAGCATTTTGGCGAAAACTTCACACAGGAAGAAACCTATTACATCCTCGATACAAAAGAGAATGCCGGATGTTTATCTCGGTTTTCAGGAGGACATCGATCCTGTTGTTTTCCGCGAGACACTGGAAGAAAGCTTCCGGGATGCAAAGCCGGTTGAAATTGAAAAGTTTGTTCAGAAACATCCAGCTTCAAAGCATGATCTTTTCCTGATCCCTTACGGAACCATTCATGGTTCGGGAAAGAACAACCTCGTCCTCGAGATCAGCTCGACACCTTATATTTTTACCTTTAAAATGTACGACTGGCTCCGTCCCGACCTGGATGGAAAGCCCCGCCCGCTCAATATCCAAAGGGGAATGGACAACCTTTATTTTGATCGCAAAGGCGAATATGTTAAAGATAAACTGATCTCAAAACCTGTACTGATTGATCAGGGTGAAGACTGGAAGCTGTTTCATTTGCCTACCCACGAAACCCACCTGTATGATGTTCACCGTTATCATTTTCTAATGAGATCACCATTGAAACGAACAACCGTTGCCATGTGCTGAGTCTGGTAGAGGGAACAAGCATTATTGTCGAAACCTCCAACGGTATAAGGCAGCGGTTCAGCTATGCTGAAACCTTCGTGATTCCAGCGGCAGCAGGAAGCTATCGTGTCATCAACCAATCCGGTTCGGAAGCTATATTGGTAATTGCTTTTGTTAAATGATAAATTAAGGAATTAACCGACAGAAGAATTATTGGTATAATAAACCTTAGTATTGTTGTGACCCAGATTATCGCGGGATCTTTCAAATGCTGAAATCCTTAGTCTTCGCCTCAGCCCTGGCTTTTGTCTTTTTCCTCTTTGACTCCTCAAAATTCAATTTTTCCTACCTTTGAACTTTCAAAGTTTTTTTATGGTCGATGAAATTCAAATAAGCAAAGCTGCCCAAGCATTAAGGAAATCACGCTATGCCTATTGCCTTTACAGGTGCAGGTATTTCGGTAGAAAGCGGTATCCCGCCTTTCCGCGGAGAAAACGGCATCTGGAATAAGTATGATCCGATGATGCTGGAACTGGGGTATTTTTTCGAACACCCCTTGCAATCATGGAAAGTGATCAGGGAGATATTCTACGCTTATTTTGGCGATGCAAAGCCCAACAAGGCGCATATTGCATTGGCAAAGATGGAAGAAAAGGGATTGCTCCGAAGCATCATCACACAGAATATAGATAACCTGCATCAGCAGGCGGGAAGTAAGACAGTGTTTGAATTTCATGGGAATTCACAAAGGCTTATATGCACCAAATGCCATGCGGATTATACTCCAGCTCACCATTGACCTCGATCATTTGCCACCTATTTGCGGTGCCTGCAGCGGGCTTATCAAGCCTGATTTTATTTTCTTCGGAGAGAACATTCCTTTAGATGCTTATCAGAACTCGGTGGAAGCGGCTGAAAAAGCAGATGTAGTCATCGTGATCGGTTCCACCGGAGAGGTGATGCCGGCAGCACAAATGCCTTATTATAGCGAAACAAAACGGTGCTGCTATCATTGAGGTGAATACAGAACCTTCAAAATTTACACATACCATAACCGACTTTTATCTTGAAGGAAAGGCAACGGAAGTTATGGAAAAGTTATATTTTGCTGTTTATGGAGAGGAGCTATAATGAGAAAAAATAAACCACAAAGAGCACGAAGATGGCGCCATGAACATCAAAGGAAAAACATTTGTGTCCTTTGTGATATCCATTGTGACCTTTGTGGTAAAACCTTTTTTTAAAGATAGTCCCATTTTGTTGTTGATTTTCGGTATGTCTTTCTTTTCAAAACCTGAATGCTCAATTGTTTTTTAAGACTCAGGATTCTGAATTGAAAGTTGAAAATGAATCCAAGCAGGTCTTCAGGTTTCCGTGGGCAGGTGGGATGAATTCATGCCAGTTTGGTGAGATTGACCTGAACCTGGATGGAATAAATGATCTTTTTGTTTTTGACCGCCATGGCGACCGTATCATGACTTTTATCAACAATGGAACTCCCGGAACAATTGATTATGATTATGCTCCGGAATTCATCAGCAAGTTTCCTGATCTGAACGACTGGGCCATACTTGCCGATTACAATATGGATGGCAAATCCGATATTTTTACCAAGTCCGTCGGCCTTCCGGGTATCATTGTTTACCGGAATACTTCAGTGACAGAACTTGCATTTACCCTTGAAGTTTATCCTTATCTTCTGTCTTTTCAGGGCGGAGGTTATGTGAATATTCTGGTAACTGATGTGGATTATCCTGCCATTTCCGACATTGATAACGATGGCGATCTCGATATCCTTACCTTTTGGGGGCTTGGATCTTTTGTGGACATGCATAAAAACCTGTCCGTCGAAAAGTATGGCATCCCTGATTCACTTGATTACATGAAGACCTCGAATTGCTGGGGCTATTTTGCAGAAAGCGCTGAAGGCGAACAGCATTTACCTTGATACTTGTATTGGCAGCAATCTTGATAATGGAGAAATGACCCGGCATACCGGTTCAACTTTTCTGCTGATTGATCTGGATAATGATACAGACAAAGACCTCCTGCTGGGCGATGTGGATTACCCGAATTTGATCCAGCTTATGAATGGCGGTAATCCTGATTCGGCTAAAATGATAACCACAGATACACTTTTCCCTTCTTACGACAAACCGGTTAATCTTATTGCAATGCCTTCAGCAGCTTACCTTGATGTTGATAATGATGCAATCAACGACCTGATTCTTTCTCCTTTTGATCCGGGACTGGAGAAATCACAAAACCTCCATAGCGTATGGCTTTACCTGAATAAAGGTGAGAATACTGCTCCTGATTTTAAGTTTGAAACCAACAATTTTCTTCAAAATGAAATGATCGATGTGGGTTCGGGCGCTTACCCGGTTCTGGCCGATTATGATGGAGACGGATTGAAGGATTTGTTTATTTCAAACTATGGCGATTATATTTATTCCTATTACAGTGCTGGCAATGTTCTTACAATCAGTTTACTGGTCGAATGTTTCACTTTTCAGGAACACAGGAACCAGCTACTCAGCCAAAGTTTACACAGGATTACCCATAATTTTTTAAATCTCGAGGATTACCAATTGACGGGAATTTATTTGACATTTGGAGATATTGATGGTGATCTTGACCAGGATATGATTCTCGGTTATGAAGAAGGTGATTTATGGTTCTTTGAAAATATAGCAGGGCAGGGGCAACCTATGGATTTTGATCCGCCGGTTCAGTCATTCCAGGATATTGATGTCGGAGCTTTCAGCACACCACAACTTTTTGATTTGAACAGCGACGGTCTTCTTGACATGGTAGTAGGAGAGGAGAATGGCAATTTGAATTATTATCAAAATTCTGGTTCAATCTCCAATCCTGTTTTTAGTTTTATAACAGATAGTCTCGGCAAGGTGAATGTTACGGATTATCAGGTTTCCTACACCGGATTCAGTACTCCATGCTTTTTTAAAAATAACAGAATGAGACCAACCTTTTGGTAGGTTCGGAGCAGGGGAAGATTTTTTACTATAAAAACATTGATGGTAATCTGGAAGGTGAATTTGAAGAAAATGATTCTCTTTATCTGATCATCGGCAACCAGCCTTTTGAAATCAAAAACGGGATTCGCACTGGCGCTGCAATCAAAGATTTGAACAGCGATGGCTTTTTCGATTTGTTAGTAGGGAATTATTCCGGTGGTTTAAATTATTATTCAGGCACTGATTCACCTCCGGTTATTGGTTTACCCGAAAGAATGCAATCTCCCATAAATCTTACTCTGCTTCCTAACCCAGTTAAGGAGAACCTGATGATTAAAATTCAAACTAACTGTCTTTATTATCGATTTGAAATAAACATATTTAATATGCTATCGGAGTTAGTATTATCGAAGACATTTATTGCTGGGGAAGAAATGTTATTATCGGTTAATACACTTCCTTCGGGTATCTACTTGTGCAAAGTTGAACTCTTTCCCAGTGGTACAGGAGAAATCTATCAGAAGTTGATAATATGCAGATGAGGAGTCAAACTCCGGCGCACGCAATGTAAATAATTGACTTAGAAGTTCGGCTTCAGTGCATACTTCTTATAAAAATCATCAATAACGGTAACGGCTTCTTCGGGAGTATCTACAATGGTGAAGATATTCATGTCTTCAGAATGGATGTTTTTTTCAGTCAGCATCACTTTGTTGATCCAGTCGATCAAACCCTGCCAGTAATCCTTCGACACCAAAACAATAGGAAATCGCACCAGCTTATGGGTTTGGATAAGGGTAATGGCTTCAAACATTTCGTCCATTGTACCGAAACCGCCCGGAAGGACAATGTATCCCTGGGAATACTTCATAAACATTACCTTTCGGACAAAGAAATGGTGGAAATTAATAAATTTATCCTGATCGATGAAAGGATTGGGGATTTGTTCAAAAGGCAGATCGATGTTTAATCCCACAGATTTTCCCCTTGCAAAGTGAGCACCCTTATTGGCCGCTTCCATTATTCCAGGTCCGCCACCGGTGATTACGCCAAAGCCTTTTTTTGTAAGCAAATAGGCTATCTCTTCGGCTGTTTTATAATACATGTGATTTTGAGGAGTCCTTGCTGATCCGAAAATAGATACACACGGTCCAATCTTTGATAAAGTTTCAAATCCATCCACCAGTTCTGACATGATTTTAAAAACGGCCCATGAGTCAGTTGTCATCTGCTCATTCCATGTCTTTTCCTTGATCGCTTCCCGGATCCTCTCCTCTTCGTTCATTCCATTAATATTCATAGAATATCTTAAAAACTGATTAATAAATGAAAATTGATTAACGCGAATTCCTGAACAAAATTTTTAAAGATGCAGGATTCACAATCACATGCTTACGAACTAACCATGAAAGAGTTCCTTTTTCGTAAACGAATCTGACAAAGTTAAATTCAATCTGCCAAAGCCGCGAATTCTATTACAAAAAAAAATCTAACCCGATCTCAACTAATTTCGTGACATCATTTTTGACTTGCCACAATTTACCTGAACTAAAAATTATAAGCTTTAAAGCCATTAAAAACAAAAGGAATCCTTTTATCGGATTCCTTTCGCTTTGCTTATTATATTTTAGACAATCAGTACTGCGTTTTCAACAATGATTAGCTCTGAAAAAGTTATTTAATAAACACTTTCCGTGTAATGAACTGATCATCCGTTTGAACCTTAACCAGGTAATAACCTGTTTCGGAATTCAGTTTGATTTTTGAAATGATATCTCCATGTGTTTTTTCTCTGGCAACTTCTCTTCCCATCATATCGAAGATTGCAACTTCAGCAGCTGTATTTTCCGGTGTTTGAACATAAACGATCTTTTCTGAAGAATAAACATTAATGCTCAATTCAGGATTTTCATCAGTGCCGAAGGAGGAAGTTTTAAAATGCAGATTAAAACGATGGTTTTCATCCAGCGGGGAAGCGTTAAAGCTATAAGATGAATTAGATGTTATTTCTGTGAATGTATTTGTTTGAATGTCTTCAAGAATAACAGTCATACCATCCTTGAAATTTTCAAATTCAGCGGGAGTGATGACATATTCGGTTTCAAATCCAACTTCAAAACCGAGTGGAATTATCATATTCTCGGTAATTTCAGGTAAAGCGTTTACTGAGTAATATTCATTATCTCCTGTAATTGCATACAATTGCGGTGCTAAGGTCATCACCCCAGCGTTTTTCAAGGTCATAGGATCCATCGTATCCTGCAGTTGAACCAGGAATAAACTGAATGAGGCAAACATCGAAATCATTGTTTCCATCTACCCTTAAACGGAGAGATTCGTTTATAGTAACTGCATCATCTTTATAGAAATCCTGATCACTGAACATCCGCTCACTTTGCGGAATGGTGACAGAGGCGCCGGCAGCTGTAGCCCTTACCCAGAATCCCTGCGTGGATGGAATGATGCCATCAGCCATATCTCCTGCATTGGGCCAGCCGGTTGAAGTAGCGGCATTATAACATTCCTCATGATCGTTGTTTTTGATACAAGCCCAGTCGCTCATATTTGATTTTGTCCATGAGCTGTTCCATTGCAATGGTGCGGGATATGGATTACCTATCAGGTTCCAGCCGACAGCAGAGCTTGCAGGTGTATAGCTCAAAGAAGCAATGGGAAAATCATTGCCAAGGTTAAGATTTCCGGTGTAGCTAACTGTAGTTGTACCTGTCATGTCATCGTCAGCCCAGGCATAATAACCTTGTGTTACTGGCATCGGAATCGTAATTGGCAATACAAGGTAATCCCAGGTATTAGTAGGTTCATCGAATTCTAACAGATAAATATCAAAATAAACTCCAATTTGAGCATCATCGATGGGTGGAGATACCAAATGCCACCTTTCGGAAACGAGGTATTCTTCAACAGTCGATGTTCCGGTAACGTTAAGTGTACCATGGTCGATGAATTGCCCCATTCCAGTAGCATCGGCTTCAAAATAAGTATTACCAGTTACATTGATGGTTCCTGTTGAAAGATCGAATTTGCCGTTTGGTTTGATAGTAAAATTGCCAGCAATATTTGTGTTTCCGGTATAGACAACCTTAGTTGCGTCAGTAATTTCCAGATTATTAATATTTAAGTGTTCCATTAATATCGAAATATGGCATCGTTGTATGAAGGACATCAACATAAATTGTTCCGCCGGAAGCATACCAACTTGAATTGTTGAAAATTTAAATTATTAAATAGTAAATGATCCACCATTCATATAACCACCTGCACCTGCATTGAAATCACTTAAAATCTCCGACAATCACTGTTCCTCCCAGAATATATAATCTTACCTCCAATTGCAACAACTAGTCTTATCAACATTTAAACTGCCACCGGCATTTACTACGACATCATTGAATAATCGTAATCTGCCCCCATCCTGCAACAGTTAACTGTGCTCCATTATTAATTGTCAAAGTTCTACATGTTGTCACTTCCGTAATTAGCTCCAACAACTAACTGACCAGATATTACTGGATAATTAGGAACTCCTCCAGGAATTATAACATTGGCAAATTCAGTCGGGTACAGCATCCACTGTCCCAGTTAGCAGGGTTATTCCAATCATTGTTAGCACTTCCATCCCAGTACATAAGTTAAAGCCGTCTCCATGAAAAGACTGAATGTTCCCCTGTATACCAAATAAGTTATTGTCAACAGATAAGTAATACCAGTTGCCTGGCACCAGTGCTCGACTGACTGGACAATACACATTGTCCAAATTATTTATATACCTATTGCAGTCAACCTCAGTCGTTCCGTCCGCCTCCCAAAGTGCAGCATTGATCCTGGCAATGGTTCCATAAACACCGCCCCTTCTTACGGTAACTTTGGCGATAGTGCCGGTAGCCTGGAATTTAAACCAGCGGTTATAATCAGGTAAAGTATTCCAGCAGCTTCCAGGAAGTTTATCCGGTGTAGCTCCTATGGTGGTATAAGCAGCATTAGCAGAAGTCCATCCATTGGTGTGAGGGATTGTAACAGCCCCTTCGTAGTAGTCATAGTCCACAGTTGCTTCCATCAAAAGGCTGAATGTACCCCTCCTGCTAAATAAGTTGTTGTCTACAGAAATATAATACCAGTTGCCGACTACGAGGCTCACCGACTGGATAGACACATCGTCTAATTCATTTACATAAGTATTGCAGTCAACCTGAGTAGTTCCGTCTGCCTGCCAAATAGCAGCATTGATCCTTCTTATGGTTCCATAAACGCCACCCCTTCTGACAGTAATTTTGGCGTTAGGAAATACAGCCTGGAATTTAAACCAGCGGTTGTAGTCGGGTAAAGTGTACCAGCAGTCTCCCGGAAGTTTATCAGGGGTACCACCGATAGTGGTATAAGCGGCATCAGCAGAAGTCCATCCGTTGATGTGAGGTATTTCAATGGCTCCTTCATAGTAATCATAATCTACTGATGTTTCCATTAACAGACTGAATGTGCCCCTGTTAGCGAATAAGTTATTGTCAACGGACAAATAATACCAGTTGCCTGGTCACCAGGTTCAACGTTTGAACAATCACATTATCTGTAGCATTTTCATAAATATTGCAGGTAACTTCAGTAATTCCATCAGCCTGCCAAATAGCAGCATTGATCATTGATATGGTACCATATACACCGCCCCTTCTAACTGTAATCTTAGCCTCCGAGCCGGTTGCCTGAAAAGTGAACCAAACATTATAAAATGGCAAAGTATTCCAACAAGATCCAGCATTAAGATCTGCCGTAGCACCAATAGTGGTGTAAGCAGCATCAGCAGAAGTCCATCCGCTGGTGTGAGGAATTACCGTTGCAGATCCATAGTTATCATTTCCAGGTTGCCCGCTCAACGAGCTATAGGCCATTATGCCAAAAATGGTCAAAGAAACAAGTATAAGTTTTTTCATATTTTCCTACTATTAAATACTTTAAGTCAGTAATACAACATTAATTAGTTTAGCAAAGATAGATAAAAAATTCAATTGGTAAAAAAATAATTAATTTTTTTTTAGGTGATTTATTAACTTGTTTTTACTTATTAAAGTTAATATATTTAATGTTGAGCATTTGCTGTTCAGGATTTTATCGTCAAAACCAACTGTTATGCTGAACAAAAACCACGGGAAATTGTATCTTTGACCGATGAAGAAGATATATTTTTTAGCGGCCGCATCTTTGCTTACTATTGTTTTATTTTTTATTGTAAGCCATTACTTTCCCAAAAGTGTAGGAAGGTTTCCTGTCTTTATAGTTCTTTTCCTGCTTGATCTCTACCTTTATATCTCTCTGCGACAGAAAATCAAGTCTTTGCCGCGGATGCTTTCCATCCTGACTTCTTTTCTCTACTGGATGCCAGCAATTCTTACAGGATTAATGATTATCGGATTACTGCTCTATCCATTCGATCAATGGGGTAAAGGTGTTAAAATTTATGTGGTGGGATTTATTTTCATCGGATATTTTTCGAAACTTTTACCAATTTCATTTTTAGTTATTGATGATTTTAGGCGGCTTATACAAAAACTCTTTAAAAAAAATCGTATTGTAAGTAAAAATTCGTCCGAAGCTATTCCACGAAGTTTGTTTCTGAAAAGATTGGGATTAATTACAGGTGGCGTGATGTTTACAGGTTTACTTGGAGGAATGGTTAAGTGGGTTTCAGATTTCAGGATAAGGCGCGAATTGATTCAGCTTAGCTTTTTGCCAGCTTCATTTTCAGGATTTAAAATTGTTCAGTTTTCCGATATTCATTTAGGTGGCTGGGCTTCGAAAAAAGAACTTGAAGAGGCTGTTCAGATGATGAACGATCTGGAACCAGATGTGATTTTCTTTACTGGTGACCTGGTTAATTACAAAACGGATGAAGCTTTTGAATTTGCCGATATACTTGCTAAACTGGTGGCAAAGGATGGGATATATGCAATTCTCGGTAATCATGATTATGGCGATTATTCTCACTGGCCGGATGAATTGTCCAAGCAGGAAAACATGACTCAACTTTATGAATTTTACCAGCAACTGGGATGGAAACTACTTCGCAATGAAAGTGATGTTTTGACGAGAGGAAACGATGAGATGGCTATTCTGGGGGTTGAAAACTGGGGATCACTAAGTCGATTCCAAAAATATGGGGATCTGGAAAAAGCCTTAAAGGGAGTTGAGCAGATTCCTGCCAAAATATTGCTTTCACATGATCCTTCGCACTGGGAATTAAAAACATTAAGTTCTCCCTCCACCATTGGTCTAACCTTAGCCGGACACACACATGGTGCTCAGTTTGGTTTTGAGTTTCCAGGGCTACGCTGGAGTCCGTCGCAATATATTTATAAATACTGGGCTGGCTTGTATGCTGAACCTAACAAAATAACCGGGGATAAACAATACCTTTATGTTAACCGGGGGATCGGAACTATTGGGTATCCCGGGCGTGTAGGTATCTGGCCTGAAATTACCCTGATCGAATTACAACCACAAGCCTAACGCTTCTGCATCAGGCAAATCCATATTTTTGAAGGGATGGGATCGTTCGAATCGAAACGACCGGATAAAAGTGAAATTATATTGAACCAGGGTTCCACAGCTTGCACTATTTCGACAGCCTTCCTTTTGGGCGGTCCAACATCAAGGCGCCCATCATCATAATTCCCGGCTATTGTAAGCCACCATCCATCTCTTTTAAGCAATTTGTAAACATTCTTAGCATATAGCGACCTTTCTTCATCTGTATCAAAAGTATGGAAGCAACCCCGGTCGAATACAAACGAAAAAGGGCTTCCGGGGACTTGATCAGTAAGAAAATCAAGCGTATGAAAAGAGGCAGTCACATTCATTTTTTTTGCTTTCTGTTGGGCAAGTTCAATTGCAGTAGAAGCAAAATCAACACCCGTCATTTTGAAGCCTTGCTGGCTAAGCCATATCACATTGTCACCTGTTCCGCAACCCACATCAAGGCCTTTTCCTGCCTTGATCTGATGATTTTTAATCGTATTTACAAGGTTGGAATCGGGTCGCTTGATGTCCCAGGGAAGGTCGCCTGATTTATATCTGTCTTCAAATCGATTTGTCATGTATAGTAAGTTTATTAATACAAAAACAAAGCATGGTCAGATATGTTTTTAATCGGCTAAAAAATCTTAGATTTGGAAATCATTAAGAACTAATTGAGACTTTTTGATTGCTTAATTGATCGATAAGTTGTTATGAGTTTTTGTATTCGATGCTCTTCGATACCATTATTCGCTTTTCCGTCTTTCTTGAAATAGCTTCCAACAATGAATCCATCTGAAAGACCAAAATATTCCCTGATATTTCGATCGGTAATGCCACTGCCAATTAAAACAGGAAGGGTGGTATTTTCTTTTACATTATTAATTTCCTCAAGATTTGCTTCAACCCCGGTTTGTTTTCCGGTTACAATAATTGCATCTGCCATTCCACGCGTCGAAAGGTCTTTTGTTTCATCAATAATGGTTCTGTTTCCCAGAATCGATGCATGCTTTACGGCCACATCAGCAAAAATCAAAATCTGGTCGTTCAGAATTTTCCTGAGCCGAAGCGTTTCATGAGCTTTGCCTTCAATAATGCCCTGATCAGTAATGGCTGCACCTACATGGATATTTACCCTGATGAAGTGGGCTCCAGAGGCAGCTGCAATTGAAAGCGCTGCTAAAGCATCATTTCGAAGGGCATTTACGCCTACCGGACCGGAGAAAACTTTTACAACTTCCTGCGTAGCCGCAGTCATGGCGGCAACAGTTGCCGGAGGCAGAGTATCCGGATAGAATGGATTATCCCTGAAATTTTCAACGATTAATCCATCAATACCGTTTTTGCTGAATATTTCAGCTTCCCGGACAGCAGTTTCAATAATTTTCTTCATCGATCCTCCATATCGCGGAGAGCCGGGAAGTGAAAGCAAGTGGATACATGCAATCAATGGTTTATGGGTGGAAAATAATTCGCTAAATTTCATTTTGATTCGGATTAAGGTTTTTAAGAAAAGAATAAACTGCGGTAAAATCTTTTTCTCCAAGGCCGGCCTGTTTTGCAAGGGCAAATACTTCTTTAATTGCATTGGTGCCGGGAAGGGCAATCCCCTGTTCCCAGGCTGTGAGAGAGGCAAACTGAAGATCTTTGTGCAGCCATTGTAAAGGGAACTCCGGTGAGAAGTTACCTTGCTCAATTTTTGCTCTTTTCATAATTGCCATGGGCGCGATAACCGGTGAACCCTCAAGAAGACTAAAAATGGTATCTTTAGATATCCCGCATGATTCCCCGAGTATCAGCCCCTCCGTTAAAGCATACATTGAAAGTCCCATGATCAGATTGTTAACCAGCTTGAGTGCTGACCCCATTCCATTTTCACCAACATGAATTACCTTTTTACCCATCACTTTGAAAAGAGGATCGCAATATTTTACAATGCTCTTTTTCCCGCCAGCCATAAAAACAAGTTCACCTTTTTCAGCAGGTCCAATTGATCCTGCCACCGGTGCATCAAGGAAATTTAATCCCAGGGCAAGGGTGATTTCAGCCATTTCCTTCGAAAATGAAGGATGTACCGTTGAGCAGTCGATCCATACACTTCCTTTTTTCATAGCATGTAAAAACCCATTTTCACCCAGTGCGAGTGTCTGAATTACTTCAGGGGTTGATAACATGGTGATGATAATTTCCGATTCTTTCGCAACCATTTCCGGATTGGCCTTGAACTGAAACGAATCAGAATAGAATTCTTTTGCTTTGTTTTCAGTGCGGTTATAAACATTTAAATGATATCCTGCCTTCGAAAGGTTGGCGGCCATTCGGCTTCCCATCAGCCCAAGACCAATAAATCCTATTTTCATACAATTTTATTTTAAGAAATGGTCAAAAGTAAAAAACAGTTTGGATAATCACTAACATCCGTTGATTGTAAATTTTATTTATAAGAATTTATTATACTTTTGCCTCCGAAATTTATTTCAAAGAAAATGAACAAGCAGAAAATATCCGTAATAGGCATTGGTCAGTTTGGAGTTTCAATTGCCAGAGCGCTTGCACAAAACGGAATAGAGGTAATGGCCATTGATTCAGATCATAATGTGATTGAATCTATTTCAGATGAAGTGGCTTATGCGGTTTGCCTTGATGCCACGGACAAAAAGGCACTCCTTTCGCAGGATATCGATACCTACGATACAGTTGTAGTTGCCATTGGCAGTGATTTTGAGCAGGAATTGTTATGCATTGTTACCCTCACAGAAATTGGGATTAAAAGGATTATTGCACGTGCAAGGGGTGATGCTCAAAAACGAATATTGGAGAAATTAGGGGTAAAGGATATCTTTTCACCCGAGGTAGAGGTAGGAGTCATTGTAGCCGAGCGATTATTAAATCCCAACCTGGTTTCCTATCTGCAATTACCGGATGGGTATAAAATTGTTGAACTGATCACACCACGAAAAATCGTCGGACGGACCTTGGGAGATATTGATCTTCGCGACAGGTATAAGCTTAGTCTTATTACCATAAAAAAACAATTTATGGTTAATAGCGATGACATCAAAAGCTGTTGAACAACATATTTCAGGGGTTCCTGACTCAAAGACCATCATGGAAGAATCGGATAACCTCGTGATTTTTGGCAAAAGCAAAGACATTGACCGCTTTGTTGAAATCAATGATTAAACTTTTCTTACCGTCCAGTCTCAAAGACAATGAATAAGGAATTGATCAACCGGATCAGGGAGCGAATTAACGTCAGGCTGTTTTCGCATAAAAAAATTGTCCTTAATTCCCTTAAAGTAATTTCTATTCTTGTTTCATTATTCACACTTGGGGTCATCATCCATTTTTATGGTTGGCCGGGAAATGAACACAGAACAAATCAAATCATCAATATTGTCACTTTCAGTGTCAGTTTCTATCTTTTTAAATATTTTACCCAGATATTTTATGATTTTCATCCGCTTGATTTTATCAGGAGAAATCTTGCTGAAGGAATAGTTTTGGCAGTAATGCTTATCCTGGTTCTGTTTTATTATTTCATTGGGGTTTCCATTACTCGGGTATTTTTCGGTCAAGTTGAATTTCGATCTGCAGCCTTATGTGCTTTTATCCATCCAGATTTATTTCCTGATCATTGTGGGTTTTGAAGTAGGAAAAGCAAGCCAGCACCTGAAACTTTTGGCGCTCGGCCCATCCGCCCTGATGACGCTTTCATTTATTTTCCTTATATTATTTGGTACCGGCCTTTTAATGCTGCCTGAAATGACCCATGGTGGCATTCGGTTTATTGATGCTTTGTTCACATCAGCCAGTGCAAGCTGTGTAACAGGACTTACCGTAGTTGATACCGGAACATTTTTTACTTTTAAAGGCCAGATTGTAATCTTACTTCTAATTCAACTCGGAGGAATTAACATCGTATCTTTTGCTACATTTTTTGCAACCTTTTACCGTACCGACAGTGTTCGTTATCAATCCGTTCTTCGTGATTTTTTAAGCAGCAGATAAACTCTCCGATACCCGCAGCCTGTTGCGAAGGATCATTTTTTTCAGCATCGTAATCGAAATAGTCGGGGCAGTGTTGGTTTACTTCCATGGATACAACAGGTTAGTTTCAGTTCAAGGTTTGAAAAAATTTATTACTCTATTTTTCATAGCATTTCTGCTTTTAATAATGCCGGATTTTCTTTATTCCCGAAAAATCTTTATGAAAATGGCGTAAGCCAATCGTTTAATGTGCATATCGTCATAATGATTCTTATTTTTTTAGGAGGGATCGGATTTACCACCCTCGAAGATTTTTATAACATCTTTTTGGACAGGAAAAAATGGAAAAATATATGGAAACATGTTAAAATCGGATCAAAGATAGCACTGAAAACATCACTCTGGCTTATTGTTGCAGGAGCTGTTTTGTTTCTTTACGCTGAATGGGAAAATGTATTATCAGGCCAGATTTTTCGTGAAAAAGTGATTACAGCATTATTCCAATCCATTACCACCCGAACGGCCGGTTATAATACAGTCGATATGGGTGCGCTTACCCAGCCTGTGCTTATTTTTTTTATTTTTCTGATGTTTATTGGTGCTTCTCCGGGTTCAACAGGGGGAGGTATAAAAACAACAACTTTTTCGGTTATATTGAGAACTTCACTTGCAACTATCCGGGGTAAAAAGAATGTAGAAGCCTACCATCATACTTTTTCCTTTTCACTGATCGACAGGGCTTATGCAATTGCATTATTTGCCATATTCCTGATTTTTTCTTCAACCCTTTTGCTTTCATTTACCGAACCCCATGTACCCTTTTTTAAAGCTCATATTTGAGGAAGTGTCGGCGTTTGGTACAGTAGGTTTGTCAACCGGGATCACTCCTTTCCTTTCTGATGCAGGCAAAGTTATTATTACCTTAAGTATGTTCGTCGGAAGGATTGGACCCCTCACCCTTGCAGTATTTCTGAGCAAAAGAATTATTTCCACCAAGTACAGGTATCCGGATGTAAATATTATGGTTGGTTAAAGAGGATGATTTATCCTAAAGACAAGCATTTATTTTTTCAAAAGTACGTTCTATATCATTATCCAGTCCAACTGAAAACCTGACAAGCCCTTCTGACATACCCATCTCTTTCTGAAGTATCATCAGGAACCTCTGACGAGGTGCTTTTCCCGGAGCAGCTAAATAGAGTTTTAAAATAACCCAGACTTACAGCGAGGTAACCTACTCCAGCACGTTCCATGTTTTCCATCAGATTCATTTGCCTTTGCAGTGTTTTCATATCAATGGCAAGCATACCGCCAAAACCAAATTGGGGATTCATGATTCCTTTTAGCAATTCATGACCTTTATGCTCAGGCAAGACCAGGGTATATTACCGAAATCCTGTTTTCTTTAAACTTCTGAGCCAGGTAAAGGGCGTTTGAACTATGCTGTTTCATTCGAATGTGAAGGGTATGATATTTTTCAAAATTTGTGATGAACGCAACGGGTCCAGCACCGGGCCGAGCAACATGGAAGTTCCGTTGTTTACATCAATCAGTGAACTGATAAAATTGACATCTGAACAAATTGCGCCCGCTACACAATCATTTTTCCCGTTCACGAATTTAGTTAAACTGTAAAGCGTCACATCTGCTCCCAGCCTGGAAGGACTCACAATCATAGGTGTAAAAGTGTTATCAACCAGAAGTTTTATACCGTGTTTGTGTGCAAGTTCTGCCAATGCAGGGATATCTGAAATCACAAGCATCGGATTGGTCATCGTTTCGGTATAAATAATTTTTGTGTTGGGCTGAATGGCTTTCTGCACAGCCTCCAGGTTTGAAATATCGACAAACGTGGTCTGAATGTTAAATTTCGGTAAATAATTTGCCAGCAAAGCATAGGTTCCTCCATAAGTAGTCATACTCGAGATAATGTGATCGCCTGCCTTGCAGATATGCATAATGGCATTCGAAATAGCGCTCATTCCTGAAGCTGTCACCCAGGCTGCTTCTGTTCCTTCCATGGCAGCCATGGCATCAGCCAGGTATTTATTGCTGGGATTCCAGTGCCGGGAATAGAGAAAACAACCTTCTGCTTCGCCATTAAATGTTTCAAGCATTGTGTTTGCCTGCATAAAAGTAAATGTCGCGGAGTCGGTGATGCATGGATTGACATCGCCATATTCTCCGAATTGAAGTAAATCCTGTATATTGCTTGCGGGATCAAATTTCATATTAGTATATATTTTAAATTTGTGTAAAAATAGAATAGATACAGTTATATTTGTGAATATTAAAAGTTAATTTTTGAAAATCTATTATAATTTTGCAGATAAATAGAAAAATCTATAATTTAAAGTTGTGAAAAATGGCTGAAAAATTTCATCTTGATAGTCTTGACCGGAGGATATTAACCTTCCTCACCCGAAATGCACGAATGCCTTATCTTGAAGTCGCCCGGAACTGCAATGTTTCCGGCGCGGCTATCCATCAGCGGGTAAATAAACTGATGGAAGAAGGTGTCGATAACTGGATCACAATTTACGGTTGATCCAAAAGGAATTGGATACCATACCTGCGCTTTTGTGGGCATTCAGGTAAATCTTGTAAAAGAAACCACCCACCAGGAAGTGTTTCAGAAGATCAGTGAAATACCTGAGATCGTCGAATGCCATCATATCACAGGCAAATATTCCCTGCTGGTGAAAATTTTTACCCATAGCAATGAGCATCTGAAAAAAATCCTGGTTGAGAAAATACAGTCGGTCAGGGAGATTACCAGCACTGAAACCTTTATTTCGCTTGAAGAAGGGTTTACAAGGCAATTGCCGGTTGAAAAATAATTGTTATTAAGTTCTAAGATACGAAGCTCCATTGATATCAATAATGCACCCCGTCATATAATCTGTTTCCGGGTGATGCAAGGTAAAGAACAGTTTGTGCAATTTCTTCAGGTTGAGCAATCCGTTTTAACGGGCTTTGGTTCCTGATTTCTTCTCCTCTTTCACCAACCATTGCATATTCGGCCATTTCAGTTGCTACAAATCCAGGTGCAACGGTGTATACCATGATATTGTATTTTGCCAATGCTTTAGCCAGCGACTGACTGAAGGAATTCAATCCTGCTTTGCTTGCTCCGTAAGCCGGTGCGTCAGGTTCTCCCCTGAAAGCACCACGTGATGAAACATTGATAATTTTACAACCTCCCTTATCTTTCATTTCTTTGGCAACAAGGAAGGAAAGATTGGCTGCCCCGGTCAGGTTTGTTTTAATCGTTTTCTCCCAGCTTTTTTGCCATTCTTCATAGGAAAGTGCCATGATATCAAACTCTTCGAAAACTCCTGCATTATTAACCAGAACATCAATACGGCTCATATTTTTCAAAACATTCCTTGGCTCAATTTTGCTACCTGTTTTGGTATCTGAAAGATCGGCCTGAAATACTGAATGATTACCGGGAGCTGAGAGCATGTAAAACACTTCCATCGGCAGCTTTTTGGTTTTTATTGTAATGAATAATAACATTTCCACCGGCTTTAGCAAACATCATGGCAATCGCTTTTCCAATCCCTCTTGAAGCTCCGGTAACCAGGATATTTTTTCCTTTAAAATCAAACGTCATAATCTGATAAAAATTAGCTCGTTATTTGAACACCCATTGATTCGATGTGAATGTTTCGTAAACTTTTGAATAATTCGGATTGGATGAGAATTCCTTTTGCATATAGTGCGGCAATTTCTTTTTGCTTATCAATCGGGCAAAATGCAATGACCGATGATCCGCCGCCGCTAATGGTGCAACCGTAAGCGCCCATGTCAATCACTTTTTTCTTGATCTCCCAGTACCCGGGAATGGCTGCGCCTCTCACAGGTTCATGAATATAGTCGACGGAAATCGCCTTACCAAATTCCTCAATATCTTTTGTATGAATGGCATGAATTACCCTTGAGCAGCGCGCCATTTGTTCCTTTAGTTTTTCCTGTCCAATCTCATAGGTGATGAAGCCACGGGTGGTCCGCTGGCTTTTCCTGATGGCTGCAAGTACGACAGGGATTTCAGGCAAATCAAGTTTTAAAACATCAATTGGATTGTAGCTTTTCACCAGGACAAACCCTCCCAGAATGGCCGCTGCCACATTGTCGGCGTGAGGAGAACCACCGGATGCAACTTCTCCCTTTTCGGGCAAAATCAATCAGTTCATTGTTCGATAAGTTGCAGGTTTAGCAAATGATTCAATCCGAATATCGTTCCTGCTGCAGAAGCGCCTGTCGTTCCCATGCCACCGCCTGAGCACATGTGTTTGATGATCCTGATCTCCGCACCCTGTTTTATTCCTTTTGCTTTTAATAGTTCCATTGCAGCAAGTCCTGCCGTATTATCCTGAGGATTGGTTGGGATGTTTTGAGAATCGTTAATGATTTCGATGGTTATATTTCCGCTTTCGTTCAGTTTAAGTTCAATTTCATCAAAAGGTTCTCTCAGGGCTAAGGCAAAAATATCATAGCCCGGCCCCACATTGGCGCTGGTGGCGGGCGCCTGAATTTTTACCGACTTCATATCAGTCCCCTTTCCTTCAGAATAGTTTGGAGAATTTTTGTTTTGCCCTCACTAAGTTCTGTCATTGGCGGGCGAAGGGTTCCGTTGATGATGCCCATCATTTCCAATGCTTTTTTTGTCGCCATTGGATTAGACTCAAACCGCATGGACTCGAACAAAGGATAATATTCGGTATGAAGTTTATTCGCTTCTGCATTATTTCCTGCAACGGCAAAGTTTATCATCTTACCCATCACATCCGGGATCACATTCCCTGAAACGGTAAACGATCCTGCACCACCAAAGGCAACAGTCGGGTAGGCAGTAGTATCTTTACCCGTGAAAACCAAAAAATCATCGTTTCGTGTAAGGTACATGATTTTTGCAAGGTGATCAAGCTCTTTTTTGCCATCTTTAATTGCGGCAATATTAGGATGTTTGGCCAAGTGTCGCTGTCGTTTCAGGTGCCAGTTCTACTCCGGTTCGGTCTTTGGAACTGTGAAGAATTAAGGGCACAGGACAAGCATCGGCAAGTTGCTCATAATAGTTGATAAGTCCGGCCTGCGTTGGCAATACCATAAACGGAGTAAAGGCTACCACATAATCAGCCCCGGCATCAGCATACATTTTAGCCCGGTCGATCGATTCCTGCGTTCCTGCAAGGCAAATATCAGGAAGGATGAGTTTTTTGCCTTTGGCTTCTTCAACCAGAATTTCGACAAGCCGGCGAACTTCTTTTGTTGTCATTAAATTGTTTTCACCTGTAACCCCGAGCGGAGCAATCCCGGCAATATCAGAATTTACCTGCATCCTGACCAATCGGCGTAAAGCCTCTTCATCGAGGGAGTAATCCTTTTTAAAAGGAGTTATCAATAGTGTATAGGCACCTTTTTTCATTATTGTTTTTTTTACAAAGTAATAGAATAAGATGAAAGGTTTTGAGGTTTATTTCAGCGATTTGTTCACCGAATTATTGAACAATTGCAGTGAGAAATAAAATAAAAAAACCTGCGAATGAAGGCGATATCAGTACCTCCGCAGGTTGTTTCTAAAACCAGCTTGTGTTCTGCTATTTCTTCAGCAGGTCACGGATTTCAGTGAGAAGTTTTTCTTCGTTGGAAGGTGCCGGAGGTGGTGCAGGTGCAGCTTCTTCTTTCTTTCTTAAGGTTATTCATCGCTTTAATCACCATAAAAATGGCAAAAGCAATAATGATAAAATCGATTACGGTGTTAATAAACATACCATAATTAATAGTAACTGCATTTACAATTTCACCCGCTTCGTTCACCAAGCTCCTTTAACGGTTATTTTAAGACTGGAAAAATCAACACCGCCCAGCAGTACACCGATTGGTGGCATAATCACATCAGCTACAAACGAACTGACGATCTTTCCAAAAGCCCCGCCAATGATAATACCCACAGCCATATCGAGGACATTGCCCCGCATAGCAAACTGTTTGAATTCTTTGATAATGCTCATAATCATTTTTATTTGGTTGTTACTCCTGCAAAGGTAATATTAATTTAATTTTTGTGGTTAAGAAATGGTTAAGAAATTTCATTGGTTTTATATTCCGACATTCACTAACCTTTGTATTATTGCATTTACTATGATGTTTCTGGCTTACATGACAAGGTATTTATATAACAGTAAATAAATTAATTATGAACGGACTTTACACCATCGGATTGTTAATATTATCCAATACATTTATGACATTTGCCTGGTATGGCCACCTGAAGTTCAATGAAATCAGCTCGCTTAAAAACCTTGGTTTATTTTCCGTCATACTGATCAGTTGGGGGATTGCATTTTTTGAATATTGTTTCCAGGTTCCGGCTAACCGGATTGGTTATCATGGCAACGGCGGTTCTTTTTCACTTGTTCAGCTCAAGGTGATCCAGGAAGTGATTACCTTGATGGTTTTTACTGTTTTTACAACACTTCTTTTTAAAGGTGAAGAACTCAGGTACAATCATTTTATCGGTTTTTTGTTTCTGGTTCTGCTGTTTACTTTATTTTCAAAAAATAATTTTGCGAATAATTATTAATGATACTTTCCTTGAATACAATACTGTGAACCCTATTCATTGGCAAGGGTTAAGGGAAAGATGCCTGTTTAGGCTAAGGCTAAGTTTTCTTTGCGGTTCTCTGCGCGTCCCCGCCTTTCTTTGCGAGAAATATTTTCACGTCCGCCTGACCACCTGGACGAGTCATTCGGACAGGAATGACGCCGACGGGCAGGCATAGGGCGAAAAAGGTTTTCTAAAAGCTTAGCAAAGTTTGCCAACTGCCAACTGCATGCACCCTTATTATGTTTTACATTTAATGTTATATGTTTAATATTACATAATTTACTGCCGCCGACACTGCTCCTGCCGACTGCCAATTGCTGGTTGCCGGTTAAATGAATAAAGATTAGAAGCTGTTGTACTCCCGAAAGGATGCCTTTGGCAAGAGTATCACAAAGAAGGCAATCCCCCGCTACCGCAACATTTTATCGCCTGGTTTAAAGGTAATTATTAACAGGGACCTGTAAATGCATGTCTTAAATATTTTCCGGCTTTTATATTTATTTGAAATTTAGCGCCTTTGATTGAACATTTCGGTAACCTTGCAACTCCTTTTCCGTAACCTAGCAGCATCTCAAACACTTAAAACATCTTGCATATAGCATCGAAAGACACTACGATAAAATAGTGACACTAACAACTAAGTTTTGAAACCTCACAGAAAACATAACAGAATAAAAGATAAAATATCTTTTTTAAGACATCTCACTCCTTAAATCTCCATCTGATGAAAAAAACATTCCTGGTAATCGCGACAATTTTTTTGATGTATTCTTATTCGTATGAGCAAACCATTATTCCTGCCGGAAATGTCAGCGGAACCTGGACATTAGCAGGTTCGCCCTACCTTATACAAGGTTCTGTGATGATACCCGACGGCACCACCCTGAGCATTGAGCCGGGAGTTAACGTGAATTTTCAGGGCTCTTATAAACTATACATACAAGGTCGTTTGCTTGCCTTAGGCAACGCCACCGATACCATTTATTTTACCGCTGCCGACACTACAATTGGCTGGCTCGGATTGCATTTTGATAATACGCCTTTAACCAACGATACATCCAAAATTTTTTATTGCAAGCTTCAGTACGCCAAAACCACAAATGGTGGCGGAGCAATCTATATTCTTGGATTCTCCAAAGTAGTTATTTCGAACAACCGAATTTCCAATTGCCGGACAGATGCCTATCCTGGGGGCGGTGGAATTCTTTGTTCCGGCAGCAGTCCTGTAATTACCCATAATACTATTTCCCACAACATGACTTCTTTTGGCGGCGGCGGTATTTGTTGTGAGAACAGCAGCCCTGCCATAACCAATAACATAATTTCAAACAATTCAGCATACAATGGTGGCGGCGGAATTGAATGTTTTGGTATTTATAACGCCAGCAACGCGACAATTACCGGGAACATCATTTCATATAACACGGCTTCTTATGGCGGCGGAATTTACAGTTCTAACAACAGCCCAAAAATTTTAAACAACTTCATTTCAAACAATACGGCTTCCAATGGTGGTGGAATTTATTGCGCTAACGATGGCACTCCGGCCATTATCAATAATGCCATATCAAACAATTCGGCTATTGATGGCGGTGGTGGAATTTGTTGTGATTACACTTACGGAAACCCTTCTTTTGCCAATAATACTTTCTCCAATAACAGCGCTGCAAGAGGAGGCGGATTGTTTTGTTCTTTGTACAGCAATATTACTCTTCAGAATTCAATTTTGTGGGGCAACACTGCAAGTACAAGCGGACAGCAGGTGTATTTAGATGATGAAAACTCTGACCCCAATTTCTATTATTGCGATTTGCAAGGCGGCACGGACGAATTTGGTCTTAATAGTGGCATTTTTTATACAGGTATTTACCAGCATAATATTGATACTATCCCCATGTTTGTTTCTCCTTCAGCAGGCAGCGGCGCAGGGTTTGACGGAGTAATAGCCGATTGGTCACCGGAGGAAACCTCACCTTGCATAAATGCGGGCTCACCAGATACAACCGGTCTAAGTTTACCTGCTTTGGATTTAGCAGGAAATCCTCGTATAAAAGGGGATCGCATTGATATTGGAGCATACGAGTATCCGTTGCCAAATTCTGTTAAAGAAATCCAAAACACTTTTTCAGTGGACATTTATCCTAACCCGGCTATCAATGACCTCACCATTGAAATGAAGCAAAAATCAGAAATAGAAATTTCAAATATCAAAGGACAAATTATTAAAACAATTTTTAGCTACGACAGAATAACTACAATTGATATTGGAAATTTATCATGCGGGGTATATATAATAAAAGCAAAAACCGACAAAGGAATTGCAATACAGAAATTTATAAAAGAATAACTGCCCGGATTATAACATCGTGTAAGCCCCATGCCGCATTGGATTCTTAATGCTATCAGCTAACAAGCCTTTATAATCTATTAGGGGTCAATCTTCAAATCCAGCCTTGCGTTTAAAATCATTTCATACAAAGGATGAGGATTAAATTATTACTTGATGTGCTGGATAAAATATTTCACGCCAAGACCGGAAAGAATAAATGAAAAGAAATCCGCAAAGTTATTTCTATAAACGATTAACTATCCGATGAATGTTTGAATTTAAAATTTTGAATCCACTCGAAAAGGCAAAAAAAGAAAAATGCCACAAAAACTCTAAATCACGAAAGCACACAAATGACATAAAAGCAATAAATTAATTTTGGTGAAATTTAGTGATTTTGTGCTTTAGTGGCAAAATATTACTTCTCAGAGAGCAGATTCAAGTAATCGCGGACCAAGGGATTTGTGCAAATGAATCGTGGCCCCGATTATTTTATATGAAAGCTCATTCCCGGTCATGGATTCTTCTTTGCGTGCTTTGTTTTCCTCTGCGTGCTTTGCGTGAAATAAAGAATACAATCTTAGTGAATTATAATCAGCACATCTCCAAAGGAGTCCAATGGACAAAATAATCTATAGCCAGGAAAAGTATACACCAGATTACCTGGAAAAAAATGCGTAACTTTAGCACTTATTTCAAACTATGAATTAATAACGGGAGGTTATATTATGAAATACAGGGTTCACCATGTAGAGGTCAGCAAGGATAACATGCAGGAAAAACTGGAACAATTTTTAAACAAGCTCGACGGAGAGGTTGTTTCCATTGTTCCCAACGTTACACAATTTTTTATGATGTACGGAGCCAAAATAACTTACCTGCTGGTGGTCGAAAAAATAAAGTAGCATTTTAAGGCATTCTTTATTTTTTACCAATCATTGCAAAACTCTTTATACTTTACGTATTTTCTTTCATTCGAATTTACAGGGTGTGGGATTAAGCACCGCATAAACCATATCCAGTTAGTGGTATGCTGAAAAACTTAACTGCTGACAATTTGATGTAAAAAGACAGGTTTTTTTAACAGATCCGGAAGTTAATGGAGAAGGAATTGAAGGCTAAATATTTAATTTGATGTGATGGCTAAAGATTTAATAAGTAAATAGTTGTAAAATAACTGATAAGATGTTGAAGGATTTCATTGGTGTGCATGCTTCCGATTTCCATTGAAATTATTTATGCAATGCCCCACCACGAAGTGGTATAATGTGAATAGCCATAAGTGAAACCTATGGGCTTTAGAAAAAAAAGTTACAGAACCCCGGAGGGGTTCAATAAAGCACAATAAATATTTCTCATTAAATTCAATTACATACTCATTAAGTAAGTTAATATACTCATCCCTAAAACTTATTTCCGATGATGTTCTTTTTGATTTTTTACATATTCAATCAAATTATTTCTGGCCGAAATGGAATAAGTAAAAGCCCCATAGCCATCCTGCCTGCCATTGAAATCAGGGAAAATGTTTTCCGCTTTTATGTAATTTGATGAAGCAAGCTTTACATCTTTTATTAAATATGCAATCGCAATCGCAGGATGCACATGGGAAATAATATGAATATGATCCTCCACGCCACCAATTCGATATAAATGACATTTTTTATTTTTCAGGATTCCATAGATATACTTGTAAAGATTTTCCTGACCGGATTCTATCATGGTCATTTCATTGTTTTTTGTGCCGAATACTATCTGATAAAGAATTTGCGTGTAGGTACTCATTGTTCAATTTATTATATTGAACCCTTGAAGGGTTCTTTTTTTACCTTCACTTCATCTTACCCCGCACTGCGTCAAGGCTATTCATATTAAATCCTTTCAGGATTATCCTTAAATTAAAAGAACCTGTAGGTAATTGCAAATTTAGTTGAACTAATTTAATGTATAGCACATCTCCAAAGGATCCAATGGACAAAATAAAATGTTTCCGAACTGACGAACAGGAAATCAATCACAAAAGATTATCTTTGAATTAAATAATTGTTATGGAAAAAGTAAAATTGGCCGAAGGACTTGAATTTTCAAGAATTATCCATGGGCAAATGAGAATTGCAGACTGGAATATGTCGAGCGCTGATTTGCTGAAATTCACAGAACAGATCATGGAATTGGGCATTGATACATTTGACAATGCCAATATTTATGGAGATTATAGTTGCGAAGAATTATTTGGCAGGGCATTGCAGTTAAGACCATCCCTTCGCAATGAAATGATCCTGGTAACCAAATGCGGCATCAAAATCATGTCTGGCAAGTTCCCCAAACAAAAAATCCAGTATTACGATTATTCATATGACTACATTATTCATGAGGCTGAAAAATCCCTGAGAAATTTGAGAACAGACCATATTGATGTGTTATTGTTGCACCGACCGTCTGATCTTTTGAATCCGGCAGAAGTAGCAAAAGCATTTGATAAATTGAAAAAAGAAGGGAAGGTTCGTTATTTCGGAGTATCTAATTTCTTACCCCACGATTACTCCATGTTGCAATCATATACTGATGAAAAACTGGTAACCAACCAGGTTGAAATATCTCCATATACAATTACTCATTTCGAAAATGGAAATATGAATTTCTTCCTTGAAAAAAGAATCAAACCGATGGCCTGGTGCCCCATGGCCTGGGGAAAGCTCATTAATCCTACTGACGAAAAATCGGAAAGAATTGTTAATAGTATTGAAAGAAATTGCCGGGGAACTAAATGCTGACGGTATTGATAAAGTAATTTACAGCTGGTTATTGATGCACCCTTCTGCTATAATGCCAATTAACGGCAGTGGAAAAATTGACCACATAAGAAGAACTGCAGAAGCACTGGACCTTAAAATGAGCGTAGAACAATGGTCAAGAATATATACAGCATCAAGAGGTATTGCGTTGCCTTAGAAAACAAGTTAATATACGACTTAAAATTTATGTTTGCACCCATGAGTATTCAGCAGGACCACTCGCGGAAATAAGTTAGTAAAGTGTATAACTTTGTATGTGTAGCACTCCAAATTTCATTTTCCGGCTATATTTTATTTTGATGTGCTGGGATAATTTAGCCGGTATTTCAAATTCTTATACCTTATACGGGGTAAATTATAGCATAATGAAAATTATGGAAATATAGGCTTGTTTATCAGGTATTCCCCTATTTCCCCTATACACATTATACCCTTTTCAGAATGTGCGGTTTTATCCAGTTAATAGTAAAGTAAGTATTTATGAATAGGCATTTTTCTTTTGCCCGTAGGGCATTTAAATCAATAGAAAAGGAGGTATATAAGTGATTGCTTTCCCATAGGGAATTAACCAAAGAAGCAATTTCAAGCAGAAAGAATCATTTTTAATCAATAGGTTTGAAAATGTAACGTTCGTCATATTCAATATCATTCTCTTTAAGAAACTGCGTGTATTCTTCTCTAAAGGATGCTTTCTTATGGTGATGTTGTTGTCCTTCGATATATTTAATTTTTTCTGTCAATTGCGATTTTCCAAGTGAAAACGCTCCAAACCCTTCCTGCCATGAAAACTTCCCAACTGACAAATGGTTTTGATTTATCCATAGTGATGAACTTCTCTTTAAATGATACATCAAATCCGAAGGCGCCTGCTTTGGATTCATGCTTAGTAAAATGTGAATATGGTCGGTCATCCCATTGATCACATACAACTTATGCCCTTGATGAATAATAATACCGTTCATGTATTTGTAAAGGTCATCCTGCCATTTTTGATGGATTAGGGAAAATCTATCCTGGACTGCAAAAACATAATGAATATACAATTGGGTATAGGTATTTGCCATAATTTTTTGTTTTTGTTAATGTCCTACGGACAATAAGTTACATTAATTCATTTGTTCTATTGATATTGAAGCCCTCCGGGCTAAAGGATTCCCATTGGGTAAAGCTAAAGATTGGTCCAACACTAATAATAGCAAATTGAATCATGTAGCAAAGGTCAGAAAATATTACTTATAGCACATCTCCAAAGGAGTCCAATGGACAAAATATAATTTTGCCCATTTTCCAATAGAAGCAGGCCTAATCAACACATTAACGCGGGCACCTTACTAAAGCCAAACCAATTTCAACACTTCTGGTGATAAATTTATTTGTTAAAAAAATGTTAAAAGTCTGAAGGCTAAAAACAGATTTATTTTTTCATTGTTTTTCTTATAATTAGCTGGGATAGCGGTTAGTCAAAATATAGAATATAAATAAAAAAAAGTTAAAAGGTTCTTTCATTTTACAATCTGGTTTGATATGAATGTTCTCTTACGTTTAACAATAAAATCATTTAAGTATTAACTAAAAAAAAGGAGCTCACTATGAAAACATTTATGAATTACGCAGTAATTGCAACCTTTCTGATTGCTTTTTCCGGTTGCAGTAAGGAAAATGATCTACAAACGGAAAATGATGGATCTCCAGCGCTGAAAAGTACTGTAGTTAAAACTATCAAAATCCATAATTCTTCCGGAATCCAGGATTTTATTTTCAGTCCTGACAACCCATGTTTCGCATTAGGATTTGCCCAGGCATCAATCGCTGGGTCAGGCAATGCAACACATTTGGGGTTGTTCAGTATAGAAAGCCATTTTTGTGTGGATACACAAGGTTTGGCCACATCTCCAATGAATGGTTCACTCACTGCAGCCAACGGTGACAAGATTTTAATATTTATGGAAGATCCTTCAACAGGATTTTACTTTGATCCGAATGATGGTTTATTTCATATGGAATTTACAGTCGTGGGAGGAACCGGGAGGTTTGCAAATGCTACTGGTAACATTTCTAATTGGGGACATGTTGATTTTGTAAATAAAATATGGGACTTTAAAGGCCTGGGCACGATTACCTGCCAAAATTGAAATTAGGGTTATTTGTGTGAGAATTGTTTTCTCACATATTTAACTTGCTCAAAAAGCGCCTGAATAATTCTACTGTCAAAGAGAACATCGGTAGAGAGATTCAGGCGCCTTTATATTTACAATAGCCTGAAGGATGATGGCTGCCGGATGGGAGTGATAGGTCAAATGTCTGGCAAGTATTATAATTCACCTTTGTTTTTCTATGAAATAAACAACCAAATTAATCCCAGCAAAGTAAAGACGAGTGTTCCGCAGGATCATGAAAAGGAATAAAACAGCAGGATAAATTACACCTTTCGCTGAACAAGTAAAAATTATTCTATTTTTATGATCGGAAAAAATACCTTCCGGATGTCCTGTTCACCGGCTTTTATAATGCCGGTAAAACCTGATCGTTGGGAACATCCGGATGATTGTCATGTGTGTTAATTTTCAATTTTAAAATATGAAAAAAATCAGTATCCTCTTTCTCCTGGGAATATTCATTTCCGGATTCCCGTGCATTTTATCAGCACAGAAAAAAACTGAACCGGTGGTGAATGACTCGACTTCAGCAGCCATTTTTGCCGGGTTAAAATTCCGAAGCATAGGACCCGCATTCATGTCGGGAAGGATTGCCGACGTAGCGATCCATCCGCAGAACAACAACATCTGGTATGTCGCTGTCGGATCGGGCGGTGTTTGGAAGACAGTAAATTCAGGTACCACATGGACACCGGTATTTGACAGTCAGAAATCTTATTCAATCGGCTGCATAGCTATCGATCCGTCGAACCCGAATACAGTCTGGGCAGGTACCGGTGAAAATGTCGGCGGCCGGCATGTTGGTTACGGCGACGGGATCTACCGCAGCGATGACGGCGGGATGACCTGGAAGAACATGGGACTCATTGAATCGCATCACATTTCAGAAATCATCATTCATCCTTCGAATTCAAATATCGTCTGGGTGGCGGTGCAGGGACCGCTTTGGTCGAAAGGGGGAGAACGCGGATTTTACCTGACTGCTGGATGGCGGGAAAACCTGGCAAAAAACCCTTGGCGACGATGCCTGGACAGGTGTGACCGATATCATGGCAGATCCCCGTAATCCGAACAGGATTTTTGCTGCTACCTGGCAGCACGGCCGGACGGTAGCTTCATACATTGGCGGTGGACCCGGAACGGCTATTTATCGCTCTGAAGATGGTGGCCTCACCTGGGAGAAGCTTACCAATGGACTGCCCACTTCCGACATGGGCAAGATCGGGCTGGCTATGTCGTTCCAGAAACCGGATGTGGTTTATGCAGCCATCGAACTCGATCGCCGGTCGGGAGCCGTTTACCGGTCGGAGGACAGGGGAGCTTCATGGAAAAAAATGTCGGATGTCGTATCCGGAGCCACAGGTCCTCACTACTACCAGGAATTGTATGCAAGTCCGCACAAGTTCGACCGGATTTACCTGATGGACGTCAGGATACAGGTTTCAGAAGACGGCGGGAAGACTTTTCAGCGGCTGACGGAACAGAAAAAACACAGCGACAATCATTGTATCGTCTTCCGGAAGGATGATCCCGATTACCTTCTGATCGGCACCGACGGCGGCTTATATGAAAGCTTCGACCTCGCTGTCAGCTGGCGTTATATCGGCAACCTGCCTGTAACGCAGTTTTACAAAGTGGCGGTGGATGATGCGGAGCCTTTTTATAATATTTATGGCGGAACCCAGGACAACGCAACGCAGGGAGGTCCGTCACGAACCGATGACCAGATGGGCATCCGTAATTCCGACTGGTTCATTACGCTCGGCGGCGATGGCCAGCAGCCCGCCACAGAGCCCGGCAACCCGAATATTATCTATTCCCAGGCTCAGGAAGGGGAATTGCACCGCATCGATATGATCACAGGCGAGAAAGTATACATCAAACCGCAACCCGCAAAGGGTGAAAGTTATGAACGCAACAACTGGGATTCACCTATCCTGGTGAGCCCGCATAACCCGACAACCATCTATTTTGCTTCACAGCGGGTATGGCGTTCGGATAACCGGGGCGATAGCTGGACCGCCATTTCGGGCGATCTCACCCGCAACCAGGACCGGATGCTGCTGAAAGTGATGGACAAAACCTGGAGCTGGGACGCACCCTGGGATTATGAGGCAATGTCGAACTACAACACGATTACCTCTCTGGCCGAATCTCCTTTGCAAAAAGGACTCATTTATGCCGGAACTGACGACGGACTGTTACAGGTGACCGAAGATGGCGGAGCCAGCTGGCGGAAAATCGAAGTCGGCTCGATGGCCGGAGTACCTGCTACCGCTTTTGTCAACGATATCAAGGCCGACCTGTTTGATGCCAACACTGTTTACGCAGTACTTGATAACCACAAGTATGGCGATCTGAATCCCTATCTGCTGAAGAGCAAAGACAAGGGCAAAACCTGGACTTCCATCCGGGGAAATTTACCTGACAGGACTTTGCTTTGGCGCATCGTCCAGGATCATGTTTTGCCGGGACTGATGTTCCTCGGAACAGAATTCGGGATTTGGTTCACAGTTGATGGGGGAGAGAAATGGATACAACTCAAGGGAGGGCTGCCCACTATTTCATTCAGGGACCTTGCCATTCAGCGGCGGGAAAATGACCTGGTTGGCGCTTCTTTTGGAAGAGGGTTTTATATCCTTGACGACTACAGTTGCCTTCGGGAAATCAAAGCCGGGACGCTTGAACAGGAATCTATGCTGTTTCCTGTCAGGAAAGCCCTGTGGTACGTTCCTAAAAGCAGGGGAGGCAATTCAATGGGTGCTTCCTATTATACTGCCTCTAATCCCACCTTCGGAGCTGAATTTACATATTACCTGAAGGAACCATTAAAAACGATAAAAGTCACCCGTACGGAAGAAGAACAAAAACTGAAAAAGGAAGGTAAAGATGTGGTGTTTCCGGGATGGGATGCGATTGATAAGGAAAAACAGCAGGAAGAACCGGGCATCTGGCTGATCGTCAAAGACAGCGGGGGCAACGTGGTTCGAAAACTTAAAGGAATTAATGCAGCCGGTCTCCAGCGGGTCACATGGGATTTGAGGATGTTGTCAGGAAGCCCTGTTGACCTTGATGACATGGATCCGGAACGTGAACCGACGGGTTATTTGGCGATGCCCGGAACCTATACGGTAACGCTTGCCAGGTTGGTAGACGGTGTTACAACTTTCCTTGCCGACCCGGTTGCGTTTGAAGTGGTTCCCCTTCGCGATGGCGCCCTCAAAGGCAGTTCATTTGACGAAATGGCCGCCTTCCGGGAGGAAATCGAAAAGTTCAGCATGGCGGTCACTGCCCTGGAGATCACATTGAACAAGGATAAAACCAAAGTTGACGGAATGCAAAAAATCCTCCTTCGTACTCCCGCCTTGCCGGGAGCGCTCGATAGCCTGGTTCATCAGCTAAAGCAGGATCTGATTGCCCTGGATGAAAAATTCAATGGCAACAGCGCCAGACTGGAAATAGGGGAGAAGACCGATCCCACCATCCGGTCGAGAATGTATGTAGCGATGTCCGGAGCGCGGACAACTTATGGACCCACGCCCATGCACAAGCAAAGCCTGGAGATAGCAAAATCGGAATATGAGGTTCTCAGGGCTGAATTGGCTGACATTCACGAACGGCGCATCCCCGAAGCCGAAAAGCGGATGACCGAAGCCGGCGCTCCCTGGATGGAAGGGCAACCCATTCCGGAATAGAACCTTTAGTGGTTCGTTGTTTTACTTTTTTAGTTTGGCAATGACTGTCCCCGAAAAATACGGGACTCATCAGACTGACTTCTTTCAGACCATATAATATTAAATGCATAATTATACAGCATTTGAATAATAAATTTAATCGTTTTGTATTTCCGTAATCATACTTTTTAGTATTTTTGAAGGGTAATGAATAACAAACTAAAACGGATGAGTAAAACCTGGGGGAAACAAATACGAATTGAAGACAAATTAACCGTTTGATGATATTAAACTTTGATAGTAAAACTCAATTTCGATCTAAAAAAACTAGGATTATACAACCATTTTCCCATGGCTATCTCAATAAAAAAGAAAGGAGTTGAAAGGTTAAACGAGTTTGGCGTAATTTATTAATATAATTATGGATAAAAGAGATAAATTATCAATCTGGATTGCAATAGTTTGTGTATTAACAATCGCAATAGTGATTTATTTAGTACCCTCATCTGAAAGAACACTTATTAACTATATTTCAGTCATTGGATCTATTACTTCTCCTGCAGGTGTTGCTATTGCCATAATACAGATATTTAAAATAAAAAGTAACAATGTAACATTTTTAAGAACTCTGAAAGTAATTGAAAACAATTCATTAATTGATGTAATAGCAAGATCCATAGAACAAGTCAGACTCATAAAGGAATATTTAGATATGGAGAAGGCTCCGCAATCCAGAGGCAACTTTAACATTTTACGAAATGATATTAATGAAATAACTTTCAATAGTAAAACTGAATCTTATCGCGACCGACTAAGTGAGTTTACATCATTTTGTTCCCTTATGGAAACTCAACTTTATGACGGCTCATTAGATAAATCTCGTCCTGCATTGAGTGAAAAATATTCAAAATTAACAGAATTGGAATCATTATTACAAGAAATCAAATCGGTAATTAAAAGACCACAACAAGATAATTTATAAATTATGGAACCCAAGTTGAAAGAAATTATTTCTTATAGTCAAGGAGTTAACAGAAAAAAAGAAATTGAACTGGACGTTTATGGTGCCAAACAATCAAAATGTGCTTCAATCTACAATAGGTTCATTTAATGTTCGTTTGACATATACAGGTTCAAATGTGGCTTTTCAATTAATTGAACACAATAAGGCAATAGCAGCTCATGGTGTTGCAAAAAATCAAGATACTGAATTTAAATTATTTGACCTTTGGCAAAATGCACAAAGACAAATATTAGGAATTGATGAAAAGCTAAATTCAGCCTTAGACGAATTAAATAAATTACGTGAATAAACTGTCCCACTCTTAGCATTAAGCCTTCAATCGAATGCAGTCCCATGCAGGCGCAAGTGTTCAAGTATAGCCTCGTGTGCGAGCATCACTTGGGCCGGATTACCTTTCCCCGGTTGGGCGTAGACTGTGTCTACCTCCTCCTAAAATATAGTCTCAGACTATAACTCCGTTTGGCTGAGGTTCTACCCCTTGGTTCAGCCGAGGCTCTGCCTTAGTCGAATGCATGAAATAATAAAAAAATTTATATACTTTCGTATTCGAATGCAGGCAGACAAAGAGGGATTACGAAGGTAAAGCCGAAAACCTTAAGTACCGGCACAATATGAGTCTTTTCTATATGAATAACATCTACTCTTTTACAGCAAATCCTGCTAAAGCTGCAAGGGTTTACTTTGACTTCAGTAAGATAATATCAGGACTTGCACTGGTAATTATTTTCGTATTTACCATGAATAGCGGTTATGGACAGATAAAACAAAAAAATGATCTGGATGACATGAATTTAGCAGGTAATATAAAGTCGGTCAAGGAAACAATAAGTGGAGTGAACCAGGAAATTCTGCTATCCTTTGGAGATGTACAGCCTTCCGTGCTCTCTGCAACCTTGGAGTACCTATTTAATACGCAGGGAAACATAACAACGTCTACCAGTTATTATGCGAATGGAGACATTAACCGTATTTGTTTATACAAATTTGACAATCTTGACCGTGATATTCAATGTAATTGCTATAATAAAAAAAATATCCTGACAGAAAGTAATGTATTTGTTTATGACAGCGCCGGTAACCTGCATAAAGAGAAAAGAAATAACGGAGAGGGAAATTTAGTAAATCAAATAATACGACATTATGATATCCGGGGAAATTGTATTGAAAAAATGTTCTACAATCCCGAAGGAAAGCTTGTGGATAAATATACCCGCATTTATAATGATATGGGGTTGTTAACGGAGAGTTGTAAATACAACAAAAAAGGAAAGGAACTTGTGAGAATCACATACAGATATGACAGTTATAGAAATGTAGTGGGGGAGGTAAGTCTGGTGTGCTCTCCTAAGGTAGGTCTTATAAGTAGAATTGTTTATCTTTATACTTATGATAATCATGGAAACTGGATTCAAAAATTACTTATAACATGGATTTATCAAATACTACAAATAAGAACGATATACCAACCGAAATTTCAAAAAGAGTAATAGAATATCTTTGAAATTGTAGACCCCCGTTCCCGCGCGATTGTATCGCGGGTTTTAACATACCTCCACCTTCTTCTTTAATTTTTACAGTCATTTTCCTGGATACAAACTTCTTTCTTTATCTTTGACTTTCGGTTTGGGGGGACGGCGGATAAAACACCAAGAAATTATGCATCATATTTAGGGCAGCGTGCGAACTCCAGGATGCGGTGCAAGAACTTAACTTTACAATATTAAAATACTTACCAAACTAATAATCTGCTAAATTAGTTCAATCATATAAATCAGACCTATATGAAAAAGACTAATCATCTACAATCGGGTTAATTATAACTACAATAGTAACAATTCAATCTTGTAAAAAGGACAAAGCTGATACAGATGCTGACAATGCACTATCCATTTGCGAAATAACAGCTGGTGGATAATAATTATTTTCAAAGCGGCACATACTTTTGTAATGGTGTTTCGCCAAGCCTTCAGATTTTAAATTTGAGTTCCGATATAATGATACTCATTAGCGGCACATGACCTGCATTGGTGAAATATCATCTGAAATATATTCGCAAAGGATAAATCATTTAAAAGAAATTTTTAAATGGCAGCAGCATCAGCCTCGATGCAGTAATAAAAAGGACTTTATCAAATCAAAATGCGGAAGTGATTCATTTGGAGATGAGCTTAATCTGACAAATTCGGATGCCATTAGTTCAGGTGAGAAAGGTGATGGATGTAATAAGTTTTACAGCATTTAATACAATATCGAGATTAAAACCGAGAACGTTTGACTTGCATTAATTCACTTGTAATTATTCCTGTGAAAAAATAGCGGTGCATAATCGAGTAGGCTGCCCCACCAGCGTTAGCTGATGGGGACTGAACTCCACTCCACTGTACGACCCCCGCTGCCGCGCGATTGCATCGCGGGGTTTAACATACCTCCACCTTCTTCTTTAATTTTTACAGCCATTTTCCCGGATTTAAACTTCTTTCTTTATCTTTGAGGCTATGGTTTGGGGGAACGGCGGATAAAACACTAAGAAGTTACCCAACATAATATATAAAAGTAACAATAAAACAATAAAAACAAGAGGTTATGAAAACAAGGATTTTACTAACAGTATTAATGATCGGAATGATCGTGGGCACTTGTCGCCCAAAAACCTTCAATAACCATGACCTTCACCGCTGACGACAACGGCCAGCATGTGCCTTTGGACAGTATTCTGATTAAGAACCTGACTCAGGGAGGAGACACAACGCTTTATTCACCAGATACAGTTCTAGTGTTGAATTATAATATGGGTTTGAAAGAAGTCAGCGATTTAAGCAGCAATGGTTTTTCACTTTTCCAAAACTACCCAAATCCAATAGAAGGCAAAACAATAGTGAGCCTCTGGTTGCCTGACAGAAATGATATACTGATCACCATTAGCGATGTAATCGGACGGGTAGTGGTGAATCAGGAATTTCAGCTGGAACAAGGTGATCATACCTTTACCTTCTGTCCCGGCAGCGAAAGCTTTTATTTTCTTACTGCCCGTGCAGACCAGCAAAGCCGGACGATAAAAATGTTCAATTCCCCGGGCATTGCTGCCGTGAGTGGACTTTGTACCCTCGAATACAATGGTGCAAAAAATGGCTTCGGAGGTTATAAGGCAGGTATACTATTGAACAACTTTGTTTTCGACCCCGGCGATCAGCTCCAATACACAGCAACATCAGCGCTGGGCAACCGGACCATCATTGATTCACCATCCGGTAACCTGACCTACACATTTCTATTTGGCAGCGGTGGGATGCCCTGCCCTAACATGCCTACAGTTACCGATATTGACGGAAACGTTTACAACACAGTGCTCATTGGCAGCCAATGCTGGATGAAAGAAAACCTGAAAACAACAACATATCGAAACGGTACGTCAATCCCCAATGTAATAGATACCACTGCATGGTTGAATTTGACAACAGGTGCTTATGTATGGTATGATAACGATATTTCATGGAAAGATAAGTACGGTGCATTATACAACTGGTTCACAGCAATTGATTCGAATGGCCTTTGTCCGTCAGGCTGGCACGTACCCCATCAGGACGATTGGGACGTATTGTTCGGGCTTATTGGAAACGTACAACAACCTATTTTCAATGGACTTAAATCATGCAGGCAGGTAAATTCTCCGCTTGGCGGCAGTTGCAATACAAATAACCACCCCCGGTGGGACCCGGATGTTGACGATTATGGCACAGATGATTACGGCTTTGCAGGTCTTCCGGGCGGTTACCGTCACTCACATGGCTCCTTCAACCTGCGTGACAGCCATGGATTCTGGTGGACTACTACCCTGGATTCATTAAATATGGTCTGGCTCGAATACCTGTATAGTGCCAGTGGTTGCATATATATTTGTGTCACCAATAACAAGGAACCTGGCTATTCGGTTTGTTGCCTGAGGGATAATTAACAATTTGGCTATCTCCCCACTGCCGCGCGATTGTATCGCCGGGGTTTAACATACCTCCACCTTCTTCTTTAATTTTTACGGACATTTTCCTGGATACAAACTTCTTTCTTTATCTTTGAGGCTCTGGTTTGGGGGGCGGCGGATAAAATACTAATAAGTTAGGCAAAATAATGATATAAAGTTCACAAATTTAAAATATCATGAAAAATAAATTTATTTCTATATTGATTCTTATTTCTGGAGTGATTACTGCTCAGGAATGTAAAATTGATTTGCTTTCATTGGCACAACCAGATTTTAATATGATTCAATTAAATAAATTTGGACAGAGTAGATTATTTAAGATAGTTTTAACCGATGGTTTTGATACTATAGCCAACAAAGATATTATTACCCAGCTATCGCAATGGTTTATAAATCAGGACTCCAAAATCTACATAGTAAATGTTAACGATGTTAACAAGTTAGAGGATAATTACCATTATCTGATTATTGGGATAACTAGTAAACTAAAAGATCTGTCGATTTTTAATTTGCCCGTAAACATTAACGATAACAAATGTACCATTGGAACAATTGAACTTACCGATGATGATGATGCAATAACAATAATTAACGCAAAGGCACAATGTTCAGCTGTAATTGGTAATTCATATGCAGTTTTAAGAAATATTTCATTCGGACGTTTTATGGGTTTATATAATTATTATATCATCAAAAATAATAAAATGAGCTACTTGGGTAATTTAAAGGAAAATAAATTTATACCCGATAGTCTTGTGGATTTAGCCCTCATACGAAACGTAAATTATTCTCGAAAAATTGATAATAATTATATAGAGGCCTGTTTTTCTTGTAAATATAAAACTATTAGTCAGTTTCAAAGTTCAATTGATACTTTAATCGATTCGTTTAATGATTTTTGCAGGATTTATAAAGTAAACAAACCAGCTCAAAAACTGAAATTCTTTATTCATTGGGATCAATTAGAAATAAATATGGTTAGTGGTGACCCAAGACCTGGTTCTACTGGAGGATTAGTAATTGACAGTTTAATTCATACAGTGGGAATGGATAAAGAATTGTTATCACATGAAGGTGTTCATTTTATATTCAATTATAATTTGAGAAGTCCAAATTCTTTTTTTAACGAAGGTATTCCTTCGTCGTTTGCATTATTTCAACATCCAGAGCGGATTACGAGTGATTGTAAATTAATACAAGATAATTTAGAAATAATAGATTTAATAACTGGAAAAACTGAATTCTGGAAGGGCCCATATAAAAATGGACAATGTTTATCATATCCGATATCCGGCCTTTTTGTAAAATTTCTGATTGATAAATATGGCATCGATAAGTTAAAGAGATTATATCAATATACTGACATAACGGAAGGTATTAAAGCTATTTATAATTTGGAACTCCAAATAATAGCTACAGAATGGGAAAATTATATACTGAAAAATATTGAATAATTACTGTGCCCCCGCTGCCGCGCGCTTGTATCGCGGGATTTAAAGTTTATCAGGATTACCCCGGTTGGGCCTGGACTACGGCTGCATCCAAAATAATCCATCGTTTTGAACGATGAATTGGAAAGGCCGGAAAAAGAGGGAGCTTACAATATGATTAAAAATTAATCCCGTCAGGGATTTAATATGGGTAGCAAATTGTCAGATCAAAACCTATTCCGTCCCGTACGGGACGGGATCATAATCTTCACAAATCATTTCTACCCATATAAAGTGCCTAACGGCACATGTTAACCAAGTATAGTGCAGACTGTGTCTCCGTCCAAAATAATCCCCCGTTCCCGCGCGATTGCATCGCGGGGTTTAAAGTTTATCAGGATTACCCTGGTTTGGGCCTGGACTGTGGCTACGTCCAAAAAAATTCATAGTTTTGAACTATGAAATTTGAAAAGCCGGAGAAGGGGGAAACTTACTAATCTCCGTTCCCGCGCGATTGTATCGCATGGTTTAAAGTTTATCAGGATTGCCTCAGTTTGGGCCTGGACTCTGGCTACATCCAAAATTTTAAAAGATGAATGGTAATGGATCTAAAAGGTGGGAAGCATACAAGGTTATTTTCTCCTATCAGCCACCAGCATCCGCGAATGTTCCGCAGGATCACTCGCAGGATAAAATAGACAAAGTTCACTATACGCACCGGCGGTTAAGGACGCCAGGGAGGCATGAAGGAATAGTGTTTTAATAATAAACCATTTTAGGCGATCATGCAAATAAGTCTTTATATTAAAAAAAATGTTTCATGCCGTTTATTTCCTTTCTGTATAAGAGAATAAATCTTATTTTTGACTTCATTATATCTTCATTATTAGTTTAAAGATAAAGTTTTCGTTAAAGGGAAATTCAATATTACATGATGAATTATCATCTTACCTCAACGATGCTGCAAAAAGTATTTCTGATTGGATTACTTGGATTTAATTCTATCGTTTATACCCAGGTTTTTCAGAACATTTCAGAAATTGATTTATATGGTGGTTATCTGGGATTTGCCACGTGGTGCGATTACAATTCTGATGGTTATCTGGATATTTTCGTTACAGGTCAGGATTTTGGCGTTACATCACAGCATGCTTTGTTTTATAGGAACAATGGAGATGATTCATTTTCAGAAAGCAATATAACATTAATTCCAAAAACAATCTACGGTGACTTTTCGTGGGGAGACTTCGATAACAATGGTACGGTGGATTTAGTTTATGCAGGAACCACAAGTGGATTTTGTGAGCAGAATATTACAAAGATTTATAAAAACGTAAATGATGCCGGATTTGTTGAGATATTTCACGATATTCCGGCACTCAGTCGTTGCTGCTTTCAATGGGTTGATGTAAATAATGATGGGTTACTGGATATTTATTTTCATGGAATAAATTCAAGCGAAGAATTTAATTTGGGTATATTTAAAAATTCAGGATCAGATATTTTTACTGAAGTTGAAACTAATATTGAAAAAATAAACGGGCCTCGGGGAAATTTAACCCAAAATTCAGTTAAATGGATCGATTTTGACAAAGATGGGTTTAAAGATGTAATCATTGCCATGTCATCGAATGATGATTATAAAGTAGCCTGTTATAAAAATCTGGGAGGCTTTCATTTTCTCAATATTGAAACAGTACTGCCTGATTTGAATTATGTAAAAATGGCTGCAGGCGATATTAATCAGGATGGTTTAATAGATATTGCTATTTCAGGAAGCTTCGAGCAAACACTTTCATCCGGAGATGTTCATGCAAACCTTTACATATTTATAAATATGGGTGGGATGGTTTTTGAAGAGTTAACCAGGATCACTAACATTGGTGTTTTTTTTAATTCACTTGAACTGGGTGATATTGATAATGATGGCTATCTTGATATTTTGTATTATGGTGCAGGCGGAAGTTCCCGTGATTTTAAACTCTTCAAAAATAACCAGGGTATCTCTTTTAGTCCGGTAAGTGATAATTTTCCTGCATCAGGTTTGGGAGGTGCTTCTTTTGGAGATTTCGACAACGATAATGATCTGGATATCCTGTATTATGGCCGGATGTATTCTCTTCCTTATGAGCCCGAAATGACACGCATTTATAAAAACATTATGGCGGTAGCAAATTCAAAGCCTGAGCCACCGGATAATCTTTCTGTTTTTGCCATTGAAAATGATTTGATGATAAGTTGGGATAATGGAAGCGATGATGCGACTTTGCCACAAAGTTTATATGCCAATCTTTGTATTGGAACAAGTTTGAATGCCAGCGCGTTATTATCAAGCTATTCACTAAATGGTAAGTTAAAAGTGATCAACCTGGGTAACCAGAACTTAAATCGTCAATACTTATTTAGGGAATTTCCGGAAGAAGCTGTTGAGATCAAGGTTCAAACAATTGATAATTCATACAATGCATCTGTTTTTTCGGATACAATAGAATTTTGTTTCAGAAAAACATCTCATTTATTTAATGATACATTGTTCTTCTGTTCCGGCGACAGTGCGTTTATTGGATTAAGCGAATATTACCCGCATTATTTATGGAATACAGGAGGGCAGGATTCGTTTATTTACGTAACATCCGAAGGTTTGTACAACGTAAACCTGACTCATCCTGATGGTTGTATCAGCTCTGAAACTGTGTATGTAAAAGAGAATGATGCACCCTTTGTGGACCTTGGAGAAGACGTAACAATAACTCATTCGCAAACCTGTACATTGTCTGCAAATATTGAAAATTCAATATTTCTTTGGAGCAACGGATCGAACAAACAGAGCATAACAATCCAAGGTAAAGATGAACCAACAGGTGATCATTTGTACTGGTTGAACGTCATAGATGAATCAGGATGTACTGGTATTGATTCAATAGTAGTTCATATTGTAGACGCCATTTGGCCCGTGGATAATTGGGATGTAATTGTCTATCCAGTACCTTACTTCAATCAGTTTACAATTGAAAGCAATTGCATTATGCCCCTTGAGACTGCATTAGAGATATTTGATATAACCGGCAAGAAAGTTTATAAAAACACATTAAATGGGCTTGATTATAAGCACTCCATTTCATTATCCGAAATATCCGATGGTATTTATTATTTATCAATTACAGTTAAAAAGGTAAATCTTCATAAAATGTTTAAACTGGTTAAGCTTCAACCGCGTTATGAGTAATTACCTGTTCGGCAAAGTTTCGACTATGTTCCCCGTTCCCACGCGATTGTATCGCGTGGTTTTAACATACCTCCACCTTCTTCTTTAATTTTTACAGTCATTTTCCTGGATTCAAACTTCTTTCTTTATCTTTGACTTTCGGTTTGGGGGGACGGCGGATAAAACACTAAGAAGTTGGCAGCCATTTTAAACAAAAACATGAACATCAAAAGCCTATTAATCCTAACAATAACAAATTTTATCGTTTTCCAAGGAGCATATGCAGACTGTTTGGCTTGCTGGAGACTTCAAAATGTTAGAATTACCATGACAAATAACGAAGTGATTGAAGGATATATTAAATGGAATGAATCCTGGTTACCTGAAAGCAGATCAGAAAACAATCAACTTAATTCCTTCTATGAAAAGTATCTTCTTGCAGCTGAAAACTGGAATTGGGAAAAATTAACGATTTATAAGGATGTTTATGAACTTAAACAAACATTGAAGATCTCTGGACTTATAACTTCGGAGGAATCAATCACTGAAATAAATATTAAAGAAATAATCGGAATAGAACTTTACAAGAATGAAAAGAACAATTTGGAAGGTGCAGGGGACATCACTGACTTAGAAGAAGAAAGCATAGAACTTCTAAAAAAACCACCAAAATACATGCATAAAGAAGAGGGAACAGTTTCAGTGACTTATTTTTTAAGCTACAATGAAAACATTAATAAAGAAAGTCTAATTGAAATAAGTGAGACAAGTGACTATTGGCTAAAAAGGAGGAATTATGAAAAAGACAAAGTCATAATAATTATTGAATCATGGGACTAAATTAAAAAGGCTTCCAACAGCCTATCATAGCCCCCCGCTCCCGCGCGATTGTATCGCGGGGTTTAACATACCGCCACCTTCTTCTTTAATCCAAAAAAGTCATTCGACTTTTTTCTGCCTCGCAGCGACTAAGAGTTTGTAAGGTTTTCAATGCATATTCTTCTGTAAGTAAACAAAACAAACTTTCGGGCCTTTAGTAAAAACTTCCACACCAGGCGGGGATTAACCCGGATACAACACACAGGCTAATGCACCTGTCATTAGTTCATTTCATTCCTAATGACAAATCCTGCTTTAATTTTTACAGTCCTTTTCCTGGATTCAAACTTCTTTCTTTATCTTTGAACCTTAGATTAAGGGCAGCCGATAAAGAAACAGATAAGATGGTTTATGAACTGTATGGGCCCCCCGGTTGGGCGAAGACTGTGTCTACCTCCTCCTAAAATATAGTCTCAGACTATAACTCCGTTTGGCTGAGGTTCTACCCCTTGGTTCAGCGGTGGCTCTGCCTTAGTCGAATGCATGAAATAAAAAAAAAATTTATATACTTTCGTATTCGAATGCAGGCAGACAAAGAGGGATTACGAAGGTAAAGCCGAAAACCTTAAGTACCGGCACAATATGAGTCTTTTCTATATGAATAACATCTACTCTTTTACAGCAAATCCTGCTAAAGCTGCAGGGGTTTACTTTGACTTCAGTAAGATAATATCAGGACTTGCACTGGTAATTATTTTCGTATTTACCATGAATAGCGGTTATGGACAGATAAAACAAAAAAATGATCTGGATGACATGAATTTAGCAGGTAATATAAAGTCGGTCAAGGAAACAATAAGTGGAGTGAACCAGGAAATTCTGCTATCCTTTGGAGATGTACAGCCTTCCGTGCTCTCTGCAACCTTGGAGTACCTATTTAATACGCAGGGAAACATAACAACCTCTACCAGTTATTATGCGAATGGAGACATTAACCGTATTTGTTTATACAAATTTGACAGTCTTGACCGTGATATTCAATGTAATTGCTATAATAAAAAAAATATCCTGACAGAAAGTAATGTATTTGTTTATGACAGCGCCGGTAACCTGCATAAAGAGAAAAGAAATAACGGAGAGGGAAATTTAGTAAATCAAATAATACGACATTATGATATCCGGGGAAATTGTATTGAAAAAATGTTCTACAATCCCGAAGGAAATCTTGTGGATAAATATACCCGCATTTATAATGATATGGGGTTGTTAACGGAGAGTTGTAAATTCAACAAAAAAGGAAAGGAACTTGTGAGAATCACATACAGATATGACAGTTATAGAAATGTAGTGGAGGAGTCTGTGTGCTCTCCTAAGGTAGGTCTTATAAGTAGAATTGTTTATCTTTATACTTACGATAATCATGGAAACTGGATTCAAAAAATTACTTATAACATGGATTTATCAAATACTACAAATAAGAACGATATACCAACCGAAATTTCAAAAAGAGTAATAGAATATCTTTGAAATTGTAGACCCCCGCTTCCGCGCGATTGTATCGCGGGGTTTAACATACCTCCACCTTCTTCTTTAATTTTTACAGTCCTTTTCCTGGATTCAAACTTCTTTCTTTATCTTTGAGGCTTAGATTGAGGGCCCCGTTCCCGCACGATTGTGCCGCGGGGTATAAAGTTTATCAGGATTCACCCGGTTGGCATTAGACTCTGGCTACATCCAAAATAATCCATAGTTTTGAACGATGAAATGGAAAGGCCAGGAAAAGAAAGAAACGTACAATTAAATAAAAATAATTAATCATGAAAAACCTGCTTGCAGCAATCATCTTATTGATCTCCTTTGCCGTTAATGGCCAGAATGAAAAGAACTTTATCGACCAGAATTACATTATGGTTATGGGTAAAGCCGAAATGGAAGTAACCCCCGATGAGATTTATCTGAAGATAGCGCTTAATGAGAAGGATACTAAGAACCAAACGCTGCAGGAAACTGAAAACGCCATGATGAGCAAGTTGCAGGAAATCGGGATCGATATCAAAAAAGATTTGGCCATCGCAGACTTTGCAAGTAATTTTAAAAACTATTGGATAATTACTTCGGATGTGGTACTAGCCAAGGAATACCGGCTGCTGCTACATGATGCAAAGACGGTTGGTAAAGTATTTGTTGAACTTCAGAAACTCGGGATTTCCAATATTTCGATCGACAAGGTGGATAACAGCAAATTAACAGAATACAAAAAAGAAGTAAAGATCGATGCCATAAAAGCAGCGCAGGAAAAAGCCAGATCACTTGCGATGGCAATTAACCAGGATATCGGAAGGGCGATTTATATCGAGGAGATAGATTATAACATCATGAATACATTAAGTGGTAAGGGGGCTGGAATGCGGGTATATGGAGTATCGTCCAATGTTAAATCTTCTAGCCCGGCCAAACCTGAACCGGAAATTGAATTTGAAAAAATATCGCTTGAATCAACAATCCTGGTTCGTTTTGAGCTGAAGTGAAGAAAGTTCCCCCCGCTCCCGCGCGATTGTATCGCGGGATTTAACATACCTCCACCTTCTTCTTTAATTTTTACAGGCATTTTCCTGGATTCAAACTTCTTTTTTTATCTTTGAACCTTAGATACAGGGCCACCGATAAAGAAACAGATAAGATGGTTTATGAACTGTATGGGCTGACGGAGGAGGAGGTAAAAATTGTAGAAGGGGGATATTGATTTTGAATAAAATAATATACACCTTTATGCAGCAAAAGTATACTAATACCACAGACGCTTGTTGGATATGTGTACCTGTTTAACGGTTGAGGTTTATATATAAGAAGTTAGCGGCAATAAAAAAGTGAGGAGATTCGAACAGAACTAATATTTTCTAATACGACTGTTGTAAAACTTGTGAGATTTAAATAAATTAAATGATAATAATTATGAATACAAAGTAAAACACTTCAAAATGAAAAGATTAATGTAAAGATAATACTGTCAGCTTTGTGGGTTGCAGTGATGTTTATCTATGTTTATGCTGACATTAAGACACTTTTTCAACCTGAGATTCCCGAGCAGATTATTTCAGGAATTGTGGGTGGAATGACAATTAACCAAAGTTTTTTATTTGCAGCTGCAATATTAATGTCTATTCCTACCAATTATGATTATACTCTCGCTTATTCTAAAGCCGAACATAAACAGATGGGTAAACATTATTGTTAGTTTCCTGCATATAATACTAATAATCATTACACGTTTTGTGCCTGGCAAAATATGGTACTACTATATCTATTATCAATCAATCGAAGCAATTTTTCATTTTCTAATAATTTGGTATGCGTGGAGATGGCCAATACAAGAAAAACAAACAACGTAACCCATAAAAAAGATAAGTTCAATAAACCGTGCATTTCTATTGGACGGATACCTAGGTTTATATAATTGTTCTTTGTAGTAATATTTCCTCTTGAAAATGGCAGACTAATATGCGAGTTAAAATATTTACAGCCCCCCGTTCCCGCGCGATTGTATCGCGGGGTTTAAAGTTTATCAGGATTACCCCGGTTTGGGCCTGGACTCTGGCTACATCCAAAATAATCCATAGTTTTGAACGATGAAATTTGAAAAGCCGGAGAAGGGGGAAACTTACTAATCCCTAATAGAAGTATTTTTGGACCCATAAAATCTTAATTAATGAAGCTCATCATCATCCAATTATTTGCGACAACCAAACGGATTTTGAAGGAATTGCTCCGGACAAAGCGAAATTTGATTTTCTGGGCTATATTCCCGATGCTTATGCTCATCCTGTTTGGCTTGATCTATGCCGGAAATAATGACCAGGGCAGGTCGTTTGATATTACAGCGCCTGGAATTCTGATCGGAGCGGCTTTGTTCTTCAGTTGCCTCGGAGGCACAACAGCACTTATTGTAGGTGAAAGAGAACGACTGACACTGAACCGCATCCTCATTACTCCGATGAAATCCATTTCGTACTTCCTTGGTATAGTGGCAGCCCACCTTGTCATCGGTTATTTTCAAACCATTGTTGTCTACGGCACTGCATTTTTATTTGGAGGCAGGATACATGGCTCTCTGTGGCTTGTGATGGCTATCATTACCATGAGTATAATCGCCTTCGTCGGACTTGGATTTGTTTTTGGCGCCACCTTCGCTAAACGGACGGAGGATGTAAATGGTCCCGTAGCGGCTATTGGTGTTCCGTTACTTGTTCTTGGCGGCACATTTTTCCCGGTTTCCATTCTGCCGGGTTATCTGCTGCTTATAGCAAATGCCGATCCCGTCTTTCATATGAACCAGGCGCTGAAGCTTGTCTCGGCTAAAGGGGCAACCGTTTCGGATATCAGTACATATTTTATTTTCCTCTTGTTGTTTTCTGTAGCTTCCTTAATCGCAGGAGTTTATTTTTATCAAAGGCTGCTTCATTCAATTAAAAAAAATTAACATGCTCAAAATAGAACACCTGGTAAAGAACTATGGAGATCAGAATGTACTGAAGGATTTAAACCTGAATATCAGGAAAGGTGAGATATATGCTTTGCTGGGGAAAAACGGATCTGGGAAATCAACTACCATAAAAATCCTTTGTAACCTTTTAAATTCCGACAGCGGAACCATTCTGTTCAAAGACAGACCCCTTGACCCTCAAACCAAATACGAAATTGGGATTGCACCGCAGGAAATCTCTGTTTATAACAATTTGACCTTTAATGAGAATCTCCGTTTTTTTGGTAACCTGTATGGCTTACATAGTGAAAATCTTAAGCAACGCATCAATGAATTGTTCGATATTTTCGGTTTGCATCAGCATGCCAATAAAAGGATCAATGAACTAAGCGGAGGCTGGAAGCGGAGGATTAACCTTGCGGTTGCATTGATCCATAATCCTGATTTACTGATCCTGGATGAACCGACAGCCGGACTTGACATAGAAATCCGTAACGAACTGTGGACAATGATCGGAGAACTTAAAAAGAAAGAGATTTCAATTCTGCTTACCACTCATTTGCTCGAGGAAGCTGAAAGTCTTTGCGACAGGATAGGAATCCTGCACAATGGAATCATCCAGGCTGAAGGGACACTTGATGAACTCAAGAAATTGGTTCCTGCTAAAAAGATTGCGTTAATCGAAACTCCGGATTCCGAAAAGCTCATCGGAAGAATTGAACAGCTTGACTGGGAATATCGTTACTTCAGCCAACGGCTGGCTATTCTATTGCCTAATGATTTCAGCCTAAGCGAGATATTAAACCGTTTGGGGGATATCTCAATAATTTCAATTGCCAAACAGGATATTAAGTTAGAACACATTTACTACGAGGTATTACAAAAGTCATAAACGAGACCTCAGGTTGGGCTTAGACTCTTTCTGCATCCAAAATAATCCATAGTTTTGAACGATGAATTGGAAAGGCCGGAAAAAGAGGGAGCTTACAATATGATTAAAAATTAATCCCGTCAGGGATTTAATATGGGTAGCAAATTGTTAGATCAAAACCTATTCCGTCCCGTACGGGACGGGATCATAATCTTCACAAATCATTTCTACCCATATAAAGTGCCTAACGGCACATGTTAACCAAGTATAGTGCAGACTGTGTCTCCCCCCGTTCCCGCGCGATTGCATCGCGGGGTTTAAAGTTTATCAGGATTACCCTGGTTTGGGCCTGGACTGTGGCTACGTCCAAAAAAATTCATAGTTTTGAACTATGAAATGGAATGGACTTGCAAAGACTGATGCTTACACAAGCCGAGCCATCATAGAAGGCCAGGCAGGAAGACTTGCAGGTGCGGGGGGCATTTAAGCAATGTTTCCGGCAGAAGCCCGATATATGTAACTTTGCTTAAAGTTTTGACAAAGTAAGGCAGATAATGAATGATTGATTATGAGTAGCCAATCTGACCTATTTAATAAAATTTAAATAATTAGCAGATGAAAAAGATTCTGATAATTGTATTTGCAAGCCTGTTAATTGGCTGCGATAAGGAATATGAAATCAGGACAGCTGATTTAAATATACCTGTTTGCACGGGTTTCTATTTAACAGATGAAACCGGTTATAATTACAAAATCATCGGCAATCCTAATGTAAAATTGAATGATTCGCCTGATGGAAAAGTCATCAACAGCACGCATCAATTGGCAGCGTTTCCAAATCCTGCCTATTTTGACAGACTTTATATAGCCGTAATTTCGAAGGTAGTACCCCAAAAAAAGTCTGTTTGGATGGTGGCAGCAACGGTTGACATTGAAATGGAACCGATGTACCAGATAATGAATTCAAGTTATCTTGTTGCAGGTGGAAGTCCGGTATTTAGTTATGAAAACTTTAATTCGGGTATAGTCATGGTGGATGTGAAAAATATACCAGATGGTTATTACCGGGTTTATTGTAAAGTTGATGATGTTTTGTTATGGGATAATATAATCATTTTAAAAGAAAAATATGAAAACACAGGTTACAATTAAAAGACTGATTGCATTCGCTTTTTTATTTCTAATGTTGTCCGGTATTATTTATTGCCAGGATACGACCTCATTTAAAAGAACAGTAGGACTTGGTGCATCCATTCAAAGCTCAGAGTTCGGCATTACCATCCCGGTATGGATCACAAAGAATTTTGTATCTGGCTCCGGCCATAGGATTGTCGTATGCTGAAACCGTAAGTACAGATGTTGCAATCGGACTGATGCCGAAATATTATTTTAAAACTGACAAGTTTGCTCCATTCATTGACATCAAGGTGGCAGGGATCATCAACTATCCATCGGAGGAAAATACAATAGATGATGAGCAGAAATTGGATTTCATGGGAGGGATCGGGTTTGGCGCAGAATATTTTTTAAACCCACATTTTAGTTTTGGAGTAGAAGCCCAGGCAAACATGACCCTTTCGGATAAAGATTCTGACAGGTATGGTAATCCGGATGGAATGAATATAAACCTGGCAACGGCAGTCATTGCCAATATTTATTTTGGGAAGTAATTTCGGATGAGGGGGACGTAATCCCTGTTGCCGTGCGATTGTATCGTTGGGATTTAAGTTTATCAGGATTACCCCGGTTTGGGATTAAATTCCGGCTGCATCCAAAATAATCCATCGTTTTGAACTATGAATAAGGATAGCTTTGCTGTCCATTACGCTAACCAATTTTCAGTATCTTTGGAGTAATATTGAAATGTAAAGATGTATTAATTTCAAAAACAAGTTATATGAATACGCTAAGGAATCTTTTTTCATTTACGGTCATCCTGCTTGCTATATCATGTAACCAGGATAAAACACCAGCCATAACCGGAGAGATTTCGGATTATGATCAAAAAACATTGATGATCGATTCGGATACGCTAACGGTTACCGACGGTAAATTTGAAATAACCATTCCGCCTGACTATCCGGTTTTCAGGAATCTCAAGTACGGAAAAGACAGGAAATCCCTCTTTCTTATGCCCGGATATGCGATGAAAATCAAGTTTAACGCTTCTGACTTTTACGGTTCCTTTAAGATTGAAGGTGATGGTGTGAATGAAAATATTGTACTTGATTCGATGGAAGCACTTATTACTGAATCCTTTTGGGACAGAATTAATAATGAGGATGCCATTGGTGCTTCAAAATATCTCGATTCATGCAGGACTGTTTTCCATAATATTTTAGAAGAACTAAATAAAGAATATCCGACGTCAGAAATTTTCATGGATTATGAAAAAGCTGACATTGAATACTTTATCGGAGGATTTAAGATTGCAATTGGACTGTCGAATAAAGTAACTGACTCTGTTTACTACGATTTCACGAGGGATATTGTCATTGAGAATGAAAAGTACCTGGGTATTATTGCTTACAGGCAATTTTTAGAAGTCTATACTTCTTTTATTATTGAGAATGGAAGTGCAAATATGTATTCGCTTGGAAAAAATCAACCGGATTCGCTTTTGGACGCGACTTTGAGTTTTATAAATACCTATAAGAGTAAAAAGATAAAAGAATATTTAACTTATTATTTCATCAAAGACAGACTGGATTATGATGGAGTCGAAGGTTTTGAAAAATACTATCATCATTTTATAAGCCAAAACACCGATTCATCCTATGCCAGGGAAATGGACAAACTTTACAGGTATAAGAGCGGATTAGCAGCCGGCAATGAGGCGCCGGATTTTAATTGTACAGATGCAGACGGCAAATCTCATTCGCTGAATGATTTCAGGGGTAACCTGGTATACATTGATTTTTGGGCAACCTGGTGCGGCCCATGTAAAAAGGAACTGCCATATTTTTTCGAACTTCAGGAAGATTATAAAGATAAGGAAATTGTATTTATCAGAATCTCCCTGGATAAGGATAAAAACGAATGGCTAAAAATGGAGGAGGGACTTAAACATGAAGGGTTAAGTTTATTTGCCGGAAATGGATATGAGTCGGATGTTGTAAAAGCCTATCTGGTTAGAAGTATTCCAACTTATGTTTTGATCAACAAAGAAGGTAAAATAATCAACGCAGATGCCATTAGACCTTCTGCAGAAGCGATTCGGGGGATTCTGGATGATCTTTTAAGAAAAAACAAATAACGAATGCATTCCCCCCGCTGCGGAGCGATTGTATCGCGGTGTTTTTAAGTTTATAAGGATTACTCCGGTTTGAGTTTGGACTCTGGCTACATCCAAAATAATCCATAGTTTTGAACGATGAAATGGAAAGGCGTGGTAAAGAAGCGAGCTTACATCACAAATAAAAGAATTAACTTTATCCGGTAAAAATAACGATGACATGGGGGGACTCCACAACTGCCCATACCCGCCGGTTCGTTGTGTGTCATAATAGAAGAAATAATAACTTTCAAAGTAATTGATATAAGAGCAATTAAACGAGTATTAATGTGACAGAATGAAGAACAAAAAAAGTACTTATATAATTGTTTCAATTTCCATATTCGTTGGACTATTACATTTCGTCATTGGCCCTGATTATCAAGGAATTTTCAAGCATTTTATTCGTGGATATTTAATTGACATTCTGCTGCCTATGAATCTATACTTATTGATACAAATATCACTAAGAAAGAACATATCAGTTAATAAAGCCCGAATCATAGGTGCAATAATCACCTGTTGCTTTTGGAACAATAGTAGAAATATTACAACTTTATGAAATTGAATTTCTTGGCAGGACTTTTGACCCCTGGGATTTACTAATGTATGTAATTGGAGTTGGATTGGGTATTGTAATTGATTTGACAATAATTGACAAGTTTGAAAAGCAAAGACAGAAAATTGAATAATTACGACACCCCCTGCTGTCGGGCCCCGTTCCCGCGCGATTGCATCGCGGGGTTTTAAGTTTATAAGGATTATCCCGGTTTGGGCTTAGACTTCTAGCTGCGTCCAAAATAATACATAGTTTTGAATTATGAATTGGAAAGGAGCATGAAAGGGGAAGCTTACAATTTGATTAAATATTAATCCCGTTAGGGATTTAATATGGGTAGCAAATTGTCAGATCAAAACCTATTCCGTCCCGTACGGGACGGAATCATAATCTTCACAAATCATTTCTACCCATATAAAGTGCCTAACGGCACATGTTAACCAAGTTTAGTGCAGACTGTGTCTACATCCAAAATAATCCAACGTTTTAAACTATGAATTGGAAAGGACTCACCGCCTCTGCTCCTGCCGCTGCCGCTGGTCCTGCCCCTATACCCTTATACCCATATTTCCCCTATTCTTTTCATCTCTTGTTCATCTTTCCGGTAATAAATAATTCATCTTTCCTGCTATGGTATCTATAAGAATTTTATATATTTGTGGGGATGAACCGGGGCAATAAGAAATAAATGAAAAAATAAAACCTGATGCGAATCAGGGGGATAAATAAGTTATATGGCATCGAATAAAAGCAATCAATATTAAAAACAAATAAAGGAGGCATTATGAAGTACAGGGTTCATCGCATAGAAGTCAAGAGTGATAATATGCAGGAAAAACTGGAACAGTTTCTAAATACACTGGACGGAGACGTAATTTCAGTAATCCCAAATGTCAGACCCACGTTGATGATTTTAGGCGGGACAGCCAAAGTTGACTTTTTATTAGTTGTAGAAAAAATCAAATAATTTCAATCAACTAATTAACAGTTCAATATGATAGACAAAAACAGGATATTCATTATTGATAATAAAAGAATAGCGTTCTTTTTGATTTTTGTTTTTATGTTTTTCCTTACTGAAATTGGCAGAAAGATATACAGACCATACATTTATTCTAATGACATTTTTGATTACTGGATTGCAGACACAATAGGTAACTTAACCGGAACGATTGCGATAGTTTTCTTTGATTTTGCTGGTGTTAATCCAAGACATAAACAGGGAAGAATATTTTTAATTATTATCACAATAGGATTGATAATTTATGAGCTGTTGCAATATTTTTCACCAAGAAGCATACTGGACTGGAGAGATATGATTGCGACGTTAATTGCCGGTTTGATTTCGTGGGGTATATATGAATTAGTTTTTAAAAAATATCCTGAAGATAAATTAACGCCACATAACAGTACCTTTGTCCAATAGCCTATGAAAGTGCAATTTGAAACAGCAGTACTCCGCAGAAAATTTGTTGGGGGTGACTATGAAGCAACCAGCTCAGCAGCTGCTGGGCATAGCGGCGGAACGTTGGCGGTGATGTAAAAAAAGACAGCAACCTGAAATAAATAAAAAATATGAAAAACAGACTTCTATTTGCGACGATTGGATTTATGGTGATTTTATCAATTGGATATTCAAAAGCAGATGAATTTAAGAACTTCAAAGTTGAATCAAAAGGAATTAATATTGAGATTAATGCTAAGCTTGAGCTATTTCATATAATGGCTTACTTAAGTAATTCAGATTATCTGAATAATTTTGATTTTAAGTACAAATCTGATATAGACACTTTTTTTGCTGCATATAGAAATGAAAAATCTGTACAGTTCGTAAAAAAAATTTTACAGAATTATCATGCTCATTTATCAATCAATGGTTTGTTTTTTGACAATAATTTCGAAAATGATACTTCATTTATTAAGTTTCTTCAAATAGATAATTTTGGTCTGCCAAACACACTGATAAATAAATCTATTATACTTGACAGCCTTAATCTGGAAGTTGAGTCTTTTTCAAAAACAAGTCATTTTAAGATATTTGTTGAAAGTCATCAAGGATATTATAAAGGGAAAATTGACGAGGTTGCAAAAGAAATTTCTGGTCTTGAAATGATTAAGGATTTTGAGGCATTTTGGGGAGCAAAAAAGGACAATTATACCATAGTAATTACCATGCTTGAACAAGATATACACTCATATTGGTATACATGCAATAATAAATCAAATTGTGTATTTTTTCTATCACCAAAATTTATTGTTGATAATGATGCTGAATTTGGAAATAGCGATATAACTAACCTCAGAGAAGGGAAAATGGCTGCAAAGGATTATATATATTATGGTGCAGCGCATGAGATTGGACATTCCTTCCTGAATCCAATTATGGATAACTACACTAAACAAATAGAACAAATTGCATTTCAGTATTCTACATCTGACCCATCCAAAATTACTTTTTTATGTGAGTCATTCCTTAGAAGTTTAACAGCTTATTTTTTGATGCAAAATCAATATGATGAGTTTGCACAAATGGTAATACAAGGTGAAAAACAACAAGGATATATGTATAATGAATTTATGGTTGATTTAATAAAGGATTATGCCAATAATCGAAACAATTATAAATGTTTTAATGATTTTGTTCCTGTTTTTCTAGATAAATTAAAACCAGAAGTTGAGAATAATTAATACACTACCTTCCGCACCCTCCCGTTTTTCGCAGGGCCACCCACAAGTCGCGCCATCACACAAGGCCAGGCAGGAAGACTTGCGGGTGCCATGTATTCTCTCCAATCAGCCCTGCATGTTTAAGCCAATGCAAATTCTTCAAGGATTTGCTGGGTTGGCTGCCCGGCTTCAGTCCAGCCGCGTAAACTGTAATATTTTTTTACTATCGAATCAAAATATTCACGATCCAGCTTTTTCCCTCTCATAAAACCGGCAAGGGATTCTTCATTAAAGAATCTCCCCGGCAGGGTATCGTCATTGTGTGTACGGCCATTGCGGAGATTGTACCGGCGGGCTAATTGCGTCAGCCTGGATCCGACTTTCATCAATGAATCGGCGGTATGATTAGATCCGGTTGCTGCATTCAGCAGTTCGGCAAGCTTTTCCAGGTTCAGCGGAACAAAATCACAAATGACAAGGCTATTCCGGACATTAACTGTATCGATTCCATCAGCCAGCGCTTGCGGGATATCTTCAACTTTAAAATCAGGACCCATTTCCTGTTCTGCTATCCACAGACGGGTATGGCTTGCAAAATCAGCCACTGCAAACATGACACCCATGGTTAAAGAGCCTTTCGGATTAATTCCGGAGAGTTCCATACCATAAGTATTGATTGCCCAATCCTCACTTCCCTTCCCGATTTTTTGGGCTGCGACTCTTGTTCCGTCGGTAAAAAAGCGCCAATCCCTTTCCGGTAAGCCATCATTTCAAGCAATCTCCTTTGCTCAGGCGCATTGCCCCATTCCATTTTCAGTCCCTGCCAGTCCGGGATGACTCCTTTTTCATAACATTCCATTGCAAACGAACAGGTAATACCGGCGCTGATGGTATCCATACCAAGGTCATTACACATTTCGTTTGCCCAGCTTACATCTTTTATGCTGTTCACCATGCTTCCCGAACCAAGGAAAGCCGTTGTTTCATATTCCGGTCCTTCTATTTCGTGTCCATCCCAGCGCGCCCACTTTGAGCAACGAATCCCGCAATTAAAGCAACTCGTATCCTGCCAGTTCAGTTCTTCCCGTGCTGCCTCTGAGCTGATCTTTTCAAAATCATCGAATTGCACCAACTGATGATTTTTTGTCGGTAAATATTCGTATTGCTGCCCGCTTCTTACACACTTCATTGTTCCCTTAATCCTGCGGAATTTTACTCCTTCATGTCCGGTGATCTCGCGGGTGTATTTGAGGTTTATTTCTTTAAACTTTGCGTCATCAAAATAGTTGATGGGTGAATTTCCATCAGCTACGATGGCTTTCAGGTTTTTTGAACCCATTACAGCACCTGTTCCCCCTCTGCCATAATTCCTGTGCTTATCCACTCCGATGCAGGCAATTTTTGACAGGTTTTCACCTGCAGGACCAATGGCTGCAACTCTTGGGTCGGTGCCTTTATGACGATCAATCAATGTATCATTGGTAAAAAATATTCCTTTACCCCATAAATCAGAGGCATCCCTGATTTCGACTTTTTTGTCGGTCAGGAAAAGATAGACCGGTTTATCCGACTTGCCTGTAACGATTACATAATCAAAGCCTGCCCTTTTGAGTGCAGGTCCAAAACTTCCGCCGCAATGACAATCATGAATAGAATTGGTTAAGGGCGATTTCGTCACAAGGGTGGTTCGGGCGCTGGTTTGAACTTTTGTTCCTGTAAATGGGACCATTGACAAAAATCAGAGGATTTTCGGGTCCTAAGGCTTCAGGGTTTGGTGCCAGCTTTTCGAGCAGTGCAAAACCCAGACCTTTTCCACCAATATACAGATCAGTGAGATTCTTATCGGTTTCACCGATGTAATGCTTTTGGGTGGTGAGATTAAGGTGTAAATATTTGCCGGTGTAAGACATAAGGATGATATTTATTGATATTATTTGATATTTGTAGATATTGTTTGTAATAACGTGTTGTGCGGTTTGAAATGTTTAATGAATTGATTAAACAAAAATTTATCCGTATATACCTGAACCATAATCAATAAATGTTTGGTGAAAATTGGTGTTTTAGTGCTTTTGTGGCAATTTTTATTTTTTGCCACCAAAACACCAAAGCTCTAAAGTTCACAAAATCAATATAATTAAAATTAAACCACACAACTCGTTGTAATGGATTAAATTAATGGTCATTACTTTTAGAACGGTATGTAGATGCAATGAAATTATTGAGTTTTAACTGAAATTTATCGCAAATCAACACAACCTCATTAAATTCTTCTTGCGAGATTTTATTTCTTTCCATTAGCAATTCTAACCAATGTATCCGAAATTCATTATAAGAACCCCTGCTGTTATAGTAGAACTTTATTCTATCAAGGTAATGAAAACGCCCATACCCTTCAGCAATATTGGCTCCTATTGAATCTGCAGATTCTACAAATTGAAACCCCATTATTTTCTTATCTTCCCAAACGAGTCGCTCAAATATTTTCCATGCAAATCTTGATAATTCCCTTGCCAGTTGATAAACCTCAAGATCATGTAATGGAATAAACTTGTTCATTTAGTTAAAAGATTTATAACTGTCTCACCAGGTTTCAATCAATCTCCAGTTTTTTCTTCCAATCTCAATTAATCTCAATGAATTTCAACAATTTCAACCTATTTCAACATATTTCCCTATTTATAGCCAACAAATCCGTCAATATTGCAAACCCCGTTTCTATCTTACCTGCACCCGGCCCAACAATAGTAACATCCCCAAGAAGATCAGTTGTAAAAGTGAGTGCGTTGGTGGCTCCCATCACACCTGCCAAAGGATGTGTCAGGTCAATCATTTCCGGATTAACAGAAGCGACGATCTTATCCTTCTTTCTTTCAATGGAACCGATCAGTTTCCAGCGCTTGCCTTGTTTCTTAGCAGTTTCGATATCTTTTGGTGTGATGCCGGTAATTCCCTTGCATGGAACATCATCAATTTTGATTCCTGCACCCATCACAATGTTGGCAAGAATAGTAACTTTTCCCCTTGCATCATAACCTTCCACATCCCCGGTTGGATCAGCTTCTGCATAACCTTTCTCCTGCGCAATCTTCAATACAGCGGCATAAGGCATCCCTTTTTCCATTTCAGTCAGCATATAATTGGTTGTTCCATTCATGATCCCCCGGATCTTTGAAATTTCACAACCAGCCAGCGGACCTTCGGTAAGGTTGATAACCGGGGTTCCGGCTACAACAGTTCCTTCAATCATGAATTTAACTCCATTTTTATCTGCCAGTTTTTTCATTTCCGGATAAAGCAAGGCTGCCGGTCCCTTGTTACTGGTAACGATGTGCTTTCCTGATTTAAGAGCGGTCTTCACATGATCAATTGCAGGACCACCTGTCTTCAGATCGGTGAATGTAAGTTCGCACCAAACGGTGGTGTTGGATTTTTTAATCAGTTTAAGGTTATCCCAGTCAACTTTATCTTTTGTGAATTTTTTTTTGCTTTTGCTTCTTTGAGCATTCGTTCCATATCCAATCCCTTTGGATTGTAAACATTGCCATACACTGAATCTGCAACAGCAACGATGTCGTATTTAAAATCATATTTCTTTTTCAGGTACTCTTTTTTATTCAGGAGGATTTCACTGATCCCCTGTCCAACGGTACCAAAGCCTAATAAACCAATTTTATGTTTCATTTTATTTTTGTTTTAATGTTGATTATCTCTGTAATTTGGCAGATGAAGCTCCGCCTGCTGAAAATTCGGGTGAAGTAACCGGATAGATTTTTCCATCAAGTGTCGACAATCCTCTTTCGATATCAGCAATGATATCATCCGGATGTTCTGCGCCAACACACAGCCGAATTAGGTTTGCAGGAATATCAGCAAGTTTACGTCCTTCTTCTCCCTGTTGCGAATGGGTTGAAATTGCAGGAATCGTAGCAACCGATTTTATTCTGCCAAGATCGGTTGCCCGCCATATCATCTGGAATCCATCAAACACATCACGTGCTGCCTGTCCGCCACCTTTAATCCTGAATGACATCAAATGTCCGTAGCGGTTTACTTTTTTGCCATAACACTCATCATATTCTGAATCAACAAGAACAAGGTATTTATTTGCAACTTCATGCAAAGGATGATTTTTCAATCCCAGATAATCAACCTGCTCAATATGCTTATGCCCTGAAAGATACTCAGCGATTTTCATGGTTGACTGACTCATTCTGTCAACCTTTTGCCTGAGGGTTCTCACATCGTTCAACGCCATGATAGCATTAAAAGGAGAAATGTTCGGACCGTTGTCGCTGTTGGGTAAAAGCTTGATATAACCTCCGAAATCAGCCTTCATTTCAGGATTGTCAATGTTGGAAATGAGATTTTTACGGGCAATTACTGCTCCTCCGATTCCAAAACCACTGGATGTAACCGTTTTTGAAATGGACTGAACAACGATATCAGCTCCTAATGTTAGAGGTCTTATTAGGGCAGGGGTTGCAACCGTTGCATCAACAATCATCGGAATGCCATGGCTGTGCGCCAATTCAATTACTTTTTCAAGGTCGAAGAAAGCCTGACCCGGATTGCTGGGCATTTCACCATAAAGGAACCGGGTGTCCTTATCGATCAGTTTCGCCCATTCGTCAATATTATTTGAATTGACTACTTTTCTCCATTCGATGTTTTTTTCTTTGTTTTTGCGGATAGCAAATTGTTGGAAAGTTCCACCATAGACCTGGCTGGTAGCAACAAAATTCAATTTCTGATCAGGATGTTTAGGATCGAAAACTAAAAAAGGATCAACAGCACTTTGAATGGCTCCCATCCCTGATGAGGTTGCGCAGCAGGATGTTTCAATGTCAGCACCATAACCTTCAAGCAATGCCAGAACTCCTTCGAGGTAATACATGGAAGGATTGGCGATGCGGGAATAGCACCATGTGGGTATTTCATAACCCAATGCGGCTTCCATTTCATCGGCATCACGGTAAGCCTGGGAGGTTGACATGTAAATAGGTTCGATGATTGATCCCTGGTTAAAATCAAGGGCTTCCTGCATGGAATAAATTCCGTGAACTGCAATTGAATCGAATTTTTTTTTCTTCATCGATTCGATATAGGATTTGTGCCATTGAGCCGATCTTTTGGCAGCTTCAATGTAAAAATTTTTACCTCCTGGTTTCATAGGAATGTTGTTAATTATTATGTAAATAAAATTGTTGTATTCAAAAAATCGAACCTCACAAAACTATTACATTGTTAATAATTATCAAATGAATTGATGAATTAATTATTAAAAGTCAGCAAATTTTTAAAGATTCTAACCTGTACCTGTTGGATGGATATAAATTGTAAGTGAAAGCAACAAAAGAACCTCTTTGTTGTTACAAATTGTAAGATTTACCTAAAGTAAGATGATTTTATTTAATTTCGCCACTTCAAAAGAAACACAAATTATTAACATTTATGAATTACGATGTAATTGTAATAGGAAGCGGACCTGGCGGGTATGTCGCAGCCATCAGGGCCTCTCAGTTAGGTAAGAAAACCGCAGTTGTTGAAAAGGCTGAACTCGGAGGCGTTTGCCTTAACTGGGGCTGTATTCCAACCAAGGCATTATTGAAAAGTGCCCAGGTATTTAACTATTTAAATCACGCTGCCGATTATGGTATCAGCATCAGTGGGGAAGTAAAACCGGATTTCGGGGCGATGATTAAGCGAAGTCGCGAGAGTTGCTGATGGAATGAGTAAAGGGATTCAGTTCCTTTTCAAAAAAAATAAAATAGACACAATTCAGGGCAAGGGTAAGATTCTTCCCGGCAAAAAGGTGGAAGTTACCGATGCCTGCTGGAAAAAAAACGGTTTACGATGCGGAGCATATTATTATTGCAACCGGTGCAAGGTCTAAGGAACTTCCAAACCTGAAGCAGGATGGCAAAAAAGTGATCGGTTATCGCGAAGCAATGACTTTGCCAAAGCATCCAAAGTCGATGATTGTAGTTGGCTCTGGTGCTATAGGCTCTGAGTTTGCTTTCTTTTATAATTCGGTAGGTACGGAAGTAACTTTGGTTGAATTCATGCCGACACTGGTCCCGCTTGAAGATGAAGAGGTAGCTAAACAGTTGGAGCGAAGCTTTAAAAAAGCTAAAATGAAAGGTGATGACAAGTTCATCAGTAGAGTCTGTCGATACAAAAGGGAAGCTTTGCAAAGTGACTGTCAAAACGAAAAAAGGTGAAGAGATCATTGAAGCTGAGGTTGTTCTTTCAGCTGTTGGAATAACCACAAACATTGAAGGGATTGGTTTGGAAGAGGTGGGAATTAAACTTGAAAAGGATAAAATTGCGGTTGATGAGTTTTACAGGACGAATGTACCTGGTTACTATGCTATTGGTGATATCGTTAAAGGACCGGCTTTGGCTCATGTCGCTTCAGCTGAAGGAATTTGCTGCGTGGAGAAAATTTCCGGATTAAATCCCGACCCAATCGATTATGGCAATATTCCCGGTTGTACCTATACCAATCCTGAAATTGCATCTGTTGGAATGACGGAAAAGCAAGCCATTGAGGCCGGCTTTGAAATCAAAGTTGGTAAATTTCCATACACTGCTTCGGGCAAAGCAAGTGCGTCAGGTAATAAGGAAGGTTTTGTAAAAGTTATATTTGATGCAAAATATGGCGAATGGCTGGGAGCCCATTACATTGGCGATAACGTTACCGAAATGATTGCAGAAGCTGTTTCTGCCCGTAAGCTTGAAACTACAGGTCATGAAATCCTGAAATCCATCCATCCTCACCCCACGATGTCGGAGGCTGTAATGGAAGCGGTAGCTGCTGCTTATGGCGAGGTGATCCATATTTAAGTCTTATTAAAATTCTCATTTATTACTTATTACATAGTAATTGTTGCATAGTATGGAAGTGACTAAAACAAATTTTGATGGATTGTTGATTATGCAACCCAGGGTTTTTAAGGATGATCGTGGGTATTTTTTTGAATATTTCCGGAAGGATGTATCTTAACGATTTTGGAGTTAATCTTGAATTTGTGCAATCAAATGAATCCCAGTCGCAGAAAAATGTGCTGAGGGGATTGCATTTTCAAAACCCTCCTTTTGAGCAGGGCAAATTGATCAGGGTTGTGAAAGGAGCGGTTATGGATGTGTCAGTTGATATTAGGAAAAGTTCTGCCACATTACGGACAATGGTTTGCATGTGAACTCAATGAAGTAAATAAGACAATCCTTTGGATTCCGCCTAGGTTTTGCCCATGGTTTTTTAACCCTTTCGGATAATACAATTTTCCAATATGAATGCACCAATTACTATCATAAAGATTCGGAGGGAAGTATTCGTTGGAATGATCCGACTATCAATATCGACTGGAAAATTAGTGATCCGATCATCTCTGATAAAGACAAATTTGCCCCGCTATTTAAGGATTTTGTTAGCAGGTTTAACTAATTATCTCTTTTGTTAATGCGAAAAATATTTCTCTTAAGCACTGTTGCTGTATTTGCTATTGTCATTGTTTTGCTTTTTGTTTTTTCCTCACAACGAAAGCAAAAAAGTGATAAAGCCTATAATGAGGCGTTTGCTATAAATTATAAAATTTTTACTCCACCGTTTCCTGATTCAGTGACGTTTGCCGGTGAGGCTGTTCCGATTAATAATTTGCTTGTCCGTGAAAATTTCGATCGCGAACTGCTTATCAACACCTTCTGGCATACCAATACCATTTTGTCGGTTAAGCGGGCCAACCGATGGTTCCCTGTAATTGTTCCCATTCTTAAAGAAAACAATATTCCGGAAGATTTCAAATATCTTGCGCTGATTGAGAGTGGATTGATGAATGTGGTTTCACCAAAAGGAGCTACAGGTTTTTGGCAATTCCTCGAAGAAACCGGTAAGATTAATGGACTGGAGATCAATAAAGAGGTAGATGAAAGATATAATGTTGAGAAATCGACCCTGGCAGCTTGCCGTTATCTCAGTGATTCTTATGATGAATTTAAAAGCTGGACGCTGGTGGCTGCAGCCTATAATGCAGGCAAAAGACGAATTTCTGAGACGGTGGAAAAGCAACGCACCAGCAATTACTACGATTTGCTTTTTAATGAAGAGACTTCCAGATATATGTCAAGGATTCTTGCATTAAAAACCATATATGAGGCTCCAACACGATATGGCTACTACATTCGGGAAGCAGATCTGTATCCGGTAATTCCGGTAAAGGAAATTACAATTTCAACAATCATCCCCGACCTGGTAACCTTTGCACAGGAAAATAAGGTAAGTTACAAAGTGTTAAAGGAATTCAATCCTTGGCTGAGGTCGGATCACCTGCCCAATGCCTCGGGTAAAAAATATGTCATCAAGCTACCGGAAGATCCATTGTTGCGATATGACGACCTTTTCAAACAGTTAGATAATGAATTCAGTATTTTTAATGATACCATCCTGGTGGATGAAATTAATTAAATTAACCTGCATCCCATTACCATTCTTACCTGACCGGAATAAAATTTAACGATCGAAAAAGCCAGAATCAAAAAAGAGTGGAAGATAAGCTTGAAATATACGGAGCCCGCGTTCACAACCTGAAGAATATTGATGTTAAAATTCCCAGGAATAAACTTGTTGTAATTACTGGCTTGAGCGGTAGTGGCAAATCCTCACTGGCTTTTGATACCATTTATGCAGAAGGGCAGCGAAGATATATGGAAACCTTCTCCGCTTATGCAAGGCAGTTTATCGGAAACCTTGAAAGACCCGATGTAGACAAAATTACCGGATTAAGCCCGGTAATCTCCATCGAACAAAAATCGGTCAACAAAAATCCACGATCGACAGTTGGCACCATCACTGAGATATATGATTTTCTGAGACTGCTTTATGCACGGATCGCAGATGCTTATTCATACATCAGTGGAGAAAAAATGGTCCGTTTTACTGAATCACAGATATTCGGTCATATTAGCGGTCATTTCAATGGTAAAACAATAGTGATCTTGTCTCCTGTTGTTAAAGGTCGCAAAGGCCATTACCGCGAATTATTCGAACAATTCAGGAAGCAGGGTTTTCTGAAAGTAAGAACCGATGGGATTATCCAGGAATTAAAATTTGGACTTCAACTCGACCGGTATAAAGTTCATGACATTGAAATCGTGATTGACACTATAAAAATAAGTGTTGAATCTGAAAAAAGACTGGTTCAATCCGTTCAGCTTGGCATGAAGTACAGCAAAGGGTCGGTGGTGATACTCGATCACGATACGGATGAGATCAGGCATTACAGCAAGGCGTTGATGTGTCCTGCTTCCGGAATATCTTACAGCGAGCCGGAGCCTAATACATTTTCATTTAATTCACCCTATGGTGCCTGCCCGAAATGTAACGGACTTGGAACGGTAACCGAGATCAATCTGGATAAAATTTTCCCCGATAGATCACTCAATATTCGCAAAGGAGGTATTGCACCTATTGGAGAATATAAGCCTAACTGGATATTTCACCAGATGGAGGCCATTGGCGACAAATATGGTTTTGATCTGAATTCTCCTATTGCCGCTATTCCTGATGAAGCGATAACAACAATCCTCTATGGTTCCAACGAAAGCTATACGGTTAAAAAAGAGTATCTCGGTATCACATCAACCTATACACTGAATTTTGAAGGAATCGTTAATTTTATCCTGAATCAATATAATGAATCGACTTCAAACAGTATAAAGAAATGGGCAAATAATTTCATGAATACCATTCACTGTCCTGATTGCGAGGGATTGAGGCTCAGGAAAGAATCGCTTTTTTTCAGGATTGATGATAAAAACATTTCACAGGTTGCCAATTATGATCTGGTAAAGCTAAGCCAGTGGATTGATGATCTGGAAACGAGGTTGGATGAAAAGAAAAAGATGATTGCTCATGAAATTTTGAGAGAAATAAAAACACGTATCAAATTCCTTTTGGATGTTGGACTGGATTATCTTGCCCTTAACCGTCAGGCGCGAAGCCTTTCGGGAGGAGAGTCGCAGCGCATCAGACTGGCTACGCAAATAGGTTCGCAACTCACAAGTGTTCTTTACATACTTGATGAACCTTCCATTGGTTTGCATCAACGGGATAATTTACGATTGATCAATTCCCTGAAGGATTTGCGGGATATTGGTAACTCAGTGATTGTTGTTGAGCATGACAAAGAAACTATACTTGCTGCCGATTATGTCATTGATATAGGTCCCGGCGCCGGTGTTCATGGCGGAGAAATTGTTGCACAGGGTTCACCAAATGATATGATTGATTGTCATACCATTACCTGTGAGTATATTCGTGGAAAAAGGAAAATTGCAATTCCTTCCGCAAGGAGGAAAGGAAACGGATTTCTACTTGAAGTTATGGGTGCAAAGGGAAACAACCTTAAGGATGTAAACCTGAAAATTCCTTTGGGAAAGTTGGTCTGTGTTACAGGAGTTTCAGGAAGTGGAAAATCCAGCCTGATCAATGAAACACTTTATCCCATCCTGAGTAAGCACTTTTACCGGTCAGAGATGAAGCCGTTACCTTACAAGTCGGTTAAAGGAATTGAAAATATTGACAAAGTTATCGATATTGACCAGTCACCCATTGGGCGCACACCCCGCTCCAATCCGGCAACGTATACTGGTGTTTTTGATGAGATCAGGAAATTGTTTGCATCTCTGCCTGAATCAAAAATAAGAGGTTATAAGCCAGGCAGGTTTTCTTTCAATGTCAAAGGGGGTAGATGCGAAACCTGCGGTGGGGCAGGGGTAAGGGTGATCGAAATGAATTTTCTTCCTGATGTTCAGGTCCATTGTGAGGAATGTAACGGGAAAAGGTATAATCGTGAAACACTGGAGGTTCGTTACAAAGGAAAATCCATCAACGATGTCCTTGAGATGACCATTGACCAGGCAGTTGATTTCTTTGAAAATATCCCGGCTATTCTTCAAAAAATAAAAACACTTAAAGAAGTGGGTCTTGGATACATTACCTTAGGGCAGCAATCAACCACTATTTCAGGAGGCGAAGCCCAGCGCGTGAAACTGGCTTCAGAACTTTCGAAGCGCGATACCGGAAAAACACTCTATATCCTGGATGAACCAACCACGGGTCTGCATTTTGAAGATGTGAACGTGTTGCTTCAGGTGCTGCAAAAACTTGTTGATAAAGGAAATACCGTTCTGGTGATCGAACATAATATGGAGGTGATCAAAGTTGCAGATCATATAATTGACCTTGGTCCTGAAGGTGGAGAAAAGGGAGGAGGAATTGTTTGTGAGGGCACACCGGAGGAAATCGCTGCCTTTGACGCAAGTTATACAGGACAATACCTAAGCGAAATCCTGAAATTGTAAAAGTGTTTTCTGCAACTGATATTTTTTGTTCCTCTATTTAAAGCTAAAATTATTCCTATCTTAATCTTATTTCAGAAAATATTACCCTTTTATTCCAGATTTTCTTACGGTAGATATTTTTTAATAGAATATACAATTTGTTGCTTACAGCAGAAGGAAGGTAATATTGCATTTTTTTTGCAAAATCTTTTCCAATATCAAAAAACCAATTCTTTTCATTAGAATCGCAGTAATAACTTGCTTCTACTTGCCAAACGAATAGCTTCCAATCGGTCTTCGTAAGGGAATTCAGCGGTGTCAAATAGAATCCTGGGCTTAAAGGAATGATATTGATGTATGACTTCACTATAAAAGTTTCCGTTTCTTTTCACATAATCCCATTGTGGAGTACCTTTAAAAGGCAAAATTGAATAAAACATTACAAAATCCAGGGTTGAATTTTTTGCATATTTAATAGATTCCTTAACTGATTCAAGCGTTTCATGAGGACTCCCAATAACAAACTGACCAAGAACTTCAATCCCTGCATCTTGAAATATTTTAATCCCTTCAGTTACTTCTTCAATGGTTACTCTTTTGCCCATCTTTTCTAATATCCGGTTATTAGCAGATTCTACTCCGATTCCAACATTGTAGCATCCGGCTTTTTTCATTTTCAAAGCAATTGATGGCGTGATTTTTTCAACCCGGACAGGAGTGCTCCAAAGAAAATGGATACCTGTATTAATTATAAGTTCGCAAAACTTCTCAACCCTATGCTGATCAATATTAAAACTATTATCACTGAAACAAAAAGTCTTTTTCTTATAATGACTAAGCAGAAACTTAATTTCATCAAGGATGGCTTCTGGTCTGCGTTTTCTCCAGGAATTATTCCATATCGTAGTTGAATTGCAGAATGAACATGAGTATGGACAACCTCTGCTTGTTACTAAACGGTGCATTGGATACCTGTCCATTTTAAATAAATCATATGCAGGAATTGGTAAAGTATCTAAGTCTTTGATTTGTGGCCTTGGTTTATTTTTGATAACGATTCCATGTTTGTCCAGATACATCAATCCTAGAATATCCGTTACCTCTTTTTGACCTTTTAGATTACCAATTAATTCTGAAAAAGTGATTTCTCCTTCCCCATATACAGCAAAATCAGCAGGGGTTTCTATGAAAATTTCTTCCATGATAGTCGTTACATAGGGACCACCAAGACATATAGGGGTTAAGTTGTCTTTTTGCTTAAAATGATGAAATATCTCTATTACTTCGTTATAAACCGGTGAAAGCACAGTGATCCCGATTAAATCAAATTTGGATTCATAGAATGATCTCGTTTCCTTAGCTGTGGCAATTCTTGTGTCAAGGACAGTAAATGATATATCTGGATATAACTGTCGGGCAAAGGCAGCTATGTATCCCAGCCCGAGATGAACTGTTTTATCTTTTCTATCTCTATTTGGGAAGATTAATCCTATATTCATTTATGATGTTAAACAATTTATTCAATAGCTTAATATTAATTGCATCGGAGTATGCTTTAATTGGGTTAAGACATTAAATAATTTATTTACGTTGCATTTTTATTCATTATGCTATACTTCGGAATACTTCCCAATTTTCGCTCGGATATTAATCGCACGATTTAAGAAATATTCTTAGGATATATTCCCATGGGTCAATAAACATTTCAGGTGGTGAGGCCCACGATTGAAACTGGCCTAAAAACTTTCGAAGCGCGACACCGGAAAAACACTCTATATCCTGGATGAGCCAACCACAGGTCTGCATTTCGAAGATGTGAACGTGTTGCTTCAGGTGCTGCAAAAGCTTGTTGATAAAGGAAATACCGTCCTGGTGATCGAACATAATATGGAAGTGATCAAAGTCGCAGATCATATTATTGACCTTGGTCCTGAAGGTGGAGAAAAGGGAGGAGAAATTGTTTGTGAGGGTACACCGGAAGAAATAGATGACTTTTCTGGAAGCTATACCGGCCAATATTTGGGCGAAATCCTGACCAAACAGCCAACAATAAATTAAGACCTTTTACCTGATTAAGTCTTTATTGCAACTGTAAGAAATAGAATTTAATCCTTAAGTATATCAGGTTTATTTTTCAACTGATTAAATTATTAGTTTTGGGCAGCATTAAATATAGCTTCATTGCTACTTATTTTTTGCCATGCTGAAGATTCGCGATAAAATATCTTTACTTACCTTAATCTTGATTTGCGGATTTATTTTTATTTATCGTATAAACCATGTATCCCCTAAAGAAATATCATGGGATGTGCTCGGTTACTATTTATATTTACCTGCCACCTTTATTTATGACCAACCCATGCTGAATGATTACGGATGGCTGAAAGAAATTAACAATGAAAAGGATCTGACGGGGACTCTTTATCAGGTATCTACTAATGATAAAGGCGAACCAATGTATTTTTTTTTAATGGGAATGTCCTTCTTTTATCTTCCTTTTTTTCTCATCGGACATGCTATGGCTGGTTTTATGAATCTGCCCATGGATGGATTCAGCTTACCATACCAATTCTCACTCGTTGTTGGTGGAATTTTATATACGATCATAGGATTGATTTTTTTAAGAAAAATTCTAAGGCACTTTTTTGCCGATGGAATGTCAGCCCTTGTAATGATTATTATCGTATTTGGAACCAACTATATTCATCATCTGACCCATGATAATCTGGGAACTGTTAATGTTCTATTTATGTTGCTTTCTATTATCATTTGGAATACAATCCGGTGGCATGAGACTTTTAAAAATAAGTACTTGATCATAATTGGGGTTGGGATTATGATGATGGGGCTGGTAAAACCGAGCGAAATAATTGTTTTTATTCTTTTCATTCTTTGGGGTGTTACTTCATGGGATAGCTTTAAACAAAAACTGGTTAGATTGTATGAGCGAAAAGGAATCATTCTGTTAGTTGCTGGAATGTGCCTGGTTTTAGCTCTTCCTCAAATGATTTACTGGTATTTAAAAACCGGTTATCCGATTTATGACAGCTACAAGAATCCTGGTGTTGGATTCGATTTATTTACACCTCACATCATAAAAGCTTTATTGAGTTACCGAAAAGGATGGCTGCTTTATACACCGGTAATGGTTTTTTCACTTATTGGGTTTTATTTTCTATACAGAGACAATAAACGCATGTTCATGGGATTATTTGGCTATTGGATAGTGGCCTTTTATCTGATTACAAGCTGGAGTGAATGGTGGTATGGAGCAGCATATTCCAATCGTGCCTTAATTGCAACTTATCCGGTTCTAGCAGTTAGTCTGGGATATTTGCTTCAGGAGTTACATCATAAAAAATTAATATTTAGGATTTTATGCAGCCTGATCATTCTGTTTTTTGTTTTTCTCAACCAGTTTCAATGGTGGCAGCTTAAAAACTATATTTTAGATCCCTACCGTACCACGAAAGCATATTATTGGGCTACATTTCTTAAAACCTCAGTGAGTGAAGAAGATAAAAAATTGTTGATGGTGGAGCGGGATTCCAGAGGAATTTACAATTTCACAGATTTGGAAAACTACAATCAAAAATTATTGTACTTTGAATCATTTGATGGAAAACTGAATGAAAATTCCCGGACGGATGCTGATGGAAATCAATATTATCACTTATGCCAAGACAAGAATATTAGTTTCATAAGTTACAAGTTTAAAGAACTGACAAATAAAGATCATGTTTGGTTAAGAGCCATTGATTTGAGATACCCCAAGATTTTGAAGAACCATTTCCATGTTTGGTCATGACGATGGAATACAAAGGGAAGAGCTATGGATACTATGCGCCAGAGCTTAAAGCAGACAGTCTGAATAACAATTGGCAGCGGATTGAATTCGATTATATGTCTCCTGAAATTCGGACAAAAAATGACAGCTTCAAATGCTATATATGGAAACGTGGAAGCAAAGGTTTTGACATTGATAATTTCAAGATTGAAATATTTGAACCAAAATAAAAGAGAGTGAATTATTGTTTGAAATCAGTTGTTAAATCTTTTTCAGCGCTAATTAATATTCCTGCCTCTTTTAACTCACCTCAATGGAAGATTAAAAATGATATATTTGCCAAAAATTTATTTATACTCATTCAATGAAAGTTGCAGTTACAGGTGCTAGTGGCCATGTTGGAAATGTTCTTTGCCGTGAGCTGATTAAACAAGGTCACAGGGTCAGAGCTCTAATTCACCACGATACAGATGACCTTGGAAGTATTGGCGTTGAAATGGTTCAGGGTGACCTGATGGATATCAATTCACTCGAAAAACTTTGCATGGATTGCGAAGTGGTTTATCACCTTGCCGCAAAAATTTCCATTGATGAAAAGGAAAAAGACCTGGTTCACCTTACCAATGTTACCGGAACTCAAAATCTAATTAAAGCAGCAATAAAAACCGGTATAAAAAAATTCATCCATTTCAGCACCATTCATGCACTTGATCCTTTTCCTCTTGATGAGAAACTGAATGAAACCCGGCCGTTTATCAGTCATACCCACATGATTTATGAACAATCAAAAACAGAAAGTGAAAGACTGGTTTTAGAAGCAGTTCAGAAAGGCCTTGATGCGGTAATCATTACTCCGACGGCCATTATCGGACCTTATGATTATAAACCTTCATACCTCGGACAGGCCTTGATTAAGATGTATACCAATTCACTTCCTATGCTGGTGCCGGGAGGTTACGACTGGGTGGATGTAAGGGATGTGGTTGATTGCGCAATAGCTGCAGCGAAAAGGGCCGGAAAGGAGAACGTTACTTTGCATCGGGCCATTACCTTAGCCTGAAAGAACTTTCCCAAATGATCGGTCAAATAACCGGAAAAAAAACACCATCCTTTACCGGTCCGGCAATCCTTGCAAAGATTGGTCTACCATTTATTACTCTTTATTCAAAATTAAAAAAAGAGGATCCGCTTTATACAAGCAATTCCCTTGAAATATTAAAAAACTCGAACAGCCGCATTTCTCATGCTAAAGCTACATCTGAACTGAATTATCAGCCCCGGCCTCTGGAAGAAACCCTCAGGGATACATTTGAATGGTATATTCAAAACGGCCTAATTAAATAATCAGGATGACCTTATATACCTTTAATATTATAGTACTCATCTGGATAGGTTTTGCAATTATCCTTTTTCCGGTAATATTAAAAATTCCGGCTCCATATGGAAGGCATTCCAAATCTAACTGGGGACCGATGATCAACAATAAATTGGGATGGGTTTTAATGGAAGCCCCGGCACTTTTGGTTTTTAGATTTCTGGTTGTAACAGGCAAGGGCTTTGAACAACAAAGTAATTCTCATTTTTTCATGTCTGTGGATCATGCATTATTTTAACAGGGTTATTATTTTTCCGTTAAGGATCAGGACAAAGGGGAAAAAAATGCCAGTGGTAATCATGGTTTTTGCCCTGTTTTTCAATCTGGTGAATGGCTTTATAAATGGCTATTGGTTCGGGCAACTAGCCTCATTATCCTGATAATTGGTTTATCGATCCCCGGTTTATTTTAGGTGGTTACTTATTTTCAGCAGGGTTTATTCTGAACCAATATCACGACAAGATATTAATCAACTTAAGAAAAAGAGTACAACATGGTTATAAAATTCCCGATGGCGGCTTATTTAAATATATTTCCTGCCCAAATTTCCTGGGCGAAATTTTAGAATGGGTTGGCTTCGCGCTGATGACATGGTGTTTGCCCACCTTATCCTTTTTTCCTTTGGACAATGGTGAATTTAATTCCCCGGGCGCTCGATCATCACAGCTGGTATTTAAAAACTTTTCCAGACTACCCAAAAAACAGAAAGGCCATTTTCCCAACTTTAATAGTTTATCTGTTAAACATTAACTTTCAACTTATAATTTATAAATTGTTCTGATTAGAAAATCGAATGTTTATTTCATTAATTGATATATGAATATTGATATAATATATTCTTTAATATTTGTCTGAATATTCAAAAACATAAACTGAAAACCATGAAAATAACAAGCAAACATTTATTGGAGGGCTCGGAATAAGCCAAATGTCCTGCCCAAAGAACACTGAAAAGTTTACGGCCGGGCTGCCTGATACTGTTGTTATTCATTATACGGCCGGAAGGGATGCCGAATCTTCAGCTAAATTTCTATGCAGTGAAGTTAAGGCGTCTGCACATCTTGTCATTGGCAGGGATGGTAAAATCATTCAACTGGTTCCTTTTAATACCATCTCGTGGCATGCAGGAGTAAGTGCTTATGGTGCCCGCCAGGGATTAAATAAATATTCCATCGGGATCGAACTTGACAATGCAGGAATCCTACAGAAAACAGGTAATGAATACAAAGCCTGGTTCGGTAGAAGTTACCCTGAAAATGAAGTGATGTATGCCACCCATCGAAACGAAAACAATCCGCATACTGGCACAGCTATACTGAAGAACAGATAGAAGTCTTGTCGACAGGTTTGCGAACTTTTAATAGGGAAGTATGGAATAAATCTGATCGTTGGACATGAAGAAATTGCTCCCGGTCGCAAACAAGATCCGGGACCAGCTTTCCCGCTTGACAGGTTCAGAGACCGACTCCTCAGTCATAACCGGTCAGATGAACCAGATTTTGTTGACCAAAAAGGAAAGGTAACCGCTGATCTGTTAAATATTCGTTCAGGTGCGGGTGTTACATTTGATAAGATTGCTCCTCCACTTAAACAATGGGTACTGAAGTTATCATACTTGAAGAAAACAACGGATGGTACAAAGTAGAAACCGAAATAACCGGTTGGGTAAGTAAAGCAAATATTGAACTGGATGAATTTAGAAATTTATTTCGCCATCTTCGCCATCTGCATTAAGAATAAATCCCGTTTTCCTCTTGAGATTGGAACTTGTGA
>CAVPJF010000035.1:0-169697 GCA_963705185.1 uncultured Bacteroidales bacterium
TGCAAAATACCATCGAAGCCTGCAAGGCAAACAAGACAAAGCTGGTTTTCTTCGACAATATTTATATGTATGATCCTAAGTGCATCCCATTTATGACCGAAGATTGCCTGGTAAATCCATGCAGCAAAAAGGGAGAAGTGAGGGCAAAGATTGCCGGTATGGTTCTGGAAGAAGTGAAGAAAGGAAACCTTAAAGCAGTGATAGCGAGGTCAGCTGACTTTTACGGACCGGCAAGATCAACAGCGTTGTGAATTTGAGCGTTTATCAAAATTTATTAAAGGGTAAAAAAGCAAACTGGCTTAGTTCAATTGATTATAAACATTCGTTTACCTACACTCCGGATGCAGCAAAGGCAACAGCTATACTAGGAAATGACCCAAAAGCTGAAAACCAGGTTTGGCACCTTCCGACTGCCAAGGAACCGCCAACAGGCCGACAATGGATTGAAGCCTTTGCAAAAGAAATGAATGTTAAGCCAAAGACACAGTTAGCCTCCCGAACAATGGTTAAAATTATTGGGTTGTTTAATCCCATCATGAAGGAATTTGTGGAAATGCTTTATCAATACGACCGCGATTATGTTTTCGGTAGCAGCAAGTTTGAAAAAATGTTTAATTTTAATCCAACTTCTTATGCTGATGGAATAAAACAAATTGTTAAACAGGGTGCAGCTTAAGGAAATAATACTTGTTCCACCTTCAAGGATAAGCACTTGAAAAAAAAGTCACATTAAATTTGAAGACACTTTTCGACCATTCGATTTATTGTAATATATCTTACATTTGTAAAAACTTGTATAATCATTTTTTGATAATTCTTATTGTTCATGAATAAAAATATCAATGTCATAAAAGATTTAAAAAAACTTCTGATTGCCCATTTTGGTGAAAATATTAAAGAAGTGATTTTATTTGGCTCGAGGGTAAAAGGTAATGCTGCCAGTTACTCCGATTACGATGTGCTCGTCATATTAAAACAAGATTATGACTGGCATTATAGAAATGAAATCCTGCGTGTTGTTTACGAATTGGAATTGAAAAAAGATATCTTAATAGATATTCATTTTATTATCAACCAATGAAGTATCAAACACATTAAGAGAAAGCCAGCTGGTATTTATCAATGCTTTAAATAAAGGCCTGTACGCATGACAGTGGAAGATAACAAAAGAAAAGCGATCATTGATTACCGGATTGACCAGGCTAAAAACTTAATTCATGAAATTGAACCGCTGATTGATTCAGGCAGTTTTGTTTTTGCGGTAAACAGGATTTATTATGGGATGTTTTATATGGTTACCGCATTAGCGCTCAAATATAAATTTGAGTCATCGAAACATCAGCAATTATTGGGTTGGTTTAACAAGACCTTTATTAAGGAAGGAGCCATTGACCGCAAATACGGAGAATATATCAGAAAAGCCTATAAAAACAGGATGATCGGAGATTACGATACATTTGTTGAATTCAAAAAAGAGGAGGTTTTGGAAATGTATCAGGAACTCAAAGACTTTATAACTGAGATAGATAATCTTATTAAAACAGTTGAGTAAGAATCATAAATACCCGCACAAATCTGGTGGCACCGAAAAATTTACACCTGGTAATATGGCTTCCGAACTTGGTGCCGAAACCAGTACTTCTTTATGGTTTATAATGGGGATGAAACGAAGGAAGGGAGCTATGAGGTTTTAGTGGGGGAATGAAGGGGTGAATGTTAAATTAACAATTATAGGATTGTAGCATTTGGATTCTATATAATTATAAAATTGTATCATGAAACCAATTAAAATCTTAATCATCCTTTATTTATTTGTCTCATCCTTTATAACTAAAGCACAAGGTGGTGATCTAAAATTCAAACCACTAGCGATGGTAATACCTTTTCTTTTGGATTTTTTGCACGAGAGTTAATGTTTAATAATTGCGATGATATTGTAAATCCAAATAGTACCAATGAAGGATATTTCTTAGCACTTATTGATTCCAGTGGATATACTCTTTTTACAAGGCATATACGAACACAAGCCGCCATAAGTTCTTATGGAATTTACCCTGGTGTGGGATTATGCAGAGATAACCAGGATAATGTTTATTTAACCGGAAATTTCATTGATTCAATATTATTTAACGATACAAGTTCATTAAATGCGCCAACTATGTTTCAAACCTTTATCGCAAAATATGATTATACTGGTAACTTATTATGGGCAGCAATGCCAAGCGGATGTCATGAATCAAAAGGAATTGATGTAGCACTTGATATGAATGGCAACTTATTTAATGCAGGTACCTTTAGAATTGGTACCTTTACGTTTGATACTCTTCCTCCATTAAATTGGAGTGGTGAATTTGAGGATATTTATTTAGTTAAATTCGATAATGCTGGAAATGCTCAATGGTTGCAACAACTATATACTAATAATGGTTCGACCACTCTTTTTAGTATTACAACCGATAGTTTAGGAAACTCCTATTTAATAGGAAAATATGGTGATTTTTATGGAACCTGTACATTGCATTTTGGTGATTTGATTATGACTAAAAATAGCGATTGGTTTGAGATTTTTATTGCTAAGTGTGACCCATTTGGTGAACCTGTTTGGTTAAAGAGTATTAATAACTTAACTGGTAGCGATACACCTGAGGAAATTGTAGCTGATGATTTGGGCAATATTTATATTACTGGCAACTTTGGTTTAACATCACAATTTGGATTATTACCACCCTTGATTGCAAAAACATATGATGTTTTTATTGCGAATTATAATTACTCAGGTGATGCAATTTGGGTAAAGCAAGCATCTCCTTTCAATGAGGGATATCAAAATTTTAGTAAAGGCATCGATATTGATAGTTATGGTAACCTATTAACAATTGGTGAATTTTCTGATACTATAGAATTTCCTCCTTTCCCCACCAATATCAACCTGGACAGGTTTTGGATTTATTGTTAAACATGATAAGCTAGGAAATACATTATGTGTAAACACTGATACCCTTTATTTTGATGACATTTACACTGACTCCTTTGGCAATGCATATACAATTAGTGGATTGAATGAAATTCAGGGAACGAATCTCACAGTTACTAAGTGGGACAACTATTGTAATAAGATCTGGTCGAGCACTGTATTACACTTCTGGCCAGTTGGATATAGTGAATATAAATACGAAAAGGCTGTACATCTATTTCCAAATCCAACTTCTGGTTTTTTAACGATTGAATTTTTTGAACATTTAAATAATCCTGTCAAAGTAGAAATAATAGATTATAGTGGAAAAAAATTAATTGAACACTGTATTACTTCAGGGAGTTCAAAAACAATAATTGATCTAACAGCGATTAAAAATGGGGTTTATATTTTTAAAGCAATTTCAACAGAAGGAACCTTCATTAAAAAAATAATTAAGATTTAGTTATCTCCAACTACCGCCAGTCATCCAGTATAGGCCAGTTGGTAAGCAGGACGATTGACAGGGGTAAAAATCACTGCTTCAAACACGCCTCTATCATAAAATTGATTTAACCTGCGGAAATAAAAAAGCTGCCCCACGCTGGCGCGAGTTTGCAACTCGTGCCTCTCTTCATAATCAATAAGTTTCATCGAATTAAAACTTCAACCTCGCCCCTCCTTGTGAAGTTTTTCGTACTTTTATCCTGTCATTTAAAACTTCACAACATGAAAAAAATCTTTACAGTATTCTTAATATTGGCTATTGGTCTTAATGGGCTGGTTTCGCAAACCACCAGCAACGCCCTCACCTTTGATGGCATCGACGATTATGTGAGCATCCCCAATGGTACGGGAATCGTTTCCGGGCTCAGCGCGTTTTCGATGTGCGGCTGGGTTTATCCTTCAAATGCGAATGCAGCGTGGCCTGATTTCGATGGTTACTTCGGCATCAAGAATGAAGGGGTCTGCGATTTTTATATTGTCCAGTTGAACGGCACCAGCCTTGAAGTGAGGATCACCACCGACCAGGGGCAGTTTACCATCCCTGATGCAAGCCTGAGCCAGGTGGTTGTAAATGAATGGCAGCATTTTGCGGTGGTTTATACCGGCAGCGAGCTGCAACTTTTTTATAATGGCGTCCTTGATGGCTCAACTCCAGCCACAGGGACTATAACACTCAACAACCTGGAAATCACAATTGGTAAACTCGAATATTTCGAAACCGATTTCTTTCTGAACGGTCGGGTTGACGAGGTCACGTTCTGGGACAAAGCGCTATCCGCCGATGAAATTCTCGAATACCAGTGCATCAGTGGCGAACCCTCAGTGGTTCCTAACCTTACGGCTTATTATAATTTTAATGAAACAGAAGGGCTCATCCTGCCGGATTATTTCGGGGCTTACAATGGTTCACTTACGGGAATGACAGGCAACGAGTGGACTGAGTCAGAAGTTTGCCAGTCCGGCTTCGATATTTCCTTTGTCGTTACTGATGAACTTACGGGTGAACCGGTTCCCAATGCCTCCATCAACCTTGACGGGATCATAAAAAATACTGACGAAAATGGTGAAGTGTCCTACACCAATTATGATCCGGGAATTTATCCTTACGAGATCACTAAATCTGGCTATTATGAAACCTCCGGACAGGTAACCCTGGTGAATAACGATACAACCCTTTTTATTGAGCTGGCGCCTGTGGTCTATTATGATATTACCTATGTAATTACTGAAGACCCTGGAGGCTTGCCGGTGGAGGGAGCTATTGTAAATATGAGCGGTATAATTCAATACACTGACGAAACCGGTCAGACAACCTTCACCGGATTCCTTCCCGGATCTTACCCGTTTATTGTATTAATGGAAGGTTATACTATTGTTTTTGATACCGCTGTGGTTGTCGACGAAGACCTGATGATAAATATAACTCTGCTGATTGAGGGTACCGGTTCGGAACAGGAAATTATTAGCCGGATATTCCCGAATCCGGCTTCAGGCAGTGTTTGCATCGAAATGACCGGTAAATCTCCAGAAACGATTATTTCAGTTTTCAACACTGCTGGTGAAAAGATTTTTGAACAACTTTACAGGGATCAGCAAAGTTTGGAAATAGACATAAGTAAATTTCCAACTGGAACTTACTTGCTAAAGATCAATCAAGGGAAAAAAACAACTTATCAGAAATTGTTGAGAAGATAGGTTATTTCGTAGCAGAACATTGATAGCAATTAATAATTGTTATCGGTAAATGAAATTGACATCTGCTGGCAAACATATTCCAATTTTATCTTTACCATAAAATTGACTTCTCCACCAGGAAATAAAAAAGCTGCCCAACCAAAGAGACAGCTTTTAAATCATTTTGATTTAAGAACAGGGATTAACGATTTTAGAATATTGAAGTATCCTTACATCGTAAATCAAAAATCGATAATCATAAATCCTAAATCAATTGTTTTATTTATACGCCGGTATCCCGGTAATTGCTTCGCCTGTAATAAGCAGGTGAACATCGTGGGTTCCTTCGTAGGTGATCACCGATTCGAGGTTCATCATGTGACGCATCATCGGGTAATCGTTGGTGATACCCATAGCTCCGAGGATTTGTCGTGTCTCACGGGCGATGTTCAGTGCCATCTCCACGTTGTTCCTCTTGGCCATCGAAATCTGGGCAGGTGTTACTTTGCCTTCATTTTTCAGCACTCCGCAACGCCAGACAAGGAGCTGAGCTTTGGTAATTTCAGTCAGGGCCTCAGCCAATTTTTTCTGCTGAAGTTGCTTGGCTGCAATCGGTTTTCCAAACTGGATTCTTTCTTTCGAATAACGAACAGCAGCATCAAAACAATCCATGGCAGCGCCAACAGCTCCCCATGCAATACCGTAACGGGCAGAACTCAGACAACTTAACGGACCTTTTAAGCCTTTCACATTGGGTAAGAGGCAATCCTTCGGAACTTTAACGTTATCAAAAACCAGTTCGCCGGTAACGGAAGCCCTAAGTGACCATTTACCATGTGTTTCCGGTGCAGTCAATCCCTCCAGGCCTTTTTCGACGATTAAACCGCGAATAACATTATTCTCATCTTTTGCCCAAACAATAGAAATATCGGCGATGGTGGAATTGGTGATCCACATTTTAGCGCCATTTAACAAATAATGATCGCCCATGTCTTTAATACGGGTAATCATACCTCCGGGATCAGAGCCGTAATTAGGCTCAGTCAAGCCGAAACATCCGATAATCTCACCAGTTGCAAGCCGGGGAAGATATTTCTTTCTCTGCTCCTCAGAACCATAGGCATAAATCGGGAACATAACCAGGGAGGTCTGAACAGAAGCCATAGACCGGATCCCGGTATCGCCGCGCTCAAGCTCCTGCATAATCAAACCATAGGCGATATGATCCATACCAGCGCCGCCGTATTCTACCGGGATAAAAGGGCCAAAGGCTCCAATTTCACCCATTTCCTTTACAAGATGCCTTGGGAATTCTGCACGATTGCAGTAATCTTCAATAACCGGAATAACGGATTTATTTACCCAATCCCGGATAGCTCCTCTGACAATTTTGTGCTCATCTGTATACAACTCATCCACGAGGTAATGATCGGGTGGTGTATACTCTACTGTTGTTGCCATAAAATAATTTTACTTTAAAAAATATTGTTAATAAATGTTGATCTGAAAATCAGCTGTAATTCCTATATAAATGAACCAATCCTTATAAATTTAATGCCGGCAAATGTATTATTTTTTTCAGAGGATACAATAGGGATGAAATTTTTTAATACCCTTTGTTCATCTCATTAATTATTTACTTTTGCGCAAGTATCTGAAATAAAAAAAATCACTGGAGATACAGAGAACACAGTGAAACACAGAGACAAAGAAAAATTTAAATGGAACTAATGTTGAATGTACATGAATAATCTTCTGTGCAACTCCATGTTCTCCGTGTTTCCGTGGTAGAAGAAATAATCGTAATTAAAATGGAAAAAGAAATCATTTTCACCGATAGCTCGAGGCTGATCACCGAATCACTTGCTGAGGCAGGGGCCGATGTTTTTATCGGCTACCCGATCACACCGGCTAACCTGCTTTATTCCTATTCCTCGCAACGGTTCCCGGTTTTTCTTGCAGCCCCTGACGAGATTACCACACTGCAATGGATGAGCGGGTTTTCGGCTGCAGGTAAAATTCCGGTAACAGCCACTTCTTTTCCGGGTTTTGCCCTCATGATTGAAGGGATCAACATGGCATATATGATGGAGTTGCCGATGATCATTATTCTTGTCCAAAGACTTGGCCCGGCAACGGGAACCGCCACGCGCGGCTCACAGGGAGACATCAGTGTTTTGCATGGGACAATCTCAGGTGGTTTGTCTATTCCAACCTTCAGCCTGAGTGACACAAAGGATTGCTGGGAAATTCCTGCCAAAGCGGTTCAGGTAGCTGTTAAATACAGAACACCGGTCGTTATTCTGACTTCAAAAGAGGAGGTAATGACCATGTCGTGTGTGAACAGAAGTGAATTAAAACCGCTGGAAAAGGTTAAGAGAAGTTATTATGAATCAGAGGAACCTTATGTTCCTTATAAAGCGGGTGAAAATCTCGTATCCGAATTTTTACCGCTCACCAATAACAAGCACCAGGTAAGGTTTACAGCTTCAACCCATGATACAAAAGGAATCATCCAGAATTCGTCGAAAGAAGCACTGGATAATTCAAAACGTCTGCATTATAAAGTTGAGAAGAACCTGGATCACTTTACCTATTACGATCTGGATGAACAAAAGGAAACAAATACGCTGATTGTTTCATTCGGTATCACTGCCCAGGCCGCTAAAGAAGCCGTTAAAAAGCTTCGGAGCGATGGCATTAAAGTTTCTCTTTTAATTGCAAATACGTTGTTACCTGTTCCTCCGGTCTATTTCGAAATTTTCAGCAAATACAAGCGAATCATTGTAGCCGAAGAAAACCTTACAGGACAATACAGGCAAATCCTCTTCGGTGCAAGACCGGATGAAAGCATAACAGGCGTGAACGAGTTTGGAAATATGGTAAAACCCATTTCAATCATTAATGAAGTTTTGAAGTATGAGCATCACTTATCTTAAAGAAGAAAAGCTGCCGTTCTGCAATGGATGCGGCCACACCAATATATCGGAAAGCACGAACCGGGCATTACAAAAATCCGGTTTGAATTTACTGGATGTCATCCTGGTAACAGATATTGGCTGTCACGGAATCGTGGATAAAAATTTCAAAACCCATACCGTTCATGGATTGCATGGAAGATCAGTTGCACTTGCCTCCGGAATTTCTGCAGGAATAAATAATCCTGACAAAAAAGTAATTGTATTTATTGGCGATGGTGGTGTTACCATTGGTATGCAGCACATCGTTGATGCCGCCCACCGGAATTTTAATCTTACTGTGGTGGTTCACAACAACATGCTTTACGGTATGACCGGTGGACAGTCGAGTGAATTTACGCCTATGGGATTCAAAACACCGACTGTTCCTGATGGTGTAAAATCACCCGGATTCGATATTTGTGAATTGGTTAAAGCTGCCGGCGCATCTTACGTTGCAAGAGTTTTAGGGATAGGAGATGTTTCAGAACAACTTGCCATCGCTTTTTCGAAAAAAGGATTTTCACTTGTCGAGGTCATGGAAATTTGTCCCAGCTATGGTGTCAAGTCAAATCCAGGAATGAAGCTTTCAAAGGTTGTGGAAGAAGCAGGTTTGGAAGTAAAGGTTTATGCCGACCGCCCTCATGAAGGGTTCAAAACCAACATCAGGGAAGGATTACCTTCGCTCATTGAAAAACAGAATCCTATTCCAGTCAAATATCAATCAACCCTTAAAGAACCGATCAGCATTATGATCTCAGGTTCGGCCGGCGAAGGTGTGCAACTGGCAGCTGAATTGTTCGCCAAATCGGCAATTTCTGCAGGATTAAATGTGACTAAAAAAGGAAGCTATCCGGTTACTGTTGGAATTGGGTTTTCCTCTTCGGACATAATAATTTCGCCCGATGAAATTCTCTATACAGCCTCTCCCAAACCGGATGTGATGATTATCACTTCTGAAGACGGACTTGCCTACTCACAGAGCACATTGAAAAATATGGATAAGGGATTACTGATTATTGATGAAGAATTGAATCTGCCCGAAACAAATATTAACATACTCAGGTTTCCTTTCAGAAAAAATGCAGGAAATAAAACGGCAGCACTTTTCGCCCTTTTGTATTACCTTAAACACACTGATACATTCCCCACCGAAGCCTTATTCGATGTACTTGAAAATAGCAAGTTCACTTCAAAAATTGATTTGAGGAAGCTGATCACTGAAGTATAATAGTGTAATTTTACCACATAGGATCATAGGAACATAGTAAATTGCACATAGCTTAAAATTACTTCAAAAGTATAATACTTTTAAGTAATTTCAAACTATGTGCAATTTCCTATGTAACTATTGATGCCTATGTGGTAGAATTCAGAGGCTAAAAAGTTTCAAAAGTTTTACCTGTAAAGCTTCACATTGACTGAAATACCGGATTCAACTTTAAAGGTTTTTTCGATGGTAAAGGCAGACTTTGTTGAAAATTTGGAGCGGTATATTGCACGATAAGTTCCGGGCTGAAGAACAATCGTTTCTCTCTGTTCAGTGTTATCGCGGAAATTATATACCCATTTCAGTTCATTGTTATCCTCAAGGTAAATTCCGCCATAGCCGTTTGCCTTTTTCTCAATCACTGCAATACCGGGTAATGGGATTTCGATGGTGGTGGTATGACTTTGTTTGATCTCAACATCTTCGATGTATATCCGTGGTAACGACAACACTTCAAGATCATAGATACCTGTTATATACTTTTCGACCTGCGGGAATTGCTGCACATTAAGGGTTTCAGTCTTTCCGTTTTGCCGAACAATGCACTTCAGGTCACGAACGGTTTTATCCCGCGAATCCATTTTGAGATCCAGATTGCCCTGGGGAGTTTCAAGGGCAATAATCGTATGCTTACCGGGAGTCAATGAAATTTTTCCGAGTTTTTTCGAAGGAATAGTATGAACCACAATATCATACTGCAATAGCGGATCAATGGAGAGGGTATCGGGTAATCCCTTGTTATTGAGCGTATGCACAAAGTTATATTTGACAAGGCCTGAAAAATTGTCATAAAAAGTCATCGGAACATTGGTTTCGGTAGGCTTACCATATTCATCCAATAAGTTTACCTGTGCTGTTGTTGAATTCAGTGCTTGTGAGATCACAACATTAAGAGCCTTGGAAAACTCTGCTTCACTTGATGCATCAAAATACGTCCCGACACAATCAAAGGCATCCTGGAAGTTTTTTCCGATACCAATTATAAAAGGCTTTAAAATGACCCCTTTCTTCTGCAACGCTCTTGAAACCGCACAGGGATCACCGTCACATTCTTCGAGCCCGTCGGTTATCAGGACAACGATATTCCTGCAATTATCACAGGCCGGAAAGTCAAATCCGGCCTGCTCGAGGGAATAGGCGATGGGTGTGGTTCCTTTGGGTGAGATAGCTTTGATACGGGTTTTAATATTCGGGATATTGTTCTTTTCGAAGGGTACCACAAGTTTGGTATCGTTACATACCTGCGGTGGAAAATTATACTGATGGCCATATAGCCGCAATGCGATTTCAATGTTTTTTACATTTTCGAGGCTATCCAGAAGGTTTACCAGCAGTTTTTTTGCGATGGTGATTTTCATATCACTCTGCCAGCGGCCATACATGCTTTGTGACGCATCAAGCACAAATAAAAGGCGCGTCAATGGTGGTGGTTTCTCCTGTTCTTCTTCCTGAACCTGGGCATAAAGAAAAGACATCTGAAGGATCAGAATGACAGGTATCAGTAGTATTTTCAATTTCAATGGTAAATAATTTGAAGTTAAAAACAAAATCACATTAGGAACGTTCACACCTTGAAAGTATTATCCTCCACTATGCAATTCAAGTTCAAAGGTAACAGATAAAACGCATGATTTAAAGGCGCTTTTAGAATTATATAAACAGTAAATTGTTAGGAAATACCTCAGGGAAAATTCGTAGAGGAGGAGACTAATAATAATTTCGTTGATGGAATAATTTCAAATAGAACTATGACACTTCGATTCAATATCAAAATAATTTTCGCCGTTTTTACTTTGGTCTTAATTTCCTTTACTGATAAACTATTTGGTCAGACGATACCGGATACAGTTCAAAAATCATGGGCCGATTCTGTTTTAACTTCCCTCTCAATTGAGGAAAAAATAGCCCAGTTAATGATGATAAGGACATATTCCAATAAGGATCAAGCCTATTATAACAAGGTGGAAGAAACAATAAAAAAGTTCAATATCGGCGGATTGTGCTTTTTCCAGGGCGGGCCTTTACAGCAGGCAAAGCTTACCAACCGTTATCAATCCATTAGCAAAAACACCACTTTTTATTTCCATCGATGCTGAATGGGGACTGGGTATGAGGCTCGACAGTTGTTATTCCTTTCCTTATCAAATGACGCTTGGCGCCGTCCGCAACAACGACCTGATTTATGAAATGGGTGTACAGGTTGCAAAACAGCTTAAAATGTTAGGGGTGCATATCAACTTTGCGCCTGTTGCCGATGTCAACAACAATCCGAAAAATCCTGTGATCAACAGCCGTTCGTTCGGTGAATCGGAATGGGAAGTGGCCCAAAAAAGCATCGCTTATATGCTGGGGTTACAAGGATAACGGCATCATCGCCACTGCCAAACATTTCCCCGGTCATGGAGATACAGACTCCGATTCACATTATACCCTTCCGGTGATCAACCATAGCAGGGAAAGGCTTGATTCAATCGAGCTTTATCCGTTCAAACTGCTTATTGGCCGAGGACTCGATGCCATCATGGTCGCACATTTGTTTGTTCCGAACCTCGACAGCACCCCGAATACTCCCACTACTTTATCAACGTCCCGTGGTAACTAACCTCCTGAAAGATGAACTGGGATTTAAAGGGCTGGTTATTACCGATGCGCTTGATATGAAGGGTGTCACCTCCGGCCATAAGCCGGGCGAGATCGAGTTGCAGGCATTTCTTGCTGGAAATGATATTTTGCTCCTTCCGCAGGATGTTAAAGCAGCCATTGCTACAATTAAAACTGCCGTTGATTCAGGATTGATAACTGAAGAGATGATCAATGAACGTTGTCTGAAAGTTTTAAAATATAAGCAAAAAGCAGGGCTTGATCATTATTCTCCAGTGAACTGCGATAGCTTATATCAAAACCTTAATGACGGTTGAAAACGAACTGATCACCCGAAAAATTTATGAAGACGCTGTTACGGTAATCAAAAACGATAACCAGTTATTGCCCCTGACCCATCTGGATACTTTAAAAATTGCTTCCCTGTCAATTGGTTCAGCTGAAATCAATGCATTCCAGTCAATGCTGGGCAATTATGCAAACATCGATCATTTTAACATCCTCAGTACTTTCTCCGAAACCCAGTCGACTGCCATGGTCAATAAACTGGCAGACCATAATTTGGTGATTGTCTCCATTCACAACACCAATATTTTCGCAAGTAAAAACTTCGGATTGACAAAAGAAACATTTCAGCTCATTGATAAAATTTCTGAACAGAAAAAAGTGATTTTGGCTTTCTTTGGAAATCCTTACGGACTGAATAATATCCTTCATCCCGCTAAACTTTCGTCGGTTGTTGTCGGTTACCAGGACACGAAAATTTCGAATGAAATTACAGCGCAGGTGATTATGGGAAGCATTGAAGCCCGGGGAAGATTACCAGTATTAATTTCCGATTCCTCGTTTTTCCATTCCGGAATAGATATTAAGTCCATAAATAGATTAAAATACACCATTCCCGAAGAAGTGGGTATCGCCGGTAAAGACCTTGAAAAGATTGATTCCATTGCTTTGTCGGCAATACAGTGAAAAAGCGACTCCAGGATGCCAGGTGCTGGTTGCAAAAGATGGTAAAGTGATTTATTGGAAATCCTTTGGTTACTCATACTTATGAAAATTCGGACTTTGTTGAGAACAATGACCTCTATGACCTTGCTTCAATCACGAAGATTGCAGCTACTACCCTGTCGGTAATGAAACTCAGCGATGATGGAAAGATTGATATTGACCAGACCCTTTCGCATTACCTTCCGGGTTTGAAAGGCACCAACAAGGAGGATATTATAATTCGTGAACTGCTTGCCCACCAGGCACAGCTCAAAGCCTGGATTCCTTTTTATCTTTCAACCCTTAAGAATAAGAAACCTGATCCCAAATTTTATTCAGCAACTCCCGATCCGAAGCATACCATTAAAGTGGCCAATAACCTTTATTTAAGGCTGATGAATACAGAACTGTAATTTATGATTCTATCATTTCATCGCGACTCTTAAAAAAAAAGAATATGTTTACAGCGACCTTGGATTATACTTGCTTAAGCAGATCATAGAAAACCTCACAAAAGAGCCGCTGAATCAATTTACCGACGAAACTTTTTATAAACCACTTGGCTTGCAGACCATGTGCTTTAATCCACTCTTGCAGTTTAAGGCCTCAAGGATTGTCCCGACAGAAAAAGATGATTATTTCAGGAATCAACTGATACAGGGATATGTTCACGACCAGGGTGCAGCCATGCTTGGCGGCGTTGCAGGACATGCAGGATTGTTTTCAAATGCAAATGATCTTGCCATTATCATGCAAATGCTTTTGCAGGGTGGCGAATACGGTGGAGTTAAATTCATCGAACAAAATACCATCAGATGAGTTTACCAAACAACAATTTCCACTTAACAACAACCGGCGTGGAATTGGCTTCGATAAACCGGAACCGGAACTCTGGGACGAGGGACCAACCTGTAAAAGCGCGTCAGCTGAAAGTTATGGGCATACAGGATTTACCGGCACCATAGCCTGGGCCGACCCTAAATATAACCTGGTTTATATTTTTCTTTCGAACAGGACTTACCCATCTGCACAAAATACAAAGCTCATTAAAATGAGAACCCGAAAGGAAATTCAGCAGGTGATTTATGATGCTGTTCTAAACGCTGAGAATTCAAAAATCAAAAAAGAGGAGCTTGGCTCCGCACCTGTAAAAGTTCAGTAGACTTTTCTGCACAAATTGCAGGTTTATTTTCATTTGTTATTTTTGCCGATCTTTTTTTATATTCAATCTTCAAAAAAAAATTAAGTCATGGCTATATACAATAAAATCAGTTTTCTGGTGGATTTTTTCGGTCGTCTTTACCCTCGCAATTGCCTACTATCAGCGAACAACCGGACCCACATACCCGGTCAGGGGAAAAATCACGATAAACAACCAGGAAATTAAGATACAAACTGTTAACCTCAAATGAAAGCCACATTCCTGCCGAAATTGTAATTAAAGGCAACGTTGAAGGCATCGAGGGCGAAATCGAGTATAAAAAGTACAACACCAGCGAAGACTGGCAAAATGTTGATATGAAGATAAAGGATGGGAAACTTGTCGGAGAAATGCCGCCTCAGCCACCTGCAGGTAAACTGATGTACAAGGTAATATTAACTTCCGGAGAACAAAGTCATAACATTGCGTGAAGAACCGGTAATTATCCGTTTCAAGGGGGCTGTTCCAGGGTTCATACTTTGGCCTCATATTCTCATTATGTTTATGGCAATGCTTTATTCCACAAGGACCGGAATCGAAGGCATTCAGGAAAGGAGATAAAACAAAAAATTACGCGCTGATCACTATGATCCTTCTGCTGATCGGAGGTATGTTTCTGGGACCTGTTGTTCAAAAATATGCATTTGGTGAATTCTGGACCGGATGGCCTTTCGGGAAAGACCTTACCGATAATAAAACCCTGGTCGCATTTCTGGCCTGGATCATTGCCTACCTGAGACTGAGAAAAAACAATGCAAACAGAGGCTGGGCAATTGCAGCAGCAATCATTTTACTGCTTGTATATCTTATTCCTCACAGCATGTTCGGTTCTGAACTGGATTACTCCACCGGCACCATCGGCACAGGAAAATAATTTGCAATGACCATTATTTATAATCGCAATAACTGTAATCATTTCACTGATCGCTCTGAGCAGGAGTGATGTCTTTGATAAGATGAAATTCAATGCTTATTCGATCCATCATAACAATGAATGGTACAGGTTTTTGTCCTATGGACTCATCCATGCCGACTGGATGCACCTGTTTATAAACATGTTCGTGCTGTATTCGTTTGGCAGCATTGTGGAAGAACTTTTCAAATATCATTTTGAGATGAAAGCCTATGTCTATTTTATGTTGCTATACATTGGCGGAATCGGCTTTTCAACCCTGTTTGATTTTGGCAAATACAAGAACGATATTTATTACAATGCAGTTGGGGCTTCGGGTGCAGTTTCGGCTGTGGTTTTCTCCTCCATCATTTTATATCCTGCCGGAAAAATTTTTCTTTTCATGATACCTGTCGGAATTCCTGCTCCTTTATTCGGTTTGATTTACCTGGTTTATTCGGCTTACATGGCCAGAAGAGGAACAGGTAATATTGGTCACAGTGCGCATTTTTGGGGAGCCATATTCGGAGTTGTTTTTACCATTGCCATCAAACCGGAATTTTTTACCCTTTTCTGGGAGCAACTTTTTTAGGAAGCGTGGGGCATGGAGCATGGGGCATGGGGCGTGGATTTTGGAATTTGGAATTTTGAGATTGGAATTTTTTCCTCAGCTCTTTTTCTTATTTACATTGAACCGCATTCCATAAAAGAACCTGATCACACCTACCTGATAACTCAACGAGTTTTGCTGTTCCTTGCCGGTATTTCCTGAAAAATTATCATCAATGGCTGTTACACCTGCATACAACCGTTCGGTGTTATAAACCAGGGCAGCTCTTGCAGCAAATCTTCCGGCGACAAAGGACCCTTGCTTTTCTGGTATATTTTCCGGGTACTTAACATTATAATTCTGGATAGCAATTCCGGGAGTGAGTGTTAATGAAAAGTACAATCGTTTCCACATAACGAAAGTATGAGAATATCCTCCGGCAACTCCGATCCCATAAACCTGGAGGTCATTAAATGTCAGGTCAGGGTTGCACTGGTCGATGATTTGATGCGGTATAAATGAAGAATCACCCTCTACCCTGAACAGTGAAAAAAAGCCACCCAACAAGAACGAACCGGCACTTTTGCGCTGAAGGTCAGTTTGGACGAAAGCAGCCCTGTTAGAAAACTTGTAATGCCTGAATGCATAAAGACAGCTTCCCCCAAGGTTAAAAGAATTAATGTCAGGCCTTTGCGGGTAAGGCAATTCAGGATCCCAGTCAGGTATATAGTCTTCCGGATTTTCAATATAAAATCCCTGGTATTTTTGGTAATGAAAATCGATGGTAAGTGCCCGGGTAAAAATATTGGTCTGTACATCCAGCCTCTTGGTTTCACCATACTTGTAATTATCGTCATTAATAAAAGGAAAATTAAAGGCTACACCCAGACCAAACCATTTATAGTATACACCAATTCCCAAATTCAAATTACTGTTTGGAGCATAGGAAACTGATTTTATCCGAATCATTATCCTTGATATCAAAGTTGCTGAATTTACTAACTCCGTAAAGCCTGATGGAAAGCTTGTCGGAAAGATCTTTTATATAAGCAGTATCAAATTTGGGCTTTTTCGCAGTTTTAGTTTGGGAATAAATGGCCGTGCATCCTATCACAAGAATAATTATCGGTAGTAAAAATTTAGGCATAGCTCAAATATAGCGTTAACAAAAATAGAATTTAAAATCAATATTATGCTTAAGCTCTGATTTATAAAAATTCCATTTCAAATTTGTCACGTGGTAAATAATCTTCTGCAATGTCGATGATTCAACAATTATTTTGGCTCTAACATAATAAAAATCAGGAATCTTAAAATTTTACTATATCTTAGCACTCAATAAGCACTAAAAAATCACCATTGAAGCAAAAAGAAATCAACACGATCGTTCAGGGCGACAAAAAAGTGATCCGCGGCTGGGTTATGTACGACTGGGCGAATTCTGTTTACCAACTGACTGTAACAACAGCTTTTTTTCCGCTTTATTATGGTGCGATGACCAGCAAGGGTGATAATTATACAGTTTCATTCTTTGGTTTCGAAATTGTTAATACAGTGCTTTATTCGCTGGCTATAGCGGCTTCCTACCTTATTGTTGCATTTCTTTCACCTTTGCTTTCTTCAATGGCCGATTATACAGGTCGCCGCAAGGGATATATGAGAGCTTTTACCTGGATTGGTGCAACTGGTTGCGGGATGCTGTTTTTCTTTAATGAAACCAATGTCGAATTTGGAATTATAGCATTTATGCTGGGAACGATAGGATATTGCGGCAGCATTGTATTTTATAATTCTTTTCTTCCGGTTATTGCAGCACCTAAAGATCAGGACCGGATCAGCGCGAGAGGATACTCTATGGGTTATCTTGGAGGTGTCGTTCTTTTGCTCATCAACCTTGCAATGCTTATGAAACCAACCTGGTTTGGAATCCCTTCAGGAAGCTCCCTGCCAATCCGAATATCCTTTTTAACTGTTTTTCTCTGGTGGATCGGATTTTCAACCATGACATTCAGGCATTTACCAAAATATACATATAGAAAAAGATCGGAGAAAGGCCGCATTTTTTCAAACGGTTACAGGGAGCTTCAAAAAGTTTTTTTTCAAATCCGGAAATCCTATAAGCTGAGCATATATCTGATCGGGTTCTTTTTTATGATGATGGGGCTCATTACTGTCATGTTCATGGCAACCAGCTATGGCGAAAAGGAGGTTGGCCTCACTGATAAAGTGCTCATCCCTACCCTGCTGATCATTCAGATTGTGGGCATGTTCGGTGCGTGGCTTTTTGCAAGGCTATCCGGTTGGTTAGGCAATCTTAAGGCGCTGGTTATTTCTCTTGTTTCCTGGGCGCTGATCTGCTGGGGAGCCTATTATATTACAGATGCTGCAGGGTTTATAACAGCCGCTTTTTTCATCGGGATTGTCATGGGTGGTTCACAGTCGCTTGCCCGGTCCACCTATTCCAAGATGCTTCCCGAAACCACTGACCATACTTCTTTCTTTAGCTTTTATGATGTGATGGAAAAGTTGGCTACAGCTGCCGGCACTTTCAGCTTTGGCATCATCGAAGCCATCACAGGCAGCATGAGATTTTCTGTTTTAGCTATCGGTATTTTTTTTCTGACAGGTCTGGCCTTTATGCTGCTTCTCCTGAAGAAAAAAACATATCATTTGTAAATTTATTTTATAGCGTAGAATCATATCTCCTTTCCTTGTTTCTTGCTTCTTGTATCTTGTTTCTTGTTTCTTGTTTCTTGTTTCTTGTTTCTTGTTTCTTGTTTTCATACTCTTTAAATTTCCTTTCCTTAAAATTTGAAATTTCATATATTTGCATGACAAATTTTACATTTTATGGCACACACCGAAATCCAAATTCCACGCAGCCCCGAAGAAGAAAATTTTTATGATTTTCTAAAAAATGGCGACGACTTCAGCAAAATCGAAATCTTCGGCCTGGCTAAATACTGGTATCAGAAAGCGCTCGAAACAGGATTTGAACCTGAGCTTATGAAAAAACGCATTGACGAACTCAATGAGAAAATTAAATTCGAGCGTAAAGTGGTTACCATACTTGCCATCATTGCGGCCTTTATTATCGTCGGAGGAGTTTTTATCAGCAGGATTTAAGGGGGCAGGGGCAGGGGCAGTGGGCAATCGGCAGTCGGCAGTTAAAAGCAGGAATCAAAAGGCACATAACTCGGCACATGTTCCGGCATACCTTTGCCACACATCACATGGAAAGGGACACAGAACTGAGAATGATACAAGAAGCATTAGGGCATTCGAGCAGCAAGACAACCGAAATTTACACGTATGTGAGCAGGGCGACAATAAAAAAGATGCCGGTATTGCTGGATGAAATGAAAATTTAATAAATTTGACGACAACAAAAACAGGAAATGAAACAGAGACCCTCAAATTATTTTACGATTTTACTAAGGGGAAATGTGAATTTTATTCCCATATATATCCCTATACGGTATAGAAATGGGAAAAAAGTTCCTGTTATAACATAGTTGGCGGTAATTGTAAAATGAAGAAAAAGACCAGTATTTTTGTAATAATAGTTTTTTTGGGAGTAACTTCTTTTGGACAAACTTATCCTAATATTCAAAATATATCTTGACATGACACTTTTGATTTATTAAATGGCTTTGACACAATAAATAAAATTCAAAACGGAACAAAAGAAGGATTTTGGATTGAATATAATGAATACAATGAAATCCTGACTAGTTCTGATTGTAAAGAACCCTTTTATATTTATCAAAGATTCGACATTATAAGAACTGGAAAATATGTTCATGGCTTTGAAAATGGAATCTGGCTTAAGTACCCTGATAATCTGAATGAAACTAATCCAAGATATAGTGAAATCTGCACAAAATATATTGATGGACAAAAGGACTCTATTGAAACATTTTATGGAATTAAAAAAGAAATAATTAAAAAAATTAAATGGAATTACGGCATTAAAGACTCAATAGAATTTGATATTGATACTGATGGTAGTAAAGTATATACTTACTTGGAATAACGGTATAAAGGATAGCATTCGAGTATTTAGTTCTGATGGAAATATTCATTTTATTGGAAACTATCAAGACGGAGAATTATCAAATTTTCAAACGTTTTACTCAAATGGACAAATAAAATATAATGTAACAGGAATATTCGATTTTAAAGCAAAAGAAATAAAATTTTATTCAGAGAATGGAGAAATAAAAGAACCAAGAGAAAGAGAAATTGGAATTATTGGATGGAATGAAAAGATATTCGAAATATTTTTGACAACAACTTACCGCCAACACAGGATCAAAAGCAATACTGGCAAAAGTGGAATTAATGGATAAAAAGCAACATATTACTCAGGAAAGAAGGATACGGAAAAACAATCCAGTAGTGCTTTTATCCTGGGAACGTTGGCGGTAATATTCAGAAATCAGAAACATGTTTGAAGAAAAATATAAAACATACAAATTTGAGATTCCAGAAGGATGGAGAATATTTAAAAATGATTTTTATCAAATTGACCCATTAGATGACATTTCAGATAACGACAAATTATTTTCATTTATTGCTTGGAAGACATGTTGTTAATTGAAAATGACGAATATCATCTTGACCTTGGTTGGTATGGAGACAAAGATGGACATTATACAATTCATTTTTTTAAAGGAAGTTGGTTAGTTGGAGAATTACTGGAAAAATATTCATCAAAAAGGAGTTCTGTTATTGAACAAAGAATCAAGGAAATATTGACTGCTTATAAAAATGGAGATTTTAAAACTATTAAAGGGTATGTAGTCGATGAAAATGACTTAAATAATCAATCTGATTTTGGAGATTTGAACAATTATCAACCAAGAAAAAATTAAATACTACCGCCAATCGAGTAGCCCGCCCTGCCAGCAAGTGCTGACAGGGAGAGGCTCTCACACCACCGTACGTACGGGTCTCGTATACGGCGGTTCGTCAAGTATCAGCATCATCGCTCTTTACACCAATGACACCTCTGTCTGAGTTTAAGGCAAGGCTGGCAAATTCGAAATTTGAACCTCCTTGTCGAATTTGAGACAACCTGACGTTCAGCCCTTCGCTACCTTGTGAGTCCTCCGTCTTTACGATTCAACGGCTCGTTACCGATAACTACTATGACCTCTGCTGACTTCCTGCTTTTGGCAGGATCTCCCCCGGTAAGAGCATTTTCCTTCCGTCTATCCCCGCCGGATCTACCTGTGAGAGTTTTTGTATTCTTTGGACTTCGCAAAGGTGTGCTTGCTCATCCGCTCTCATCGGCCTCATATCCGATTCCTGTTCGTCGGTACAGACTTTTGCAGTCTGGCTTCCTTCAGTGCATGGATTGCTCCAAACCACCTTGCCACTTGCTAATACTTCCGGGCGTTACCCCGGCGTATAAGGGACTTGTACCCTCCGGAAAATTATTGCACAATTCCGTTTGCCCGTGAAAGTTTATTTGTATTTTTAAACTTTTTATTGAGCTTGCGAAGTGTGTGCAATGTATGCTCATGCAGGGCACACACATCGGCTAAATTTAAGCGGGGCAGATTATGCAACTTGATAAATTAACTATATTTGATAAAACGCAACGGTCGGATAACAAGGTGTGGTTAAACCCCGCCTAAACTTAGCCGCAGACGTTGCGCTTCATACTAAAAAAACACACAAGAAAACGAGATGAAATTAGAAGATTTAGGATATAATAACAAACTTGAAAAATTAAGGAATGAGAATAATCTTAAAGACTTTGAAATAGGAAGAGTAATTTCGGAGCATAAAGAAAGGTATATTGTCAAGACAGAAAAGGGAGAATTTGAAGCCGAGATTACTGGAAATTTAAGGTTTTCAGCTAAAAGTCGTGTCGATTTCCCTGCCGTGGGTGATTGGGTTGCATTGACAATTTTTGATCCTGATTTTTCGATTATTCATAAAATACTACCGCGATTCTCAATTATTTCAAGACAAGCTGTTGGTAAATTTGGAGAGATACAAATAATAGCAACAAATATTGATTACGCATTATTGGTACAAGCTGCTGATAGGGATTTCAATGTCAACAGACTTGAAAGATACCTGACAATTTGTAATTCATCAAAGGTTAGCCCAATTATAGTGCTCAGTAAGATTGATTTAATAGAGGAACATCGAACTTTTGAGATATTGGAGAATATAAAAGCTCGAATTAAAAATGTTCCGATTATTGCGATAAGTAACGAGTCTCAAGATGGATATGATAGAATAAACACGATTATTGAAAAAGGAAAAACATATTGTATGCTTGGTTCTTCCGGGGTTGGAAAATCTACTCTGTTGAATAATCTCTCTGGCAGAAGTATTATGAGAACTGATTCAATCAGTCAAAGTACCAGCAAAGGCAGGCATGTCACAAGTCATCGGGAATTAATTGTTTTGGAAAATGGTGGAATACTTGTTGACAATCCTGGAATGAGAGAAGTTGGAATAGTTGATATGGCTTACGGATTGGAAACTACATTCGATAAAATTTTCAGCCTTGCACAAAATTGTAGATTCAAAGATTGTACGCATACAAATGAAAAAGGGTGTGCGGTTTTTGAAGCTATTGAAAAAGGTGAGTTAGACAAAAGTTCTTATGAAAATTTTCTAAAAATGGAAAGAGAGAAAACCCATTTTGAATCATCGGTTGTTGAAAGACGAAAAAAAGACAAGGATTTTGGTAAAATGCTAAAAAACTATAAAAAAGACATGAGTAAAAATAAGTAGTAAGCACAGCAGGCGGTAAATTTTTTGCCGAGATAGTGCTGGTTTCAACGTTTCCGCATGTAATAAACTTTCGTATAACCCTGCCTGACGGCAGGCAGGTTGACAGTAAAGTAGCCCGCAATCCCCAACTTTTTCATACACGCAACCGTTGTAGGAAAGACTGCCAATATCGCCTTTTAAAAATTTCTTATAAAATATTGAACTGAAAAGCTGTTCTATTGCAGAATGTGTAATTTTATAAATCATTAATTGCAATAAAACATGAAAAATTCAGGCTTCTTTCTTTACAGTAAAATTTTTATTCAATCATTTGTCCTGCTGATGTTATATGTCAAGGTCAGTCCTGCTCAATTGCCACCTGATACCTTGTGGACAAAAACTTTTCCGGGGATATACTCAGACATTGCACGACAGGTGCAACCCACTAATGACGGTGGGTATGTAATAGCAGGTGAAAGCGAATCATTCGGGCTGGGCATCTGGTCGGTTTATGTTGTAAAAACAGACTCTGCCGGTGAGGTGGAATGGAATAAGACTTATGGAGGCGCCAACTTCGACTTTCCTTATGCCATCAGGCAAACGACAGACGGTGGTTACATTGTGGGAACTTACACCACTTCGTTCCCGCCCTCCGGTACCAACCTCAGGCTGATCAAGCTTGATGAAGCCGGAGACACAGTTTGGACCGCTGTTTTGCCTAATAGCAATGGTAAAATTGTGAATACCGCATCATGCATTGTTCAGGCACCTGATGCAGGCTTTTTAATTGCAGGTTATGGATGGACACCGCCCTATGCCAATCAGATTTGTGTATTTAAAACCGATCCGGCCGGTGTGCTGCTATGGAATAAAAATTATGGAGGTTTTTCTGATGACTTCGGTGCAGCCATCCAGTCCACCAATGACGGCAATTTTATCCTGGCCGGTTATACCTATAGCTTTGGAAACGGACAATGCGACGGCTACCTCATCAAGGTCGATCAGCAGGGCGATACGATATGGACAGGAGTTCATGGAGGAACAAGTTACGATTCTTACCGGTTTGTGAGGCCAACCGCTGACAATGGTTATATTGCCGTGGGGACAACGCAATCTTTCGGAAATGCCGAACAGGCTTATGCAGTTAAGACAAATGAATTGGGAGGATTACAGTGGTCGGTTGCAGTTGGAGGAGGAATCAATGAAGCCTTTGAAGGTGTGTGTGAAAATGAAAACCATGAATACGTTTTATCAGGGACAACCAATAGCTTCGGCAACGGGCAGCATGATTTTCTGATCGCACGGATTGGAAGTGGCGGGAATATAATGGGGACAAATACATATGGAGGTCCGGGAGAGGACTTTGGCGCAACCATTGAAAAAACCGGTGATGGTGGCTATGTCGCCACAGGCAGCTATACGGGAAGCTCTTATCTCGATTTCTGGCTGTTGAAATTTGCACCCGATTCAATCTCCACTGCTGCATCAGAAAATTTAGCTGAAAATATTACCGGTTTAAATAACTTTCCGAATCCTTTCCAAAACGAAACCGTGATCACCTATAATCTGACCCGGGAAATGTTTGTTGAATTAAAGGTTTTGGATTATCTGGGTAAAGAATTGGCAAATCCCGTCAGCGAGCTACAAATCCGTGGACATCATTACGTAAAGTTCAATGCTTCGGATTTGAGTACAGGGATTTATTTTTATCAGATACAGATCAACGGAATTTCGGTTACCCGGAAAATGCTGAAAGTTAATTAAAGAAGACGTTAAGGGTACTTCTAAAAACTAAAAGGTTAGTCGTCATTGCGAGGGAGGAACGACTGAAGCAATCTGTATATGAAGAGATTGCTTCATCCGCCTGTTGCGGATTCGCAATGGCGGCATAGTTTTTAGTGGTTCCCTTAAATAATAAAAAGTTAGTCACTTCCAATTTGATTTAGAAATACCGGTTATTATTCGTTAGTTTTGTCCGAATTATCAAACATTAAGACAATCATTTGATGAAAATAAAATATATCTTAATTCTGTTTGCAGCTTTTCTGTTTGCATGTAGCAAAGACTCACCACCGCCGGATGTTATCACTCCTGTACCGTCCGATACAATCCTTTACAAATATCCCGGACACAAGGGATATCATCATGTATGAGATCAATGAGCGGGTATTGAGCCAATCCGGCGATTTCAATGGAATTATCGAGCGGCTCGATGAGATCAAAGCACTTTCGGTGAATGTAATCTGGTTGATGCCTATCCATCCGATTGGTGAAATCAATACGGTTAACTCGCCCTATTGTGTAAAGAACTACCTCGAGGTCAATCCTGAGTTCGGCAGTCTAACTGACCTGAAGAAGCTTGTGAAGGAAGCACATAAGCGTGATATTGCCGTCATCATGGATTGGGTTGCCAACCATACTGCATGGGACAATCCATGGATTTCAAATACTTCCTGGTACACCCAGGTGAACGGGGAGATTATTCATCCTGCGGGAACCAACTGGCTGGATGTTGCCGACCTGAATTACAGCAATACTGAAATGCGGCAAGCCATGATCTCAGCCATGAAATATTGGATTGAGGATATCTATATCGACGGATTTCGCTGCGATGCAGCAGACTGGATTCCTTTTGATTTCTGGAAGCAGGCACTAGACTCGCTGGAAGCCATCCCTGACAGAAAACTCATTTTAGTGGCTGAAGGTGCAAGGGCTGACCATTTTACAGCGGGTTTCCAGATGAACTATGCGTGGGATTTTTACAACCAGCTGAAAAATGTTTTTGCGGGAAATGGGGCAAACTTGTTGTTTTTGACACATAATATTGAATACAATGGCATACCTTCCGGTAAACATAAGTTACGATTCACAACCAACCATGATGAGTCAGCCTGGGATGCCACTCCGATGACTTTATTCAATGGTGAGAACGGCGCCATAGCTGCTTCAGTCATTGCTATTTACCTGGGAGGTGTTCCCTTGATCTATGGAAGCCAGGAAGTTGGCCAGGAGAATACGGTACCTTTCTTTTCCAATTCACCCATCGACTGGACACAGCATCCGGAAATGCTCGTCACTTACAAGGAATTACTTGGTTATTTTAATCAGTCGGAAACACTGAAGACCGGAACACTGTCAGGTTATCCTCATAGTGATATCGTTTCATTTAAGAAGACCTTAGGAACAGAAGAAATTTTAGTTCTGGTGAATGTGAGAAACAATACAGAAACTTATTCCTTACCTACTGCCATTCAAAACACAAACTGGAAGAATGTATTTACAAGTGAATCAGTGTTTCTTGAACTGCAAATTGATTTTGAATCCTATTCATATTTTGTTTTGAGAAATCAATAAATCAATATTCCATTTTCCGATTATCGAATGTACTCGTTAAAATACTTCGACTAAGGGTTCAGGTTCACTAATATACAGCAGGACACCCTTTTGATTGGCATATCCCATTTCTTTCAACAACTTCATATAAAATCGGACTTGTTCTTTATGGCTTTCCTCAGGTTTTCCTGTCTTAAAATCAATGATCGTGCATTCTAAATCACTGAAGACTATCCGGTCAGGACGATAGGTTTTACCAGTTGGAAGCAATATCTCAGGTTCTGTTTTAACGTTTAAACCCGGCAGGAAATACTTAGAAACATCCGGATGAGAAAGAAATGGTTTTAAGACAGCCTGAATACTTTCTTTATCATCAGCATTGATAATACCATCCGATTCGTACTTTTCCAGAATGGGTTCAGCATCTTCCACTGACCTGATTTGTGCGAGAACCAGGTGAACCAGGTTTCCCCATTGTTGTTTCAACACCTGATCATCAAGATCCCAGTTCTTGGCTGCCTGGAGACTCAAAAGCATCCTGTTGCGCCAGGAACCCGAAATAAAGCTGTCAAGCCGGTAAAGTTCTGTGGTTTCTTTAGTTTTATCTTCAAATAAAGTTTTTTCACCAAACTGATAAACCGTTTCGCTTTTATTCCAGCGACCCTTCGATTCAAGGTAATGCCTGAAAAACACTGGAACCGACTCTGCCGAATCAGTACTTTTTGGGGGCATTGAGGTGAAGACATATAAACGGTGCGTCGGCCGGGTCATTACCACATAAAGCAGATTGATCAGGTCGAGAAGAGATTTACCGTTCTCTTCCTCGTATTGAGCTGCATAAACTGTTTCCAGGAGCCTTGACGAGGCATTGACAAGGGCGGCTTTGAGTTTTGGAATACCAGGATCATTCACCTCCACCCATAATTTATCTTTTGAATTGCGGTGCTTTTCGTTTGCAAAAGGAAAAAGCACCACAGGAAACTCAAGCCCTTTGGCTTTATGAATTGTCATTACCTGCACAGCGTTAATCCCGACAGGAACGACAATAGATAGTTTAAATCCTTTATTATCCCACCATTCCAGAAAATCTGCAAGTTCTTCATTTTGTTCTTTGGTGAATTTCAAAACAGCGTCGAGAAAAAACTGGAGGTAAGGATCAGCCTTTTTATGCAGCCCGAATATCCTGATCAGCTCTTCAGCAAGGTCGTAAATTGTATAATTCTTAAGCCTGTAAATATCCAGACCAAAATTGTGTTGAGCAAGTGTTTTAAAGAAATCCCTATGTCCATCCGACGTTTCATCGAGATGACTGCTTATGCCAAAAGCCATCAGTTGCTCATGCAAATTCCCTTGCAAAAGTCCTCTGCTGAAGAGATAATTTATAATCTCAACCTGCGCAATTTTATCTTCAGGGTTTACAAGCAATCTCATGGAAGCAATCAGCAATCTCACTTCAGAAGAACTGCCCAATTGCAAAGACTCGGAAGAGATAACAGGTACATTTTTTTTCAGGAGTTCCTGTGAAATAAAACTTGCATTTTTATTATTGCGGCAAAGAATGGCAATATCCTTAAACTTAAATCCTTCTGAAATTAATTCGCTGATGGTGCGGGAAACCTGTTCAAAATTGAATTCATCATTTGTTTGGTCAGAGGTTCCGGGATCGAAAAAAGTGATTTGAATATAACCGCCCTTATTATCAGCGACGGTTTTTTGAACCACATCAGCATAAATACTTCGGTATTGCTCAGGAAGCCGTTCAGCGATGCAACTAAAGAAATCGTTATTGAATTCAACAATTTCCTTTTTTGAACGAAAATTATGCTGAAGCACTTTCAGGCTGTAATTCCTTTCCAGGGCTTGCTGACGCTGAACCATGAAATTGTCTCCGGGATTTTTGAATATTTTCGGCAGGCTGGCAAATTGCTCCACCTCACCGCCCCGCCATCGATAGATAGCTTGCTTGCCATCACCCACCACCATATTGAATTGATCCATGGCAAGAGAATTTTCGATCAATGGCAGCAGGTTCTGCCATTGCATTACCGATGTATCCTGGAATTCATCGATCAGGAAATGCTGGTACTTCTCCCCCATCCTTTCATAAATAAAGGGGACAGGTTCATTCAGCACGACCTTCGAAATCCGTTTATTGAACTCAGATATCAGAACGATTTCATTTTCAGTCTTAAATTCCTCCAACACCTTCGCGATCTCGTTCAAAACAGCCAGAGGGTAAATATTATTTCTGACCTCCTGCAAAAGGACATACCGCGGATAATGTTCTTCAATAAACGCAGCTATTTTATTATAGATTTCAACCAGATCAGGTTTGATTTCATCAATTTCAGATTTATCCTGAGGACTTGAATTCCCAGAATACCATTTTTCCTTTTCGATGGTATCCCTTACAAAAGAATTGGGGTTCAGCTTGTCAAATCTTTCATTCTTCAGGTTTTCAAAATAGACACTGATCCCTTGCTTCCCATGATAAAAAGCGTCGTGCGGAATCCCTTTTGATTTGATGATTTCATCAGCATGGATAGCATAACCAACAATTTTCTCTTCAAACCCACGGACAACTTCAAGGATTTGTTTATTTATTTCGTAAAAATCAACCAGGTTAAGGCTTTTAAGCTTTTCAATATATTCCTGTCCATTTTCCTTGATTAAATATCCGGCAATTTCCATCAAGTCGTATTCGATATTCCAGCTTTTTTCGTCATCGGTTTTTGACTGCGTAAAATTTACGAGTGTCCGGGTGAGGTCGTCATCAGTTCCCACCCTGCTGATCAGAATATCAACCACCTTTGATATAAGTTCATCCGTGTCCATTTCCACATCAAAATTTAAAGGGAGGTGGAGGTCAAAAGCAAAGCTCCGGATGACTCTGTGAACGAAACTATCGATGGTACAGATGGCAAAATCAGAGTAATCGTGCAATATGCTGTTAAGCACTTTTTCAGCATTTACTGCCAGGGTTTGCGGGCTCAGTCCGGATAATTCGGACAGGGCGGGAACAATATATTTCACAGCCTTTGCATTGGGATTATCATTCATTCCGGCAATTTCTTTCAGGCTAAGGATAATCCGCTCCTTCATCTCATTTGCGGCCTTGTTGGTAAAGGTTATGGCAAGAATATGACGAAACTTTTCGGGTGAAGGAAGAACTATGGTCAGATATTCCTTAACCAGCGTAAAGGTTTTGCCCGATCCGGCTGATGATTTGTAAACGGTGAAGCTCATCCAAAGTATTTGTGGTAAAAATACTCAGGAATAAATAACTGAAGGTTATAGGAGATAAATAAAATGAAATTTGAGAATTGAAATCTTGTCCTTCCCTGATATAGTCCGGAAAACATGAATTTAAATAAATGAAGGCTTAGCTTGAAGGATCACACATTTAAATAAAAAACCCCCCGAAGAGCCGGGGGGAAAATGATCATGAAGAGGAATATATAGGGGATAGATAGCCTTTAAATAAGCCTGAACGAAAACCGCAGATTATAGGGTTTGTTAACCTGAACCGAGCAGTCTTTAAGGTGAATATTTAACAATTTGCCGTGAACATAACTTTCAAGCCTGGGATCGCTGCCGAATGAATCAATAATTTCCACATTCCCGTTGCTGTTAAATCGCATGGTAACTGCTACCACTCCTTCCAGGTGCAGTTTCTTAGCAAATTCCGGATAACTTACCTGCCGCTGAAGGCAGTCGTGCGAAGCCTCTGGAAATCCTTGTGTAATCACCACTTCCTGCAAATCAATAACAATTGTATCCTCTTTATAAGGAATGAAGGATTTCGGAACTGTATTGAATACATCAGGCGAAAGCTTTATAGGAGTCATCACCTGAAGCTCATCAGCCAGGTTTACGTAGTTACCTTCCTCAGGAAGGTTGAAGGTTGTAAATGAAAATGCTAAATTGGAGAAAGCCAAAGCAAATAAAAGAGTGACAAGTTTTAGAGTTTTCATGGTTTAAATTTTTTTTAGTCATTATTATCATGTTTAAATCGGTTGTTATAAAAGTTTCTATTATCGTGCCAAAGTATATTATGAGCTGTAATACTGCACCTTACAATGCCTTTCTGCCCAAATTTTATTGAAAAAAGTGTACGTAATACAATCATTTTGTTCGGATGCGCACAACTGTTTTCTACTTGCAAAATTTATTGTTGTAATTTTATCCGGTCGAAGTTTTACCATTAAAATAATTTGTATGAAAAGGTTATTTGCATCTGTTATCATTTTAGTGATTTCCATTCCTCTTTTTTCACAGGAAAATTTGAAAAAGGATAAAGTTGTTTACAAGGAAGCCCAAAATGGATTTTACCAGGATTCCGTCCTTAAGGGTATAGATGATTTTAAATCGGAATCTGAAAAGCCGGAAGTTAAAACTTATATTGCAGCTGATTTAAGTGGAAAAAGCTATCCGACCGACCCAAAAAATTACACACAATACTGGCACAATCCTCCATTATCGCAGGGACAAACCGGAACCTGCTGGAGCTTTGCCTCTACTTCTTTTATGGAATCGGAGATTTATAGGCTCACCGGTACAAAGGTAAAACTGTCCGAAATTTACTTTGTCTACTGGGAGTATGTGGAAAGGGCCAAATATTTTGTTAAAACACGGGGTGATATGTACTTTGCCGAAGGGTCGGAAGCCAATGCCGTGATAAAAAACATGCGGCTGTATGGTGCAGTTCCGGTTTCAGCCTATTCCGGAAAGCTTAAAGGACAAAAATTTCATGACCACGAAGCAATGGAAAAAGAAATGAGTTCTTATTTAAAGCAGGTTAAGGAGCAAAATGCCTGGAATGAAGAAGCCATCATTTCGACAGTTAAAAACATACTGAACTTTTACCTTGGTGAACCACCACAAAAGGTCATGGTGAAGGATACAGAATACACGCCATTGGAGTATGTTGAAAAAATACTGCAGTTGAAGCCCATGGATTATTTCAGCTTCATGTCGACCAAATCGCAAACCTATAACCAGAAAGGTGAATTAATGGAACCCGACAACTGGTGGCACTGTAAAAATTATTACAACATCCATCTGGATGATTTTCTTTCCACTTTAAAAAGCGCTGTAACTAATGGTTATACCGTTAGCATCTGCGGTGATGTAAGTGAACCCGGTTACGATAGATTCGCTAAAGTCGGGGTCATCCCAACATTTGATATCCCGGCTGATTATATTGATGAAGATTCAAGGGAGTATCGTTTGAACAACCAAATCACTTACGATGACCATTGTATACACCTTGTTGGATACCAGCAGGTGGATGGAAAATACTGGTTTATGATCAAAGATTCGGGGGCAGGTGGGTTTGATGCTGAACCCAGAGGCTATAGATTTCTGAGCGAAGATTATGTAAAGTTAAAGATCATCGCTTTCGTTGTCCATAAAAATGCAGCAAAAGAGGTCCTGGATAAAATAATCAAATAGCAGCTTTTTTCTTATTCACGCTGTTATCTGCAATAAATAATATACCTGTTATCAGGAATGGGCTTATTACGATCAGTGAACCCCAATTTCCGGTGAAGCTATTAAAGTAAATCGTCCCTGCAATAAATGCGAGAATGAATATTGCACCACCGATAAGTTCCCATTTCCATGCAATGATCAGAACAACTATACAAATTAGAGCAGGTATGTTGTGCATGAATAAACAAATCAGTTGATTCTTTAAAGTTTTATCTTCACCAAAACAATCCAGTGAGAAGATCATCATAAAAAGGATGGCAAGGATTCCTAGAATCCTTGGCGTCCAGTAAAGAACTTTTTTAGCCATAGCCAATATATATTTAATTATTCATTTTAATGACATAACAAGCTTAACCTTCAGGATTTTGCTGATGGTGTTGGCTGTAATTCCTTTAATTTACCGCAGAATAAAAGGCACAACCGTAGCAATAATACCTGTAAATATCACCACCATGATGAAAAGGTTATACCTTACATTGTAGTTGCCCATCAATGATTCGTCATAATATTTATCCACATTCTGGTCTTTGTACATTTTAATGAGGCCATTCAGCAGCTTTTCGCGGGTTTGCTTTCCTTTGCTAAGGCCAAATACCACTACAAGATTGACCAGGACGATAAGACAAACAAATGCAAACATGGCAATAAGGGTGGCATTGTCTGTTCGCGATTTTTCCGACATACCCGAGTTCACAGCAAGGGTGATCAGGTTAAGCAGAATTGCAGAAAGAATAAAAATAATATCGGTGCGTGTATTCTGCTGTAGCTCCGATGTGATGTGTTTGTGAACATGTTCAATCATAATTTTAAAGTTTAAATGTTTAAATCAAAGATACATATTTAATTAAATAATTTCCCGCTCAAGGTCTTACCTGTTAAGTATAGTTGGAAATTGAATCAGAAACTATACCCCAAACTTATTCCCGCCCATGGTATAAAAACATATTTTCCATCATCTGTAAACGGTATTTCAAACATGGGTGTAAAGCCTGCGCGAAAAAGCAGTCCTTTCCTTTTCTGATTTCGATATCCAATTACACCATGAATCATCATACTATTAAAACCTCCATCCGCGATAATTCCACTGACACCCCCACCGGCTTCAAGGCGATGCCTCTTACCTCCAAAATAATATCCCATAACATTAGGACCAACTCCCTCTTCAAGTATTGCTGCAGCAATACTTATTGCGTAGGTTTCCATTCTTCTGAAATCAACATTCAATGATAACCATCCTTTGCCTCCTAACTCCACATAAAGAGATGTAGCAGGTAACCATAAGGATTCTGAAGTTAAGGTCTTAACAGTATCTTCGATCTGGTTCCCGCTTAGGAAAGTTGCGGGAGTTCCATTATCCTTTTCCTGTGCCTGCAATTGAGCAGACAGGAAAAGAATAAATCCAAGGAAGGAGCTTTTTAATATTTTCAAGATCATCCTTGTTTCCATTTTTATATTTTGTTAGTTCAAATGATGTTTCTCTTATAAATCTTCATAACAGCCGGTGATTAATTCTTCCTCTTTTGTATCATCACTCTAATTTATCCTTAATACACCGAACTGACATCCCTTCTCCCTTGTCCCAATCAAGCCATTGAAACGTTCCATTGTAGTGCATGGATCGGGTTTTGGAAGTTTTTTTTGTATATTTTGTTGAAGACCACCAATAGCCCCACTTACCAATGGCTTTAAAAATGTATGAATTCTGGTCATAACTGGAACGGCGGCCACCGGGGAGCGCTGAAAATCCGCTTTCGTTGGTGCCATTACATTCATCAAACCACCCTTCTTTGCTCTTCAATTTTGTACATGCAACTTTCCATCCACCAAGATAATCAGTTAATTCCCGCCATTCCTTATTTGTGGGAGTGTGCCAACCTTTTGGAGCCAAGCCACGTGGGTCATTAACAGCGTACCAATTGTAGAGTTTGCCATACTTGGTCCCATTGGCAGTGTCGTTGTTATAATAACACCAAGCTGGTTTTTTTGCTTTTGCTGCATTTTCCCATTCTTCTTCTGTTATAACCTGTGGTATGGATTCGCCGTTTCGAAATGTATCAGCATCAAGATTTTCAGTCATCCAAGTTTGGTCACCAATCTTAATAGATTTAAATTTCTGTGCATTTGCAAATGATAAAAGCATCAAGCAAGAAATGAGTAAAACAAAACAAATTGATTTTTTCACAATTAATAAGTTTTAAGGTTGTTGATTCATTTCCTTCTAAAGGCAAAAATTAGTGCACCTATTATCCCGAATACAATTCCAGGAAAACAAATAAAAAATAAAACACCCTCAGCAATATTATCATTTATAGATTCACTTTTGCCCATTTTATCAAGAATAGACACTACAAGCAAATCAAGTAAAAGGATACCAACACATACCCCAATCAAGATTAAATAGGTACTCGTTTTTTTCAAAAAATGTTTTTTCATAATAGAGCTTGAATAATCAAAATTTCGAACCAAAGATTCCTGGTATTTCGTCTAATTATCAAGAAGCAATAAATAGCATTTATAACTCCTACTTCCACTTAGCATTATTTATTACCGTTTTCTTCAACTTCTGGGAACCGTTTCTTATATTCCTCCAGGTCCCAGGTCGCACCCCACTGCGACATATATTCCCCAAGTTTGTCAAGACCCACATCCAGTCTTCTTTCATCCACATTTTCCGGGTCTTCAAGCGAAGAAACACAGTATTTTCCTGTTTCAGGATCCGTATCAGGCTGACTGCCGTACATTTGTTTTTTTCCCTGCCTTACAGCCACCCTGTCTTCCAAAAGTGCAAGGTGGCAAGGAAGAGCTTTTCCTTCGCTCACAGCTTCTCTCATCATGGGCAGGTACTTTTCCTGCACCTCCTGGCTGGAATGCTGGATAACTAACCAAAGCGCTGTGTTACCACTCGCTCCCACTTCATCCACTCCAAGCCAGCCTTGTTCATCCAATATCCTTTCTATTGCCATCAGGTTAATTGAGTCTGTTTCATGCATTACTTGGCATGCAGACTTTCCCTCTTCCGAATCTTCACCGAATGCTTCATTCATTTTCATGCATTCAATACGGTATTTCTGATCGTGGACGTAAATTGTATCCAATTGGGCAGCCAGTTCCTTATTGAATTTTTCATCGTTGGTTTTCAATATTTTTATAAATTCTGCCCACCTTCTGTCGTCATGCAATGAAATCATGTCGTCATCTTCTGCTACATAATTACTATATCCTGCAAACAACTTACTGCGCGCAACGATAAATAACTGGACAAAGGCTGAATCAGGTTCATTTGCCATTGCCCATGAGCAGGCAGCATCATACCGCTCACCGGCCCTGTCGTATAGCCTCTTATAAAAATTCCTGGTTTTAATGGCGGTAAAAGCCTCACTATACTTTTGTCCTGATTTAAGGTATTCTTTATTCTCATAAAGACTGTCGGCCTTTGTTATGATCGCCTGATAAATATCTTCATCTGTCCATTGACCTGTAGCCAGAATGTTGATGTTTAATCCAATCAGCAGGAAAATTATCTGTTTGCCCATTGCCTGTAAATTTAATAATAATCCCTGTTCATTTATAAAAATTTTTTTCTTGTTATTAATCTTTCAAGCAGCGAACTGAAAAGCCACAATATAATCCCCTTGTATTCCCCTCGCAACTTTATCAGTATTGCAGTTCATATGCGCGGATAATATACTTTAATTCATTCGTTAATGATGAAGTTCCATAAATTCCATCGACAGTTTTCTCAGAAAATCCATTATCAAACCAGTAACCGGCTCCCACGGCTCCGAATCCATAAAGATCAATCCCATTTCCATTGGCAACCAGCCTGTTGTTGATTTAAGATTCTTACCGGCATCATAACCACGGTAATTATTTGCATTCCAGATCAAATGCCCTATCGAATACTGGCTATCAGCAACACCTTCCAAAATTTTCCATTCATTATCAGTCGGAATATGCCACCCAGATGGGCAAATACCTTGTGCTCCTTCAGTTGTTAAATTATATTGCATCATTTCTTCCCACAGATACAAGCCTCCATCATGGGTGCAATTATTTTGATTATTTGCATAACAATATTTTTCGATAATCCCATTATTCGTTTGACTTTGTGAGCCAGGGATCATTGTCCCTGCTTCAAGATTTTCTTTCATCCAGCATTGACTGAAAATCTGAACGGTATGGTAATACCTGCCTTCATAAAAGAGTGAATCTAATCCGGGACATGGGATATTCGTTGCAAACTGAAAAACATAATCCTTATTTTCCGAAGGAGAATCAGTGATTCCAGATTCTTCCAAAGCAGCATGTCCAACAAACAATAACTTATCTCCGGGATTGAAATCGAAGTAGTTTTTGAGGTGAGCTGATTTTATAAATTCACCACCTCCATTCCCTTCATAGATTAATTTACTTACCTGATGATTTCCATTTCCTGAATAAATCATCCGGATGGCTTTTGTCGTCTTTTTATAATTCGCCGACAATAAATAAATGCCTTCTGTTCCGGGAAAAAATTTAAAGGTATTGTTTCCGCTGTTTAATTGCCCAACTATAATTTGCCAGTTGTTGCCCAAGAAGATTACTGACGCTGATTTCTATATAATCCTTTTCCGGAAGATAAATTGAAACTGTGGTTTGATCAATAAAAGGATTCGGGTAATTCTGCACCACTGTAAAATCGCTACCTGAATTTAAAGGATTTGCAATGCCAGTCAAGATTGTGTCAATGACAAGGGTAAAGTCAGGCGGGTAAAGTGTTGTATCGCAATTCTGCGTTAGATTTTTAACCCATACGCTTTCGAGAGTGACAAGCTGGCCATTATTATCTCCCGAAAATGTAAGGGTTAAAGTTCCGGGCTGTGCGAACAATTTCACTGAGAGTAAAATAGCCATCATCATTAAAATTGAGATTTGATAGTTTTTTGTTTTCATAACTAGTCCTCCTTTTTTATAATTAAGTAAGCATTGATTAATTTCTTATTTTTGTTTTCCATTCAATTTTCGGGTAAAATTATGATGGCGGCCAGCGAATGATTTGAATTTCTCTTGTAAAACATTTGCAAATTACTTTGCAAGGGTTTTACTATCTAAAACTTAATAATTTAATCAGCTTTGCAAAACGGAAATAAAAATTATTTTGAATTGTTAAAGCAAAAGATTGTGGCGACCATGCAACAGTCATACCCGGGTATCAATCCTTCAATTTCAGATTGGAAGGGACAGGAGATCACCGATTTTCAGGAAGATCTGTTGATAAAAGTAAATGCTCATATCAGCGAAAAATGGTTTTATAATCATATTAAATCGGAAAACAGATCGCTGCCCAGGATTGACGTTTTGAACCTGCTCAGCAAATATGCGGGTTATACCAATTGGGATGATTTTGTTTTTAATAACAGTGACCCTGTGACTCAGGTGAAGACTTTACCAAAAGCAAACCGGTATTTTATTATTGTACCGATCCTTGTATTGGTAGTTGCAACGATCCTTTTTATCTTATTCAAACTTTTAAGCAACCGCGAATACAAGTTAAGTTTTTATGATGCGCACACCAGGGAAGTAATAAAAGGCAGTCTCATAGAAATCCAGTTACTGTCCGATAAAGAATCTCCGGTAAATTATTTAACCGATTCAACCGGAAGTTTGATTCTAAAAACTGATGAACGAATAATTAAGATGGTAGTTAATGCCCCTTATTACAAACAGGATACGATAACGCGAATCCTTAAATCATTTGAAAGAAACCAGAATATCAGTCTTCAACCCAATGATTATGCCCTTATTATTGCCTATTTCTCACAAATGAAAGTGGATGACTGGCAAAAAAGAAGGACCAGCCTTGAAAACATGATTGATGACAATGCAATGATTTACCAGGTGCTTCAGGATGAGAAAAGCCCTGGCATGGAATTATTTAACAAGCAAGAATTTATCGATAAGTTGACTTTGCCAACCGGAAGCCTGAAGCATATTGAAATATTGGATACGAAATTTAAAAATGATAAAATTATGGTTCTTAGGTTTAGAATAAATGAGAAAAAATAGATGACTAAACTTTTTAAAATATCGACAATCATATTTGTACTATTTGTCCTTTGTGCTCCTTCATGCGAAGATGAACAGGAATCAGCCAATCGTGAAGAGGCCATCCTGACCGAGGCAAAGAAAAACATCCTGAAGGAATTTGAAACAGACTATCTGGATGAAGCTTCCTTATTTGCTTACGAGGTTACAGCAAAACAAAAACTTTCTGACTTCAGCGATTACCTTCACATGATGATGGATACTTCACTTGAAATGTCGTTCAGAATAAAAGCCGGTGAAATGATTAAAAAAACTTTTCAATCGGAAAACGTAAGCTTAAGACTTGATAAGGAAGAAAAGAAGACTCGACCTGAATTTGAAGTTCACCTTCTGATTAAAGACGGGTTGGAAAACAAATTAAAACTTCCACCCTTTTCAGTTGACTCCATTATTGTTCATGAACCACTTCACAGGATTGGCAATACAACCTATTCCGGAATCCTTAGGTTTTCACAAAATTTTACTGATCCTTCCCAACCCGGATTAATAATAAATTCCATCAGAAGAAACACTGATGTTTACGTGGTTAAGGAAGACAAAATATTTGGAGCCGATACCCTGAAGATTTGGAGTGTGCGATTGGGAGAAATCAGGTAGGATCGCTTTTACTATTTGGCTTTTAATTATTGGATATTGTTTTACAATACTCTAACCACTAAATAACTACAATAAACCAGTAAAGGAATAGCACCGAATTTGGTAGACTGCAGAATATACTTACTTTTGCATCCATTATAACATGAATGCAGCATTTACAGCAATCAAATAAAAATTGGATGTCATTTAAGCGGTTGTTTTTTGGTATCATCACAGGGATTCTGTTTAGCAACGGATCAAGTGCCCAGATAGTGATTAATGAGGGGACCAACAGAAATTATATGACAATGCCTGATGAAGATGCGGAATATCCTGACTGGATTGAACTCTATAATGCAGGTACAGATACTGTCTAATCTCTTAAATTATTCCTTAACTGATAATGAAAATAATCCGACCAAATGGGTATTCCCGTACATTCAACTTTTCCCGGTGAATTCAGAATTGTTTTCTGCAGCGGAAAGGACCGCAAACCCATTTCAGGATTTGTACATGTGATCAATACCGGAACTTTTAACGCTGTTGTTGGCTGGAATACCCATGTATTAACTACTCCTTTTTATTGGGATGGTGTTTCCAACCTCCTGATCAACACCTGCTCATATAGCTCAGCAGGGTATACCACAAATTCGGTCTTCAATCAAACAGCAACGACATATCTGTCCACAGTTTTTTCATTTCAGGATGGAGGTGAAGGCGCCTGCTATCGCTGGATATGGCACTCCGGTTTATCAGCGACCCAACATGATACTCAATGGCGTCCATGGTTGGGACAGGAACAATTCAAAATTCCAGCACTGAATATCCTGCTCCTTATGGCAATTGGTATTGGGGAGCCCGAAATCAGATGCTGATCCCTGGATCCGAGCTGATTTCAGCAGGACTGACCGCAGGAGACATTAATACCATTGCTTTTGATGTTGTTTCTACTGATCCGAATACGATATACGATTACATCGAAATTCACATGAAGCTGGTTTCGTCCGAATCGGTATCTTCCTCATTCGAGCCGGTGAACCCGAATAACTACTTGCACACCAATTTCAAAATTTCAGAATCGGGTGAAACGATATTTTTATATTCTCCTGAACAAACTTTGTTGAGCAGTTTGTTTGTGAATTGCAACAACCTGGATAACAGCATAGGCTCTTTTCCTGATTCAGCTCCGACTGTTTTTCTATTTGAAACATCCACACCTTCAGCCTCGAACAATGAATCAAGCATCTATACCGGCTATTTACTTCCTCCAACTATTTCGACTACATCCGGTTTTTATAATTCACCAATCAATGTTTATATTTCAAATCCGAACACTGGGCCCTCATTTATTCATTACTCACTTGATGGAAACGATCCTACCGTCAACTCACCTCTTTACGATGGAACGCCTATTAACATTAATGAATCAAAGGTATTAAAAGTCCGGATATTTGCTACTGAAACTTTACCAAGCCCTATCATTGTAGCCTCCTATTTCTTTGGAGTAAACCATTCTACACCTGTTATATCGGTGGTTACCGATAACGCAAATCTTTATGGAGAAACCGGAATTTTCGATAATTGGATGAATGACTGGGAAAGGGCTGCTTATGTTGAATATTTTGATTCCACGCAGCAAATGATATTTTCTCAGAATGCAGGCATGCAGGTTGACGGAGGATGGGGCGGTAGCCGCTATTATCCGCAGCATTCATTCCGATTAGAATTGGATGATGGTGTTTTGGGAGATGGCCCTATCAATTATACTTTGATACCCAACAGGCCCAACAGAACAAAATATGGCAAGTTTTATCTTCGAAATGGAAGTAATCAATACCTGGTATTTCCTTATAAAGATGCTTGCCAGGTAGAGGCGATGGCTGGTGCAACCCACGCATATCATTCCGCCTGGCGTCCCGCTTCAGTTTATATCAATGGGTCCTACTTTGGCCTTTATGAATTGCGTGAAAAATTCGACCTTGAATATTTTGAAACAATGGAAGGTGCTGATCCCGATTCAACTGATATTTTGAGCCTGAGCGCCTGGTACGGAGGTGCATTGCGGGCAGTAGCGGGCAATGTTGATTCTTTTTTTGTTTCCTATGCCGCATTCAATGAATTAAATCCAAATGATACTGACTACTGGGATTTGGCAGATCATTATTTTGACCTGACCTGGTACACCGATTATATCATCGGGGAATCGTGGATGGGAAACAACGACTGGCCATGGAATAACATCAAGATTTACCGGTCGGATAAAACAGATTTCCGCTGGCGCTTTTGTATCATTGATCTTGAACTTTCAATGGCCCCCAACGGATGGACCGACTGCTATTTCGATCATATCCAGTTTATGCTTTCGCAAAGTACAGATATTCCGTATATCAATATCTGGCTGAAAAGCATGCAAAATGACCAGTACAGGAATTATTTCTTCAATCGGTTTGCAGATGTAATGAATTCATCATATAAAATCGATCGGCTACTGGCTATTGAAAACAATTTTTATAATCTAACGGTTACCGAAATGCCCAACGAATATGCACGATGGGGCGATCCGAATAATATTGAACAGCAGATGCTTGACTTTTATAACAATCATTTAATTTTTCAATCACAACTTTCGCTAAGAACTGAGCAGGTAAGAAATCATATCCAGTCAAATTTTGCGTTGCCCAACCAGGTGGATGTAACCTTGGATGTTTATCCGGAAGATGCCGGTAAAATTCATATCAGCACCATTACACCTGAAGTATATCCCTGGCAGGGAGTCTATTTTAATGGAGTTCCGGTAAGGATTGAAGCCATAGCCAATGAGGATTATAATTTCTCCCATTGGGGAAACAATGATTTGATTTCCGACACCCTGAACCCGGTTTTCCTTGATATTTTAGATACCGATGAAATTGCCTTCCATGCATTTTTTGATCCCAACCCGACAACGGGAACTAATGTAAAGCCAGCGCCTTCATCTTACTCACTTTATCCCAACCCGGTTTTAAACCGTTTGTATCTGGTTACCAATAGCGGCAACCTGTCAGCCAATGCGTCCTACCAAATATTGGATTTAAACGGAAGGATCGTTAAGGAAGGGAACCTTTCATCAGTTGAAAATGAAACCATCATTGATATGGGGGCCATCCCATCATCGGTTTACATAATGCGTGTTTATAATTCAAATGAAACCATCAAGCTGATGCGGTTTGTTAAAATAAATGAATAGGAAACAAGTGTTCATTTAGTCCTGAGGTCGGATTAACCTAAATATGAAAACCATCAGCTATTAATTTGGTTCTGATAAATGCGAATTTTTGGATTTAACCTTCAATTCGATTTTTTCTGATCAATGCCAAAATCCATCCGATTAATAAAAGCCCTATTGCAGCTGCTGCGGCAATCCATGGCGGGTTTGCTCCGGTATGATTTTTAACAAGCAGCGTGGCATATAGCGTTGGGATCAGGATGGATTGCCCTATAAAAAATATAGCAGTAACAGGCCAAACTTTATCCTGTTTATGAAATTGGTACAATAACATTATAATCGCTACTGAAATAGCAAGAAAGCCACCTCCTGAAACCCTCATTAATGCAATGATAAGGATTTGATATCCAGGATCTACGTCGGCCCAGATCTCATGCACTGCTACTGAATGATAGCTCATGAATTCAGGCCGGAATAAATAGGCAAAGGCAAAAGCTAATCCAAGTAATGCTACCAATCCATCACAAAGGATGATGGCGTTCTTAAGTAATTTCATCGACCGAAGTTTAATATTTAAAAATTGAGTTGCCAAAAATAGAAAACATTTTAATTTCATCAGGCTCGTTAGCCTGCATCAGGTCAGATGAAAGAAATATCCGATTATATTGCAAAACCTTTATTTGGCGAATTTGAGATGTATATAAAGAAATAAAAGCTGCTACTTCCTTCCCCCATAGGGATTAGTTTTCAAATTATTTCCCTAATTAAAATTTATTTCCGATAAATTTCTTTACGATGACCCACAGTAACAACGACAATTAAAAGAGCCTTATCCCTGATCTCGTAAAGAATCCTATAATCGCCCTGCCTTACCCTGTAGGCATTTCTGCCTTTCAGTTTTATAGAACCATTCGGACGGGGATCGGTTGCCAAAGATTGAATTTTTGCTTTAATATGGTGGTAGTCAGTTTCAGGAATCCGACTGAGAAATTTGATAACTGAACGCTCGATTGCGATTTGATAAAGCACTATCTTGTTTTTCTGCTTTTAAAATAATTTTCGACCTCCTCAAAGGCAGTTTGAGCCTGAATAGGATCAGACTTCTTTAATTTCGCAGCATCATACGTCTTTATATCCTCAAGCTCTTCCCAGGCTTCTATCAGCTTGTTATAATCTTTGAGGGGAATTACAACACTAATTTTTTTCCCTTTTTTGTCGATTATATATTGTTGTTGCGTCATATTGCTTAACTTATAATCATGCAAAGGTAAAGTAAAATTTATTTATTAATCACACATGTTTATTTCATGTTTCGTTATTAATCAGGGAGCATTCTAATGTTTCATCTAAATTTGTGGCTTTCAATTTTATCTCCGAATGAAGAAAGCATTAGTTGTTTATTTTTCACAATCAGGTCAGGCAAAAGAAATCGCCGATACGATTATTAAACCTTTACGCTCTGAATTTGATATCGTCTGCGAAGAATTAAAACCCATTCCCTCCTACCCTTTTCCGTGGACCGGAATGTCATTCTTTCAAACATTTCCGGAGTCGGTCCAGGAAATACCTTGTAAACTGGAACCATTCAGCTTTGATCCTGAAGATAATTTTGACCTGGTGATCCTTGCCTTCCAGGTGTGGTACCTGTCACCATCCATTCCTATCAATTCATTTCTTCAATCTCCTGAAGCAAAGAAAGTCATGAAAGATAAACCGGTTATCACCATTCAGGGAGTGCGCAACATGTGGGTGATGTCGCAGGAAAGGATAAAAAAGAGGATTTGGGAAGCCGGTGGAAAGCTGGTGGGCAATATTGTTTTAAAAGATAAGAATCCAAACCTCATAAGCGTAATTACCATCGTAAGGTGGATGACAAAGGGAGAAAAGCATGGAAAAGGAATTTACTCAAAAATCTTTCCTCCCGCCGGAGTTTCTGAGAAAGACATCCATGATTCGGTAAAATACGGAGAAATAATCCTTCAAACATTTCAGGATAACACTTTAGCCGAACTGCAAGGCAAGCTTGTGGCTGAGCGTGCGGTACAGATCAATCCGGTGCTGGCGAGCATTGAAAAGCGGGGATTGATGATGTTTAAGATCTGGTCGAAATTCATTTTAAACAAAGGTGACTACAACAGTCCAGCGCGAATTGGCAGGTTGAAGCTTTTTAAATATTACCTGCTTGCGGTAATTTATTTAGTTTCTCCTGTGGCTTCATTGTTATTTTATCTTTTCCATAAAATCAATATCCGGGGAACCCGAAAAATGATCGATTATTATTCCCACAATAAACTAAAGGAATGATCTTCTAGCTTTCCAGGATGTATAGAGAATTTTTTTTTGTCTTATTTTACAATTTATATCTTTGCCGCCTCATTTATTTAGATAGCGCCATTGACTGAATTTATGTCGAAATCCGTTTATATAAATCGTATAGCGAAGTTTTTACCCAACAAACCCATTTCTAATGACGAGATGGAAAACTATCTGGGGATGATAGATGGAAATCCGTCTAAAGCAAAATATTTAGTCCTTAGAAACAACCAAATCAAAACCCGTTATTACGCGCTGGATAAAAGCGGAAACACGACCCATTCGAATGCGCAAATGACTGCTGAAGCTATTCGCAAACTAACGGATAAAAATTTCGGGATTGAAGATATTGAATTGCTTGCCTGTGGCACTACCTCTCCCGACCAGCTTTTACCTTCGCATGCCTCCATGGTTCACGGGGAGCTTAAAAGCAAATCCGGTCGAAATCATCTCACCATCCGGCTCATGTTGTTCAGGAATGCATGCCATTAAGTTCGGTTATTTATCGATCCTTGCAGGCGAAAAAAGCAATGCAGTTTGCTCAGGTTCTGAAATGGTTTCAGCCTGGATGCATGCAAAAAATTTTAAAAAAGAATCGGACAAGCTTCATGAACTGGAAGCGCACCCGATTATTGCCTTTGAAAAAGATTTTCTTAGGTGGATGCTATCGGATGGTGCAGGCGCTGCCCTCTTAAGTGATAAACCAAACAAATCCGGCATCTCACTCAGGATCGATTGGATCGATAGTATTTCCTACGCAAATGAATTAGAGACCTGTATGTTTGCAGGAGGAGAAAAAACAGATAACCGGAAAATTAAAGGCTGGAAAGAGTTTGAACCGGATGAACTTTTAGACAGGTCGATCTTTGCTCTTCAGCAGGATGTGAATTTATTGGGAGATAATATTGTGAAAGCAGGTGGAGCATTTTTGGCTGATATTGTTAAGAAAAGAGGAATCAATGTGAATGATATAAATTATTTTCTGCCTCACCTTTCATCTGAGTTTTTCAGGAAAAAGATCGATCACGAACTAAAGCAATTAAGCCTTCACATTCCACAGGAAAAATGGTTTACCAATCTTACCAGCCTTGGTAATGTTGGTGCCGCATCTATTTATTTAATGCTGGAGGAATTATTTCATTCCGGTAAACTAAAAAAAGAAGATAAAATCCTGTGCATGATCCCTGAAAGCGCACGTTTTTCATATGTCTACTCAATGCTGACCGTAGTCTGAACCCTTTCACCCATCTGATTTAAGTTTCATAAATTTGCAGTCTTTTCAAATAGATTTAATTACTGGCAAATGTTGGCTCAGGGTAATGATATTTTCAAACTGATTCCGCAAAGACCGCCCATGGTGATGGTGGATAAACTTTTTGAGTGCAATGATCAAAAAGCATTGACGGGTTTGGAAATAATGTACGATAATATTTTTGTAAGGAAAGGCCAATTCAGCGAATCCGGATTGATCGAAAATATCGCACAGTCGGCGGCTCTGATGACTGGTTGGCTGGCAATAAACAAGCAGGGGGTTGAACAAAAAATACCATTGGGGGTTATAGGTGCTGTTAAAGATTTTCAGGTTTATTTTCGGCCTGAGGTAAATTCGGAGTTGATCACACAAATTGAGGTTTTATATCGAATAGCCAATGCCACCATCGTAAATGGAAAAGTAAAAGTGAATGATAAGTTGGCGGCTGAATGTGAATTAAAAATATTTACTTCGGAGCAAGCATAGAATAGAATGAAAAAAGCAGAGGTACCACAGGATGATGAAGGATTGCTCGATGGAAAACTTCGAGAGGTTTGCTATGCAGTGGATGAAAGCGGGAATTATACTACCGTTTTGAGCACGGGCTGGACTCCAAAAAATGCAGCGCTAAAGCAGGCATGGGAAGTAGTGAATGAAAAAGTTGAAGAGGTTAAACGGAAAGTATTGGAAGGAAAGCTGAGCCCGTTAGCCTATCACATGGAAAAAAACATCATGGACCTGAAGTTGCTTTCAGGGTATACTGGAATTTCGAAGTGGCGGATCAAAAGGCATTTGAAACCAAAAAACTTCAACAGGCTGGATGATAAAACCCTTGCTCAATATGCATCGGCATTCGAAACTACGGTTTCTTCCCTGAAAAATTTCAGCGAATACATTAATTCGGAGGATTCAAAATAAATGAGTGAAAAAAGGATAGATACAGTTATAGATTTTAAGCATTACCAGGCTGCTCATTGCGAGAATGGAGTTTCATCCAATTTGCTGAAGCATCACAACATCAACCTGAGCGAGCCAATGATCTTCGGCATCGGTTCCGGATTATTTTTTTCCTACATGCCATTTATCAAGCTTAATTCCCTGCCGGTAACTTCTTTCAGGCCATGGCCCGGAATGATCTTTAAAAGAGTCAGCAGGAGGCTTGGAATTAAAATAGCAAGGGAAAAATTTAACGATCCCAACAGGTCGATGGAAAAACTTGACTTCAACCTTGAAAACGGAATTCCGACCGGATGCCTCGTTGGGGTTTTCCATCTCACCTATTTTCCGGCTCCCTACCGGTTTCACTTTAATGCACACAACCTTATTGTGTACGGACGGGAGAACGGTAGCTACCTCATCAGCGATCCTGTAATGGAAAATCCGGTCAAGCTCACGCGTGAAGAACTGATGAAGGTTCGTTTTGCAAAAGGAACTTATCCGCCAAAAGGGAGGCTTTACTATATTGAATCCATTTCAGAAAACTACGATCTGAAATCAGCAATTGTGAAAGGAATACGACATACCTGCAAGGATATGCTTGAAATTCCGATACCCCTTGTTTGGTGTGAAAGGAATCCGGTATCTGGCAAACCGCATGAAACGATGGCCGAAAAAACTCGGAGATAAAAAGGCATCGCTTTACCTTGGTCAGGTAGTCAGAATGCTTGAAGAGATTGGAACCGGAGGTGCCGGATTCAGGTTTATCTATGCCGCCTTTCTGCAGGAGTCAGCTAAAATTTTGAACCAGGACTGGCTGAATGAAGTTTCTAAAGAGATGACGCTTGCAGGTGATAAATGGAGAGAATTCGCAACCATTTCCGGCAGGATCATAAAAGACCGTGCCGGTAAGGAAGAATCGTACGAAGCTGCTGCCAACCTTCTGCTCAAGGTAGCGGATATGGAGGAAAAGATTTACCGGAAGCTCAAAAAAATCTCACTTGATTAATGAGCGCAGAACCCATCATAAGAATCGAAAATTTATCAAAATCCTATAAAGGTTCTGACTCACCTGCGCTGAATAATATTTCACTCTCTGTTCCTGCCAATGAAATTTTCGGGTTATTGGGTCCAAACGGAGCCGGTAAAACAACTACTATCGGCATACTTTGCGGTTTTTTAAAGAAGGATTCCGGCGCCATTCAAATCAATGGCTGGTCGATAGATAAGCAGCCGAATGAAATCAGGAAAATTATCGGGCTGGTTCCCCAGGATATTGCACTTTACGAAACCCTCACTCCGGTTGAAAATCTCCGGTTTTTGGGAAACATGTATGGACTGAAAGGTGCTAAACTTAACGGCAGGATAAATGAATGCCTTGCCTTGATGGGACTTGATAAAAACAAGAACAGGCTGATAAAGACTTTTTCAGGCGGAATGAAGAGGAGATTAAACCTCGTAGCGGGTATTCTCCATGAACCTAAAATCCTGTTCCTCGACGAACCAACCGTTGGAGTGGATGTGCAAAGCAGGAATGTGATCCTTGATCACCTGAAACAACTCAACAAAAACGGAACAACCATCATCTATACGTCCCACTATATGGAAGAAGCAGAACAGTTATGTTCTTCTATTGCCATCATCGACCTTGGGGAGATCATCATCCAGGGAAAACCATCGGAGTTAGTGGATCATGAAAAAGGTCATTTTAATCTTGAAAGTGTATTTCTTCATTTAACCGGCCGAAAACTAAGGGACAACTGATGCTGAAAATTATCACATCCATCTATAAGGAATTTCTTATCCTGATCCGCGATAAAGCCGGACTGGCAATTTTGTTCCTGATGCCGATGTTCCTCATTTTTGTGATGACACTGATCCAGGACACCACCTATAAAAAACTTGATGAGACTCAACTGAATGTTCTCTTTCTTGACTTAGACGGTGATTCATTGGGGATTGGAATTGAAAAAGGACTTGCTGCTTCAGGTTTTTTTGCCATCAAAAACTCCGTAAACAATGAACCCTGAACCAGGAAACCGTGAACCAATTGGTATCGGAAGGCAAATACCAGATTGGAATCGTTATCATGCCCGGAGCCACGGAATCCATCAGGAATAAAGCGAAGACAATGATCGATGAGGCTTTTGTACCGGGAAACTCCGGCAGCGAAACCAGGCACGGAATGAAAGAACAAGGCAGGATCATCGTCTATTTCGACCCGGTAATTAAAAACTCCTTTAAGCAATCTGTTTTAATGGCGCTGCAGAATTTCACCTTCGGCGTTGAGTCAAAAATCAGCTTTGAGCTTTTTGCGGAGGAACTGGCGAACCAGTTTTCGACCGAAAACAAAATGAAATTCGATCCTCAAGGGGGTGTCGAAATCGAAGAGCGATACGCTGCCACGAAGTTTACCGAAACACTTCCCAATTCAGTTCAGCATAATGTTCCGGCATGGGCTATTTTTGCCATGTTTTTTATCATCATACCGCTTACCGGTAATATCATTAAAGAACGCGACAGCGGAAGCATCCTCAGGCTAAAACTGATTCCCGGCTCATACCTGGTATCAATGACAGCCAAAATAATGGTTTACATCATGGTTTGCCTGGTTCAGTTCGGACTGATGCTCATCGTTGGAAAATATATTCTTCCTTTGTTCGGCACCCCTGTCCTTGCCCTCGGTGAACACAAACTGGCATTGCTGTTTATGGCCATCGTTGTTTCACTGGCTGCAACCGGTTACGGAGTCATGATCGGTACCTTAGCCACAACACACGATCAGGCTGCATCTTTTGGTTCGGTTTCGGTAATCATTCTTGCTGCATTGGGTGGAATATGGGTTCCGGTTTTCATCATGCCCCAGATCATGCAAAAAATCAGCATCCTTTCTCCGCTCAACTGGGCGCTGGATGGATTTTATACAATTTTCCTCCGTGGGGGTGGATTTAGCGATATATTATTACAATCGGGTCTTTTACTTGGCTTCTTTACATTTACAATTCTCATTTCCTTCCATTACCAGAGGATGAAAAAATCTTAAAGACTGTTTAAATTTCCAATAATGAAAACAATAGGTTGAAATGTAATAAATGGATTGTGAAACTTCGTCCTGTACGGGACGATATATTATGGCAAAATATTTCCGCCACTAATTTTCAAAGGCACAAAAAACCACAAATGATAAAACACTATGAAATCAAATTTTAATTTGAATTTTAAACAGTCTATTAATCCTAAAAATTTTGAAATTTTACAATGTGAAGGTTTTCCGAGCGAATTATAAAACACTCACTCCTCCAATAACCACTTCGTCTGACAGGATGTTTCCATCCGAATTAAATCACATAAAATCTAATAATTAATGATTTTAATTGCCACAGATGGAAACACCTTGTATCACCTGAGAAGTATATGTGAATTTTAATAAAAATAAAACATCATTAATTCGATAATTATTTGTTAATTTTATGTTCTAAATTATAGATCCAATTTATTATGAAAAACTTTATACTTTTTTTACTTCTGATAATTAGTATTGTTTCTTACTCCCAAAAAATAACCCGGGGCCCTGATATTGGCGAAATATATTTTCTTGGCCCCACATACAGTGGCAAAGGCCTGTACTACTCTGATGATTTTGGCGAAACAGCAACATTTGTTGATGGGAGCATGAACTATATATCCATTGCTGCGGACAAAACAAAGGGGGGTATTTATTGTGTTACACTACCAACAGCTCTATATTATTCAGATAATTTTGGATATTTAAATACATGGGAATTTAAATTCTATAATGATTATTTAAGTGATAAAATTGTTAGTGGCGTTATTGAAGGACATATATTTTCTGATTGCTGGATGCACAGTGAAAATTACGGTTCTAACTTTATAGTTCATTCATTAAACGGGTGGTTTGGAAGTTTAATAAATGTAGCAATAGACATTACTAATGAAAATATCGGATATGCTTTAGTATATAAAATAGTTGTGCCTGATACAATTTATTTATTTAGAACAACGGACAAATTTGAAAATGTCAATGTAATTAATAAATTTAATGTTCCTAACGGAATAATAATACAATTAATTAGTGGAATCCTTGAGGGGGAATTGTTTTCATACAATCAAAACACAAACTGCTTAGGTTTAAGTTCTGATTATGCCGAAAACTTTGAACTTATTGATTGTTTCAATTTCAAAGATCAATATTACTTTGATATGACAGGAGGACGTCAGACAGGTGAATTGTACATTCTTTACAGTTTTGTGAACATGCTTTGGCAAAATGCTCATGTTTACATTTATCACTCCCTGGATTACGGAAAAACATTTGAAGTGTTCCATCCTTTTGCCAAAGGTAATGAACCGGTGCTTGCAAACTTTTCTACCGATACCACTGAAGGAGAAATGCCTTTTACCGTTGATTTCTGTAATTTTTCAATCGGTGATATACAGCAATATGAGTGGGACTTTGATAATGACGGGATCATTGACTCTTATGATGAAACACCAACCTGGATATACCAGGATACCGGTTATTATTCAGTGAGGCTGACCATAACGGGGCCTGACAGTTCCAATTCTTTCCTGAAGGAAGATTATATTCATGTGGTCAAAACCACCGGAACGAATGAAACTGCCCAACATGAATTTCTGTGCTATCCGAATCCATTTGGCAATTACATCATTTTTGATTTTAGTAATGACTATAATGTAAGTAAACTTTCAATATTCGATCTTTCCGGCAGACATATTAATACTATCCTTAAGCAGGCAGGTACCACTAATGTATTATGGGATGGAACCGATGGAAATGGTGTTCGGTGTAACCCCGGGATCTACTTCGTGAAAATTGAAGGCACTGCAATTTTTAAAAAAATATTATTAACCTGGTAAAATTATAATTCACTTTCTGAATTAGATACAAAATCCCCTGTACAACACAAGGTGATTTTGTTTTGTACCACTTAAAGTCAGACTAGTACAATTAACCAATTGAATAAAGACGTTTTTGACTGCCTTACAAGCGGCAAATATGTGACAATGAGGGCTTAAATGAAACTAAACACTTTTATATCGCTAAAGCAGTGACAAATCAGTCAAGTTTAACTTATACATTGTTTATTCGATAGCCCGGTAAATAAAAAATTAGACAAACAACCAGAAAGTATTATTTTTGACGCCTTAAATTTTTATTAAATATAATGGCAGAACTTATTGAAAAGCTGAAAAGAGAGATTATTGAAGCGCTGAACCTTGAAGATTTGGAACCTTCAGATATAGATAAAGATGCCCCGTTATTTGGTGATGGACTTGGACTGGATTCTATCGATGCTCTCGAATTGATCGTACTGCTTGAGAAAAACTACGGTATCAAACTGGAAGACCCAAAGGACGGGAAAAAGGTTTTTTATTCTGTTCAAACCATGGCCGATTATATACAGGCGAACCAAAAAAACTAACCTATGCCGCGAAGGGTTGTTGTTACTGGCATCGGAATGATCAGCGCGATCGGCAAGAACATTGACGAAACCCTTGAATCCCTGAAAAATAAAAGATCAGGTATCGGTCAGATTTCCATTTTAAATACAAATATAAAGGCCTTATCCCTGCCGGGGAGATTCAAACTGACAAATGAAGAATTGTCAGAGATGGCCGGACCAGATATCCCGAAGATTTCAACCCGGACAACCTTACTGGGATTATCGCTGCCCGAGAAGCATACCGTTCAGCAGGCCTTGAACCCGGGGCAGATACAGGGGTTAAAACCGGTATTGTTTCAGCTACAACTGTTGGAGGAATGGATCAAACAGAGAAGTACTATCTTGATTTTCTGCAAAACGATCAATATCTGCCCTACGTTTTTACGCATGATTGTTGCGACAATACAGAACACATTTCCGAAAACCTCGGTATCATCGACTATATGACCACCATCAGCACGGCCTGCTCATCATCTGTCAACGCCATTATGTTTGGCGCACGGTTGATCAAACATGGAATCGTTGACCGCGTAATAGCAGGTGGAACTGATGCGCTGTCAAAGTTTACGGTCAATGGATTTAGCACGCTTAAAATACTCGACGATAAACCCTGCCGGCCTTTCAACAAAGACCGGAATGGATTGAACCTTGGCGAAGGTGCGGGATTTATTGTTTTGGAAGCCGAAGAATTAGCTTTAAAAGATAACCGGAGAATATTTTGCGAACTAACAGGATATGCCAATGCAAACGATGCTTACCATCAAACAGCATCCTCACCGGAAGGGATGGGTCCTTATCTTTCCATGAAGCAGGCGCTGGACAGGAGCGGACTTCTTCCCGGTCAAATCGATTACATCAATGCGCATGGAACCGGAACGGATAATAACGACCTGACTGAAGGTATTGCCATTGAAAGAATTTTTTCTCCGAAAATTCCACCCGTATCTTCAACCAAAGGTTATACCGGCCACACCCTGGGCGCAGCTGGGGCGATTGAAGCTATTTTTTCAATTCTTGCCATCCATCAGGGAAATTTATACCCGAATCTGAATTTTTCTGAAAAAATGGATGAACTCCATTTTGAACCTGTCAGGGAATTTCAAACCGGTATGACCATACGGAATGCAATCACCAATTCGTTTGGTTTTGGTGGTAACGATTCCAGTCTTATTTTTTCAAAGTATTAAGATGAAAGCATACATTCGCGGTACCGGTTGTATTTCTCCTCAAATGACTTTTGATAATTCAGTTTTTCTGAATAACATTAAACCATTGGAGGCTCCCTTTGCCAGGTGTGAGGAACCGAATTATAAAGAATTCATCCAGCCCATGCAATTGCGGAGAATGGGAAGGATTCTGAAAATGGGGGTAACTACTGCAGGCATATGTTTGAAGGAAGCCGGAGTTGAAGTTCCTGATGCGATCATCACAGGAACCGGCCTGGGTCTCGTCCAGGATACTGAAAAATTTCTGACTTCAATCCTCGAAAATGATGAAAAATTTCTTACCCCGACCTCATTTATTCAATCTACTCACAATACAGTCGGGGCGCATATCGCAGTGATGCTGAATTGCAATAACTACAATTTCACTTACGTCCATAGCAACATCTCATTCGAAAGCGCCCTGCTCGACAGCCTGATGCAACTGGAAGAGAATCCGGAAAAGAACATTCTGCTTGGTGGTTTGGATGAAATGACAGAAACATACTTTAAGATTACCCACAAAGCGGGTATGTGGCGCAAATATATTCATCAATCTGAAAGATCAGGAACAATAAATCCTGAAAATGTAATAACCGGAGAAGGCGCTGCTTATTTCCTGCTAACCGGGAAAGAGAGCCCTGATAATTATGCCAGATTCATTGATACCACCACTTTTTTTAAACCTGCAAATACTGAAGCAATTGAAAGCCGGATCAAAGAGTTTATTGAAAAGAATCAGTTAAGCCTAAAAGATATTGACCTGGTTATTTTGGGTCAGCAAGATCAGGAAGGAGATTTCATATTCAGGAAGCTGAGAAATGGAATTTTTAAGGAAACCAGTCAGGCATGGTACAAACATCTGTGTGGTGAATATTATACTTCATCGGCATTTGCAGCATGGATGGGAGCCAATATTTTAAAAAGACAATTCATTCCTCCGGAAGCGCTGCTTAATGCAAAACCAGGACAAAACATAAAAAATATCTTGATCTATAACCACTTCAGGAATATTCATCACTCGATGATTTTGTTGTCGGCCAGTTAATTCCTTGCTGATTTAAAAGTTTATCTTTGTGTGATAATAAAATATTAATCAATATGAAAAAGACATTTTATTTCAGCCTCGTTATTCTGGCATGTATAATAATTACGGCAATGGTTAATCCTAACAACAATGAATCAAATGTAAAAGCCCCATTAATGAGCGGTTACATGCCTGAAAACAGCTTTCCTGACTCAGTGATGAAAATTTTTGAAAGGTCATGTTTCGATTGCCACAGCGATAAATCAGGAAATTTTACAGCTAAGGGAAAAGTTAATTTCACCAACTGGGATGAGTATACTCCTGCGAAGAAAGTGGGTAAGATGGATGATATTTGCAATATAATTACTAAGGGGAAAATGCCCAAGAAGAGCTACGTATCAAAGAATCCTGAAAAAGCGCTCACAAAAGCAGAGATCGATTTAATATGCAAGTGGACCGCCGAGGAGTCTAAAAAGCTGGTTGGGGAATAATCTCAGCTTATCCTTTTGGTCTTTGTTTTCTGATTTTAAAAAATCTATTGAATCACTATTCTTTGGTAATGGATATTGTTGCCATTTTTAACCTGAAGGATATAGATTCCTGACTGCAGTTTATCCATTTTTATCTTTATTTCCTGTCTTATCGGATATTCTTTTCTTACTATTGTATTTCCTCTCAGATCAAGAATAGTTATTTCCACTGGCTCCCTGGGTGTTTCATCTAAATGAATAAAAAATTCACCTTTCGATGGGTTAGGGAAAACATGTATGGATTGTGTTTTCGATTCAAGTTCAGGTACTCCGACAAAAAGTGATCTCACTGAATCGATGTAGCTGATCGTTGAAAGCAATCCATCATCAGTTACAGTGCATAAAGGCAGGCCAAATCCGTCACCCAGCCATTTATATTCTGTATACTGCCTGTAAAACGGGAAGCCGATTCCAAGCGTATCGAGGTACAAGCTATCTAATTGAATAATATCAGATTTTACGCGGATCGTCTGAAATGAACCATACGGGGTTATCAATGTTCCCCAGCCGTCAGCATGGTTGACCCGTTTTTTCCATCCGCCCGAATAGCCGATGCCCGGTATGCTGATTTCATAGTTGGATAACGATGAATCAACATTTCCCGCAGTCAAAGGAAATTTATAAATGATATCAGGGCTATCGAATTTATTGGGCAATGGAATTCCGCTCAATGTGGCAGCATTTCCGGTTAGCCTGAAATCCGAACTGCTGTTTTTATAGTATTCATAAGTATCGGTAACTGTAAAGCCAGGATATTGATCAAACTCTGTTAATTTCCTTGCAAGATTGCTTGACAAAAAGAATACCAACTGGTAGAGCCATGGGGTTTCCTGTACACTGACAAATGTATCCACGGTTTGCGAAAACGGCACCAATGCTGAAAAATCCCAGGTAAAATTATTTCCCGTTTCTTCATAGTTTATCATTCCAATATCGATTGATGTACTTGTCCGGATCGTATCGCCATCTTCGGGCATGTCGCCCTGGTTGATTGTAATTTGAGAAAACAGAAAAGATGGAAGAATAACTAAAACAACAACAAAATGAAGATTTCTCATATCATATTAAATTTCAGCAAAGGTATTAAATGAGTCTCGAATAAAAAAATTGGCCAATCAATGATGACAGAATTACAACATATAATTTCCCGGATATGTCAAATAATGCTAAATTCGCAATGGAATAACATTTGATTAGTGGACAACTATGATTCACGAAAAAAGAAAAATAATCCAGAGCCTTTATTTTCCCTTGCTTTTTGTTGCACTGATATGGATCATCAGGTTAGGCGAAATGGCCACCCAAATAGATTTGGGATTCCTGGGAGTTTACCCCCGTAAGCTTCACGGACTGATTGGAATATTTACAAGTCCGCTCCTTCATGCCGACTTAAAACACATTTTCGCAAATTCAATTCCTTTACTGGTTTTGGGCGGTTGCCTGTTTTATTTTTATAAGGAATTGGCCGTCAAGACTTTTTTATGGATTTACGTTATCACAGGTCTTTGTGTTTGGACAGGAGGAAGAGAGGCTTATCATATCGGTGCATCGGGCGTTGTTTACGGTCTGGCGGCATTTTTATTTTTCAGCGGTATCATCCGGCGTGACGGAAAACTTTTAGCGATCACATTATTGGTTACATTTCTTTATGGCAGCATGGTCTGGGGCATTTTCCCTGATTTTTTTCCGGATCAAAACATATCGTTCGAATCTCATTTTTGGGGCATGGTTACAGGAGCTATCCTTGCTGTTTATTTCAGAAAAATTGGCCCGCAGAAACCAAAATATGATTGGGAAGAAGATGATGAAACTACTGATAATTACTAGTGAAGCAATCTTAAAAGAGGACGAAACGAATCCTGATAAACATTAGTTATTGAAAGTAAAAATATGCCCGTCTATGCTCTCACCGACTCTATGATTTTCCCTGATCCAAACCTTGCGGAGGAAGATGGATTGATTGCTGTGGGTGGTGATTTATCATCAGAGCGGCTTTTGCTTGCTTATGCAAGTGGCATTTTCCCGTGGTATTCTGAGGGCCATCCCATTCTTTGGTGGTCACCCGATCCGAGGATTGTTCTTTTTCCGGATAAATTCAGGATTTCAAAAAGCCTCAGGCAAACCCTGAGAAATAATCAATTTACCGTTAAATTCGACAATGCCTTTGAAGAAGTGATCGATGCATGCTCCAAAATACCCCGTGAAGGCCAGGATGGAACATGGATTACAAGCGAGATGAAAGAAGCCTATATTCATCTTCACCAGCTTGGATTTGCTCACTCTGTCGAAACTTACATAGACGGAAAATTAGCCGGTGGTTTATATGGAGTTTCTCTGGGACATGCTTTTTTTGGGGAATCTATGTTTTACTTTCAAAGAGATGCATCGAAAATCGCTCTTTATTTTCTGGTCAAAAAATTAATTGATTGGGAGTTTCACTTCATTGATGCGCAAGTCGAGACAGCTCATTTAATAAACCTTGGAGCTGAATCATTGCCCAGGAAAGATTTTCTCGCTTTGCTAAAGAAAGCGTTAATTTATCCAACAATAAAAGGAAAATGGTAAATTTGCGCCTCTTGAAATTCTTATAAAATGCAGCACAAGAATAAATTCATGCAGGAAGCGATAGCCCTGGCAAAACAAAATCTTAAGCTGAAGAATGGAGGCCCATTTGGTGCTGTGGTGGTGAAGGATGGTAAAATCATTGGAAGAGGAGTTAATTCAGTCACGTCACAAAACGATCCAACCGCTCATGCTGAGGTAAATGCTATCAGGGAGGCTTGCGCCATTATTAATAGGTTTCAACTGGACGATTGTGAAATTTATTCAAGTTGTGAGCCTTGCCCAATGTGCCTTGGCGCTATTTATTGGGCCAGACCAAAGAAGTTTTATTATGCTGCAACACGCGAAGATGCTGCTAAAGCCGGATTCGATGATTCGGATATCTACAAGGAAATTCAGCTTCCCGTCCAATCCCGGAAAATACCATCGGAACAATTGATGAAATCAGAAGCCATTCAGGTCTTTGAAACATGGATCGATATGGAACACAAAACGGAATATTAATGGAATACGATCTAGTTTGGTCCATCATCGGACTGGTTCTTTTATTGGTTGGAATTGCCGGATGCTTTTTACCGGTTATTCCCGGGCCACCTTTGAGCTGGGCATCCTTACTGATCCTCCAGTTGCATAAAGAACCACCTTTTACAGCCGATTTTTTAATCCTTTGGGCAGCAATTGTAATCATTGTGTTCACTGCTTGATTATTACGTTCCGGTTTGGGGAACAAAAAAATATGGCGGTACAAAATATGGAGTCTGGGGATCAGCAGTGGGAATTGTTTTTGGAATGTTTCTTTTTCCACCCTTCGGTATCATCTCGGCCCTTTTATCGGAGCATTGATCGGAGAAAGCATTGCCGGAAAGAGACATGAATAAAGCACTTCGGTCTGCATGGGGCTCATTTATCGGATTTCTGGCGGGTACAATCATGAAGCTGGTTGTTTCACTCATTATGGGATATTATTTTATCATAATGCGTTTAGCTTTTAATTAAAAATGAATACATATGAATACAATTGAAAGCAATAATGTTTCAAACATGCGTTTTGTGAAATTAGCTCCTATATGTTAAATTTAAAAAATAAGAAAATTACTGTAGTTGGAACCGGATATGTAGGATTGGTTTCAGGAACATGTTTTTCTGAAGTTGGGATCAGTGTAACCTGTGTGGACCGGGATAAAAATAAAATTGATTCACTGAACAAAGACATTGTTACCATTTATGAACCCGGTCTCGACAGCCTTGTAAAGCGAAACAGGGAAAAGGGGCGGCTTCATTTTACCACTGACCTTCCTTCAGCACTCATAGGTTGCCATGTTTTGTTTATTGCGGTCGGAACACCTCCCGATGAGGATGGCAGCGCTGACCTGTCGCATGTGCTGGATGTGGCTCACGAAGTTGGTCGTCATGTAAATGAATATATCCTTATCGCAACCAAAAGTACTGTACCGGTTGGCACCTCAATTAAAAGTAAGAAAGGCTGTACAGGAAGAACTGGATAAACGGGGAGTCAAGATACCTTTTGATGTGGCATCAAACCCTGAGTTTCTTAAGGAAGGAGCTGCGGTGAATGATTTTCTGAAACCCGACAGGATCATTGTGGGAACCGATTCGGAGCAGGCAGAAAAAGTTATGCAGCAACTTTACAAGCCTTTTACCCTGAATGGTCACCCGATTATTTTCATGGATATCATCTCAGCTGAAATGACGAAATATACAGCCAATGCCATGCTGGCAACTAAAATCAGCTTTATTAATGATATTGCTAACCTTTGTGAAATTGTCGGCGCCAATGTAAACATGGTTCGAAAAGGGATCGGAAGTGATACCCGGATAGGTAACAAATTTATTTATCCCGGAACCGGTTATGGGGGTTCGTGTTTCCCAAAAGACGTAAAAGCCCTTATTAAAACTGCTTCCGATTATGGCTATGATTTAAAGGTGCTGAAAGCCGTTGAAGAAGTGAATGAAAATCAGAAATCCGTTCTGTTTAGAAAAATGATGGATTATTACAAAGGTCAGATTGCCGGGAAAAAGATTGCCATCTGGGGGCTTTCATTCAAACCCCTTACCGATGATATGCGCGAAGCTCCTTCGGTTGTCATTATTGAAAAGTTGCTTGCGGCCGGAGCTAAAATTACAGTGTATGATCCGGCTGCCATGAAAGAAGCAAAGCATAAACTCGGGGACAAAATAACGTATGCTGGGGATCAGTATGAAGCCATCAGAGATGCTGACTGCCTCGTTATTCCTACTGAGTGGCCCGAGTTCAGGGTTCCCGACTTTGATGAAATTAAAAAACTCATGAAGAAACCTGTCATTTTTGACGGACGGAACATTTTTGATGCCGAGGAGATGAAAAACAGGGGTTTCGAGTATTTCTGCATCGGTATCAAAACAAATAACAATCATTAAATCGCCGGATAATATTTTTTCTATGAAAAAACGAATTTTGGTTACAGGAGGTGCAGGATTTTTGGGATCTAACCTTTGCGAAAGGCTTTTAAGAGATGGACATGAAGTGATTTGCCTCGATAACTTTTTCACAGGGAGTAAGGAGAATATCGTCCACCTGATGAATAATCCTTACTTTGAAGTTATTCGCCACGATGTGATCATGCCTTATTTTATTGAAGTTGATGAAATTTTTAACCTGGCCTGTCCGGCATCTCCAATCCAATACCAGTTCAATGCAATTAAAACCATCAAAACTTCTGTGATGGGGTCCATCAATATGCTGGGGCTGGCCAAACGAATTAAAGCAAAAGTGCTGCAAGCGTCCACCAGTGAAGTGTATGGTGACCCGGAAGTCCATCCTCAAACGGAAGATTATTGGGGACATGTAAATCCCATCGGCTCGCGTTCATGCTATGACGAGGGTAAAAGATGCGCCGAATCGTTGTTTTTTAATTATTACCGGCAGAATAATGTTAGGATCAAAGTACTCCGCATATTTAATACTTACGGACCCGAAATGGATCCGGCAGATGGTCGTGTGATCTCAAATTTTATTGTTCAGGCACTTAAAAATAAAGACATAACGATCTACGGCGAAGGCACTCAAACCCGGAGCTTTTGTTATGTGGATGATCTGATCGACGGAATGATCCTTTTTATGAACTCACGGGATGAACTAACCGGACCAATGAACATGGGAAACCCTGTCGAGTTCACGATACGGCAGCTTGCCGAAACCGTGATCAGGTTAACGGGTTCCAAATCCAGGTTGATTTATCAACCCCTTCCGGAGGATGACCCTTTGCAAAGGAAACCTGATATTTCTTTTGCAATGAAAGAACTTGGACTGGGAACCCAAAATCCACCTGGAAGAAGGATTGAAAAAAACCATCACTTATTTCAAATCCATAATTTAAAACCACGATGAAAGTTCTTGTAACAGGCAGCAACGGACAGCTTGGCCTTTCGATTAAGAATCAGGCCGGATCATTTCCTTCTATCCATTTTATTTATACTGATGTTGATGAGCTGGATATAACCAGCATGGAGAGTCTGAAAATCTTTTTTCAGAAAAATAAAATTGATGCTTTAATAAATTGTGCAGGTTATACTGCGGTTGATAAGGCCGAAGCAGAAAAGGAAAAGGCTTTTCTTATCAATGCGCATGCGGCTAAAAATCTTGCTTCGCTTTCAAATGAATTCGGTTATTTCCTGGTTCACATCTCGACAGATTACATTTTCGATGGCAAAAAGACAAGCCCTTATATTGAATCGGATAATCCAAATCCCCTGAGTATTTATGGACTTTCAAAGTTTGAAGGAGAAAAAGAGATAATCGGGATTGCTAAAAACGCAATCATTCTGAGAACCTCATGGCTTTATTCAGAGTATGGAAATAACTTTGTTAAAACCATTCAGAGACTGGCAAAAGAGCGTCCGGAATTAAAAGTTGTCTCGGATCAGGTTGGGACTCCAACCTATGCCGGCGACCTGGCTGAAGTTATTTTAAAAATTTTAACCAACAAAACAGATGTTCCGGCTGTCAGGATATATCACTATTCGAACCAGGGGATTGCCAGCTGGTTTGATTTTGCCAAAGCTATCGTTGAACTTGGCCATTACGATTGCAAGGTTAAACCCATTGCGACAGAAGAGTATCCTTTACCGGCAAAAAGACCTTCATACAGTTTATTGAGCAAAGCTAATATTGAAAAAGATTTTCAACTTATAATTCCCGATTGGAAAGAAAGCCTCAAAAAGTGCCTTGGCAATATGAAAAAGGCTTAACAATTTTCCAATTTTAGATAATTTTGCGGATTCAAAACCTTTAAAATAAAAATTAATAAAATGGCTGATACTATGATTGATCAAAATATTCTTAACCGGGCAAAAGGATGGCTCGAAGGCAATTACGATGCAGAAACTAAAAAGAAAGTTCAGGAATTAATTGATAGTGATCCCAAAGAACTGGTGGATGCATTTTACACCAACCTGGAATTCGGCACGGGCGGATTGCGCGGTATCATGGGTGTTGGAACCAACCGCATGAATAAATACACGGTTGGAGCAGCCACACAGGGGCTTGCAAATTACCTGAAAAAAATGTTTCCTGAAAAAGCACAGATCAGTATGGCTATTGCTTACGACTCCAGAAGAAACAATACTTTTTTTGCAAACACCACAGCCGATGTCATGTCAGCCAACGGTATCAAAGTTTATCTTTTTGATGCATTGCGTCCCACTCCTGAATTGTCATTCGCCATCAGGCATCTCGGCTGCCAGGCGGGGGTTGTAATAACGGCATCGCACAATCCTCCGGAATACAATGGCTACAAAGCATACTGGGACGACGGTGCTCAACTGATCAACCCGCACGACAAGAATGTAATCGCCGAAGTCCTGAAAATAAAAGACATCTCAGAAATTAATTTTAAAAGGAATGAGAAACTGGTAGAAATAATTGGTCCAGACATTGACAAGGAATACCTGGCAAAAGTCAAGGCATTATCGCTTTCACCCGAACTGGTTAAAAAGCACAGCGACCTGAAGATCGTTTACACTCCTATTCATGGCACCGGTGCGAAGCTTGTTCCAGCAGGATTGAAAGCCTTCGGGTTTAAAAATATATTCAATGTACCGGAGCAGGACATACCCGACGGAAATTTCCCGACCGTCAAATCACCCAATCCGGAAGAGCCGGCTGCCTTGACGATGGCTATTGAAAAAGCCAAACAGGTAAATGCAAATTTAGTTCTGGCTACCGATCCGGATGCCGACAGAGTGGGAATTGCTGTTTTAAATGACAAAAACGAATTTGTGCTTCTCAACGGAAATCAAACGGCGACTATCCTGCTTTACTATTTGTTAAAAAAATGGCAGGAAAACGGAAAGCTGACCGGGAAGGAATTTACGATTAAAACAATCGTTACTTCTGAAATCCTCAAAGATATTTCCGTTAAAGCCGGAGTAGAATATTACGATACCCTTACCGGTTTCAAATACATTGCCGAGATTATACGGTTAAATGAAGGCAAAAAGCAATTCATTGGCGGCGGAGAGGAAAGCTATGGCTTTATGGTCGGTGACTTTGTGCGCGACAAGGATGCAATAACTGCCTGCTGCATGATCGCTGAATGCGCTGCCTGGGCTGCTGAAAAAGGGAAAACACTTTACCAGCTTTTACCGGATATCTATGCTGAATACGGGTTCTACAAAGAACGATTGCTTTCGGTTACCCGCAAAGGTAAGGAGGGTGCCGAAGAGATCAGGAAAATGATGGAAACATACCGGACAAATCCTCCAAAAGCCATCAACAGTTCGCCGGTGGTGATGATCAAGGATTACCTGAAGCAAACAGCATTTGATCTTGAAAAACATTCAGAGCAAAAAATAGACCTGCCCAAGTCGGACGTGCTGCAGTTTTTCCTTAAAGATGGAAGCAAGATTTCGGTGAGGCCATCAGGTACGGAGCCAAAAATCAAATTCTATTTCAGTGTGAGAGAAGATTTCAACGATGTGAACAAAGTTTGATGAAATGAATGCCTTCCTCGACAAGAGGATTGACGCGATTATTAAGGATATGGGATTTTAAGCCCCTAAATAATCAGGTGCGGAAATAACGGACGCTTAGATCATAAAAAAAACCCGGATGACGTTAAATCAACCGGGTTTTTTAATTGCCTGAGAATTTATAAAGCTTCTTTATTTCAGCATGGTAACCTTTGGTTGACCAATAACTCCAGCTTTTTTCATGACTGCATTAAGTTCAGGGTCTTTTACCATTTTCTCGAAAGCCGAAGCATTGGAAGTCTGAAAGATGATATAAACATTATTAGGGTCATCGGCTTTTGTACCGACATAAATTTCTTTGAGCTTTGCTTTTTCTCTTCTTAGTTTGTCACCATCATAATGTTTTTTCCACGCTTTAAAGTCACTTACCTTGTGACTGAGAATAATTGTTGCCATAGTTCCTTTTTTATTATTAACCTGAGTTCGGGATAAGAGTTATTAACACAAAATGTTCATAACAAATTGTATATCAAATAAATAGTAGCATTGAATTTCCTTAAATTTGAATTGCAAACAAAAAAATAGGATAAACAATGCTACAGGATAAAATTATAGAGATTTTCGTTAAAGTGGATGATTTTTGTTTAGTTTTTGAAAGTGAAATTGCTCACAAGCAACTCAATCCTTCATCAGAGACGAAGACAAGAAACAGAAAATCAGGTTTGTGCGATTCTGAAATCATTACTTTACTTATTGCTTTTCATAGTGGGCAGTTCAGGAATTTCAAGCATTTTTACCAGCATTATGTTTCCACTTACATGAGAAAGGATTTTCCCGGGTTGGTTTCCTATAATCGATTTATCGAATTGAGCCACCGAAGCGCAATTGCATTCATGCTTTTCCTGCATTATAAATGCAGAGGCGAATGCACAGGAATTAGTTTTATCGACTCAACAGTATTGAGAGTTTGCCATAACAAGCGCATCAAAAGGAACAAAACATTTAAAGGCATTGCTGAGGTTGGAAGATCAACAATGGGGTGGTTCTTTGGATTTAAGCTTCACCTGATTATAAATGATAAAGGCGAAATCTTGTCATTCTACCTGACTAAAGGAAACATTGATGACCGGGATGCAAAGGCTATAACAAAAATGACCAAAGAGATATTCGGAAAACTATTCGGAGATAAAGGATACATATCAAAAGCATTGAGTGACATACTTTTCGGTAATGGTATTCAGCTTATCACGGCGGTCAGAAGAAATATGAAATCCAAAGCGTTAAGTAACGAAGAAAAACTCTTGCTACGCAAGCGATCTGTCATTGAAACAGTAAATGATGAATTGAAAAATATATGCCAGGCAGAGCATACACGACACCGCTCTATCAGTGGCTTTCTTCTTAATATCATGAGTGCAATTGCCGCCTATTCCTTCTTCCCTAAAAAGCCATCTATCAAAAACGACATTAAAGAATCCAACCAGAAGATTATCGATGCCTTTAAACAACAATTATTGCTTGTTGCTTAGACCGAACTCAGGTTATTAATTCAGTTAGTTTATTTTATGGAATTGAATTCCATTTTAATTATTTAACGAATCAACAATCATATGGGATAATAGTTCCGTCGGGAAACTCCATCAAATAATTCTCTTTATCTACTGTGAATTAATTATCAGGCACTTGAGGCTGTATACGGGTGCCTGGGATAGAATTATTTAACAAAACATTAACAAATGCAAAGGTTTTTAACCAGAAAGCCCTCCAACTCAATTTACCCGAATAACTAAATCGTTCATTTTCGCGGACCGGCCAATTTAACTATGATATAAGAAGCAATGAATGCTTCAAGCAGGCTCAGCGGAACGGCAATGAATAAAATTCCCATAGGCAAAACTCCCATATTCCCAATGACCACCCACATGAGCACAAAGCCGGCAAACCAGGAAAGAAAAGTGGTTTGTAGCAAGGAGAATTTCCTGGAAAGAATAAATATAGCTATGGCAAACAAAAGTGACCAAACTCCCCAGATGGCTCCGTTTACCGGTTCTGAGGGGAATACAAGCCCAAGGCTTTCATAGTGCGCGGTCCAGTATGATTTGACCAGAAATTCATTTCTCACAAATTCAGATATGCTTATCCATACAGTTGCAAGCAAAATGGGTAAAATTGCTTTCTTAAAAGAAATCATACAATTATTTTTTTGCAAAATAAACTCAATTTTTTGGGTGGAGAGAATTTGAAGTTTTGTATTTATATTATCAGTCCGTTTTTTCCACATAGATCCCAGGCGCATTAGGTATCACATAGAAATAAAAATCAAAATCCGTTTAACCCTATGTGAATCCTATATTTCTATTGTGGCTATGTGGTTAATCTTTAAAAACCGGTTAAGGATTGTAAATGGCTATTTCCCGCAGGCGAAGTTTAATTTTATAGCTAGGGTGAGTTTGAAATTTTAGTTTTTTTTTGGTACCAGTCCTGCTCCCCCGCATGCATTGGATAGAAGACTGGTGCGAGCTCGGGCAAGTTGGGCAGAATTTATATTATCCTTTTTTTAAGATGTTGGGAATTGCTAAATCTTTACAAATTTTCCTGCACAGGTTTTCTTTGATATCAGGATGTCGCGGAACTGTTGACATTTCACCGGTCTTTGAATTTTTATATAACGAGTGCTTGCCACCTTCTCTTACCAGATAACAACCATTCATTTCGAGGTGCTTTATGAATTTTTTATTTTTCAAAGGCTGAACGAAAGGGTTTGCATGATCAGTTTTTTCACTCCTTTTTTCTGATCCCTTAGCCGGTTCCCTCTCCTTTCCTCAAACATCAGGTTAATTGCTTCTGTAAGATTTTCTTTAGCTTCATCAAGTGTTTTGCCCTGGCTATTGATACCTGGAATTTCTTCAATATAGGCAATATAACCACCCTCATCACAAGGCTCGAAAACTGCTGTCATTTCAATTTTGTTCATAGCAATTCCTTTTTTGCAAAGTTATAATTTTTTAGATGGAGAAATAGATCTATTTATCATTTCCTTCATAGGAAGCATCACACATATTATTGTTATGGATTATTAATTGGTATTAGCTATCTCTTTGAATGGGCAGCTTTATTATTTTCTGCTGGCGAAGTTTAATTTTATGGCCGGGGTGAATTTGAAGTTTTGTATTTATATTATCAGTCCGCTTTTTCCACATAGATCCCAGGCGCATTAGGTATCACCTAGAAATAAAAATCAAAATTTGGTTAATCCTATGTGAATCCTATGTTTCTATTGTGGCTATGTGGTTAATCTTTAAAAACCGGTTAAGGATTGTAAATGGCTATTTCCCGCAGGCGAAGTTTAATTTTATAACTGGGGTGAGTTTGAAGGATTAGCATTAGATGGGGCACCAGTCCTGTTTACGCACATCATTGTCTTGAAGACTAGCGCCAAGTGGGTGGTTAATAACTGATTAATAACAATTAAACAGACATTGTATTTTTAGCGTTCGAATATCCTATATTTACAATTCAAGTTTGACATTTTTATAAAAAATTAAAACTTTCATCCCGAAATTAAGTATAAAGCAGAAGTTAGTTGAAATTTTTCAAGCATAAAGAATCATGTTGAAATCGGGACATAAAGTAAAAACAGTCGGGATTCTCATTTTATTCGCTGTCTTTACAATGCATGCAACTGCTCAAAAGAGTTGCGGAACATCATTCTACCGTCATTTTACCGGCAAGCTCGATACGCTTATGCGCATCTCGCTCGACCTGTTTTTCCAGGAAGGCAAGGTTACCGGATCCTACTACTATTATTTCCCTGAGCCCGGCAATAACAAGGCATTTTATTATGGTAAAACCATCCCGGTACATGGTTTTATGGATGGCGATAAATTTACCCTCACTGAATTCGCCGAAGGCGGCTCCAGATTCAACTGCATCCTCGAAAATAAAACAAAAATTACCGGCACATGGCAACAGAAGGAAAGCGCAAAGATGATTCCCTTTAGCTTTACCGAAGATTATTCCAACGGCAGTCTTCCGTTTACCTGCTATTCATCAAAAAGCAAGAGTTACCTGAAAAAAGGCCGGAGCGCAGAAAAAAATTCGCCCAAAGCTGAAATCAAGCTCATGCTGCTTTATCCGGATGTGCCTGACAATAATCCTCTGAAGGACAGCCTCGACTTCTTTATAACAAAATATCTCTATATCGATACGGTTCCGTTTAAAAGCCCTGAATTGCTCCTCGAAAGTATTACCTCCCATTTCTTTGACTCCTACCATGAAGCATTTGATGGGGTCAAAATCAATGACGGGGATGAATCATTCAACTGGGAGCAAATCGTTTCGATGGATATATGCTACAACGAAAGAAACATCGCCTCTTTAAAAGTTGATAAATATGCTTTTACAGGAGGCGCTCATGGAATCATGATTACCCAATACATCGTTTGCGACCTGATTCACAACCGCCATCTGATGCTCAAAGACATTATGCAGGAAAATTACGAGTCAAGGCTGAACGATCCTCCTGAATGCAAAAGTGAGAAAGTTGAACGGAATTAAACCTGAAGAAAACCTTAAAGAGTCAGGATTTTTTTACGAGCAGATTGGCACAAGCGAAAATTTTTACATCAATAAAGACGGTATTGGATTCTACTATAATCTGTATCATATAGCTCCATACTCAGCAGGCACTACCGAGATATTCCTAACCTTCAATGAATTAAAAGAAATCCTGGATCCCAATGCCGGGTTTTTCTGGAATCAGTCAGGCACAGAAAGTTCCGGTCTTTAACTGATTAAGATACTTTAGCATTTATCCAACCTCTATTCTTTTACCCTTTTCAATATTAAATTCAAATCATTCAATTGTGTTTGTTGGTTTATAACAATAATTGCACTATTCCTTTTTTTCTTGATTAAGATTTTTAATTTTGCCCGATTCGAATTTTTGAGGATTCCTCAACATAGATTATTGATAAACAACAGTACACATGATTACGAACAACTTTATAGAACGTCACAATGGCCCCCGTAAAAATGAACAGGTTAAAATGCTGGAGAAGATCGGGGTTTCTTCGCTGGATGAATTGATCAATCAAACAATACCGGAAACGATCAGGTTAAAAAAACCACTCAACCTTCCGGATGGAATTAACGAATACGAATACATCAGCCACCTTAAAGAGCTGGCTTCAAAAAATAAAATCTTTAAAACTTACATAGGCCTCGGATATTATAATACAATTACGCCCGGGCGTCATCCAGAGAAATGTACTCGAAAATCCAGGTTGGTACACAGCTTATACACCTTACCAGGCTGAGATTTCGCAGGGTCGGCTGGAAGCATTGCTGAACTACCAAACCATGATCTCGGACATGACCGGACTTCCTATTGCCAACGCTTCCTTGCTTGATGAAGGAACTGCAGCAGCCGAGGCCATGATCATGTTATTCAATGCCCGTTCAAGAAATGTGGTTAAAAAGGGAGCAAACGGATTCTTTGTTTCTGAAAATTTATTTCCCCAGACTATTGCAGTTCTTCAAAATCGTGCAAACCCGCTGGGTATTGAATTAATTATTGGTGACCATGAGTAGTTTCAAATTCAATGAAAAAATATTTGGGAGCATTAGTGCAATACCCTGATCAATTCGGGGAGATTAATGACTTTAGAGGTTTTGTTGAAGACGCACATAAAAACGAAGCCGCGGTTGCTGTTGCAGCCGACCTTTTGAGCCTTGCACTGCTCACTCCGCCGGGCGAATGGGGCGCCGATGTGGTAGTAGGTTCCAGCCAGCGGTTTGGAATTCCGATGGGATTCGGAGGCCCGCATGCCGGATTCTTTGCTACCACAGAAAATTATAAACGAAGCATTCCAGGAAGGATCATCGGCGTGTCAGTTGATGCCAAAGGGAACCGCGCCCTGCGTATGGCGCTCCAAACAAGAGAGCAACACATTAAAAGGGAAAGAGCAACATCCAATATTTGTACAGCCCAGGCCTTGCTTGCTTCGATGGCTGGATTTTATGCGACTTATCATGGGCCGGATGGATTAAAAGCTATTGCCAATGAGATTAACAAACTGGCCAAACTTTTTGCAGGTGAATTATTGCAGTATGGATACAGAATCCTTAATAAAAACTATTTTGATACAATAACTATCGAGATTCCAGTCACTCATAATATCGATAATCTGAAAAAAATTACCCTGGAAAACGAGTTTAATTTAAGGTATATTGACGACAGCTAAGATAAGTATTTCTTTTGACGAAACTACCAGCCTTGCAGACATTAAACTTTTGCTAAAGATTTTTGCCAGGGCAAATGAAAAATCATTCCTAGAAGTTTCTCAGGTCTCAAAATACGATGGATCAACATCAATCCCTGAACAATTGGTCAGGAAAACCTCTTACCTGACCCATCCTGTATTCAATTCATATCATTCGGAAACTGAAATGATGCGGTACCTGAAAAAATTAGAGAACAAGGACCTTGCCCTCAACCGAACGATGATCCCGCTCGGCTCCTGCACCATGAAGCTGAATGCAGCCGCTGAATTGTTTTCGTTAAGCTGGCCGGAATTTGGAGCCATCCATCCTTTTGTTCCAAAAGAACAGGCAATGGGGTATTATGAGCTAATAGAAAAACTGGAAAAAGATCTTTGCGAAATTACCGGATTTGAAGCGATTTCATTTCAGCCCAACTCCGGTGCTTCCGGCGAATATACCGGATTGATGGTGATCAGGGAGTACCTCGTGAATAAAGGTGAGGATCACAGGAATGTTTGTTTAATCCCGGCTTCGGCTCATGGAACAAATCCCGCAAGTTCGGTGATGGCCGGAATGACAGTTGTTGTTGTCAAGTGCGATGATCACGGTAACATTGATCTTTTGGATCTGGAAGAAAAAGCTATTCTAAACAAAGATAAACTTGCTGCCCTCATGGTTACCTATCCCTCTACACATGGAGTTTATGAGGAAGGAATATTGAAGGTAATTGAAATTATTCATAAATATGGCGGGCAGGTTTACATGGATGGAGCCAACATGAATGCCCAGGTTGGCTTGACAAATCCCGGAATTATTGGTGCCGATGTCTGTCATCTGAATTTGCATAAGACCTTTGCGATACCTCATGGAGGCGGTGGTCCGGGAGTTGGCCCGATTGGCGTTGCAAAACATTTGATTCCCTTTCTTCCAAAACATCCAATCGTCCAAACAGGCGGTGCAAAAGGAATTCAACCTGTTTCTTCGGCTCCTTTTGGCAGTGCTTTAATCCTTCCCATTTCATATGGCTATATCAAACTTCTAGGTGGAAACGGACTCACAGAAGCAACCAGGGTGGCTATTTTGAATGCCAATTATCTAAAGTCAGGTCTTGAAGGATCATATAAAATTCTATATTCCGGAAAGAATAATCGTGTTGCCCATGAAATGATCCTTGATTGTAATCATTTTCTCAAAAGTGCTGATATCACCGTTGTTGACATTGCCAAAAGGCTGATGGATTATGGTTTCCATGCACCAACAGTAGCTTTTCCGGTACATGGTACACTGATGGTGGAGCCAACCGAAAGCGAACCTTTTTCAGAACTTGAAAGGTTTATCGAAGCGATGATTTCAATCCGGAAGGAAATAGGTGAGATCGAAGAAGGAAAATCCGATAAAACAAATAATGTGGTTAAAAATGCTCCGCATACTGTCGCCATGGTTACTGACGATAATTGGGTTTATCCTTACCCGAGAGAAAAAGCTGCATTCCCTGTCAGGTTTGAAATTGTGGACAAATACTGGCCACCAGTCACCAAGATAGATGATGCCTATGGCGACAGAAATCTTGTTTGCACCTGCGCTCCTATTTCCGCCTATGTGGAAAAACCAAATTAAAATTTATTTATAAACCGTACTTCCTATAATTAAAATTGTATCTTTACAAACTTTCTTGTAAAGAGAAAAATATATTATATTTGAAAACTTGATTTAAGGTTTTCGTATAAGGAGACATAGCAATTTAAACTGCTTAATTTTTAAAGAGTTGAATGAGTGAGATCAAGGGTCGTTTAAATGAAATAGAGGAAAAGATCAGGCAACTGATCGCAATGCAAAACTCGCTTTCAGGACAGAATTCACTCCTTCTCGAAAAAAATGAAGCGCTTTTAAGAACAATAGAAGAACAAGAAAAAATGATCATGCAACTTAACGATAAAAACAACTATATAAAAATTTCACAATCAGTTAAACAATCCGAAGGAAATACGGATGTAAAAAACAAAATTGATGAACTGGTGCGGGAAATAGATAAATGTATCGGACTTTTAAATAAATAGTTATTCTGACTTTCGAAACAAATTGATGGACGAATTAACAATATCAGTAACAATTGCCGACAGGCCGTACAAGCTGACAGTAAAACGGGATGAAGAGGAGACGATCAGAAAGGCGGCTAGTGAAATTAATACTAAAATAAAGTTTTATGCAGAACGTTTTGCATATAACGACAGGCAGGACTTACTAGCAATGGTTACCCTCGAAAAAGCAACGGACGCTCTGACCAAGGGAGATATCCTGAGGATGAACGAAGAGGAGATCGAAACGAAGGTAAAGGAAATTGATCGGTTGTTGTCAGAAAGCCTGAAAAAGAATTAAAAGTCTGCGTTCTTTGAAAGAAATTTACCGGATGCACATTCCGGAAAAAGAATACCCGCATTCATTCATATTAATGTTTATAAACTCAACATTAATCTCTTCAGGGAAAGCTCATTGGTTTCCAGAACAGGCCTCATCCCGCCTATGGCGGGCCTCCTGTTAGCTCAGGGGCAGTGGACGTTCGAAAAGCCAGGCAACCCTAAACATGCAGAATTGGGGTTTATCAAACTCCTTGAATAATGCGGGTATTTTTTTTTACATCCCTTTCCTTCCTTAAAACTTTATGAAAAATGGAAATACTAATATTCGTAATTGTGGGAGTAGCAGGGCTAACCCTGGGGTTTATCATTACCAGCACCGTTCTCAAAAGAAACATTGAGAAAAAAAATGAAAACATCATTAAAGAAGCTGAGGAAAAGGGTGAAGTAATAAAAAAAGAGAAAATTCTTCAGGCAAAAGAAAAGTTTCTTCAGCTTAAAGCTGAGCATGATAAGTTTGTACAGGAAAAGAACTCAACGATCCAGAAAACCGAAAATCGCCTCAACCAAAAGGAGGCAAGCTTATCCCAGCGGTTTGAAGAACTGCAGCGAAAGCAAAAAGAAGCCGATACCATTAAACAAAACATTACTGCACAACTTGAACTTGTTAGTAAAAAACAATTAGAACTCGACAAATCGCATAAACGGCAGATAGAAGCCCTCGAAGTCATTTCCGGACTTTCAGCTTCTGAGGCCAAAGCACAACTCATCGAAACATTGAAGGATGAGGCGCGATCGGAAGCAATGTCTCATATCAATGAGATAGTAGATGAAGCAAAAATTACCGCTAACCGCGAAGCAAAAAAAATTATTATCGAAACCATCCAGCGAACAGCTACAGAGCATGCCATTGAGAACGCTGTGTCGGTGTTTAATATCGAAAACGATGAAATAAAAGGAAGGATTATTGGGCGTGAAGGAAGAAACATTCGCACACTCGAAGCCATAACAGGTGTTGAAATCATAATCGACGATTCTCCTGATGCCATTATTCTTTCTTCATTTGATCCTGTCCGCCGTGAAATTGCCAGGCAGTCACTACAAAAACTTGTAACCGACGGAAGGATACATCCCGCCCGGATTGAAGAAGTGGTCGCTAAAACAAAGAAGCTCATCGAACAAGATATCATAGAAGCCGGTAAAAGAGCCACCATCGATTTGGGTATACATGGGATGCACCACGAACTTGTCAGGATTGTTGGAAAAATGAAATACCGCTCCTCATACGGTCAAAACCTTCTGCAGCATTCAAAGGAGGTAGCCAACCTTTGCGCTACAATGGCCGCCGAGCTCGGGCTAAATCCCAAGCTCGCAAAAAGAGCCGGGCTGCTTCATGATATTGGTAAGGTTCCTGATAGCGAGCCTGAACTGCCGCATGCGCTGCATGGGATGAAACTGGCTGAAAAGTTCAAGGAAAAGCCAGAGGTATGCAACGCTATCGGATCCCATCACGACGAAATAGATATGGATAACCTTATCGCTCCTATTGTTCAGGTATGCGATGCCATCAGCGGAGCACGTCCCGGGGCAAGAAGAGAGGTGGTTGCAGCTTACATTCAGCGATTGAATAAACTGGAAGAACTTGCACTGGCTTATCCCGGTGTGGTTAAAACCTATGCCATTCAGGCAGGAAGAGAATTAAGAGTAATCGTCGGTGCAGAAAAGGTAACGGATGCTGAATCAGCACAAATATCATATGATCTTTCGAAAAAGATCCAGGACGAAATGACCTATCCCGGACAAATTAAAATAACGGTTATAAGGGAAACGAGGGCTATAAACTACGCGAAGTAAAGGACTGAATACAAAAGAGGAAGGAACTGCAGCCACTAAATAAAATCGGACAGTTTCTCCTTTCTCATGTAAGCAACAAAATCCTTCGTCATTTTCATGGTTACATTATTGAAAAGGCATTTATCGAACTTGCAAACGGGGTGGTCAAGCGGGCAAGTTCCTATTTCAATTTTCCCTTCAATGGATTCATAAATCTCAAGAAGGCTGATATCTTTAGCACGCTTTTTCATGGTAAAGCCGCCGGTTGGACCGCGATGAGAATTGAGGAAGCCATCTTTTACGAGCCGCTGCATTACTTTGGCAACATGATGCTTTGAACTGTTCAGACTGGACGGCTATCTGTAACACATTGACCAGTTCTTTTTTTTCTGATTTTGCTACGATAACCATTCCATGCAAAGCAATAAATGCTGCTTCAGAAAATTGAATTATATGAGCCATTTTCTGTTTATTGTTGTTTGATTGAAATGAATACCCCTATTTTTTTATGTCGTAAAAACAGCGCTTCGGACTATAAATTTTATCTTCCTTTTTCAACTCGCTGATTGCCTTTTCAATATCATTTTTATTTATGCCAGCCAGCTCGGCTATTTCACCAGGGCGAAGAGGCTTTTTTGCCGCCTTAAGTGTTTTAATAACAATGTCTTTCATCATTTATAAAGTTTGGAGTTACTTATTTGCAAAAATAGAAAAATTTTAATGCAGAAATTGGGGCAGTTAATTAACCTTTACAATCATTTGAAAATTTTCTTTTTGATTGCTGTTAATAATTTGAAATACTTTTTACCATGATTTATCGAACCATGAGGTAATAATATTAAATTTGAAGCGAATTATTATTCAGCAAAAGTCAGGCATGAAGCTTTCCATAGTCATTGTAAATTATAACGTCAGGTATTTTCTTGAACAGTGCCTGCATTCAGTGAATAAAGCGGTCAATGGATTATCAGCTGAGGTTTTTGTTGTTGATAATAATTCGGTAGATGGTTCAGTTGAGATGTTGAATGAACGATTTCCTGAAATTATTACCATTGCCAATAAAGAAAATGTTGGTTTTTCACGTGCCAATAACCAGGCAATTCAACTTGCTAAAGGAGAATATGTTCTTTTGCTGAATCCCGACACCATAGTTGAAGATGATACATTCCACAAGATAGTTCAATTTATGGATGCACATCCCGACGCTGGTGGACTGGGTGTAAAGATGGTGGACGGGAAAGGGAAATTTTTACCTGAGTCCAAGCGAGGGTTACCCACTCCTATAGTTGCTTTTTATAAGGTTTTTGGGCTTTCACGTCTATTCCCAAAGTCACGCATTTTTGGCAGGTATCACCTTGGATTTCTGGACAAAGAAGAAACACACCAGGTTGATATCCTGTCGGGTGCTTTTATGCTTTTACGCAAAAGTGTTTTGGATAAAATCGGTCTGCTCGATGAAACCTTCTTCATGTACGGTGAGGACATCGACCTCTCCTACCGCATTATCAAGGCGGGTTATAAAAACTATTATTATCCTGAAGCAAGGATCATCCATTATAAAGGTGAAAGCACAAAAAAAGGCAGCCTCAACTATGTGGTGGTTTTTTACAATGCCATGATCATTTTTGCCCGAAAGCATTTTTCAGCAAAGAATGCCAGATTATTCACTGTACTAATTAACCTCGCAGTTTATTTTAGGGCAATTATGGCCATATTCAACCGTTTTTTTTCCCGTATTGCCCTGCCACTTGCCGATGCAGTTCTGCTTTTTGGAGGATTGTATGAGATTAAGGTTTTTTGGGAACAAAATGTGGTTTTCATCGACGGTGGCAAATTTCCAAATGAAATCGTTTCCGTCGCCATCCCCTCATATATTTTTGTCTGGCTTTACAGTGTTTTTCTGAGCGGTGGTTACGACCGTCCGGTTCACCTGCTTAAAATATTCCGTGGACTAATCATCGGCAGTGTGCTGATCCTGACCATTTATTCTCTGTTGCCTGAACACCTGAGATTTTCAAGGGCGTTGATTGTGCTGGGAGCTATCTGGGGATTGATTTCAATGAACGGGTTGCGCTATTTACTCCATCTCTTTAAGTTAAAAGGGTTCCGTGTTGGCGGAAGAATGATTAAGCGGTTTGTTATCATTGGTGATAAAGAGGAAGCAGAAAGGGTTGCCGAACTCATCCGGCGGGCCGATATGAAACCCGGCTTCATTGGTTTGGTGAGTGTTTTGGAAAATCCAGCCGGTGGAAAAGGATTTATCGGACACCTGGGACAGATCAAAGATATTATCGACATTTATAAAATTGATGAAATTATCTTTTGTGCCAAAGATGTGCCCGCGCAGCAGATCATCGATTACATGTCAGAACTTAGAGATCCGCAACTTGAATTTAAAATCGCCCCTCCTGAAAGTCTTTCCATCATCGGAAGTAAGTCGATCAATACCATTGGCGATGTGTATATCATCGACCTGAATTCGATTACCAAAATCCACAACCGGCGCAGCAAGCGATTCCTCGATATCATTTCGGCACTAGCGCTGCTCATGGTTTCTCCTGTGGCAATATTCATTGTCAGAAAACCGACAGGATTCCTATTCAATATTGTTCAGGTTATTGCAGGAAAAAAATCCTGGGTAGGGTATCGCTTTACAGCTTATTCAGAGACCCATAAGCTGCCACCAATCAAAAAAGGTGTGCTGAATCCAACTGACCAGATCGACCATGATGCCATCCCGACCGATACCATCGACCGCCTCAACCTTCTATACGTTCGTGATTATAAGATCATGAACGATGTGAATATTATATGGAATGGATTTAGGAATTTAGGAAGGTAGGCCTGTGTTCCAGGTTTCAGGTTCGGTTAACAAGAAATTACCCTAATCTCATTCCTGATTTATTCTTACTTTTGTAAACTTTTATGTGAACCCTTTGTTTATCAATGCGAAAACAAGATATTAAAAGCATTTTATCAGTATGGCAATATTTGAAGTAGTGATGCCCAAACTGGGCGAAAGCATCATAGAAGCAACCATTACAAAATGGCTGAAACATGAGGGAGACACTGTAGCAGAAGACGATGCCATTGTTGAAATAGCAACCGATAAAGTAGACTCTGAAATACCCTCACCTGTCGAAGGCAAACTGACAAAAGTTGCACTTTGCAGAAGGGGATGTGGTTCCAGTCGGTGCGGTGATCGCTCTCATTGATATGGGTGGTGAAGGAGGAAAACCAACCCTTTCTGAGGTTCCAAAAGAAACCACAAAACCAGCAGAAGTAAAAGCTGAAGCAGCAATTATTTCAGAACCATTAGCCCCTAAACCTGATTTATCAGTTTCAGGACGGTTTTATTCTCCGCTCGTTAAAAGCATAGCCAAAAGTGAGAAACTCTCTCTATCGGAATTGAATGCAATAATTGGCTCAGGAAAGGATGGACGTGTTTCCAAAGCCGATATCCTGAAATACCTCGAAAATAAAAAGTCAGGCAAAGTGATCCCGTCAGTTTCCATCCTGACAGAAAAACTTTCTTCTTCAAAAGTCATCAGAGCAACCGGTTGTCAGGGCTGGTGCGGGCGATGAAATTATCGAAATGGATCGCATGCGCAAGCTGATTGCTGATCATATGGTGATGTCGAAACATACTTCCGCACATGTCACCATGTTCCATGATGTGGACATGACAGTGATTGTAAATTGGAGAAATAAAATTAAAGATTCATTTCAAAAACGTGAGGGCGAAAAACTCACTTTTACTCCTATTTTCATCGAAGCTGCTGCAAAGGCTTTAAAGGATTTTCCTTTGGTGAATGCCTCTGTTGATGGATACAACATTATTAAAAGAAAAAATATCAATATTGGGATGGCCACCGCTCTTCCAGGTGGCAACCTGATCGTTCCGGTCATTAAAAATGCCGACCAGAAGAACCTTGCCGGCCTTGCAAAATATGTAAACGATCTTGCCAACCGCGCCCGTAACAACAAGCTGAATCCGGATGAAATACAGGGTGGAACCTTTACCATTACGAATTTCGGGCAGTTTGGAAATCTGACAGGAGCTCCTATCATTAATCAGCCCCAGGTTGCTATTCTAGGAGTTGGAACCATTCAGAAGAAACCGGTTGTAATTGAAACTTCCGAAGGTGATATGATCGCCATCCGCCACATGATGATCCTTTCGCTGGCTTTCGACCACCGGATTGTGGATGGTGCTTTGGGCGGAATTTTTCTGCAAAGGGTAGCAAAATATTTACAGGAATTTGATCCGAACAGGACAGTATAACTCGATAATAACTTAAGTCATTCCGGAATGTTTTAATCTTCTAAACTACTTGCATAATTTTTCCGGAATGACTTTTTTAACTAACTTATAAAATGAAATTAAATCTAACCCGCCCCATTGTTTTTCTTGATCTGGAAACTACAGGGATCAATGTAGCAACCGATAGAATAGTTGAAATATGCCTGGTAAAATTATCTCCGGAAGGAAAAACGGAAGTCAAAACAGAGCGGGTGAATCCTACCATACCTATCTCTGCTCAGGCATTGGCAATTCATGGTATTTCAAATGAAGATGTAAAAGACATGCCCACTTTCGGGCAGCTGGCTCCGGCCCTGTCACAATTTATCGGCAATTCTGATTTATCGGGTTACAATGCCATAAAGTTCGATATTCCTTTGCTCGTGGAGGAATTTCTGAGAGCTGAAATAGATTTTGACCTCAAAGGCAGAAAGATAGTGGATGTTCAGAACATTTTTCACAAGATGGAACCCCGCAACCTTAGCGCAGCTTACAAATTTTATTGCCAGAAAGACCTGGTGAACGCGCATAGTGCTGAAGCTGATACCTTAGCAACCATGGAAATTTTGATCGCTCAGATTGGCAAATATGAAAACACCAGTTATGAAGATAAGAATGGAGCCAAAACTTATCCTGTAAAAAACGATATGGCTGCGTTGTCAGAATTTTCGTACCAAACTAAAAATGCCGACCTTGTTGGGCATATTATCTTTAATGATAAGGGAGATGAAATCTTTAATTTTGGGAAATACAAGGGAAATTCTGTAGCCAAAACGTTTACCACTGAGCCTCAGTATTACGACTGGATGATGAAAAGCCAGTTTCCCCTTTCAACCAAAAAAGTGATCACAGCTATTTATCTGCGCGGATTTAACAAAGCTTCTGTAAATATGAAATAAAAAAAAGCCTTCTGCATCAGAAGGCTCAAAAAATTCATTGTCTTGTTAATTCTTCAGGAGCTTCCTGGTTTCGGAACCTTGACCGAGTGTTATTTTCAAAAGATAGAAACCCGCAGAAAGATTACTTATATTGTTTAGAACTACATTGTCTTCATTCGCCGAATAATTCATTAACATTAAAGATTTTCCTGTTATATCCATAAGTTCGATCTGCTTTAAAGATGAATTGTCTTCTCCAACCTGGATGGTTATTTCATTGGTAAATGGATTAGGATAAACAGACACCAAATCCATCGGACTTTCCTCATTTTCAATAACGGTTAGAATGCTGTTCGCAAGAGCATAATCCGGTATCCCATATCCTAAAAAATAATCTGGATTGTTTGCCTGTGAGCCGCTTTGCTGAATGGCTTCTAAAATTTCAGTATTCCGTTTAGTCCGGATTAGCCTGCCATAAACAGGCAATCATACCTGCCGTTATCGGTGAAGAAAAAGAGGTGCCGCTTCCATAACTAACAGAACCTGTCCATGGATCAATAATAGTAGAACCTTGCCCCTGAGCCACTACATTGGGTTTCATTCTGCCATCATAGGTTGGCCCCGTCGAACTAAAACCTGCATAATTACCTGAACCATCCACAGCTCCTATTGAGAAGACACTGTCGCCATCAGCAGGTGCACCAATGTATTGCCAAAAGCTTCCACCTGAATTTCCTGCACTGTTCACAACGATCATTCCTTTACTCACAGCCATATCCGCTCCAATGGTAACAGGTGCAGTATTACCATCCATATCTTCATAACTATGGTCGAGCGTTGGATCATCGAAAGTAGTATAACCTAAAGAGGAATTGATAATATCTGCTCCTAAGCTATCAGCCAATTCAGCCCCAGACACCCAGTTAAGTTCCTCGATCAGGTATTCTGAATCTCCATCCTCCGTTCGGATTAGCCAGTAATCGGCTTTTGGAGCTGTTCCAACGATCTGCCCCGGCCAGTTGGCACCCATCGTCGATAGCACCATCGTTCCGTGGTAGTGAGAGCCGAAATATATTAGGATTCTGTGGACTGACAAAATCTCTTGTACCCAGTATCTGGCCATTATTCCAAAGACTATCAAAGGCATCAATGTTATTGGCATTTAAAAAGCCGGCATCCAGAACAGCAATAATTTTACCGGCACCGTCGTAACCCATATCGTGTAATACTTCACCGTTCAGCATATGAATCTGGTTGAATGCCTCCCCATAATCGTAGCTGTCTCCTGCTGAAATGGACTTAAGAGAACTTTCTTCTGGCCCTGATGCAAAAGACTCATTTGCAAAATATTCCTTTACAAAATCACCTGAACCATTCGGCTTCCCTCCGGCTTTTGACACCGATAAAACAAAATCAAATTGGGAAATTTGATCAAGTGCATTAGGATCTGTCGTATAAATTGTTACCGAATTAAACCACTTAGAGGCGTTCAGAATTGTGACACCTGTATTTGCAACCGCCTGGATATATTGCGGGTTAACTGGTAGATCATTCTCAACAATCGGAATATTGAATTGTGCTCGTCGGTCTATGGCTCGTTGCGATAAATATTCACCAGGGTTCTCAATTGAATAAGGAGAATTGAAACGATTGGTGAACCTTACCCAATATTTATCAGGTGCTACCTGTGCATAAGAACCATATAGAACCGAAAGGAAGCAAACAATCAAAAAAAGCTTTTTCATTTATTAATATTTAAAATTGTGCAAAACTACGAATTACTATAAACAGACAGTAAATTATATCAATACGTTTGCTGTCCGGGAATATTATTGTAAGAAAATACAAATTATAAACACCGGATCCATTTCAATGTTTAAAACACAGCAACAATAATTCAGAATATCCAGCAGAATTATAAAGTAATTTTGCAAAAATCTTGTAACAGGCGAATTCATGCAAATAGAAATACTCACCATTTTTCCTGAAATGTTTCAGGGTCCTTTTGATCAATCAATCGTCAAAAGGGCCAGGGAAAAAGGCCATATCACAATCAACATCCTGAACATACGGGATTTTAGCACAAACAAACATAAACGTGTTGATGACTATCCCTACGGCGGAGGCTCTGGTATGGTCATGATGATTGAACCCATTGCGGCCTGCATTGAGTACCTGCAAGCACAGCGAACGTATGACGAGGTTATTTACCTGAGTCCGGATGGAATATTGCTTGACCAGAAAACGGCCAATCATCTTTCTACAAGAGGAAACTTAATTTTATTATGCGGTCATTATAAGGGGATCGATGAACGAATCCGTGAAAAGTATATTACGATGGAAATATCTATCGGGAATTATGTTCTTTCAGGAGGTGAACTGGCGGCTGCTGTGCTGACGGATGCTATCGTCAGGCTCATTCCCGGTGTTTTGAATGATGAAACCTCTGCCCTATCCGATTCCTTCCAGGATGATCTGATTTCTCCACCAGTCTATACTCGACCTGCCGATTTTAAAGGAATGAAAGTTCCCGATATCCTTCTCTCGGGCAACGATAAGGAAATTTATAACTGGAGATTGACCAAAGCCATTGAAAGAACCAAAGAGAGACGCCCTGGGATTTACGGCCATGAAGATGAAGGCTGAATGAAGCCGCAATCAGGCATTTCTTTGGATTCATCAATTTTTTTAAATTATTCTTGATCATGTAAAAAATATTGCCGTATATTTGCACCCATTTTTAGAGGAAACAGCATTAAAACATAGAGTGATGAGCAAGAATGAATTACTGCAATACGTAGAAGAACAGATTCAACTAAAAGAATTCCCTGCATTTAAAGCCGGTGATACTGTAACGGTTAAATATAAGATCATTGAGGGTAACAAAGAACGTATTCAAAGTTATCAGGGAGTGGTTCTCCAGCGCAAAGGTTCCGGCAAAACAGAAACTTTTACAGTTAGAAAAATTTCCGGGAATATTGGCGTTGAAAGAATTTTCCCGGTGGCTTCACCTTTCATTGATGAAATTGAAGTAAATAAAAGAGGTGTTGTGCGACGGGCAAGAATTTTCTACCTTAGAGAACTTAGAGGTAAAAAATCAAGAATTAAAGAAAAAAGATATTAAAAATTATCTGAAGGTTTTATTAAAAGTCCTGTTACCGCAGGACTTTTTTATTTTTAGGAATTCTTGTTTTGTTGCACGCTGAAATAAAGTTTACCAAACGATAATGATTACTAACTTTACCCCATAATTTTAAAAAAGGAGCAATATATTTTTCCAGTGACAAAACAAACACAATTTCAAAAAAGAATAGCCAGCTTTAAATTTGCATTCAATGGTATTGCATATATGTTGCGAACACAAAGAAATGCGCAGATTCATTTTTTAGCAGCAGTTGCGGTAGTCGTTTTAGGGATTGTTTATAAAATTGAAATCCTGGAATGGTGCCTGGTGATTTTTGCTACCGGATTGGTATTTATAGCTGAAATGTTCAATACTACTATAGAATTTCTTATAGATTTAATTTCTCCTGAATTTCACAACAAAGCAGGCAAAGCTAAAGATATAGCTGCAGGAGCTGTACTAATCGCTGCCGTTGCTGCGGCAATAATCGGCTTTTTCGTTTTTATTCCCAAAATTTTTTAAGGGGGAAGATAGCACATAAATACATTATTATTCACCACCCAATATTGAACAAGCTATTTTTAGGCAGGATTTTATCCGGCCGTTTAGAATTATTCAGATTTTATCCAATGTGCCTGTCGCCGGAACTTTTATTTCCAAATACCTGGTAAAGTAAACAATATTAGGAAAGGTCAAATTTTTTCATCCTTCGGTCCAGTGATTGCCAGGAAATATTTAAAAGCTCGGCAGCTTTTGATTTATTGTTATTTGACTTTTCAAGGGCTTTTTTAATAAGGCGAAGTTCAGCCATTTCCATGTCCCAGATTTCTTCTCCCGGTATTACATTATCAATTTGAGCGGTATAATTCTTGTTTACCAATTTGGAAATCGATGAGTTTTAAATGTCCGTTTTCACTCAGGATCAAAGCTCTTTCAACGAGATTTCTTAATTCACGGATATTTCCCGGGAAAGAATAGGAAGAAAGTTCTTTAGCAATACTGGGATCAACTTTTTTAATTACTTTCCCTAATCTCTCGGCATAGTATTCGACAAAATAATTGATCAGGAGAGGTATATCTTCTTTCCGTTCCCGCAAGGGAGGTAAATCGATAACGAACGAACTGATCCTGTGGTATAGGTCAAGCCTGAATTGTTTGTTGTCACTCATTTTCTTGAGTTCCTGGTTGGATGCTGTGATCACCCTCACATCCACATTAATCATTTCGTGCGATCCAATCCTTGAAACTTTTCTTTCTTCAAGAACCCGTAAAAGTTTTGCCTGCTGGCTTAATGGCATATCACCTATTTCATCCAGGAAAAGAGTGCCGTTATTTGCAATTTCGAACCAGCCTGCTTTATGCTCGATCGCTCCTGTATAGGAACCTTTCCTGTGTCCAAAAAATTCGCTTTCAAAAAGCGTTTCAGGAATAGCGGAACAATTTACCGAATGGAAGACTTTTGTATTTCCGTCTGCTCATGTAATGAATGCCGCGGGCAACCAACTCTTTGCCGGTTCCGCTGTCACCTGTTATCAGGACGGTTGTATTATCCACATCCGCTACCTTTGCCATCATTGAAATAACATGGCGCATGGCTTCACTTTTACCGATGAGCTGATGACCTACATTCTTCTGAATTTCCTTCGATAGAAGGGAATAGTTCTTCTCAAGCTCTTTATATTTCACATTCAGGTTAAGGTACCTCGTCGTCCGCTGAATGGCAAGATTGATATCCAGCAACCGGAAGGGTTTTGGAAAAAAATCAGCGGCATCGTTCCGCATGGCGTCGATCACACTGGTCATATCTCCATGTCCGGAGATCATGATCACCTCGGTATCGGGATAAGATTCTTTAATGATTTTAAGGGCTGAAATCCCATCCATTTCAGGTAACTTAATATCAAGGATTACCAGGTCAACCTTATGATCTTTAAGAATGGCAAATGCTTCGGAAGGTAAACCGGCCTTAAAAACATGATATTTGTTTTCAACTAAAAACTCTGCGATCTCATCACGCACCCTCTGCTCATCATCAACTACCAGAATCTTTATTTTCTCCATAATAAAATTATATTCAAAATCAGTATTGTTTTTAATTTTTGGGTAATGAAATACTCACCCTTGTATATTTATTCACCTGGCTATCTACCGATATTTCCCCCTTCATTTCCTTAATAATCCCATAGGAAATTGAAAGTCCCAGCCCGGTTCCATGCTCCACATCTTTCGTGGTAAAGAAAGGATCGAATATATTCGACAAATTCTTTTTGGGAATTCCTGTTCCATTGTCTTCAATTTCAAAAACCACTTCAGAGCCCCTGTTAAAGCTGCTTATGGATATGGTTTTTGTATAATTCCTGTTGTTTAACATCTTTTGCTGTTCATCGACCGCATATTTTGCATTCGATAACAGATTCAGTATTACTTGTTCTACACGATATTTGTTACCAACTGTAAAACATTTTTCATCCGACAGGTTCAGATTGATGTGCACATTCTGGTTATAATACTGCCTGCTCATCATTGATAATGCATCATGGATGACCTCATTGATGTCAACAATTTCCGATACAAGGATTTCCTGGTCTCTCGAAAAAACCCTGACATGGTTAATGATCTGGCGAATGCGATCGATATCTTTAAATAAAGAATTAATTTTATTTTTAATATATTCCTCCGAAGCTCCATCATGCGACATTTTGAAAAGGATGTTGTCGAGTCCCATCGAAATTCCGCCGAGCGGTTGATTGATCTCATGGGCTATTCCGGCTGAAAGCTCCCCCATCGACTCCAGCTTCGATTTCTGGATGAGCAATTGTTGTTGCTTCTGTCTTTTCTTAAGCTCTTCCTTTACCCGGTTTTCGAGGTTGAGGTTTAACTCCTTTAACTCATTCTCGGCCTGTATTCTTTCTTTTATCTCCTTCTGAAGATCCCGTGTCCGGTCTTCAATTCTTCTTTCTAACTCTTCATTAAGTTTACGCAGGTTTTCCTCAGCTTTTTTACGCTGTAATTCCTGGTTTATAACTTCCCGCTCTAACTGAATACTCTTTCCCAGCTCTTCTACAAGCCCGGTAAGCTTTTTGGTTTCGACCGGTTTTATCAAAAAACTGTTTACCCCGATCTTAATGGCATCCATGAAATACTCAGCTTCACCATAAGCTGATAATATCACAAGTTTAACATGGCTATCAATGGCGCGGATATGCTGCACCATTTCCAGCCCGTCCATTACGGGCATCATGATATCGGTAATGATGAGGTCGGGATTGCATTTCTTGTACATTTCAAGGCCTTCCTTGCCGTTTTCAGCAATATAAAGCCGTTGAACGAATTTATCTAAAATCCTCTCATAAATTGCTCTCAGAAGTTCTTCGTCTTCGACGAATAGCAGCGTTATGTCCAGTTTACCGTTGCTTTCCAATGATGGTATATTTTTTATTAGCGTAAGTTCGAAAAAGCCCCGACAATAATAACAAAATTATGAATTAAACGATTCGAAATCACATATCTTTGCACTTTTACGCTATTTTATCCAACAGGTTCGGAATAGCCGGAAAAAAGATTAAAATAATCTATTGTATTTTAATAATTATGACTCATTTACCCTTTGTAAAAACAATTCTTTCGGTAGTATCATTTGTTGCTTATTACTTCTCCGCTTTTTGCCCAGAAAAAGTATCCGCAAAATTATTTCATTTCCCCACTGGATATTCCACTTAACCTTTCCGGAACATTCGGCGAATTAAGAGACGATCATTTTCATTCAGGGCTTGACATCCGCACCGGTGAGGTGGAAGGGCTAAAGGTTTATGCTGTGGCTGATGGCTATGTGTCGCGGATAAAAGTTTCATCTGGGGGTTATGGTAAAGCGATTTACATTACTCACCCGAACGGATACGTTTCGGTTTATGCCCATCTGCAGCAATATCAGGGAGCTATTAAAGATTATGTCAAAAATGAACAATATCGCCGGGAATCCTTCGAGGTTGACCTTTATCCTGCAGCCAGGAACCCTTGAAGTGAAACAAGGTGAAATAATTGCATTGTCAGGTGACAGTGGTGGTTCAGGAGGGCCACACCTGCATTTTGAGATTCGGGATGCCGGAAGCGAAAAACCGATCAATCCGTTGTTGTTTGGATATAATGTTGAAGACATAACCCCGCCGGTCAATTAATTTATTAAAAGTATATCCAGCCGATGGAAATTGCCTGATAAGAAACAAGAACAGGAAGCTGAATTTGCTGTAGCAGGGAAGCAACGGCAAATATTCTCACTTGCCGGAAAAGATACCATTTCAATCACCGGAAAAGCTTATTTCGGGATTAACACCATTGATTTGTTTAACAATGGCAACAATAAAAACGGGGTTTATTCCATCAGCTTGCTTGTTGATTCGGGTCTTGTGTTATGAACACGTGATGGAGACTTTTTCATTCGATGAAACCCGTTACGTCAATAGCCTGATTGATTATCCCGAATATATTTCGAATCAGCGAAGGGTGCAGAAATCCTATATCCAGCCCAACAATCACCTGAGCATTTATAAAAATGTGAAAAATGACGGCATTATTGAATTTACTGATGATGAAGTCCACTTGCTGACCTATAAAGTTGCTGATGCCATTGGAAATATTTCCACTTTATCATTTTGGGTGAAAAGTGAAATTCAGAACGAGCCTGTCGTACCTGCTGAAAAACAGATGGATGCGCAAGGTTCACTCTTTACTTATAAAAGTGATAATTTATTTGAAACCGGACATATCAAATTTGAAGTTCCGGGAAGCGCACTTTACGACACTTTGCTGTTCACTTATAAACTTTTACCACCCATCAGAAATTCCTATTCGGGAGTTCATCAATTGCACAATCCAACCACACCCCTTCAAACCTGGTGCAATCTTTTCATCAGGCCGGACTCTTTGCCAAAAGCCTTACAGTATAAAGCATTAATTGTTAAGATTGAGGAACAGCAAAAGCTTACATCTGTCGGTGGTAATTGGGACAATGGCTTTATCACGACTCAAATCAGGGAATTTGGAAAATATTGCGTGATGGTGGACACCATTTCACCAAAGATCATCCCGGTAAATATTTCCAATAATAAAAATATTGCTGCACAAAGCACCATTCAGATTAAGATTACAGATGAACTGTCAGGCATTGCAACTTACCGCGGAAGGCTGAACGGACAATGGATATTGATGGACTATGATGCAAAGAACGATCTTCTGATTTATAGTTACGATGAAAGGCTTGCAAAAGGAGAAAACATTTTTGAACTGACAGTAACGGATAAAAAGAATAATACATCGAACTATAAAGCAAAATTGATTTATTAATTAACAAAATATAACCTACTCATAAAAGTTAAACGAATGCCACCAAAACACCAAATCACTAAAATCCACCAAACAAAGAATTTGACTAAAATAATTTTAGTGATATTTAGTGCCCTGGTGATTTTGTGGCTAATACAAATACCTTCAGCATTGTTCATTTTAAAATATATCAACATATGAAAATCCCGATTTACCAGGTGGATGCCTTTACCGGCAAAGTTTTCAGAGGGAATCCGGCAGCGGTTTGCCCGCTGGAATCCTGGCCTGAAGACCGATTGCTCCAAAATATTGCTGCAGAAAATAACCTTTCGGAAACAGCTTTCTTTGTCAGAAAGGACGATCATTTTGAGATCCGGTGGTTTACACCAAAAGTGGAGGTGAACCTTTGTGGCCATGCCACGCTTGCTTCAGCGCATGTGATTTTCAGACATCTCGGCTTATAAAACGGATGAAATCAGTTTTCAATCCAAAAGCGGGTTACTTAAGGTTTACAGGAAAGGGGATTCACTGATACTGGATTTTCCTGCCAGTAAAATTACCTCGGCAATCATTAAAAAAGAGCTTAGCAAAGCCCTTGGGAAAATTCCGGTTGCTCTTTATCAATCCGGTCAAAAACTGTTTGCGCTTTATGAGGATGAAAAAACAATATCATCATTACAGCCCGATTTTGAAAAACTAAAATCCGTAGACTTCATGGGAGTAATTGTAACTGCTCCCGGAGACAAGGTTGATTTCGTTTCCCGGTTTTTTGCTCCACGGGTTGGCATCAATGAAGATCCGGTCACCGGTTCGGCTCATACCCTGCTCATCCCTTTCTGGGCCGAAAGACTGGGTAAAACAAAACTTAAAGCCCTTCAAATTTCTTCCCGCATTGGCGAATTGGACTGCGAGCTGAAAGGCGACCGCGTTTGGATAGGCGGGCAGGCAGTTACTTATTTGATTGGGGAGATTAAGGTGGAAGTTTAGAAAATATTCTATGAAACTGAATTATTCTCATTTAATCTAATTCCTTTTTCTTATTAATAGCCCAAATAAATACCTCAAAAATTGCATATTAGCTACAATTTTTCCTATTTATAAAATTTCATCGATTTTTACTATTTTCGTACAAAGTAAATCCGTCTGCTATCAACAAGACATTGCTGAAATACTGGGGCTATTCATCTTTCAGGCCAATGCAGGAAGAGATCATCACTTCGGTGATGGAAGGCAAGGATACGCTTGCGCTGTTGCCAACAGGTGGTGGAAAGTCTATCTGTTTCCAGGTTCCCACCATGATGATGGAAGGCCTGTGCATCGTGGTTACGCCACTTATCGCCCTGATGAAAGACCAGGTTGAGAATTTGAAAAGAAAAGGAATAAAAGCCGTTGCTGTTTATTCGGGGATGCATCATGATGAAATCGAGCTGGCCATCAATAACAGCATTTACGGGGATATAAAATTCCTTTACCTGTCACCGGAGCGCCTCGAAACAGACCTGATAAAGCTGAACATTGAACGAATGAAGGTTTGCCTGCTGGCAGTGGACGAAGCGCACTGCATTTCGCAATGGGGATACGACTTCCGGCCGGCTTACATGAAGATCACTGAATTTCGGCACTATCTTCCTAAGGTGCCAGTACTTGCCCTTACTGCCACGGCAACAGCAAAAGTAGCTACCGATATCCAGGAAAAGCTTTCCTTTCCCAAACCAAACCTTTTTCAGCAAAGCTTTGAACGAAAAAACCTTGCCTACGTGGTGCTAAAGGAAGAAGACAAGCTCAAACGGCTGATCAAGATTGCGAACAATCTGAAAGGCAGCGGGATCGTCTACCTGCGGAGCCGAAGCAAAACAAAGAACATCGCTGAATTTCTGCAAAAGAATAACATCAGCGCCGGATTCTACCATGCCGGCCTTGACAGGACAGCCCGCGACTCCCGCCAAAACGACTGGATGAAAGGCAATATGAGGGTAATGGTAGCGACGAATGCCTTCGGTATGGGCATCGACAAATCCAATGTACGGTTTGTAGTTCACTTAGACATTCCTGATAATCTCGAATCTTATTTCCAGGAGGCTGGCCGTGCCGGAAGGGATGGAAAACCTTCATATTCAGTTTTGCTTTTCGAAAAGGCAGATATCATTGAGCTTGAAAATTCTATTAAAACAAAGTTCCCCGAGATCAAAACTATCCGGCAGGTCTACCAGGCATTGGGCAATTTTTTACAACTTCCGGTTGGAGCGGGAAAGGATGTCAGCTTTGAATTTGATTTTTCAGCTTTTTGCCATCAATATAATTTCAATCAGCAAATAGCATATAATTCACTGAAATATCTTGAAAAGGAAGGCTACCTGATGCTCCTGGAATTTACCGATGCCGATTCTAAACTGTTTATTAAGGCTTCAAGGGAAGACCTCTACAAGTTCCAGGTGGAAAATGTAAAATCTGAGAAGTTCATCAAAACCATCATGCGGTCGTATAGTGGATTGTTTACTGAATTCGTCAGGATAAATGAAGATGAAATCGCTAAACGAACGGAGTTATCGCGTGAAAAGGTTGAAGCACTTTTAACCGAGCTTGAAAAATATCAGATCGCGACTTATCTTCGCCGCAAAGGCCTGCCGCTGGTTACATTTCTTACAGAACGGTCCGATGCGAAGGACATCTCCATTTCTGCTGAACATTACAGCGACCGGAAAAAGGAAGCCGAAAAAAGATTGCAATCGGTTCTGGGATATCTTGAAAACACTACTCTTTGCAGAAGCCGGCAATTGTTGCAATATTTTAATGAACCGCAGTCAAAACGTTGCGGGAAATGTGATGTCTGTATCGAACGAAATAAAATCGAGCTTAGCGAATTGGAGTTCGACAGTGTTCTTAATATCATAAAACCATTGCTCCTTGCAAAACCTTGCACGATGGAAGAAATTGTCAATAGTTCAGTAAATATCAATGAAGATAAACTGATAAAGGTGGTTCAATGGCTTCTCGATAATGATAAAATACACTATGACGCTGAACAAAAGCTAACGTGGAATGGTTGATTGGTAATTGAAGCAGGTAGCAGTAGGGCAGTGAGTAGTCCTCAGTTTTATACAACAGACAAAGATAACAAGTATGGTATATACTTAAAGGGATGAAACAAGGGTACTTAGGAGTAAGCAACTGTGATCACAGGTTCAAATACATCGAGAAAGACATGAAAATCTAGAACAACATAAAACAGAATTAAATATAAACAATAATTAATAAAAAAAATGAAAAAACTCTTTAGCTTATTAGCCGTAATTATTTTACTTACAGGATGCAACTCAAATCCAACAGTGATTAAGGATGAGATAACACAATCCAAAGAAGAAGTTATAACCTATGATTCCTTGCTTGCAAAGCAATTAGGTGCCGATGCCTATGGAATGAAGCAATATGTAATGGCATTTCTGAAAGCCGGTCCAAACCGGAATCTTGATTCTGCTGCGGCGGTTCAGTTACAACGCGCCCATCTGGATAACATTTTCCGCCTGGCCGATGAAGGTAAGCTTGTTCTGGCCGGACCATTTCCTCGACAAAGGTGAGATCAGGGGAATTTACGTTTTCAATGTAACCACCGTTGAAGAAGCTGCAGAGCTAACCTCCACCGATCCGGCTATAAAAGCCGGAAGTCTTGTGATGGAATTGCATCCGTGGTATGGTTCTGCTGGTTTAATGAAGATTAATGAAATCAGCAAGAGGATTGAGAAAGAGCAGATTTAACCATACATTATCCAAATTTCATTCTGCCAAGAGGAGATTTATTTTCATTTATTAAAAATGAAACCACTTTAGCTTAATTAGTTTTAAATTGGGGCTTGGAATCCTATTTTTTCTATTTTTGAGCCATGAATCAAATCGATAAAATCAAAAAGCAACGCTACGAAACTGAAATGAAGATCATCGCACTGGAAGATAAGCAAGAGCGAAGCAAATTATCGAAAAATGAAGAAAAAGAGCTGGAATTCCTGAAAAGAAAGGATATTGAATTAAACGAAAGGATTAAATCATTAACCTAAAACAAACCCAGTTATGAAATATTATATAAGCAAGACCATCAAGGGAAAATATCAGGAAATCATTGAGAAAGTTACCGATTTACTTAAGGAAGAAGGTTTTGGTGTGCTTACTGAAATTGATGTAAAAAAGACATTAAAAAAGAAACTGGATGTTGATTACAAGAATTATGTGATCCTCGGCGCATGTAACCCTAACCTGGCGCTCAGGGCTTTCCAGTCAGAAGACAAAATAGGAACCCTTCTACCGTGCAATGTTGTCGTAATCGACCAGGGAGATGGAAATATTGAGGTTGCCATTATGGATGCTGTAAACCTGATGAGCCATATTGGAAATCCCGAACTGGAAGTTCTGGCATTAGAAGTTTCTGAAAGAATGGAAAGGGTATTACTGAAGCTTTAACTCTTCTTCAGCAATGTTTATCAGGAAAGCGATAAATTTATAACCCCAGGATCATAACCTTAATTTCTATTGGTAAGTCAGGTCAATTATTAATAGCTTCAACCGATTTAATTTCCGGTATTGCTTTTTTAACCGCCGATTCTACACCGCTTTTCAGTGTCATCATACTGTATGGGCATGACCCACAGGCTCCCATTAACTGAACATTCACTACATTGTCGTCAGTGAGTTCCACAAAATGAATATCACCACCATCCTGCTGAAGATAAGGCCTTATCTGCTGGATCACATTTTCAACCTTTCCGGTAAGTTCCGCACGTTTTTCGTCAGTCATAGTCTTACTTATTTTTATAATTATTTTAGGATTTAATTTCAACAATTTTAGTTGGTTCAAGGTTGGCATTCCTGATCGCTATCTGCCTTGCCAGGTTTTGTGCCAGCTCATGAAATGCCTTGCCAACAATCGATTCCTGCTTCAGCGCAATCGGGCTACCGGCGTCCCCTGAAGCACAAATGCTTTCTACAATCGGTATCTGTCCTAAAAGCTCCACATTCGAATCATGAGCAAGCTTTTTACCTCCTTCTTTTCCAAACAGGTAATATTTATTATCCGGTAATTCCTCCGGCGTGAACCACGACATATTCTCTATCAATCCAAGAATCGGTACTTTGATCTCCTTTTGAGTGAACATATTGAAGGCCTTACGGGCATCTGCCAAAGCTACCTCCTGAGGTGTAGTCACAATGACAACACCGGTTACAGGTAAAGTTTGAACCAAAGTTAAATGGATATCTCCGGTACCCGGAGGAAGATCGACAATAAAATAATCCAATTCACCCCATTCCGTGTCGTTGATCAGTTGATTCAGGGCATTTGTGGCCATCACTCCGCGCCAGATCAAAGCCTGTTCAGGCTTCACAAAAAAGCCTATGGAAAGCAATTTAATACCGTATTTTTCGATAGGTAAAATTTTAGTTTTTCCATCAACTTCCTTACCCAAAGGCTGAGCATTTTCAAGATCAAACATAATCGGAACGGAAGGTCCATAAATGTCAGCATCAAGTAATCCCACACTGGCTCCGGTATTGGCAAGTGCCACAGCCAGGTTAGCAGCCACCGTTGACTTGCCGACTCCTCCCTTGCCGGAGGCAACTGCAACAATGTTTTTTACTCCCTTAAGCAATTTCTCGGTATCTTTCCTCCTGGTCGATACCCTCGAGTCCATTTTTATCTCAACACTGTAATCTTTACCAATATAAGTGGAGATTGCATCAAGGCAATCCTGCTTTATTTTATTTTTCAATGGGCAGGCAGGGGTAGTCAATATCACATCGAAACGGATCAGTTTATCCTGCACTACAACATTATCAATCATCTTCAACGAAACCAAATCCTTTTTCAGATCAGGATCGTTTACATGCCGCAGTGCATCAATAACTTGTTCTTTCGTAACACCCATCTTTAATCTTAATTTAGAATTTGTAAAAATAGATAAATCCTGAAGAATGCAAATAAAAACAAAAATGTTTAGGGATTTGAGTGGAAAGGAATTGTTAATTCTTTAGATATCGTCCCGTCTAACTATCTCCGAAAAATCTTACCTATCTTTAACAAACAGGAAAACATCTTCATTGGGTCGTTTCATCAGGTATTTTTCGCGGCCGAATTTTTCAAGCATTGCAGTATCGTACCTCAAAATTCGCAAAGCGATGCTATCATTTTGGAACTCGGTAATGTACAATTCTTTTAAATCTTTTGCTTCATTAATTGAGGAAACCAATCCGATCTGGTTAATCACACTGTTTCTGTCGAAAAATAGCATCCAGATAACGAACACAAGAATGGCCGCTACCCATTTATTTTTTAATTTCTGAGGAATTTCTGATAATTGCATATTCCAAAAATGTCACTTACAAAAGTACTAAGCAAACGAGGTTAGTTATCTGCAGATTGTAATTTTTATTAAATATTAGTTGTTAATATCCAAACCGAAGCTGTTGCAGGTTTTACAATCCGATTTTATCCCCGATCTTTTTCATGGCATTCAGGCTGATCTCAACAAACTCCGGTAATGGTATGCCGATTAATTCGCATTCCATGATATTTTCCCTTCTGACCGAAGCAGCAAATTTTGTTTCTTTCATCCTTTTGATGACAGATTTGGGCTGAACGCCTGCAACCTTTTTATCGGGATAAACAAGGGCTGTTGCCACTATCATTCCGGTAATTGTTTCGCCGGCTGCCAGTGCATATTGGAATTCCTTGCTTCGTTTTTCTCCAGCCGAAGATTCATTATGCATTCGGATGGCATCAACGATTTCAGGATCAACCCCCTTTTCAGTTAAAATTCTTGCGGTTTCTTTACCATGAATATACATATCTCCTTTCACCAGTTCCACATCCAGGTCGTGCAGTAATCCGGCAAGTCCCCACTTATCTTCATTCCTGCCAAGTCGTTTGGCCAGATCCCTCATCACCGCTTCCGATGCATAAGCAATGATTCAGCATGTTTGGTGATTTGATATACTGATGTAAAAGTTCGATTGCTTGCTGATATTCCATAAATAAAAATAGTTTTCAATTTAGAGAAGTTCCCTGTTTTCAGTTCACCGATCTCAGTTAATAGAAGATTTTAGTCTGAGAACTGTCCTCTGAGAACACTAATGCGTATCCAGTCCATGAAGCATATAAATCAAATGCCTCAACGTTTTAAAAATTTCCTCCATGTATTCATTTACCGCTTTCACGCTTCCGGGAAGTGTATAAACAAGGGTATCACTCATCACACCGGCAACTCCCCTGCTCAATAGTGCATTTGGTTTTTCGACTCCATATTTCAGCCGAATGGCTTCCATCACACCCGGAATTTCTTTGTCAAGAAGGTCTTTTACAACATCCGGGGTAAAATCGCGTGGACCAATTCCTGTTCCACCTGTTGTAAAAACCACATCCACTTTATTATCTTCTGCCCTTTCAAGTAAAATTCTCAGTGCTTCAGGATCATCAGGGATAATGGTGTGCTCTATTTCGACAGCATAATCATTTTCCCAAAAAAATTCGTAGGTCAATTCAATAATTCTTGGTCCGCTGCGATCTTCATATTCACCCCTGCTTGCCCTATCACTAAGGGTGATAACATGAACTTTAAAAGTTTTTTTTACGTATTCGATCTGATCGCCTGCCTTAACATACTCCTTTTTTTAATACCCTGGCAAAAATGCCTTCCTTAGGCATCACACAATTTCCGACTTCTTTAAAAATAGCGCAGGAAGAGCCATGACATTCTTTACCGATCTGTGTTATCTCAAGAACCACATCACCAATGATCAATTGATCAAGAGGAGCCGTTTCATAAAGCATTAAACCTTCGGTTGTAATGTTCTCAGCAAATTCACCAAAATTGATTTTACGTTTGGCTTCTTTTTCAAATTTCTCAATACTTTCCTTTCCCAATAAACTGACCTGCCGTTGCCATAAACCGGAATGAGCGTCATTTTTTACACCCAGTTCAGTCAGTTCAATTGTTTCAACCGGTATTTTTATCGTTCCTTTTTTTTCAGAAATATTTACCGAAATGACTTTAATTGAATTACTGTTCATTTAATTGATTTTAAATTTCAAAAATTGGAAAAAGACACAAGATAAAAGGACAAAGACACATGGCGTTAGCTTTTATTAAATGTTATTTTCTGGTTTTATTAACGATGGATCCTAATATTTTTTTTAGCTCAGATGATTCATTTATTAACCATGATAATTCAGAATTATTAGTATATTCATCAAATGTCGCTTGTATAATCCGAAACCAATAATTCGATTCTCTCATTTCACGTAATGAAATTCTTATTTTATTATTAAAATCCGCTTTTGATGAACCAGCCTGAGCTTCTTCATAGTTTGCACCAGATGAAGTTGAAGATTTTGACAATTGGTATCTGATCGTTCTGAATTCAGGTTTATCAGGTAGTTTACTAAGGAATTTTAAAGTCCTAACAGCAAAATTAAACAACCTCTCACTTAATTCATTTGATTCCATTTTTACTTGTTTCTTTTTACTTGTTTCTTTTATCTTGAATATTACTCTTTCGTTTTTTCAATCAATCTGATTTCTCCAATCTCCATATTCTTATCAACTGCTTTACACATATCATAAATGGTAATCAGCGCAACTGATACCGCAGTAATGGCTTCCATTTCAATACCGGTTTTGCCGGTACATTTTGCCAGACTGGTCACAATAACTCCATCTTTCTACCAATTTAGTCTTAACCTCCATCTTGGTAATTTGCAAGGGATGACACAGGGGGATCAATTCACTTGTCCTTTTCCCGCCCTGAATGCCGGCAATTTCAGCAATAGTGAGGACATCTCCCTTCTTCAATTGGTTTTCACGGATGAGTTTTACGGTTGCCGGATTTAATTTAATTTTACCTTCAGCTTTCGCTGTTCTGATCTGGTCGGGCTTATGGCCAACATCCACCATATTTGCCTTTCCTTTTTCATCCGTATGCGATAACTTTTCCATCATTACTTTTCTTTTAAAATATTAAAGTTTAACCATCCCTCCCAAATCCTAAATCGTAAATCTAAAATCCTAAATCCTTTTATCCTCCAATATTGCTAAAGGAGTTTACCAAATTTTCAGTACCCGATTCAGGCTTTTTACCGATCGCTCTTATAATTGCCTGTTCAATTCCCAATTCTCTAACATCAAATTCAAGATCGCTAAAAAGGCAGGGCTTGATTTTTCCATTGGCGGTTAATCTCAACCGGTTACATGATTTGCAGTTGCCACCATCACCTCCGATTACTGTTGAAAAAACACCCGATCCTGAGATTCATTTCTTTAATAAACCTTACATGGAATCCCTTTTCACTGCAAAAGGCTTCAACCTCACGGGCGTCAGTCTCATCCCTGGATTCTTTTATTACACAATTGATTTTAATCGGTGTTAAACCTGCTTCTACTGCAGCCTCTATTCCTCTCATCACATTCTCAATTTCTCCGACCCGGGTAATTGACCTGTATTTTTCCGGGTTAAGTGTATCGAGACTGATATTTACCCGTTGCAGTCCTGCTTTTGCAAGAGGGATTGCAAATTGGTCGAGCAGAGTACCATTGGTTGTCATAGATAAATCTTTGATTCCATCAATGGCTGCCAGCATTCTTACCAAATCAACAATCCCCTTCCTTACCAGAGGTTCACCCCCTGTTATCCTTACTTTATCAATACCAAGCCTGACACAAATCTGAACGATCTCCTGATTTCCTCGAATGAGAGAATGTCTTTATGTTGCATTAATTCCACCCCTTCCTCCGGCATGCAGTATTTGCAGCGAAGGTTACAACGGTCAGTAACGGATATCCTGAGGTAATTTATATTTCTGTCAAATGAGTCTAACATCTACTAAATCTCCTTTTTTGATATTGGTTTGGCCAATAGGAATTAAAATCAGTCCATTTGCTTCGGTAAGTGAATTGATATGTGCTGAGCCATGATACTCGAGTGGAATAACTTCACCGTTATCTTGAATCCTGGCCGGAACAATCGATAACCGGTCCGATCTTTTCCGCGAATAATCTATCCCTATAGGTATTCTAAGCTTTAACGGATTGTAATTATTTCCTGATAATTTATAAATCAATGGTTTTACAAGCAGTTCAAACTGGACAAAGGATGAAACCGGGTTGCCGGGTAATCCAAAAATATACTGTTCACCTCTCGTTCCGAATAAAGTTGGCCTGCCGGGCTGCACAGCAATGCTTTTAAATTTCAAGTCAACTCCAAGTTCAGCTAAAATCTTCGGGACATAATCAAAATCCCCCATGGATACTCCGCCGGTCAGTAATACGATATCGGCCTGATCAAACGCTTTTGAAATGATATTCCTCAATGATTCCTCTGTATCCAATGCAATTCCAATGTATTCAGCTTCTGTACCGGTATTTATTGCCTGAGCCAGTAATTGGTAAGCATTGCTGTTTCTGATCTGTGACAAAGCCGGTTTAATATCAGGCTCCACAAGCTCATCACCTGTAGAGATCACGGCTATTTTTATTTTACGATAAACCAATGGCATCACATATCCTGCAGTTGCCATGACAGCTATATGCTGAGGTTTGATCAATGTGCCGGATTTTATTACGACTTCTCCTTTTTTTATATCCTCACCTTGATAGCATATATTTTCCTTAACCTTATCCTTTCGGTATTTGATGCGATTCTCACTTAATTCTTCCACATCTTCCACCATCATCACAGCATCTGCTCCCTTGGGGATGGGTGCTCCGGTCATTATCTTGGCGCATTGGTTTTCCCTAATTTCCTTTTCCGGGGCTATCCCCGCCGGAATAACCTCAATCACTTCAAGCTCATTCAAAATATCAGACTTCCGACAAGCATAACCATCCACGGCGGATTTATCAAAGGGAGGCATTTCGATATCGGAGGTAATATCTTCTGCAAGGACTAAGTTCAGTGATTTTAGGAAATGACAGTGTTCAACCGCTACTTTAAAAGCAGATTGTTCGACTAATTCTAATGCCTCTTCGTACTTTATCATTCCTATTTATTAACAATCGTCAAAAGTAGAAATTTATACTGTTTAGAATCCCTTTATTGATATTTTTATAACTTGTTTTATAAATGAAAAATTGCAGACAACCCATCCCGGCAAAATTTCGTCAACCCGATATAGGGCAATGAATATAACTCTGGAGGAAATAATTAAGGATTGTAAAGGGGGAAAACGTAAAGCTCAAAAAATGCTTTATGAGAAATTCTATCGCCAGATGTTAGGTATTTGCCTCCGTTATTGTTCTTCAAAACCGGAAGCGGAAGATGTAATGCTTACAGGATTTATGAACATTTTTACGAAAATTGAATCTTATAAGGGTTCAGGTGCATTTGAAGGGTGGATGAAAAAAGTAATGATAAACACAGCGATTGATAACTACAGAAAACAAAAAAAACACATTGATCACAAGGATATAGCAGAATTTGAAGAAGAACTTTCCGAAGACATCTATTTACCAGAGTCTCTTTCAATAGATGAAATTTTGGGAATGGTACAGAAACTTCCATCTGGCTATCGAACGGTATTTAATCTTTATGCCATCGAAGGTTTTTCTCATCAGGAGATTGCGGAAATGTTGGGAGTTTCTGTAAATACTTCAAAGACACAACTATTTAAAGCAAGAAAATTGCTACAGAATTCAATTTTAAAAATAAATATGGAAATGCAAAGCAGTAAAAATAGTGAGTGAAAGATATAAACATATTGACGAATACTTCAAAAAGCATCTGAAAGAACTGGAATCAGAAACTTCATACAATAGATGGAAAACTCTCTATTGGAAACTTTTTTGGAAAAAAAGAGCTTTATGGATTATTACAACAATTGCAACAGTACTTCTGATTTCAGGATTACTTTTGATATACAACTCCCAGGAACCTTTGGAATTTTATTCAAAGTCAGAGAAACAAATCGATTCAATTAGTCCAAAGCAATTAACTACTGGCTTTGAATCGAATACCTCTGGAGCTTATGATCTTCCAAAGAACCATCAGGAAGATAAAGCAACATCAACTGAAAATAAGATGGAAATCCAAAATGAGGGCTCAATTTCTGATGCGTTAAGCTCTGAAATTGTAGCCATTTCTTCCGATGAAATCTCCACCGGGGAAGCCATTGTTATGGAGTATCCTCAAACTAAATTAAATCCTTCAATCTCGCAAATTACCAAAGTTCCCATCATTTTATTTGAGGATATTGCATTATTTGAAAATGACTTACCGGAGATCAATAAAATGGAATCGATAAGCAATTCTATTAATGATTCTGCAAATAGTATAAGGACCAAAGATCTATTAAGTAAAGATTTTTCCATTGGCATGTATATTCTGCCAGCTTATGTTACCAAATCGCTTAATGCCGTTGAAACTTATGATGATTATTTGGACCTAAGATCGGAAAGTGAAGATAATATTCTGGTGATGGGATTAGGTGCTGAATTCAGATTATCTTTTAACAAAATATACCTGCAATCAGGTTTAGAGTATAGTATTTACGGAGAAAATGTAAGGTATAACTTTACGACAAATACTGTTGATTTGCATAATAGCCATTATAGTTATGATACAACCTGGGTTTGGATTTATGATCCTCCTTATTACGGTGAGCCCCATCCTAATGCAATTGACTCAACATGGAATGTAGCATACGAAACAATTGAGATGAATTCCAGTGAAAAGAACCGATTTCATCATATTGAAATACCATTAATCGCAGGATTCCGGACAAATCAGAGAAAATTAAATTTTGAAATAGGAACAGGTGTATCTTTTGGCTGGCTGATTTCATGCAAAGGGTTTTTGCCTGATATTTCATTGAACTCCATGACTGAATTGGAAAAATCAACGCCTTTCCTGCAAAAAACACTTTCAACTATATTCTTAATGCAGGAATTGAATACAATTTAAACGAAACATGGAGTATCATTCTAAAGCCTAGCTATAAGCAAAACTTACAATCATTTTTCACCAAAGATTACGACATCAGCCAAAAATATCATACCTTTGGAGTTATAATGGGAATCAGGATTAAATTATAGCGTTTTGAAAAAGCTTCCTTTAATATGGTTATATTTCTCGCTACTGATTTCTGTCCATTCTTTTTCTCAAAAACAGGCCAATATCTGGTATTTTGGTGAAAAAGCAGGGCTGGACTTTACCAATGGTTGCCCGGAAGTAATAACCAATGGAAACATGATTGCTGAAGTTGGTTGTGCAACGATTTGCAATTCTTCAGGGAATCTGCTTTTTTATACCAACGGACTGGTTGTTTGGAACCGTGAACATTCTGTAATGCCAAATGGAGACAGTATCTTCGGAAATTCCGGAATCAATCAAAATAGTATCATAATTCAAAAACCCGGGAACCAAAGTATTTATTGCTTATTCACAATTGACTCCACCGGCCTTATCTATTCTGAAGTTGATTTAAATTTAGAAAATGGACTTGGAGACATTACAATTAAAAATCAGAACCTCGGTGAGGTATCTAATAAAATAACCGCAATAAAACACTGTAACGCCAAATATACATGGGTTATCGTTCATTCCTATGACGATAATACTTTTGAAGCTTTGCTGGTGACAGATTCTATAGGATAGTTTTATAAAAAGGTAATCAGTGAGGTCGGAAGTGAAATTATGGCTGATCTAGGCTATATAAAGGTTTCACCTGCAGGTGATAAAATCATCTTGCCGATTAATTCATCAGATATCCTTTTAGAGATTTTTGATTTCAATAACAAAACAGGAGTTGTTTCAAATCCGGTAAAAATTTACCGAAAAAATTTAACTTATTGTTATGGATCTGAGTTTTCAGGTGACAGCCGAATGCTTTATATCAGCACAGGCGGATTGAAGCATAAAATTTTTCAGTATGATTTAACTCTTAAGTCGGAATTGGAAATTAATAATTCAGCTGTTACAATTGCTGAAGGAAATGCCTATGCCTTGCAAATAGCTCCAGACCAGAAAATTTATGTGGCTCATGTGAATGAACCGTATATCGGTGTTATCAATTTCCCGGAAAAGAGAGGTACTGAATGTTGTTATGAAGAAAAAAAGATTTATTTAAATGGAAGAAATTGCATGATGGGACTTCCTAATTTCAACCAAAGTTATTTTTACAGGCCAGCCTTTGATTGTCAAAATACATGTACCGGAGATTCTACATTTTCATATTTGATTATTTGAACAACACTGACTCTGTTAAATGGATTTTTGGAACTAATGAACCTGAGATTGTATTATCCGACCCACCTTTCAATACTTCCAAAAAGTACAATCTGCCGGAGACCTACCAGGTAACCTTAATCGCTTACCATTGTGAAGCGACTGACACTATCAGGAGACAAATTCAAATAAATACAAATCCTGATTTGGAACTTGGAAATGATACGGCAATTCTTCAGGGCTGCACTATCATATTGGATGCAGGTGATGATATGGATCAATATCTGTGGAATAACGGAAGTGACGATCAAAGTTTAACAATATCAACTGAAGGAATTTATTTTGTTGAAATAACTAAGGAAAACTGCAAATCAACCGATTCAATTTTCATAGATGTCATTCCTGCTGTTATAGCTTTACCAAATGCTTTTAGTCCGAATGGTGATGGTTTAAATGATGTTTTCAAAGCTAAGATAGCTGGCAAAATTGGTGATTTCCAGCTTGCCATTTTTAACCGCTACGGACAAAGAGTTTTTTATTCAGAGGATCCTGAAATCGGTTGGAATGGGAAATACAATGGCATAGATTGTCCTATTGAGACCTATGTTTGGGAGATTTCATTTACAGTTCCTGAAGCAGGACTTCCGGTTATCGAAAAAGCAAAAAGGGTTTGTTCATTTATTGCGCTGATCGTTCAAATTTCAAAAGGGATTTCATTAACTTGTTCCTGATCAAAGTCCTTTTTCTTTTACCCAATTTTCTTAATCTTAACGTTCGTTTTATAATTTTTTTAAAAATATCAAAACCCTAAACAACCCGCATCAAAAAACATTCGTCTGGATAATTAAAAGACTCAACATTTTACATTCTGATGTTAAACTTAAAACAAATAATTATGAAAAATCTACTTGCAATTATTTCGATCTTATCGGTTTTGACCCTAACGGGACAAAACAATCCGCCGGTAGCGGTAAATGACACCGTTTTTGAACCCGTCAAAATTGGCGAATTTGTAACTGTCAATGTAACAGCAAATGATTATGATCCTGATGGAGATATTATTAGCATTGCTAATGCTTGGGAATCATATTCTTATACTGACAGTACAATAACTTATTTCATTGACTTTTCTCTATATGGAGGAGTATCCGGAAGCCTCGAATTTAACTATAAAATAAAGGATGAATTCGGACTGTCAACGACAAAATCGATTGCAAAAGTCGTTCTGAAAACCATAATCAATAATGGATTATGCTTTTCTTGACATTAACAATATAAGTGCACGATTTAATGCATTTGGCAATCACTTCTGGGATTTGCCCGGTGGAGTAGGAGCACATTACGAATACCCCAAGGGCAGTGGTCATAATTCCATTTGGAATTTAACATTATGGCTTGGCGGAATAGATGAAAACAATCAGTTGCGATTAGCTGCCGAAAGATACCAGCAAGTTGGGACTGATTACTGGACCGGGCCGTTGTCATTTGATAACAATAATGTTGGATAGATACAGTAGAGGTTAGTCAACTGGTTTAAAGTATGGAAACTGAGTAAGGAGGAAGTTGAATACCACATTTTCCATTGGAATGATCCTGGGTATGAAGCCATTGACAATATTCTCAATTGGCCCGCCCATGGAGATCAGGAGTTGGGTCAAAGTTTCTACCTTGCACCATTTATTGATACTAATAATGATAGTATTTACGAACCTTTGCAGGGTGACTATCCATTAATTCGTGGTGATCAGACATTATTCTTCATTTTCAATGATCAGAGACCACATACTGAGACAGACGGCCAACCAATCGGCATCGAAATTCAGGGATTTGCCTATGCCTTCGATGCACCTGACGATCCTCAATTAAATAATACAACTTTCTTAAGTTATAAAATTTTCAACCGTTCTCAACATACACTCACTGACACTTATGCAGGATTATTTTGTGATATTGATCTCGGTTATGCCTGGGATGACTTTGTGGGCTGTGACGTTGCAAGAGGGGCATTTTACGGATATAACGGTATTGAGATAGATGGAAATGGTGAACCGGAAGTCCTACGGAGCCAATCCTCCGGCTCAGGGAATAGTTGTCCTAGGAGGCCCTTATATGGATGCTGATGGGGAGGATAATCCCTCCGGAGAATGCGATGAGAGCATAAATGGCGTTGGATTTGGGGATGGTATAATGGATAATGAAAGATTTGGGATGAACAAGTTCATATATTTCAATAATGGAGGCCTACCTTATAGTAATGATCCTTCTTATGATTTTCAGTATTATAACTATTTAAAAGGAATATTGGCTCGATAGTCTTGTAATGGAATACGGCGGGAATGGACATCCATCTTCCGGTGCCTATGGTCCTGCTGCAAGCTTTATGTTTCCCGGATTAAGTGATCCCTGCAACTGGGGCACCGGTGGAATAGCTCCTTTTGGTCCCGTGGAATGGACAGAAGAAACAGCCGGAAACCAACCTTTTGACAGGCGGGGATTGTGTTCAATGGGGCCCTTCACGCTTGAACCGGGAGCCTTTCATAAAATTGATATTGCCTTTGTTACCGCCAGAGGCGATAGTTTGATAAACTCTGTGGATTTGCTAAAATCCTATATTGATTCGGTGAAAACCTTTTATTACCAGGACCCCGACCACTTTGGGTATCAGTATTTAGGGACAAATGATTTAACCCTGTCAGATAATGAAATGTATATTTATCCAAATCCGGCAAAGGAATTCATTTCTATTCATTATCCAACGAAATCAGGTACTGCAAAATATACAATTTACAATAGTTTTGGCCAGGTGGTAAAGTCAGGATATATTTATCAGGGTAACAAAGAAACGATATCAATCAATGCCTTGAATAAAGGGGTACACATAATTAAAATTAACGATGGAGGTTCCTCCTTTACTCAAAAGTTCATTAAACAATAAACCCTTAGTTATATTCTTTTGAATTGAAAACCGGTAGCTTATCCTGCCGGTTTTTCTTTTATCACAATTTTGCAATTGGGTATTAAAAAAGGTTATAATTTCGTATTGTTAAAAATAACATTAAAGGCTTATTTTAAAATAACCAATCATGCTCGGCAAAGAATATACCTTTCAGCAAAAAATAGACGAGCTGAAAGAACGTGAAAAAGAACTGAAAAGTCTTTACAAGGTTGAAGAAGCAATTAATCAGAATTTACCTCTTGATGAATTTTTTATGCAAATTGTCAAAAGGTTGTCATCCGGTTGGCAATACCCGGAAATTTGCAGGATAAAAATCACTTTCGAAGATAAGGAGTACCGGGAAAAATATTGGGATGAAACCGAGTGGGTTCAGCATGCAGAAATAGTGGTTGATGACAATGTGCTTGGGAAAATAGAGGTATTTTATACAGCATTCAGAAAAATGGTAGTCGACAGCCAGTTCCTCCCTGAAGAGCAAAAACTGCTAAATACAATTGCCAACGGATCGGTACTTATATTTTCAACAAAAGGCTCGAAAAGTCGATTGAAATCCTGCAGAATGAAAAGGATAAACCGGATAGACTGAAGCATCCCGTTCTGATCGGGCAGCCGGATAACCATTGGATCTGGCGCAAAAATATGACTGAAATTATCGCCGACAAACTTGATTTGGACCGATTTGACGTAAAGGGCATCTACCTGATCGGGAGCACCAAAAATGCAAATGCCGGTCCGGCAAGCGATATCGATTTGCTAGTTCATGTTGGTGGACCAGACGAAAGCTCAGGGAATTAAAGGCATGGATGGAGGGATGGAGCCTCTGCCTTTCGGAAATGAACTACCTGAAAACAGGCTATAAAACCAAAGGCCTGATCGATCTGCATATTGTGACGGATGAGGATATTCGACATAAAACCAGCTTCGGGGTTATGATCGGGAATCATACCGACGGAGCGAAACCTATCAAAGTTAGTAAAGATGAGAGAAACGAATTGTTTTTTTGTTTCAGACCTGCATGGCAAACCTGACCGATACCGGAAATTGTTTGAGGATAGTCAACAATGAACAACCCGATGCCGTTTTCTTCGGAGGTGACCTGCTCCCTCACCGGATGAAGAAGGTTGAAACTTTCGACAGCTTTACAAATGACTTTTTATTTCCCGAATTAAAAAAGATAAAGGATACCCTCTAAAGAAAAAGCGCCTGACATTTTTATGATCCTGGGCAACGACGATGCCGGGAGTGAAGAGGATAGCTTTATTGAAGAAAGCCGAAACGGGCTTTTCCATTATATCCATCAGAAGAAAGTTAAATGGCATGGGTATTCCATTTTCGGGTACTCCTTTGTTCCGCCCTCCCCTTTCCAGCTTAAGGACTGGGAAAAATATGATGTGTCGCGCTATGTCGATCCGGGGTGCATTCCGCCTACGGAAGGTTTCAGGACGAAAGAACCGAAGGAAGACATTGAATATGCCACCATCCAGAAAGACCTGGTTGCACTGGCCGGCAATGAAGACCTTTCGAAAGCTATTTTTCTTTTTCATTCGCCGCCTTACCAGACTCATCTTGGACCGGGCCGGGCTGGATGGCAAAATGATCGATCATGTACCGATGGATTTGAACGTTGGAAGCATCGCCATTAAGCGGTTTATAGAAGAAAGACAGCCGCTGCTAACACTGCACGGCCACATTCATGAATCCACGAGGCTTACCGGCTACTGGCAGCAGCAGATTGGCAATACTGTTGCCTTTAATGCTGCGCACGACGGGCCGGAGCTTTCCATTATCAAATTCAATCCTGCTGAACTTGCAGGAAGTGAGAGGGTAATTGTTTAAGGTAGCTCATACAAGTTACAGACTTGCGGGAGCGGTGGCCACAAGCAGAGGCTTGCGCTATTTGGGGTACCTTACCACATAGATAAATAGGACACAATAGGCTTCACATAGCTTAGTATCAGCTAAATTCCTATGTGGAATTCTATGTGATCTATGATCCTATGTGGTTCAAAATGACTTTTCGGTGGAGACTCAACTTTGAACCTCAAAACTGAACAAAAAAATCCCGGCATCAGCCAGGGCTCATCTGCTACTTTTTTCTTTGTACTTTTATCTTGTATCTTAAAAATCTTCCTCCCTCACCCTTTTACCATTTTGCAAACCGTATTCCAGTTGCGGGTAGTGGCCGGTATACCAAGCTTCTTCTCAATAAAGCTGTTCGGGAAACCATACCTCCCTTCCTTAGCCGGATGAGCAAGACTGAAAATAGTATTCCCGGATGATCATATCAGCTCAACATCCCCTGTTGGCGACAGCAATGGCAGCTTTACCGAACCGGTAATAGTTGCTTTGTAAATGTTACATATTTTTTCACATTTGTGTTTTCATCAATTTTAAGGAAAGGCTGCATGTCAATCATTTGCTTAATTTCTTCAGCAGTTCTCAGAAACATGTCCACATGGTAACCAAGGGATTTGGTCATCGCACGGTTTAATTTCATTTCAACGATTTCAACATCGGTTTCCAATGAATCGAAAACGACATTACCACTCTGAATAAATGTCTTTACATTGCTAAACCCGGCATCGGTAAATATTTTCGCCAGATCAGTCATTTTAATCAGCTTTTGCCCGCTGACATTGATTCCTCTTAAAAAAGCAAAATACCCGGCCATAACAAAAAGTCAAATTTAGTTAAACAAAAAAAACGAGGCATGAACCTCGTTTTGAATTTTATAATTTTGAAAGAACGGTTATTTCTATTTTAAAGCCGCTACTTTATCTTTCATTTCCAGCAACTCATACGCCTGCCTGAGCGCTTTTTTGCAATCCTCATTGGTCGGATTTATCTTGTTGGCTTTCTCAAGCATAGGTAATGACTTGGTAAAGTCTGCTTTTACTTTTTCCATTTCAGCCTTGTACTTTTCGGCATCAGTTTTAGCCAAAGGGGTAACTTCAGCCTGTTTCTTTGCTGCGGCATTAAACACATCCAACCCCGAACTCAGATAGTACTGGAAAAGCAGATCATTAAAATCAGCCTTATTCTCATAGCAACTGGCCACTCCGGAATTACAAACTGCCTCCATTTCCGTATAGCGTCCTAATTTTTTAAGAGCAGTTGCTTTATAAAGCATCGATTTACAGGTTTTGTATTTAAAACCTATTGAAATATCGAAAAGTGTGATAGATTTCTCATAGTCTTCTATTTTTAATGCGCATATACCAGCATTAAAATATAAAGTAGTATCAATTTTTCCTTCAGCCTCATATAAACTTATTGCTTGTTCAAATGAACTCAGCCCTTTTTTGTAGTCCTTGGCTTTGTATGCTTCAGCACCTTCAATTTTGTATTCTTTTGCAGTTTTGTTCTGAGCATTTAATAGTAATACCCCACCAATAAATACCAATGATAATAAGAAATAATTTTTTCATTTTCTGTAGTTGATTTGTTATTTATATTTTTAAAAACCGGGCAAAATTAAAATTATTAAAAAAATTGAATGAATATCACTTAAACTGAATTTTCATACAGTTATTATGCCACTTTGTAAATTCGACAACAATTATAAGAAATAATCCACCTGCAATTTTTCTTCTACTTTTGCAACAAACAGTTAATTCATTGAAACGGTTCAATTCAATCATTAGTTTCATTTTATTTCTTTTTATCCTGCTAAGAGCATATTCTCAAACAATTTTGGAAACAGCAGGATTATTGGAAAATAAATCCTTAAATATTATTAATACACCCATTTCAGGAAACGATTCTTTAGCTCTTTCTAATTTACCTGAAATCGAAATGCCTGAATATTTATACAAAACCACGCTACCTTCAATACATGATAATTCAGATCAGCCATATTATAGAGAATTGTTTGTTCAGGTTGCAACCGAATGCGGTCAATATAGTGCCATTGCATTTAATTTCACTTATGAAATGGACTACCGCCGGAATCTTCCGGCCAATGTCCCGGAAAATTTATATCCAACTCACTACACTTATAATTTCGATAACGGAGGCTATGGTTGGTATGGAGTAAACTATTTCCAGAGCTATGAGATTGTCAGAACCAATGGTCAGCCCAATGAAGCTGATTATGGCGGTACCGCAACAGGAGGCCCCAGCCGGTGGTTATCGGGGTATGATAAATATTACAGGGGGATGTTTAATAAGATTGAAAATGTTTATCAAATCAAGGTAGGCACCCCTGAAGGATTACTGACGCTTAAGCATTGGCTTTATGATCATTTGGAAGGATTGGATGTGGGAGGGCTGGCAAGTTTTTATTCATCAAGTCCATGGAATGCAACGCAACTTCCGGAAGGAACACCTGAAGGAGGAAAACATGTAATTCCAGGGTTTATAGGACCTCCAAGCCATGCCATAACCATAACAGGATGGAATGATTCGATCCGGTATGATTATAATGGTGATGGGCAATACACGAATGATCTGGATATTAATTCTGATGGTCAGGTCGATATGAAAGATTGGGAGATCGGGGGATTGCGGTTTATGGACAGTTATATTGGCGGTCTCACATGGGCTGATAGTGCTTATTGCTATATGATGTATAGAACGCTCGCTGAAAATATAGCAAATGGCGGAATTTGGAACAATGCTGTGCACATTGTAAAAGTTAAAGAAAATTACCAACCTTTGCTTGCAATGAAAATTACGATCAATCATAACTCCCGTGATAAGGTAAAAGTAGTTACCGGTGTTTCTTCAAACGTGGAAGATGAGCAACCGGCATTTACCCTGGGATTTCCGATTTTTAATTTCCAGGGGGCAAGCCAGTACATGCAGGGAGGTAATACCATTGAAGAAAATAAAACGATCGAGTTCGGGCTTGATATAACGCCACTTTTAGGAAAAATATCGAGCAATCAACCAGCAAAATTCTTTCTCCAGGTGATTGAAAAAGATCCACAAAATACCGGTTCAGGAAATATTGTTGAGTTTTCTCTTATGGATTACAACAACGGTTTTGTGGAAATCAATTATCCTCAATCCAATATTCCTATTAATAATAACACAACTACAACACTTGCTTTGCCTGCCACCATAAACTTTAATCAACTGGAGATAATTTCAAATGAATTACCTCTTGCTATAATTAATGAGCCCTATGAATTTACTTTTTTATCTTCCGGGGGCACACCTCCTTATAAATGGAATATCCTTAGACATTTTGAACAGAACACCTATTCAGGTGAATTCCCCGAAATAACAGGCGAGAAGCTTAATCTTTCAGATACCATCAGAGGTATTGCAATGAAGAAGATCGGGTTTCCGTTTCCTTTTTATGGCAATTATTATGATACAATTTATGTTCACAACGAAGGATTTATCATGTTTGATGAACAAGCATACCCATGGCCATATTTATACGATGAGGCACTAATGATTAAAAAAAGTAGGATTATAGCGCCATTTCTGGATCAAAATATTGTTCTTGATACCGTGTCGGGAGATGGTGTATGGTTTGAAGGAGATGATAACCAGGCAGCTTTCAGGTGGCGATGCACATCACTAACTCCCTTTCAGGCAGACCTAAATTTTGCACTGATTTTATACCCTACCGGGGAGATAGAATTTTATTATGCGGATGATCTTTTAATCTCAAACGAATACTGGGCAGCAGGCATAAGCGATGGTGACGGGAAGAATTATTCCCTTGTTGAATCAGGAATATCGACAAATCCAAATCCGGCAAATATTATTAGATTTATCCCTGCGGAGTACCCTAATGAAATGAGCCTGACGCAAGATGGTATTTTTTCAGGCATTCCACAGAAGCATTATAATGGGATAGAAGTTGAATTCGCAATTACAGATTATAATAATATTACCGTACGAAAAACTTTTCCGTTTTATAGTTCATATGCCGGAAATGAAGAATGGAATTCAGGCATTATTCCGGAAGTACAGATTTTCCCAAACCCGTTTCTTGATTTTGTAAATATAGAAATTAATCCAAAAAACCCTGAATACGTTTCGATAATTATTCATGACATTAACGGCAGGGAAGTAGCATCGGTTGTAAAAGAACAAATGATAACAGGGAAACGTAATTTTATATGGCAACCATTAAGTTCTGATGGATTTAATTTGCAATCCGGTGTTTTTTATTGTCAGGTAAAATTTGGAGATTTTACTTTTGCACAAAAACTAATCTTACTTAATAATCGTTAGGGATAGCAAGATGTATCTTTTTTATAGTGCAGCAATAGCCGGTAATTTTCACATATTATCTCCTGAGGAGTCAAAGCACTGCATTAAAGTGCTGCGATTAAAAAAGGGAGATAAAGTCCACATAACAGATGGTTTGGGAAACCTGTTCGAGACTTTAATTGTTGATGACAACTATAATAAATGTACACTTAAAATCACTCATATCATTCCTGAATTTGGTAAAAGGAATTTTAACCTGCATATTGCTGTTGCTCCAACAAAAAACATTAATCGCTTTGAATGGTTTCTGGAAAAAGCTACTGAAATAGGAATTGATACCATTACTCCGCTTATTTGTGAACACTCAGAGAGAAGGGCTCTACAGAGAGAGCGGCAAAACAAGGTAATCACTGCTGCAATGAAGCAATCGCTGAAAGCTTATCATCCAAAATTGACTGAAATGATTGGCTTTCAAAAATTCATTTTACAGGACATTCATGCAGAAAAGTTCATTGCTTACTGCAGTGATAATTATAGAAATTCTTTAAAAGGAGAATATAATCCAGGTAATAATGCATTAGTTTTAATTGGTCCTGAAGGTGATTTTAGTATAAATGAAGTGCACGCAGCAATCAACAGGGGATTTAAGCCTGTGAGTTTAGGTCCCGCAAGATTAAGGACTGAAACAGCAGCATTGGTAGCCTGTATTACACTGAATCTGATGAATCAATAAGGAAGTTGATATGTGTTGTATAATTAATTAATCGTTAGCCGATAAAAAATTTATCATGAAAAAGATTATATACATTATTATAATAATGTTTACTGTTTCTTCATCTATTGCTCAGTATTCTGTCCAAATAGCATTGTTGAAATATGCAGGCGGCGGCGACTGGTATGCCAATCCAACCTCCCTGCCAAACCTTATCAAATTCTGTAATGAAAATCTTGGTACTGGCATTGATCCGGAACCGGCAACAATCGATGTTGGAAATCCGGAGATATTCAACTACCCTTTCGTTCATATGACAGGCCATGGCAATGTTGTCTTTTCAAATCAGGATATTAAAAATCTGAGAGATTATTTGATGGGCGGAGGATTCTTGCACGTTTCTGACAATTATGGTTTAGACCTTTATATAAGAAGAGAAATGAAACGTGTTTTTCCTGAAACTGATTTTATTGAATTGCCTTTTGATCATCCTATTTACCACCAAAAATATGATTTCGACCAGGGGCTTATATAAAATACATGAACATGACAACTCGCCGGCACAGGGATTTGGAATTTTTTACGAAGGCAGGTTGATTTGTTTTTATGATTATGAATGCGATCTTGGAGATGGCTGGGAAGATCAGGAAGTACATAACGATTCTGAAGCAACCAGGACCAAGGCATTAAAAATGGGAGCCAATATTATTCAATATGTCTTCACACAATAAACAAACATTGGTTGTAACGATGAACTGGGAATGCCAATAGCAAAAGAGAAGAATCTAAATTAGTGGGATGTACTGGATTCGAACCAGTGACCCCCGCCCTGTCAAGGCGATGCTCTAAACCAACTGAGCTAACATCCCAAAGAGTTGCAAAAATAACAAAGATTCATTTGATAAATTTAATAAAATTATTTTGATCTTAATATTATAGTACCTACTTTTGCCGCCCGATTTTAAAGTAAATTTTTAAAAATAACAAAAGGAGTAAAATGATTATTGTACCTGTTAAAGAAGGTGAAAGCATCGACAGAGCTTTAAAAAAATACAAACGTAAATTTGAAAAAACCGGCGTTGTAAAAGAATTACGGGAAAGACAAAAATTTACCAAGCCCTCTGTTCTCAAGCGGGAAGAAAGGCGTAAGGCAATTTATATTCAGCAATTAAGACTAGAGGAAGAGGGTTGATTCTTTAACAAGAATTAGCAAGTTGTTGATTTAAAAGAAATTTTTGTTTCAGTAAAGTTTTTATTACTTTTGAAACAAAGATTTATTGTTTTAATTTATGCATCAGGAGAGTTTTATTCAGTTTATCCGATACGAAAAAAGATACTCCCAAAATACTATAATCGCTTACGAAAAAGACCTTTCCCAGTTTTACAATTTTCTTAATCAGGTTTACCAGGTCAATTCAATTGAGCAAGTCAATCATCAGATGATACGTTCATGGATTATCAGTTTGGTCAATGATAACGTTACTTCCCGCTCTGTAAATAGAAAACTTTCGGCACTTAAAACCTATTACAAGTATTTATTGAAGGAAAAAATTGTATTTGAAAATCCATTATTAAAAATAATTCCACCAAAAACAGGTAAAAACTTGCCGGAATTTGTAAGTAAAGAAAAAATGGATGAGCTATTTGATGAAATTGATTTTGGGGAAAATTTTATTGGTGTTAGAGACAGACTAATGCTTGAAATGTTTTATTATACAGGTATGCGCTTATCCGAATTAGTAAATTTAACCGATAATGATGTTGACATTCCAAATCAAAAGATAAAGGTTATTGGCAAAAGAAATAAGGAAAGAATAATTCCTTTTATTAAATCGTTTGGCAATTCATTGCTGAATTATAAAACCTTGAGAAATAAAGAAATTGAATTAGACGAACTAAAGCAATTATTTTTTCGTAACAGAAAAAGGAAAAAAAGTTTATAAAAGACTTGTATATCGCGTAGTAAATTCGTATCTTGGTCGCGTTTCAACCTTACATAAAAAGAGTCCGCATGTGTTAAGACACACTTTTGCAACACTTATGCTAAATAACGGCGCTAACCTCAATGCAATTAAAGAATTACTGGGACATTCAAATCTCTCCGCTACCCAGATTTATACCCACAACACCATTGATAAGCTTAAATCTATATATAAACAAGCCCATCCAAGGGCATAAAATGAAAGGAGAAAAAAATGAAAGTAAACATCAATTCAGTTCATTTCAAGGCTGACAAGAAGCTGTTGGATTTTGTCAATGAAAAAGTTGAGAAATTATCCAGTATGTATAATGGAGTAATTGGAAGTGATGTAATATTAAAATTAGAAAACTCTGATACTCCTGAAAACAAAGTTGCTGAAATAAGGTTATTTATTAAAGGCAACGACCTCTATGCAAAAAAGCAATCAAAGACATTTGAAGAAGCTGCAGATACAGCAATTGAAGCGCTCAGACGTCAACTCACTAAATATAAAGACAAAATCAGAAAGCATTAAAAAATTAATTGTTTTTTTCTTTGATTATTAATAATAACTTTTATACTTTTGCAGTCCTTTTTTTGAGGACTGTTTTTTTATATAAAAAATTAACCTGCCAATGTAGCTCAGTTGGCCAGAGCTGCTGATTTGTAATCAGCCGGTCGGGGGTTCGAATCCCTCCATTGGCTCAGTTCTTTGAATAACTGAAATAAGAAAGATGGGGAGATACCAGAGTGGCCAAATGGGGCAGACTGTAAATCTGTTGGCAACGCCTTCGGAGGTTCGAATCCTCCTCTCCCCACGAAAAAGGTTTGAGTTTTGGGTAAGGTGTGTATTAATAATATAGTATAAACAGAAACACTAAATACTTAAGTACATTGAACAAAAAGCGGGAGTAGCTCATATGGTAGAGCGACAGCCTTCCAAGCTGTAGGTGGCCGGTTCGAGCCCGGTTTCCCGCTCAAAAGCCATTGTAGCTCAGGGGTAGAGCACTTCCTTGGTAAGGAAGGGGTCGCGAGTTCAATTCTCGCCAATGGCTCGATATCGCAAATTAACCGCATGAATTTTTATTTTGTAAATACTTTTAAACAATAATTGACATGGCAAAAGAAACATTTGATCGTTCGAAACCGCACGTTAACATTGGTACTATTGGTCACGTAGATCATGGGAAAACCACATTAACCGCTGCTATTACATTAAACCTTCAGGATAAAGGTTGGGCTACTTTTAAATCTTTTGATGAAATTGACAATGCACCAGAAGAAAAAGAAAGAGGTATTACCATTAATACCGCCCACGTTGAGTATTCAACAGCAAACAGGCATTATGCGCACGTCGACTGTCCGGGTCACGCTGACTATGTTAAAAACATGGTAACAGGAGCTGCTCAGATGGATGGTGCAATAGTGGTTGTTGCAGCCACCGATGGGCCAATGCCACAAACACGTGAGCATATTCTTCTTGCCCGCCAGGTTGGCGTTCCTAAAATTGTTATTTTCATGAATAAAGTTGACATGGTTGATGATGAAGAATTGCTTGAAATCGTTGAGATGGAAATTCGTGAATTGCTTAGTTTCTATGAATTTGACGGGGAAAATACTCCGGTTATTCGTGGATCCGCATTAGGTGCATTAAATAAGGAAGAAAAATGGATACCTAAAATATGGGAATTAATGGATGCTTGCGATACCTGGATTCCATTACCAAAACGCGACATTGACAAACCATTTCTGATGCCTGTGGAAGATGTTTTCTCAATTACAGGTCGTGGAACAGTGGCTACCGGCAGGATTGAATCCGGTGTAATTAAAATTGGTGAAGCTGTTGATATCATCGGTCTTGGAGCTGAAAAATTGAAGTCAGTTTGTACCGGGGTTGAAATGTTCAGAAAAATTCTCGATAGAGGTGAAGCTGGTGACAATGCAGGACTTCTGCTTAGAGGTATCGATAAAAAAGATATTTGCAGGGGTATGGTAATTGCACATCCTGGTTCAATTACTCCTCACAAAAAATTCAAAGCCGAGATATACGTTTTGAAAAAAGAAGAAGGAGGCAGACATACACCTTTCCATAATAAATATCGTCCGCAGTTTTATTTCAGAACAACTGATGTAACAGGAGAAATGGTGTTACCAGAAGGTGTAGAAATGGTTATGCCAGGTGATAACATCACCATCGAAGTTGATTTGATTGCAGAAATTGCAATGAGCAAGAATCTCAGATTTGCTATCCGTGAAGGTGGCAGAACAGTAGGTGCAGGCCAGGTAATAGAAATTCTTGATTAGTAATCAATATATCATATATATAATATAAGGTATCCTATTAAAATAAAACGGGATACCTTATATTCATAAAAATTTGTTCTTTTTTATACATACGGGTGTAGCTCAGCTGGTAGAGCTCTGGTCTCCAAAACCAGGAGTCGTGGGTTCAAGTCCTACCACCCGTGCAAAACAATAGTAATTAAATGGCGAAATTTAAAATACAAAGTTATATCCAGGAAAGTTATGATGAATTGGTTCATAAGGTGACCTGGCCAACATGGAGTGAACTTCAAAGTAGTGCGATCGTTGTGTCAATTGCTTCCCTCATCATCGCATTAATTGTTTATTTAATGGATTTTTCTTTTCAAAGTCTTTTACAATTATTCTATAAAAATTTTTAGAAGAGCTTAATTTCTTTTTAATTTATCGGAGATATTAAAATTTACATCGCAGGGAATGACTGAACAGGTTAAAAAATGGTATGTGGTTCGGGCTATCAGTGGGAGCGAAAAGAAGGTTAAAGGTTATATCGAAAGCGAAATCAACCGGCTCAACCTTGGAGATTACCTTTCAAAGGTTTTAATACCTATTTGAAAAGGTATACCAGGTAAGAAACGGTAAAAAAATCAGCAAAGAGAGAAACCTTTATCCGGGTTATGTCCTCATTGAAGCTGTGTTGATTGGCGAAATTACCTCATATCATTAAAAATATTCCGGGTGTAATTGGCTTTTTGGGAACTAAAGGAGTACCCATTCCCATGCGTCAGTCCGAAGTCAACCGCATACTTGGAAAGGTTGATGAATTGGCCGAGCAGGGAGAAGAAGTCAATATTCCGTTCATTATTGGCGAAACAGTGACAGTCATTGACGGTCCTTTCAACAGTTTTAGCGGAATAATCGAAGAAATTAATGAAGAAAAGAAAAAGCTAAAAGTTATGGTAAAGATTTTCGGAAGAAAAACCCCCCTTGAACTTGGCTTTATGCAGGTTGAAAAGGAATAATTTTAAAGTTGAGCTGTTACGCAAAGCAATATAATTTTATTTAAAGTAGGAATTCAAAATGGCTAAAGAAGTAAGTGGATTAATCAAATTGCAGATCAAAGGAGGTGCTGCAAACCCGTCACCACCTGTAGGACCCGCACTGGGTGCAAAAGGTGTAAATATCATGGAGTTTTGCAAGCAATTTAATGCCCGTACTCAGGATAAGGCCGGACAAGTTCTTCCTGTCATTATCACTGTTTACAAAGACAAGTCCTTTGATTTTATTATTAAAACTCCACCTGTTGCAGTGCAATTATTACAAGCTGCAAAAGTCCAGAAAGGATCAGCCGAATCGAACAGAACAAAAATAGCTACGATAGGCTGGGATCAGGTTCAGGCGATTGCTGAAGCAAAGATGCCCGATTTAAATGCTTTTACATTGGACTCGGCGATGAAAATGGTTGCCGGTACTGCAAGAAGCATGGGAATCAAAATTAAAGGCAATTCACCATTTGGAGAAAATTAATTAGGAGTTTTAAAATAGCAGAGTTAAATAATAATTAGGTAAAATGGCCAAAACAACTAAAAAAAGGAAGGATGCTTTAGCAAAATTCGACAAGAGTGTGCCTTATGCTATATCAGATGCCGTTAATATTATCAAAAACATCACCTATACAAAATTCGATGCAGCCGTTGATCTGGATATTCGCTTAGGGGTTGACCCTCGAAAAGCCAATCAAATGGTGCGTGGAACTGTTGCCCTTCCGCATGGAACGGGTAAAACAGTCAGGGTTTTGGTTTTGTGCACACCTGATAAGGAAGAGGAAGCTAAAGCTGCAGGAGCTGATTATGTTGGGCTTGATGATTACGTCCAGAAAATTAAAGGAGGATGGACAGATGTTGACGTGGTAATTACCATGCCAAGCGTAATGCCGAAAGTAGGAGCATTGGGCAAAATATTAGGTCCACGTGGGTTGATGCCCAATCCGAAAAGTGGTACGGTTACCATGGAAATTGGAAGGGCTGTTCAGGACGTAAAAGCAGGTAAAATAGATTTTAAGGTTGATAAAACAGGAATCATTCATGCATCGGTTGCCAAGGTATCTTTTTCAAGTGAAAAGATCGTTGACAATGCTAAAGAATTGATCCAAACAATCATGAAACTTAAACCGCCTGCTTCAAAAGGTACTTATATTAAAAGTATCTATATGTCAAGCACAATGAGTCCTGGTGTTCAAATTGAACCTAAATCAGTTACAGTTATATAATAACAGATTAAAAGGTAAAAAGTATCTTACAATGAGAAAAGAGAAAAAAAGTCAACTTGTTGATTCCATAACTGAGCAATTAAATAATAGCCCAACAATTTATATTACAGATATCTCTGATTTAAATGCAGAGACAACCAGTAATTTAAGAAGGCTTTGCTTTAAAAGGGATATTAAGTTGGTAGTAGTTAAAAATACATTGCTGAAAAGGGCAATGGAGAAATCGGATAAAAACCTTGCAGAACTCTATGTAGCCTTAAAAGGCTCAACTTCATTGATGTTTGCTGAGTCAGGTAATGCACCGGCAAAGCTCATCAAAGAATTCAGAAAAAAATCTGACAAACCCTATTTAAAGGGAGCTTACGTAGAGGAGGTTTCTTACCTTGGTAATGACCAGCTGGAAATGTTAGTTAACATCAAGACCAAGAATGAATTGATAGCGGATGTGATTGCTTTATTGCAATCACCAGCGAAACAAGTCATTTCAGGATTGCAATCAGGTGGTCAGAAACTTACAGGAATTCTAAAAGCTTTATCAGAAAAAGCAGCATAATTTTTTGAAATTAAAACGAATTATTAAATAATAAAAAATAAATACAAATGGCTGATTTAAAAGAATTTGCAGAAAAATTAGTAAATTTAAGCGTTAAGGAAGTTAATCAATTAGCGCAAATATTAAAGGAAGAATACGGTATTGAGCCAGCAGCAGCAGCAATTGCAGTAGCTGGCCCGGCTGCAGTGGCTTCAGAAGGTGGCGCAGCTGCGGAAAAATCCACATTTGATGTAATTCTGAAAGCTGCAGGTCAATCCAAATTAGCAGTAGTTAAGTTGGTAAAAGAATTGACAAGCCTTGGACTTAAAAGAATCAAAAGAATTGGTTGATGCTGCACCCAAAGCTATAAAAGAGGGTGTATCTAAAGACGAAGCAGAAGCATTACAAAAGCAATTAGAAGAAGCAGGAGCAGAGGTTGAAATTAAATAAGGATTTTAGACTGTATTGCAGGAATTAGGCTGCCTTGCATCTTCAGATGTTAGGCGGTCTATTTCCGTATTTATAAATTATATCTTTAATCATTTGTTTAAACCTAAAAATCTTATCACCTTGGCCACTACCAATGAATATAACCGAATAGATTTCGGTTCGACAAAAATTAAATTTGAATACCCTGATTTTCTGGATATTCAGGTCAAATCATTCCAGGATTTTTTCCAATTGGAGACGAATCCGGAGAACCGTGCCGGCGAAGGGCTTTACAAAGTTTTCAGCGAAAACTTCCCTATCACCGATGCCAGGAACAATTTCATTCTTGAATTCCTGGATTATTTTATTGATCCGCCCAGATATTCAATAGACGAATGCATAGAGAGGGGGTTGTCATATAGTGTTCCTTTGAAAGCTAAACTTAAATTGTATTGCACCGATCCGGAACACGAAGATTTTGAGACTATTATCCAGGATGTTTATCTTGGAATGATACCTTATATGACACCAAAAGGAACCTTTATTATTAATGGCGCCGAGAGGGTTATCGTATCACAGTTACACAGGTCACCAGGAGTATTTTTCGGTCAGCACATGCATGCCAATGGAACCACGCTGTACTCAGCGAGGATCATTCCTTTTAAAGGCTCATGGATGGAGTTTACAACCGATATCAACAATGTGATGTATGCTTACATCGACAGAAAGAAAAAATTGCCTGTTACAACTTTGCTTAGAGCTATTGGCTATGAAAGTGACCGTGATATTCTTGAAATATTTAACCTTGCAGAAGAAGTAAAGGTTAGTAAAAGTGGCCTTAAAAAAGTAATTGGAAGAAGGCTTGCCGCAAGGGTTGTACGAACATGGATTGAAGATTTTGTTGATGAAGATACCGGAGAAGTTGTATCCATCGAAAGAAATGAAGTAATTATTGACAGGGAAACCCTGCTTGAAAATCAACATATAGACGAAATTGTAGATTCGGGGGTTAAGACCATCCTTCTTCACAGGGATGAATCTACGGCTACAGATTATTCAATTATTTTCAATACCCTTCAGAAAGATACCGCAAACTCTGAAAAGGAAGCAGTTGAATTCATTTATCGTCAATTGCGTAATGCGGAACCACCGGATGAAGAAACGGCCAGGGGTATAATTGATAAATTGTTTTTCTCAGATAAGCGTTATGATCTGGGTGATGTCGGACGATACAGGATAAACAAAAAGTTAGGCCTTCAGGTTGATCCTAAAATCAAGGTGTTGACAAAAGAAGACATTATTATCATTATTAAATACCTGATCGAACTGGTTAATTCAAAGACTGATGTTGATGATATTGACCACTTAAGCAACAGAAGGGTTAGAACTGTAGGCGAACAATTATTTGCTCAATTTGGTGTCGGCCTTGCACGTATGTCAAGGACCATTCGTGAAAGAATGAACGTTAGAGATAATGAGGTTTTTACACCTACTGATCTGATCAATGCCAAAACATTATCCTCTGTGATCAACTCATTCTTCGGAACAAACCAATTATCCCAGTTTATGGATCAAACCAATCCATTGTCAGAAATTACACATAAACGTCGTATTTCAGCTTTGGGACCAGGTGGTTTGTCAAGAGAAAGAGCCGGTTTCGAAGTACGTGACGTTCATTATACTCACTATGGAAGGCTTTGTACTATTGAAACACCTGAAGGACCGAACATCGGGTCTGATTTCTTCCCTTTGTGTTTATGCAACTATAAACAGGCTTGGATTTATTGAAACACCTTACAAACCGGTTATTGAAGGTAAGGTAAATCTTGATGAACCACCAATTTACCTTAGCGCTGAGGAGGAAGAAGATAAGATCATTGCACAGGCCAGTACCTTATTAAACAGTGATGGGACTTTTACCAATGAACGTGTTAAAGTCAGGTATCATGCTGATTATCCTATTACACCACGTGAGAAAGTGGATTTAATCGACATTGCACCTAATCAGATTGCTTCAATCGCAGCTTCACTTATCCCATTCCTTGAACACGATGATGCCAACAGGGCATTGATGGGATCAAATATGATGCGTCAGGCAGTGCCGCTTTTAAATTCAGATAGTCCGATTGTGGGAACCGGTATCGAAGGAAATGTTGCCAGGGACTCAAGAGTTCTGATAAATGCTGAAGGTAATGGCGTGGTGGAATATGTTGATGCAAACGAAATCAGGATCCGGTATAAGAGGCACGAAGAGGAAAAGCTGGTTAGTTTCGAGGATGACCTGAGAATTAACTATCTCACAAAATTTAAAAGGACCAATCAGAATACCTCCATCAACCTGAGACCTATCGTTCGTAAAGGGGACAAAGTTAAAAAAGGCCAGGTACTTTGCGAGGGATATGCTACCAAAAATGGCGAACTTGCTCTGGGCAGAAACCTTATGGTGGCCTTCATGCCGTGGAAAGGTTATAATTTTGAGGATGCAATCGTTGTATCGGAAAGAGTTGTAAAAGAAGATATTTTCACTTCTGTTCATATTGAAGAATTTACCCTCGAAGTAAGGGACACCAAGAGAGGTATTGAAGAATTGACAGCCGATATTCCTAATATTAGTTCAGATGCTACAAAAGATCTTGATGATAATGGAATTATCAGAATCGGTGCTGAAGTGAACGAAGGAGATATACTGATCGGTAAGATTACACCAAAAGGTGAATCGGATCCGACACCTGAGGAAAAATTGCTGCGTGCAATTTTCGGGGATAAAGCGGGTGATGTGAAAGATGCCTCACTGAAAGCGCCCCCATCAATGAAGGGTGTTGTGATTGATAAAAAACTTTTCTCCCGCGCTATTAAGGACAAGAAAGCGAAAAGCAAGGAAAAGGATATTATTAAAGTTCTCGATACAGAATACCTGAAGAATTCAGAAGAACTCAAATCTAAGCTTGTTGATAAGCTTAATATCATTGTCAATGGTAAAACTTCTCAGGGAGTATACAGCAAGTTTAAGGAAGAGGTCATTCCGAAAAAAGCAAAATTTACCCAGAAGTTGCTTCAGGGAGTTGATTATCTCAATGTAAATCCAAGCAAATGGACTACCGACAAGGAAAAAAATGAATTGATCAAGGAATTGATCAATAACTATACAATTAAATATAAAGAAATTCTTGGGGTATATAACCGTAAGAAGTTTGTTGCAACAGTTGGAGATGATCTTCCAAATGGTATTGTACAGATGGCAAAAGTATTTATTGCCAAAAAGCGCAAATTGACCCTGGGAGATAAAATGGCCGGACGTCACGGAAACAAAGGTATTGTTGCTAAAATTGTCCGTGAAGAAGACATGCCATTTCTTGAAGATGGAACACCGGTCGATATCGTATTAAATCCTCTGGGTGTACCTTCCCGTATGAACCTTGGACAGATTTATGAAACCATCCTCGGATGGGCTGGTCATAAATTGGGATTAAAGTTTGCTTCCCCTATTTTTGATGGAGCCACTTCACAACAAATCAACGACTATCTGAAAAAAGCAGGTCTTCCGGAGAACGGAACAGTTTATCTTTATGATGGAGGAACCGGTGAAAGGTTTGATCAACCAGCAACTGTCGGGTATATCTATATGTTAAAGCTTCACCATATGGCTGATGATAAGATGCATGCCCGTTCAATTGGACCTTATTCACTTATAACCCAGCAACCTCTGGGTGGTAAAGCACAATTTGGAGGACAGCGTTTCGGTGAAATGGAAGTCTGGGCGCTTGAAGCTTTCGGCGCTGCCAACGTGTTACAGGAAATCCTTACCGTTAAGTCGGACGATGTAATCGGACGTGCAAAAGCTTACGAATCGATTGTTAAAGGTGAAAATATGCCTAAACCAAATGTTCCTGAATCATTCAACGTTTTGGTTCATGAATTAAGAGGCCTTTGTTTGAATATTACTTTCGACAAATAATATTCAATTCTTTTTTTAATACTATATAACTGAAATAACAATATTAGAAAATGGGATTCAGAAAAGACGAAAAAATTCCCGGTGATTTTTCAAGGATTACTATCAGTCTTGCTTCTCCGGAAATGATCCTCGAACGATCACATGGTGAAGTTACAAAGCCTGAAACAATTAATTACCGGACCTATAAGCCCGAACGGGATGGATTATTCTGTGAAAGAATTTTCGGTCCTGTAAAAGATTGGGAATGCCACTGTGGAAAATATAAAAGGATCAGATATAAAGGTATCGTTTGTGACCGATGCGGTGTTGAAGTAACGGAGAAAAAAGTCAGAAGGGAAAGGATGGGGCATATTCAACTGGTAGTTCCGGTTGCCCATATTTGGTTTTTCAGATCATTACCCAATAAAATTGGCGCTCTGCTTGGTCTCCAGACCAAAAAACTCGATACAGTTATTTACTATGAGCGCTATGTTGTAATCAATCCAGGTATTAAAGCTGCAGACGGTGTCAATTATCTTGATTTCCTTACTGAAGAGGAATACTTCACAATAATTGAGAATCTTCCGGCTGACAATCAATACCTGGACGATTCTGATCCGCAGAAGTTCATTGCTAAAGATGGGTGCTGAAGCCATGCATGATCTTTTAGCAAGGCTCGATCTGGATAAAGAATCGTTTGACCTGAGGCATCAGGCTAATACTGAAACATCCCAACAAAGAAAACAGGAAGCCTTGAAAAGATTGCAGGTTTTTGAGGCTTTTCGCGACGGACAGACCAGAATTGAAAACAGACCCGAATGGATGATTGTAAAGGTTGTTCCTGTTATTCCTCCTGAACTCAGGCCACTTGTTCCATTAGATGGTGGAAGATTTGCTACCTCCGATCTAAATGACTTATACCGCAGGGTTATCATCAGAAATAACAGGTTAAAAAGACTTATCGAAATCAAGGCTCCTGATGTGATCATGCGGAATGAAAAACGTATGCTGCAGGAAGCAGTTGACTCATTATTCGATAATTCGAGAAAATCGAATGCTGTAAAAACCGAATCGAACCGTGCTTTAAAATCATTAAGCGATAGTTTGAAAGGAAAACAGGGTCGTTTCCGTCAGAATCTTTTAGGTAAAAGGGTTGACTATTCAGGTCGTTCCGTTATCGTTGTGGGTCCTGAATTGAAGCTAAATGAATGTGGGATACCCAAAGAAATGGCTTCAGAATTATTTAAGCCATTCATCATTCGGAAAATGCTCGAAAGAGGAATAGTTAAAACTGTTAAATCAGCAAAAAAGATCGTTGACAGGAAGGACCCGGTGGTATGGGATATTTTAGAAAATATTCTAAAAGGCCATCCTGTTATGCTTAACCGAGCACCTACACTTGCACCGGCTTGGTATTCAGGCATTCCAGCCTAAATTGGTTGAAGGGAAAGCCATACAGTTGCATCCGTTGGTTTGTACTGCTTTTAATGCCGACTTCGATGGTGACCAAATGGCCGTTCATGTTCCCCTTGGAAATGCTGCCATTCTTGAGGCTCAAATGCTAATGCTGGCGTCTCATAATATTCTTAATCCGGCAAACGGAGCACCTATCACAGTGCCTTCTCAGGACATGGTATTGGGACTTTATTACATGACTAAGGAAAGAAAAAGCCTTCCAGGGCATCCTGTGAAGGGCGAAGGTTCAACCTTCTATGGCCCGGAGGAAGTGATCATTGCTTATAATGAGAAAAAAGTCGATCTCCATGCTATCATCAATTGCAGGGTTAAAGATGTTGAAAATGGTAAACCCGTTGTCAAAATCATTGAAACGACTGTTGGAAGAATATTGTTCAACCAGGCTGTTCCTGAAGAAATAGGATACCTGAATCAGCTAATGACAAAAAAAGCACTGCGTGATATTATCGGTCAGGTATTGAAAGTAACCGGAACTGCAAAAACTTCTAAGTTCCTTGATGACATTAAAGATCTCGGTTTCAGAAAAGCTTTTGAAGGAGGTCTGTCTTTTAATCTCGGTGATATCGTTATTCCTGAAATCAAAGGGGAACTCATTACCAATGCTAACCAGGAAGTAGAAGAGGTAATGAACAACTATAATATGGGGTTCATTACAAATAATGAAAGATACAACCAGATCATCGATATCTGGACCCACACCAATTCAAGGCTTACACAAATATTAATGCAGAATCTCACTACCGACAAACAGGGATTCAATCCAATTTATATGATGCTTGATTCGGGAGCCAGGGGTTCTAAAGAGCAGATCCGGCAGTTATCGGGCATGAGGGGATTGATGGCTAAACCACAGAAATCAGGCGCTACCGGTGGTGAAATTATTGAAAATCCTATTCTTTCCAATTTTAAAGAGGGATTATCGGTTCTTGAATATTTTATTTCCACTCACGGTGCACGGAAAGGTTTGGCTGATACAGCTTTGAAAACAGCCGATGCAGGTTATCTTACCCGTCGTCTGGTAGATGTATCACAGGATGTTATCATTGCAGAAAAAGACTGCGGAACGCTGAGAGGACTCAGGACAACTGCCTTAAAAAAGAATGAAGAAATCGTAGAAACTTTATACGAAAGGATTCTTGGAAGAACTACCCTTCACGATATTTATCATCCACAAACCGGAGCATTAATCGCTTCTGCTGGTGATGAATTGACTGAAGAAATTTGCCAGGTGATTGATGTATCGCCAATCGAAGAAGTTGAAATCAGGTCAGTGTTAACCTGCGAAGCTAAAAAGGGCGTGTGTTCTTTGTGTTACGGTCGTAATCTTTCTACCGGAAGAATGGTTCAGCGGGGTGAAGCAGTGGGAGTAATTGCTGCACAATCAATCGGTGAGCCTGGAACTCAGTTAACCCTTCGAACATTCCACGTTGGGGGTACTGCATCAAACATTGCTATTTCATCTAAGATTGAAGCTAAATACAGTGGAAGGATTGAAATAGAAGAGCTCAGAACTGTTCTATACCAGGATGCTGAGAAGAATAAGTATGATATTGTTATCGGGCGTTCTGCTGAAATGAGGGTAATTGATGAAAACACAGGCATCATTCTGATGTCAGGTAATATTCCCTATGGTGCTAAATTGTATTATAAAAGCGGGGATATCCTTAAAAAAGGTACTACAATTGCTGAATGGGATCCTTACAATGCAGTTATTATGTCTGAAGTTAGTGGTACTATTAAATTCGATAGCATTATCGAAGGTGTAACGTTCAGAATTGAATCGGACGAACAAACCGGTTACCATGATAAAGTGATCATTGAATCACGGCAGAAACAGAAAAATCCTGCAATCAAGATTCTGGATAAGCATAACGAAGAGATAAAATCATATGATATTCCGGTGGGTTCTCACATCATTGCCAATGATAATGATAAAATTAAAGCCGGGGATATCCTCGTAAAAATTCCACGTGCCATTGGAAAGTCGGGTGACATTACCGGTGGATTACCAAGGGTGACCGAACTTTTTGAAGCACGAAATCCAAGTGACCCTGCCAAGGTTTCTGAAATTGATGGTGTGGTTTCATTTGGTAAAAAGCTAAAGCGTGGAAATCGCGAAGTGATCATTACATCAAAATCGGGAGAAGAGAAAAAGTATCTGATCCCCACCTCAAAACAGATCCTTGCCCAGGAAAATGACTATGTAAAGGCGGGAACACCTTTATCAGAGGGGGCAATGACTCCTTCGGATATTTTGGCCATCAAAGGACCCATGAAGGTTCAGGAATATATTGTTAATGAAATTCAGGAAGTTTACAGGTTGCAGGGTGTTAAAATTAATGATAAACATTTCGAGGTAATCGTCCGGCAGATGATGCGTAAAGTTGAAGTGGATGATCCGGGTGATACTAAATTTCTGGAAGGAGAACTGGTGAATAAAAACGACTTCCAGGATGAAAATGATGAAATCTTTGGAAAGAAAGTTGTCGTTGATAGTGGTGATTCCACAGCTTATCCTTCAGGCATGATCGTAAGTGCAAGGAAGCTCAGGGAAGAAAATTCTCAGATGAAACGAAAAGACAAGAAACTGATCGAATCAAGAGATGCAAAACCGGCAATAGCCCGTCAGGTGCTGCAAGGAATAACCAGGGCATCATTGCAAACTTATAGCTGGATATCAGCTGCATCATTCCAGGAGACTACAAAAGTTCTTACTCAGGCATCTATCAATGCTAAATCAGATGAACTCAAGGGCTTGAAGGAAAATGTCATTGTCGGACACCTGATCCCTGCTGGAACAGGTCTGCGCGATTATGAAAACCTGATCGTTGGCTCAAAGGAAGAATATGAAGCGTTAATGGCTGCTAAAGAAGAATAATAGAAAATCTTTAATTCAATAATCATGGCTGAACAAAATCCTGCAAAACAGATCAACATCGAATTGAGCGATGAAATGGCTGAAGGTATTTATTCGAACCTTGCAATTATAACTCATTCTCATTCTGAATTTATTGTGGATTTTATTAAAATGATGCCGGGAACGCCTAAGGCGAAGGTGAAATCACGGATTATACTTACACCCCAGCATGCCAAGAGGCTTTACAGGGCTTTGAAGGATAATATTTCAAAGTTTGAAGCCATGCATGGTGAGATTAAAGTACCGGAAATTGAGAACCTGCCGCTGAACTTCGGCGGACCGAAGGCGGAGGCGTGATTTAAAATTATACAAATTAAAAAAGCAACAGTATTCACCTGTTGCTTTTTTTTATTTATATTAACAGCTCTATTACTAATTATAGCCGACAATAATTTAACACAAAAAACGTATTTTTGGCGTATTACAATTCTGCTCACAATTGAATTATCTGCAAAAATATTTCAGGCTTTTATTACTGGGTTACCTTCTGGTTCCTATTTCAGTTATTCTTTATGCACAGAAGCCAACAAAAGTTAAGCTCATAAAGGCGAATGACCTGAAATACTCAAAGAAATTAGGGGAAAAAGTGCAGCGGCTTATCGGGGATGTTCAGCTAAAACAGGACAGTACGCTTCTGTTTTGCGACAGTGCTTACCTGCACGAACAGACCAATAGTTTCCAGGGATTCGGGAATGTTCATATCAAGGCATCGGATACCCTGAATATTTACAGCGACTTGCTGAATTACGACGGAAATACAAAAATAGCGGAACTGATCAATAATGTAAGGCTGGTAGAAACCAAGGCAACACTTTATACGGAGCACCTCTGGTACGACCGGCCCCGGCAGATTGCCTATTACCTGACCGGAGGGAAAATTGAAGATTCGTCGAATGTACTGACAAGCAAGAAAGGATACTACTACACCAGCACAAGGGAAGCGTATTTTAAGGATGACGTGGTGCTGGTGAATGAACAATACACCGTGAATTCGGATACGCTTAAATATAACACGGAGACAGAGATTACCTGGTTTTACGGTCCGACAATCATTACGAGCGAGGAGAACCTGATTTATTGCGAAAAAGGCTGGTACGACACAAAAAATGACAAATCGCATTTCCAGGATAATGCCTACATCATTACTGAAGAACAAAAGCTGAAGGGGGACAGCCTGTTTTACGACCGGAAACTTAACTATGGAGAAGCAAGGAATAATGTTTCATTGACAGACACGATACAAGATATAATAATCCTTGGGAATTACGGTGAATTCAGGAAACCGGAAGGCTATGCATTTGTAACCGACAGCGCTATTGCTGTGCTGGTGGATAAAACAGACAGCCTGTTCCTGCATTCGGATACGTTATGGATTTTGTTCGATTCTGCACAGAATGTAGATAAAATGCTTGGATACCACCACACGAAATTTTTCAGGAAAGACTTGCAGGGAATGTGCGACTCACTGGTTTACAGTTTTACCGATTCAACCATTTTTCTTTTTAAAGAACCTATTCTCTGGTCGGATGAAAACCAGTTAACTGCCGACACGGTGAATATTGCAATCAGCAATAAGCAAATCGATACGCTGGCACTGATAAATTCATGTTTTATCATTTCGATGGATGATACCATTCATCGGAATACATTCAACCAGATAAAGGGAAGAGTTATGACGGGGTATTTTATGGAAAACCAACTTGTGAAAATTGTTGTTAACGGGAACGCTGAGTCACTTTTTTATGTACGGGAAGAAAACGGTGACCTGATTGGTATAAATAAAACAACTTCAAACGACATGAGCATTTATCTTACTGAAAATGAGGTTCAGGTTATTGCACCCATAAAAAATGTTGAGGCTCACATGTACCCGGATGGCGAGGTTCCGGAAGAAGACCGGAAAATGAAAGGGTTCAAATGGATTGAAGATAAAAGACCATTAAAAAAAGAAGACATTTTGATTTGGTAATATTAGCTATATCAAATAAATGTTCTTAATCCTATGGCAAGCCCTTAACCCTATTTCCCTTGTGAGTCCCAGGGAAATTAAACAGGAGATAATAAATCGAGGAGTTTTCTACCGTATTAGCAGACCCTAAGTATATCCTCTTTTTTTTGACCGAAAAACCAGTGGAATATGGGAAGGATCCAATTTTTTATGATTAAATGAAGTTTTAAAATCAACAAAAAAATTCCGAGATAGTTAATTTGTAATACATTTGTATTAACCGTTAAAGCATTTATATCATGAAAAAAATAATGTTCTGCATATTAATACTGGCTATAGTTTCCTGCAACCAGCAATCGAAAAAACCTGCTGAAGAGACCAACAGGGTTGTTAAGAAGTACACGATCGAACAGTTTTATAAAAACATCGATATCTATGGAGGCAGTTTTTCGCACGATGAATCAAAACTGCTTGTCACCAGCAATGAATCAGGAATTTTTAACCTGGTGGCTTTACCTATCGACACATCCCAGCCTGTTAAATTAACTCATTCAACAGTTGAATCATTATTTGCAATTTCCTATTTACCTGATGATAACAGGATCCTTTATTCATCAGATATCGGAGGTAATGAATTGAATCACATTTATCTGTTGAAAGAAGATGGGACTTCCGCTGACCTAACTCCCTGGGAAAAGGCTAAATCTGATTTTTTTGAATGGGCACTCGATAAAAAAAGCTTCTTCTTTATTTCTAATAAACGGGATGCAAAATTCTTCGACCTCTATGAAATGGATATCCAGTCATTCGAGCCAAAAATGTTTTACCAAAATGATGAAGGCTTGGATATCGGTTCTATATCGAAAAATAAAAAGTACCTTGCACTGTCGAAAAGTATTACAAGTTCAAACAATGAAATGTATCTGTACGACATGGAGCAAAAGAAACTAAAGCATATATCAGCCCATGAAGGAGATGCACAATACAACGCCCAATTCTTTGACCTTGAAAATAAGCACTTGTATTATCTCACTAACGAAAATAACGAATTCCAGTATCTGATTAAATACAATATCGAAAACGGGAATAAAGAAAAAGTGTGGGGTACGAATTGGGATGTATGGTATGCTTACAACTCCTATAACGAAAAATACAGGGTGATCGGAGTGAATGAGGATGCTAAAACGATCGTCAATCTGGTCGACCTTGCTACCGGGGACAATATCAGTTTACCGGATTTTGGTGATGGAGATATTACAGGCATTGAGATTTCAGAAAGTGAAAACCTGATGCGTTTAACTGTAGGAAGTTCTGCATCGCCAAATGACATTTACATTTATGATTTCCGCTCAAAAGAATTAAAAAGGATTACTAACTCATTGAATCCTGAGATCGATCCAAAAGATCTTGTCGAAGGCAAAGTAATCCGTTATCAGTCATTCGATGGATTAACCGTCCCTGCAATTTATTATCAGCCTTACGGAGCAGCTCCAGGGAGTAAAGTTCCTGCGCTTATTTGGGTTCACGGCGGGCCGGGTGGTCAGTCAAGATTATCCTATAATTCGCTGATTCAATACCTGGTCAATCATGATTATGCTGTTTTGGCGGTAAACAACCGCGGAAGCAGCGGTTATGGAAAGGAATTCAATAAGATGGACGACCGCAAACATGGTGATGTGGATTTACAGGACTGCATTTTTGGAAAAAATTACCTTACAGGCACAGGCGTTGTCGATCCTAACCGGATCGGGATTATTGGTGGATCGTATGGAGGATATATGACAATGGCGGCGCTGGCTTTTACTCCAGATGAATTTTCAGCAGGAGTGAATATTTTTGGTGTTACCAACTGGCTAAGGACATTAAAATCTATACCTCCCTATTGGGAATCATTCAGAAAAGCACTTTATGACGAAATGGGAGATCCAACCACTGAAGATTCTGTTATGCTTTATAAAACATCTCCTTTATTCCATGCAAGAAATGTAAAAAAACCGCTGCTGGTGCTTCAGGGTTCTAATGATCCAAGAGTTCTTCAGGTGGAATCGGATGAAATAGTAAAAGCTGTGAGGGCAAATGGCGTTCCGGTTGAATATTTGCTTTTTGAAGATGAAGGTCATGGATTTGTGAAAAAGGAAAATGAAATTGAAGGCTATGGAAAGATTCTGGTTTTCCTGGATAAATATTTAAAAGGGAACAGATAAGAGAGAATAAGGTAAAGGACTTATAGTTATTGCATTTACAGGAAATGGCATGCCGATCATCAATTATTCATAACGTTCACACTTGTATCAGTTGATAATCATGATTAACTTTCGAAAATTATAATTTTATGCAAAAGCTATTTATTGTAGAAAAAATTTCGATCTCGCTTTGTTTTGTTTTTGTGCTTATTTCCTGTCAGCCGAAAGTTAAAACTTCAAGTAACGAAATAACAACAAAATCCTATTTACAGGAAATTACTATAACACAACTACAACAAGGCTATAAGCAAGGTAAATTTACCGTTAAAGAAGTCGTACAGGATTATCTGGAACTCATAGATGCATTAGACAAAAATGGACCCCGGCTCAATTCCATTATACAGGTAAACCCGGAAGCCCTTCAAATTGCAGAGGAACTGGATAAAGAGATGGCAGCTGGAAAAATCAGGGGACCCATGCATGGGATTCCTGTTATTTTGAAAGACAACATCGACACACACGATAAAATGGCCACCACTGCGGGAGCCACGGTCTTGAGAAACTCCTTTCCATTATATGACAGTTGGGTTGCCAGTAAGTTAAAAGAAGCTGGTGCTGTAATTATAGCAAAATCCAATTTAAGTGAATGGGCTAATTTTCGGTCAAAAATATCATCGAGTGGTTGGAGTGGTGTGGGCGGGCAAACTAAAAATCCATATGTGCTCGACAGGAATCCCTGCGGGTCAAGCTCTGGCTCAGGGGTAGCTGTCTCTGCCAATCTTTGCTTACTGGCAATCGGAACTGAAACCAATGGTTCCATTGTCTGTCCGTCAAATAACAATGGCATTGTTGGACTAAAACCAACGGTTGGGCTGATCAGTCGTTCAGGTATTATTCCCATTTCTTTCACACAAGATACACCAGGACCAATGGCCCGAACGGTTGAAGATGTTGCAATATGCCTTGGGATTTTAACCGGAATTGATTCAACAGATAGTAAAACATTTAAGTGCCTATGGTAACTTTCACCCGGATTATACGAAGTATTTGAAAAAAGACGGACTGAAAGGGAAGCGCATCGGTCTCATAAAAGAGGCCATGGGGTTTCATCCTAAAGTGGATATTTTGACCGATCAAACAGTTGCTTATCTTAAAAGTCAGGGTGCTGAAGTAATTGAATTTGAATTTCCTCTGAATGCTGATATTGAAAATGCTTCTTTCCAGGTATTGTTGTATGAATTTAAAGATGGTCTCAATAAGTATCTTGAAAATCTAGGAAAAAATTCCCAGGTAAAGAGCCTTAAAGAACTGATTGAATTCAACAAATCAGATTCAATTGAATTGCGTTATTTTGACCAGAAAATACTTGAAATGGCTCAGGAAAAAGGAGACATTGAATCTGCTGAATATAAAGAGGCATTGGCAAAAATGCAGAAGGGCACAAGAGAAGATGGTATTGATAAACTGATGAACGATCATAATCTTGATGCACTGATGGCACCAACCGGAGCACCGGCATGGAAAACTGACCTGATTGATGGAGATCTTTATCTGGGCGGCAATTCTTCCTATGCAGCAATTTCAGGTTATCCAAATATCACAGTCCCTATGGGATTTATTGATGAATTGCCCGTAGGAGTTTCTTTTTTTGGCAAAGCCTGGAGTGAACCAACTTTGTTGGAAATTGCGTATGCCTTTGAACAAGGAACAAAACACAGGAAGCCTCCAAAATTTCTGCAAACGGACTAATTAACCTTACATTAGGTAATTAAACAAAAAGAACAATGTGGCATGATAATAAATTCATTCCACATTTTTACCCTTACTTATTGGAGATAGTGAGTTTGATATTCAATTAAAGTTATAAAATACCCTTTCCTGAATAAGCATAGGTTGCGTATCATAATCTTCCAAATTGTTTTTAAGCAAATGGCGAATCATTATCCGGACTATTCTATTTTAATACAGTGAAACAGAACGATAATAATAAAATTAAGGAAATAAAATTCAAGAAAGAATTGGTTTTTATCGCTACACGCAGCAGTGGTCCGGGTGGCCAGCACGTAAATAAAGTCAGCACCCGGGTGGAACTCAGATTTAATATTCCCGAATCCAGCCTGCTTACCGAAGATCAAAAACTGATAATTCTTACCAGGCTCAAAAACAAGATCACAGACGACGGAACCCTTATCATTGTTTCGCAGGAAAGCCGTTCACAATTTAAAAATAAAGAAAAGGTGCTGGAAAAGTTTTATCAGTTACTCCAGAAAGCACTTAAACCAGTCGTAAAGCGAATCCCTACAAAACCGACAGCCGGATCGAAAAAAAAGCGACTCGATTACAAAAAGAAACTCTCTGAGAAAAAGCTGAAAAGGAAATCCCCATTGGGTGAAGTTCTATAGTTATTTTCAGGCATTTTGAATCATGCAACCAAAAACAAAAAGCCACCATTTAAGGGTGGCTTTTAAGTATTAAATTATACAACTTACTACTCAACCTTCTGACCACAAACTTTTGCTGAGAAGAATTCGCGGTTCATCATTGCAATGTTTGTTACTTTAATTCCTTTCGGGCAAACAGCTTCGCATGCATAAGTGTTGGTACAATTGCCGAAACCAAGTTCATCCATTTTTGCAACCATAGCCTGTACGCGTTGATTTGCCTCTATCCTGCCCTGCGGCAATAAAGCGAGATGTGAAATCTTAGCTGAAACAAACAACATTGCAGATGCGTTTTTACAAGCCGCCACACAAGCAGCACATCCGATACAGGAAGCCGAATCGAAGGCTTCATCCGCATTTGCTTTCTTCACCAATATGGCATTGGCATCCTGAGCAGAACCCGCATCAATTGAAACAAATCCACCAGCCATGATAATCTTGTCAAAAGCATTTCTTTCGACTATAAGATCCTTAATAACCGGAAATGCTTTTGCGCGCCAGGGTTCAACCACAATGGTTTGTCCATCTTTGAACGACCTCATATGAAGTTCACAAGTCGTCGATTTATGCCCAGGACCATGGGGGCGACCATTGATATATAAACTGCAACTCCCGCAAATTCCTTCACGGCAGTCGTGCTCAAAAGCTACCGGTTCTTGTCCTTGTGTGATCAGCTTGGTGTTTAGAGCATCCAGCATTTCAAGAAAGGACATTCCAGGTGACACATTTTCGAGCGTGTAATCGACAAAAGTTCCTTTGGTTTTAGCATTGGGTTGTCGCCAGATTTTGAGTTTTATATTCATTGCTTTAATTCTTTATCAATAATTAATGATTTGTTATTTGTAATCCCTCACTTTCAGTTCAACAAATTCAAATTTTAATTCTTCTTTATGTAATTGCGGGGGCTGGTTTTCGCCTTTGTATTCCCATGCTGATACGTAAGAATAATTTGCATCGTCACGTTTGGCTTCTCCTGACTCGGTCTGGCTTTCTTCACGAAAGTGAGCACCGCATGATTCTTTGCGGTTCAAACCATCCAATACCATCAGTTTTGCCAGTTCAAAAAAGTCAGCCACACGGAATGCTTTTTCAAGCTCCTGGTTCAATTCATCGGCTGTTCCAGGTACTTTAACTTCTTTCCAGAATTCATCCTTAAGCTCATCAATGAGAACAAGAGCTTTCTTCAGGCCTTCTTCGTTACGCGTCATTCCGGAGTAATCCCACATGATCTTTCCCAGCCGTTTGTGAAATGAAGTAACAGTTTTATTCCCTTTAACAGATAAAAGCTTTTGAAGCTTTAACCGGGCTGCTTTTTCCGCTTCATCAAACTCAGGAGTATTCACCTTTATTTTTGGAGTCTTAATTTCTCCGGCGAGAAAATTGCCGATAGTATAAGGTATAATAAAATAACCATCTCCAGCACATTGCATCAACGAGCTTGCGCCTAAACGATTGGCCCCATGGTCGGAGAAATTTGCTTCACCAATCGCAAATAGCCCAGGAATAGTTGTCATCAACTCATAATCTACCCATAAACCACCCATGGTATAATGTCCGGCGGGATATATTCGCATGGGTTCTTCATACGGATTGATCCCGGTAATCTTTTCATACATTTCGAAAAGATTTCCATATTTTGCTTCAATGGCTTTTTTTCCTTGCTTTGCAATTGCATCCTTAAAGTCGAGGTTGACAGCCAATCCGGTTTCCCCAACACCATAGCCTGCGTCACAGCGCTCTTTAGCAGCCCTTGATCCAACATCTCTTGGAACAAGATTTCCATAGGCAGGGTATCTTCTTTCGAGGTAATAATCTCTTTCTTCTTCAGGAATTTCGTTGGCATGACGCTTGTCGCCTTTCTGCTTTGGAACCCATACTCTTCCGTCATTCCTCAATGATTCTGACATAAGTGTCAGCTTGGCCTGATAATCATTCAATACCGGAATACTCGATGGATGGATCTGAACAAAGCTTGGATTTCCGAAAAAAGCTCCCTTCTTATAAGCAGCCCAGGCAGCCGTTGCGTTAGAGTTAAGTGCCAGGGTCGATAGGTAATAAATAGTACCATATCCACCTGTTGCCAAAACAACAGCATGACCTGAATGTCTCTCAATTTCACCGGTAATTAAATTCCGGGTAATGATGCCTCTTGCTTTCCCATCTATGATAACCAAATCAAGCATATCGCGTCGAGGAAACATTTTCACAGTACCTTTTTTTACCTGGCGGATCAATCCTGAATAAGCGCCAAGCAAACACTGCTGGCCGGTCTGACCTTTGGCATAAAACGTCCTGGATACCTGCACTCCACCGAACGAACGGTTATCAAGTGTTCCTCCATATTCTCTTGCAAAAGGAACGCCCTGGGCCGTTAACTGATCGATGGTGGCATTGCTGACTTCGGCAGCCCTGTATACATTGGCTTCTCTCGCCCTGTAGTCCCCACCCTTGATCATATCATAGAACAATCGGTAAACGCTGTCACCATCGTTCTTGTAATTTTTCGTGGCATTTATTCCTCCCTGTGCTGCAACTGAATGTGCCCTCCTTGGAGTATCCTGAAAACAAAATACCTTCACATTGTATCCCAGTTCTCCGAGAGAAGAAGCCGCAGCAGAACCCGTCAATCCTGTTCCTACCAGAATGATGTCGAGCTTGGATTTGTTAGCCGGATTCACCAGCTTCACCTCCGATTTATACTTTGTCCACTTTTCCGAAATGGGCCCCTGTGGAATTTTTGCATCTAAAGTAGCCATATTTAATTTTTTTCTCCGAATTAATAATTACCGAAATAAATAACCAATGGAATGATCGTAAAACCAACAGTAAGGATTACTGATACCGCCAGGCTCAATTTTTTAACTATCGGTGTATACTTGCTGTGATTTAATCCCAATGACTGGAAACCTGACTGGAACCCATGGTGAAGATGAAAGCCCAGAATTAAAAACGAAATGATGTATAGTATAACTACTGCGGGTAACTGAAACTCTGCAATTACTTTTGCTCCCAAATCGTGGTATGTTTTACCGTTGATGATAACATCATCCACTTCTCCCAGAAATTTTGCTTCGATATAAAAATCCAATAAATGATACACTAGAAAAATACCTATAATTACTGCTGTATGTATCATAAACTTTGAAAAAGGTGAAGTATGAGACCATCCCTCAACTTTATACCGCTGTGGCCTTGCCATCCAGTTCTGGATTTGTAAAATAACTCCGTACAACATGTGAATGATAAAACCGCCAAATAAAACCACCTCAAAAACCTTAATCAAAATATTTGTTCCCATAAAATGAGCGGCAATGTTGAAGGTGTCGGTGCTGGGGAGCAACACCGTCAAGTTGATGCCCATGTGAACGAACAGAAAGGTGATTAAAAACAATCCTGCAAAAGCCATCACAAACTTTTTAGTCAACGACGATTGTGTAATCGAATTTCCCATAACCATATTATTTATCTGAATTGAACTCAAAATATAAAGCCAATGACATTGTTAACAAAGTAACAAGCAAAAATAATTTATTATTTAATTTTTCAATCTTTAATTTTGATTTTGAACGTAATTTTTACCAAGTATAAATTAGCTCACTACTATCTATTCAATTAACATACTCATGTGAATAAATTTAACTCGATAATGATTTAATTCTCTTCACAATATTTGACCTTTGTATACCGTTGAATTCCAATTTATATGAAGCTTAATCATTTGACTATATTTCTTCTGCTATTAGCTCCAACTCTTGCAGTATTTGCACAGTTGCCTGAAAAGAAAATTACAAAAGAGGAATACATCAAATTATATAAGGAAATTGCAATTGAGGAAATGAATCTTTTTAAAATCCCCGCAAGTATCACCCTTGCTCAGGGAATTCTTGAATCGGGCAATGGTAACAGCGTATTAGCTAAGGAAGCCAATAATCATTTTGGAATTAAATGTCATAAGGAGTGGACAGGAAATACCTACCACATGGATGATGATGAGGTTAATGAGTGCTTTCGCAAATATAAAGACCCTTATGAATCATTTAAAGACCATTCATTATTTCTAACCACCCGGGAACGGTATGCATTCCTTTTCAAACTGGATATAACAGATTATGTCGGTTGGGCAAATGGCCTGAAATCTGCCGGATATGCCACCAATCCGAATTATGCACAAATACTGATCAGAAATATTGAAGAGTTTGAACTTTTCCAATTTGATAAATTTTATAAAGAAGATCCAAAGCATAGACATAAACGGTTAGTTGCAAAAGAAACTGCTGCGAAGAATACCCTTGCTGATGATGAAGATTTCGAAGGAATTATCATGGGTGAAAGTAACCGCAAAGTATTTAAACATAATGGGGTAAAGTTTATCTGCGGAAAAAGCGGTGATACCTTCAAATCCATTGCAGATGATACCGAAATCCCTGAATGGCAAATCCGCAATTTTAACGACATGAAGAAGAAGGATTTAATAAAAGAAGGGCAGGTTATTTATATACAGGCAAAGAAAAACAAGGCAAAACAACAGTTTCATATTGTTCAACCAGGTGAAACCCTTCATGATATCAGTCAGAAGCATGCCATCAAGCTTAAAATGCTTTGCAAATACAATACGCTCAGTAAGGATGCAATCCTGTTTCCCAACCAGAAATTAAAACTCAGATAACAGAAAGAAGGTTGCAGTCAGGAAATTCGTTCGGAATTAGATATATAGTTTGAAAAGGCGGATTAAATCCTACATTCTTTCGGTAACCTGAATACCAAGTAAACCGGCAGACTGCTTAATAATTTTTCCGACAAACCAGCTCAACACAACCCGAAATACAGCAATCTCAGAGTCAACTCTTTTTAAAATCGGAGTATCCTGGTAGTAATGATTGTAGCTTTTAGATAATTCATAACAATAGTTTGCAACTGTGGCAGGGCTCAATGCATCTCCGGCATTCTTAACCATTTGTGGATACTGATAGATTAGCTTAATAATGTCCTTTTCGGATTTTAAAAGCTCTATTTTATTCTTTTTCAACTTCGCTACAAATTCCCCGGGTGATTCACCAGCCTTGCGAAAAATAGATTGAATACGTGCATAGGTATAAAGTATGAATGGACCCGTATTGCCATTAAAGTCAATTGATTCCTCAGGATTAAACAGCATATTCTTTTTCGGATCAACTTTTAAAATATAGTATTTTAATGCTCCAAGACCAATGGTATTAAATAATTCTTTGCGCTCATCATCCGTAAAATCTTCCGTCTTACCGAGAGCTTCTGTTGTTTTACGCGCAGTTTCAAACATTTCATCCATCAAGTCATCTGCATCTACAACCGTGCCTTCTCTCGATTTCATTCTGCCCTGGGGCAGTTCGACCATACCATAAGACAGGTGAAAAATAATTTCAGCCCATTCCCTGCCAAGTTTTTTAAGCACTTTTTTTAATACATCAAAGTGGTATATCTGTTCATTTCCTACAACATAAAGTAATTTCTCGGGAGAATATTCATCATAACGTTTTTGAGCAGTTCCTATATCCTGAGTAATGTAAACCGAAGTTCCATCACCTCTGAGCAAAAGTTTTTCATCCAGACCATCGGAGGTTAAATCCACCCATACCGATCCGTTTTGCTTTTTGTAAAACACTTTTTTTTCAAGACCTTCCAGTACCAATTCTTTACCATGCAGGTACATTTTTGATTCGTAATCAATCTTATCAAAATCAACCCCAAGCCTTTTATAGGTTTGATCAAATCCGGTATATGCCCATTCATTCATCATGTTCCAAACACTAAGCACCTTTTCGTCAGCATTTTCCCATTTTTGAAGCATTTCCTGAGCTTCTTTCATCAATTGCGATTGATTGGCAGCTTCTTCTTCAGTGCATCCCTGATGAACAAGGGCCGTAATTTCTTCTTTATATTTTTCGTCAAAAAGGATATAGTATTTACCGATGAAATGATCGCCCTTCATCCCGGTCGACTCAGGAGTTTCTGAATTTCCCCATTTCATCCAGGCAAGCATGGATTTACAAATATGAATACCCCTGTCATTAATAAGATTGATTTTGACCACATTTTTCCCATTTGCTTTAAGGATTTCGGTAATGGAGTAACCGAGCAAATTATTCCTGATATGCCCAAGGTGAAGCGGTTTATTGGTATTTGGCGAGGAATATTCAACGATATAGGGTTTCTTATCCTTTATTTTTCGAAATCCAAACTCTTCATTTTGAATATTATCACAAAAAAAGTCAATCCAGAACTGATCTTTTATTGTCAGGTTCAAAAAGCCTTTAACAACGCTATAGGATTCAATCGCATCAAAGTTAGAAATTAAATATACTCCCAGTTCCTCAGCGGTGATTTGAGGCGATTTTTTTGAATATCGGAGCAATGGAAAATACAACCAGTGTAAAATCACCATCAAACTCAGGATTTGTTTTCTCAACCTGAATCATTTCAGCTCCGATGCGTTGATGATAAAGTTTTTCAACCCCGGTTGCTGTTTGCCTGACAATCTCCTGCTCTATAACCATCATGTTAAGTATAAAATAACAGCACAAAGATAAACAGAGTATTCAATAGATTTTATTTGACTTGTCGATTGTCCGGAAATATTTGCAGGGCGTGTTTTTAGAAATTTTTATAGGTGAAAAATGTGAAAAAATATTTTGGAGGTTAAATTTGGATAAAATATTTAATGCTATACCTTTGTGTCGATTTCTAATGGTTTTTATAATTAAAAACAAATTGTTTAACACTTAAAAAGGTAATAATTATGAGCAAAAATGTAATTATTATCGGTGCTGCAGGAAGGGATTTCCACAATTTCAACACTCGTTACCGTGGAAATAAAAATTACAAAGTGGTAGCTTTCACAGCTGCCCAAATTCCTGATATCTACGGAAGGAAATACCCGGCACAACTTGCCGGTGACCTGTATCCGAAGGGTATCCCGATTTTCGCAGAAGAAGACTTGCCAAGGTTAATTAAGGAATTACATGTCGACGAATGCGTTTTCGCTTACAGCGATGTTCCCTACCCAAGGGTGATGGGCGTCAGTGCAATTGTAAATGCAGCTGGCGCAGATTTCATCCTGATGGGACCAAAGGACACAATGATCAAAAGTACCAAACCCGTTATTGCCGTTGGCGCGGTTAGAACAGGTTGCGGAAAAAGCCAGACCTCCAGAAAGGTAATTGAATACTTGATGGACAAGGGGTTGAAAGTTGTTGCTGTTCGTCACCCAATGCCTTATGGAGACCTGGTTGCGCAGAAAGTTCAGCGGTTTGCCACTGTTGAAGATCTTCACAAGCATAAATGCACGGTTGAGGAAATGGAAGAGTATGAACCCCATGTAGTTCGTGGAAACGTGATTTACGCTGGTGTTGATTATGAAGCCATACTCAGGGCAGCAGAAAAGGATCCGGATGGCTGTGATATTATTCTCTGGGATGGCGGGAATAATGATTTTCCTTTCTACAAACCGGATTTGAACATCACCATAGTTGACCCACATCGTCCGGGACACGAATTGTCCTATTATCCGGGTGAAGTTACCCTTAGACTGGCAGATGTTGCCATCATAAATAAAATGGACACGGCCTCACCCGAAGGAATTCAGACCGTAAGGGAAAACATTGCGAAAGTTGCACCACATGCTATCGTTGTTGATGCAGCCTCGCCGATAAAAGTTGACAATCCTGCTATCATTAAAGGAAAAAATGTACTGGTAGTAGAAGATGGCCCAACACTTACCCACGGTGAGATGAAAATTGGTGCTGGAACCGTTGCAGCACAGGAAATTCGGGGCAGCTTCTTTGGTTGATCCAAGACCATTCACAGTTGGTAAATTGTCCGAAACTTTCAAAATTTATCCGAATATCGGAATTCTCTTACCGGCTATGGGTTATAGCGATCAGCAACTGAAAGACCTTGAAACAACAATCAACAATACGAAATGCGATTCAGTTGTGATTGGCACACCGATTGACCTGAACCGTCTGATAAAAATCAATAAACCAAACACACGGGTTTATTATGACCTTCAGGAAATCGGATTTCCCGATCTCAGCGGTATTATAAATGAATTTGTGGATAAGCATAAATTGAAAAAATAAATATTTTAGGCGACCGTGAGGTCGCCTTTTTTTTAACAAAAAATCAACAAGGTGATCATTCATCTTATTTTTGGATAACTTTACAACCAAATTATATCGCTATTAACATGAAGAATAAAAGCCTTGTTTCGATTCACGATATTACAAAGGAAGATTATGAAAAAGTGTTGCACCTGGCTGAAAAATTCGAAGCAAATCCCAGGAGGAAAATTTTGGAGGATGCAGTAGTCGCAACCCTGTTTTTCGAGCCATCGACCCGCACCCGGCTCAGTTTTGAATCGGCCGCTTCCCGTCTTGGAGCAAAAGTGATCGGATTCAGTGATGCTGCCACATCCAGCGTAAAAAAGGGTGAAACTTTAAAAGATACGATACTCACAGTCAGCAATTATTCCGACATCATTATCATGCGGCATCCTAAAGAAGGCAGTGCCCGTTATGCCAGTGAGGTTTCACCGGTCCCGATCATCAATGCAGGTGATGGGGCCAATCAACATCCCACACAATGCCTGCTTGACCTTTATTCTATCCGAAAAACCCAAAAAACATTAGATAATCTGCACATTGCATTTGTGGGCGATTTAAAATATGGTCGGACGGTACATTCTCTTGTCATTGCTTTAACCAACTATAACACTACCTTTCATTTGGTTTCGCCTCTTGAATTAAAACTTCCAAGCTCCGTAAAAATGCACATCAAAGAAAAAAACCTTGAATACTATCAATATACTGAGTTGGATGAGGTAATTCCAAAAGTTGATATCCTTTACATGACAAGGATCCAGCAGGAAAGATTTGCCGATTCACTGGATTATGAGAGGGTCAAAAACGCTTATATTCTGAAAAATAAAATGCTTGAAAAGGGTAAAAAAAATCTGAAAGTGATGCATCCACTACCAAGGATAAATGAAATAACCGAAGATGTTGACAATAATCCTAAAGCATACTATTTTACACAGGCAAAAAACGGAGTGTATGTAAGGCAAGCGTTGCTCGCTATAATTTTAGGAGCCGATAACAAAATCTGAATCACGAATTAATTAAGTAAAATGACAAAACAGAACATTCATCAACCGAAAAACAATCCTAAAAATATAAGGCAGGACAGAAAGGAATTAAAAGTTTCTGCCATCGAAAATGGAACGGTCATCGATCATATCCCGCCTTTATCCGTTTTCCAGGTTATCCGGATTCTAAATTTGGATAATATTACCAATCAGATCATGATCGGAACTAACCTCGACAGCCAGAAATTAGGTAAGAAAGGGATCATTAAGGTCAGCAACAAATATTTTGAAAGTGAGGAAATAAATAAAATAGCACTTGTTGCTCCAACAGCTACCTTAATCGTAATCAAAGATTATACGGTTGTTTATAAAGCTAAGGTCGAAATCCCGGACAAAATCAAAAAAATCGTGAAATGCATTAATCCAAATTGCATTACCAACCACGAAAACATTCCAACAAATTTCAATGTGATTGATAAAGAGGACCTGAGATTGCTATGCCACTATTGTGAAAAAGTAACCAAGAAAGAGGTAATTAACTTTATTTAATCGATAAGAATAGGTATGATTTAACGAGGCAGATCGAAGTATTTTTTAGAATTTCCACCCCAACTATCTTCGGTAACTCCTTTTTCGATATTATAACCCGCATCAACACGGGAATAAAGTACATACTGCCACCTGTAATTCGAAAGCTCACCGGTAACATCAGAATGAAGAAGTGTAAAGTCATTGGTAGAAATATCCCTGGAATAGAATACAAATTTCTTGTTGCGCTGTCCATCTTTAATTACATAATAATGCCAGATTTCGTAAGGAAAAGTAGATGGTTCATCATAGCTTTCCGAAATAGCATTGGGTGGGCCGTACTTAAGATAAACACGTCCCCTGTCAGATTCATATCCTTTTAGAATAGGGGTTGAATAGGCATAATTCACCCTATTCACTTCACTTAGGTAATTTAACCATTCCCTTTCCGGTTCGAGTTCGTTTCTTTCAATCCAAAACTTATAAAAAAACTTTTGCAAAGTTTTCAGGTCAGAAGTGGCAAGGTGAACCTGTGCAAAATTTATCTCCTGTTCTGTTGCGATCGGCACGAGATACTTAATATATTGTCGGAGGGTATCAATATTATCAAATTGATTTACAAAAGTATTTGCAATATCAAGCTGGGAAATATCATCAAGCTTAATCTGAATTTTTGGATTACTGCGCATGAGAAAAATACGGTTGAGTCCAATAAGATTGTTTTGTTTATCCTTAGCTTCGACAACCAGGTTGTAGTTGCCTGATGGGAGTTCAGAGATATCGAATTCACTGAAAAGGACATTCACCTGAGCGGTCGTTTCTTTTTTTTGAGATACAAATTTAGCAAGCGGTTTATCATGTCCTGATGCTTCCAGATAATAGGTAATCAGGTATTTTTCGCCTGCACCCAATACAGTTAATGTATTATAGATCTCTGCATAAAAAGAAATTTTATTGATCTTTTCAGGATAGTAATTAAAAATATAAGGGATCAGGTCGTAACCATTTTTTGTAAGTATCCCCGGGTTTTCAGTTTTTGAGTACGATGCCAAAAGCTGAATTCCTGAAACAGAAACCTTGTTGGATGGGTATTCAATTAAAAGGGGTTGTATATAGATAAATGGTTTAGCATCACTGTTTTTATCCCATATTTGTATTTCAAATTCATACTCACCATTTGAAAGGGTATACCGCTGCTGATCGATAAAACTAAATTTGGCCTGGACAGAATCTTCAACCTCAGGGCCATTAAGGTCATATTTATCATAATTAACAATGTCCATCCCTTTTCTGAAAAGCATGATCACCTGTATGGTAGCTTGAAATTTTCCGTTACTGTTTTTTACGTAAGCCACACTGTTACCTTCAACAGTCAGGTATGTTTCGATAAAGGGACCTGATTCGGGTGATGAAAACGTAGCATAAGATAAATAGGCATTCATTTTTTGAGCCTGTGACAAAGGAGTCAATAACAATAAAACTCCAGATAAGACAATTCCGAAAAGGGTTTTATAACCGAAACTTACTGTGCTATTTTCCATAATTAATATCTTTAACTAGCAATCTGCAAACAAACAATATGAAAGACATAGCAAAAATAACAATTAATTCCGATGCAATCAAGGGTAAATCAGGATACGGTGAGTATCTTTCAGTTAACGGTATAATATGAATAGAACCAGTCGAAAAGAAAAGTAACTGATCAATAAGACTCTTTGCTGGTATAATCAAATTTTACCAATGGTGGTAACTTGCTCCTTGTAAATCACACCCCTGTCTTTCAGGCCATTTAAAATAAAATTGACACATTCGGGATATCTTCCAATAAATTCAGGTGCTGAAATCCCCTTTTGGGTGTAAAGGCCGCCGGCAACCATTCTCAAAGCCATGGTCGCTGTATAACCCGTAGTTCTCGCCATTGAATGAACTTTCGAAACAGGATCGTAGCTGTCAAAAAGGTCATAAGTATATCTTAGTCTTTTATTACCTTTTAGTCCTTCCACAATCACCTGCATGATGGTGATATCCTCCTCCCCTTCCTGCAATTTCCATTTCGGAAATAAAAGTTTTGAAGTAAATTCCAGCGGACTGATTTTTACTCCTTTAATTTCGACCTCCTCTTTATTAAAAAATCCGGTTTCTCGCAAAATTCTCATGATGTCGATATGACCAGGATACCTCAAAGTTTTCTCGATCATGTAAGGGGCATCAATCGTTTTGGCAAGGCTCCTTAAACCATCACTGTTAAAGGCTTCTAAAGTTCCAATGTTTTCAAAATTCAGCAATTCCGGATCAGACAGCGCAGGTTTAATTATTTCTTTTCCACCTTCTATATACCTGGCTGGTCGGGTATATTCTTCTATCACATCAGCAGGTGAAAAAACGGCTTTGTATTCATAAGGCCAAACACGCACTTTGGGCAACCCACCTACATAGGTTATCGCTCTTTCTGTAATGTCAAGCTGGTGATCAGCAAAGCCAATCAAAACATTGCTCATTCCGGGAGCCACCCCAATATCTGAAATGGCAATTACATTTTTTGACTTGGCAAGCTCATCCAATTCAAACATATCTTCCGGGAAAAATGCAATATCTATTACATTCACACCTGATTCAATCACGGCCTTGAGCGTTTGAAAGCCCATGAATCCAGGAACAGCGCTCACAACAAAATCAAATTTGCTAACGAGGCCACTCACTTTTTCAGGATCAGAAAGGTCAGCCTGAAGGGTCTCGATTTTGTTTCCTTTCCTGATCCGGTCAAGAGCAGATTGATTAATATCAGCCACAGTAACCTCAAATCTGCTTTCTTTAGCAAGGTCGAGTGCCATTGGACCACCAACGAGTCCGCAACCCAATACAATAACTTTCATCTTAAATAATTTTTAAGTTTTTAACCATAATATATAACTGGTGAGCTCTTTTTTATCTGGGAAAGATAAAGACCAAAAATCACTACCGACATTCCTAATATTTTCTGAAACGTGAATAACTCTCCAAGTATAAAGTAAGAAAAAACACCTGTAAAAACAGGAATTAAGTTAGAGAATATATTTGTCTTGTTTACACCCATTTCCCTGGTGGCGATCGTAAAAAACACATAGGCAAGTGATGAACAGAAAACTGCCAAAGCCAGCAAGGAACTTACCATCGTAAAGTCAGGCTTAACGGAGATAAATATATTCCATTCAAAAAAAAGGAAAGAAGGAAAAAAATAAACTGCTCCTATTAAATTTTGTACAGCAATAATGGTAAATGCAGTGTACCGCATACTAAGTTTCTTTAGAAAAACCGAATAACTGACTGCCGTAGCCACGGCAAAAAGGAGTAATGCAATACCAAGCGGAGAAGCATTCAATGTCAGGTTGCGATTTATAATCATCAATAAAATTCCTGAAAAAGAGATAATCATTCCAATTAAGTTAAGCTTTGTGAGCCTTTCCCTCAAGGTGTAATATGCCAGAATGGGTGTAAATAGCGGTATGGTTGCAATAACGACTGCGCTGATAGTGGACGATGACATTTTAAGTCCGTAGCTTTCACCCAGAAAATATAAAAAAGGATTCAGTCCGGCAGAAACCAGGAAAATTTTAATATCTTTCTTCTGAATTTTCTCCATTTTTCCGAAAGCAAATATCCCCGCAAACAAAAGCAAGAAGGAGATAACCAGTCTTAAAAAAACAGTTGTGATCGGAGGGTAATATCGAAAGACGATGGTTGACCAGATAAACGACATTCCCCAAAGAAGCATTGAGAGAATGGCAATGCTATAGATATAAGCACTTTTCCCCTTCAAGATAGCTGAAAATTTGATAATGAAAACATTACACTTACCATCTGCCCTCTTCGTTTAGAAAGCGGGTGTTGTGTTTTAGTGTTCGGAGAAATATAGCGATAACAGCCATTGCAATTACAATATAAGAAGATACCCGCCACGGATCAAAACTACCGGTAAGGAAGTAGTATCTTAAATGGTCGACAAAAGCGAAACTTACCACCATTGCCAGAGTACCTGAATATTCGCGCCGCAGGACACTTTTGAATGAAAAGGGAATGGCTCCCTTTATATAGTTTTTAAAATTAGGGATGAACGCCGGAACTTTGATCGACCATGATAAATACTTTTCACCAAATTTCCTTTCCAGGAAGCGTTCTTCAGCAAACATGATCCGTTCATAATAAAGCCAGAATAACAACGAAACGATAATGACAAAATAAATATTAAAAGTAAAAACAACAATCCCGATCCACATCAGGTAGTTTCCAAGATAAAGGGGGTGCCTGATCAGGGAATAGATTCCGGTATTGTTAAGGGTTTCGGCAACCTGCTCCTGTGTGTTTCGCCCTGAGGTTCCCTTTGGAGTGGTTCCGATGGCATAACCACGGATGGCAAATCCGACCAAACTAAGAAATATGGAAAAAACAGTTAATCCGGTTCCCCACGATTCACTGATTTGATCATAATGGGTAAAGAACATGAATGGAATTGCAAGTATAAATAGCACAATGGGTATCTGACCCCGGTGCTTAAACAATGTATTTCCGCTTCGCTCAAAGGAATGCAATAAAGCCATAAGGAATAATAAAATGATGAATTAAAGCGGCAAAGGTAGAAATTAATAAGAAAAAACAGATTGATAATTTTGGCTAATTAATACCTAGACCAGTTTCAGCTTTATCGCGGTTTGAACTGGATTTTTTATCCCTGATTGATACCTATGAATATCTGTTTCAGAAAAATCAGCTTTTACTTTTTCATCGTAACATTCAGTGCCTCTGTGTACCTTCTTTCCACTTCCTTCCAGTTGATCACATTCCAGAAAGCAGTAATATAATCGGGGCGCTTGTTTTGGTATTTTAAATAATAGGCATGCTCCCAAACATCGAGGCAGAGGATCGGAATGCCTTTGACCTCCGCTACATCCATCAAAGGATTGTCCTGATTGGAAGTTTTGGTAACAACTAGTTTTCCATCGGCATTTACAACCAGCCATGCCCAACCGCTTCCAAACTGAGTTTTAGCAGCATCGGTAAATTTATCCCTGAACCTTTCAAACGCTCCAAATTCGGTGTTGATTGCTTCAGCCAGCGTTCCCACAGGCTGTCCTCCGGCATTTGGCGCCATGACTTGCCAAAACATTAAGTGGTTGTAAAATCCACCACCATGATTCCTGACGGCTGCAGGCAATTTACTTATCATTCCAAAAATTTCAAACAATGAAGCATCTTTTAAGTTGTTTGCTTCAATTGCTTTGTTAAAATTTTCGGTATAGGCTGCATGGTGTTTTGAATAATGGATTTCCATGGTTTGTTTATCAATGTTTGGTTCCAAAGCATCGTAACCATAAGGTAATTTTTCCTGAACAAAAGGATATTTCATTGAATTGTCTGCCAGTTTCAGGAACTGATCATCAGGTGAAAAACCGGATGACATGGATATACCCGTTGCATCATTTTCCTTTACATCAGCTGCGTTTGGCTTAAAGGATATCAATACTGATTGATAAAATAATTATACTAAAAATTAAATAGGATGTTTTCATTGTTTATGAAGTTTTAATCATTTGAACAATAAACAAATTTCGGGAAGAAAAGTTTAGCCATCGAACAGGTTTCTCTAAATCCCTCAATCCTCACAAGAGTAAAACCCGGAATGGTAAATTAAACTGAATTTGATTCTGATTTTGTTATTTTTGAGGTCACATTAAACTACATCAAAATGATTAAAAGATTTGTTCAATACCCGGGAATTTTAACTTTAGTGATACTGGCAAATATACTGGTTCTCGCCCAGGATAAAACTGCAACATGGCTATATGATGGTGGGGCCTGGCCAGCCGATCATATCATTGACGCGACTCATCTATATGCCGAGATATCTATTAATCCATACAAGCAAATAGTAACCGGCAAGGCAACATTTAGTTTTCAACCCCTCAGGTTCGAGACCGATTCATTTAACCTGAACATAACGGATATGAAAATAGAAAAAGTTCTACTGGATAAAAAGCCGGTCAGGTTTGTCACAAAGGACAATACCCTTTCTGTTTATCCTGAATCTCTGGAACGAAGCAGTAAATATGATTTAACAATCCAATACCAGTCTTTTAATCCAACTTATTTATATTTTTCAGGCTGGGACGATCCAGCAGGCATTAAACGAAAGCAAATCTGGGCGCACCGGCCTTTTACATGGTTGCCTTACCTCGATGACCGGTTGACTGTTGATATGATCGTTACTTTTGATTCGAAATATAAAGTTTTTTCGAACGGGGAAAGGGTTGGTGTTATTGAAACAGGTGATTCACTTAAAGACCTGGCACTACAGAATGAGCAAGCCCCACCCATTCTTTTCGACGGCCCTGATCATTGGCGATTACGATTACCAACCTATGCAGGCTGCATCAGGATTGCCTATGGAGATGTGGTACTATCCCGACCAAAAGGACAGGATTGAACCGACCTACAGATATATGGCCGACATGATCACTTTTTTCGAAGATGAATTTGGATTGCCATATCCATGGGAGCTTTACCGTCAGGCTCCGGTGGTTGACTATTTGTATGGAGCTATGGAGACAACTACCTCAACGGTATTTGGAGATTATATGTTCGTGGACGAAAGAGCTTTTTCAGGAAGGAATTATATCAATGTAAATGCACACGAGTTGGCGCATCAATGGTTTGGCAATTATATTTCTCACCTTGCACCCAAAGGATGTCTGGCTTACCGAAAGCTTTGCAACCTATTATGCCAAGATGTTTGAAAAATCGGTCTTTGGTGAGGATTATTACCAGAATGTCCGCCGGGATGAATGGATTGAAACAATGGAAGCCGAAGCAAAGGATAAGTATCCGACCGGCCACAGCCAGGGTGGAAGGGCACGGTGGTACCCTAAAGGTTCGCTTATTTTTGACATGCTCCGGAATGTAATGGGAGATGAAAACTTTAAAGCCTCAATTAAATATTATCTTGAACATTTTCCTTACCAGGATGCAGAAACAAGCGATTTTCTCCGATCGATCTACTATGCGACAGGACTTTCAATGGACTGGTTTTTCGAGGAATGGATTTACAGGGGCGGCGAACCTGAATATGAAGTCAGTTACAAAACGGTTACTATCGATCAAAAAGTAAAAACTCAGATTACAGTCCGGCAAATTCATCCGGTAAGTGAAACGATTAAATACTTTAAAATGCCCATTGTATTTGAGGTTTATTATTCCGATGGAACTTTCGACCAGGTAAAGGAATGGGTTGATGGACAGGTGACGACAGTTGAAGTTCCGAATGCAGGCAATAAAGAAATCGCCTTTGTATTGTTCGATCCGGGAAGACAAATCCTGAAAAAGGTAAAGTTTGATAAAAGCTTTGAGGAATTATCAGAGCAGTTGATCCATGCGCCGCAAATGATTGACCGATATGATGCTTTGCTGGCTTTGAAGAGTTTTCCTGTTGATCAGAAAAGAGATTTATTGATTCAATGTTTTTCGAAAGAAAGCTTTCACCTGAACAAATCTGAAGTAATCAGCCAGCTGGCTGGTGACAGCGATCCTAAAACGATTGACATGATTAAGAAAGCAATTCATGATGAGGATGTCTATGTAAGGCGGGCGGTGGTTCAAAATATCCTCAGCATTCCTGAGGAAGTGAAAAAGGACTATGAAATCCTTTTAACCGATCTGTCCTACATCAATGTTGAGCTTGCACTTGCCAACCTTGTCAGCTCCTTCCCTTCCGAAGCCGATCGGTATCTTGAGATGACAAAACATGAAGAGGGCTGGCGCGGAAAAAATATCCGGATCAAGTGGCTGGAACTGGCAGTTGGGCTTGGAAAGAAAGAACACCTCGATGAACTGATCCGATACAGCAGCAAAAGCTATGAATTTGAAACCCGGCAAAATGCACTGATGGCTTTAAAGCGATTGAATTACCTCGATGAGCAGGTTGCAGAAAATCTTCTGGATGCAGCAATTTACTGGAATTACAAGCTTGTAAATACGGCAAAAGAGGTATTGAATTTCTTCAAACAACAAACAGAAGGTAAGGCAACATTCAACAATTGTTTAAATAGCCTGACCCTGAGAAAGAAGATTATGAAACTACTGAAGAAGCTTATCAATTTTTAGACAAGTTTTTCGGCGAAGTTTGTAATTTCCCTTGTAAGGAATAAAGATACAAGATAAAAGTAAAAAGATACAAGTAGGAAGCTGGTAGTTTTGTTTTTAAGTTTTCTTCTAATTCAAATTTCATTTCTTATATCTTTAAACTAATGCTGTAAAACTTAATATTCCCAGTGACAGGAGTCCGCCAGCTTTGAACTATTTTCTTAATAAAATGTTAATTTATTAGTCCGTACAATGTAATGAACTAAATTTGCGGCTGGTCGTAAGAACTATTTATGAAGATTGTACATAAAATATCCGTTTTCATCTTACTGCTGATAATAACACTCAGCAGTGTGGGTATTTCATTTTATCTTCATGAATGCGGCTGCCGGCAGTCCACCTTTTTAAGTATTGAAGCGGGTTATTCGGAAGCCGATGAATTTTGCTGCTGCTCAACTGAGCCTGCCTCAACGCAGGAAAATGCATGCGACAACAACCTTGATGAAGAAAAATGCTGTAAAGAAAAGTATTTCTTCCTGCTTTTGCCGGTTGGTCCGGATAAGGTGAAGGTAAGCGTCCCTGATCTGCAGGTTAAATTCATTGCACAAATCAGCTCTTTGCAAACCTCTTACAATGAAATTTCGGACAATCCTATCGATGCGATAAGCATCCATTCTCCGCCCGGCAGAAAATCGGGCAAAGAGCTGGTGTATTTCATCAGCCAGATCAGAATTCCGTTTCCCATTGCTTAAGTTTTCCGGGATCAGAAAATCCCAGTGTTTTATTGTATAATGTTAATGAATTCCTTCATTTTCTGCTGGCTCATTGACTGACAATGATTCTTACACTTTTTGAACGAACCGCTAAAATCGGGAAATTCAGAAATATTTTTAACTCATAAAAAAAACTTATAGCAATGAAAACAATACTATTATTTTTACTGGCATCTTCAGCCTGAACTTATAGCTTCTCTGCGTGCACAAAATGTGGTGGGCTATGTGTACGAGGTGGACGCGAACAATCTAAAAAGTTACCTTCCGGGTGTTAATGTCATATGGATGGGTACAAATACCGGTACAGCAAGCGATGCAAACGGACGTTTTGTGCTTTCAAAATCAGGCATCAAAACCACAAAACTTGTTTTAAGCCTGATGGGATATAGGACAGATACAGTTGAACTTAAAAAGGAGCTAACGAAAATCGATGTCCAGATGGTACCTGCTGCAATTAATTTGCAGGAAGTGGAGATAAAAGCAAAAGTAGGCAACACCTATATTTCGCGATTGAGTCCGCGAAAGATACAAGTGATTACAGAAGGAGAACTGCAACGGGCTGCTTGCTGCAATCTTTCGGAAAGTTTCGAGACCAATGCATCGATGGATGTTTCGTATAGCGATGCCATAACAGGAGCTAAACAAATCCAGTTATTGGGACTTTCGGGCATTTACAGCCAGATTCAGGCTGAGAACATTCCTTCCATCAGGGGATATGGCTTCTGCTTATGGATTAAATTATATCCCGGGTCCATGGATGGAGTCGATCCAGATTTCGAAAGGAACTGCCTCCGTCATTAATGGTTATGAGTCCATAACCGGCCAGATCAATGTGGAATATAAAAAACCGCATGATGCAGAGAAGTTCTATCTTAACTTGTTCGGGAATTCAAAAGGAAGAATGGAGGCTAATCTGAGCAGTGGATTCGAACTCAATGATAAGTGGTCAACATTATTGCTGGTTCATGGCGATTATTTCGGGAATAAGATCAATAAGATCAATACCACCACCATTAACGTAGAAGGTGTGAAACAAACGCTGGATGAGAATTTCATGGACATCCCCCTCCTGAATACCATTAATCTTTTCAACCGTTGGGAATACCACAGCAAGCGTTACGAAACGCGGTTCGGTGTCAAATACCTCAGTGAAAACAGGAATGGCGGCACTCTGGATTTCGATAAGGACAGCTTCGTTCTGGATACTGCAAAAATCAACGACAAAGCGTTGCCCTATGGTTTTGAACTAAAAACAAGGCGTGCAGAAGCTTTCTGGAAAAACGGGATTATGTTCCCGGATAAAGAATGGAAAAGTCTGGGAATAATTTTTTCAGGGGTAAATCATGACCAGGAAGGATTTTTTGGCGTCAATAATTATTACGGGAAGGAAAGGAGTTTTTATGCCAATACCATTTACCAGTCGATCATTGGCAATACAAATCACAAATTTTCTACAGGGTTGAGTTATTTATATGATGATTTTAAGGAAGGCTATGACCAGGTTCAATTTACCTACATTTATCAGACACTTCCTCCTGATCAAACGCCCACAATGGAGCAGGTTACTACCCTTTCTCCGGATACAGACCTCACTCCCGTGAACTATAATTTCGACCGGACAGAATCGGTACCAGGAGCATTTTTTGAGTACACTTATAGCTATCTCGACAAGCTTACAGTTATTGCCGGCATCCGTGCCGATCATCACAACCGCTATGGATGGTTCGTAACTCCCCGGGCTAACCTTCGGTATCAGATCACCGAATCGATGGTACTCAGAATTTCGGGAGGTTTGGGATATCGGTCGGCCAACATCATTTCGGAAAATATTTCCCTGCTTGCCAGCCAGCGGATAATAGAAGTGAAAGGAGACCTCAACCAGGAAAAAGCCGCCAATTATGGCATCAGCTTTATGAAAGAATTCAGGCTATTCAAGCGTCCCGCCGAATTTGACCTGGATCTTTACAGAACTGACTTCATCAACCAGGTGATCCTCGACACCGACACCGATCCAACCAGGGCCTTTTTTTACAACCTGGAAGAAGGCGGAAAGTCCTATGCCAACAGCCTGCAGGCACAGGTTACCTTTGAGCCGGTCAATCGGTTATCGTTGCTTATGGCATTCAGGTTAAATGATACCTGGCAAACCATTAACGGCGAGCTTCGTACCCGATCCTTTGTCAATAAATACAAGGGACTCATCACCCTTTCTTACACTACAAATTTCGAAAAATGGAAATTTGATCTGACAGGCCAGTTTAACGGCAGCGCCCGCATTTCGGACCAGGAACTCATGCCCGAGATCGTGAGAAGGGATTACGAAACGACACCTGCATTCTTCGTGTTGCTTGCACAGATCACAAAAAAATTCAAACACAATTTTGAGGTCTATGCCGGAGGCGAAAACCTCACTGGTTTCCTACAGGAAGACCCGATCACCGAGCCGTTTATTCCTTACCATACCCATTTTGATGCCATGATGGTTTGGGGACCTCTGTCAGGGCCGACGATTTATGCCGGGCTTAGATATTCAATAAAATAATTCAATCAATTTAAAATTTTTAAAATTATGAAGAGTATTAAGTTTTTATTAAGCACAATTTTGACTGTGATGATTATTATTTCAGTAACAATGACTGTCAGATCGCAGGAACAAAAGAAAGAAGAAACCATCACAATAAAAACATCAGCCGTATGTGGCATGTGTAAAGAAAGGATTGAGGAAGGAATGTCTTTTGAAAAAGGGGTGAAAGAAGTTAGTTTAAATGTTCAGACTAAGATGCTAACCGTCACTTATAAAACTTCCAAAACTGATCCGGAGAAGTTAAGAACAGCCGTAACGAAAATTGGTTATGATGCAGATGACAAAACTGCCGATGCTAAAGCTTATGAAAAGCTGCCGGCTTGCTGCAAGAAAGGGAATGAGACTCATTAATTCAGTTGGTAATTTTAAGAGTATTTATCGAAAAAACCGGGGGCTTGTATCTCCCGGTTTTTTTGATTCAAAGAAACCTGTAATTATACTTTTAGCTCAATGTATTTCCAGTCTTTTACTTAAAGCTAATTTATACTTATTCTCAACAAAATATCTTATAAATTTGGCCTCTTGATAAATATTTTTATCAGAGAAGGTCGTAAATAATCTACAAATTTTAGAAAATGAAAAAATACTTATTATTAAGTGTTATTTGCTTTTTAGCAATCATTGCAAAGACACAGCAGGTTCCGAGAGACAAAGTTGTTATTGAAATTGGTACAGCTACCTGGTGACCTTACTGTCCATACGCAGCACAGGCAGCTGACGATTTGATAGCAAACGGTAATGATGTTGCAGTAATAGAACATCATGTGTCTTCATCTTACAGTGGATATACAAATACCTATTCTCAAGCCAGAATTTCTTACTACGGTATTAGTGGTATTCCTACATTCATTCTTCGATGGTATAACAAATGTATCTGGCGGCAGTTCACGGAACCTACAGCCAGTTATTTAACCAAGTATAACCAGCGCATAGCTGTAACTTCAAATTTTACTATTGCAATGAATGGAATGCATAACGGACTGGATTATACAGTTGTTCTGACTGTTGAAAAAGTAAATCCATATTCCGGAACTAATCTGGTTGCGCATCTTGCTTTAACCGAGTCTGACCTGAATTATGGCGGATCTACATATAACCATGTTACCCGCTTATTTGTACCAGGCGCAAGTGGAACTCCGGTAAATTTTACCACGAAATCCCATACAGACTGTTGTCCTTGGATTCACAAAGAATGCAAATTGGGTTCTCAACGATTGTGAACTTGTAGCTTTTATTCAGAATAACACAACCAAAGAAATCCTCCAGGGATATTAAGGTGTCTATTAAATGAACTTCTGCCAATGGCCACTGATGCTTCTCTGGTTTCGGTTTATAATGTTCCTGTTATGTCTTGTTCAGGAAAAGCAACACCTTATCTAAGGATTAAAAACACGACATATACCAATTTATATTCCGCTGCAAGTATTAAATATAAATTAATAGCGGATCTCTTACATACATATAACTGGAGCTGGCAATCTTGGATTAAACCAGGAATCCCTTTTTCAATTACCTCAAATGTCTTTTTCTCCTTCAACAGAAAATCTTTTTACCGCCTACATTCAAACTTCAAATGGCGGCATTGATCCTAATCATTAAATGATACAATACATAAACCTTTTCTGGAGGCTGAAAGTTATTTTTCAACAATTAACCTTGAATTAAAAACTGATAATAATCCACAACAAACAACATGGCAGATTTTAAATGCCAATAACCAGGTGGTATTTTCAGGAGGACCTTATACTGGGCAGCCTAATACCTTAATACAACAAGAACTTGAATTTCTTCAATCCGGTTGTTATAAATTCATCATTAATGACTCAGGTAATGATGGTATTTGCTGCACATCCGGAAATGGTTATTTTACTTTAAAGGACATTAATAACCAGGTAATATATTCCAATGGCGATTTTGGACCAAAAGAAACAGTTGAATTTGAAATGAAAATAGCAATTTTAGATTTGACTGTTTTTCTCGAAGGGCCTTTTAACACATCGAGTTTTGAAATGAACACTACTTTAAATCAGGGCACTTTAATTCCATTGAATCAGCCTTATAATACAGCACCCTGGAATTACAATGGAACGGAAAATGTAACCAATATTCCCCCTGATATAGTAGATTGGGTCCTTGTAGAGTTGAGGGAAACTTCAGGGGGCCCTGAAACAGCGACACTCTTCAACAATAATTGGCAGGCAGGCGGCTTTTGTTACTAATTTCGGAAAAGTAGTAGGCCTGGATGGATTAAGTTATCTGAGGTTTGATGTGTCAATAACCAATAATCTGTTTATTATAATTCATCATAGGAATCATCTTTCAGTTATGAATGCTGAAGCATTGGCTAATTTCGGAGGGATTTTTTATTTTGATTTTACCGGTTCGGTTGACTATTTATATGGTGGTCTTTCAGGTAGTAAAGATATACAGGGATCGGCAGTTATGGCAGTCGGAGATGGGAATGGTGATGGTGTAATTGATGATAATGACAAAACTATTTCATGGGGTCCGGAATGCGGAAAAAAAGGCTATTTTTCCAGTGATTACAACATGAACCAGCATGTCAACAACCTGGATAAAAATGGTTACTGGCGTCTAAACTATTTAATGCAAAGCCAGGTACCGGATTAAGCAGAATCGTTCAACAAAAATTAAGAATTATTTAACAGGTAGAAAGACCTGTTAGGTTTTATTTTTTCCCCGGATATACTTTCAGCGCCTCTTCAAGACATTTCATAGCATTCTTAAGGTCTTCAACCTTCAGGACATAACTTATTCTTACTTCATCCAATCCTTTGCCCTTGGTAGCATAAAAACCGGTAGCAGGCGCCAGCATCACTGTTTGACTCTGGTAATTGAAATCTTCGAGCAGCCACTGGCAAAATTTATCCGAATCATCGATTGGAAGCTTTGCGACAACATAAAACGCTCCGGAAGGATTGGGACAGAATGCACCTTTCATTTTATTGATGGATTCAACAACGACATTTCTTCTGGCAAGGTACTCCTTTAAAACATTTTTAAAATATTCATCCGGTGTATCTATCGCAGCTTCGGCAGCAACCTGCCCGAAAGTCGGTGGACTTAACCTTGCCTGGGCAAACTTAAGCGCCGTAGCCATCAGTTCCTTGTTCTTCGAGATCATCGCGCCTATCCTTATTCCGCAGGCACTGTAGCGCTTTGATACGGAATCGATGAGGACTACATTTTCATCAAGCCCGCTCATATGCATGACTGAGAAATGCTTTTTGCCATCATAACAAAATTCTCTGTAAACCTCATCCGAAAAAAGGAAAAGATCATATTTCAAAACAATCTCCTTTAGGGTTTCAAGTTCTGATTGCGAATAAAGATATCCCGTCGGATTATTTGGATTACAGATGATGATTGCTTTGGTTTTGGGTGTGATCGCCTTTTCAAACTCAGAGATGGGAGGAAGTGCAAACCCATCTTCGATCTGTGAAGGTATCGGCACAACCTTAATGCCTGCGTTTACAGCAAAACCATTGTAATTAGCATAAAAAGGCTCAGGAATAATGATTTCATCGCCAGGATCCATGCATGAATTCATGGCAAACAAAATGGCTTCAGAACCACCTGCTCCAATAATAATATCATCTGCCGTGATGTAAATTTCATACCTTTTATAATACTCCACCAATTTCTTCCTGTAGGACAGTATACCAGCCGAATGGCTGTATTCAACCACTTTTTGGTCAAAGTTCCTGACTGCCCTTAAGGCTACTTCCGGAGTTTCAATATCGGGCTGGCCAATGTTCAAGTGATATACTTTAACCCCACGCTTTTTTGCGGCTTCTGCAAATGGAACAAGTTTCCGAATAGGTGATGCAGGCATGCTTCTGCCTTTTTTTGATATTGCTGGCATTTGTTATTATATTAATGAAAATTAATTAACCTCATTTTTCTTTGGATAAGGAATAATAACATTCCTATGAGCACTGCAAATTTATACCAATAAAAAAGGAAAATCCAAATATATTAGAAAATAATGGATATTAAATTTAATCAATGTGTTATGAAAGTAAGCGTGAGTTAAATTGGAATTATAAAAAAAAGAAGGCTAAGAATAAAACAAGCACAAACCTGTTTTAGCCTTAGCCCTGCAAATAAGAATGATGATATTTATTTATTAACTGGAGAACTGCTATTGTCAACTGGTTTCTCGGGCATTTTTTCCTGAGGTCCTGCAAGCACATTACCTTTTATTTTTAATGTAACCTGTGCCTCTTTTGCATTGGAATAAACGGTGATGGTTTTGCTGATCATACCAACCCTCTTGGTATCATACTTCACCTGGATTACATCAGACTGGCCAGGAAGAATAGGTTGTCTTGGCCATGTTGGAACAGTGCATCCGCAGGATGAACGAACATTAGAAAGAATCAAAGGCTCTTTGCCTTCATTGGTAAATTTAAATTCGCAATTTCCATCGGCATTCTGTTCAATTGTACCATAGTCATGTTCCATTTTGGTAAATTTGATGATGGGTGCATTCGGGTTGTTTGCCTGTGCAGCAGCTTGTTCCTGCTCTGCTTTTTCTTTCGCCAAACGCTCCTGCTCAATCTTCTGTTTGTCGACAGGTTGATTTTGGGGAGCTGCCTGGTTTGACGTTGAAACCTGGGCATTTAGCACAAATGCCATAAAAACAATCATTGTAAAGGATAAAACTAATCTTTTCATTTTATAATGTATTTAAGTTTAACAATTAATTTTTATTACCGTGCAAATTTAGAGTTTAAATTATCCCCTCAAAAAACCTTAACATATATTTACATTTGTAAATAAAGTGTAAATAAATCACATGTAGATTTACCTTCTCATATTTCAGCTAAAAGAGGAATTTACTATTATGCAAACAAATTGAATTGATTTATATTATGAAGATTTGGCAAAAAAATTCCTCTTTAAAATTACATTTTGCATACTTTTACACAATAAACAAATTCTTTAATCATGAGAAAGACAATTTTTTATCTGATTTCAATCGTTTTAATTCCGTCCTTAATCCTGTCGTGTTCAAATTCCTCAAAAGTGAATCATTCAAAAAAAACAAAAGCTGATAATGAAACGACTGGCCAAATGGTTATGGCCAGCCCGCCGGCAATCGTTTATCAAACCAAAGCCGATTACTTTGATAAAGTTCCGGTTACATTATCTGAAGATAAATCACAAGTGTTAAGTTATCCGGGTGTAAAAGATGTTTTTTATAATGGAGAACTGGCTTATCCAACCAAACTGAATGATGGATATTTACTCGATAACCGGGGAATTGATCCGAACTCTGCTTTCCTTAAAATAACCTTCGAAGAATACAGCAAGCTGGAAACGACCCCATCAAAAGAAGAATTATATGGACTGATACTCGACAAAGATCCCTTCACGAAAATGTACAATTGTGGCAATAAATACCAGTACAAGGATATTGTTACCGAATTAAATGCACTTATTGACAGTAAAAAATTGAAAAAACAAACCCGGTTAAAATAGCTCACATTGAGCACGATAAGTCAGCAAATGCTTTGTCCCTCAAGCTGCTTCTGACTTAATGACACTAATAATTTATCTTTGCAGAAAATTTGATCATCTCAATTTTAACACTTTTAAGAATTGGAAATCAATTTTAATGAACTGGATGGCAAACGATTTTATTACAGCTTTATAGCCGGTGCCCAAAAAATCTTCGATCAATATAAAGGCATAAATAAAATCAATGTTTTCCCTGTTGCTGACGGAGATACCGGAACCAATCTGGCCTCTACCCTCCGGTCTATCATTGATACCTCTATCCCCACAGATAATATAAAAGTAACTGCAGTTGCTTTAGCCGATGCGGCCCTGGTTGGCGCACAGGGGAAATTCAGGAATTATTTTCGCTCAGTTTCTTTATGGTTTCAGCAACGAAATTCGCGATGAAAAGAACCTTACCGTTGATGATTTTGCTGAATTGATTAAAAAAGCTGTAAAGTACGCTTATGAAGCCATTGCCAATCCGGTGGAGGGAACCATGATCTCGGTAATGCGCGACTGGGCGGATTATGTTTATTTATTAAAAGATAAAATCAAAAACTTTAATCAGCTGATCATCCAATCTTACGTTAAAGCGGATGAATCGTTGAAGGATACACCCACCAAACTCGAAATCCTTGCAAAAAATCATGTGGTGGATGCCGGAGCGAAAGGATTTGTTGTTTTTCTGGAAGGGATGATCGATTTTTTCCAGCATGGCGAACTTAAGAAAATTGCAGCCACCCGCAATGTGATTAAAGTGAAGGAATTTGAAGAAGTGGTGCACGATGAAGAGGAAATCAAATTCAGGTATTGCACTGAGGCATTAATTACTTTTGAAAACAATGACGAAAACAATAAGACTATTTTAAAGGAGGCAATCAGTAAATTTGGTGATTCACTGGTCATTGCCGGTTCACCGAAAAAACTCAGGATCCATATTCACACCGATGACCCGTCTGAATTGTTTTTCGTGATCAAGGATCATGGAAATATCACCTATAAAAAAGTGGATGACATGGTGATGCAAAGTCAGATCGTTCATCACAGGAAATGGAGTACCGCCCTTATCACCGACTCCACATGCGATCTGCCACAGGAGATCATTGAAAAATACCAGATTCATGTGGTTCCGCTTACTGTCCATTTTGAAAAAGACTTTTACCTGGATTCCCTTACCATTACTCCGGATAAATTTTACGATCTGCTGGCTGAATCGAAGACGAATCCCACTACAGCTCAGCCGACCTATAAGGATTTTACCAATAAATATGACTACCTCGCCAGCCATTACGATTCTATCATTGGTATTCACCTGAGCGAAAAAATGAGCGGTACTTTTTCGAACAGCCGCAAGGCCGCTCATGCTATCCGTGAAAGGCAGGAAAAAGACATAGCAGTATTCAGCTCCAATAAAGTTACGGTTGCCCTGGGACTCATTCTTCTTCGTGCGGCTGAAGCCATCGAAAGCGGGAAATCATTTGCCGAAGTTACCGGAAGTATTGAAGACTGGGTTTCGAAAGCACACCTTATGGTGAATGCCCAATCACTGAAATACCTGATCAGGGGTGGACGGGTAAGCGCCGTGAAAGGATTTTTCGGTAAGCTGATGGGGGTTCAACCGATCATTGTTGTTACGAAAGAAGGGAAAGCAGAACTTTTTGGCAAACCCACCTCGACCAAACAAAGCATGAAGATGGTGATGGATGAAACCATTAAACTGATTGACGGAAAGAAATTGTGGGGTTATGCCATTGCCCATGCTCAAAATCCGGAAGGAGCAAACTGGTATGCCAATGAAATGGAAGGGATCACCGGGGTGAAACCCAAATTTATCAGCGCTGCTTCTCCGGTACTTGGCACCCATGCTGGACCAGGGGTGTTTGGACTTGCTTTTTTACTGGAATAAAATAAGTCTCCGAATGATTTTTCCAGTTTTATTCGAACCTTGCCAAGGCATGGTTTCACAATTTTTTAAGTAAATACATAGTTAAATCTTTTCTCTTTTTCTTACTTTAGCCGCCAGTAAAAACATGATAGAGGTTAAAAGGAATTTCTGATGATTAACAAGCAACTGGTTGACCCAAAAAGCATAGTGGTTGTCGGCGGATCGAACGATATTAAAAAGCCGGGTGGTAAGGTACTGAAAAACCTGATCGATGGAAATTACCAGGGGAATTTGTATGTAGTCAACCTGAAGGAAAAAGAGGTTCAGGGAATACGAAGTTACCAGGAACCTGCTGGCTTACCTGATGTGGAAATGGCTATTATTGCAATCGCTGCCAGATTTACTTTCGATTGGGTAAAATTCCTTACAGAGGAAAAGAACACAAAGGCATTTATCATCCTTTCAGCTGGTTTCAGTGAGCTGAATGAAGAAGGAAGAAAAATTGAAAAACAGATTGTTGAGCAGGTAAATAAATATGATGCTGCGCTTATTGGCCCAAATTGTATTGGCATGCTTACTCCGGCTTTTCATGGTGTTTTCACACAACCCATTCCAAAACTTGATATAACGGCTGCGATCTTTTATCAGGATCCGGAGCAACGGCTTGTTATTTCATGGAATCAGGAATTCATAAAGGATTATCATTTTCCAAAATCATTTCCACTGGAAATTCAGCTCAAATGGGCATCGAGGAAATGATAAAATACATGGACATTACTTCACCGCCCGAATCTACTTCCAGGGTAAAACTTCTTTATTTTGAAAACATCAATCAACCCCGCTTGCTATTGAAACACGCCAGTTCACTTATCAGGAAAGGATGTAAAATAGCAGCGATCAAAGCAGGAAGTTCTGAGGCTGGCATCCGGGCGGCTTCTTCCCATACCGGCGCTTTAGCTACTCCTGATGTTGCTGTGGATGCTTTATTCAGAAAGGCGGGAATAATCAGGTGCTATATCCGTGAAGAATTGGTGGCAGTGGCATCGGTATTTCTTCACCCGGAATTAAAAGGGAAAAATATTGCAATCATTACACATGCAGGAGGACCAGCAGTAATGCTTACGGATGCGTTATCCAATGGTGGCATGAATGTCCCGCCGATCACAGGAAAATATGCTGATGAACTTAAATCGCAAATTATTCCCGGGCTCATCCGTTGCCAATCCGATTGATTTCCTGGCAACCGGAACTGCCGAGCAACTTGGGAATTATTATTGATTATGTCAATGAAAAATTCGATCATATCGATGCCATGGTGGTTATATTTGGCACACCAGGTCTTGTTCCTATCAATGAGGTTTACAATTTGCTGGATGAGAAGATGAAAACTTCGACAAAACCCATCTTTCCGGTTTTGCCTTCCATCGTTACAGCCAAAGAATGAGGTGGCAGAGTTTTTGGCCAAAGGAAGGAGTTAATTTCCCTGACGAAGTTTTGTTGGGAACGGCGTTGGCAAAGGTTTATCATACACCCCCACCGCAACCTGAAGTGATTGATCAGCCCGAAGTGGATGTGGCTAAAATCAGGAAAATAGTGGATGGCGCAAAGGAAGGATATCTAGCTCCAGAAGAAATCCAGGAATTACTGGATGCCGCTTATATTCCAAGAGCAGGTGAAGCAGTGGTAACAAACCTTAACGATGCACTAAATGCTGTAAAAAAATTACATTATCCGCTGGTGATGAAGGTAGTGGGACCGCTTCACAAATCGGATGTAGGAGGTGTTGTACTGAATATTGATAACGAATCAAAGCTAAAAGATGAATTTACCCGGATGATGAAAATACCCGAAACGAAAGGAATTTTACTTCAACCCATGCTTTCAGGGATAGAATTGTTTATCGGAGTGAAACGGGAGGAAAAATTTGGTCACCTGGTCGTTTGCGGCCTTGGCGGAATTTTTATCGAGGTACTGAAGGATGTCCAATCAGCGCTTGCACCGGTGAGCAAAGAAGAAGCACTGGATATGTTATCAAGGCTCAAAGGAAAAAAAATCCTTGAAGGTGTGAGAGGGCAAAAAGGAATCAACATTGAAACTTATGCCGAAATAATTACACGTGTTTCGGCGTTGGTAACAGCGGCACCCGAAATAGCAGAAATGGATTTAAATCCGTTGCTTGGTTTGGGTGAAAAAATTGTCACAGTCGATGCAAGAATTAATATCCGGAAAAGTAATTAATCGGAAACCTTTACTTTTGTGACTTCGTCTAAGAAAAATATTTAAGCAAATAATTATGGCAAACATTGCATTTGGAAGCAAGTATTTTATTTTTTCAAAGTTCAGCAGCATTCCCAAAACATCAAAGATAGAAGCTGACAGAGCCAATCTTATAAAAGAATTCAACGATTTGAATGAGTTTGCGAATTCAACGGAATTAAAAGATTTTTTAGCCCTTGGTAAATACCTCGAATCGAAGGAATGTCAGAGTTTGAGATCATCCATCGATGCCGACAGGAAAAAGGAGCAGGATAAAATCAAGCTTTTTGAAACCCGGAAAAAGTCAAAATCATTTAAGGATTATTTCAAGTTCAAAGCATCGCCTAAACTCAAAGATTACAATGCATTCCTTGACTCGAAAGAATTAAAGGATTATGAGGAACTGGAGAAGATTGTCACTTCAAAGAAATTTGAAGAAGAAAAGAAAAACTTTGAAAACCAAAAATCAGCAGAGGATAAGAAGGTTCAGGAATTCAATGGAATGAAGAAGTCCAAAGCGTTCAAAACTTACTTTAAATTCGCAGGGAGTCAAAAACTGAAAGAATTCAATACCATTTCCGGTTCAGCGGATTTGAAAAAATATTTTGATCTTGAGACGCTGATCAACTCCAAAGAATTTCAGAAACAAAAAAGCGCTGTCGATCCCAAACAATTCAATGTTTCACCGGAAAACAAAAAGATTCAGGAATTACAGCAGTTAAAAAAATCCAGATCTATAAAATTGTACTTTAAATTCAAGGAATCGGCAGCCTATAAAAATTATTTGTCCTTTGAAAAATCAGGAGAACTAAAAAAGTATAATGAACTGGAGCAATATATAAATTCTGCCGCTCATAAAGACAAACTGGCCTCAGTAACTAAAAATATTGCCGGGCTCACCAGTCAGTTCAATGATTACCTTCAAAAGAAGAAATCAAGAAGGATAAAAGATTTCTATCATTTCCAGAATTCACCAAAATATAAAAGTTTTCAGGCATTTGACAAATCAAAAGAATTGTCAGATTATCTCGCTTTAGAAAAATACCTCCAATCGGATGATCATAAGACCCTGCTTAAATCCATTGAAGAAAAAGATACTGCCGAAAAGGAAAAGAAAAGCAAATACGAAGCATTTAAAAACTCCAAGAAATACAAGTGGTACCTTGGTCTTAAGGATTCGGATAAATTCAATGTGCTGAAAAAATGGGAAGTGATTTTTGAAGATGATTTTACAGATAAGCAACTGGATCGTAAAAAATGGATGACGCGTTATTTTTGGGGAGATAAGCTGATCAATGATGCTTATGCTTTCGAAACGGACAAAGCCTTTCCCACCGACGGGAAAAATCTTGAGTATGGAAACAGCCATGTAAAAATTGTAACCCGGAACGAAAAAACAAAAGGCAAAATGTGGAAACCGCCCTTCGGATTTATTCCGCAGGACTTCACTTATACTACGGGACTTATCAGTACGGCTGGATTGCACAAACAGAAATTCGGAAAGATCGAAGCAAAATTAAAGATCAACTATACCAAACCTGTCGATTACCATTTCTGGATGGCTTCACAAATGAACCTGCCACATGTGGACATATTAAAGGTTGCCGGGAAGAAATCAAAGGTTGATATGGCTAATCTTTACGGAAATATCACAGCTAAAAAAGCCCCCGAAAAGAAAACCGCAGAGTTTTCCGGACTTGATGTGACCCAGGATTTCTTTATTTACTCCCTTGATTGGACTAAAGATAAACTCACCTGGAAAATAAACGGCGTGACAGTAAATGAACAAACCAAAGGAGTTCCGCAGGAAGAAATGTACCTTGTCTTCAGTTGCGGCATAACAGGCAAGACTGATAACCTTGGATTGCCGGCTTCAATGGATATTGACTGGGTGAGGTGTTACAAACATGTGTAGTTCGAAGTTCAGTAGCAGTTCGGAGTTCGAAGTCCAGAGTTAAAATTTTAATCCGAAGCTGGCATATATAAATGGCAGAGATTCGACTGAGTAATACCGGAAATTAATAGAAGTGGTAAAAGCGGTCACCGGTTCATACTGGAATCCAACAATATAATAATCCAATTTTGTCTTTTCTTCAGGGATCTTCAAATTTAAGTGGTCGTATCGCCCAAGTGCCTTGAAATATTTATTGATTACGACAGAGCCATAGATCGAAAAACCATAATAATCTGTGTTATTATTAAATCCGTAGTTATAAATATAGGTATACTCCCCTCCTACCCTGAATTTTTCAGTTTTATAACCAGCAAATCCTGTAATTACTGATTTAGCATTTTTACCGGCGCCGGTATCAGGCGAAGGGCCATAATCAAGGTAAAGCTTTAAGGTAATACGTTCAGTAGGATAATATTGAATATTGTTTGAATAAATGAACTTACTGTTATTATCCTGGTAACGGAAAGGTCCCTCGCCATTAACAACTGAAAACTGGTTAAGCAGTTTATCCTTGTATTTATAATCAAATTGAATCCCAAAATCAGCCGGCATACCCAGTCTGAATTTTTCCTGGTACGTTACATCAACATAACGATATCCCCAGAATTTATCCTGAAATGTAAGATACTGGGTGTTCAATAATTCTCCGACACGTAAAGAAAAATATTCACTGATATCCCACTTTATTTCTGCCATCTTCAGGTAAGCGGTATATTTACTTCCTTCAAAATAATCGTAGGTCATAGGATTCCCCGCACTGTCGGTAATGCTCAAAATATTTGTCGTCCTGGTAACATCAAGCATGATCTTCCCGCTGACTTTTTCCGAAATCTGGTTGAAATATCCTAAAATACCCTGGTTGAATTCAAATGCCGCCTGCGGTTTATAGGTGTCCTTAAAACCATAACGGAAAGCTGTATAAATCTGTCCGAAGGCATAACTGTTCTTTTCTTTGGTCATATCCTGTGCTGAAGTTTGACTGAATGAGAATGCCGGCACAAGGATGAAAAAAATGCAGCTTTTCCAGAATTTCATTGAAATGAAGTATGATCCGACAAATTTAAAATATAATCGTCAAATAAAAGGATTTATTCCCAATCATTATTCATTGGATCACGAAAGAATAAATATTTTTCCGCTTTCTTGTTTTCAATGCAAAAGTTATATATTTGACAACGGTAAAAATTAAATATTGGCACATGAAAAATACCCCCATCAATTCAGAAATTGTAAATAAAAGGTTGGACCAAAGCGGAATCGTTAACGTTGGACGTGCATCCATCAGGGAAATAAAAAGACTCATTGATGGAATTGAAGCTGATTCCGGTGAAAAGTTCATCAGGATGGAAATGGGAATCCCCGGATTGCCTCCTTCACGAATTGCAATTGACGCTGAAATTGCTGCTCTGAATGCCGGGGTTGCAGCCATCTACCCGGATATTTACGGTATTCCTCAGTTGAAAAAAGAAATATCCCGGTTTTGTAAACTGTTCCTTAATATTGATGTAAGTGAGGAAGGTTGTTTACCTACTGTGGGCTCTATGATGGGTGCCTTTGCATCATTCCTCACTATCAACCGTATGTATGCCGATCGTGACGGAACCCTTTTCCTTGATCCGGGATTCCCGGTTCATAAGCAGCAATGCCGGATCCTCGGACAAAAGCATTATGCTTTTGATGTTTACAATTACCGTGGTGATAAACTCAGGGATAAGATGGAATCGTACATGTCAACCGGAAAGATTTCGTCTATCCTGTATTCCAATCCCAACAATCCTTCCTGGATTTGTTTTACCGAAAAAGAATTGAAAATCATCGCCGAACTAGCTGATAAATATAATGTCATCGTTTTAGAAGACCTGGCATACTTTGGAATGGATTTCCGAAAAGATTATTCCAAACCCGGACAGCCACCTTATCAGCCTTCTGTGGCTCATTATAGCGACAATTACATTCTGCTTATTTCAAGTTCCAAAGCTTTTAGTTATGCTGGCCAACGAGTGGGGATGATGGCTATTTCAAATAAAGTTTACAACACCATTGCTCCAGACCTGAAGAGGTTTTATGCATTCGATCAGGTGGGAAAGGCAATGATTTTCGGGTCGGTTTATGCCATCAGTTCAGGAACAGCCCATACGCCGCAGTATGCACTTGCTGCAATTCTCAAAGCTGTGAATGACGGCACTTACAATTTTATAGAAGTAGTTAAAGAATATGGTGCAAGAGCTAAGGTGTTGAAAAAAATGTTTATTGAAAACGGGTTTAAGATAGTTTATGATAAGGATGAGGAAAATCCCATTGCCGACGGATTTTACTTTACCTTCTCCTACCCGGGTTTTACCGGTGATGAACTGCTAAAGGAACTACTCTCCTATGGAATAAGCGCCATATCTCTCGAAATTACCGGCAGTGAAAGGCTGGAAGGGATCAGGGCTTGTGTTTCCCTCATTCAGCGCGATCAGTTTCCGATACTCGAAAACCGGCTAAGGACGTTTCACGAAAATAATCCGGTTAAGTAGAAATCCTTTTCAGTCCTTTATACAACGTACTGATAAACCGTACGCTTTCAGCATATTATCGCGGTAAATATTATCATAATTTGAACGCAGTGTCCTTGTAAATGATTTACTGGCATTAGATTCGCTTGAAGACCACAAATAGTTATAAACAGTAGATCCAATAAAGAAACCGTTGTCGTTTAACCCGCCGGGCAAAGCTGTAAAACCTGAAGCATTGGTCTCGTTTCCTTGAGGATTCCATCCATATGTTGATTTCATTTTAATCCCAACATCAAACCCACTCCAATTTATTGTATTACAATCCACCGTTGGATCAACAAACTGAGTAACAGTACACCATTCAGAATCAGTAGGTATATGCCATCCCTGCGGACAAATCCCTTGTGTTCCAGGAGTATAACTGTAACTCATCATTTCGTTCCATTGGTAAAGAGCACCATATTCATCACAATTTATCGCAAGGTTAGCGAAACAATATTTTTCGATTATTACATTGTTTGTTTGCGCAACAGAACCGTCAACCATGACTCCAACATTTAGATTTTCTTTGAGCCAGCATTGATTACCTATCTGAACTGTATTATAAACCTGTCCCTCGTAAGTGACTGAGGGAATTCCCGGACAGGGCTCACCACCGCCACCTCCACTTTGAGTTGTAAATTCCAATTGGTTACCATAAGCTGTACCTATATTATTGGTTGCGTAAGCCCTCAGATAATAGGTTGTATTTGCGCTTAACTCATTAAGTACACTTAAAAATCCACCCAGGCTTATGCCATCAATGGTATACTGATCATCGATTGTAGGATTGCCTGTAGTGTTCCAGCACACCCCTTTGACGGTAACATATGCCCCTCCATCATCTGTTACGTTTCCACCGCTGACTGCAGAAGTCGGTGTAATATTTGAAACTTCAGTTGTTATAACAAAAGGAATATTTGCAATGGAAGGGTCTCCTTTCATGCAACGGACATTAAATCCATAATTTTTATCCGGATTGCCGGGAACATCACTTTCTGTCGTAGTATTGAGTACTTGGGAAATAGCATTGGGTTGACTACTCTCGGTAGATGACCAAAAAAATGAACTAAAATTAATATTGCCGAACATTCCACTTGAAGAACGTGCACCATCCGGAAGAGCTGTAAAACCACTACTGTTAGTTGCTCCAGTGTTCGGGTCAAGCCATAAACCGGTACCCGTTTCAAGTGTTCCTGTCGATTTCATTTGTCCGCCAGCAATTAGATACCCACCTAAGTATTCCCTCAGGGAAGCCCAATCAGCATAGGTTGGAATTCTCCAATCAGGAGGACATATGGCCTGAATTCCTTGCTGATTTGAATATTGCATCATCTCATTCCATTGGTACAAACCGCCATAAGTAATGCAGTTTTGGGAATTATTATCGTAACAGAATTTTTCAATAATACCATTGTTTGTCTGATTATTGCTTCCTGGGATCATGCTACCAATATTTAAATTTTCTTTCAACCAGCATTGATTGCCCATTAGCAGTGTGTTATAAGTCTGGTTTTCGTATATTACAGTTGCACCATCTGGACACGGGATCCCCATAGCAGAAAAATAAATTTGGTTTCCATAGGCAGTGCCCGCGCTATTAGTTGCATATGCTCTTACATAATAGGTGAGATTAGGACTTAAACCAGTTATGT
>CAVPJF010000036.1:0-104525 GCA_963705185.1 uncultured Bacteroidales bacterium
TACCGTCCAAGACTGTTAAATTTTCCAATCCATTTAGACCGGTTAATGCATCAAAATTCTTAATTGTTAAATTACCACCGATTGATGTTAAATTCTCCAGGCCAGCTAAACTTGTCAGAACATTGTTTGTCCAACAATCAAGCATAAAGTCACCTCCAATGGTGGACAAATTTTCCAATCCAGTCAGACTGTTCAGATGATTCGCATTATCTATCTTTAAATGACTTCAACGAATGTTAGGTTATTAAGTCCGATAAAATTGATCATGTTACTATTAAATACAATGTAAAGATAACCTCCAATAATTGTTACATTCTCTAACCCGCTGAAACTTGACAGGATAGAATTATCAGTTATCATGAGATTTCCACCAATAGAATTCAATACACTTAAACCGTTGAGGTTGGATATACCATTTCCTGAAATTATCACATCCCCCTCAATCTCCGTGCACCCTGGATAATTGATTTGGAAATTATCAATTGTGTTCCTGGGTTGTAAAAGTAATGCCTTTTCCGGCAGGCAGCCCTGGGAGAAAACAATGCTGCTGCTGAGGGCTACCAATGCAATTAAAAATAATAGCTTTTTCATATTAAGACTGTTTTAGGTTTATTGTTTAATAAATTTATTCCTCCCTCTCCATTCCTTTCCGGGAACTTCTATATAGAAAAACCCTGGCTTTAGCGTTGAAATATCTAACGTATTGTTCACCGGCTTTGCAGTGAGAACTTTTTGCCCAAAGTGGTTGTAGATGATGACGTATTCGACGGGCTGGTTCTGCGGGGTGGTGATGGTGATGAAGGAGGTGGCGGGATTGGGGGAGAGGAGTGGTAGTTCAGCAGTCGGGTTTTTTTTCAGTATGGTGAGGCAGTGTTCTTCTACTTCTTCGGGGCTGTTGCAGCCGGGGGCGTTGTCGATGATCGCAAAATCTACATTAGGCATTATTATATAATTGCAAACGCTTTGTATATCACAAACTGACAACTGGTCGTTATAGACAATTTCAAAGTAAAGGAGAGAATCTGCATTTATATTATCAAGACCTGTAAGAGTTGTCAGTGAATTATTGAAGGAAATTGTAAATCCATCAACCAACGTCATGGATCCAAGCGATTGTCAAGCTGATTAATAAAGGATTATCATGAATTCTTAGAAAAAAGAGCCAATTTTTACAAGACTATTTAGTCCATTACAAGTGCTTAAGATCGGATTGCTGAAAATATTTAAATATCCACCAATGGAATCAAGGTTGGATAGTCCGCTGAAATCCTGAAAGCTCACATTATCATTAATATAAAAATCACTCCCTACAAAAGATAAACCCTCCAATCCTGAAAAATTTACAAGGGATTGATTTCCATCTATAGTTACTTCGCCGTCAATAGTGGTTAAATTATTTAATCCGTTAAAATTCAGAAGTGAATCATTTGAATAGAGGATAAAATCATGTCCGATCAAATTTAAATTATCCATTCCATTGAAATCGGTAAATTTTGAATGTTGGATAATAACATCCCCTGCTACTTCTTCAAGGTTGTTAAGACCATTTAAATCAAACAGATTTTCATTTAGTGATATTGATAGTGAACCTGGGATAGAATTAATATTTTCCAATCCTTCCAGGCTGGTCAGGAGTGGATTTCCCCGTATATTTATTCCTCCTCCAATATAAGAAAGATTATGTATAGAAGCAATGGAATTGATCTCCGTTTTCCTCCCCAATCATTGCCAATAATTAAACTTCCGCCGATTGAAGTCAGGCTCTCCAGTCCAGATAAGCTGCTAAGAAAAGGATTTAAAAAAATACAAAGACTGTCTCCAATAGAGTATATCGGAGATAAACCACTTAAATTAGTAATATCTAATCCAAAATTTATTTTAACATCCCCCTCAATCTCCGTACACCCCGGATAATTTGCCTGGAAATTATCAATTTCTTCCTGGGTGGTAAAGATAATCCCTTCGGGCAGGCAGCCCTGGGAAAAGACACAGGAGTGAATTACAATCAACAATGCGGCGAAAAGGAAAAGCTTTTTCATAATTAAGGTTGTTTTAAGGATTACTGTTTTATGAGTTTTGTCCTCCCCCTCCAATCTTTTGCTTCCAAATCTATAAAAATAAATCCCGGACTTCAGATTTGAAACATCTATCATATTGTTTACCGGTTTTGCGGAAAGAACCTTTTGCCCGAGGTGGTTGTAAATGATGACTTCTTCGATTGGCTCGCCCTGCGGGGTGGTGATAGTGATGAAGGAGGAGGCAGGATTGGGGGAGAGGAGCGGTAGTTCAGTAGTTGGGTTTTCTTTCAGTGAGGTGAGACAATGTTCTTCTACTTCTTCCGGGCTGTTGCAGCCGGAGGCGTTATCATCGATTTCGACGGATCCGGAGGAATCCGCAAGATAGCTGCAAACACTTTGAATGTCGCATTCGGATAATTTCTCGTTGTCCGTTATTTTCAAATTAGTCAGGGATGACGGGTCAATGTTTTCGAGACCAGACAGACTTGCAAGGCTTTCATTCGAAGTGATCAAAACAACCGTCGGACTTGAAATAACACCTGATAGTGCCGAAATATCAGTCAGCGAACTGTTATGATTTACAATGTATATGGATGAACCGACTGAAATCAGATTATCCAAACCATTTAGGCTTTCGAGGTTTTCATTCTGACTGATAAATAGTGATCCGACTGAATTGAGATTACTTACACCTGATAGATAAGTAATGAATGTATTGTTAAAAATATAAAACTGACCACCGATCAATTCTAAATTTTCAAACCCGGATAAATTTGGTACGAATGAAGCGGCAATCGTAAAATCACCGGTACAGGAGGTTAAATTTTCGAGTCCGGCAAAGGAATCAATGAGGTCGTTTCCGCCAAAAAGAAAATCTCCGTCAATCGTCAGCAAATTATCAAGACCTGAAAGACTCTGAAGGGATGCATTACTTCCGATGATTAAGCCACCGGTCAGCGTCAGATTTTGAAGCGCCTCAATACTTGTCAGTGCCGGATTGGCCTGGATTCTAAGTCCTCCGGTTGCGTTGGTCAGGTTTTCAAGTCCTGTAAGACTGGTAAGATGATCGTTGCCCTCGATCCGGATCAGTCCTGATGCTGAATGTAAATTGTTGAGACCGGACAAATCAGGAAGTGCAGCATTATTGATGAAACTAACCGGAAATTGAATATCGGTGAAAGAAGCCAGTGCGGATATGTCTGTGAGTTGCGGATTTTCGGCAATATACAACCACGAACCAATGGAATTTAAACTTTGAAAACCGCAGAAACTGGGAAGGAATACTGTTCAAGGATACCTGAAACCCTCCTGAAATTGTGATAAGATTATCCAAATGGAAGGCTGCGAGGGATGTATTCAGAATGTCCACATTTCCGCCAACTGACGTCAGGACACTCAGCCCATTCAGATTGGTGATGTCCGGTGCATTGATGGTCATATCCCCTTCAATTTCGTTGCATCCGGGGAAATCCACGGAAAACTGTCAATCTGTGCCTGAGTATTAAAGGTAATCCCTTCGGGAAGGCAGCCTTGCGAAAATCCGGAAAATCTAACAACGGCCAGTATAATTGCGATAATAAATAATTTATTCGCCATACGATTCAAATATCACTAATTCCTGATTAGTTTCGTCATGTACCTTTCTGTTTTTGTGACCACTTCCAATATGTAAATTCCCGGTTGCATTCCCGAAATATCTATATTGTTGTTCACTGGTTTTTCGGTGAGAACCTTTTGCCCGAGGTGGTTGTAAATGATGACCACTTCGACGAACTGGCCCTGCGGGGTGGTGATGGTGATGAAGGTGGAGGTAGGGTTGGGAAAAAGGCCGATTTCTTCCCCTCCACTGAATTCATTGACTCTGGTAAGGCAGGCTTCCTGAACCTGAGGCAGATAGTAGCATCCCATTGCATTAAGGCCGATTAACAAGAAGCCACCCGGATCCGCTATGTACTCACATACACCTTGCACATCGCATTCGGATAATGATTCATTTGACCATATTCTCAGGCTGCTAACAGAACCGGCATCGATGTTATCCAATCCCGAAAGGCTGGTAAGAGAATTATTGTATGAAATATTAATCTCCCCGATTACGGTCTGAAGTGAATAAAGGCTTGATATGTTTGTCAATGCCGGATTTCCTGATTCACTGGTATAGGAATATCCGATTGACATCCCTCCTCCAATATAGTTGAGATTGTCCAGACCGTTTAAACTTGTAAGTGTATTATTTTGCCAGATATACAGGATCCCACCTACAGAAGTAAGGGAGTTAAGACCAGTCAGGTCATACAGCAATGGATTTCCACCTGACTAGTTCCCAATTTCAAGATTACCTCCAACCGATGCAAGAGAATTAAGCCCGGTTAAATTACTTAAAATAGCATTGCCATAAAAGGACAAATTTGCACCTACGGTTGTCAGATTTTCCATTCCTGTCAAGTCATTCAGGCAGCATTTTCACGGATTGAAAGGCTTCCCCCAATCGTTTCCAAATTGTTCAGCCCTGTGAAATGTAACATTGAGGGATTGATAAGCGAAAGACTGCCTCCAATCACATTGAGTCCTTCAAGGCCGGTGAGATTGGTCAGGAGGTCATTAAATTCAACCACAAGGTCGCCGCCAATAGTGGTTACATTATTTAATCCTGTAAAATCTGTCAATGAATTATTATGGGATAATTGCACATTGCCTGGTATCGAAGTGATGCCATCAAGGGCGTGAATGTTAAAGAATATTGGGTTGTATGATAGCTAATGATCCAATACCGGTCAGATTATTCAAGCCGGTCAAATCGGGAAAGTTGTTAAGCGATATTCTAAGTTCTCCTGAAATTGAAGTTATATTGTCCAATCCAATAAGATTTGGCAGGGAGCTATTAAGAATAATCGACAAATCACCATTAATTGAAGTCAGTCCTTCAAGCCCTGATAAGCTATTTAAATTGGCGTTTGAATTAATAATACAATCACCACCAAGGGAACTCAATCCTGACAATCCTGATATGTCGGAAAGTGTATAATTGTTCTCGATTCGAAGAAATCCACCAACCGTTGTTAAAGCAGCCAAATTGTTGACATTGGTCAGAGATTGGTTAGATAAAATATACAGCCAGCCTTCAATATCAGTCAGGTTTTCGAGACCCAGAAACTAGCAAGAGAATCAGTATGCATAATAGTAAGATCTCCATGAAGTATGTTCAACCCTTCAAGTCCTGATAAACTTGTCAGAATAATATTTGAACCAATAAGGCAATCACCACCAAGCGATATTATATGATCCCAGACCCAATAAATCCTCAAGCATTAAATTGTATTCAATAGTGAGGTTTCCTCCAATAGACGATAAATTTTCAAGTCCGGAGAGATTAATCAGTGAATAGTTATAAGTAATTGATAGTTCTCCTTCAATGGAAGAGATACTATCAAGTCCCGACAAAGTAATAAGAGAGTCATTAAATCCAATGGTAAGACCACCTTGCATGGAGGCTAAACCTTCAAGTCCTGCCAGACTGAATAAAACCGGGTTTGCTATTATAAAACAATCACCACCGACCTGCACCAGATTATCCAAATCCGAAAGGCTTGTAAGTAAGGTATTATTCTGAATTGTAAAAGATGTTCCGATTGAAACAAGATAATTCAAGCCCGAAAGATCAATAATTGAAGTGGAATGAATAGTCAGCGAACCGTCAACCGAAGTTATTACACTTAGGCCATTCAGATTAGTTATATCCAATCCGTTAATTTTTACATCACCCTCAATTCCGACACCCCGGATAATTCGTCTGGAAGTTATCAATCTGTTCCTGGGTGGTAAAGGTTATGCCTTCGGGCAGGCAGCCCTGGGAAAAAACATTGGAGTGAACAATAATCAACAATGTGGACGAAAAGGAAAAGCTTTTTCATAATAAGATAGTTAAGGTATTTCACTAACTTTTATCATTATGGTAATGCTGCTATTGTGCAAATATACAAAATAGCAATTCGGATATCATAAAAATCCAGGAAATTTTTTGAAATGGATTTAAGAAGTGTTAACTGAACTCCTGTTTCTCAGGAATGATTGGGAGGGTTACAGTTAATCCTTTCGAAGTGTTTATGATTTCCTTTAATAGTTGACAGTATTTTTAGTGTCACTAATAAGGTTTAATGGTCATTTTTGAGATTTCTGCAAAATCAGCCCCACCTCCAAAATTCCCGGCAGTTCAAGACGGGGCCATTTATTTTCAATTTCCACTCTTACGGTTCCAGTTTCAGGAAAAACAAAACCCTCGCGCAAAATAAACGACAGGTCGCACAAGTCACCAAGACATTCACTAAGGCTTTCACCTGCTTTATCTGTAAATTTTATTATATGCTCGGCAGAGCGTATTTCACCGGAAGGCATGTAAAAAGTGGCATTGACGGGCAATTCCTTTATTTTAAATTCAGGCAAATGACGGATTACAAGTGTAATATCGAAAGCGGTCCTGGTATCGACTACAGGCACTTCAAATTTGATAATATTAAACCGATGCCAGGTCTGTTTTTCGAATTTCTGATATTGTTCAAATTCCGTCCTGTTATCACATGACATAAATGAAATTACTGTGATGGCAAAAAAGAAGATGAAGGTTTTTTCAATTTGAAATTCACGTCTCATTCTGCATGTTGTTTTATTTGTTGTTTTTTCTTTCCAGCCATTTCATCGCTTCCCTCCTGCTCAGCGGAGCAAGAGATTGTGTTTTAACAAACCCCCTGACCCAATCGCCATCAGTTTTGGAATATTCTCTTAATATCCAGCCAATGGCTTTATTTATGAAAAACTCCTTTGACCCCTGCAGCTGTTGGATATAGCTGGTCATTAACATAACATCCGTCTTCTTTTTATATTTCAACTGGAACAGAAGCGAGGTTCTTTGCAGCCATATATTTCCCGAATTCATCCATTTTTCGGTGACAGGATACATCAGGTCAGGATATTTTTGAAAATGAACACCAACCAAATTGGATGCGATATAATCAACAGTATCCCACCACGATTTATTCAGGATCATGTATTCATACAAATCAATTCGTTCCTTTTCTGCTTTTTTAGCAAGCCTTTCAAGCACTTCCATGATAAAATACTGGTATTCCCGCTGCGGAAGATCCCAGCATTCTTTAGTAATAATTGGCAAGATTTCAGATCCAGGTAAACCATACTTCTGAAGGAACTCTTTCTTTAATTCCCTTCGCTCCGGAGATTTGATCCCAAAATACTCATACTGGCCTTTCATGTACTTCTTCATGTAAAAGGCTATTTCTTGATTGGCGTTCTTCTGAAAAAGCTCTGATAAAGGAATCAGGTAAGGATGCATAGGAAAGGAAGATAATTAGTTTTTAATCAGAACCAGCTTTTCTGACGCAATTGTCTCGTGATTTAAAGATTGGAATTCGACCAGGAAGGTACCTTCATCCAAATGATTTGTTTCCCAGGTAAATGTTTTTGATGGATCATCTAAAAGGTAAGTTGCCAGTAGTTTTCCGGAAATGTCAAAGAAATTGAGGTAACCCGGCTGGCTGGTATCAATATTAAAGTTACCGTTGGAAGGATTAGGGAAAATACGAAGACCCGATCCATCATTCTTCCTGATCTCATTCATTCCAACAAAAGTATCATCACAAACGGCAAGGGTGTATTCTCCTTTTTGTAAATTTTCGACATAAAGATGGTCCCAACTCCAGGTTCCAATTTTTGTAAAGGAATATATTGCCAGTCATCAGCCGTTCCCTGCCGGTAAAGTAAGATAATGGAATCGTTTTGATTGATGATAAGGTCATTGTCGAGATAGTTATTTTTATTGTAGTTAAATCCACCTTTTGCCACAAAATCAACGGGAAAAATTCCATCGATTTTCCAGTACCGATAAGGTGACAAATTGAGTCCTTGTACCGGAGTTCTCAAGTCCATCAGGCGGTACCCAGTTATGCTCAATCCGCACAAAAGCTGAATCCGTTATGCTTTGAACATCGAGCTTAAAAAATGCATTGGTACAGTTGATCAACCCGGTTTGTTTTACAGTAAGTGCATAATCGGTTGTAGCATCGCACATCTTTTCATTCAAATCCATGGTTACCATTGAAGGCACAAAAGGTACTGTTACAACCGGATTTGCCAGGGCTCCATCAAACTGAACCTCCTGATCAAATTGATTCCAATTATTATCCAGAAAGTTTAATTCAATAATATTGGCATTTCCGATGAATTCAGGACCATGTCTTCTTTGCCGCAGATAAACTGTAACATCAGCGCCGGAACCATTTGGGGAAATGGCAAACGAATCAATGGAAAAATGAGGTGTACCTGAATGAAAAACCCAGTTATCGAACCAACCGGTCATATCAATTCCAGCGTGGCTGGTTATAAAGTCCCGCATATTTTCTGATGTAACATAATTGTATTTGTATTCTTCATTGAATGCAGCCATCGCATCAAAAAAGATATCGTCTCCAAGATAGCCCCTTAAGGTGTGAACCATAATTGCCCCTCTGTCATAAGCTGCTAATGTATTATAAGTAAGGGTTTGAGGAATTTGATTCAATGGGAAAAAACCATTGCTTGTGGTGTGACATAACTGAATTACGTTTTTATGTTTATTCCGCATGAACTCAAGGTATTGTTCTCTGCTGTATAAATTTTCCTGGTATAATCCGTCCATAAAAGTCGCCCATCCTTCGTTGATCCACATTTCTTCGGCGCTGGCACAGGTAACATTATCACCAAACCACATATGTGCCAATTCGTGTGCAATATAGGTTTCATAACCCAATCCTCCATTGAAGGTTGCATGAGGAGAAGCAATGTTGGTTGCATGTTCCATAAAACCTATGGCTGTGCTTACATAACCAACCCGATCGAACCTGTAGGGGCCAAATTTCTCTTCATAGAGTTCAAGAATGGCATGCAGGTTTTGAAATGAACCATTAACGTTATTGGAATCAGAAGGCCTCACCCAGATTTCAATGGGAACATCCCCGTTTATTCCATTATAGGTATCTGTCCACCTGGCGTAATCACCAATGGCAACTGAAGCAAGATAAGTCGGGATAGTCTGCCCCAGCACCCATTTATAGGTATAAGTCCCATTCCCGTTATTCACAACCTCTTCAAGTAATCCCCCGCAAACTGCATCTTTTCCAGCCGGAACCGTTGCAAAAACGGTATATAAAGCCCGGTCACGAAAATCATCGATACATGGAAACCATGTTTTACCAAGATTATGAGGGATGGAGACAAAACCAACACCCAGATTAAATGCATAATTTCCCGACCAGTGAAATCCGCCCCAGTCTTCGTGGAAGGGTTCACCATGATAGGAAACAGAAACCAGAATATTATCTCCTGTATTTATTGGACTGGAAAGCGGAATAGAAAGGATCATACCTTCGTGCTGAAAATTCGGAACTAAAACTCCATCAATATGGACATCATCCACAGTAAGGTCCATCAGCTCCAGTTTTATTTCATTGAGGTTGTCCACTTTAGAAGCCAGTTCTACTTCTGTTTGTGCAGTGATCTCATGATTTGTAAAATCGAAAGATGTTAGATGAATAGTGTAGGAAAGGGCATCAAGTGTATCGCTGATCCATGATTTTTCGAAGGAGGTTGTGTGAGAACATTTAGACTGTTGCTGAGAATATGCCTGCACAATCAAGAAAAAAGCAAGCAAAGCGATAATCAGTTTCATTTTCATATTGTTATTTTTTAAAATATTTGTGTTCGAGTTTTTCGCCATCAAAAACCAGATATGAGTAATAGTTTATCCAGTCGCCAATGCTGAAATAACGTGCTTTCCCATTCAAATCAATGACTTTGGGCTGATGGATATGCCCAAAAATAAAATAGTCAATCTCCGGATTTTTTTGAAGGATTTGCTTACAATACCCTGTCAGCCTGTCAAGCCCTGCCTGATTCACTTTTTCAAGGCCGGTATTTTCGTTGGCAATTCTGCTCCGGTTCGACCAGAACAAGCCCATTGCAGTTCCAACATCAGGATGAAGCCAGCGAAAAAGCCATTGGTTAATGCTGTTGCGAAATACTTTCTTAATGAATTTATAGCCGTTATCTCCTTTACCCAGCCCATCGCCATGACCAAGAAAGAAAGTTTTGCTATTGAATTCTTTGAGCAGTGTATCAGGAAAAATTTTAATATTGATTTCCTTCGCCAAGTAATCAAAAGCCCAAACGTCATGGTTTCCCCTGAAAAAATAGACCGGGATTCCTGAATCAGTAATTTCCGCAAGCTTTCCGAGCAGACGCACATAGCCTTTCTGGATGACGGTTTTATATTCGTACCAGAATTCAAATAAGTCGCCCATGATATATATTTCCTGTGCGTCCTTCTTCACTTCGTCCAGCCATAAGATAAAAAGACGTTCACGTTCGAGACTTTTCTCACGTGTGGGTACTCCGAAATGACTATCGGAAATGAAATAAATCTTTTTAGAAGGTGCTAGTGTTGTCAATAGTAAAAGTAATTATGCAAATCTATTAAAATATCTCCTCCAACCGGTTGATTATTTTGTTGAAGTCCTTATCGCGAAATAAGATTTTTCTTTCTTCATCAACGATATAATAATAAGGAAGCTGATCTGTTAAATTATAATCCTTCATCACATCCGAATTCAATCCTTTCAGATCGCAACCCTGAATTCCCGGAAGGCGGTCCAGTTTAATAGCCCCTTTCCAGATAATTTCATTTTCATCCAGGGAAACTCCGAAGACTTCTACATTGTTTTGCCTTAATTTTGGATACAATTCCAAAAGCTTCCGATTGTCCTGCCTGGATTTAGCATTCCAGCCAGCCCAGAAACAAATTAACACCTTTTTACCTGTTAATGTTTTCAGGGCAACAGGGTTGTTACTTGTATCCCTCACCACAATATTGGGGGCTGTTTTACCAGGTTGAAGTTTTTCATCAGCGGTAAACCGGTCGAATTTTCTTCCACGGATTTCCTCCACCCGGTTATGATGATCCATGACATGTTTATTGGTTGGATAAAGAATACTTAAAGCGCTATCAATCCTGTGAAAATAAATGAAATCCTCATCTTCATCCATAACCTTGTTTGTTCCCAACTTTCGATTGATAACCAGCAGCGATGCCAGAGACCCCGGATTTTTATTAATAAAATTCATGACATATTTTCTCTGATTCTCCATCACATGTGAATAAACTGAATCCAGTTCGAGCTTTTTATTGAGAAAATCCGGAGTTCCCTCAAAGGCATAGAAAACTTCAGCAAGTGAATCAATTTTTTGTTTTTGCATCAGCATGAATTTTTCAAAATCCAATAACAATGCTGAACCAGTTGAACCAGTCACGGTGCATCCTTGATCAAATGACTCTGTTTTGCAAAAGATCTCAACTTTTTCATTTTTGTCAATCAACAAAGTAAGCCGGTTTTCATTTGTGCTCCTTAAGATGTAAAATGCAGGTTCAGTCAGTTGAATTTCAAAATTGAAAGTTCCCTTTTTCATTTACCTTTATTGAATCAATCATCACCAGCCTTTTAACTTCAAGCTCCTCGAGATATATCCACTGATCCGATAATTCAGGAACTGACCCGGAAATAAATGCTGATCCCCGGTCCTTTTCATTTGAACATGAACCCAGGATTATTCCAACCCATAAACAGAGAATAATTTGCTTGATCATATTTTCCAATCGAACTGCAAAAATAAGCAATGAAAAGTTTTAAGTATGTGTGATTGAATTTGAAGTTTAGGATTGATTCATCCTGAAAATTTGAAGTATCAGGATTTTTACTAATTTCGGCAAGCCAAAGATCGTATGCAAAGGATTAAGAAAAGCTGGATATTTTTAATTCTGTTTGCCTTAGGATTCAACCTTGGGGCGCAAAATATTTTTATAGTCGAGCGACCGGGAACAATTAAAAATTATAAGTTCTACAGTGGTGATAAAATTAAATTAAGAACAATTTCCAACGATACCCTCATTTCCGGAACAATAAGCATTATTTATGACAGTAGCATCATTATCGACGATGCAAATGAAATTACGATCGGAAATATTGCCGCAATTTACAGGAAACCATGGGGATATAATTTTCTGCAATATCTTACCGTGCTTTCCGGAATCGCTTATTTAGGCATCAGTACAATTAATGGCTTGATCAATAGTGACAATCCTATTGTTCCCGAAGAAACCCTTATCATCAGCGGAAGCATGATTGCTTTTGGTGTGGCGCTAACTCCATTGACAACCCGAAAATATAAAATCGATAAAGAAAAGTGGCGGGTGGTGATACTGGACTTTACGGATTGAATTGCACAAAATGAATTCAATAGTACCCCAAAGAAAAAATAATCATTTTCTATTCTATTTTTTGAAAAGAACTTAAAAGGAAAAAATTAAACCTATTCAACTCATTTTTGTTATAACTTTGTTTAAAATAAAATGTCTTATTAATAATTCAACTAATAATTATGAAAAAAGTAAATTATTCAATTTTGGTATTATTACCGGTAATCGGCTTTGCATTTGTATTACTCACAGCATTCACCAAATTTAATTCAGGACCATCTTTAAATTCAGCTCCGGAAGATAAATTAATCATTCCTGAAGGAATCAACAGCATTCTCGACAAGTCATGCTTTGGATGTCATAATTCAGAATCGACCAATGACAAAGCCAAAGAAAAGTTGTTAATTGACAAATTGCCTGATCTTTCAAAGGCAAAATTAGTTGCCAAACTGGATGGTATTGCTGAAATAGTTGGCAAAAATGAAATGCCACCTGAGAAATTTCTGGCTAAATATCCTGACAAAGAATTGACCAAACGAAGAAGCTGAACAGCTTAAAGAATGGGCTGAAGCCACATCTGAGGAACTTATGAAATAGCCGTCTCTAATGAAAAAACTTTGAAAATATTGCTGCTGGTCGTGGCGGCAATATTTATTATTATCCAGTTCATTCCTTACGGGAAACCTAACAATCAACCCTTAACCGGAAAAGATCTGTTTGAAGTTGCAGATTTACCTCAGGATGTTGGGATTATTCTTAAAAATGCCTGTTACGATTGTCATTCGCAGTAAGTGAAATTTCCATGGTATTCAAATGTTGCGCCAGCATCATGGCTGGTATCCAGGGATATTAAGGAAGGCCGCGAAACATCTTGATCTCAGTAAATGGGGAGATCTTTCAAAGAAGGACAAGTTGAAAGCGCTGGACAAAATTGGGGAGGAAGTAAGCGAGGAAAACATGCCGATGAAAATATATACGATTATGCATGCAGAAGCCAGACTTACAAAGACAGAAAGAGATATTGTTGTAAAATGGGCTGAAGATTTTGCAGAAAAAGTATTTGAGGAATAAAAATACCGATCTTCTTAAAATTCCAAATTCTCTATCATTTCCTTGATCACCAGGGTCATTTTTGGTTCAACCAGACTTGCAGCATCAATCACATCATCGTGAGAGATTTCGACTATTTTCCCTTCCACACCCAGATCGGAAATGACCGAAACTGCAAATACAGGTAAATCCATATGCCGCGCAGCGATCGTTTCCGGAACAGTAGACATACCCACCGCATCTGCGCCTAAAATTCGGATGTATTTATATTCGGATGGCGTTTCAAAAGTAGGACCAGTAACAGCGGCATAAACCCCAACCTGGAAATGAATGTTGTGTTGCCGCGCGATCCTGGTAGCATGCCTGATGATTTTTTTATCATAAGCATCGCTCATATCCGGGAAACGAGGTCCTAATCCTGTATCATTTTTCCCAATCAACGGATTGTTCCCCATCAGATTAATATGATCCTTAATGATCATAAGGTCACCTATCTCATAATCCGGATTTACGCCGCCTGCTGCATTTGAAAGGATCAGTAACTTAATTCCGAGAAATTTCATAACACGGATGGGAAATGTAACTTCCTTCATAGTATATCCCTCGTAATAGTGAAACCTGCCCTGCATGGCCACTACATTTTTACCGCCCAGCTTGCCGAAAATTAATTTGCCTTCGTGTCCCTTTACGGTTGAGACTGGAAAATTCGGAATATCCTTATAGGCTATGGTATTTATGGTTTGAATTTCATTAACCAGGCCACCCAATCCGGTTCCCAGCACAATTCCAAATTCAGGCTCAAAATCAGTGCGGCTTTTAATGTATTGAACTGTCTCCTTTAATTGCTCTAACATAATCTAAAATGTGTTTATCAAATATCGGTTTGTCATCCTTATGAAAAACGATTTCTATCTGCACATAACAAACCGGGTAATGCTGCAAATTATTTATAAATTCGGGTCGCGAAATTCGCATTAAATCCTTTTCGGTTGTAACAATTATTTTATTTTGTGTAATAATTCCATCATACGTTTCCATTATCTTGACAATGTCGTTCTGATCGTAGGCATGATGGTCAGGGAATCTCAGCAATTTAATTTCATCACAAAAATTCTTTAAATGAAATTCCAATGGGTAGGTATTTGCAATACCTGCAACAATCATAATAGTATTATACCTTTTTCGCCCATCCGGAACAAAATCAATTCCTTTGATCGGAAGAAACGGACCATAATCGATATAGGAATACAAAAGTTTTTGAAAAGTCTTTGGCTTAATTTCCTCCTTAATACTTTGACGTGTAATGGGGGAAAGGACTTTGGATGTTTTAGTAACCACTATGATATCGGCTCTTTTTGCACCCCAGCGAAACTCCCGTAATGAGCCGGAAGGAAGCACATAATCATGGGTGAATATTTTGTGATAGTCGGTTAGTAAAATGGAAAGTCCTGGTTTTACATACCGGTGCTGAAAAGCATCATCAAGCAAAACGATATCAGCATGCGGGGAAAGTTTCAATAGGTTTGAAATACCCCTTTCCCTCTTTTCATCTACCGCAACTATAACATTTTTAAACTTAGTAAAAAGCTGATATGGCTCATCACCGATTTGATCAGGACTGCAGTTCGTCTCCTGCAATTATGAATCCTTTTGTCCTCCTCTTATACCCCCGGCTCAAAACAGCGATCTTGAATTCCTTACCAAGTAACCTGATAAGGTATTCAATGTGTGGCGTTTTTCCTGTACCACCAGTGGAGAGGTTTCCAACCGAGATCACCGGGATATCGAAGGATTTTGAAGGCAGAATTCCCCAATCAAATAATTTATTCCTTATCCAGGTTATCAGGCCATAAATAAGGCTAAAAGGAAATAGTATTAAACGGATCAGATTCACCCGTTAAAAATACAATAGTTTTTATTTGCAAATTCAATATTCATTGAACTTTAAATTAATTTTGAAAAAGAAAAATAATCGCAACATGAAAATTAAAGAAATTGTCAAGCCCCTGGAAGAATTTGCTCCGTTGTTTTTACAGGAATCATATGATAATTCAGGCCTGTTGTTAGGCCATCCGGATGATGAGATCAACAAAGTTTTAATCACGTTGGATATCACCGAGGAGATAATGGAAGAGTCCATCCGGAAAAAATGCAACCTGATTATCTCCCACCATCCCTTGATTTTTTCCGGTTTGAAAAGCATTACCGGAAAAAATGCAACCGAACGCATGGTCCAAAAAGCAATTAAAAATGACATAGGAATATACGCGTTTCATACAAACCTGGATAATACTGATAAAGGCGTAAATGAGATATTATGTGATAAACTCGGGCTCAAAAACAGGAAAATTCTTACACCAAAAAAGGAAATGCTGAGAAAACTCGTTACCTTTTGTCCAATTGAACATGCCGAAAATGTTCGGAAAGCATTATTTGAAGCCGGAGCTGGAAATATTGGTAATTACGACAATTGCAGCTTCAATACTCCGGGAACAGGTTCATTCAGAGGCTCAGAGAAAGCTAATCCATTTGTTGGAGAAAAAGGAAAGCTTCATTACGAAGAGGAAATTCGCATTGAGACCATTTACCCTGTCTTTTTGGAGGAAAGTAATTTTAAAAGCACTCTTTTCCGCTCATCCTTATGAAGAAGTAGCTTATGATATATACAGGCTTGAAAATAAATCCAGCCGTGAAGGTGCAGGGATGATTGGCGAACTGGAATATGAAACAGATGAATCAGACTTTTTAAATTTTCTTAAAAATATTACTAAGACTGGTTGCATAAGGCATTCCGGTCTCACTGGTAAAAAAATTAAAAAAGTTGCTGTCTGCGGCGGTTCCGGAAGTTTTCTGATTCAGGATGCAATAAAAGCTAACGCTGATATTTTTATTACAGGGGATGTTAAGTACCATAATTTTTTCGAAGCAGAAAATAAAATAGTAATTGCTGATATAGGACATTACGAAAGCGAACAATTTGCAAAAGAATTAATTTATAATGTTTTAAAAAATAAATTTCCTACTTTTGCAGTCCTTATTTCAGAATTAAACACAAACTCAGTTAATTATCTATAAGGCAATTAATTATGGCAAAAAAAATAAAAGCAAGTGCAACAAAAAAACCATTACCGGAAGAAAAAACTAAACCGGTGATTGCAACGCCTGAAAAATCAGAAGAAGAAATTACCATTGAGCAAAAACTCATTGCATTATATACACTTCAACAAATTGACTCGCAAGTCGATAGAATCAGAATCGTCCGTGGTGAACTTCCTCTTGAAGTGCAGGATCTTGAAGATGAAATTGCAGGGCTTGAAACCAGAATTGGCAATTACCAGGAAGAAACAGATTCTATGAAGAAACAGATTGCAGAGAAAAAGATAGCGATCAAGGAAAGTGAAACCATGATCAAAAAGTACGAGCAGCAGCAAAACGATGTCAGGAATAACCGGGAATACGACTCGCTGAGCAAGGAAATAGAATTTCAGACATTGGAAATTCAACTTAGTGAGAAGAGAATAAAAGAATTTACATTTAAGCTGGATACTATCAAGGAAGAGATCTCTAAGTCTAAAGAAATTTTAAGTGAAAGGAAGAAAGATCTTTCAGCAAAAAAAGCCGAATTGAATGATATTGTTGCCGACACTCAGAAAGACGAAAATGAACTCATAAAAAAATCGACTGAAAACCAAAAATTTATTGAGGATCGCTTACTAAATGCTTACCAGCGAATTCGAGTAAATGCAAGAAACGGCCTGGCAGTAGTTCATATTGAAAGGGATGCCTGCGGAGGTTGTTTTAATAAGATCCCGCCTCAGTCGCAACTTGACATCAGGATGCACAAGAAAATTATTGTTTGCGAATATTGCGGTAGGATTATCGTTGATGAGGAAATTTCGAATTTGGTTAACAAAGCAAACTAATCATAAAAATCTTCGTATGAAAGAGGGGTTATTTTATATTTCCCCTCTTTTTTTATTTTTACGGAATTGAATTAAAAAATATTAATGTACAAGACAGGAACATTTTTTATTCTGATTTTTATTTCCAACTTTAGCTTTGGACAATATAAGTATGATTTTAATCCGAATTGTGTAAATGCTTACTCAGCCATAATCAGTCTTAAATTTAAGGAAGGAAAAAGATTAATCGATCAGGAAAAAACCATTAATCCTGAAAATAATATCCCATACCTGCTTGAAAACTATATTTATTTCCTGTCCGTTTTCATTGCTGAAGAAGAAGAAGACTTCGACAAATATGATGATTTGAAAGATCAAATAATTGACAGGTTGAAAGAGGGAGACCAACGTTCGCCATATTATAGGTATTGTCTGGCACAGGTTAATCTTCAATGGTCAGTTGCAAGGGCAAAGTTTAAGGAATATACAACAGCTACACTTGAAATCAATAAAGCCTATCGTTTGCTTGAAGAAAATAATGAAGAATTTCCTGATTTTCTTCCCAATCTGATCAACCTTGGAATGATGCATACATTGATAGGTACCGTTCCGGATAATTATAACTGGGTAAAAAAACTTGTAGGTGTTGAGGGAACCATTGACCAGGGGGTAAATGAAATTTTAAAAGTATTAAATGCTGCAGTTACACAAAAGGAATATGCTCACTATAAAGCCGAGTGCTTATTTTACCTAAGTTTCATCCAAATTAATCTTACAACCAACCGACAGAAAGCCCTTGATAATATCAAACTTATTGAGAGTGATAGTTCCGGCCTCAGGAATCCACTTGCAATCTATGCTATTTCCCGTATATACTCCGACAATGGATTGAACGATAAAGCCATTGAACTTTTATTGTCACGGCCTATGGGAGATGAATATTTCCCTTTCTATTTTCTTGATTATTTAACAGGCGTAGCAAAGTTGAACAGGCTCGACAGTGATGCTTATAAATATCTATTTAAATATGCGATCAATTTTAAGGGGATCAATTACATCAAAGATTCCTATCAGAAAATTGCATGGTATTACCTTGTAAATGAAAATATGGATAAGTACCACGAATTTATTGCGAAGGTAAATCAATATGGCAATGCTGTTGTGGATGCCGACATACAGGCTGAACGGGAAGCCAATAATAAAGCTGTTCCGAATGTTTACCTTTTAAAAGCCCGCCTTCTGTTCGATGGGGGTTATTATGAAAAAGCTCTGGCGGCCATCACCAGTTCAAAGACAACCGGATTCTTAAAAAACTCCAGAGATTCGCTTGAGTTTTCCTATCGAATAGGCAGGATTTATCATGAATGGGGAAAAACAGAAACCGCTGTACCGTTTTATATGAAAACCATTGAGAATGGATCAGAATCCCCCTACTATTTTGCAGCCAATGCTGCCCTGCAACTTGGAATCATCTATGAAAAAAAGGGAGATTTCCAAAAAGCAGCTGAATATTATGAATTGGCGCAGTCGATGGAAAATAAGGAATACAAAAACAGCATCAACCAAAAGGCAAAAGCCGGCCTTAACAGAATAAAAGATAAATAATTTTTCTATTCATTTCTTTTTCACTTCTTCTACTTTCCGTAGTATTCTTATTTTATGCAATAATAAACATACATCGATTTTATATTGATGTAATTGATTATCAAAGAAAAAACTTGACTTTTCTCTTTTATTTTCGTAATTTGGCAGCCTGAAAATTTCAGGTTATTTCTTACTTATTGATCGTCATCAAATCTTTAAAAATAGCATAACAATTAAAACCAAATATTATGAAAAAGATTTTTATACTTTCATTTTTGAGTTTTTTCTTTCAGATTTCCATCATTTTTCCGGTTTATTCACAAAACCAATAAGGAAAATCAAGCAGACACAAACTATCAATCTCTATCCCTGTGAAGAAGATTGGATAGAAGTGATGTTCACAGGCGAATCAAAAGTTAGAATGCGCAACGGAAACCTGATTGATCTGGCAACTCAGGCATTGCAGGGAACCGATCAGGTTTTAAATGAACTGGAATGGCATCAGTGGCATAGGATCACTGATGTGCCAGAATCCACAATTGACAGTTGGGAAATAAATGGAGAAAGAAACACCGGCCAGGATATTTACAACCTTAACAACATTTACCGGCTTCAAATCCCTAAAGGTAAAGATGTCTGGAAAATTTGTTCAGAACTAAAGTCTCTCCCGGGTATTGAACTGGCTATGCCGGTTCCCAAACCAATGGCATCCCCCATCACCTCCGCCAGGAAGCTTTCAGTCCCAACAGGGTTATCTTAATCCGGCATCAAATAATCCTTCAGGGGTGGATGCCTTATGGTCGTGGACACAAACTGGAGGCACAGGTGCAGGTGTAACCGTTTGCGATTTGGAATATAGCTGGAATTATAATCATGCGGATATTACAAAAGCCGTTGGTTCTCAAATTAATCCAAATCCCATTAACAGATCCTTTCAACAATAATAATCATGGTACAGCTGTTATAGGTGAGCTGGTAGCTGACAACAACGGATGGGGAACGACTGGTATTTGCTATGGGGCGAATTTAAAAACCTGTGGTACTTATACTGGTCAGGAACTATGGAATGTTGCAGGGGCTATTTCCTATGCTATAAATAGTCTTTCAGCTGGTGATATCATTCTGCTTGAGCAACAATGGGACTATTCAAATTTACCATCCCCATCCAAGTCAGGAAGAATATATTCCCATCGAATGGTGGGGAATGTCAGATCCGCAAGCACCAAACAAATAATGCCGTCTATACTGCCATTGTCAAATGCAATTGCTAATGGGCATTCATGTCATTGAAGCTGGAGGCAATGGAAATAATTAACCGGAATCAGATACAGGACTTCTAACATGGTATGGTAATTCCGGAGCCATTATAGTTGGAGCCGGACGGAGCAACAACAAATAACAGACAGACAGGAAGACTTCGATTTTCCGAAGTTACGGACCAAGATTTGACTTACAAGGATGGGGAGAAAATGTATTTACAACTGGCTATGGTACTTATTATTCTACAGAAGGGGTAAATTATTATTATACATCAAGTTTCAGCGGTACATCGAGTGCTTCACCGATTGTTGCCGGAGCACTGGCTTGTGCCGAAGGATATTATCTTGCCAATGTATCTTCTACACCACCGACTCCTTCTTACATGAGAACTCATCTGGCAACCTATGGCACGGCACAGGTTTATGGTCCATCCGGAAATATTGGTCCAAGACCGAACATTAAGGCAGCAATTCAGAATTTTCCAAGCACGACATATGATTTCGGTGATGCTCCTGCACCTTACCCCACTTTATTGGCTGCAAACGGAGCTAGGCATGTGAATACAGGACTTAGAATGGGTAGTCTGATCGATTCAGAATCTGATGGTCAGCCAACATTTCTTGCCGATGGAGATGATATTAATCCAATTATTTCTGATGATGAGGATGGAGTCGTTTTCACTTCTGCTCTTGTACCCGGGCAAATGGCGACACTTCAGATCACTGTTTCAGCTGGTGGTATGTTGAACGCATGGATCGATTTCAACAAAGTTAATGTATGGTCTGATCCTGGAGAATTTATTTTTCAAAATTAGGACTATTACCTGGTCCTAATATTCTAAGTTTTGTGGTTCCTTCATCGGCGCTTTCTGGATATACCTATGCAAGATTCCGATTCAGTACAACCGGAGGCATTTTATTTTACGGCACAGCACCTGATGGTGAAGTGGAGGATTATAGGGTCTTTATAGAAGAACAAGAAGAAATTGATTGGGGTGATGCTCCGGATGGACCTTATCCGACCCTTTCCATCAATATGGGAGCCAATCACATGATCATTCCTGGGATGTACCTTGGAAATTCGGTAGATGGGGAACAAGATGGTCAGCCCGATCCACAGGCTTTTGGTGATGACCTGGATATTATTTATCCACCTCCCAATGATGATGAAGATGGCGTAACATTAAAGTCTGCATTAATACCCGGTCAATCTGCAATTATTGATGTTGTTGCTTCTCAGACAGGTTTTCTTAGTGCCTGGATCGATTTTAATCAGGTCAATTCCTGGAACGATCCCGGAGAACAAGTTCTCATTGATTTCCTTTTAAATCCCGGATTGAACACCATAACATTTCCTGTCCCTGCCGGAGCTCAAATTGGAAATACATTCGCCCGTTTCAGGTATAGCATGGCTATGGGATTAGGCTTTTTCGGCAGTGCGCCGGACGGGGAGGTGGAAGATTACGCAGTCAACATAACACAAGGTGCCAGTGGTAATCAGATTGATCCGGACCCGAGTCAGTTGTGGGTTCAAAATGAAATATCGATGGCTTTGTTGCAGGGAGTTCAACCTGGAATTCCGGCAGTTCTTCTTGCGGCTTATAACGATCATCCTTATCCGGGAGGTCCTGGTCTGGGGGTAAGTTACAGTAACGATGGCGGAAACACCTGGAATCCCTCACAGTTGCCTTATCCTCCCGATCCTTATGGAGGGGGCAATTTCCTGGATGCTTTTGATCCGACAGCCACCGCCGATGCATTGGGTAATCTATATGTTGCACATATTTCAACGGATTATGACTGGACTAATGGTCCGGCAAGTGGTTTATTTGTGCATAAATCTACCAATGGTGGAATTACCTGGAATGCACCGGTAGCTGTTGCAACTGATGGCCCCACGGCAATCCGGATCCGAATTACAGGTTCAACGACCGATGCCAGATGACTGCTGATGTGAATCCGGCAAGTCCGTTTTACAACAACCTTTATATTGTCGAAATCAAGGATCGTGGCTGGAATAATCCGCTGTTACAAAGTGATATTTATTTTTCAGTTTCCACGGATGGTGGAGTAACATGGAGTCCGCAGGTAATCCTTAACGGCCTGCAAAGTAATATGGCAAATATGCCGGTCCCGGCAGTTGCTCCTGACGGTACTATCTATGTAAGCTGGCTCGATTATAATGTTCAGACCGGAGGTTCTGGTACTATTTATTTAGATGTCTCAACCGATGGTGGAATAACCTGGCTTACTACTGACTTAACGGTCATGACAATTCCATTACCTCCTTTCGGTTGAATGGCGGAACAGATGTACTTGCCAAAGGGGCACCGGTTATACATACCTCTCCCTTTAATTCACAGGAGCTATATATAGTCTTTGCAGCAGTAGCCCTCAGCGGAGATGAAGGGAATATTATCTTCATTAAATCTATTGATGGAGGAGTCACCTGGACATCCGGAATCATGGTAAATGACGACGGTACAAATAACGACCAGGTTTTGCCCTGGATGGACGTTAAGCCAAACGGCATCATCGATATAGCCTGGTACGACCGGAGAAATGATCCGGCCGACCTGAACTGGGAGATTTATATGGCCACAAGTACTGATGGTGGCAATAGCTTCAACGCAAACCAAATGGTAAGCAGTTTCAGTGCTCCATCACCGAATACACCCTCAGGTATATGGATGGGTGAATATCTTGGTCTTGTTGTGGATCAAACACATGCCTATGTAACTTTCACACTAGCATCGCCGGATTCTCAGGGTGACATCTATTTCAACAAACTTGAGAACCCAACAGTGCAAGAAATAGATTATGGTGATGCCAATGATCCGACATACCCAACCATGTCAGTAAACAATGGCGCAAGGCACATAATAGATGGTGTTACTTACCTAGGTTCTTCGATTGATCCCGATCCTGATGGGCAGCCCCATCCTAATGCCCTGGGTGACGACAATGATGAGAATGATGATGAAGACGGAGTAGTCTTTAATTCTCCTCTGTTAGCAGGAAGTCCGGCATTAATTTCTGTTACTGCCTCTACGGGTGGTTTACTAAATCTCTGGATCGATTATGACGGTGATGGTACCTGGACACAGGTTAATGAACATGTTTTTATTGATTTTAATCTGACTCTCGGAACTCATGACCTCAATTTCATCGTTCCAGCTAATGCTTTGTCCGGTTTGTCCTATGCACGGTTCAGGTTCAGTAATCAACCTGCATTAAGCTATACCGGACTGGCATCAAACGGTGAAGTTGAGGATTATGAAGTGCTGATTGAGGTAAATCCTGATTACAAATGGCAGCAATTGCCAAATCCCAATTTATCAGGATTGCATGCTCATGATGCCATTGTTCCCCCATACGAGTCCATTGTCATTGCTGACGACTGGCTCTGCAGCGGCGGACAGGTAACAGATATTCACTGGTGGGGAAATTATGAAGCTGTCGGAAGCGGCATCAATCATTTCCACCTGAGCATCCATAATGATGATCCATCAGGAACCTGCCTGCCTTTGGATCCAGAAATATGGGGAGTAAATGTTCCTTTTAGCAGCATTACAGAGCAATTTACCGGCATGTACACTCCGGATGGAAAGGCGATTTATCTTTATGAATATGTTTTACCGGTTCCTTTCGATCAAATAGCAGGTAATCGTTATTGGCTGGATATCAGCGCTTTTTCCAACGACCCAATAATAACAACCAGGTGATCTGGAGATGGCAGGAGGCACAACGAACCTATTATCCCATCTTGTGTGGTGCGGCTAATAAAATTGATCCGGGTATTTTACCATGGTCGACAATTCAATGGAATCCGAATCCGCCGTATAAGTATTCGGATATGGCATTTGCCATAACCTCTGAAGATTTTGTGGAAGAATTTGATTTCGGGGACTTACCAGATGGTCCATACCCGACAATAATTTCAAGCAACGGACCAAGCCATATCATTGGACCTCTCTTCCTGGGCAACATCATTGACGGTGAATTAGACGGACAACCCAATGCAACGGCACTCGGCGATGACAATAATGACTTGATGATGAAGATGGAGTTGCCTTCGTAGGAGGTATTTTCCCCGGACAAACCAGCTATATTAAAGTAACTGCTTCACAAGGTAATGGATTACTCCAGGGATGGATCGATTATAATGCCGATGGGGATTTTAATGATACAGGGGAGCAGATATTTACTGATTTTGCTTTACCTATCGGACCAAATTTGCTGACTTTAACTGCTGATCCAAACGCAAACCTTGGAAAAACATTTGCAAGGTTCAGGATCAGCACTGTTTTGGGCCTGGGATATATTGGCCCGGCACCGGATGGTGAAGTGGAAGATTATGAAGTCATTATCAGAAATCCGGTTGCAATCTGGCATTTGGACGAGAATCGGGAACCATTGCTTATGACGCCACAAGTTACAATAACGATGGGACAATAACTGGTCCAACCTGGACACCCGGTTATTCAAACAGCGCATTGAGCTTCAATGGTAATAGTGATTACGTCAATGTACAGAATTCTCCAAGCCTTGATATCACAGGTCCATTCTCAGTCCAGGCCTGGATTAAATGCAATGGTTCTCAGCATTATTATGCAATTGTCGATAAATATGAGTACAATGCAGCAGGAAGCAAAGGATTCACATTATACTTTAACAGCGGACAATTACGATTTTCGTCTATTCCGGTGCGGCTGGTAATGCAGATGTCTTTGGCACTACAGAGCTTAGAGATAATATTTTCCATCATGTGATGGGATCCTGGGATGGTTCATTTATGCATGTATATGTCGATGGTACTTGAAGGTCAGGCTCCATGGACCAATGCTCCGGTTTCTACAACTCAAAATGTTGGCATTGGAATGAGACTCAGCGGCTGGGGAGGTAATATGCCGTTCAGCGGTATCATAGATGAAGTTATCGATTCGCCGATCCTCCACCAAATGGATTATGGCGATACTCCTGATCCGAATTATCCGACCTTATTCATCAATGATGGTGCACGTCATATTCTTGACGGGGTTACTTTCCTGGGAGCGGCGTTGATCCAGATCCCAATGGGCAGCCTGATCCGAATGCATGGGTGATGATAATGATGGGACGGATGATGAAGATGGTGTCAGCCTCAATCCCTTCTCACCCCCCTGGACTCCGGGTGGAATAGTTTGGCTTGATATTACTGCTTCAGTTAGTGGAATTTTAAATGCATGGGTTGATTTTGATGCCAATGGTTTCTGGGGTGATCCGGGTGAACAAATCTTTATTGACCAGCCACTAACAGCCGGCACAAATAGCTTTATTATAGGAGTACCTGCAAATGCGCAAGTAGGTAAGACATTTGCAAGATACCGATTCAGTTCAGTAGCAGGATTATCATATACTGGACTTGCACCTGATGGAGAAGTCGAAGATTACCAGATAACCATTGAAGGTGATGTAGATGTTGACCTCAGGGTATTCCTTGAAGGACCTTACATGGCGCAAATATGTCGACAACTCTTAATACACTTGGTTACTTCCATTAGGACAGCCTTATAATGCTGATCCAACGGCTGTTTGGTATTATAACGGTACTGAATCAGTACCTGCAATACCAAATACAAATATTACCGACTGGGTATTGGTTGAATTCCGAGATGCACCTTCTGCGGCTGCAGCAACAAGGGCAACCATGATTTCGATGCAGCCAGCTTTTGTCATGAACAATGGTATGGTTGTAGGATTGGACGGCGTAAGCCCGCTCAAGGTAAATGGTGTCTTCCAGTACAATCCTTATGTGGTCATCTGGCATAGAAATCACCTTGGAGTTCTGTCTGCTTCACCATTAATCCTATCAGGAATTAATTATTATACATATGATTTCACTACGGGTGCAGGTCAGGCATACCTGAATGGTCAGAAGAATTTGGGTGGTGGAGTGTATGGAATGTATGGCGGGGATGGAACTCCTGAAGCAACAATCAACATGGTTGATAAAACAACTGTTTGGGCAATTCGCAGGCAGGAACCAGAGGATATAAAGCCGGGGATTTCAATTTGAATGGTCAAGTGAATAACCCGGATAAAAATAATGTGTGGGTTCCTAATCTTGGGCAAGGGACAAAAGTTCCCTGATAATTAACTTTATTGAAATTAAAACGGCTGCCAATAATTGACAGCCGTTTTTTTAATACCTCAATCCTATTGTTAAAAGAACATTATTTGTTATGTATTTGTTTTTTACTGGATCAACCTAACATTTTCTGATCTGTAGAGGTAATAATCTTCTTTGCTTGAGGAGTAAACATAAGCAAGATCAACAAAAAAGTTTTTATCCCGATAGCCAAGTCCGCCGGTATAGTAGTTTTTCTTGCCATCATTCACTCCTGATACAAACGGACTGCCGTAAAATGAATATCCGGCTCTGAGAGCCAATTGGCCTAATTTATATTCACCTCCAACCCGGATATTTTGAGATTTTTCGTATTTATTTTTGATAGCAGCATTTTCATTATAAAATCCATAGTCATATCCCTTAAGCTCTGCCTTTGAATAATCAATGTATTCATAATCGGCGCTGATGAGAGCCACTTTACCAATGATAAAGGCTATGTTTCCCATGGCGCGCCAGGGAGTCTCTATTTCATAATCATAATTACCTTCGGGTGAATTTTTTAGAAAATAATCATTATTGTCATACTCAGCTGAAAGTGTAGAATACCAATAATCTCTCATGTTGTTAAACCAGGTAGGTGAATGAATGGCTCCGCCAATCCTAACCCAGTCTGTTGCCCTGAGAATGACTCCAAATTTCATGTTAAACCCGGTTCCACTTGTATGCAAATCCTGATAAAGATTCATTCTCCGAAAGTCATTCATCAGGTTTTTATTATCCTCCTCACTGTATAACGGATTCTTCAAAATACCGAATGTATGGAAATGCAAATGCACCACCAAGATATAACCGATCGGTGAATATTAGCCCCAAAAGCAAAAACCAATTCATTCATTGAACCCCACGAATTGATTTCTTTACGTTGAAATTTATTTTTTCCTGGTGTAACGGCTCCCCGATATTGATCAGATGAACCCTGAAGGGTATCAATCAGATAATCATACCAGGCAAGGTTCAGATCAAATGCATAATCTCCATAAGGATCATCCTCAATATCCTGGTAATTGACTCCATTTGCATTATCAACATAGGTATCAACAATTGAATTTTTATTATTGTTACCTTGCATCAGCATCCGGTTATTAAAATTATTGATCCTGTTAAGGCCAATACCAAACTGGATGTTTTTCAAAATCGATCTTTCGCTGTTATTGGGTGGAGTCGAAAAAATCATCCCCGCATTGCTGACATTAAAATTCGTTTTTGAGTCATCCGCTTTAGATCCATTGTATTCAGAAATGGTTTTACCGAAGTAAAGGGAAGGTGTAAATGAAAATTCCGATTTTTTATATAACCCGATGCCGGCAGGATTTGAACTAAGCGTTGAAAAATCAGCTCCCAATGCGCCAAACGCCCCACCCATTGCCATATATCTTGCTGTGCCGCCGAAGGTAGTCCTGGAATATCGCAAGGCATCCACCTCGTTTTGCGATTTTACAATTTCAATGACACTACAAAGGACAAGTAAGATTAAAGCTATCTTTTTCATACCAGATGTATTAAAAGTTAAGGTTGAAATAATTCTTCGATGAACTATTTTCTTCCACCTCTGCTCGATCCACCGGAACTGGAACCGCCGCCACTACTTGATCTTGATGAAGAACCGCCAGAACTGCTGCTTGAGCGGGAAGGTGACGAATATGATCCGCTGCTGCTCGACCTGGAAGGAGAAGAATAGCTTCTGCTACTACCTGAATTCGACGGTGATGAATAGCTCTTTGAACTACTCGATCTTGAAGGCTGACTATAGCTATTGGATGACCTTGAAGGTTGTGAATAGGAATTGGAAGAAGAACGTGAAGGCTGACTGCTCCTTTGGCTATTGCTGTTATAACCCGATGGCTTCGAGTAACTGTTGGTATTGTTCGATTGAGGCCTTGAATAGGTTTGTCTGTTTTGATTTCCTGAGGTCGTCCCCTGCTGACCCGAGTTTACATTTCCGGTTGAGGATGGAATGATCATTGGGTTTCGAATATTTCTGTGATGGTCTTGAGCTATTATTGCTCTCAATGCTTTGACCTGGCTTATATCCTCCTTTTGTATCATTGGAATTTACCGCAGGCTTTTTATAGGTATATCTTGATGATGAATTAGACTGCCTGTTCTGATCCTGTATTACATTCTGTGAATTATTTTTCTCGCTGGCAATTAAACCTGTTCCGCCAGCTGTATTTGTTGAGTTTCTTCCAATAGGTTCCTGCTTACTACCACTGATATCTTGATCAGAATCCCTTCCGGGTGTAGGATTATTGTTTTGAGTATTTGCAACAAGAACATTTTGATTGTTTTTCGAATTGGTGCTTGGTCTTGCACCTCCATCAGTTGAATTGGTTGAAGGACGATCAGGTGTATAGTTTTCGGCTAATTGTGGAGTTGTCCGTTCCAAGTAATTTGGCTGAGTAACTTTTTGAACAGATGAGGGATTATCCTTGCTAACTCCAGTACCTGAATTGTTTGAACCACTTCTGTTTTCCCTGTGGCCGTAATAATATCCCGAATAATAATCATTATAGCCATAGCCATAATAGCCATCCCAATAACCATCCAATACCTCATTATATCCATACCAGTAATCATTATAAGGATAATAGGAATAATAAGGATAACCCCAATACATGCTTCCCCAACCCCAGCCAAAACCAAAATAAAACGAAGGCATGTACCAGTAATGAATCCCAATACCAGGGATCATAGTAATAACCTGTATAACAAGGAGCATAATAATTGTAACCCATATTAGGGCTGTAAAACCTGTCTATACTGGATGCATAGGAGTAGTCATAATAATCATCAGGTGCATAACCTTCATAATAGTTATTTGTAATATAATTGGTGCCTTCCGGGGTTGTTACCGTTTCGGTTGTAGTCAGGTAAGGTTCGTCGCTATAGGCCACATTTTCACCTGTTTCATAATCTTCAGGATTATTACCGGAAATATTTTCAGCGCCTTCCTGCATAATAATCAGGACTTGTAACCTGGGTTTGGTCATTCCCTGAAGTAGTGGTTCCACTTTTCTTTTTGGTAGTAGAATAAACATCATCGTAGTCTGCTGTCGACTTTGAAGTTGAACAACCGGCGAGGATGATGACCGATAGGGCTGTTAGAAGCATGAATGTTTTCATTTTAAGATCCTCCAATTATATTAATTTTTAATTATTTTTGCGCATCTTAGAAACACATACAAATTTATACAAACACTATACCACAATAACAATTATGGCAAAAGATTTTCCTACCCGGAATGAAAACTATGCACAATGGTATAACGACCTGGTTATCAAAGCTGATTTGGCTGAGAATTCAGCAGTAAGGGGATGCATGGTCATTAAACCTTATGGATATGCCATTTGGGAGATTATGCAAGCAACCCTCGACAAGATGTTTAAGGACACAGGGCATGTAAATGCTTATTTCCCTTTGTTTATTCCCAAATCATTTTTTAGTAAAGAAGCGGATCATGTGGAAGGATTTGCCAAAGAATGTGCTGTTGTAACGCATTATCGGCTAAAAAAATCACCGGATGGCAAAGGCGTGGTTGTGGATGAAGATGCAAAACTGGAAGAAGAATTAATTATCAGACCAACTTCCGAAACAATTATTTGGGATACTTACAGGAATTGGATCCAGTCTTATCGTGATTTACCGCTTTTGATTAATCAGTGGGCAAATGTGGTTCGATGGGAAATGCGGACAAGGTTATTTCTCAGAACGGCTGAATTTCTATGGCAGGAAGGACATACAGCACATGCTACCAGCGAAGAGGCTATCGAAGAAACAAAAAAAATCCTTGACATTTATGCAACTTTCGCTGAGGATTGGATGGCTATGCCTGTTTTAAAAGGCACTAAATCACCAAATGAAAGATTTGCAGGTGCAATCGACACATATTGCATTGAAGCATTGATGCAGGATGGAAAAGCGCTGCAGGCCGGCACTTCTCATTTTCTTGGACAAAATTTTGCAAAGGCATTTGATGTAAAATTCCTTTCGAAGGAAAATAAGCTGGAACATGTCTGGGCTACCTCATGGGGTGTTTCAACCCGTTTGATGGGAGCATTGATCATGGCTCATTCTGATGACCAGGGTTTGGTATTACCGCCCAAACTTGCTCCCATTCAGGTAGTTATTGTTCCGATTTATAAAAAGCCTGAACAGCTCAATGAAATATCGGAATATGCAGTTAAAAATAAAGACTAACCTGGCAATCAAAAGGAATAAAGGTAAAATATGATGACCGTGACACCTTTAAACCAGGTTGGAAATTTTCGGAATATGAATTCAAAGGCGTTCCCGTAAGAATTGCAATCGGACCCAGAGACCTTGAAAACCAGACTGTGGAAGTTGCCCGGCGTGATACACTTGAAAAAGAAATTTTGCAGGTAGCTGATATTGGAAGTAAAATCGAACATTTGCTGGAACAAATTCAGAAGAAGCTTTATCATAAAGCTTTAGCCTTTAGAGAAAACAATACTTTTTCTGTTGATACATGGGATGAATTTAAAAATATAATTGAGAATAAAGGTGGATTTGTGCTGGCTCATTGGGACGGAACAACTGAAACTGAAGAAAAAATAAAAGACGAAACCAAAGCTACTATTCGGACCATTCCTTTAGATGGGAAACTGGAAAATGGTAAATGTATTTATACCGGGAATCCTTCAAAACAAAGAGTTGTATTTGCAAGGGCTTATTAATGGATTTTCTATTTAAAACCAGGATACATATTTTCGAATTATTGCAGTTTTTAAAAATGGCAATACACATAGTCGCATGAATATTACGCCGTTTTAATCAGGGATTACTGGAATCCTTTATCAATAGAATTCGTATTTTTGGGTTAATTTTATATTAGTTACCAGTAAATATCTCATTGTTTTCATTGAATATAAATTTAACGAAAACAATTTACAAGAGGAATTATCAATAATAATTTGTTATACTAGGAAAGTATATAATTTAAAGATGAAGAATTTTAAACTCATAAATATTATTTTCATATTTCTCATTCATCCTGTTTGAATAATCCTGTAGTTGGACAAGTTGAAAGCATGGAAAACCAGCTTCAGTATGTGAAAGGATCGACAGAGAAATTTGAACTCCTCCTCAAAATTTCAAAAGAATATTGGTCTAAAAATCCCAGTGAAGAGCGTTGAATACGCGCAGGCTGCGCTCAAAATCGGAACCGAAGAGGGTAATGACATTCAAAAGGCAAGAGCACTAAACCGCATAGCCAATGGGTATTATTTCCTGGAACAATATAAACTTGCTCTGGAATATTATTTGAAGTCGCTCGAACTAAGTGAACTCAATAACTACACAGAAGGAATTGCAAATGCTACCAATAATATCGGGCTAATTTACCAGGTTCTGGGCGACTATGATATGGCCATTGAATATTATCATAAATCGCTTGAACTTCAGCAAAAACAAAATGATAAATCCGGCATAGCCAACGCATCTTTGAATATCGGTAACATTTATTATTACATCAAGAATTACAAAAAGGCGCTTTATTATTTTCATCAAAGTCTTGAAATTTTCACAGAATTAAATGATGAAGATGGTGTACTTGATGTTTATAATAGCATTGGAAGCGCTTACCTTGATCTGCTTCATCCCGATAGTGCATTGTACTTTTTTGACCTGGCTTATCAATTAAGCGGTAAGATCAACAACCTTGATAAACAAGCAACCTCCCTTAATAATCTTGGAACAGCCTATTTCGATAAAAAGAATTACAAAAAAGCTCTCGAATATTATGATGCTGCTCTTCAAATCGAGCTCGGGCAGGAAGATTTATGGCTTCAGGCCAATACCATCAGGAATATTGGTGAAGTAACCCTTCTGCTCAGGGACTATGAAAAATCCTTAAATTATTTTACACGGGCAGCTGAAATAGCCAGGAATATTAGGTGCTAACAGGCTTTTATTGGATATTTATTCAGGTTTGTCAAAATACTGGGAGGTAAAAAAGGATTATAAAAAAAGCTATGAATATTTAAGGTTATCGAATGAATTAAAAGATTCGATTTACAACGAAGCAAGCCTGAATCAGATTGCTGAATTTGAGGCCAAATATTCAATACGCAACAAGGATCAGCAACTTCAAATGATAACGAAGGAAAGCAAGGTAAAGGAGTTACAGATTAAAACACAAAGTTATATTATTTATATTGTCGCTAGTTTAAGCCTTTTTATTTTAACATTATTTTTCGTATTTTATACCCGGGCCCGCACCAACAAAAGAGCGAAAAAGATACTTGAAGCGAAAAATATTCATATCACAGAACAGAAAATTGTGCTTGAAAAAGCCAATGCTGAGCTTAAGGAAAGCGATGAGAAACATGTTTCGTTAATCAAAAACATTCAGGATGGTATATTCGTGATACAGGATGGGAAAATACGCTTTGCCAATGAAAGTTTTTCCAAAATAATCGGCTATCCGCTGGAAGAGGTTTACGAGCTGGATTTCCTGCAATTAATTCATCCTGATGACAAGGTCAGGATTGAAACAAACTACCGGAAAAGACTTGCAGGAGAAAATGTCCCCAGCTCATATGAGTTCAAAATAATAAATAAAAGAGGTAAAATGGTTCATCTCAGCCTGAGTGTCGGGGTGATCAATTATCTTGGGAAACCTGCTCATATTGGCACCATCAAAGATATTACAACCCTGAAGAAACACGAAATTGAGTTGATCAGACAAAAAGAAAAAGCGGAACAGGCTACCCAATCAAAATCCATGTTCCTGGCTGGAATGAGTCATGAAATCAGGAACCATATGCACAGTATAATTGGTATCAGCGAAATGATAGCCGAAACCAAACTCAATTCTGAGCAAAAAGAATATTTCAATATCATCCAATCTTCCGGCAATGAGTTGATGAATATCATTAATGAAATCCTTGATTTTTCGAAAATAGAAGCCGGACAGGTGGTACTCGAAAATATTGAATTTAATCTAAAAGAGCTTGTTGCCAAAGTTATTTCGATGCATGAAATGCAGGTCAGGCAATCCAATCTTTACCTGAAGGCGGAATTCCAGGAAACGCTTCCCGAAAAATTGAACGGAGATCCAACACGATTGGGTCAGATACTGATTAACCTGGTAAATAATGCCATCAAGTTCACCGATAAAGGTGGAATAACAGTTAAAGTGAGCCATAAACCCGACTATAATTTAGATTCAGCAACTGATTCGATATTTTACATGGTACAATTTGAAGTCATCGATACAGGTATCGGAATTTCAAAAGATAGTCAGCAAAAATTATTCAAGCCATTTTCACAAACCCACGCAGCAGTTCAGAGAAAGAAAGGCGGTACAGGACTGGGATTAGCCATTTGCAAGCAACTAACCGAAATGATGAATGGGGAGATAGGCGTAATCTCTCATTTAGGTAAAGGATCCACTTTCTGGTTTTCAGCCACCCTTTCAACCATTGAATTAAACAAGCAATCAAGTGCATCCGAACCTCCAGGAAAGTTAATCTACAATAAACACAAAACCAAAGTAATTGTCATAGAAGATAATCTTTTGAATCAACAAATGATTGTGAATGTTTTGGTTAAAGAGGGGTACAGAGTTGATATGGCTGAAAATGGAAAAGTTGGTTTCGACCTGTATAAGAAAAACCGCTACGATCTGGTGTTGATGGATATTCAAATGCCAGTTATGGATGGCATACAGGCAACAAGGCTGATCAGGGATTACGAAAAAAAGAATAAACTTAAGAAATCGGTGATAATTGCTGTTACTGCTCATACTAAAGAAGGCGAAAAGCAGAATCTACTGGATGCCGGTATGAATTTGTACTTGAGCAAACCCTTTAAAACATCCGACCTGATCGAAATGCTTCACAACCTGAAATTGTCCTGAGAATTGAAGATCATTTTCAGTATTTGCTAACTTTGCCCACATTACAATTTATATTCATTTTGAAAAATTCCTGATGACTGAGCTTAAGGAAAAATTAGAAGCATTCGAAAAACTGCTTAAAATCATGGATGACCTGAGGGCGAAATGCCCGTGGGATAAAGAGCAAACATTCGAAAGCCTGCGCCATCTCACCATTGAAGAAACCTATGAACTTTCGGAAGCCGTTCTTGATAAGGATATTGATTCGATAAAAAAAGAATTAGGCGACCTGATGTTGCACCTGGTTTTCTATGCTAAGATAGGTTCTGAATCAGGTAACTTCGATTTTGGCGATGTACTGAATTACATCAACGAAAAGCTGGTTTTTAGGCACCCGCATATCTATGGCGATGTGAAGGTGAAGGATGCGCGGAATGTTAAGGATAACTGGGAAAAACTGAAACTCAATGAAGGCAGGGAATCCGTTCTTTCGGGAGTACCGATGTCATTGCCTCCGCTAGTTAAGGCATACAGAATACAAGAGAAAGCTAAAGGTGTCGGATTCGACTGGGAAAAGCCGGAACAGGTTTGGGAAAAGGTCATTGAGGAATTGAATGAATTAAAACATGAAGTTGAGTCCGGTTCTGATTAAAGACAACATGGAGCATGAACTGGGTGATTTGATTTTTGCACTGGTAAATTATGCGAGGTTCATCGGGGTAAATCCTGAAGATGCTCTTGAACGGACGAATAAAAAGTTTATCAAACGATTTCAGCACCTTGAAAGCAAAGCTAAGGAAATGGGCAGATCATTGAAAGATATGACCCTTGCTGAGATGGATGTTTTTTGGGAAGAAGCGAAGAAAGAGGAAAGTTAGTTTCATGTTCAAAGTTCCAAATTTCAGGTTATATAAATTTCAACTCTATTCATTGAATGCCTTGAATAAATATAGGTATTACCTTAACAACTGGCATAGTTCTGGTTTTTATTTTTATTAATCTGTTTTCCTAAAATTACCAGAACTCAACAGGATTCTATTGCCAATCAACACCGTTTTAACAAAAAGTATATTGTTTCGTACTGGCACGATACTAAAAAAATAGTGTCTGAACCATTTCACTGGAAAGCCAGGCAGTGGTCAATATTTGCCGGTATAGTGGGAGTGTCGGTAGTAGCTTATGTTTATGATAAGGAGATTTATGATTTTTTTCAAAGGAACAGAACCGAAACTACTGAAGCAATCAGCAAATATGCCATTGAGCCATGGGGCAGTGGATTGTATTCATTGCCTCTGCTGGCAGGAATTTACCTGACAGGAATTAAAAACGATCATCATAGAAATGTTGCGCTGACAGGACTAAAGGCATTTCTGCTTAGTGGAGGTGCAGCTCTGGTACCTAAATATATTTTTCACCGTCATCGACCAAGTGATAATGATCCACCCAATCCCTACCTATGGGAAGGGCCTTTCGAATTCACGACTGATTATACTTCTTTTCCTTCAGGGCATACAACTACAGCCTTTGCGGTAGCTTCGGTTCTTGCTCATGGCTACAAAGAAAAAATCTGGATTGGTCTGACTTCCTATACGATTGCTACCCTTGTGGGACTATCCCGCATCCATGACGGGAAACACTGGGCAACGGATGTCATTGCCGGTGCGGCATTGGGTACATTCATCGGAACAGTCCTTAGTAAGGTTAATTTTACTGATAATCCGAAATTCACAATCAATCCCCTGCCTGTAAGAGGGGGATATGGACTAAGTATAGCTTATAGGTTGGAATGAATAGCTTTTTCAATCGATTCCCAAAGCCTGTCAGCTGATTTCTGCCAGGTAAAAAGTTTTCTTCGCTCATTGCCTTTTTCAATCAACGACTTTCTAAGCATTTCATCTGAAAAAATTAGCTGCATAGCATTGCTGATGGACTCAATTGAAAACGGATCAATCAGCAAGGCAGCATCACCAGCCACTTCGGGCATGGAAGTTACATTGGAGGTAATTACTGGTGTTCCTGCATAAAACGCTTCCATAATAGGAATGCCGAATCCTTCGAAATAAGAAACATAAGTGAGGGCAAGAGCAGAACCTACCACTTTTGTAAGTTCATTAAAACCAAGCCGCCCCGAAAAAACTACCTCATTCCTGTGCTTCATTTGCTCATAGGCGGTCCTGATCTCTTTTGTCCACCACATTTTTTCGCCCACAATTACAAGCTTTATTCCTGAAGTGTTCGATTGGCTGAAGGAATCGAATGCTTTAAAAAGGTTCACCAGGTTTTTACGGGGATGCAATGCGCCTACGAAAACAAAATAAGGTTTTCCACCTGAATATTTTTCCCTCACCTGTTTCTTTTCACCTTCGTTGAGTAACTGAAAAGAATCACTGGCGCCATTATAGACTACATCTATTTTTTCCTTTTCAATGCTATAAAGTTTTATAATATCATTTTTTGTATACTCCGAGACTGTCGCAATACGATTGGCTTTTTGAACATATTTTGGAAAAAAATGCTTATAATACTTACGTTCAAAATAAGGTAAGTCCCGGGGATAATATTCAAAATTCAGATCATGGATTACATTCATCGATTTGAATTTTGTCGAAAGAGATAGGTAACCGTCAGGAGAGAAAAACAGATCGGGTTTGATTTTTTTTAGAACATGTGGTATGGAATATTCAAACCATAAATAATATAAAAAGGGATGACGCGCCTGGGGATAGGTTACAATAGGAGTAATGTTATCGGAAAAGATAAATTCATCACTAAACTTCCGGTCAAAGATGAAATAAAACTGGTGCTCTTTATGCTGCCGGGTTATCCGGCTCATGGTTTCGTAGGTAAACCATCCGATCCCTTCCAGTTTGTTCTTTAAAAGTAAGCGTGTATTAACTGCAATTTTCATTATTTTCGAAAAGACTTAGAATTCTTTCAATTAATAAATAAATAATGTCAAATTAAATCCCTAAGATATAGCCACCAATGCACCAAAGCACAAAAATTCACTAAAGCCTAAACAACAAATCTTCTAATTCCTTCCCCGATATTAGCTAAATTAAAGTTAATCAAATATCCTAATCGTTTGTTAGTAAGTTTAAGGTGACTAAGAACCTGAGCTTCCCATAAGGGATTAATTATTTCAATTGCTTTTAGTTCGCAAATAATTTCATTTTCTACCATTACATCTAATCTTAGCCCTTCATCGAAAATAAGTTCATCATAAATAATCGGGATATCAAGCTGTCGCTGGTATTTTAATCCTCTTTTTGCCAATTCATGACAAAAGCAGATTTCATAAACTTTTTCCAGTAATCCCGGACCTAAATTTTTGTGAACAGTATAGGCCGAATCCACTATTTTTTTACCAATAATATCTAATTCTATTGGAACCGGTAAATATTTCTTTTGGTGTAATTTAGTGTTTTCGTGATTTGGTGGCATTTTTTTATATTCTTAAATCAACTTATATTATATGCAAAATAGGTAATAATTAGTCTAATATCAGTTTCATTTATTATACCTTTTACTTTTATAATAAATTTGCACAAATATAAGAATTTGGTATTACGCTTAAATGCGACCTTAAAATGCAAGTATGCAGAAAAAATTCCTCACAAACCTTGGATTATTATTATTTCTCAATCTTCTCATCAAACCCTTCTGGGTTTTGGGGATCGATCGTTCGGTTCAGAATGCTGTGGGTGCAGAGGATTTCGGCTTTTATTTTTCCATCCTGAACTTTTCCTTTTTATTCAATATTCTGCTCGATTTGGGCATCACCAATTTTAACAACCGTAACATCGCTCAAAACAGTCACCTTGCTTAACAAACATTTTTCGAGCATACTGATCCTGAAACTATTGTTATTGTCGGTTTATGTGCTTTTTACATTTGCAATCGGGTGGATCATCGGATACAACATTTTCCAATTTAAGATGCTGGGGTGGATTGTCCTTAACCAGTTTTTACTTTCGTTTATTCTTTACCTCCGGTCGAATATTTCAGGGCTTCTTATGTTCAAAACCGAAAGTTTTCTTTCGGTACTCGACCGTTTGCTGATGATCATCTTCTGCAGTATTCTTCTATGGGGAAATGTTACAGAATCTAAATTCCGGATCGAATGGTTTATTTATACCCAGACCGGTGCCTACCTGATTACAGCAGCTATTGCATTTTTTATTGTTATGTCGAAAGCATCTTTTAAAAGACTTAGCTGGAACCGGCCTTTCCTGTTGTTGATCATTAAAAAAAGCTTGCCGTTTGCTTTGCTTGTGCTTCTGATGGCGCAATACAACCGTATCGATACGGTAATCATTGAAAGAATTCTGCCTAAGAATATCGGTAATCATCAGGCAGGGATTTACGCCCAGGCCTACCGGTTACTTGATGCAGCGAACATGATAGCATATCTATTTGCAGTATTGCTGCTTCCTCTTTTTGCGAGGATGATAAAATTAAAACTTCCAATTGAAAACCTGGTCAGGACATCTTTTTCATTGCTTTTTGCAATCAGTGTGGTGGTGGCTTTGGGTTCCTATTTTTATAGTTCAGAACTGATGAACTGGCTTTATCCGATGCATCCCGAAGAATCCCTGAATGAATTCAATACCCGCATTACTGAGTCTTCAATGGTATTTAGTCTGCTCATGTTTGGATTTATTGCCATATCCACAACGTATATTTTCGGGACTTTGCTTACGGCAAACGGAAGCCTTAAAAAACTAAATATAGTTGCCGGTACAGGAGTTGTCATCAGCCTTACCATTAATCTTTTACTGGTACCACAACTTCAGGCTGTGGGTTCAGCTTACGCCAGTCTGAGCGCTCAGTTTATCACAGCCATAGCACAGGTAATCATCGCCTGGAAAATATTCGGATTTAAGGTCAATTATAGATATCTTGGTGTTTTACTGACTTTTATTTCAGGTATAGTGTTGCTTGGATATTTTTCGAGGTTGTTACCTTACGAATGGAAAATCAATCTCTCCTTAATGCTGGCAGGTTCAATCCTGTTAACTATTCTTCTCCGCTTAATAAACATCAGAGAACTTGTAAGGGTACTTCGGTCGGAACAGGCATAAAAAAATCCCGCTAAACGGGATTTTAATATTTTATTCCTTAGTCTTTACATTTCCGACATCATCTTATCCGAAATTTCGAGATTGTGGAACACCTTCTGTACATCATCATCATCCTCAAAAAGCTCAATCACCTTCAGCACTTTTCGGGCATCATCATCCCTAAGCTTTACTGTTTCATTCGGAATTCTTTGCAATCCTGCACTTTCAGGTTCAATGCCCATCTCCTCAAATTTTTTCTGCATCCGGCCGAAATCTTCTTTTGCCGTGGTAATGTTAATGAATTCATCATCTATTTCAATGTCTTCAGCACCGGCGTCTATCATTTCCAGTTCAAATTCTTCCTGGTTCATATTTCCTTTAGGAATTGTAAAAATGCCTTTCCGCTCGAATAAAAAGCTTAAAGAGCCATTTGTACCCAGCGTTCCGCCGTATTTATTGAAAATCGCCCGGATATTGCTTAGGGTGCGAAGCTGGTTATCGGTGGTACATTCAATGTAAACCGCAATAGCGTGCGAGAGGTAACCTTCGTAGGTCAGTTCTGAAAAAGTGGAGCCGTCTTTATCTTTTCCCTTGCTGATAGCACGTTCAATATTGTCTTTGGGCATGCTGGCTCCTTTGGCGTTGGCTATGGCCAAACGTAATCGTGGATTGCCATCAGGATCAGCCCCGCCTTCTTTAACGGCTACCGTGATGTCTTTAATGATTTTCGAAAAGATCTTTGACCGTTTGGCATCCAATGCTCCCTTTTTTCTTTTAATAGTTGCCCATTTGCTGTGTCCTGACATACTTGAACTTTTTTGTATTGATTACTAATAAATTAGTTCAGATAACTATGTGAAATTAATGAGCAAAATTAAAAAAGTATTGATGAAAAAATCAAATTAAAAATGAAATTTATGAAAGGAAGTTAAGGAGAGGGTATAAGGGTATAATGGTTATAGAGGTATAAAAGAAAAGGGGTACAAAGGAATTTCCCTTATACCCCTATACCCTTATTTCCCTTGATTTTATACCTTTGATTGATTACAAATTCACCAAAGTAATCCCCACCGTCCAGGGATAAAGCTCCGGACCTTTGTCTTCTTTAAAGAGGGTGTTTACTGAGTAGGTTGCAAACAGGTTAATGAAATCCCCATCCGATCCTGGCTGTTGCATCCCATTTGAAAGGATTCATATAAAAATCGTCAAAATCCTTTGCCTTTGCATAATCGGGAGAGGTTGCCGTATAAACAGTTTCATAGCTGTCAGTAGCAGGATTGTATTGAGTCACTTCAAAATCCTTATTCCATTCGTCGTAGTATTTTTTAGTATGCGAAGAAAGACGCACACCCATGATCATTCCGGCTGCAAAATGAAAACTGTTTTTCTTCATGTAGCTGTTGGTCTGGAATTCAAATAGCAATGGAATATTAAAATAAAGTGCCATCAGTTTTGATTTCCTGATACTTATTCCCTTGTCAACATAACCGATCAGTTCAGAAGAATCGGCATTGAGCCGGGTATCCATGCTAAATCTGTAATTATTCCAGTTGAGTCCAAGGCCGGTCACCATTCCCCACTTTTTGTTTTTTGAAAGGGCAATATTTTGTTCATAAAAGTTCACGTGAACCGCCCATGATTTTGTCGCGTGAAGATCCATGTACTCTGTTTCTTTTGGAAAACTCATTTTAAAGTCCGGCATAAAATATCCGTTAAGCCCAAGCTCAAATCCTGCCCAATGGCCATTGAATTTTATTTTTTTGCACCTGGTCAAACTCACATTCCCATCCTCATCCACATAAAGTTCACGGTTGCCAACAACCACTTTTACCGAATCCTCATTCTCATATACTTCAATGTTCAAACCTCCGATCTTAACCTTTGTGGAATCATGATAAGGTTCAGACCACTCAACATAGGCATCATCTTCATTTATAGTTCTTGTTACTGCACTTGTTTCAGGATCACCGATAAACCTAACATCTCCGGCTCCTTTGGTTTCACCTGTCAGATTTTTAGTTACGTTCAGAAAAGCATCTCCAGCACCTTCCACAACATATTCGGCATCATCCGTCACCATCCCCTTGGCGTTGAGGCTACCGGCTCCGCTCACTCTTAATTTATGCGTAGTTGCCCGCCCGGATAAGGTGACATCAGAAGCACCGGAAACAGTCGATTTCAAAAAATTGACATCAAGGTCAAGTTTAACCGATGATGCTCCACTTGCTTCAAGGATAAATTCACTGGCTTCAAAGAGGGATTCCCCTGTTACATCTGCTGCTCCATGAGCATTGAGCGCGACCAGTTCAGTGGTGGTAATATAAACATTGGTTTTTGTAGCATTTTTAATTCCTTGCGAACCAACTTTCAATACATTATCCGAAACTTCAGTAGTAATCTTATCCAAAAGGTTTTCATCTGTTTCGATTTTCACCGACTGGGAGGTTCCTTTTTGAACCATTACATTCACAGAGCCTCCTGCATTGATGGCATTAAAAGCAGGTAATTGTCGCTCCTGCGTGATAACATTTTTATTACCGCTTTCCTGCGCCTGCACGAATGTATAAGCAGCTATCAAAAAGAGCATGCTGATGATAAATACAATTTGTTTAGTCGATTTCATGATAAATTAAATTTAAGGTTATACATTTTGTAAATTTTCAGGTAGGACGGAGAGGGATTCAGAAATGTTACAGGAGGATTAGCGGCGCGAAAAATTAATCTAACAGATTTCCTGTGTCATCCAGATGTTTCCAAACCTGTGTCATCCAGATGTTTCCATCTGGATTAAGTCACATAATCTCAAAATAATGGAGGATTTCAATTGGAGCTATTTTCCCTTCGAAATAAAATCCAGCACTCGAATGCCTATAATCAATAGGGCTTTCCACAAAACCGGCTTTAATTGGGTTATTGTGAATATATTCCAGTTTTATTTCAAGTATCTTTCTTGTATATAGCACGACATCATCAAACCTGTCTTTCCAGATTTTAAATTTTTGGCACCTTCTTTCAAACCTAAGTTTATCAATTAACTGATCATTTTGTTCTTTTTCGATGAGCCTTCTTATCTCACCAGACGTATATTTTTTAAAATCACGCATGTAATCCGAAAGTCTGTTTTCAATTTCGAAATAAAGGATGACGTGAATATGGTTCGGCATAAACACATATCCTGAAAGATGGGCAACATATTTCTTATTTAAAAAATCGAAAGAATGGTATAGGATTTTAAAATACTCTTCCGATTTAAATAAGTTAAAAAAGTTGTTACAGGTTGTCGTAATAAAAAAACATCTGTAATCTTTGAAGTTTTCCCGATTCCTTAGACTCATAAATCAATAAAAGTATAAATTTTTTACTTGTCAGGTGGAAACACCTGACAAAAAGCGAAGGATTGGCGGCGTGAAAAATTAATCTAACAGGTTGGTAAAAACCTGTTAGGATTCTTTTTGCTGGAAAACCACTGATTTTTTCCCCGGTAGTTTTCTGCCATGCTTTTACCTTAATGCCTGTTTACTTTTACAAAAGAAAGTTTAAGTGTTGAAAGTAAATGATAATGACGGTATGAAATTTTTAAAAATATTTGTGAGCTTATGGATTCAGCAAAAGTTAGCCAGCATATTTCATTTCCATGCAGCAATTCATCAGCCTGATTTCGATATTTATTTGCACGTAGTAAACATAATGGTATAAATATAATAACCATCAAAAACATAAACGCCATGAAAAAACTAATTCTTTTAATCACAGCAGTGACCATCAGTCACACTTTTGTTTTATCTCAGGACTGCCAGTGCGAAGGTATCGCATTTACCAGTCAGTCTCAAATAGACAACTTCCAGTCTAATAATCCCGGTTGCAGGGAAATTGGGGGGAATGTCACAATATATGGGAGCGGTATTACCAATTTAAGCGGATTGAGTGTTTTGACTTCCATAGGAGGAAATCTTAATATCGGAAGTTTTGAAAATGGAGGTATTCCCCTTTTAACCAGCCTGACAGGGTTGGATAATTTGACCTCCATCGGAGGAAGCCTTGGGATAGAGTATAACAACGCACTTGCCAGTCTGGAGGGATTGGAGGGTTTGACTTCTATTGAGGGAGGTCTCTCCATTGGATGGAATACCCTGACCAGTCTGTCAGGTCTTGAAGGATTGGCTTTCATAGGAGGCGATTTTGAGATTCGAAGCAACGACAACTTAACCAGCCTGACCGGTTTAGACAACGTGACTTTTATCGGTGGATTCGCATTTATTGATAACAATATCGCTTTAAACAGTCTTTCAGGATTGCAAAAATTAACTTCCATTGAAGGAGATCTTTATATCGGGAACAACCATCTGCTAACTTCACTTTCGGGGATGGACAATGTAACATCTATTAGGGGAGACCTTTATATATATTTCAACGGTGCACTCACTAGTTTAACGGGATTGGAGGGTTTAACTTCTATCGGATCGATCATTCTCCAGGGGAACGATGCCCTTTCAAGCCTGACCGGATTGGAAAATGTGACTTCTATCACAGGAAGTTTAAGGATTGGAGGAATCAATCCCCAAAGCAGTAACTCCTCCCTTGCCAGCCTGACCGGACTGAATAATGTGACCTCCATCGGGGGAGACCTTGGGATTAAATATAATGACGCACTAACCAGCCTGGAAGGATTAGACAATGTGACCTCTATCGGCGGAAAACTTTCGATTTATTCCAACAACCAATTAACAAGTCTGACGAGCCTGGAAAATATTGATGCAGGTTCTATTGAAGGTTTGGAGATTTCATATAACAATTCCTTATCCGCCTGCGATGCCAAAAGTATTTGCAATTATTTATCCAGTCCAAATGGTATTATTGAGATTTCAAATAATGCAGCAGGTTGCAGCAGTCCGGATGAAATGAAAACAGTTTGCAATCCTGGCGCTGTTGAGGAGGTATCTTTGGAAGAAGGATACACTGTTTTTCCCAATCCTTTTTGCAATTCAACCATCCTTGAATACCAGCTTTTAGAAGACGCACTCGTTACCTTAACCATCTTCAATCAACTCGGTCAAGAGGTTGGCATGCTGGTGAATAAAAAACAATCCAAAGGAACTTACCAGGTTCAACTGGAGGGAGAAAACATGCCGGCAGGAATTTACTATTGCCAGTTAAAGAATGGAAACCAGGTGATGGTAAAGAAAATAATTAAACTTTAAATTCACATTTCTGAGTTTTGTGTTCAGAGTTCTGTGCTGATAGTTTTAATGCCCAGAACTCTGAACCCGGAACGCTCCTGCTTGCAGGTTATATATTTGCCAGCTAATAACTGTAAATCGGTTGAGGGATATCTATAGGTGATTAAGTAATGTTCTAAAAGCTTATTTTCTTTTGTAGTAACTGGTTTTTGATTTAGTGTCATATCCAGATGAAACTGTGGATGAAAAAAATTTTGCCTCTCAACCCAAAATTCCCGAAAGCAAGTCTTTAATTTCACTATCCGAAATATTAGTTTGCTCAGATTTATCGTAGATGGTAAGAAGATAAACTGTAGACTTCGCAATATAAACATGAGTTATAATCCTTGCCCCTCCTGATTTACCTTTGCCTTTACTGGCAATGGCCATCCTGATTTTATAACAATTATTTCCCAGGGGTTTGCCTTGTTTTGGCTCATTTTCAAGAGAGTTAACCAGCTGTAATAGTTCAATTCTAATTGATGGGTACTTCCGAAGCAATCGTTTAGCTTGCTTTTTAAAGCCCGAAGTAACTTCAACTTTATAACTCATCAAGAAATTCTTTTGCCGTTTGCAGTTTTAACTTTCCTTCTTTTGACAACATAACTTCATCAAGTGCATTTTTCAACTCCAGCATAAAATACTTCTTATCACGAAGACGATCGAGTTCAATGAGGTCCTTTTGAATCTTATCCCAATCAGAAATAGGCAAAAGCACGGCATTTTTTTTACCTTTTTTATCCGTAATATATTGAATTTCCATTGTTCTTTTTTTACAAAATTACGAAATAATACCTGATAAAAATCTTGATTAATTATCCGTGCAGTTTTTTATATTTTATCCTATGTGGCGAAGCATCCCCAAGCCGTTTCTTTTTATTTTCTTCATATTCTGAGTAACCCCCTTCGAAATAGTAAACGGTTGAATTTCCTTCGAAAGCGAGTATATGCGTGGCAATGCGGTCGAGGAACCAGCGATCGTGGGAGATGACCACCGCACAACCGGCAAAGCTGTCCAAGCCTTCCTCCAAAGCACGAAGGGTGTTTACATCAATATCGTTGGTAGGCTCATCAAGCAATAAGACATTGCCTCCCGATTTCAGGGTCAGGGCGAGGTGAAGCCTGTTTCGCTCACCACCCGACAAGTACTTTGCATTTTTTCTCCTGATCGGCGCCGGTAAAATTGAATCTTGCAACATAAGCGCGGGCATTGATCAGCCGTGAACCAACCATCACCTCATCGGCTCCGCCGGAAATAACCTGGTAAACCGTTTTTTCCATATCAATGTCTTTATGGGTCTGATCGGCATAACCTATCTTCACCGTTTCTCCCAGTTCAAAATTCCCGGAGTCAATCGATTCCATACCCATGATCAACCGGAATAAAGTGGTTTTTCCGGCTCCGTTTGGACCTATGATGCCTACAATGCCGTTGGGTGGAAGCATAAATTCCAGATTTTCAAATAACAATTTATCTCCAAAAGCTTTAGACACTCCTTTTGCTTCAATCACTTTATTTCCTAATCTTGGACCATTGGGGATAAATATTTCAAGCTTGTCTTCTTTCTGTTTTACATCTTCATTTAGTAATTTTTCATAGGAACTTAACCTTGCTTTCGATTTGGCATGACGCGCTTTCGGGCTCATGCGAACCCATTCAAGCTCCCGCTCCAGCGTTTTCCGCCGTCTTGAAATTCCTTTCTCTTCCATTTCGAGCCGTTTCTGCTTTTGCTCCAGCCAGCCGGTGTAATTTCCTTTCCATGGAATTCCTTCGCCACGGTCGAGTTCAAGTATCCAGCCGGCTACATTATCGAGGAAATAACGGTCGTGGGTAATACAGATCACAGTTCCCTTGTATTGCTGCAAGTGCATTTCGAGCCACTCCACCGATTCGGCATCGAGGTGGTTGGTCGGCTCATCCAGAAGTAAAATATCGGGTTGACGAAGCAACAGCCTGCACAAAGCAACACGCCGGCGTTCACCACCGGATAGAACGCTTACCGGAGTTTCCGGTTCGGGACAACGAAGCGCATCCATGGCTCGTTCAAGCTTGTTGGTCAGGTTCCAGGCATCGGTAGCGTCAATCTTTTCCTGAAGCACAGCCTGCCGGTCAATCAGTTTTTCAAGTTTATCAGCATCTTCGTAATATTCAGGCAAACCCATTTTTTCATTGACTGATTCATATTCGTTTAAAATATCCACAATCTCCTGGACACCTTCCTCCACCACACCCATCACCGTTTTGGTATCATCGAGGACAGGTTCCTGCGCCATATAACCGACCGTATAACCGGGAGAAAAGGACAGGTTTCCCTGGAATTCTTTCTCAACACCAGCAATGATTTTCATCAGGGTTGATTTTCCGGAACCGTTTAAACCGATGATGCCGATTTTGGCGCCCAGGAAAAAGGATAGTGAAATGTCTTTGATAACCTGCCTGTTCACAGGGTAGGTCTTGCTCACCTTGTACATCGAAAAGATGATCTGCTTGTCGTCAGCCATTGATAAATTTTTTAATATTGAGTGGCAAAATTCGGTTTTTTAAGTTTAGGATTGTAAAATTTCTGAACTCCTCTGTTATAATTTTTATTTATATTTGGCAGCATCAAAAACAGGAAATGAAACATCGAACCTCAATTACATTATCGATTTTACTATGGGAAAATGATGAATTTTGTTCCCGTTTTTGCGCCGATACGGAATATAAATGGGAAAAAAGTTCCTGTTATAACATAGTTGGGCGCAAGCTAAAGAGACACTGCAACAATGATAGATACAGATAAAATAAAATTCATTTTAGGTAAAGAGACTTCTGAATATCTTCAAATCCTCGTGGATAATTTTGCATACCCGGATTCGACTGATTTTTGGGATGGCAATTGGATTAATACAAGGATTAAAATAAAAGTAGGCGGATTTATTGGTGATTATGACGCACAGCTCCGCAATGTTGATTTTTTAGATTTTAAAAATGGACTTGAGAGATTGTATGATAAACTTGACGGATATGCAAATTTTAATTGTTTTGAGGATTATATACAAATTAAAATCAAAGGCGATGGATTAGGTCATTTTTCGGCTGATTGTATTGCTAATGACAATCCTGGAATTTATGGATACGAATTGAAATTTTCGATAGAGTTTGACCAAACCGAAATTAATAACTTGACTAAAATGATTGATGATTTGCTAAAAGAGTTTCCAATCAAGGATATAGAACAAATACAAAAAAACAAAGGAATTAAATGAGAACCTTGGAGATTTATGGACAAGAATTTGATTCATTAAAAGGATTTTATAAAAGCCTTGAACCATGCTTAATAGTTGGAGAATGCCCATGGGGACAAAATCTTGATTCACTTGACGAGATTGTTTCATGCAATTTCAACTACTCAGACAATAAAGAAAATGATGTAAATCGTATCATTTGGACTGATTTTCAAAAATCAAAAACGGAGATTATCGAAAAACGTGGAGATAAAACTGTGATTGAAATAATTGAAGAGATTTTTAATAGTAACGAGATGATTGAATTTATTAAAAAATAGCCAGCGCCCAATCAAGTAGCCCGCCCTGCCAGCAAGTGCTGACAGGGAGAGGCTCTCACACCACCGTACGTACGGGTCTCGTATACGGCGGTTCGTCAAGTATCAGCATCATCGCTCTTTACACCAATGACACCTCTGTCTGAGTTTAAGGCAAGGCTGGCAAATTCGAAATTTGAACCTCCTTGCCGAATTTGAGACAACCTGACGTTGAGCCCTTCGCTACCTTGTGAGTCCTCCGTCTTTACGATTCAACGGCTCGTTACCGATAACTACTATGACCTCTGCTGACTTCCTGCTTATTGCCAAACACCGGATCTCCCCCGGTAAGAGCATTTTCCTTCCGTCCGATCCCTGCCGGATCTACCTGATGAGAGTTTTGGTATTCTTTGGACTTCGCAAAGGTGTGCTTGCTCATCCGCTTTAATCAGGCCTCATATCCGATTCCTGTTCGTCGGTACCGGATTTTTGCAGTCTGGCTTCCTTCAGTGCATGGATTGCTCCAAACCACCTTGCCACTTGCTAATACTTCCGGGCGTTACCCCGGCGTATAAGGGACTTGTACCCTCTGGAAAATATTGCACACATTTCGTTTGCTCCGTGAAAGTTTATTTGTATTTTTAAACTTTTTCATAGAGCTTGCGAAGTGTGTGCAATGTATGCTCATGCAGGGCACACACACACGGTAAAAAACATTGCGCGAAAAGTGCTATATTTGAGTGATATAACAATTAATAAACGGCTTAACGGGCTGATAAGGAAGTGTTTCCGAAATGCGCAACGATTTCTTACCGTCAAACGTTAGGCTATATTTAGAATGGAGAAACTGAAGAATTTAACAAAATTTAAATACACTCAATCCTGGATTATATCTGTGAAAGGAAAACAAGAGAATTATTTTAATAGATATCTTGAAACGCTTGATAGTGTGCTAAACCAATTTGACTTTGAAACTAAAGATAATTTTACAAATATTGAATTTCAAAAAAAATTTAGAAGTACAACCAATTATGGTGATAATATAAGAGAAGCGATGAAAGTGATTAGAAAGGGAAAATTGAATTGATTTCAAAACCAAATAATATTTTAATAATAAAGAGTTTAGTTGATTTATCACATTTGACTTTTATGACCCTACTTACCGGACTTATAACATTGATTATTGGATTGTTCCTGAAATTAAATTATCTGACTCTAGGAATTTTGATGTCCAGTGGAATGACCATTTCAATTATTATTGGTTTGGGTAGAATTGTAAGTAAAATGGATGAAATAATAGAAATTACGAAAAGAAAAACATAGCTTAACACGCAATCATAGCCAATTGGCGCAACCTGTTCATTAAGACAAAGACGTGATAGAAAAAACAACATACAAATCAATCGACATCCTACGAGAGAAGCGCCAACTGGCCATATCGCGGGAACGTTATGCAATATTAAATAGAAGTCATTGATATGAGTAAAGGAGTGGCAATTTTACTTGGCTCAAAACCAAATTAAAGTTTTGAATTTAATATTTTTTCATTTTATCATTGAACTTTTTTTATAAAAAAAATCGCAAACAATTATGATAATGAGACATCTAATTATTTCAGGGTTGTTTTCATTAATATCCAATTTTATTTTAGCACAAGAAGATTGGAAACTAATAATGCATAACTACATTCTAGAAGATATACAATTTGTTGTTAAGGATACTGGATACGCAGTAGGACAATCCAGAAAGATATTAAGAACTATTGATGGAGGAGAAACCTGGAATGAACAATCAGGTGGAATCTCTGATTTTAATAATTGGCTCTATTCTTTGCATTTTGTTGATTCAGAAACTGGTTATGCTGTTGGATCAGTAGGAGTTATTATGAAAACAACCAATGGTGGAAATGATTGGACTTTTCTTGATTCTGGCTATCTAAATAATTTGTTTGGAGTTCATTTTCTTAATAAGGATACTGGTTATGTTGTAGGTGGTTCCTTTTTAATATTGAAAACAGAAAATGGAGGTGATGATTGGATTTCTTTAACTCCCGGTAATTCGGGACCTGATCTATTTGATATTTACTTTACTGACCAAAACAATGGGTTAATAGTGGGGGATCACACTTTGGATGGAAAAACGCAAGATGGTGGTAATAGTTGGGAATATGAGTCTATTAATGGTTCTTCAGGTTTATATGATGTTTATATGTTAAATAAGGATACAAGTTTAATTGGGGGATTCCTTGGTGTATACAAAACTGTAAACGGGGGAAATAATTGGGATTTGGTTAACATGTCTCCAGCTGCATACTCAATATATTTTCCAAGCAAAAATGTTGGTTATTTAACAGGAGGAAGTGAACAAATTTATAAAACCACAAATTGTGGAGATGATTGGTCTTCAGCAAATTCTGAAGCGCCTCTAGCTGCTTATTATTCTACATATTTTGTTAATAATGATACTGGGTTTGTAGCAGGAAATGACGGCTTAATTTTTAAAACTACAGATGGTGGAATAGAATGGAATATTAAGAACTCTACATTATCAAATACATTAACCAATATTTGTTTTATTGATAAAGATACAGGGTTTGTTTCCGGTGATAAAGTATTTTTAAAAACAATAAATGGTGGTTCAAGCTGGACTATTGAAATAAGTGATTCTTTTAAAGATTTTAGCACTATCGATTTTATTAGCCATGATATTGGTTATGTTTTAGTACGAGATTTTAATATTGAAGAAATAATAATACTTAAAACAGTAGAATGCCGGAGAAAATTGGACTACTATTAATACTGGATATTATAACTCCTTTATAAAATCAATGGATTTTGTAAATGAAAATCAGGGATACGTAATAGCAAAATCTTATGGAGATGCTTTAATTTTAAAAACAATAGATGGGGGAAATAGTTGGATAAATCAAATCGATATACAAGAATATCTTAACCTAAATTCTGTTGATTTTTTAACACCTGATTACGGAATTGTAGTTGGGAATGATGGTAAAATATTAAAAACTGTAGATGGAGGCACAAATTGGAACTTATATACATTGCCATATGATTATAGGCTGAATGATATGGAAATTGTAGATCTAAATACAGTCTATATAGCTGCTGATGACGGAAATATTATTAAAACAACTGATGGAGGTGTTAGCTGGGAATATCTTAATACAGGAATTGATGATGACTTATTTGCAATAGAAGTATATGATAATTATAATTTATATGCTGTAGGTATTGCAGGCACAATACTTAAGACTAATAATGGTGGTTCAAATTGGGTCAAAATAGAATCAAATACTACTCATCCTATATACTCTGTTTGTATCGTAGACTCTGCTACTTGTCTGGCAGCAGGCCATTTCGGCACTATACTTAGAACTACAAACGCTACAATGTCTACAGGACTATACATCCCAGAGTCTCCAATGTGCAGTAAATTAAATGTTTTTCCAAATCCAACAAATGGAAAAATAACAGTACAGTCACAAGAATTAGGAAGAATAGAGGTTATTGAAATACAAGGCATGATTATATATAAATCAACTATGAGTTGCAATAGTTGTGATATAACTATTGGTGATTATTCAGAAGGAGTTTACTTTCTTAAAGTAATTACGAATTACGGAGTTTCAGTTAAAAAAATTATTATAGAATAAAAAACATTGCATAATCGAGTAGCCCGCCCTGCCAGCAAGTGCTGACAGGGAGCGCCTCTCACACCACCGTACGTACGGGTCTCGTATACGGCGGTTCGTCAAGTATAAGCATCATCGCTCTTTACACCAATGACACCTCTGTCTGAGTTTAAGGCAAGGCTGGCAAATTCGAAATTTGAACCTCCTTGTCGAATTTGAGACAACCTGACGTTCAGCCCTTCGCTACCTTGTGAGTCCTCCGTCTTTACGATTCAACGGCTCGTTACCGATAACTACTATGACCTCTGCTGACTTCCTGCTTTTGGCAGGATCTCCCCCGGTAAGAGCATTTTCCTTCCGTCTAATCCCCGCCGGATCTACCTGTGAGAGTTTTTGTATTCTTTGGACTTCGCAAAGGTGTGCTTGCTCATCCGCTCTCATCGGCCTCATATCCGATTCCTGTTCGTCGGTACAGACTTTTGCAGTCTGGCTTCCTTCAGTGCATGGATTGCTCCAAACCACCTTGCCACTTGCTAATACTTCCGGGCGTTACCCCGGCGTATAAGGGACTTGTACCCTCCGGAAAATTATTGCACAATTCCGTTTGCCCGTGAAAGTTTATTTGTATTTTTAAACTTTTTATTGAGCTTGCGAAGTGTGTGCAATGTATGCTCATGCAGGGCACACACAATATATAAAAATAATAGCCGGGTAATTGGGAATACTGCGGTTTTAGCCCGCTTCAACTTTCTTGCAATATGATGGGAAAGTGACACGCAGTCGGCTACTATTTTTATACTAAACGTTAGCGGTAATTGCAATATTTTAGACAAATGAGGCTCACAGTATTTTCTTTGTTATTGCTTGGACTAATCACTGGTTGTGGTATGATTTTTAAGTCGAGCATTGACAATTCAGAAATAATCTTTTTTAATGGTATAGTACCCGATTCTTGTGACATAAATATATTAAATAAGATCGTTGATTTTCGTAAAGACAGTCTAAGATTTCCCACATATACATGGACAAATGATAGATTAAATTCACTTTCAAAGGACTGCTTAGACAAAACTGATTCTATTAGTCTTTTATGTTTTGGAGCTGATTCTGCTGACTTATTTGTAATTAAAAATTATATGGACAAAGAAAATAAGATGTATTCAATGAGAAAATACTATAGAATTAGATTTTCAAGCGATACATTGAAAAATATTACGCCTCATTTAAAAACTTCGAAAGACAAATATTGAAATGCAACATACCGCTAACAGCGGCTACCTACTACCGTGAAATACATAGTGTTATGACGCCATTGAAAACTTTGACATGAAAATAAATGAATGAAGCAGATGGCGGCTGAAAACTTTTTATTAAATTTGGGTGCGGTGACCCTAAAAGTTGACAGCAGATGTGGGGCAGTAGGTAGCCGCGGCACGTTAGCGTGCATTGTTAAAAGACAACTTGAGATATATAATTTACATATTAACAATTTTCAGCTTATTGATTGGATCGGAATCTTTCGGACAGACAAAGAATTCCTGTGACACCGTTTATGATTTTATTGAAATAATGCCACAGTACGATAAGGGTGCCGAGGGACTAAAGGACTATTTGATTAAAGAACTGACACCAATTCTCTCTGACTGCTATAAACGAGACAGCATACTCACAGCAAGTATGTATTTGATCTTGACAATTGACCGACAAGGAGAAGTCGTTGATATCTACTTTACGAGAATACAAGCGACTGAAAAATGCAAAGAAGAATTGAGACAAAAAATAATGACTATGAAAGGGTGGTCTTCTGGACAAAAAGGCGGTCAACCTGTTTGTTGTCATTATCTGTGGTCAATAGGTTGCATAAAATGGGAATAAAAAAAACAACGACACGCTAATCGAGTAGCCCGCCCTGCCAGCAAGTGCTGACAGGGAGAGGCTCTCACACCACCGTACGTACGGGTCTCGTATACGGCGGTTCGTCAAGTATCAGCATTATCGCTCTTTACACCAATGACACCTCTGTCTGAGTTTAAGGCAAGGCTGGCAAATTCGAAATTTGAACCTCCTTGTCGAATTTGAGACAACCTGACGTTCAGCCCTTCGCTACCTTGTGAGTCCTCCGTCTTTACGATTCAACGGCTCGTTACCGATAACTACTATGACCTCTGCTGACTTCCTGCTTTTGGCAGGATCTCCCCCGGTAAGAGCATTTTCCTTCCGTCTATCCCCGCCGGATCTACCTGTGAGAGTTTTTGTATTCTTTGGACTTCGCAAAGGTGTGCTTGCTCATCCGCTCTCATCGGCCTCATATCCGATTCCTGTTCGTCGGTACAGACTTTTGCAGTCTGGCTTCCTTCAGTGCATGGATTGCTCCAAACCACCTTGCCACTTGCTAATACTTCCGGGCGTTACCCCGGCGTATAAGGGACTTGTACCCTCCGGAAAATTATTGCACAATTCCGTTTGCCCGTGAAAGTTTATTTGTATTTTTAAACTTTTTATTGAGCTTGCGAAGTGTGTGCAATGTATGCTCATGCAGGGCACACACACCGCATATAAAGCATTTGCGGGGAAGTGCGGACTTGAAAGGATGAATAAGAAATTGACTATATCGGTAAACCGAAATGAAGCGCAAGAAATCGCAACCGCTTCATATGCGAAACGTTATAAACTATTATAAAATGAAAAAGAAAATATCAATAATCGTTTCAGTTTATATTTTAAGTTCAGTCATTAGCTTAAAATCACAAAACTATTACACATTTATTGGACAAAATAAAATTTGGTCGGAATTAGAATATGTATGGACAAGTACCTTCACTTCAAATTATAAAATTGAAGGAGATACGGTCATTAATAACAGTACTTATTACATGGTTTATTCCTGTTTAAATGATTCTTTGTTGCAAAATTGGAATTTTTTGATGCTAATCAGAGAAGATTCCGATGAAAAAGTTTATAGATATGATTCTTTTAATCAGGAAGAATTCCTTCTTTATGATTTTACTTTAGAAATAGGTGACTTATTTTATACAGGTGGTGAAATTGGTGGTAATCCTTTATATGCCCCTGTTGAGGATATTGACTCCATTTTAATTGATGGCGAATTTCGGAAAAGGATAATTTTTGAAGATTGGTTTGATGAATTCTGGATTGAAGGCATTGGTAGTTCAACTGGTCCATTCAGACCTTTTGAAAATGTTTTTACATCAGACATGGGTTGGGAATTTTTATGTTTAGAAGAAGATTCTACTATCATTTATCAAAACCCAGATTATTCCGAATGTTTTATAAGCATAATAGACAACTTGAATGAAAAGAAATCCCAAAACTCAAATCTTATTAAAATTTATCCTCAACCATCTAAAGAATTTGTAAACAGAAAAATATTTGACAATTTGGAAATATATAATGAAATAGAATTAATAAACATCACCAGTAAAAACAAGTATTGCAGTAAATTAATGGAAAGCAAATTACATTAAATTTAAAATCTTTTTCAGCAGGACTCTATATTGTATTAGTAAAAAGCAAATATAAAACCCTTCATGAAAAGTTGATGATTGAAAATTAAATAACAATTTATAATCGAGTAGCCCGCCTTGCCAGCAAGTGCTGACAGGGAGAGGCTCTCACACCACCGTACGTACGGGTCTCGTATACGGCGGTTCGTCAAGTATTAGTATCATCACTCTTTACACCAATGACACCTCTGTCTGAGTTTAAGGCAAGGCTGGCAAATTCGAAATTTGAACCTCCTTGTCGAATTTGAGACAACCTGACGTTCAGCCCTTCGCTACCTTGTGAGTCCTCCGTCTTTACGATTCAACGGCTCGTTACCGATAACTACTATGACCTCTGCTGACTTCCTGCTTTTGGCAGGATCTCCCCCTGAAAGAGCATTTTCCTTCCGTCTATCCCCGCCGGATCTACCTGTGAGAGTTTTTGTATTCTTTGGACTTCGCAAAGGTGTGCTTGCTCATCCGCTCTCATCGGCCTCATATCCGATTCCTGTTCGTCGGTACAGACTTTTGCAGTCTGGCTTCCTTCAGTGCATGGATTGCTCCAAACCACCTTGCCACTTGCTAATACTTCCGGGCGTTACCCCGGCGTATAAGGGACTTGTACCCTCCGGAAAATTATTGCACAATTCCGTTTGCCCGTGAAAGTTTATTTGTATTTTAAAAGTTTTTATTGAGCTTGCGAAGTGTGTGCAATGTATGCTCATGCAGGGCACACACAGCCCATGATAGCCCATAGCCGGCTTAAGGGTCATAAAGAAAAATAATTGTTAATTTGAGCATTCACAACAATGATGAACTACAAAGCAAAGAATCGGCTACGGCTTATATGGGCGGAACAATCGTCAGCATCCATTTAAAAACAAAAACATGAACATCAAAAACCTAATAATCCTGACAATAACAAACGTATTACTTTTTCACGTGACATTTGCTGACTGTTTAGCTTGCTGGAAACTTCAATATGTTAAAGTTACTTTGACAGATGATAAAGTTATCCAAGGATACATCAAATGGAATGAAACCTGGCTACCTGAAAATAATCAACAAGATTCATTTTATAAAAAGTATCTTTCAGCAGCCGAAAAATTGGAACTGGGAAAAATTGACAATTTACAATGATGTTTTTGAACTTAAACAAACATTGAATATAAATGGACTTGTAACTTCAGAGGAATCAATTACAGAAATCGACATAAAAAATGTTACGGGAATTAAAATAATAGAAAATGAGAAGAACAAATTAACAGGAGCAGGAGATATAACTGACTTAATTGAAGAAAGCATAAAACTTATAAAAGAGAAACCGAAATACTTTTATAAAGATGAAGGAGAGGTTTCAGCAACTTATTACTTAAGCTACAACGAAAACATAGATAAAGAAAATTTGATTGAAATTAGTAAGACAATTGACTATTGGCTGAAAAGAAAAGATTATGAAAAAGAAAAAGTAATAATAATTATTGAATCATGGGATTAAATAGAAACGGATGCCAATCGAGTAGCCCGCCCTGCCAGCAAGTGCTGACAGGGAGAGGCTCTCACACCACCGTACGTACGGGTCTCGTATACGGCGGTTCGTCAAGTATCAGCATCATCGCTCTTTACACCAATGACACCTCTGTCTGAGTTTAAGGCAAGGCTGGCAAATTCGAAATTTGAACCTCCTTGTCGAATTTGAGACAACCTGACGTTCAGCCCTTCGCTACCTTGTGAGTCCTCCGTCTTTACGATTCAACGGCTCGTTACCGATAACTACTATGACCTCTGCTGACTTCCTGCTTTTGGCAGGATCTCCCCCGGTAAGAGCATTTTCCTTCCGTCTATCCCCGCCGGATCTACCTGTGAGAGTTTTTGTATTCTTTGGACTTCGCAAAGGTGTGCTTGCTCATCCGCTCTCATCGGCCTCATATCCGATTCCTGTTCGTCGGTACAGACTTTTGCAGTCTGGTTTTCCTTCAGTGCATGGATTGCTCCAAACCACCTTGCCACTTGCTAATACTTCCGGGCGTTACCCCGGCGTATAAGGGACTTGTACCCTCCGGAAAATTATTGCACAATTCCGTTTGCCCGTGAAAGTTTATTTGTATTTTTAAACTTTTTATTGAGCTTGCGAAGCGTGTGCAATGTATGCTCATGCAGGGCACACACACGCGATGATAGTCAATTGGCGCTTCCGGGTCATTAAGACAAAGACGTGAAAGAAAAAACATCATACAAATCAACCAGCATCCTGCGAAACAAGCGCCAACTGGCCATATCGCGTGAAGGTTGGCGCTAATTAAATAGAATACATATGAACCTAAAATACCTTTTTATTTTATTGTTTTTTCTATCATGTTTTATTATTTCATTTTCTCAGCAAAATTCTAAGGGAAACTATCCATATGCAAGTGAAAGGAAGTTAGAGTTGGAAGAATTAGAGAAGCTTACAACATTTGATTTGCGGATAATGCGTAATGAGATATATGCTCGACATGGTTATATTTTCAAATCTGTTTTCATGAACGAATATTTTAAGATTTATGAAGAAACATGGTATAACCCGCTTTATACAAATGTTGAAGACAAGCTGACTGAACTTGAAAAAGAAAATATTAGGCTGATTAAAAATGTTGAGGATGGTACATTCTTATCAAGAAAAATTATTGGTGATTCTATTAATGATTTCGAGACTGCATTTTTCAAAAAGAATAATAGAGGGCATGTGGTTCGGAATATTAGTTATGAGAAAATTTATCTAAGTATATTCCCCAATACGTACAATTTCTTAATAAAGGTAATTAATGACGTGGTAAGTGACTACAATGTGGACGGAGATTATCAAATGACTACAATGGAACTATACAATGTTGAATCTTCCAGTGGCGAGTTGACTATCTTTGATCGGATTAAAACTTCAGATAAGTCAGTAAAAATAAAAGCGGGTAACAAATTAATTTATCAAACCGAGACTCCATTTCTAGGTACTGATGTGAATTTGTGCAAGTTGGTTGATTTAGAAGATAATCAACCTTTCATATTAAGTAACTTTAATAATCAAATTTATAGATTAGGCATTCCTCCAAAACAGAATAGATGGATAAGTTACTATATGCTGGCATCAGATGACTGGGTATATGATAGGGACTGGAGAAAAATAAAATATAAGGATTTTGATAGTATTCAATTTGAAAAATACGGAACAATTGTCTACTCCAATGAAGACACGATTTTTCAAATGATTGATATTTTCAAAACAAAAGAATATAATTTATCTCTAAATGATTCTGAAATTGAATTATCATTTCCTAAAGACTTAAAACCTTATCGATGTGATTTTTCTTATACAGATCTCTTTTTAAAGAACTATAAAGATTTTCAAATAATATATTACATCAATGGCGAAAGGATAGAATTAAATGTTGATGGAGAGAACATAGAAATAGGAGAGTATAAAAATGAAAAGATTCGGATCATAAAGAGAGATGTGTCAAATTACAAAATTAACTAGCACCAACAGCAAGTATTTCATATAGCCGCCTAGCGGTTATCAGGACAAAGAATTGTAAATTTGAAAATAGCACAAATCAATATAAATCAAAGTAAAGAACGGCCACGTGCCATAGCTGCAACACGTTATAAGAAAATTTACTGTTTCCAAATGATTTCATATTTTAGTTGACCAACTAGGAGAAACAAGAGGTTATCGCAAATTGCCAGTACCTTGAGCTTTTTTATTCGGCAAGAAAATGCAATAAATCTTCATCCTACTCGTCTGAATAAATTGTAAATAAAAGCAATCATGAACAAGAAATCAGATCACGATACCCGTGTTTGCCCGGTTGAAAATGCCGGAGTCCTCGATCATTCGTTACGGAGATTAATCCAGAATCCCCGTAAAATCTTAAAACCATTTATCAAAACCGGTATGACCGTCCTTGACCTGGGTTGCGGTCCGGGTTTTTTTACCATTGAAATGGCGAAACTGCTCAACGGTGGCGGAACAGTGATCGCCGCCGACCTGCAGGAAGGCATGCTGGAAAAGGTAAGGCAGAAAATTGCCGGAACAGCGCTGGAACAAAGGGTGAGACTTCACCAATGCAAAAAGGAAAGCATCGGGCTGACGGACAAGGTAGATTTTATCCTGGCGTTTTATATGGTCCACGAAGTGCCCGACGCTGAGCATCTGATCCGGGAAATGAAATCGATCCTGAAGCCGAAAGGAAGGATACTGATCATCGAGCCGAAATTCCATGTGACGAAAGAGAAGTTTGCCCGCCTTACGGAAATGATCCGCAGCAACGGGTTTACAGTGAATAAAGGACCAAAGGTGTTTTTCAGCCGGTCGGCCATTCTGACTCTGAATGATTAGATACAATTAGCATTCGCAGGCTGAATAAGCAGCTTTTCAGCCCTAAAGTGCAGCGAGCAGGCCGTGGCCTTGTATGCAGAAGCATCGTTTTTTCATGATATTTGACCAGTCCGCCGGTGGCGGATTGCTTTGTTTCGAGACGAAGTAACATAAAATACCTTCTAAGTCATTGTTTGTGGGTAATTCGATCTCCCCTCATACCTTTTTACACCCGTATCTTTTTTTCTCATTCGTGCATTCGCTGCCGATAATAAAACATTTTCGTCTGCATATTCCTGAATAACTCCTATGACTGATATTGTTTCGCAAAAAAATTATTTAATTTAGTCGCTAAAATCATTAAAGAATGAAAAAATTACCGGCGTTTATTCTTTTCCTCCAGATTATTTGTAACGGTGGTCTTGCCCAGATAAGCGAACAAGAGTTTGATGCCTCCCTGCAACATGAAGATCTTCTGATCATGAGTGACTCCATGGTGGTGACTCTATACGGTGAAAAGGCATTTTATATCAATGTATCAGTGGAGCGGGCCATCAGGTTTAAAATCCTTAAAGAGACAGGCATTGGTAAGCTTAAAACATTTACTCTCCCCATGCCATTCGATGCCATGTATAAACCTCATAACTCAGCCATACTGAACTTTCAGCGACTCTTTGACCAGGTTACAGTGAAAGGATTTTCGGCTTTGCGCATGAATAGTCCAACTCCGGATACGATTAAAACCTACCGGCGACTTGAAGACGTGAGGATGGTGAGCCTTGAGGACAGGTTTGTGCACTCAACTCGTTATGTTTATTACTTGGCTGAGCTGGTAGCAGGGGATGAAATCATGATACGGTACAGCTACTTTTTCCCATATGCTAACAATTTCCTACAGCTTACTTCATGCAGGTTTCATTTTCACGATAGTGACCCCAAACAGAAAATGTATATGTCATTGTCATATCCCAGGAACCTGGAAACGGATACCCTTTTCGTAAACGGTGCAAAGGCAAACATAACGGCAGATGAAAAAGAAATAACCTGCATCTGGGAGCTTGATCGCCTGCCGGGCTGTCTTGATGAGCCTGGATCGAGACCCCATGCTGATCTGCCCTGGTTTTCGTTTACACCAAAACCATATGAACTCTTATACCAGGAGTTTAATACCTTCCGTGAATATTATATCCCGATGTGGTTTTTTCTTGGCCTCCCGCGAGAAGATAAGTTGAGAAAGGGGATAGTTGACAATGATCAGGGCGTAAAAACCAAGGACCATTTCAAATTTGAAAACCTGGCGGCTAGATATAAATCTGCTTTGGCAACCGACAGTTCGGGTCTTACCGGAATAAGGTATTTCCAGAGGTATGTGGTTGATTCGACCCGCTACCAGGATGATTTCGACCTGTTCAACCAGGATCTGAACTATGAAAAAGATCACCCGGGCACCGAGCTTTCAAGCGGGATTGTAAGGGAACATAATAAGGAGTCGATTTACGCCCACATGATCCCGAGACTGGCTAACACATTTCTTTCGGCTTATGTCTCGGATGTGCGGCAGGGATACATGAGCCAGGAGTTTTTTGCTCCCATGCTCGACAATGAGATCCTGCTGTATGCTGTACTTCATAATAATACCGGAGCTTTCCTTTTGCCAAAATCGGATTTACGGAATTGCTATGCCGAAGAACTGCCGTTTTACTATGAAAATGCGCCTGTAATCCTGATGTATACATACGACTATGCAGGTTATAAAAGAAATTTCAATGAGGAAATGAGAATCATTAATACCCCTTCGAGTACCATGAAAGACAATTCACGGATCATAAATAGCATGGTTACTGCGGACCTGAATAACGCCGAATTACAGTTCTCGACGAAAATAACACTCACCGGACAGTACTCAACGGTCACACGTTGTATTTATACCGGACAACCGTTTGATTCAACGATTCATCCGACTTATGCGATGAAGCCATGGGAGATCAGTGCCGGAAGTGAACTGAAAAGCCTGAAACCAAACGGAACTCAATATTATTTTCCTTTCAAATTCACAGCTGAGGCGAAATACAGCGACAAAACACTTTTATCGGTTGAGGATGACAAGTTTACCATTGACCTCTCTGGATGGTTCCGGCATGTTATTTACAGGGATTTGCAATCGGAAACACGCTTTTTGGATTTTTACCCGGATTTTTCAGGAACGGATAGCTGGGCGTATATGATCACTTTCAATGAACCGGTTGAAATTGTTACAAAACCTGATGCGATCAATATTGACACCGAATTCGGAAAATTTGTCTTTGAGATAAAACAACTGAATGAAACCCAATTGCTGGTAAACAGTTACTTTGCCGTAAAGACCTTAATGGTTAAAAAGGAAAATATATCAGCGGTAGAGGATATTTATCAGGCTATTTTGAAATCGGAAAACAGCAGGTTTATTGTTTCGAGGAAGGAGTAGTAGGGTATCATGCCTCAGGTTTCAAGGGATGGTTCCGAATTTATTCCTTTTGCTGGTTTTTATTTTTGAAAAATGAAAGGTTTTCACCATCCAGCGAATAAGCAATTACTTTCCCTGTTTCATCCACTTCTTTTTCAAGACTCACATTTTTATCAGCCATCAGGTTATAGCCGTCAATCGTATAATCAAGAAAGGATTTTCCTTTGAGATTATCGGTTTTTATAACTTTTCCTGCAAGCCCGCCTATAAACCTTGCGACAAAAGATTCTTTCTTTTCAGGTTCAGGTACCACATCTGCCGCTACAGCCAGCATCTTTTCATTCCTTCTGTCTTCCGGTCGGATAAAATGGGAATGATGGACCGGAATTTCTTTTGACCCTGGTAAGGATGCCATTCTGAAATTTTCAGGGAGTCTGCTGATCTGATCATTTTCGGGCTTCTCAATTTCCACCGCTTCAGAATTAATTACAACCGTGTTATCACTCCTGCCGGCAACAGGATTATTATTGTCAATTGTTGCAGATTTTTGATCCTGATTTAATGGTTTTACTTCCGGGGTTTCAACAGAAACGATAACGATTTCTTTCTTCAGGTTGATTGACAAACCTGAAATAAACTCCCAGAAGAATAATGACAGAAGCAGCAACCGCTAAAGCATATATCATTTGTGTCCTGTAAATAACCAGCAAACCTGTCTTTTTCAGTTTATCCTTGCCTGCGAACTGAATTGATTTGTCAGGTTTAAGAAAGGTGGAACGGTAAAAGTTGTATTCAAGCCTGGTTTTCGGATTCAGGCTGATGAATGCCTTAAGCTCGAGGTCATCATCTTCGCTCAGGTCGCCTTCAAGGTCAGCCACTATATAATTGTCGTAATTGCTGCTATCAATGTTATCGGTCGGAATCAAATCGTTTTTTTTCAGGTTTTCTTTATGTTCGAACCGCGTGTTTTTATCAGGCACAAGTTGGAAGTATTGGAAGGATTCGAATTCATTTTTAAGATCAGGATTTTGTTCCAGAAAAATCAAAAGCTCCGCAACCTGCCCAGGTGACAAGTTGTTTTCCCTGTAATCGAGAAAATAAGCTTCGTAATTATTTCTGTTGATGTTCATTTTAAATAACCCTATCCATACTAACGAAGTAGTCTTTCATAAAAATCCTTGCCCGGTAAATGTAAACCTTTACCTGTGATTCATTTAGTCCGGTAATTTGTCCGATCTCTTCGTACGAATACCCTTCGTAATCGCGAAGCAGCAAAACCGACCGTTGAATATCGGGTAATTTTTCAACCGCTTCATCCAGGATTTCTTTCAGATCGCTATAGCCCGAATTTTCAGTTGAATTCATGTTTGCAAGGTTATCAAGCACTTCCTTTGGCCTTCTCTTTCCTGATAAAATCGATCATGGTATGATAAGCTGCCGTAAACAAATACGATTTCGACTTTTCAAATGAAATATCCCTGACCTTTTCCCACATCTTGGTAAAAGCATCCTGCACGATGTCGCGGGCATTTTCCTCATCTTTTAAATTTTTAAGGATAAACCGGTAAACACCGTCGGCAAACAAATCCACACATGTGTTGTACTCTGCTGCAGTCATTCAGAAATTCCTGATTTTACCGACAATCAAAACTATGACGGCCGGATGATCGATTAGTTACAGATACACAAAATTAAGCTTAATTCGTTTACTTTTGCCAGATAAATTCTTCAGAAATAATATGGTCAGCATAGAAAAATTCATCTTTAGTCCCTTTGCAGAAAACACTTATGTCCTGTATGATGAATCGAGTGACTGCATCATTATTGACCCGGGCTGCTATGAACCACGGGAGGAAAACCTTCTGGCAGATTTCATCAATTTTAAAAAACTAAATCCGGTTAAACAAATTTTCACCCATTGTCATGTTGATCATATCTTTGGGGCAAATTTTCTGTTCAAAAAATATGGACTAAGGCCTGAAATTCACAAGGCGGCATTGCCTTTTCTAATCAATGGACCCCAGCAGGCAAGTTTCTATGGATTTGACATGCCTAAAGTTGCAGAACCTGGAAGTTTCATTGCTGAAGGAGATAAAATAAAATTCGGAAATTCAGAGCTCGATGTCGTATATACCCCGGGCCATGCCGATGGAAGTATTTGCTTTATCAATTATCCTGATAAATTTGTCATCACCGGAGATGTACTTTTCAGAGAAAGCATTGGCCGCACTGACTTCCCGACCGGCGATTTTGATCTTCTGATGGAAAGCATCCGAACAAAACTTTTTACCCTCGATGATGATTTTGTTGTCTATTGCGGTCATGGCGAAGAAACCACGATCGGATATGAGAAAATGAATAATCCATTTATTCGTTTTTAAAAAAATTTCTGCTTTTTTCTTTATATTTTGCAGCATTCTGCAATTTCTCATCGTATCTTTATCAGAACAAATTTTATTGTCATGAAAATCAAGATATGGTATCATAAATATTTGCTTTTTAAGTTTATTTATCTAGCGATGAAGATACAAATTTTTGCAACGGTTATTATTTTCCTCGTGCTGGCATCCTGCATGAAAGATAATGATTTTGGACAAAGAGGAACCATAACTGGTCTTGATTATTCGACGATGTCTATTGTTGTGGCGGATGGTTTATTAATATAAATGATTCAACCTACAGATTCTTTCAACTACCTGAACAAAACAATATCGACCTGGAAAATGAGTCCTTTCCAGTAGAAGTAATTCTTAAATGGAAAAAAGATCCCAATACTTGTGCGGGAGACGAAATAATTATTCTGCGAATTGAAAAAATGTAAACCTTATAAACCTTGAATAAGAAAATAATTTACACGGCCAGACTTTGGTTTATAAAAAAACCCCTCATTATTATTTCTATTATTTGTCTGATTTTAACTTCTTGTTTAAAAGAAAATGATTTTGGACAAAGAGGAGTCATTACAGGATTTGATTACAGAAAATGTTATTGCTGCGGCGGATGGTTTATCAACATAAATGATTCAATTTACAGATTCAAGAATCTTCCAGAACACAACAATATCAATTTAGATAATGCTTCTTATCCTATTGAAGTACTAATTAAATGGAAAAAAGATCCCCATGCTTGTTTGCATGACGAAATAATTATTCTGCGAATTGAAAAAATGTAACCCTTATAAACCATGAATAAGAAAATAATTTACGCTACCGGACTGTGGTTTATGAAAAAACCCTTCATTGTTATTTCTATTATTTGTCTGATTTTAACTTCTTGCTTAAAAGATAATGATTTTGGACAAAGAGGAACCATAACTGGTCCTGATTATTCACTCTGTTATTGCTGTGGTGGATATCTTATTAATATAAATGATTCAACCTACAGATTCTTTCAACTACCTGAACAAAACAATATCAATTTGGAAAATGCATCCTTTCCAATTGGAGTGATTCTTGAATGGAAAAAACATCCCAATCCTACTTTGTGCAATGAGATAATTATTTTACGAATTGAAAAATTTTAAATCCTGAATTTATGAATAAGTTATTGTTTAAATTTTTCTTACCGGCGTTATTTGTTGCGCTGGTTGTGTCATGTAAAAGTAATGATGAGGATAATCCTGAGAATGCCTATCAGCAAAAAATATTTCTGAATGAAAAAGCAAAGGCTGTTGTAACAGCCAATAACTCGTTTGGATTTAACCTCTTTAAAACCGTGAATGAAGCGACTGAAGAGACGAAGAACATTGTGATCTCTCCCCTGAGTGTTTCGATGGCTCTCGGAATGACCATGAACGGAGCCGAATCCGATACCCGTGTGGCCATGGAAAGCACCCTCGGCTTTGAGGGTATGACCTCCGAGGCGATTAATGAATCGTACAAAACACTGAACGACGCGCTGACAACGGTTGATCCGGATGTGACCATGGAGATTCCGAATTCGATCTGGTACCGAAACACTTTTGAAGTATTGCAGGATTTTATTGATGTAAACCAGGATTATTTTTATGCAGAAGTAAATCCGCTGAATTTTGATGATCCTGCCTCAGTCGGAATCATCAATAACTGGGTCGCCGAAAGCACGCATGATAAAATAACCACCATATTGGATCAGATTAATCCGAGTGCAGTTATGTTCCTGATCAATGCTGTTTATTTCAACGGCACGTGGAAGTATGAGTTTGATGAACAATATACACAACCTGAAACATTCTTCCTTGGTGATGGCACAACCAAGCAAGTGGAAATGATGAAACAGGAAGGCACTCTGAACTACGCCAATAACGAATTTTTCGAAGCAGTTGAATTGTATTATGGAGGTGGCAACTTTAGTATGGTCATCCTTTTACCAAAGGAAGGATTTGCTCCGGATAATATCATTGATCAGATGAACCCTGAAAACTGGTCAATTTGGATGGCGGGTTTTTCAGAGTCAAATATTCAATTGTCTTTGCCCAAATTTAAATTGGAGTATGGAAAACAATTGAAAGATCAATTGATAAACATGGGAATGGGTGTCGCATTTGTATCCTGAAGAAGCTGATTTTTCAAAAATAAATCCATTGCATCAGCTTTTCATCAGCTTTGTAAAGCATAAAACCTACATTGATGTAAATGAAGAAGGAACTGAAGCTGCTGCTGTGACAATAGTTGGAATTTATGAAACGGTAAGTATTGGAGGAGATACTCCATATATTTTTGTAGTAAACCGACCATACTTATTTGCAATCAAGGAAAAAGATACTCAGGCAGTACTTTTCCTTGGGAAAGTGATGGAACCGGAATATGAAGAATAAATTATTATAAAAATGAAGCATTCCATTTCCATAAAGCTGATCATTTTGCTGTCATTGTTTGGCTGTTCCAAAAGCGATGAAGTTCAGCTACATGAAATTATGAACGGAGATTACTCAGGTACGTTTAAAAGAACGAACTTGGGTGCCGGATGGAAATGCTCTTCTCCTGTAACTCTTTCATTCACTGATACGACCTTCACCGGGACAAGCGATCAGCCGTACTTTCCGGCAATTGGCAGTGGCAAAATCGAAAAAACCGGGGTGAAATTGAATTTTGTAAATGAATGTTGTTGGCCTGCACATTTCGACTGGAGTTTGATTTTGAGTGATAAATGGCAATTCAAATTCGCAGATAACCAGCTCAGGTTATGGAAAGAAAACGGTAATATTACGGATGAATATATTTTGGGTAAAATTTGATACAGGAATCGAAAGAATCCGGAATCATCGAAAATTGCAAATCCGGAAAGATTAAACATCAGGAAATTTTCTATAAACATTTCTATGGTTTTGCTATGGGAATCTGCCTAAGATATGCTTACACCCGAACGGATGCTTCCGAAATGCTGAACGACAGCTTTCTAAAGGTTTTCCATAGCATCACTAAATTTGATCCGCAGTATCCGTTTAAGGCCTGGTTCAGAAAGATCATCATCAACACAGCCATCGATTATTACCGCAAAAATGCCAGACTCCAGCCAACGCTGGAAATTGAAGAGGCCAAAAATGAATCATTTGATATAAACCTGGTAGATGCTTTAACTTATAACGACCTCAAAAAACTTCTGGACGATTTGCCGGAAGTACAAAGACTGATCTTCAATCTTTATGAAATTGAAGGGTACACGCATGAGGAAATTGCTGAAAAGCTTAATATGACTGAAAGCACTTCCAGGTCATATCTCGCACGGGCAAAGAAAAAGCTCAGGATTTTAGTTGAAAAATATTTTGAAACCGGATATGAAAGAAAAATTCGAACATAAGCTGATCCAGAAAATAAAGGATGTCTTCGACTCAAACCAGCCCGATTTCAACCCGCAGGATTGGGAAAACATGAAAACCAGGCTTACAGAAAATCATGTTCGGAAAATTCCGGTTTTCTGGACTATGATTAAGGCAGCTTCTGTTTTATTGGTTCTCCTGATCGGGACTTATTTTATTTGGCAAAGGCTCATTCAGCCGGTTGACCAGGTCAGTGAAAAAGCAACTGAGAACAGCCTGTCAATTTCTAAGGAATATTCTGAGGACAACCAGCAGCCTGAAAAAGAAGATCAAAGTAAGGATTCACGGTTTTTTTCAGAACCTTTACAATCCGGTCCCATCAAGAAGCCGGTTGAAATTGCAACATCAAATGTTTTACCGGAATATTTAAAAGCTGATGATTCAGTTTTTATGAGTAATGAATCCTCAGAATTAGCCATTACTACTGATACAATCGTTACACATTTGCCGGAGGAAAGTGAAGCCATGATTTCAGAACAATCCGAAATATTGATTTCAGAGAATTTAAAAGAACCCAAAGACTCAGTTTTGATTTTGTTTCCCGAGGAATCATACCCTGATATAACTCTGGCAGAAAACAAGAAACAAAAACAAAAAATGAAGGTTGGTGTTGAGCTTGCATCCTTTACGAATTACGCTTCTGAAGAACTTGAACCTGAAATGAATTTTGGGGCAGGCCTGACAGCGAATATTCCGATCAAATCCCGTTTTTCCTTTGCTCCCGGGCTCATCCTATCATCCTATAACATGCAGGTCGAAAACACCGAACAGCTATCAAATAAAAACACAACACCCACTTCAAGCGGCCATTATACCATCGACGCTCTGCTCGAAAGCAATCCCGACATTAAGCCTATCGGTGTGGAGCTCGCTTGCCTCGATATTCCAATCAACTTCCAGTATTGCTTCATCCGCAAGCCCAAATTGAACTATTTTGTCGAGCTGGGCTTCTCGAGCCTTCTTTATCTTTCTGAGAGATACGATTACTCTGTCACCGAAATTACTGGCACCAATTCCGACGGAACCTTCACCTATGGTCAGACCTATACCGGTGAAACCGAAACTCCTGCTTTCGAAACCTTCGATTTTGCCAGCCTCCTCAATTTTTCACTTGGCTGGGATTATCGCGTCAGCCGTGGTTTCGGGCTTACCCTTAATCTTATATGAAATACCCTTTAAGCACAATGACTTCCGGTGATATCAAATTCGGTTCGGGCGGTATCAAACTGAAATTCATGATTATTCCTAAAAAATAAAATAATTATAAACATGAAAAATTTAATCCTTTTTCTGGCTGCTTTCATTGCAGCATCAGTAGTTTACTCGCAGGTTACGATGGGCGTTAAGGGTGGCATACAAACCACAAGTATTAATGGCACTTATAATGCTCACGGCTATGAAATTACCCAAATCAAGAACAGCTGGCATCCCCGTTTCGGGCTCGATCTGGCTTTCCCTTTCTCCGAAAAATTTGCCTTTTGCACTGGTCTTGACTACTCTGTCCAGGGTTTCGATTACGAGAATGAATCAAACGATTGGGGTGTCGCTTTCTCCGGCACCAATACCTTTAAATATATAGAGGTGCCTTTAACTATGAAAATGAATGTCCTTAAAAATCGTCTGCTTTATTTTCGCACAGGTTTATATATTTCTTTTCTGCTATCCGCAAACAATAAAGGAAGCATTACCTATTTTTATCCTGATCACTGGGTTGAAGAACAAACTGATGAAAAGATTATGGATGAAATGAATAAATCCCTGCTGGGCTACCTGATGGCGACAGGAATAGAGATTCCCCTCACAAAAAAGCTGCACCTCCTTACCGAAATCGCTTACCGTATCGATCTTATGCCCGCAATGACCGCTGAAACTCCTCTTTATATCTGGAAATCTACCAACGATTACTACTCTACCCGCAGCGATGTCCGCAATCGTATGGCCAGCCTCACGGTTGGTCTGACTTACACCTTTGACTAAAAAGGATGATTAAAATGATTTTGAGCTAAATTTCAAATACAATGTCCCGCATACATTTGAAATGACCTTTAGGACATTTACTATAACCCAGTTTGCTGCAAGGCCGGCATGATAGTCCTTTAATTTCAAAGATTTTCGAACGTTCTTCATTTCCGGGCATATAAGGATACATCCCGAATTCAGGAATCGTATTTCCCCAAAGACTGATGATCTCTTTTTTAAAGGCTGCTGCAATATGCATAAGTCCTGTGTCGTTGGTGATGATTTTTTCAGCCTGTCTGACAAGTGAAGCGGATTGGTTCAGATTATATTTCCCACAGGAATTGAAAATTTTTTCACCAACAGCCTGGTGGATGCGCTCACCCTTTTCGGCATCCTCAGGTCCACCGAGAAGAACGATTTGCTTATCAATTCTTTTACAGACTTCAATGATCTTTTCCTCCGGGAAAACTTTGGTATTGAACTTTGCCCCGATTACCCAGCCGATAAAACCTGACTGATGGGAAACAGGAAGGGAATTTAGATGAACTTCATCTTTGGCAGGAATAAAATAATCGAGCCCAACCTGATCATTTTTTACACCAAATTTTTCAACTGCCCTGAAACAACGGTCTACAATATGAACCTGAGGCAAACGGTTTACTTTAAGATTAACAATCAGCCATTTTTGAACATTAATTTTGCTGAAAGTTGAGGATGGTTTCCGCAATTTCATCAGGACCCCTTTTGACCTGAAATTTTTATGCAAATCGATTATATGATCGTAATTTTCATTTTTCAAATCAGGGATTACCTCATCAATTTTATCGTGAATTGAGTAAAGCTTATCAATATTAGGATTGGCTTCAAGAAGCGGAACATACTGCTTTTTTGTAAGATAGTGAACCTCGACATCACTAAGTTGTTGCTTCAGACAGCGGATTACAGGTGTTGTAAGGATGATATCCCCTATAGAACTGAACCGAATGATCAGGAGTTTTTTCAATCCGAATTTTTTTCAAAAATAAGGTAATTTGAAATAGGTAGAAATACATGGAAATAGATGGTTATTGGTTAAGATTGATAGTTATTTACAAGTTCAACATTAAAACAATTAAACAATATAGCCATATAGCAATTTAACAATTCTCCTACTTTTGCAGCATGTTTCTGATTGACACGCATACACATTTATATTTGGAGGAATTCGATACCGATCGTCATGAAATGGTTGAAAGGGCTATTCAGCAGGGAGTAAATAAAATGCTCCTTCCCAATATTGATAGTGGATCCATCGATGGTATGCTGGAACTTTGTCAGGCGTTTCCCGAAAACTGCCTCCCGATGATGGGTTTGCATCCAACTTCGGTAAAAGAGAATTTTGAGGAGGAATTGAAAATTGTTGATGAATGGCTGGAAAAACAAAAATTTTATGCTATTGGTGAAACCGGTATTGATCTTTACTGGGATAAAACCCATCAAAAAGAACAGGAACTTGCATTTGTCCATCAAATCAACCTTGCTAAAAAACACAAGCTTCCGATTGTGATCCATTCCCGGAATTCATTTGATGAACTCATTGCCATTCTCGAAAATCATATCGAACCTGGATCTTACCGGTGTTTTTCATTGTTTTACAGGCAACCTGGATCAGGCAGAAAAAATAATTAATATGGGATTTATGCTGGGAATAGGTGGGGTTATTACATTTAAAAACTCCGGACTGGATAAGGTGGTGGATGAATTGACGCTGGATCACATCATTCTCGAAACGGATGCTCCATTCCTTGCACCTGTTCCTTACCGTGGCAAGCGGAATGAAAGTGCCTATACACAAATCATCGCTCAAAAAATTGCCGAAATAAAAAATATTACGATGGATGCAGTAGCTGAAATTACTTCAGCAAATGCCCGTCGTCTTTTTAAAATCTGAACATTAATGAATTCAAAACCTTCCATTTTGCTTTTGTATACGGGTGGTACTATCGGGATGGTCATAGATAAAAAAACCGGTGTATTAAAACCTTTTAATTCCAGTAATCTATTTGATTATGTCCCAACACTTAAGTTGTTCGATTATATTATTGACTCCTATAGCTTCGATCCCATCGTTGATTCTTCCAACATGAATCCATTTTATTGGGGACAAATCGCAGATGTTATCGAAAAAAATTACGAAGCCTATGACGGGTTTGTTGTATTGCATGGATCGGATACCATGGCTTACACTGCATCAGCATTGAGTTTTATGCTTCAGAACCTCAACAAACCGGTTATTCTTACCGGATCACAATTACCTCTTGGAATGGTTCGCTCTGATGGACGGGAAAATTTCATCACTTCTGTCGAAATTGCAGCGGATAGGGATGGCGATGCCCCTATAGTTCCTGAAGTCTGTATTTATTTTGAAAACCGTCTTTACCGCGGTAACCGAACCCATAAATCGAGTGCTGAACATTTTGGTGCCTTTCGTTCACCTAATTATCCGCCGCTTGCTGAAGTGGGTACAATAATCAAGTATAATCGCAGCGCCATTCGTAAGCTTAATTTTGAAAAATTGAAATTGAACAGGAACATGGATGGGAATGTGGCAATCCTGAAATTGTTTCCCGGTATTACTGAAAAAACTATCCAATCAATTTTAAAAATCGAAGGATTAAAAGCCCTGATCCTCGAAACCTACGGAACTGGCAATGCACCAAATGAAAAATGGATGTTAAATTCACTGGCAGAAGCCATAAAAGGAGGATTGATTGTGTTGAATATCAGTCAATGTGAAGCCGGATCAGTCATTATGGGGAAATATGAAACGAGTATCAGACTAAAAGAAATAGGCGTGATTAGCGGGGAAGATATGACCACTGAAGCTGCAGTTACTAAGGTTATGTACCTGCTGGGTAACTTCAGCGATCAAGCTGAAATAACGCAATATCTAAAAAAATCATGCGTTGGTGAAATATCTGTGAATAACTAAAAATAATTTTATCATAATTTCGCAGAATGAAATTTTTTGTACTTTAGCCCGCTAATTTGAGGGTGATAAAATGAACCTTGACAATTTAACAGGAGAGATGACCGAGTGGTTTAAGGTGCACGCCTGGAAAGTGTGTGTTTCGAGAGAATCGGAACCGAGGGTTCGAATCCCTCTCTCTCCGCAACGAATCAGACAACAATAAAGAAATAATTAAAATAATTTACGAATCAATAAACATTAATTATGAAAAAAGTAATAGCATTATTAACAATTGCAGGATTACTGATCCTCGGTATTCAAAATTTAAGCGTTGCACAGGGAAGCACTCAGGGTGATCAAACAGTGCAAAAATCAACAACTGAGACAACTGTTGCTAAAGCCGATCAGAAATCACAGTCTTTCCATCAGGTTTTAAAACAGAAGTTTATTGAAGGAGGTGCAGGCTGGATGGCTCCTATTTTAATTTGCTTGATCATGGGATTAGCTTTAGCCATTGAAAGAATCTTATACCTTAATCTTTCGACGACTAACACCATGAAGTTGCTCAACAAAGTTGAAACAGCCCTTGAGGCAAATGGAGTTGCTGCCGCTAAAGACATTTGCCGTGAAACACGCGGACCGGTAGCAAGCATTTTCTACCAGGGATTGGATAGGTACAATGAAGGCCTCGATGTTGTTGAAAAATCGATTATCTCTTACGGAGGTGTTCTCATGGCAAGACTCGAAAAGAACCTTTCCTGGATTACCCTTTTTATAGCATTGGCCCCCATGCTCGGGTTCCTGGGAACAGTCGTTGGGATGGTACAGGCTTTCGATTCTATTGAGGCTGCAGGTGATATTTCACCAACCATCGTTGCAGGAGGTATGAAGGTTGCTCTTTTAACAACTGTTTTCGGTCTTATCGTTGCTATTATTTTACAAGTACTTTATAATTATCTGATATCGAAAGTTGAAAGCATTGTAAATTCGATGGAAGATGTAACTATTTCCTTTATAGATTTACTGGTACGATTTAAGAATACTAAAAAATAGAAACTATGAATAGCTTTATTGAAATCGGACTTTATCTGGCGTACATCTTATTGGCTTTTGCAGTTATATCGATAATTTTAATTCCACTATACTTATACAATTGTTAATTTTAAGAAAGCCAAACAAGGTTTGATTGGTGTAGGAGTGCTGGCAGCTGTATTGATTATAGCTTACCTGATTTCTCCTGCTGATCAGGGATTGTTTTATGAAACTATGAAAATTGGTCCTTCCGGTTCCAAAATTATCGGTGGGGGTTTATTTGCAACTTATTTTGTAATGCTGGGCATTATTGTAGCTATATTATATGCCGAAATTGGTAAATTGTTAAAATAATTTAATTTGTATAGTTATGGCCAGGAAAATGCCTCAACTCAATACTGGATCAATGGCAGATATCTCGTTCCTGCTGTTGACTTTCTTTCTTCTCACCTCCTCTATCAACACCGATATGGGTATCACACGTAAAGCTTCCGCCTCCGCCACCAGAAGATTTTGAAATACCTGAAGTAAGAGAAAGAGATATTTTTACGGTACTGGTTAATCAAAGCGACAGGCTCTTGGTTGAAAACAAACCCAGTGATATTTCCTTACTCCGGTCTCAAACCAAGGAGTTTTTAACGAATCCGGCGAACAGGGACGATTTGCCGGTAATGGAAACAAAGACAATCCCTTTTTTAGGAGAAGTTATTATCCCTAAAAATGCGGTAATCTCCCTCAAAAATGACAGAGGAACATCGTACGATATGTACATCCAGGTTCAAAACGAGCTGACTTCAGCCATAAATGAACTCAGGGATAAACTATCGATGGAAAAATTCGGCGTAAAGTTAGCGGCCTTAACAAACCAGGATTATATCGATGCGATCAAAAAAGCTATACCTGTTAATATTTCGGAAGCAGAACCTGAAAACATAGGAGGACAGTAAAATGGCACGATTCAAGAAAAAAGGAGGAAAGGGATTACCCGAAATCAATACCGGGTCCATGTCGGATATTATTTTCATGTTTTTGTTTTTCTTTATGGTTATTACGACCATCCGGGAGGCTACACTTATTGTCAGGGTTCGTCCGCCCCAGGCAACAGAAGTTCAAAAACTTGAAAAGAAATCCCTTGTCAGTAATATTTATATTGGTCCACCGATGAAAAAAGATTTGGGTGTACAATCGCGAATCCAACTTAACGACCAGTTTGGATCTATTGACGACATACAGGAATTCATTACCCGGGAAAGGGAAGCAAGAGATGAATCGGAAAGAAAATTGATGACTACTTCTCTTAAAATTGACAAAGAAACAAGAATGGGTATTGTAACCGATGTCAAACAGGAATTACGGCAAATTGGAGCCTTTAAAATCAATTATTCTGCTGCAAAAGGCAAGGCTCATAAGAAATAATTCGTAAATTAGATTGCTGGTTATTAATACAATAACCCATAAGATTCTATATAAACCCGAATACTGGTAATGATGTATCCGGGTTTTTTATTTCGCATAATCAGGCTTTCGGTAAAGTGCTTGAGAACATAAAGAAATCCTTTTTTAGGAAATGTTCAAGGAGTATGCAAAATTGCATCTCGTCTGTTTCTGTAAATTATCCACAGAAACAAAAATGTGAAAATAAAACTTGCCGAAATTATAAATACATTATCGGTAACACCAAAGGATTCAATATCAGTCGAAATTAAACCGTTTTGAAACAGGTAGGCGACTACAACTGTAGTTCCATTAAAAATAAAATGTAAAATTATAGGTATCCAAAGGGAACCAGACCACACATAAATATATCCGAAAAGAATTCCCAGGGCTGTTCTTGGTAAAAATCCATAAAACTGCATGTGAAATGCACTGAATAAAATGGCGGACAATATAACTGCAAGATGAGTATTTTTCAACCCATCGGAAAAAAGCCGTAAAATTACACCCCTGAAAAGAAACTCTTCACCCAAAGCAGCAAGAAAGCCAATTATAAGCAGGTTAATAATCAATCCACCTAAAGTATTGACATTTAAAAATGCTTCCGTAAGCAAATTGGTTTTATCTTCACTCTCGCGCATCCAATCCTCGATACCCTTCATAAAAGTTGGCAAATTCATTTGTTCATTTAGCCAAACCATAGCATTTACTGCCGGAATGAATGCAATGATTAAAAGTATTGAAATGAATAAAAGACTATATTCCAGGTTTTCGGTCAATATTTAAATAGGTGCAGGCATTTCTGTTTTCCAGATAACCGTAAAGCAATGCTGGCAGAATAAAAACTCCTATTTGATTTATAACCTGAATATATTTTAAAAAAGCGATGGTTGTATTATCACTGAAATCATTCATCGCATTAAAATTCTTAAGAAGGCTTGTACCAAAAAAAGGAATCGCCAATAAAATTCCAATTACCATCACCAGCAGGAGGGAAATAGCAATGATGAGAACAAGTGTGCTTATCTTAAACACAATAGACTTATCTTTTAAATAGGGCAGGAAGTCAAGCATAGTTAGTTTCACTTTTGCAAAAGTAGGAATTTCCTTAGGGAACATTTATGGACTATTTTCCCGGCGAAAAAAATTACTTATGATTCCAGAATTAAAGATGAACCATGGAACAGATCAGTAATTTCCATGCCATATTGCAAGTGCAGGGTTTTTAAACCAAGTGCTTCTGCTGCAATAACATTTTGCCTGGAATCATCAATAAACAAAGTTTCTGATGGAATAAGCTTTTCTTTTACAATGATTTCCGAAAAACTGTCAGCATTGGGTTTTCTTTTACCCATTTTAAATGACCAATATGTTTGATGGAATAAAGATTGAAAATCATATCCGAATTCAAGCCTGAAGTTCTCAATATAATAGTTGTAATGAATTAAATTGGTGTTACTTAATAGAAACAGGCTATAGGTATCCTTAATTCTCCTGAGTAAATCAATTCTCCCGGGAGGGTAATCACCAATGATCTGGTTCCAGGCATTATCCAAAATGTCATTTGAAACTTTCAGGCCGGTCATACTCTTCACAGCAGACCTGAATTCATGAGGCGAGATTTCACCTGTTTCAAATTTCTGAAATAATTCAGATTGCTGGGCCTGGTTAAAAAGCTCTTCAAAGTTATTAACCCCAAGAGATCTAAAGGCGTCTTCAAGCTTTTGATGACTTATATTTAAGATAACTCCTCCAAAATCGAAGATGATGTTTTTAATTGTTTGCTTTACTTTTAACTCACCCATTCTGTGAAATATTTACATCATTTGTTTGATTATCTTTTGCAAAATTGTACATTTGCACCCCGATTTCCAAGAAGAGCTGGAAACTATTTATAAAGAATTTTTTCGGGCCTATAGCTCAGTCGGTTAGAGCACCTGACTCATAATCAGGTGGTCCCTGGTTCGAGCCCAGGTGGGCCCACACAATTGGTACTATTAATTGAAGTTATTGGATATAGCCTCAAAGTTAGGGTGTTTTGGCAGTGGCTGAGAAGAACTTTAATTTTCAGTTCCTGAAAATATCCGGCTATCGGTTAAATTTTTTATTACAGAATTAAATTAACTCAGGAAGGATCTTGAGAAAGAGCATTTAAGTTTTTACCAAACAACTAAAACTATTTTTTTTCGGTCTGTTTCAGTATTTTTTTGAATTGTAGATGACAGTTAAAGACTATTTAAATAGTGAATTCATATTCATCGCAGGAATTATCTATATTTTTTTTGTAATTTCTTTGGCAAAACTAGGTTCCGGCAGAGTTTGCGGTGGGTTAAAAGCCCTTATCATAAGCTTATTGCTGACTCCTCTGATTGGCTTGATCTATGTAATTCGTTCTCCCCAAAAAAATACCTTAAAAATAATCCATTACAGATGTCCTGCCTGTAACCTTGATTATACAAGCAAACACCGTTATTGTCCTTCGTGCCAAAAAGAGGGTAAATCCATTCACCTTGAAAAAATCAGCATGAAAAGCTATTGATCCAAATTCTGATGGGTTAAAATAATCCATTGGATACAATTCAACCTTGATGCCCGGACCAGCTTATTCCAGCACTTTAAGGCTCACGAAAATATAAGAAGACAAAAGGTAGTCATGATAAAAATGATATGTGATTCATTAATCTGAATTCAGAGAGCGAGACTCCGAAAGAAGCCTAAAAATTCTCGAGAACCTTGATGTGTCTTCCTTTTGTTTCAGGCAAGGTCCAAATCCAAATGCCGGTAAGAAGAGCAAACAGGGCAGCAATGGAAATTCCGCCGCTTAATCCATAGCTGGTTGCGACAACAGCTATAACCACAGGTGTAAAAAACTGGATTCCTCTTGCTAAATTAAATGCTGTTCCCATTGCAGTTCCTCGTATTTTAGTCGGGAAAAGTTCTGCAAATAAAGGCCCGTAACCCCCGAACATGCCGGTTCCGAATCCAACGGTGAACATGAAAACGAGGATCAGGTAATTGTGAAGTTCAATTAAATTCCAGAAGGTGGTGATCATTAAAAGTCCAAAAGCCATAAAAACGGAATAAATCGAATATGCAGGTCTCCGGCCAAGCCAGTCAGCAACAAATCCGAAAGAAAAATATCCCAGGAATCCGCCTAACTGTGTGATCAGCATAAATTCAGTAGACTTTGCCATGGTAAAAGCCCTTTCACGATTCAAATAGCCAGGCATCCATGAATATGTGAACCAATACGCTGACATATCGAAAATGGCCAGGATAAGACAAAGAATAAAGATCTTACGGTATTCAGGTGCGAAAAGCAATGCCAGCTTATTCCGGTTTTCTTTTTTAAATACATCAGGTGCCAGTTTCCCCTCCCGGATCAGCTTTCGCCTTTCTTCCCAGACATCAGATTCCTGCAAATTTTTTCGAATAAAAAGTACCAGAATTGCTGGCAGAACAGAAATAAAGAAACTGGCTCTCCAGCCAATCATGGGCGTAATGTAACCCCCAACAAGCGAAGCAAGGGCAATTCCGATTGGCGCACCGGTCTGCATAAAAGCTCCGAACCTACCCCTGACCTTAGCCGGGAAAGTCTCTCCTATATAAGTTTGTCCCGTTCCCCACTCCCCTCCTACTCCAAGGCCGGTGATGAACCTGAAGACAAGCAATAACCATAAATTAATTGAAAATCCACTCAGGAAAGTACCCAGGCTATAAGTTAAAATGGTCCATTGCAAAACCTTTTTCCGTCCAAACCGATCAGACAAATACCCAAATACAATTCCACCGATAGCCGTGGCAGCAAGGCTTGAACCAAGGACAAGTGAAATTTCGACATCAGTCAGGTTGAGTTCAGCCTTTATTGAACCCATCAGAAAAGTGTACAGAATCAGGTCATAAAAATCGAACACCCAACCGGCCCACGACATCAAAAGAATCGAATAATGCTTTCGGGTAAGCTTGCTATATTCATTCAGAAGTGCCGGCATAAATAGAAAGATATAGGCCAAAAATAATGAAAATAGATTCACCTAACTATATTAAAGAATAAAATTCTGGCAGGGATTTAACGAATAAAGCCGGATTTAGGATTGAATTTTCAATAACCATAAACCGCACATTAAACTGTTTTTCCAGCAGGATAATAAAATTCCCTTTCATAATTATCAGCAAATGACGTACTTTGTTTTAATCTTTAATTTTGAGGAGAATTCTGATCAAAAAACTGACTTTGTATCATTTTTTCAAAATAGCTTTAATCTTCCTGTTGGTTTGTTGGATAAATTCCCTGCAAGGTCAGTACATTTTCAATCATTATACTGAAGATAAAGGCCTTCCATCAAATTCAGTAAGCTCTCTTCTGAAGGATAAAGATGGTTTTATCTGGGTGGCTACTCAAAAAGGAATTTGCCGGTTCGATGGTCATGATTTTTTACCTTTTGATACAGAATCGAATGAGTTCCCCGACTTAAACCAGAGTGATGAATTTCACCTTTTCCAGGACAAAGAAGGAATTGTATGGATTGCAACCAAAGACCAGGGTCTTTATGCCTTCGATCAGCGAAAAAAATCATTCAGGCATTTTAAACATGATGAGCTGGATCAGAAAAGCCTATCCGATGATTTCGTCAACTTTGTTTTTGAAGACAAAGCGGGCAACCTGTGGGTAAGTTCGCATAGTCATGGACTTGATCTTTACGACCGTATTAAAAACAACTTTACAAATTATAAACCATCCGATTCTTATCCTGATTTAGTGGCCCGTTTAATTGATGATCTTATAAGTTCTGCTGTTGATCCGGTTGATGATAATGTTTTATGGTTCGGAAGCCTTTCAGGATTATTCTCTTTTGACACAAAAAAACTGGTTTGGAAATATTTTCCGATAGATCAGAAAAATGCTTTTAATCCATCACAATACATTGGCAATGAAAAAATTTTCCGGTCAATTGTATTTGATAAAAATGGCAATTTATGGGCTGGAACATGGGGTGGAGGACTTATTCGGTTTGACACCAAAACAGGTAAGTTTGAAATTTATAAATACGAAAATTTGCAACCGGTAAATGGTTTCCGGAACAACATCAAACAACTGATCTGGAAAAATGATCAGGAATTCTGGGTCGTTGCACCTTATCGTGGACTGGGAATTTTTAAACTAAAGGACTTTTCCTTTCATTTCCTGGAAAATCATGAGTCTGAAGAACCTTTGGTAATGAATCCAGTGAGTCTTGTTACAGATAGCAGTGGTTTTATGTGGATTGGTTCGCGTAACAACGGACTTTATACAACTAATCTTGATGCTGCTAAATTTTTAAAATTAGAATTACCTTACTCCATAAGGACAATGAATTTTGATACGGTTTCAAAGACAATACTTGCAGCGTCAATTAAATCAAATAGTGAACTGATTCAAATTTACCCGGCAACATCCGATTACCAGGTTTTTAGCTATAACCCAATCCTCAATAAAAATGAAAACTTTATTATTGACATCCTCCGCATAAAGGAAAAAGTCTGGATAGTTGAAAGCTTTAACTTATACTATTTTAATGGTAATGTAATTCAGCCATTCATTGAATTTGATCCTACAAAGGTTAGCGCACATAAACAAAATGATCCATTTTTCATTTCAGCCGGTAACTACCCGAATGGAGATATCTGGCTGGGTACGAAATTTCACGGATTATTCCGGGTCAATCCTGAAAAGAACAGCTATGAAAACTTTTATAATGCAGGAGGTGAAACAAAAAGTCCGGGATTTGAAGAGTTCGTCTATACTTTGTTTTGTGATGCTGAAGGTCGCATTTGGTATGGTTCCGAAAATTTTGGCTATTACGACTACCTTAAAGGCCAGTTCGTTAGTTTTTCAACTGATAGAGACCTACCCAATTCAGACATAAAAGTAAAGTCCATTCAGGCAATTTCTCAAACAAAAGATCGGAACCTTTGGCTTGGAACTGAAAAAAACGGAATTGCTGTCATCCGTACCAACAATGAAAAGCTAACCTTTATCAAATCGTTTACAACATCAAATGGTCTTGCAAGCAATGATATCGCCGAAATTGCTGTAGATCATAATGGTAATGTGTGGATTATTACCGGGGCAGGTTTAAGTAAAATAAATCCAGCAAATGATTCAGTCGAAAATTATGACTATCAATACGGACTTTCAGGCTTGCATAACCTGGAGGTAACCCCGGAAAACGACATTTTGATTGGAAGCAATGGGGGTTACTTTAAATTCAACCCGCAATCGATTTCACCTTTTACTTACGATATAAAACCCTATATCCGGTCGTTCAGTATTTTCGATCAACCCATTGACTTTGATCAAATCATTGACTCCATCGGAACCATCCGGCTCAACTATGATCAGAATTTCTTTTCGATTGAATTCGGGCTGATTGACTATTTCCAGCCAAATAATCGATCGCTTTCATTCATGCTGGAAGGAGTTGACCAGTCTTGGCAAAGTTCACTGAACAGGAAATATTTAAGCTACGCCAACCTTGACGGAGGAAACTATATTTTTAAAATCAAAGCTTCAAATGGCAATGAACTCCAATTGCCGATTTTTATAGAAACACCTTTCTGGAAAACACCCTGGTTTTATATCCTGATCGCTGTGGTCATCTTTTCAGGATTTCTGGGATTTTACCTATACCGTCTGAGGCAAATTAGAAAGCAGGAAGACATTAAAAGCGGTTATAACAAAATGATCAACCAGCTTGAGATGAAAGCGCTCAGGGCACAGATGAATCCTCACTTTTTGTTCAACAGCCTCAATTCGATCCGGTATTATATTTTGAAGGAAGAATTCGAAAATGCTTCGGATTACATCACGAAGTTTTCCAAACTTCTGCGACTTATCCTTCGGAATTCCCGTCAGAATATGATTACCCTGAAAGAAGAGCTTGATACCCTGCGGATTTATATTGAATTCGAGCAGATGCGGTTCAGCAAAAGTTTCACCTTTAAAGAAGATATACATAAATCTGTTAATCCCGAAGAGATTTTGATACAACCGATGACTTTGCAGCCTTTTGTTGAAAATGCCATCTGGCACGGGCTCATGCCAAAGGAAAATGACCGGCAGCTATCTTTAAGCCTGAACAAGACAGAAAATTTGCTTACTGTCATCATTGAGGATAACGGCGTCGGGCAGGCAAAAAGCCTCTGCGATCAAAGCATGAAAATGATATGAGTGAGACCAAATCCTATGGTTTGCAAATCACGGATGAGCGCTTTGCCATTCTCAGAAGCATCAGGGGAAAAAGATCGGATTTTGAAATAACAGATCTGCTGGACAAGGACAACAGACCAACGGGAACAAGGGTTACCATTTATTATGAGATTTAAAACATAACAAATATGCAGATAAAAGCGGTAATTATCGACGATGAGCAACACAGCCTCGAAACAACTGATATTTTGGTCAGAAAATATTGCCCCGGTGTTTTGGTGATGGGACTGGCTGACTCTCCTGAAAAAGGCATTGCCCTCATTGATGCCTTAAAACCGGATCTGGTTTTCCTCGATATTGCCATGCCGAGGATGAACGGCTTCGAAATGCTGCAGTTTGTGCAGTTCAAAGAATTCGACATTATTTTTACTACGGCCTTTGATGATTATGCAATTAAGGCTTTCAAAGTGAATGCCATTGATTATTTGTTAAAACCCATTGAACCTGAAGAGTTGATCAAAGCCGTTGATAAAGTGAAATCAAAGCTTGATAAAGACCTTCATCTGCACCGTATTGATGAAATACTTGCAAAGCTCAGGAATGCAGGGTTTCAAGAAAAACAAGCTGGCGCTGCCTGTTGAAGGCAAAATAGCCATGCTGGAATACGACTCGATTTTATATTGCGAATCGGATGGCAATTATACCCGCATCTACTTTTCTGATCAAAAAACAATCATGATCAGCAGCACGCTCAAGGATATTGAAAGCATGCTTCCCCATCCGAATTTTCTGAGGATACATAACTCATTTGTGGTCAATATTGATCATATTAAAGAGTATATCCGTGGCGAAGGAGGTGAAGTGATATTGACCAACGGTGAGTCGCTGAGGGTATCACGAAATAAGAAGGAAGAACTTATTGCCGCCCTGAACCAATAATGCTGGTTGCTGACCGACTATTTTCAGCTCCCATCTTTCCACTAAAAAAAATCCGCACTTTATCATGATTTAGCAGCGCTTTGCTCAAATCACCTTTTATAACTTGTTTCTGACAGATACTTTAGTTCCATGCATTTAAATCTTCACTCATAAAAATTACACATCCGATGAAAAAAATTACATTATTTGTATCTGCATTGCTGATAACATTTTCAACCAGCATCTTCGCCCAGAAAACCTGGACCGGCACCACAAGCACAGCCTGGAATACATTCAACCAACTGGTCGCCTGCGGGCGCACCAGCCTCAACTGACGATGTGATCATTCCGTCAGCGCCGGCAAACCAGCCCCTGATCAGCGGGACGATCACTCCCGTGTGTAAAAACCTGACCATTAACTCAGGGGCTTCGTTAAACATCAGCGCTACCTCAACAAATAATGCATTGCTTACGGCTTCGGGTAATGCAACTATCAATGGCGCACTGACCATAGGGGGTTCAATTACCAGAACCGGTAAACTGGTTGTTGTAAACATTACCTGGGGCTCAACGGGCACTATGTCAGGATTCCTGAACGGAAGCATGGAAGTCTCGGGCGACTGGGAGTTCTCCACAGGATCAGCAATTTCGATGGGATTTTGCGGTGTTAACTTCATAGGAAGCACAAACACACTAATCATCAGCAAAAGCGCTGGCAGCAGTTTTTATGCGGTAACTATTAATAAAAACAGTGGCAACACTGTTGACATTGCCAGTACTTCAACGGCTACGCTGAATTTTGGCAGCACTGTTACGATCAATGCAGGTTCCACATTGCAGTGTCATGCCACCAATACAATTGTTTTTTCAAACAACTTATATAATACCGGTCATTTCTCTTTCGGTATAGGTACTGTAAGTTTCGAAAAAACCTCAGGGACTCAGATCATCCAGGTTAACACAGGCGATCTTTTCAATAATCTGATAATCAATTCAGGCGGAACGGTGACCATTAACAACACCCTTAACCTGCTTAATGATCTTACAATTAATTCCGGGATTTTCGATCCGCTTGGAAATATGGTGATATTATTTGGTGACTGGGATAACAATGTTGGACCTGATAGTTTTACTGAAGGAACCAGCAGGGTCATCTTTTCAGGCGGGAACTATCACCAGTATAGCTCCACCGAAAATTTCAATATACTGGAAGTAAATAAATCTATCGGAGGTGCTTTCAGGGTGAACACCGGAACTGTTACCTGCAACCAGTACGACTGGACTGCCGGTTCCATTGATGTATTAAATAACGGGACCTTTACTGCTCTTGATCTGGCTGACCAGGGAATTCGGGGTAATTATTATGTGAATACAGGTTGTACCATAAATCTCTACCAGGATGCGTCTCAATACGTTGACCTGGGTGGCAATCTCACCTTTACAAGCGGCGGAACCATCAATGTGTATGGCGGAAACGGAACGGTTAGTCAATGGCCCACATACGCCAATGCTTCCATCACGATGGATGGCGGAATACTTGATTTTAAAGACCAGAGCATCACCATCAACACGCTTTCGGGTTATACACTTACCACAAACATTACCGGCGGAATAATCAGGACTTCCAGAGGTTTTTTCAACAACCGGACCGATTTCAACCCCACCGGAGGTACTGTTGAGTTATACGGCTCAGTCAATTCCGGTATCGATTTCATCAATGGTTCGCTTTGGAACCTGGAAATTGATAAAGATGTTGCAAGTTCGGTTACCCTGAATACAAACCTTACAATAAACAACAACCTGACGGTCAACAGCGGAACGATAACTTATGTTAATAAAGTCATCACCCTGGCTAATACGCTAAACATTAATTCAGGCGGAATATTCAATTTAGGGATGGCGGGACAGTTGAAACTCGCAAGCGGTAAATATCTGAATGTAAACAGTGGCGGGTTACTCAAAACAGAAGGGACAGGTGCTGATAATGCTATCATCACACACAGTGCAGGTTATTATTTCATATCTGTTAAAAACGGGGGCACCATCTCTTCAAAATACACCTATTTCCAGTACCTGAATTACGTCCAGTTGATGAGCGGATCAACCCTCGACCCGGCCAATGCATTTTACCGGTGTACTTTTACAAACAACGCCGCAGCGCCATTGGCTGCAGTGCTTTCCTTTGCCAACGATCAGGTTGTTTCCATCCATGAAGCCAATTTTGTTGCATTGAACAGCGGATATAATGTTTTAAAGTCCAACGATGCCGGGCATGTTTACTTCAAAGATGCAACAGGTGCTTTTGCAGGGGCAACGTATGAAAATGATCCTTATAACCGGATTGATTGGTCTGCTTCAATGCCGGGTATATGGACAGGGATGGTCTCTTCTGACTGGAACACTTTGGGTAACTGGGATGATCTATCCATTCCTACTGCTTCTATTAATGTAACAATTCCGGCAGGTACACCAAACTCCCCGGTAATAGGTGCCGGAAATGCCTATTGCAACAATCTGACTATCGAACCGGGTGCTTTACTTACCCAAAATACCGGAGGTTATTTTTATGTAAGCGGAGATTTTGATGCTGATGAAGGGCTATTTATAATGAATGGAGCTTCTTACCTCTACTTTACTGGCGTAGCACAAACCCTCTGGTATTCTCAAGGAGATAATATATATACCAATATCAGAATATTAAAAGCCGTCAGCACCACTATAGTCCATTTAGCTGCATCGAACAATGTAAATTGCAGCGGTACTTTCGAAATAAGAGAAGGAGTATTTTACATGGATAGTTATATGAATGTAAGTAACACCGGAACCAGCGCATTTGAGGTTGAAGATGGTGGGAAATTATATAAAGATGGTCTTATTTGGGTCGATGGATATGTCCATTTCTTTAACGGAAGTATTTATGAAGAGACAGGGATTCTAGATTTTTCTGTGGGAAAAGATTTTATTGCAGATGAAGCAGCCATAGGAGGGAAAGTTAGTTCATTGAAAATGTTTGGTTCAGACACCCAATACATTGACATCAAGCCTGGTAGCAATTTTACTTTTGAATATATAGCAATGGAAAAACCAGATGGTATTTGTTACATTAAGTCCGATGATCTTTTAGTGGAATATAATATAAAAGTGGAGACTGGTGGTACATTAAGTGCTTATAACGGGCCTTCACATACTGCATCTTTTGATATTTATTTAGGTAGATCGTGGAATAATGAACCCGGTGCTACCTTTGAACCGGGATTAGGGAAGGTCGTTTTTACTAGTGACAAACCTGCTTATTGTAAAAATGTTGCATTCAACATCCTTGAGGTTGATAAAATCACAGATACCCTTGAAATTCGTGAAAATGTAACTTGCGCTGCCTATAACTGGACCTCCGGTACTGTTAAAGTTATAAATGGCTCTACATTCACCGCCAACGACCTGCTCGACAACGCCATCAAAGGTTCTTTCATCTGCGAGGAAGGCGGTACCATCAACCTCACCAATTCAGGGTACGGGAACTTTTGTGGACCTGGCCGGGGAGCTTCATAATTTCGGAGGGACGATCAATATTTCAGGTTCAATCAGCTACTGGCCATACGGTGGCAATGCAGTAGTGGAAATGACCGGCGGTGTGATCGATTTGAAAACCTGCGGACTGACCATCGACAATAATCCAACCTATCACTTAACTGATAATATTACCGGTGGAACCATCCGGACAGCTTATGGCTTTGCCGGCAACAGGGCTGATTTTACACCTTCGGGAGGTACGTTTGAGTTTTATGGACCGAACAATGCAAACATTTCACAGTCAAATGGGTGTAAATTGCACAATGTTACCATCAATAAAGCTCGAAGGATGGTGAAAAAAGTAAATCCGCAGGTGGCGGTTATTGATGAACGAAGCGGCGATACATTGTCTGATGGCGGAAAAGCAAATCTGATATCAATGGGTTCTCCAACCTGACTTTAAACAATAACCTGACCATTCAAAGCGGTCAGTTGAGTACGGATAATTATACCATTTATATCGAAGGCGACTGGAACAACCTGGTCGGTTTGGATGGATTTAATGAAGGATAGGCAGAGTGGTTTTTAAAGGTACTAAAGCACAGTTGTGTTCCACTGAAGAATTCAATATTCTCGAAGATAGACAAACCGGTTCAACTTTTTTTAATTGTCAAAGCAACGCTTCAATCAGTTGCCAGGTTTATGACTGGACACAGGGTGGAATTTGGATTGCAGGCAACGGAAACTTTTATGCTGCGGATCTTGCCGACAATGGTATTTACGGAAACTGGACGCTATATGGCGATTCCATAGAGTTGCACCAGGAGCCTCCCAGGGTATCGATTTGATCGGAAACTTGTTCATCAACGAGGGCGAATTTAAAGTCTATGGAGGGAATAACCAGAGCGAATGGGGTAAAAGTGGAAATGCAACGCTTACAATGCAGGGCGGAACCCTTGATTTCGCTGACCAGAGCATCCTAATTGAAGACAACTCCCCTTACGCATTCACTTCAAATATTACAGGCGGAACCATCCGTACCCGAAGTTTTATGGCCAGCTCTCCCGGGTTTGTTCCAGATTGGCGGAACCGTTGAAATATTACGGAGATGACAATGGCATGGTTACCGCAAGCAATGAAGCATACTTTCATAACCTGAAAATTAACACCGATACCATTGCCATTTTACACAAACATTTATTCCTGCAACATCAACAACGATCTCATCATCGAAGAAGGCTCAGTCAGCGTGATATTTGGGAATACTATGCAGTGCGGAAATGTCATCATCAACAGCGGCGGCGACCTGAGGTTTAATTCAGTCAACCCTCAAAATGAAAAACAATGGAACCATCAATGTGAATTCTGGCGGATATTTAGCCCTTTATGGGTATGAAGGTGCAAAATCCACTTTTACCGGCATTAATACTACAGATCGTTACCAGTTCAATGTAAATGCGGGGTGGTACTATTTCCCCAAATTACACTGTTTTTGAAAACATGAGCAGTAATGGGATTTATATTGCATCTGGTGCAACAGTTTTTGAATGGCAGCCGTTTTATAATTGTGAATTCCGGAACGGCGCTAGCCGGCGGTACCCTGCTCAACATCAACAACGACCAGAACCTGGAGATCGAGAATGCCATCTTCCCGGCCAATACCTGGGGCGGGCTCTACAATGTGACCAAAAGCAACAATGCCGGAAATGTTACCTTCATCGGTGCAACCGGAGGTTTTGCGGGAGAGAATTTCGATAACGATCCCAACAACCGCATCCACTGGAGTGAACTGACCAACTACCTCGATTTGAAGGTTTGGCTCGAAGGACCGTTCAACAATACCGACATGAATACAAACCTGACTGGCCTGACTAACTTCCCTCTGGCGCAGCCCTACAATGTTTCTCCATGGAATTATGCCGGAACTGAAAGTGTAACCTCCGTTCCGGGCAATGTAGTGGATTGGGTACTGGTTGAGCTTCGTGATGCACCAACTGCAGCACAGGCGACTTCAGCCACACGAATTGCACGCATGGCTGCCTTCCTGAAAAAGGATGGTTCAATCGTCGGGATGAATGGAACCTCACTTCTCCAATTCAGCAATTCAATAACCCATCAATTGTTTGTGGTCATCTGGCACCGGAACCATATTGAGATCATGTCGGCGGTTCCATTGGTAAAAGTTGGAGATATCTATTCTTATGATTTCCGGACGGACGTTACCAAAGCTTATGGCGAAGGAGTGGGATATAAAGATTTGGGAGCCGGAATTGCCGTAATGGTTGGCGCTGACGGTAATGCCGACGGGAACATCAATAACCTGGATAAAATTGGCCAGTGGAATCCGAATGCAGGTAAGAAAGGTTACATTTCCGCCGACTTTAATATGGATTCCCAGGTAAACAATGTTGATAAAAACAACTACTGGATTCCAAACGAGGATGAAGGGTTTAACAGCCAGGTTCCGGAATAACCTCTGAATAAGTTAAGGACAAAACAACACATCTTCGCAACTAATATCCAGGCAAATCCCACAAATAGTGGGGTTTGCTTTTTTAAAAAATCCAAAACTGCCGGAATTTAGTATCTCTTTGAACAACCCTGAAAACTTGATTCAACTGGATTTTGTATTATTTTTACTAAATTTTATTTCACAATATAACCTAACTTTTTGTTAATTTTATGGCACTTCAAATCTTTAAAGTTATGAACTTCAAATTTTATCTGTCTTTCATTTTGATTATTGCAGCCTTATCAGGCTTTGCACAAGTAATTTCAACCTTTGATACCAATACCGATAACTGGCATTCCGAAGGGGATGGCGATTATTACTGGGAAGCCGCCACCGGCAATCCGGGTGGTTGTTTCCGTGTGGATGATGACGCCACAGGAGACTGGAACAATGCATTTGCTCCAGTAAAATTCTTAGGCAATTGGTCATCTGCATCCGTTTCCGATTATGTGTCAGCTAACGTTTTTGTCCATCAGATTAAACGGAAGCTATAGTGTGGGTACTTATGTTTTTAAAATTAAAGGTCCGGGTGGTGAAGCCATTGCATTTGCCAACATTCAGCCCCCTTTAGATGTATGGAATACCTACACTGCCTATCTGGATCCAGCAAATTGGACAATGGTTTCAGGAACCTGGAGCCTGTTATTGGAACAGGTAAATGAACTTGTCGTCAGGGTGGAATACATTAACGGTGATGAATACGACCGGATTGATAATATACAGCTTTCATTTACTCCTGTTGTAATACCGGTTGTGCCGGTTGTCTGTTCCGATTTTGAAACAACTGGTTTCGATGGTTGGTCATTTGGTTTTACCGCTGGTGTAACTAACCAGGCAACGGGTGGGAATCCAGGACATTATATCAGGATTACAGATGGCACAGGTACTTCAATAGCTTATCCTCCACCCAAATACCTCGGTGATTGGAATAGTCTGGACAATCATAATGCAGATATCAGGGTTGATATAAAAGTTACAGATTTTACAGCAGCAGCTTTTATAAGTAGTTATTTTCTCAAAATATCAGGACCAGGAGGTGTTGCGCAATTTCCAATGGACAATTCCATTTCACTGGCTTTCAACCAATGGAAAACTTTTGTTTTTCCGATTGACCAGGCTTACTGGACAATGGTTTCAGGTACACTGGGCTGACCTGATGGATCATGTAAATAGTTTTGAAATGATCGTTGAATTTATCAGTGGCACCGAAATCGTTTGGATGGATAATTTCTGCATCACAAACCTGCCACCTGTAGCTGAATTTCAATGCCAATAAACAAATTGAATTTATCGGGAATCCGATTCAGTTTAATGATATATCGATCCAGGGACCTACAACCTGGAGCTGGAATTTCGGCGATGGCCAAACCAGCACTGAACAGCATCCGGTTCATACCTATCTAACAAGTGGAGTTTATAATGTCAGCCTTACTGTTAGCAATCATTTCGGTTCCGATTCTGAATTAAAAACAGGATATATCGAAATCCTTTCGAATGATCAATGCCTGAAATTTGAAGATGACTTCAACGACAACATCATCAATCCGCTTTGGACAATAAAAAACGGAACCTGGAGTGAAGCCAGCGGAAACATCAGGCAGACATCAAATTATTTTGTAACCGGAAATTTGCTGGGAGGTTGTTCTGCTATTACAGGCAGCTCTGCTTATGGCAGGATTACATTCTTTCGTGCGACCTGATGTCGACCGACAATGATCATATCGGACTTGTTTTCAACTGGCAGGATGATCTGAATATGTATATGTTTTACTGGAATCTTGAAGGCAATTATCGACGGATTGTCAAATGGGTAAATGGCATTGAAACCATCCTGGCATCAGATGCTGTTGGATACAGCACGAATACCTGGTACCAGATTGACATCTTTTCAATTGCAGGTAAACTTGTTTTGGCAATAAACGGTGTCTCAAATATTTCAGTGTAACAGATAACACATTCACTCATGGAAAAGCCGGATTATTCTGTTCAGGAAATCAATCAAGCTACTGGGATAACTTCAGGGTGGAATGTGCCGGAACTCCGGTTGAATTAAAAGCTTTTCTCGAAGGGCCGTTTGAAGGAATCGAAATGAATACCAATCTGAAGAATCAAAACATCCTCACACTCTCTAATCCATACATAACTGCGCCCTGGAACCATACTGGAACCGAAGGTGTTCTTTCATTTTCCAATCCGGATGTTGTCGATTGGGTGCTTGTCGATTTCAGGGATGCTGCAACTGCTGCGTGCGGCTCTTCCTGCTACAAGTGTTGCAACCCATGCTGCTTTATTGCTTAAAAACGGTACATTATATCTCCTTATGGAGGAATGCCTCTTTACCTGAATGCAGACATCAGCAATAACCTTTAATTGCAGTATTTCACCGGAACCATTTAGGCATAATGTCGGCAAACCCTGTCACATTATCCGGCGGAATCTATTCATACGACTTTACAACCGGATCAGGTCAGGCTTATGGTAGCAATGCTCAAAAAAACCTGGGCTCGGGAATATATGGAATGTATGCAGGCGATTTTAATGCAGATGGAAGCATCAATCCGAATGACAAAACAAATCCCTGGAATCATAAGTGCAGGTAAATATGGGTATCTCCAGTCAGATGGTGACTTTGACGGGCAAATTGATAACAAGGATAAAAACGATTTTTGGTTTATTAATAACGGAAAAGCAACACAGGTTCCCAATTAAGTCATCTTGAGAAAGGTTCCTTGATTTGGGGTATGACATTTTGGGATCAGTAAGGGAAACTTACATTTTTATGTAATAAACTTAAATTGGATTGTTATGAAAAATGCAATCATTTTAGAAATTATACTCTTATGTGCTGCACTTTCGGCAAATAGTCAGGATAGTCAGTACCGAAGCGGAATATTCCTTCATCACTCTACCGGCGGGTGCATCTGGGGTCCTAACGGAAGTCCAACCGATGTACCTGAACAAATGAATTTTTATAATATTGCTCATGGTTATACTGGTGATGATGCTGTTACATTGAATCAAACATGGTATCCGGCATGGAATAACAATGAATGGTCAACATGGCATTCAATTTTTGAAACGGATGCTCCTGAAGTAATTTCCGGTATACTCAATGCGAATAAAATCGTGATGATCAAATCGTGTTATCCAAGTTCTCAGATTTATTCCATTGGTTCCGACGAGGATACGTTGAATCCCGGATATAAATCAATTGCCAACTATAAATGGCATTGGAGACATATTGTAAAAGTGATGGAAAACCATCCCAATAATTTCTTTGTAATATGGACCAATGCCCCGCTTGAGTTGTATTCGACCAATGCTACCCAGGCCGCTTATTCAGACTGGTTTTGCTATTGGGCAAAAGATACCCTGGCACAGAGATCTCGATCCTGTTTATGGGGATTTCCCACCCAATGTTTATGTCTTTGATTTCTTTCATAAGCTGGCAGATGCCAATGGTTTTCTTCCGCAATATTATGCAAGCGGGCCTGGTAACAGCCATCCTAATGCAGCAGCCACAGAACTGGTTGCACCACAGCTTGTAAACGAAACTTTCGATGCGGCCATTGCTTATGAATCAAAGCTTGAATTAGATGTTAAGGTTTTTCTTGAAGGCCCGTTCAATGGAACCGATATGAACATCGATTTAACCGGTTTAACTGATTTTCCATTATCCCAGCCGTATTACATAGCCCCCTGGAATTATGAAGGAACTGAAAGCGTGATTAGTCTTCCTCCCAATATTGTCGACTGGATTTTAGTGGAACTTCGGGACGCAACAGATGCAGCTTCAGCAGCTCCTGCTGCAATGATTGCCCGCCAAGCAGCTTTTCTCATGAGCGACGGCAGCATTCGGTCTTTAGATGGAACCGGCAATCAGCAATTTGACAATTTAACCATTCAGCATTCCTTATTTGCAGTCATTTATCACAGGAACCATCTTGCAGTTATGTCCGCCAATCCGCTGACAGAATCCGGAGGTGTTTACAGCTATGATTTCACAACAGGAACAGGACAGGCTTATAATGGCGGCCAGAAAGAAATCACTATGGGTGTATGGGGAATGGTTGCAGGAGATACCGATGCCTCAGGCCTGATCGATGAGAATGACAAAAATCCGCTTTGGAACCAATGGGCAGGTGAAACCGGCTATCTTCCGACCGATCTGAACTGCGATACACAGGCAGATAACATGGATAAGGATGATTACTGGTTGCCCAATATCGGTGATGAAAGCCAGGTGCCCGAATAAAAATTAATGCCGGAACGATTACATCCTCATTATATCCCGAGATAATTATTAAATCCCTGGCATTTCATGCACGGACTAAAAATTATCGCAGGGTGATCTGGATTTTAATCCAGCAATACCATTTTCCTGGCTGCTGAGGTGTTTCCACCGGCAATAACCCTATACAAATAAATTCCCCCGGGCAAATCGCCAGCAGAAATATCAAGGTTGTGAATTCCGATTTCCTGAAATTCAAAGTTTTTCGAACTGACCAATTGCCCTCTTAAATCGTAAATATTCAGTTGAACTGTTCCGGCTTTCTCGAGTGAAAATGAGACCGTAGTTGATGTTTTAAATGGGTTAGGGAAGTTTTGGGGTAATGCGGAAATATCCGGTGAACCGGAAAATTCTTCATTACCAATCCCGACGCCCGTATCCCAGTCAAGCACATTTGCCCAGATGTCGTATCCGTTCTGTCCTCCCCGGTTATCCTGCCAGACTGAATAAATCAGGTTATTTTCAAGTATGACGCTTTGAAAGGATTGTTCAAGTTCATCCGTATTGGAAATCAGAAAATCTCCCGAGTAAGGTGAACCATCGCTCCAGAACCGCTGGGCAAATATATCGTATGTTCCGTTTCTCAAATCAGTCCAGGTTATAATGAACCGACCATCACTTTGGACAGAAATCTGCGGAAGGGTCTGATAGGTTGAGGTAGTATCATCAAACACCTGGAAACTTTCTCCCACCGGAGATCCGTCATTTATAAAACCGACGGCAGAAAATATCATAATTACCATTCCTGTTGTCCATCCAGGCAACATTGAAATTCCCTTCTCCATCCATTGAAACCGCAGGGGAGAACTGATTTTCCATGTAAATCGTATCTTCTGCCGGAAAATTATTTCCGATGGGTGTTCCATCGTATTGAAACCGTTGAAGGTAGATTTCGCTGAAACCGTTCCGGTCATCCTGCCAGGCAATAATAAAATTACCGTTAGCATCAACCGCCAGCGCGGGATCTGTTTGATAGGTATCATCAGGATCCTCATTCACCATAAAATTTTCACCGACAGGAGTGCCGTCGCTGAAATAAAGCTGAGCCCAAATATCCGGGTCATCTTCTTTGGTTTGATCTTTCTTTAAAGCGGCTTCACCGCCATCATTCGAATCGTACCAGACGATCATGAAATTTCCATTTTCTTTAAAAGATACGACCGGAGAATAATGCATACACCCGCCTGCATTGCTGACGAGGAAATTCTCTCCCAGCGGCGATCCGTCAGATGCATACCGCTGTGCATAAATATCAAAACAGTAACCGTTACGCATATCGGCCCAGGCGATTACGAAGTCGCCGTATTCATTTGCAGCTACCGAGGGTTGCAGGGTATAGACGTTCGCAACAGAATCATCAATCACCTTAAAATTTACGCCCAATGCGTTACCATTGGCTGAAAACCGCTGTGCATAAATGGTCGAATTAAATTCCCGTTCATCTGCCCAGGCAAATATCATGTTTCCGTTTCCATCAATTGCCATTGACGGACTTTCCTGGTTTTCACTTCCTGTATCATCATTCACTTTAAGGTTTTCCTCCACCGCTGTTCCGTCATTCAAATACTTTTGAGCCAGGATTTCTCCCATTCCGCCATAACGATGATCCTGCCAGACGATCCTGAAATCACCGTTTTCATCCATAGATGTCCGGGCGTTGTATTGATAGTTACCCGTAGTATCGTCATTAACCTTGAAACAATCTCCAACAGGATTACCAAGGTTTGTATATCGCCGGGCATAGATATCGGAATAATCGTTTCGGTTGTCTTCCCAACTGAGGATAAAATTGCCATCAGAATCTCCTGAAACAGCACAATTCTGCTGGTCGGTTCCAGCCGGATTTCCATCAACCAGGAAGTTGTCGCCAATCGGGGTTCCATCGTTCTGGTATCGCTGGAAATAAATGTCCCAGTTTGAATTTCGCTTGTCTTCCCAGACAATTATAAAATCTTCTGTATTATTAATAATTATCCGAGGGCAAAGATGTAAAGCATCGGATGCATCCGTGTTTACCTGAAAACTACTTCCCAGGGGAACTCCTTCCGGTGAAAATCGTCGCGCAAGGATGTCGTAATCAAAGTTATTTCGTTTTTCCACCCACGTTGCGATAAAGCTTCCGTCATTTGCTGAAGCGCAATTGGGCCAGTACTGAAGAGCATCGCCGGTATCGTCATTCATTATAAAGTTGTATCCAATAGCCAATCCTTCATTTGAATAGAGTTGGGCATAAATATCAAAATTTCCGTTGCGCTCATCTGCCCACACCACCACAAAATTTCCCTGGCTATCCATGGCCACAGACGGATGCTCCTGTTCAATATCAACCGTATCATCATTCACTTTGAAATTGGCTCCAAGCGGCAGCCCATCGCCTGAATATCGTTGCGCAAAAATATCCCATTCGTTGCTTTCCCTTCTATCGATCCATACGATCACAAAATTCATCTGTGGATCAGCAGCCACATAAGGTCTGTACTGGACGGCGAGGCCATCATCATCATTCACTTTAAAATTGGTTCCCTGGATAGTCCCGCCATCCGTATAAATCTGGGCGAAAATATCGGTATTGTTCCCGCTGCGTTCATCCTGCCAGGTGACCACATAATTACCTGCTCCATCGCCTGCGATACAAGGACTGGATTGTTCGGAACCGTCCGGGCTTGCATGCTCATTCACCAATGAAATCAGGGATATTTTGTGCTGAAACTTGAATAATTTTAAGTAACAAAAGAATGAGTAAAACAAAGGAAATAGTTTTTCTGCTTTTCATAAAATGACCTCTCTTTTAATTTTAATGTTGAATCATTAGGATCTGCAAAAAATGAAATTAGGTTTGTCGAAACCTTTGATAGTTTAGACTTTTAGAGATTTTTACAAACAAGAATTACTGAAATTTCAAAGAACTTTTAACAACCAAGTGTACCCTCATCTTACTTTCGATAGCCAGCAATGAGCAAATATATTAAAAAAAACTCAATTTGTTTGCAAAAGATATTTTCAAGGGATGTCTGAGGGATGGTTGCCAGCGATGCGAATGCTACCAGAATAATTGATATGACCGACAAGCCAGCTGTCAGAAATTTACAGGCAGTTATGATAAGGATACATTTCGGGCGACTTAAATATGAATGCTGAGGTTGAAAACCTGGACAAAAACGATTACTGGCTAACGAATATAGAAGAAGAGAGTCGGGTGCCGGAATAAACATATTGATCCGATGACTTAAAGTCATCGGATCAATTTTCATTCTTAAGGAATCGCTGAAACCTTATTCCTGTTCGGATACCAGATGTCGTCCTTATCCTGGTTGTCTACCTGTCCGTTGAGTTTATAGTCACTACCCAGATAACCTGCCTTTCCAGCCTGAATGTTCCAGACACCGGCTTTATCCTGGGTCAGTACCTGGTTATTTCCATCGCCGTCGCCGCCATACATTCCAAAGTAACTGCCCAGCGCTTTCTGTCCATTGTTATAGGCCTTCCCAAGGGCAGTGGTAAAATCCCATGAATAAACGCCACCGCTTTCGGTTAATCCGGCTGAAGACATGATCGCAAGGTGATTTCGGTGGTAAACCACAACGAAAAGGCTATGGTTGATGCTAATTGGAAAACTGATGGGTTGTAAATTCATTCCAACTATATTACCATTGCTTAACAGAAATCCTGCTTTTTTCCCGACTGAAGTGGCAGCCGTTGCGCTTGCTGCGCTCACAGCATCCCGTGCTTCAACCAGCACCCAGTCAACTACACTGGCTGGCATGGAGGTAACACTTTCCGTTCCCGTTGTAAAGCCAAACAGGGTTTGGATTGCCAAAATATGGCAAAGCCGGATTGAATGGCTGACTCAACGGCAGATGCGTTGAGAGGGAAGTATTCATGGTAGTACTTCCGTTAAAGGCCCCTTCGAGATATGTTTTAATATTTACCAGTATCTCAGCAGCCCCCTGATCAATTATGGAAACATCATCAACAATTGTATAATAGCCTCCATTGTGTTCGGCTTCAAAGGCGATCTGATAAAATCCCCCGGGCTGAGGAAGACTCAGGGATACCTGGGTCCAAACAGGAACATTCGTGTTATTGTAATAAATCTCGTTCCAGGGTTCTTCAATTCCAACACGGTAATAAACTTTAAACTCATTCCAGGCTCCGCCATTGGCCTCCTGGGCAAACCAAAATGACAGGATGGGATTTGATGCCCCGGTAATATTGAGTGGCGGACCTGCAAACTTGGTAATATCTCCTACTCCACCACTGAAGAAAGCATTAGAAATTCCGCCATGCGCGGATGAAATACTTCCATTATTTCCATCTCCATAATACCATTGTGAAGTTCCAACTTCTGCAATATTACTCCAGAAATCTATTGTTGGAGAATCATCTTCCCATGTTTCATAAAATGGTAGGTCGTTCACAACAGCTTCTCCAGTTCCCGAAAGGGGAACCTGGTGAACAGTTTTGCCTGTAAGGTTGTCGGTGATCTGGAGGCTGGCGCTTTTATTTCCCACACTGGTTGGAAGGAAAACCACACTTACTGTTATGGTTTGATTCATAGCGAGTGATACCGGATAAGTATTATTATCAGTAAGAATAAACTGGCTTACATCGGTACCTGATTTCTGCACAGAATTAACTTGCAGGATACCGGTTCCATTGTTCCGGATGGTGAAGGTTTGCGGATCAGAAGCGGTTTGCACCGGATAAGATCCAAAGTTTTTTGAAGTTGGAGTGACCATAAATTCCGGACCTGCCGGAAGGTTTTCGAGCTGAAGCCGGATATTGGGAAATCCTGTTACAGTGCTGACCTTCATAAGGAAACTCCGGGTCGAAATCATTAAAATCATCTGAATAAGCCAGACTTCTGTTTTCAGTGGTTTCGGTTCCATAAAAATCACCATCGTCAAAGTCGGGCGTGTTTTCGTCAACCGCTATCACAAGGTTCTGTGTATTGTTGTAATTGAACGGGTTATCCAGAATGATTTCAACCCAACCAGCCACATCCGGTAAAATTACTTCGCCATTAAATACCTCAAGCATTTGCGAAACCGGTATCCAGTCATTTCCGGTATTAAATCCGGTGTTGGTAGTATGACCCATATAAATCACCCAGTCCTTGCTCGACTCAGCAGCCTCGAGTCCGGTCCAATAGTAATAAATCTTGGAAATCCGTTTGTTGGCAATATTAATTTCCGATTGCAGATAAATGGTTTGGGAATAATTATATCCATAGTTTGCATCGATTGGCAAATCAAGCCAGTCTTCAGTTCCCTGACCAATCGGGACACCATTTACAGGGACAGTGCGTGAACCTCCAGATCGGGCAATTGACCGCATCACCCAGACTGTTGGTCGGTACGATCTTCCAATAGTAAGTAGTTGCACTGTTTAAAACGCCAGTAACCTGATGGTTCAGGGATGTTAAAAGTAAACCATTAATAACATTCGTAGGAGTTGTGGTTCCGTTTCCATCAGTTCCCAAATAAAGTTTATAACCTGTGGGGATACCGCCTGCTAAGCCTGGTTGCCACGAAAGCAAGGGAGAAGTAATTACCCAGTCGGATATAATCAGCAGGTGCTAGGATTGGTAGCAGCTATTGGGAGCACCGGAACGATTTGCGGACCGATGACATGGTCAATGTAAACATAAGCATGAAGACCTCCTGTGACATAATAGGCGCCGATTGCGAGATAATAATTGTTACCGGCAAGACTGTTTAGATCAATTTCATATCGGGTCCAGATCCCTGGAATAATGGACAGTGCAGTTCCTAAATTTGTCCAGTTTACTTTATCAGAAGAATACAAAATCTGTATCAGTTGATTGTTGTAGATGACGCTGTTCCGGCATAAAACTCAAGTTTATTGCCTGCAGCAACAGAAACTATTGGTGTGATCAGCTTTACCGATGTTGAGGTAGTTGTGTATCTCCTTGCTGATTGCAATCCGTGATAATAATGATGTGATGTCTCCCAAACCATCCATAATCCATACTCCAGCTTACCGGTGGGAAAAATTCATCCTCAAAACTTTGAGCAAGTTGAGTAGAGGTAACTGTCGGGAATGACCAAACCGGCACATTGGATGCATCACCCGCAGCATTATAAGGCACAACTTTCCAATAGTAAGTTGTATTATTTGCCAGTCCGGTGTGCTGATAAGTTAGCCCGGTGCCGTTATAAATCAGGGTCGTTGGGTTGGAATTGGTTCCAAAATAAACCTTGTAACCCAGTATCGGTTCTGAATAAACGGCTGCAGACCATTTAAGCGTGGGATTGGTAAAGGTGTCGGTATCCATTGCCGGGAGATACCAGCGTTGCTGCCCCCGGAAGAATACCCTCGATGTAGACCAGATCAATATCAAAACCGGAATATTGTGATGCAGAATAATATTGGTAAAAAGCAATCCAGATATTCTGTCCGTTATAAGCTGTTAAATCAATGGTATGCTTGGTCCATGCGGTATTGGTGCAATTGAAATCACCGAGTTCCACCGTAAAATTTGAAACCTGGTTACCGGTTGTTGACAGCATTATTTTATACGAGTTGTTATTGGCAGCGCTGCTCACCTTGTCCCACCAAACCAATCTTGGATTCACCATGCCGTTCATGGTAAGCGGAGGTGAAATCAGCCAGTCATTATCATTGCCACTTCCTTCGGCTGTATAAAAATAGGGGGCTGGGAAAAGACCGTTTTGCTCCCAGGTAAATCCATCCACGCCAATTACATGCCAGCCTTCAGGTGCCGCCGGAGAGTGACTCCAAGTACCATCAAAATTCTGTAAATATGGAAAAGTAGTGATGGGTGTTGAATAGGTAACCGCATTTATATTGACCGGGGTCGAATAGTAATTAAAAGCATCCACCGACCAGCACCTGTAAAAATGCTGCGACCAGATTGACAAACCAGTATGCGCATAGCCACTTGCCGAACCCTTGTAAAGTACAGTTCCACCGGAAGGAAGCGGATCGCCGACATTATAATTCGTTCCGTTTACAGGGTTACCTGCAAAGGAAGAACTATTGGTTGCAATGAGAACATCATGATTTGCGACATTCTTTGTCCAGCTCAGGTTAATCTGTGTTTGACCGGGTGGAATGGCTGTCAATCCGGTGATGGGAAGAACGGCAGGTGTTGAATTAGCCGTGATACCCAGCGAATAGCTTGCCCCATCGTATGAAAACGCCTTGTAATAATACGCTGTTCCGGGTGTGAGACCTGTATGGTTATAGGGAGAAATCTTCCCGATGTAGATCACTGTTCCACCTGCCAAGTGGATTCCCTGCAACCGGTGTTCCCGAAGGCAAAGTAAACGTTCCGGTGGTATTAAAAACAATGACGACATCATTGTTGCCGGCATTGGTTGTAAAAGTCAGTTTGTTTCCCTGAGAACTTGCCGGAGCTGCAGAAAAGGAGGCAGGATTTAAAACAAAAGCTGAAATCCCGGCAAACTCATCGGCTCCGATATCGGGAGATGACAACCGGGTGTTCCCGTCAAAATCAATGGTAATGGCAATGGGGCTTGTGATCGGTTGTCCGGCTCCTTCAGCCAGTGTCGGCACTGTTGTTTGCAGATGCAAATCATAAGGCTGGGTGCTGACATTGACAAACGGCGAGATCTTCAGAGTGAGAATTTGCTTCCCGGGGTGCTACATGCGCCTGGTATTCTGCAAGGGTTTGGTAAGCAATGGCTCCATATAAAATATTATTCCAGGTACCGGGTGTTCCGGCATAAAGGATATTATTGTCAGAACTTGATGCAAAGTTTAACATCCCTGAAGTTGTCTTTCTCAGAACGACAGCTCTTCCGGTACCCGTGCGGGTAGTTTTGTTTATAAGAATATTATTTCGCATATCGAGAACTGCTGTCGTTTCACTGCCTGAAACGTGATAAACGACTGTTGTTCCGAAATTCGTCCCTGATGAAGTTGCATTCAGGTAAACCGTGTTGTAATACAAACCGATGGTTGAATTGGTTTGAGTACTTGTAATTGAAATTGCGCGTATGGCATCGGTATTGGAAGACAGAGGCGTTCTTAAATCAGAGATGAAATTATTATAAACGTATACCGCAGACCCGCTTGGAATAAGTAACCCGTTAAAAAACCCCAGAGTTGGAGAGGTTGAATTCGTGCTGATATTCGTTATCCTGTTTTTATATATATGGCAGGTTGAATTTCCCGAGCCAAGCTTCACCACATCCACCGTACCACCAGTTACAATATTACTGATCTCATTTCCATAAATGTTTCTGATTTCCGAGGTTCCCAGATCAATTGCCGAAAAGACTCCGGTTCCGCTGGAAATTCCGCCAATGGTATTGTTATATACCTGATGGCTACCTCCTGCATTGGTGTAGGAGTATATCCCATAGAATGACGAGCTTCCCGACTGACTGATATTCTGGAAACTGTTCCCGGAGATAGTTTCAGTTCCGGTTGGCGAGCCATTGTTATAATACAAATAAACCGAGCCGGATGCCGCAGTTCGGGTGAGGGTTCCGCTGATAAAATTATTTTGAACACTCACAATGGCCGGACTTTGCTGGGAGTTTATGTTGTTAACAAAATAAATGGCTCCGGTAGTATTTAATGTTCCTGCAAAACTATTATTGTTGATGTTAAAGTCTGATGCTGAATTTGAGGTAGGATCATTTGAAATGTAGTAACAAGCTCCTGAAGTGGCCACACTATAGGAAAAGGACAATATGTTGTTGGCGATCTGAAGCTCCCCGTTGCTCCGGTTCCTGATCCCGTAAAGCGCGTGGGTTGCCCCCTGTGATGCCAGTGTAATGTTGTTGTATTCAGCTGTAAATGCTGAAGTGGTTGTGGTAATATTGTAAATACCATAACCTATTGCGGTAAAATTTGTCCCGCCTCCTGCAGCATTGTTGATGGTATTGTAGTTTACCAAAAAATTGCTCACATGTTCGAGGTAAATCCCGTAGGCATCATTGGCGATGTTTCCGGCAAAGTTCTGAATGGTATTTCCAAATCCTGATGCTCCGACTGTGAAGTTTTTATCATGCAAAACGGCTGCATCATCTCCTTTAAACAACATCCCGGCAAAAACATTCCCGATGGTATTGCCTGTTATGGTTATGTTTTCGTGTATCCCTCCGGTTGATTCAAGCGAAATACCTGAAGATGATGAACTGTTATTGGCAGCGCAAATTCCGACCACAAAGCGGCTGGTTCCCTTGGTCATGGTAACCATTGAGTTGGTGATGGAGGAATTCTTACAACCATCCGTAATGGAAGCTTTACGCAAATAATAGCCATACTCAATACCCTGCTGGGAGGCTGAAACATCAATGCGATTGAAGGTAACATAATCCGAACCTTCTAAGATTATTACGCCGTCACCATGGTTTCCAAAGATTGAAGTGTTTACTGTTCCGGCATCGGTTCGGGTGACCAGGGGATTGTTGCCTGATCCGGTTTTCTGGAAGATAATTGGATTTGAAGATGAACCAGTGGCTGTAAGAATTATCGGTGCTGTAATGCTTTCGGTATATCCGGCTGCAACATTGAAGGTAACACCTCCTGTGCCGATCACACTGTTATTTAATTCGGCGACTGCAGCTGCAATGGTTGCATAATCTCCCGGGATGGTTTTTACACCGCTGATCAGGTTACCGATTTTCCTGGTTCCTGTCGGGTTAGTCGCAACGGGAACCTTCGCAGTTCCCGACTCCGAAGTGATGAATTGTGTGCACTGCCCGTCCACCACATTATTGAGGGTTGCTGTGGGTTTAATATCATAAGCTAACCAAAAGTAGTTATTGCCGCCTGTCAGGGACTTAGTTCCGGTTACGGTAAAAGTTCCCGAAGGGTTGGAAACTGTAGTTCCGAATTGGTTGGAAGTGTTGAATACCGGTGTTGAAGTATAATAAACCTTCGCAGCCAAAATATCATTGGTTGCATTGGTCGAACCGGTTGTGTTGAAAGTGATCGAAGTAACGGAATAAGGATTTGAGCTTTTTTGGGTGATCACATTCAGCCGGATGATGTCATTGTTTGTACTGTTGATTGCAACAATGCCGGTATTGGGCTGCTCAGTGGTGGCGGTGGTATATGACATGTTTGTTCCATCTTCGAGCAAAAAGTTGTCAATATCCACAAAAAAATCGCCACTTATTCTTGTGCAGTCGAATTTGATCTTCAGGTATTGCCCGGTGAATGATCCGAGATTAATGACCTTATTGGCAAAGGTATTGGACACCGTATGATTACTTTGATCAATGGTATGAACCGCTGTATATGTAGCGCCATCATCAGCTGAAACCAGGATGTCGATCCTTTCATTTGCTGCGAGCACAGTTCCGGTCAAAGGATAACCCAAATCATCCACAATGCGATAGTGAAAACTTAAATGGGTAGTCGCCGTTATGGGTCCCAGTAATGGTGCAACTCCGGAAGCAAATGAAAGTGAACTGAACAGTTGTTTGCTCAATCCCCTTACGGTTGAACTCGGCGTTCCGTGTGCAGTAATAATTGACATATCACCTGCCCATCCTGCCGGAAGAGAAGAGGAAGCATTATAAGTCCTGAAGGTAAGGAATGGTCATGGATGTCCGTGTTTCGGCGGTTAATCCGTTGGAGTAATCCAGCAAGCCATCCACCGACCAGGCTTTATAATAATAAACCGTTCCCGTGCTCAGCCCGGTATGATTGTAACTGGTGTTGCTTCCGTTATAAAGCACAGTTCCACCGCCGGCTATTGTATTCCCGGATGAATAGGCTGGTGCCGTTAACCGGGATTCCAAATACATTGGTCGTGTTAAAGGCTACAAGCACATTATCATTGGCGCTGTTTTTTACCCAGTTCAAATTTATCTGGCTGGTGCTTATTGCTGTTGAACCAAAACTTGCAGGATTCAGCAAAGGTTTCCACCGGTAAGTTAACCCGGCTGATGGGACAGTTGTAGGAGTTGTTGAATTGAAATACATCGTAACCGAATTGGATGTTCCTTTTGTTGAATTGATCCAGTTTCCGCCCGCAGCAACGATGGTTCTGTTATTCACATTTGCCGGATAGGTATC
>CAVPJF010000037.1:0-127434 GCA_963705185.1 uncultured Bacteroidales bacterium
AAAGTTAAAATCGAGGTTGAAAAAATCTTTGCACTTTTGACTTTGATTATTTGATATTTTGACTTTCCTCCCTACCTGTACAGCCCATCCGGATCCACCTTCTCCCGCAGTATCCTCAATTCTTCATCGGTAGGAGGTGCGTTCTGGGTAATGTTGTCGGCAAAGAGCAACTCAAACCCTGTATTTTCAACAACCATTTCTTTTGTTACACCGGGATTCACACTCAGCAGCTTCATCCGCTTGCTTTCATCATCATAACCCATCACACAAAGATTGGTCACAACCCTGTACGGACCTGTATTTCTTGGTAATCCGGCTTCTTCACGTGCGCCGGGTCCCGACAGAAATCCGGGTGTGGTGATAAAGTCAATCTTCTCCATGAACCTTCTCTTATCATGGATCATGATGGCAATGGTCCGCCAGCAGGCTGAGCCCACATCGTTGGCGCCGCCGCTGCCGGGCAACCGGACTTTCGGATGCTTGTGGTCGCCGATCACAGTCGAGTTGAGGTTACCGTATTTGTCTATCTGTGCTCCGCCCAGGAATCCGAATTCCACAAAGCCGCGCTGTGCCGTTTCCATCACATCGCAAATTCCGGAAGCAGCAAGCGCTTTGTTATAAGTACGCATATCGCCAACGGCAAGCGGTAATTTTTCAAGGATAGCTCCGGTTCCGCCAAATTCAAAGATAGGAACCAGGTTGGGTGCATGCATGGCTTGTGCCAGGCTGGCCGCCAGCATAGGTATGCCGGTTCCGATAAAAGCCGTTGTGCCGTCTTCCATCACGCGCGACGAAAGGCATATCAATAGTTCTGAAGGTGAATATTGTTGTGTCATCATTGATCCTCCTAAAGTGTTAATTCCTGTAAACGTTTTTTCCCTACTTTATCAATCAGCGCCTGATGATCCGGCAGACCGTAAACCCATTCCTTCATGTATTCATCCATGGTTTCCTGGTTTTTTTGTTTTTCGATGAACATCTTATAATGGGGTTCATCGCTTTCATAGAGGCCACTCATTTCTCCGGGCCATGAGCCATAAGGCGCATGAACCACAGCATCCACAAGGTAATAAGGAATGATGGTCCGGTCAGGATGTTCCCTGATCTCATCGGTGGAAACAATTTTTTCGGTGCTGATGATAAGGTTTTTGCAGGCTCTCGACATTTCAAAAGCAAAGCCGCTGATGCCATCAATCTGGCAATTGCCATGAATATCGGCACGGTTCACATGAATAAATCCCGTATCGACAAACAAAGCCGGCAACAAGGCAACTTTTTCATGGGTAAAAGGACATTCAATTACTTTGGCAGAAGACTTCTTCATGGTATCCGTTCCCAGCATACTGCGCGCAGGGATAAATGGAATTCCCATGCTGGCTGCTTTGAACCGCCAGGTGATGGCTGCGTTGGACCATTCCACGATTTTTGTAACGGCTCCCGATTCCACCCTGCGGCGCATGTTGTCCGAAATGCCATAAACTTCGAGGCTGATATACGTGAAATCAATTTCCCTCACCAGGTCGGCGCCAAACATCAGGTCGAGCTCATGAACACCCTGGCCGACGATGCGGAAATCTTTCTTGCCTGAACGCACCAACTCGCGCGTGAGGCTCATCGGGCAGCGGACCGTGCCATAGAGTTCAAAGCCGAGGTAATCGCCATCCTTCACATATTTGTCAATGACTTCTTTTTCGGTCATGGTTTTATCGATGAGCTTTTTGGTTTTTTTCCTGTTGTGCTCTCTAAACCCATCCAGGTCGATGGGCTGAATGAGGGATGCTTCACCCTCGCTGATAATTGGAATGCTTTTAGTAAATTGATTCATCTCGTTTTTTTATATGGATTTAACTCTTAATGCGAAGTATAGAAAATTACATCTCTTCAAAAATAGAAAAATTCGTTAATGAACTAACAGAGTTGAAAAAGATTTTTAAAAATCCAATTACGAAGAATTAAAAATGAATACAAAACGAGAATGCTGATGCTTAATCAGATATGAGAGTTAATCAGGACAATGCAAATGCAGCTTCTTTACCGGTCTGTTTACTTTTTAATCATTCTGGCTTGATTTTGCAAAGCATCGGCAACGATTTCCGCAATATCCTTCACCGGAACCGGTGCATTTTTGGTAAAGGTTTTTTTACAAAGCGGGCAAGCCGTTACAAGGACCTCAGGATCATTTGCCATCATTTCCTTCCAGACACCTGCATTGATTTTATTTTTTTCTTCATAGCCCAGCATAATGTTTCCAAGGCTTCCGCCACAACAGAGTGCATTTTCTTTATCGTATGCAGTTGTAACCAAATCAACTGCATGATCCGAGTAATTCCCTCGGCTCCTCATAGATTCCGCTTCCTCTTCCCAATTCGCATGGATCATGGTATACCGCACGGAGTGTTAGATTTATCCAATGATAATTGACCCTTATTCACCAGGTCGAGGATAAATTCGGAATGGTGCATCACTTTAATCGGAAGGTTGTAATTATCCTTAAAAATCCGGTAGCAAATTGCGCATGAAGTAACAAGGATTTCCGCTTCCGATTTCAGGATCATGTTCTTATTGTGATCAATTAATTTGGCGGCTGCTTCAAAGTTGCCCGTGGTCATCATGGGTCTTCCGCAGCAAGCGCCACCATCTTCATCAATGAAAACATAATCGGTTTGTGAGATAACCGAGATATTTTAATCATCGCCTTCTTTATTGAAGGGGTCAGGTGCGTCATACAACCTGCGTAATAAGCCACTTTTGCTTTTTCAGGATTTCCGTTATTTAGGAAATGGAAGTTATACCCATTGCTGATCAGTTTATTTCTTTGAACCAATCGCTGGTCCATGAGGTTAATCTGAACGGGGCAGAATTCCTGGCAGCGTCCGCAAATCATGCAATCAAAGGAGAGATTTTCTTTCACTTTTTGGCCCCTGATCGAATTGAGAAAATATACCGAAGTTGATTTTTCATTATTCAGGGCAGTTGACAACTGGCATTTGTCAATGCAGATGCCGCATCTTGAGCATGAATAAACTTCTATCTGGGAGAAATTGGTAAAGCTTGTTTCAGTCTTTATTCCGAATCTTCTCAGCGAAATGAGCAGGATTTCGGTTGGGATGTGCATATAACGCGAATAAGGAACCGCGATGAAGAAAGCACCCACCGATAAAGAATAGAGCCACCAGGTAGTATACTCAAGGTGGCCGATAGGTAAAAATCCACCCAAAAAACTTCCTAATCCGTCGGTCAGAAAGCCCCCATTATGATGAATACCTGAAGTGAAACTTTCAGCCATTAGCCGGAGCGGAAATATCAGCCAGAGGGAAATGATAGCCAACTTATCAAAGAAAATCTGTTTGGTGGTTTTTTTCATTCCAAACAGTCTTGAATAAAGCCTTTTAGAATAAGCTAAAACGACTCCTGAAAGAACAAAAAGCAATAGGAAATCCATCGTAAAATTGAAAAATGCCGAATGGAATTCAGTGGTATCGTGTTTGAAGTATTTAAAAAAGATAGGATCCCAGGGAGCATTTAACAAGTCACGCCCATAAATTTTTGATTCGATGGTACCGAATACGATCAGCAGAAACCAGCCAAAAGCAAGGCTCATGTGCATATAACCAAGCAGAGGATTGACTTTGAAAATTCTGCGATGAAGCAGGCTTTCCATGAAAATTTCTTTGATGGCTCCAAATACCTTCCTGCTTCTGATCCCCTTACTGAGCTTTCTCCGGTCTTCGACCGGTAAATGCTTTATCCAGTCGAAGGCCTTGGCAAAAAAGATAATGACCAGGGTATAAAGTCCTATCGCAAAGGGAAGCACAAATATGTCAAAACTGTTCATTTTGTTTGATTTTTTTGATTCCTTCCTTCATGATCAGGATAACTTTTCGGGTATTTACTCCCCTGGGGCAAACCAGCTCACATTTGCCGCAGAACATGCATTTGTCAATGTGTTTTGCAATTTCGTCTACTTCTCCTCTCATTAAAAAGATATTTAACCTCCTGATGTTATAAAAATCTGTCAGGTTTGCTGTACTGCAGGTCGCTGTGCAAGCCCCGCACGAAATGCAAAGCTTGTACGAAGGTTCATATTTCTTAATGTATTCCGCAAGCCTCCGGTCATTTCTATCGAAGTCGATCTGCCGGTCTTTATTTATTCCATATCCCCAGTCAGGCATAATCCGTTCTAATTATGAACTTTTTCAAAGAAAATGTTATCGCCACCAAAGCACTAAAGCATCAACCTGCCTCCGCAGGCAGGATTCCACCAAATCTTTATTGGTTTTCCATTTTTTGTGGGTTTTTGTGATTTTGAGTTTTAGTGGCATTTTTTATTTTGATTTTTCGAAGTTCAATCATTCATTATATTCTTTGTTTTCAAGGTATTGCTGAATTTTTAAAGCAGCAGCTCTGGCATCAGAAAATGTATCGGTAATTGTTTTCGGAGATTTACAGGTTCCGGCTACAAACACACCTTCAACATTGGTCGACCAGGTATCAAGATGTTCATCTGCGGGTTTTAAAAATCCTTCAGGTGTAAAATCAAGGTTAAGCATTTTTCCGAATTTCTTCGTGCCTGCCGAAGGAACAAATCCGACCATGAGCACCAGCAAATCCGTTTTCATTTTCAAGGGCCTGCCGGCAAGGGTATCTTCAACCTTGATCAATATCGTTCCATCAATGTTTTCAGCAGCTTCCGAAACACGTCCGCGGATAAAATTTACCCCCCATTTCTCCTGCGACTCCCTGTATAAATCCTCAAATTGCAATCCGAACATCCGGAGATCCATGTAAAAGCAAAAAACTTCAGTACGGGGCAAAACCTCCTTTACTTCCATCGCCTGTTTTACTGCAGTTACGCAGCAAACCTGCGAACAATAATGATTGCCGACTTTTTCATCGCGTGAACCCACACAATGGACAAATCCAATTCGTTTGGGTTCTTCACCTTTTGAAGTAAGTATTTTGTTGCCATTTTTAAACATCTGCTCAAGTTCGACAGAGGTAATCACATTTTCATAAATACCGTAACCGTATTCCTCTTTAATCCTTGCATTGAATACCTCGTAACCCGTAGCAAGGAGAATGGCATCAGCCTGAATTTCTTCATTGTTTGCGGAGATTTTATATCCGCCGTTTTCTTTACTGATTTTTGTGATTTCGGTATTGAAAAGAAGCCGGGCTTTTGATTGGGCAAGGTTTTTTTCAATGTAATCAATTACATCTGTTGCCTTTCGTTTTGACGGGAACAACCTGTCCCACTGATTCAGTTTTCCTCCGATCTGCGCTTCCTTTTCTGCCAGCGTAACTTCGAAGCCCATTGTTACCAGTTGTGAAGCTGCTTCTGATCCGGCCACCCCGCCTCCAATAATTAAAACATGCTTTTTCATCGGTTCGTTAACAGAAGTTTAAAACATTCGGCATTTCCGGAATTCCAAGTGAATTTCCGTTTTTATCAAGATATTTCCTTTCGGGATGATAATCAATCCCCATTTTTTCCAGTAAAGGTTCAACACCAACCTGGTGCATCTGCATACCTAAATCCCAGGGATCATAACCAAGGACTAATCCGGCAACCTCTTCATAAGTTAAAACAGGGATTCCATTGCCATTTTCAGCATAGGTTTTTCCTTCCATCTCACTGATCACATATTGCCAGCGATCGAGAAAATAGTTGCAACCCGGGCAATTGGTGATGATAAAATCAGGTTTGAAAGGTTCCATGGATTCGAACTTCTTTTTTGAACAGGCAACAGAAAAACCACTGTTCGCTTTTACGAAATATTGCCTGAATCCAAAACCGCAGCAATGCCGGCGCTCAGGATAATCCACCACTTCGCCGCCCCAATCTTCGATCATACCAATCAGCACATACGGAAATTCAGCGCCGCCGACACCTTTGTGAGGAAACATTTTTGAATAATGACAACCAATGTGCTCAACAACTCTTAGCTTTTCGCCTGTTTGTGCATTTACCAGTTTCCTGACACCTTTTTCGCTGATCTCTTTCCGGAATTTATAAATGATATCACTGGCATGGGCAATATCTTTTGGAATAGTAAAGTCTCTGCCGGTAGCCTTCTTCAGATATTCGCGAGTTTTGGCCTCGGTTTCCGGAAACTCTTTCCAGGTATCCAGTATTTCGGTCAGAACACCAAAAGAAGTAATGCAGGAGGTGATCATGTTTTCGTAGCCCCTTTCGGTCATCAGTGCAAAAAGCCGGGCGACAACCGTCATGGTGGTTTCAATGGGCACAACATCGGTATGATAACCAATTCCTGTGCAGGTTGTATGGTCGGCATCTTCAAAAATATCTTTCCCAAGTTCATCCTTCATAATCCTTATAAAGGCAGTTTCTGATCCGGGAAAAAGATTTTGCCGGATGCAGCTTCGGATATAAAAATAATGGTCGTTAGCAATGTTTTTCTGGTATTGCGACCAAACCGTTTTTTTCCCTTCGATGATCATTCCCTTGTGTGTTTATTGTTGTTTTCAGTATAAACCTTTTTATAGTATCCTTCATCAGTTCCCTTCCCCTTGAATTCAAGTCCATCTTCCTTGGCTTTAACTCTTGAATACCGTTCTATCTTTTTAAATCTGTCCATTCCACCAGTGACCTCAAAAATTTTTGTCAATTCCTCCATTGCTTCGGGACTTATTTTTCTGAGAATTCCGGGACCTTTTCCATCCAAATTGGCACCTAACCTGTCCATTACTTCCGGCAGATTATCATGAACCCAACCCCAGACAGGGCCTTGTTCAGGAAACCGTTCAAGATCAATATGAGAAGCATGAACACAGTAACCATGTTCCAGGATCGTATCACCAATCATCCGCTTCAAAGCGAGTTGCTGCCGGCCCTTTTCTGATTCGATGAAATAACCCAGTTCCTGCGAAAGCGAACGCAATGCGATGATCACCAGGCCAGGGGCATTGCCTCTCGGACAGCGGGTTTTGCACGACATGCACTCACCGCAATACCATATTTCATCGCCGGTCAATAATTCCCTGATTCGTTCATCGTCCTTTAATTGAATGATATCAATGATTGACCGGGGCTCATAATTATAAAATTCGGCAGCCGGACAAATGGCGGTGCAGGTACCACAGTTGATACAGGCTTTGAGGCCTTCAATAAACCTTACATCCTTCGACAACCTTTCGTAAAGCACTCCCATATTTATTTAACTAAGTTTCACTATTTTATATACTTTTCGAAAATCAGGATTTCGTTATCTTTGCGAAATTACATTCATTTTCATTAACTTATACAATGAAGGGGTTGTAAAAATTTACCTTAAAAGGTGAAATATTTCACTTTTAAGTGATTCAAATGCAAAGTATTTTTGTGATGGAAAAACAAGCGGTTAAAAATATGGATTCGTTCTCCCAATGTCTGTTTTACAAGCAATCCAGCCTTTTTTTAAGTGAAAAGAACATGCAGCTGCTTGAAAAGCATACACATGCTTTGAAATTCAAGCATGGAGAAACCATTTTCAAACAGGGGGATACCGCAAGCCACATAGCTTTGTTAAATAAAGGTATTGTCAAATTCAATTTTGAAGAAAACCCAAATCGTAACCTGATCCTTAGTATTGTGTCTGCCCCGAAAATCCTGGGTGGCGCCAATATGTTTTACCGTAAAAAAAACCTGTTCTCCATCACTGCCATTGGCGAATGCGATATTTTTATGGTTGATATGCAGGTGCTGGGTAACCTTTTGATGCAGAATGCCAAATATACACTGATGCTTTTTGAAAAAGCCATGGAGATGTTTGAGACTTCCATTTTGAATTATATCAGCCTGGCCAATAAAAACGTCAACGGAAGGCTGGCAGATATCCTGCTTTATTTATCCGACCATGTTTATAAAAGTGAGACTTTTCATCTCCAGCTTACGCGCAAAGAAATAGCTGAATTTGCAGGTTGCTCCAAGGAAAATGTGATTCATACCCTCACGCGGTGGAACGATGAAAAGATCATCATTTCCAATGTTAAAACCATTACCATTCTTGACAAACAGAAATTAATGGTCATCAGTCGTCATGGATAAGAGTTTCGTCGCGTAAAATATCTTGCACCTCCATTCAACTTTTCACTCCTAAATTGGTTATATAATTAGATTGTCTGTAAATATTGACAATCATTTAATCAGGAAATGCTAAACTAATTTGTAAACTTAAATTACTGAACCATGAAAACAACTGATTTTACTCAACAACCGGAAGTCATAAAACTGATTGACGAATTAAAAAAAGAGGGCATTGATAAAAAAGAATTTTCAGATGTGCTCGATGAAAAAAATAGCCAATATGTCGAATTTGTGCAGGAAGGTGGCGGTGTCCTTGGGGTGGCTCTTGATAGGATACACGTATGTTCTGGAACAAATGGGACTTCGGTTTTTCAGCCTTGCCGGAACCTCTGCCGGATCAATTAATGCACTTCTCCTGGCTTCCTTTGGAGATGTATCACAACCCAAATCGGATAAAATTATCCAGGTTCTTGCTAATAAAAATCTCTACGATTTTGTGGATGGCGACAAGGATGCAAAAGATTTTGTTCAGGCGCTTGTGGATAAAGCCAAAATGTTGAAACTAGCCTGGAAAGGTATGCAGGTTATTGACAACCTTACCCAGGATCTCGGACTGAATCCGGGTGATGATTTTACCAACTGGCTGGCAGGAATTTTAAAAGATAACGGTATTAAGACTACCCGCGACCTGTATGATAAATTTGGTAAAGTGCCTGCGGGTTTGAAAATAAGGCCGGGAGTTAACCGGGATATAGATGGATTAAATCCCCGGTTTGCTGTAATTTCAGCAGACCTTACTACCGAAACAAAAGTTGAATTTCCGAAAATGAGGTCGTTGTACTGGAAACATCCTGATGAAATAAATCCCGCCTTTTTGTCAGGGCATCCATGTCGGTTCCCTATTTTTTCACTCCGCTTCAAATTCAAAATATTCCGTGGATCAAGTTGAAAAATTGGCAAAACATGAATTTGATGATGGCTATTACAAATTAAAATCGCCCGATACTGCCTCCGTCAGGGTATTTGCAAAAATCAGCAATGATTCTGTCTATGTTTATCCGGTCATGGATTCCGGTAAAAAAGAAAAAGTTAATCCTTCAAAATTTAGCGCGGTAAGTCTGAATGAAATAAAACCCGGGGCATATTTATATCGCAGTACGTTCATTAAGAACTCTATTGATGCTGACTTGACTACGATCCTTTTAAAATACAGGCCTTCCCAATCCAATGTACCCCAGCAATTAAATGCCAACCTGAATGCAGCAATTTACTTGGGTTACAAGAAAGACTACCATAAAATTAACACCTCTATATCTGCAATTAAGGAGGTAAGCAACAGTATTCATCACTTCAGTTTTGATGCAGGCATTTTTGCGGGGATCGGAATTACACCCGTTAATCCTACTGTTACAAACGATAAGGTAATGCTCGAATATGACGGAATGGTATTCCAGAAAGGAGTTGCTGCATTTGTAGGGATCGATATATTTAATATTGGCATTGGTTTGGGCTTTGATAACCTTCTTGATTCAAATAAAGACCATTGGATCTATAACCAAAAACCATGGATTGGTCTTCTTCTGGGGATTGCAAATTTTTAGTCGAATTCTCATTATTCTGAAAGTTGCATCCCTAAAAACCGACCCGAAAGTTAATTTGATTAATGGGAGAAGAGCTGAATTATATTCTGGGAAAATATACGGTTATTATTATCTCCCAAATTTTCATATATTTAATTTTCAATAATTTTGTTAATCATATCAGTCAAAAAATTTAAGGTTTCATTTGTTTTTCTTATTAAATATTACCGCAGTTTGTTGTGTAGTGAAAAGTTTTAGCAAATAGAAATTTCAGCGAGTGACGGAAAGTTCAAGTGTAAATATTTTTAGCAATTATAAGGTTTGTGTCATCATTCCCACCTACAACAATGCCGGTACACTGGCAAAGGTGATTGGGGATGTGCTAAGGTTTACAAGCCATATCATTGTTGTGAATGATGGCTCAACCGATTATACTTCCGAAATTCTTGAAAACTTTCCTCAAATTGAAGTCATTTCTTATCAGAAAAACAAAGGCAAAGGGTTATGCCCTGAAAAAAGGATTTGCACTGGCCAAAGAAAAAGGATATGACTATGCCATCACCATTGATTCCGACGGACAACATTCGGCGGATGACCTGCCTGCTTTTGCAAAAAAATTGAAGGAAGAACCCGAAGCCATCATCATCGGCAGCCGGAACATGGAAAAAGAGGGTATCCCGGGTAAAAGCAGTTTCGGAATGAAGTTTTCCAATTTCTGGTTTTGGGTCGAAACAGGGATCAGGCATCCCGATACCCAATCAGGATTCAGATTGTATCCACTTGAAATTCATCGATCCAAAAAAATTCCTGACCCGGAAATTTGAATTCGAAATTGAAATTATTGTCAGGCTGGCCTGGAAAGGAGTGAAAGTAACTTCGGTTCCGGTGGATGTTCATTATCAAAAAAAAGAAGAACGGATTTCACATTTCAGACCGTTCATCGATTTTACAAGGATCAGCATATTAAATACCTTCCTGGTCTTGTGGGCTTTTCTTTGGATCAAACCCCGCAATATCACCCGGAAAATTTTAAGCAAATCCTTGAAACAGCATTACCTTGAGCAGATTGCAAATTCTAAATATTCCAATTTAAATCTTGCTTTGTCAATTGGTTTCGGGGTTTTTATGGGAATTGTTCCGATTTGGGGTTATCAGATGTTGTCGGCTATCTTTTTAGCTTATGTATTCAAATTGAACAAAGTGCTCGTAGTTATCAGCGCTAATATCAGCTTTCCTCCCCTGATACCGGTGATCCTGTATTTCTCTCTCAAGATGGGCGAATTTGTACTTGGCCATAACCTGAACCTTTCTTTTCATTCTGATATTTCGTTTGATGTGATAAAATCTGCTTTGTGGAGTTATATCGTCGGAAGTATAGTACTGGCCATAATCGCCGGGATAATTTCAGGATTGATATCATTTTCATTTCTTGCAGTGACCCGGAAAACGGGATCATCAAATAACCAAAATAGTTAGAAAGGAATGGGAAAGTTTTTCTATTATCTATATAATTTACTGACCCGGAAAAAACTTTTTTTGGTTCTTTTCCTTCTCTTTTTTATCGGATTCGTCGTGCTTTCGTTTTCCCGTTTAAAGATAAACGAAGATTTTACCTCCATTTTCCCGCAGGAAAAGGATTCGGAGAAATTCAATTTCATTTTAAAAAATTCATCTGCCTCCAATAAAATCATTATCTATTTTTCGACAGCCGATACCCTGAATCCTGCTAAAACTGATAGCCTGATTAGATACGCCGATGCATTCGCTGATTCCATTCATTTAGCTTTTGCCGATCAGATCCGTGACATGAAATATGTGGTGGAAGATGAGGAGATGAAAGCGGTTTATGATTTCCTTTATAAGAATCTTCCATTGTTTTTGAACGAAAAGGATTATGAAAAAATAGAAGAAAAACTTTCGGATTCGGCTGTCAGGGCGACTTTACGAAATAATTACCAGTCATTGGTTTCACCGGTGGGAATTGTGTTGAAGCAATTCCTCATGAACGATCCTTTGCATCTGACCGGATTGGCTTACGGAAAACTGAATCAGATTCAGACCGGTGAGCAATTTACATTTGAAAAGAACCGGATATTCTCCAAAGACAAAAATGACCTTTTCCTTTTTATCACAGTAAAAAATCCAGGCGATACACGAGCGATGAAGGAGATGGTGGCTGGATTTGAAAAAGAAATCCAATCCATCGGAAATCCTGAAATCGAAGTGAACTATTTTGGTACACCGGTTATTTCTGAGGCGAATGCTGACAGGATCAAAAAAGACCTGATGATTACCCTTAGCCTGAGTATCCTGTATTCTCCTTTTCCTTCTGGGGTTTTATTTCAGAAATGTTTTAGCGCCGGTGGTTTTAATGGTTCCTGTGGTTGTGGGAGGTGCGCTGGCGCTGGCGTTACTCTATTTGCTGAAAGGAGAGATCTCAGCAATTTCATTGGGAATGGGATCGGTGCTGCTGGGAATTGGAATTGATTTTTCGCTTCATTTATTTACCCATTACAAACATACCGGGTCAGTCAGAGGATTGTTTAGCGATTTATCCAAACCAATTCTTGTGGGAGCCATAACCACAGCCTCAGCTTTTATGTGCCTGTTTCTGATCAAGTCGCCGGGATTGCAGGATTTTGGACTTATTTGCTGCATTAAGTGTTTTATCAACTGCGCTGGCAACTTTAGTATTCTTCCCCTGATATTAATTCCTGTTTTTAAAAATACCCGGGAGAAGAAAACCATTTCTTTCGCTTCATCTCTGACCAGCCTATGATTTTCATAAAAATTCATTTCTCGTTTTAATCATTCTCCTGCTTACGATTGTGTTTTTCTTTACCGGACGAAAGGTTACATTCAACGAAAACCTGATGGACATGAATTACATGACGGAAAAATTAAAGAAGGCAGAAGCAAAGATCAGTCAGAAAACCACATTTACTTCTTCTTCAGTCTTCATGGTCACAACAGGGAAAGATATGGATGAAGCATTGACCAACAATGAAAAGATTTCCGATACTCTTAACCGACTTAAACAAGCAGGCATTATTAAAGAGTATTTTAATGTAAACGACCTGATGCCCTCGCACCAGCAACAGATTGAAAAAATAAAAAGGTGGAATTCGTTCTGGGAATCGCAGAAAGGAACCTTTGTTTACAACCATTGACTGCTGAAGCAGAGACCATTGGTTTCAAACCGGAATCATTCAACCGGTTTTTTGAAATGGTGAATAGAGAATATTCACCCTTGCCTGCAGAAAGTTTTAAGGAAATCAGCCGGTTGTTTCTTCAGGATTACCTGATTGAAAATGCAGACCAGTCTGCGGTGATCACATTGGTAAAAACCGAAAAGGAAAATAAAAATCAACTCCGGCAAAGTGTTTCAGGATTTGATCAAACCTTTTATTTCGACCGGCAGGAATTTTCGGAACGGATGTTTGGCCTGATCAAATCACAATTCAACCAGTTGCTCTGGTACTCGTCCATCCTTGTTTTTCTATTGTTGCTGATCTCTTTCGGCCGAATCGAGCTGGCTATCGTTACCTTCATTCCCCTTCTGATAAGCTGGATATGGACGATCGGTATCATGGGAATTTTCGATATCAGGTTCAACTTTTTTAACCTGATGATCTCCACGTTCATCTTTGGTCTTGGCGATGATTTCAGCATTTTTATGACCGAAGGACATCTTCATAAACTTCAGTTTAAACGAGATAATATCCAGACTTTTAAAAGATCAACCATTCTTTCTGCACTAACTACTGTAATAGGTATTGGTGTGCTTTTATTTGCCGGTCATCCTGCACTCAAATCCATTGCATTAGTCGCGGTGATCGGAATCACTTCGGCGGTCGTCATAACTTTCACCTTGCAACCGGTTCTGATCAATTTCTTAACCCATTACCAAAAGCGAAAAAGAACTCAACCGGTAACACTTTACAATTATTTCTTTTCGATTATTTCACTTGCTCTATTTTTTCTTTGCTGTAATGTTTGGTGGCGTTTTGATAGCGATTCTCAAACTTCTTCCTATCCCTTCAAAAACCAAAAAGTACTTGATTCACTATGTGATTTGGTTCTTTTCGAAAACGGTCACATACCTGAATATCCACGTGAAAAAGACACTTATAAACAAACCAAAAGATATCTTTAAAAAGCCGGTTGTCATCATCTCAAACCATCAATCGGCTCTTGACCTGGTTTTGTTATTGATGCTGCATCCAAAGCTGGTTATTCTTGCCAATACCAAATCCTGGAACAATCCATTCTATGGCAGGATCATCCGGTTTGCAGAATTCATCCGCAGCGATACCGGTCTTGACTTTGCCATAGATACAATCAGAAAAAAAGTTGAGGACGGATATTCTGTTATAATTTTTCCAGAGGGAACCCGTTCGGCAGATTGTAAAATCAAACGGTTCCACAAGGGAGCATTTTACCTCGCTGATCAGCTGAACCTGGAAATACAACCCATTCTCATCCATGGCGCCTGTCAGCGGTTGAATAAAAAAGAATTTTTCCTTCGCAGGGGAAGGATCACCTTAAAATTTTTAGACCGAATCAACATGAAGGAAGGTAAATATGGTCAGGATTATTCGGAACAGGCAAAAGGTGTTTTAAAATATATGAGGGCTGAATTTGAAATCATGAAACCTCCGCTTGAATCCCCGACAGGTTAAAATATAATCTTATCAATCGCTATATTTTCAGAGGACCTGTGCTTGAATGGTATCTGAGGATAAAATTAGTTCTCGAAAAGAATTACAACCTCATCAATGATATAATACCGCGGCAGGGAATAATTACCGATATTGGTTGTGGATATGGATTTATGTCGGTGATGCTGGCGCTTACTTCCGACAAAAGAATGATCACCGGCATTGATTATGACGAGGACAAAATCATAACCGCACAAAATTGTACGGAAGACCTTGAAAATTTAAGATTTGTTCATGAAGATATTTCTGCGAAACAATTACCCGCCAGCGATGTTTTTCTCCTCATGGATGTGTTGCATTATATGTCTGAAGAAAAGCAGGCTGATTTGCTCAAAAAATGTTTTGGTTCTTTAAATGAAAACGGATTGATCGTTATAAGAGACGCCGATGCGGATTTGAGAAACCGAACAACAGGAACAAAGATCACGGAATTTTTTTCAACCCAACTGGGATTCAATAAAACCAAAGAAAAGCTTAGCTTTGTTTCAGGCCAAATGATCAGAAACCTTGCAACAGAAAATGGATTTAATGTCAGGGTGATTGACAACACGAAGTTGACTTCCAATTTGATTTATATTATCAGCAAATGAAGGAATACGATGTAGTTATCGTTGGGAGCGGATTGGGCGGCCTTTTATGCTGGAGCGATCCTGAGCAAAGAGGGATTCCAGGTTTGCGTTGTAGAGAAAAACAAAGCTGTCGGCGGTAACTTGCAATCATTTGAACGGGACGGGGTCGTTTTCAATACCGGCTTGCATTATTTCGGAAGCGGTGATAAAGGATCAGTTTATTTATCAGCTATTCCATTATCTTGGGATTTATAGTAAGCTTAGGCTAAAGCGACTTGACATTGACCGGTTTGATGTTATAAATTTCAGGAACAAAGAATATCCGTTTGCTCAGGGATTTGAAAACTTTACTCAAAAACTCACTGAAAAATTTCCCAAAGAAGCGTTGGCAATTGACAGCTTTGTTTCAAAAATCAAGCAGGTAGGACAATCTGGTAATTACTTCAACTTTCAGACATTCGATCCTGCTGTTGGTCCGGTTGTTTTTAATCCGCTTCGTTCGGTCAATGCTCACCGGTTCATCAGCTCAATCACAACCAACCATGATCTCAGAAATGTAATGGCGGGGTTAAACGACTTAATTGGCGGTCCGAAGGAAAAAATCAATATGTACATCCTTGGGATGATCTATTATACCTTTATTCAGAGTGCATGGAGGTTTGTGGACGGATCGTCGCAGCTTGCCGAAAGTCTGGCTGAAATTATCACTTCCAGCGGAGGGATGATCCTGACTGAAAATCGGGCTGTGGAATTTAAGCTGAATGGTAAAAAGGAAATTGTTTCTCTCAGGACAAATCAAAATATTGAGGTTTTTGGAAAACAGTTTATTTCCAGCATACACCCGGTTTCAACCATTGAATTGTTGCCGCCTGATTCATTGCGCAAGGTTTATGTTGACCGGATAAAAAGCTTAGAAAACAGCAGTGGCATGTTTACCCTGTATATCGTTTTGAAACCAAATACATTTCCCTACCTGAATTATAATTATACCTGCGGCCTTACCGATGACATGTGGATGAGTCAGGAACCGGATAATACCTGGCCTCAAAGCTTACTGGTTTGAAACACCTGCTTCAAGCCATAAGAATGATTTTGCAAGGGCTGTTACCATTTTATCCCCAATTGGTTTTGATGTTTTCAAAAAATGGGCCAGTTCCGTTACTGAAAGCCGGAGCCAGGAATATGAAGAATTGAAGACAACTCTCGCAGAGAAATTGTTATCCAAAGTATATCAGCAGTTTCCGCAATTAAAATATTCAATAGAAAAATATTATTGCTCTACTCCACTCACCCAGATAGACTATACCGGGTCGCCCCAAGGATCGGCTTATGGCCTGATCAAAAATAGTGAAGAGCCGATAAAATCGCATGTTTTACCAAATACTAAGATTAAAAATCTGTTCCTTACTGGTCAAAACACCAATGCACATGGAATGCTGGGGGTTTCCACAGGCGTTTTCTTGACCCTTGCCCATATTACAGATATCAATAGCATCATTCAAAAGATCAAAGATGCAGATTAGCAGAAAAGGGAAATATATCAGGAGGACACTCTATACCCTTGCCGGGATTCTGACTGTTATCGTTATTCTTATGATTACCTTTAAAATGATGGTGAAAATTGAACCGCCGGATGTTCCTGAGTATTAATACTGAAAATTTTAAAAGAATTCAAGTTGATACAAATGTTTATAAAATAGGCAATAACTGGGTTAGAAAAAGCAAAACCGGTTTATGGGAAATGTATCTTTCAGGAAATCCTTATGAGCTCGGTATCAAAAACGGTATTTTAAACAAGGAACTGATTTCTTACCAGGAAAAAGCATTTATTGATCGCATTAAAGAAATCATTCCATCCAAAAGTTACCTGAAGTTTTTAAAGCATGCCATTGCCTGGTTCAATAAAGATCTGGATGAATATATTCCTTTAGAGAACCAGCAGGAAATTTATGGGATTTCTCAAAGCGCCGATCCCGATTTCAATTTTATCGGGAACAATTACGAAAGGATTTTAAATTACCATGCTGCTCATGATATTGGCCATGCCATGCAAAACTTGAATCTAGTTGCTTGCACTTCTTTTGGTGTTTGGGATGAATATTCTTCCGACAGCACTTTGCTGATCGGAAGGAATTTCGATTTTTATGTAGGTGATGAATTTGCAAAGAACAAAATTGTTGCCTTCTATCATCCCGAAACCGGTTTCGATTTTGCCATGATCACCTGGGGCGGAATGACCGGAGTGGTTTCCGGGATGAATATGGAAGGACTGACCATTACTTTAAATGCAGCCAAATCGGATATCCCTTTCGGTGCCCGAACACCTGTTTCAATTGTGGCACGAAAAATCCTGCAATATGCTTCAAATATTGAAGAAGCCTATAAAATTGCTGCCGGTATGGAAACGTTTGTGTGCGAGACATTCCTGACCGGTTCAGACAAAGACGGTTATGCGGCTATCATTGAAAAAACACCTGACACAACTGTTCTTTACATAAGCCCATCACATTACATCATCGCAACCAATCATCTTCAGCATTCTGTTTTTGCAAACCATAAGCTGAACCAGGAAAACATAGAAAATGAAACATCGGTTTACCGGTTTAACCGCGTAAAAGAGTTGATCCTGAAAAATCAAAAATTCGATTACCAGAATCGTAGCTTCCTTACTGCGCAACCAGAAAGGCCTGGCAGATAAAAATATTGGGATGGGAAATGAAAAAGCAATCAATCAGTTAATAGCCCATCATTCGGTTATATTTAAGCCTGATGAAAGACTGATGTGGGTTTCCACCTATCCGTTTCAATTGGGACAATATGTTTGCTATGACCTCCGGAAAATATTTGGTGAGGCGGAAAGTCTTGACATTAAAAATGAAGTGATAACTGATTCTTTGACCATTTCGCCGGATTCCTTTCTCTTTTCAAAACAATATCAAAATTTTAATGAATACAAGGAAATAGCTCAAAAACTGAAAATATATCCAGATCAAATTTCTCTATCTGACATCGAAAAATTTCGTTTCACTGAACCCAGATTATTATCACACCTACGAATTAGCAGGGGACTATTTTGCAGGAACCGGCGATAAAGTTAAGTCAGCAGATTTTTATAATTTCGCGCTTTCAAAAGAGGTTTCTTCTGCTGCAGAGCGCACGAATATTAAAAATAAATTAAGCAAGCTGAATAGTGATACCAGACATCGAGAGGAGAAGTAAGGAAGAAATAAAAGCTTACCAGGAATCAAGACTCCCAGAACTCTTAATATACTTAGCAAACAATTCAAGATTTTATTCTGAGAAATTCAGGGAGAACAAAATTGATATTCATCAAATCAAAACCCTGGAAGACCTGTCTAAAATTCCTGTTACATCCAAGGAAGATTTGCAAAAACGAACCAAAGATTTTATTTGTGTTGATCCTGGTAAAATCATTGACTACAATACTACTTCCGGAACGCTTGGAGAGCCGGTTACTTTTGTTTTAACAGAAAAAGACCTTGATCGGCTTGCTTATAATGAATACCTTTCGCTTGTCTGCAGTGATGGCAAACCAGAGGATATTTACCAGATGATGGTTACCATCGACAGGAGGTTTATGGCTGGGATTGCTTACTTTTTGGGGCTTCGAAAAATGGGGGCCGGGATTGTAAGGGTTGGGCCTGGAAACACCGCGCTTCAGTTTGATACTTTCAACCGGATAAAGCCAACAGCCCTGATCACAGTTCCGTCCTACCTTGTAAAAATGATTGATTTTGCTGAAGAGAATGGTATTGATATCAATAAAACTACAATAAAAAAAGCAGTCTGCATCGGTGAACCGATCCGAAGCAATGATTTTACATTAAACACACTGGGCAAAAGAATTACCGAAAAGTGGAATATAAATCTTTATTCGACTTATGCCTCTACCGAAATGGGCGCTGCTTTCAATGATTGTGTTTATGGACTTGGCGGCCATCATCATCCCGAACTGATCATTGTCGAATTTCTGGATGAAAATGATCAGCCGGTAAAAGATAATGAACCCGGTGAAGTTGTGATCACCACTCTGGGTGTTGAAGCCATGCCATTATTGAGATTCAAAACAGGTGATATTTGTTACCACCATTCAGAACCATGTGCCTGTGGCAGAAATACCATGCGTATCGGTCCGGTGATCGGGCGAAAGCAACAGATGCTGAAATACAAAGGCACAACCCTGTTCCCGCCCGCCATTTATGAAATTTTGCATGAAATTGATTTTGTTGAAAATTATCTTATTGAGGTTTATACCGGTGAACTTGGGACGGATGAAATTGTTATTAAGGTAGGTTGCAGGAACAAAAACGAACATTACGAAAAAATAATCAAGGATCATTTCAGGGCAAAATTAAGGGTTGCTCCTGAAGTTCAGGTATGGACACCGGAACAGATCATTGGGTTGAGTTCTCCTGAAATGAACCGAAAGCCAATAACATTTATTGACAGAAGAAAGTAATTGTTAATCGGAAATGGATATAGTTAGAACTTTAGTTCTAATTATTATTTAATTTTATGGCGGTCTATTTTCGGAGAACATATTATTTAGATTATCATTGCCGGAATTATTAAGTGTAACATTTCGTAAACTATATACTATCAATAAAGTATAACGACATTCGTGAAGATAAGCCTGGACTAATGGGAAAATAACTTTATGATTGAATTAGGGAAACAAAACATAACTCTCGACGACTTTAAAAAAATTCTCAGGACTAATGAGAAAGTTAAAATATCCTCCAAAGCAATTGGGAGGATCAACAATAGTTTTGACTTTCTGAAAGAGTTTTCTCAGGATAAAGTGATCTATGGCATCAATACCGGATTTGGCCCTATGGCACAATATCGGATTGATAACGGAAACCAGAAACAGCTTCAATATAACCTGATCCGCAGCCATGCAGCCGGAACTGGTGAATACATATCCACACCAGATATCAAGAGCGCCCTCGTGGTTTTGACCAATAATCTTTCACAGGGTTATTCTGGCATTCACATTAATGTGATAAAGTTACTTGTTGAATTCATCAACAGAAATATCATCCCTGCTGTTCCTGAACATGGCGGAGTAGGGGCAAGCGGCGACCTGGTTCAACTGGCACACATTGCGTTAAGCCTGATTGGCGAAGGAAATGTGATTTATGAAAATGAGAAGGCAGCTACACCTGCCATTCTGAAAAAAAATAAGCTTAAACCAATTGAAATTCACATTCGCGAAGGATTGGCGCTTATGAACGGTACCTCTGTGATGACCGGGATCAGCATCGGAAATGTATTAAAAGCAAAACGCTTAATCAACTGGGCGCTGGTCAGTTCGGCCATGATCAATGAAATCGTTCAATCGTTTGATGATCATTTCTCCCTTGAGTTGAACAAGGTAAAACATCACGAAGGTCAGCAGATAGTTGCAGAGCGATTGCGCTACCTCACCGAAGGCAGCAAGCTGATCAAAAAGCGGGAAAATGGCTTTTATTCGAAGAAAATAGATCAGAATAAAATCCGGAAACGGGTACAGGAATATTATTCGCTTCGATGTGTACCTCAAATCATGGGTCCTATTTATGAAGCCATCGAAAATGCCGGCAAGCTTTTCATCGATGAGGCCAATTCCGTTCAGGATAATCCGGTCATCGATTTTAAAACAAGAAATGTTTATCATGGTGGAAATTTCCATGGTGATTATATCTCGTTTGAATCGGATAAACTGAAAATCGGGATTAGCAAGCTAAGCATGATAGCGGAGCGGCAGCTCAATTTCCTGATGAACAATAAGCTTAATAAAATATTGCCTCCTTTTATCAACCTTGGAAAACTCGGATTTAACCTTGGAATGCAGGGTGTTCAGTTTACTGCAACTTCAACTACAGCAGAAAATCAAACTTTGTCGTTCCCGATGTATGTCCATAGCATTCCGAACAACAATGATAACCAGGATATCGTCAGTATGGGAACCAATTCGGCGTTGCTAACCAGAAGGGTCATTAATAATGCTTTCCAGGTACTGGCAATTGAGTTGATTGCCATCATTCAGGCAGTGGATTATTTAAAAGTGGATAAAAAATTATCAAAAAATAATCAGAAGCTTTATGAATCTTTGCGACAAATCGTTCCTAAATTTGTTGATGATAGTCCTAAGCATGAAGAGATTCAAAAGATGATTGATTTTATTCAGCAGAACTGTTTTAGAAATATTTTGTAAAAGGTATTTATGAAGTGTGCATTGGTAACAGGTGGGTCAGGTGATATTGGAAAAGCTATTTGTAAAAAGCTGGCCGCTTCAGGATTTCATGTTATTGTTCATTACAGGTCAAACATTGCAAGCGCTGAAGATACACTCTCATCAATAAAATCTGCCGGTGGTTCAGGCGAAATTTGTTCTTTTGATGTTTCAGATAAGGAACAGGTCAGAAGTTTTTATCAGTCATGGAAAGAAAACAATCCTGACAAGTACATTGGTGTACTCGTCAATAATGCAGGCACCAACGCAGACAACCTGATGGTTTTTATGGAAGATAATCAATGGGAAAGTGTGATAGATACAAATCTGAATAGCTTTTTTTATCTGACCAAAGCTTTGCTGACCGACATGATCATGAACAAAAGCGGACGAATTATCAATATCGTTTCACTTTCAGGACAAAAGGGATTGCCCGGGCAGACTAATTATGCTGCGGCAAAAGCAGGAGTCATTGGCGCAACCAAAGCTTTGGCACAGGAAGTTGGCAAGAAGAACATTACGGTCAATGCTGTCTCACCAGGCTATATTAAAACAGAAATGACCAAAGACTTGAATGAAGGTGAATTGAAAAAGCTGGTTCCGCTTAACCGGTTTGGAACACCGGAGGAAGTTGCAGAGGTGGTGGATTTTCTGGCCTCTGAAAAGGCATCTTATATCACGGGGGCAGTTATCCCGGTAAATGGAGGTTTATATACGTAAAGGAATTAATAAACATAGGATATCGAAATGAACAGGGTTGTCATCACAGGAATGGGTATTTATTCTACCATTGGACTTACACTTGAAGAAGTGAGAGATTCGCTGTATCATGGCAGGTCGGGTATTGGAATTGACGAGCAACGGATTCAATACGGATTTTTATCACCCCTTACCGGCATCCTAAAAAGACCGGATTTAAAAGGATCGTTACCCCGCAGAATGCGTGTTGGAATGGCTGAACAGGCTGAATATGCCTATTTGGCTACTATTGATGCCTTAAAACAGGCACGTATTGATGAAGATTTCATGGATAAAAATATCATTGGGATTTTATATGGCAATGATAGTTCCGCAACCCCCGTTATTGAGGCCGCTGACATTATCAGGGAAAAAAAAGATACCACACTGATTGGTTCCGGAAATATTTTTCAGGCGATGAACTCTACAGTGACCATGAATCTGGCTGTAATCTTCAAACTTAGGGGAATAAACTTTACAGTAAGTGCTGCTTGTGCCAGTGGTTCGCATTCCATTGGGATGGGGTATCACCTAATCAAAACCGGTCTTCAGGATACGATAATTTGCGGAGGTGCACAGGAGCTTAATGCTATTTCGGTTGGTTCATTCGATGGTTTAATGGCTTTTTCAAAAAATATCCGGGATCCGAAAAAAGCCTCCCGTCCTTTTGATACTAACCGGGATGGACTGGTGCCCAGCGGCGGAGCTGCTACCGTTATTCTTGAAAACTATGAACAAGCCATGAAACGGGGAGCGCCCATTCTCGCTGAAGTGATTGGCTATGGGTTTTCTTCAAATGGTGATCATATTTCTGCTCCCAATGTTGAAGGTCCTTATCAGTCCATTAAAACTTGCATTGAACAGGCCCATTTAAAACCGGGTGATATTGATTATATCAATGCCCATGCGACTTCAACACCGGTTGGTGATGGAATGGAAGCTCAGGCCATTTACAAAGCATTCGGCGACTCAAAAGTACTGGTTAGTTCCACCAAATCAATGACCGGTCATGAAATGTGGATGGGTGGTGCCAGTGAAATCATTTATTCCGTCATCATGATGCAGGAATCATTCATTGCACCGAACATTAATTTCGAAACTCCTGATGAATTTTCAGCCAGACTGAATATTGCCGATAAAACGGTTAACAAAAAAATTAATGTAATTTTGTCCAATTCTTTTGGGTTTGGCGGAACAAATTCAACATTAATCGTAAAGAAGATATAAACTTAGGCATGGATAGACGCGAAATAATAGAGGTTGTTAATCATTTTTTAGTTGATGAGTTTGAAATAGAACCAGAGCTGATAAAGGATAATACCCTTTTAAAGGATGAACTGGAGATTGAAAGCCTCGATTTGGTTGACATCATTGTGATGATTGAAAAGGAATTCAAAGTCAAAATAAAACCCGAAGAAATTATAAGGGTACGAACGATGAATGAGCTTTACGATTTCATCGAAGCCAAAGTAAAAAATTAACCCGATGCCTGAGTGGTCAGGAAAAACCCGCGGCGGATTAGCCGGATATAAAATCTTCGTTTTCTTCATTAAATACCTGGGCATTGGCTTCGCCTATTTCTTTCTTCATTTTGTAGTTTTTTACTTCCTCCTCTTTGCCCGGAAATCCGTCAGGACTTCTTACTACTATTTCAATAAACGAATAAAATATCCACCGCTAAAAGCATTTCTGCATGTTTACCGGAATTTTTACAAGCTTGGCCAGAGCCTGATTGATAAGGTAGCTTTCCTTTCAGGGTTTGATTCCCGGTTTACGTTTGAATTTGATGGTGAGCATCACCTGGTAAAAATGGCTGAAGAAACCGGGGGTATTTTGATAGGCGCTCATGCAGGCAACTGGGAGATTGCAGGTCAGCTTTTGAAAAGGATCAAAACACGGGTCAACATTGTGATGTACCAGGATGAGCATGCCAAAATCCAGAACTTCCTTTCGGATATTTATACCGAGAAGAATGTGAACTTCATTGTGATCAATGTGGATTATTCCCATTTGTTTGAAATTGAAAAAGCACTTAAGAACAAAGAACTTGTAGCCATGCATGGCGACCGCTACCTGGAAGGAACCAATACCCTAGATAAGATGTTCCTGGGGAAGGAGGCCAAATTCCCTACCGGCCCTTTTTCGCTGGCATATAAATATAAGGTACCGGTTACGTTTGTCTCGGCGATGAAGGAAACGGCAAGGCATTATTATTTTTTCGCTTCCGAGCCGGTCATCAGCGATTACCCTTCAAACCTTACTGAAAGGAAAAAGATCATCTCCAGCCTGGTTGAAGACTATGTAAGGCATTTGGAAAAAATGATTGTGAAATATCCCGACCAGTGGTTTAATTTTTATGATTTCTGGGAGAATGTTGAATAGGCGAAGGGACGAAAACCTTATTCAAATCCTTCCCAAATTTCTTTACATTTGCGCCCTGTAATCGTTTCAAATGGTAATAAAAAAGAAAGAACCGGCGCACCTTATACATACAAGTGAAACCACCATCCGTTTCAGCGAGGTGGATTCGATGCGCATCGTGTGGCATGGGAATTATATTAAGTTTTTTGAAGACGGAAGGGAAGCCTTCGGTAAAAAATTCGGTATCGGCTACCTCGATATGTATGCCGCCGGATTGATGACGCCGGTAGTTGAAGTATCGTGCCAGTATAAAAAACAGCTTTATTACGGAGATACGGTTATCATTGAAACGCAATACATCGACACAGATGCCGCTAAAATCCTGTTTCATTACAACCTTCTACCGCAAAAGCGATCATGAACTGGTGGCCACCGGGAAAAGCGTTCAGGTCTTTTTAGATAAGAATGGCGAACTCCTGCTAACCATTCCTGATTATATTAATGAGTGGAAAAGGAAACACGGATTGCTGAAAGGATAAATACTGATGGGTACTTACATTGCCGGCGACAATATCATAACCTCACTTGGATTTACCACTGCTGCTAATTTTGATAAAATCAGCTCAGGTATTACAGGTGTGAAAATCGTTCATGAAAATGATCTTTACCCCGAAGAATTTCCTGCATCCCTCGTTGATAAAAGCCTGCTGAATTCTGAGGCAAATGAAAAAGGAATTGACAAAGCCTATACCCGGTTTGAGCAACTCATTATCCTTTCGGTATCCGATGCAGTTTCAGGTCTCAATATAGATTTGACCTCACCAAAAACCCTCCTGATCATTTCCACGACAAAAGGAAATATAGATTTACTAAAAGACAATAAGGGTTTTTCGGATGACAGGGTGCACCTCTGGAAATCTGCACAGGAAATCGGACATTATTTTGATACCTCCCGAACGCCGTTGGTTATTTCCAATGCCTGTGTTTCGGGTGTTCTTGCAACGATTGCTGCCCACCGCATGATTGAACAGGGAAAGTATGAAAACATCATCGTTTGCGGTTGCGACGTACTTTCAGAGTTTATCGTTTCAGGATTTCAATCCTTCTTTTCTTTGAGCAAAGAAGTCTGTAAACCATTCGATAAGAACCGAAGCGGATTAACTCTTGGTGAGGGTGTGGGAACTGTTGTTCTGACATCAAATAAGGCCATTTGCCCAAGACCCTTGATTGAAGTTATTTCGGGTTCGGGAAGCAATGATGCCAACCATATTTCCGGTCCTTCCAGAACAGGCGAAGGACTTTACATTGCCATCAGCGAAGTCTTAAATGGAAAATCAGATATTGATTTTATTTCGGCTCACGGAACGGCAACTGCTTATAACGACGATATGGAATCCATCGCATTTTCGCGCTGCAACCTGAGCCATATTCCGGTAAACAGCTATAAGGGGTATATCGGGCATACCCTTGGCGCCGCCGGTGTGATCGAATCCATATTGTGCTTCGAAACCATGCGCAAAAACCTGCTGGTGAAAACTTATGGTTTTGAAAATCCGGGAACTTCAGAAAACATGAATGTAATAGGGCAAAATATTCCAAAAGCCATACATAAAATCCTGAAAACAGCTTCGGGTTTTGGCGGAAGCAATGCAGTTATTTTATTTAACAAACATGATGAATAGTCTGGTTATATCATCCTATTGTATCATCCGCAAAGGAATTGTTATCACTCAGGATAAACGTCTGGAATTTCCCGGATTTACGAATGATGGTAAGTTTCTGAAGGAGATTTTCAAACATCTCGAAAGCAGTTATGCCAAATTCTATAAGATGGACCGTTTGAGCAAGCTGGCTTTTCTTGCTTCGGAATTCCTGTTAATTTCAGGTGAACACAAGAAATATCAACCGGAAGAGATCGCCCTGGTTTTTTCCAACTCCTCTTCTTCGATTGATTCCGATATCAAGCACCAGGCAACCATTGCCGACAAGAATAAATATTTCCCGGAGCCGGCAACCTTCGTTTATACTCTTCCCAACATCATGCTTGGCGAACTCAGCATCAGGCATGACCTGAAAGGGGAAAATATGTTTTTTGTTTCTGAGAATTTTGATCCGGAAATCATGGTGGATTACACTTCAATTTTGTTGAGCAACAGCCGGCATAAAGCCTGCATTGCCGGATGGGTGGATTATACATCAACCGAGTTGTTGGCGGCATTATTTTTTGTTGAACCATTGAGGATGGGTCTGATTTGACAGAGTTTGATTCTGAAACCCTGAAAAAAATCATGGGAATTGAATACTTCAATACCAAAAGTCCGAAGGACTGAAATTATTTTAGAAAATGAGAATATAATTTTAAATCCCGAAGGGATGATATTATATTTCACCCTTTCAGGGTTTTATGTCATAATTGGTAACTTTCTCTATAATCATATCATCCCTTCGGGATTTTGATTTTCGGGTAACTTGAGTTAATTATTAAATTTGCCGGCAATTAAGGTCGGCAAGGACTTAAATAATCAACTTCATGCTCAACTACCGAAATACAACAGTCGCTTGTTTTATACTGGTACCGGCATTCGCCATTTTTGGCCTTCTTTTGGAAAGCAAATGGTTTCTTGTTGCTGGTTTCTTGTTGCTGGTTACCTGGGTAGTCATTTTGGTTTTGGGATCTATATTTATCCAGTGGAATTTTTACTTTTTCTCACACAGTCATGGTGACCGGAATTCTCCGGAAATATCCATTACTTTTGATGACGGTCCTGACGAAACAATCACACCGAAAATCCTTTCTGTTCTTGAAAAAAACAATATCAGGGCTGCCTTTTTTTGTGTCGGGAAAAAGATTGAAAAATATCCTGAGATATTTAAAAGTATAGTTGAAAAAGGTCATATCATCGGCAATCATTCTTACAGCCACAGTTTTTGGTTTGATTTCTATTCTTCCCGGAGGATGGCAGAAGAAATTTCTAAGACTGATGAACTTATTTTTAAATTGTCAGGTAAAAAAAACAGATTTTTTCGTCCCCCTTATGGTGTGACAAATCCCATGCTGCGAAAGGCATTAAAGAAAACCGGGCACATATCAGTAGCATGGAGCCTGAAGTCGAATGATACAGTGAAAACCCCGGATAATGTTTTATTGAACCTTAACAAAAAATTAAAAAACGGCGATATCGTTTTATTTCATGATTCCATACCTGCAACTCCTGAACTTATTGAGCAGTTCATTATCAACACTAAAAACACTGGTAAACGATTTGTCAGATTGGATGAACTTTTAAAATTTAAGCGTTATGATAATCCAACTTTTAAGTATTTATAAGAAAACAGTTCTTCTGGATTTACTTTTACTATTACTCCTGCCATTTGCTCGTTAATGGCCAGCCAGAAGGGCTACAAGCTGGTTTCCGATCCGGGTTTTGTAACTAAAAAAATAAATGAAGTTTCGGCATCCACAAATTCAATCAATTCACAATTCATCCAGGAAAAAAATCTTTCATTTATTGAAGAAAAGATAATTTCAAAAGGAATCCTTCTTTACCTGAAACCAGATAAACTCAGGCTTGAATACACGGAACCCTTTACTTATATCCTGATCATGAACGGTGGCAGGATGATGACAGATAATGGCGATAAGAAATCGGAATACGACCTGAAATCTAACAAAATGTTCAGCGAAATCAATAACCTGATCATTAGTTCGGTGAAAGGAAACATATTGGATAACCCGGATTTTAAATCAGCTGTTTATGAGAACGCTGAAATCCTTTTTATTAATCTGACACCTTTGAATAAGGAACTGAATAAATACATTAAAACGATAGGTTTGTACATCAGCAAAAAAGATTACAACGTTTCAGAGTTGCAGATCACCGAGCAATCGGATGATTATACACTCATCAGGTTTACCAACAAAGTGATCAATGAAGAAATTCCTCCGGCTTCTTTTAATTTGCAGTAGCGGACTGTTGTTATTAATATCATGCAGTCCAGTCCCTACAAAGGGATATACGAAGCAAGCAAAGAAAGATCAACAGTTCACACCTGTCTTTAATGATACTTTCCAAAAAGCGCTGTACGAAGTTGAAATATCTTATGGTTCAAAGAACATTTCGGGAGTGGCAATCATTAAGAAGATGGAGGAGAATCAAACTTTCCGTACAGTATTTATGTCGGAAACCGGTTTGAAATATTTCGATTTTGAATATTTTCAGAACGACAGTACGGTGGTTCATTATATGATGGATGCAATGAATCGTAAAAAGATTATTCGCACATTAACCACTGATCTTGGGCTGATTCTGAAAAAAAATCCGGATCAAAAAATACTGACATACTATGTTGCTGAAAATTCAAAAACAGGATTTATAATCAAAGAAAAACAGCAGGGACGCCGTTACTATCGTTTTGATGAAAATGGAAAACAGCCAACAAAAATAAGCCGGAAAGCATTTCTTTCACCAGCGACAGAAGTGGAAATCAGCTATAATCCTGAAGGAATTCCTTCTAAAATTGTCTTTACACATGGAATCATTAATTTTAAAATGGAGTTAAAACTAATAACCGAATGACCATCACACCATCTGAAATTTATACAATTAGTTCATTTAAGTCAGAAAATGATAGCATAGAAGCTACGATCACTTTCAACGAAAAACATCCAATATTTTCCGGACACTTTCCTGATAATCCAATTGTTCCGGGGGTGGTGCAGGTTCAGATCATTAAAGACCTGATGGAAAAACATTTGAATCAGAACTTGCTTCTTTACCAGGCAAAGAATATTAAATTTCTTTCAATAATATCTCCTGTAAAAAATTCACAGGTTGAGGTTTCGATCCGGATCCAAAGTACTGAGGATAATTCCCTCCAAGTCCAGGCGAACATAAGATGTGATGAAATTACTTTCATGAAATTTCCGGAATATTTAAGGCAAGTGGTATATAGGTAAATAGCTGCTAAACGTTTTTACCGCGAAGGCGCGGAGACGCAAGATAAATAGAAATGATACAATAAAACATTGAACGATGGAAAGAAATGATTTGAATTCCCTTTCAGCGTTATCCTGGATTGTTGTATAACCGTCCATAAAATAATAGGAAGGCTTACTAGAATCAGTTTATGAACAATGTCTAATGAAGGAGTTTGAAATCAGAAAAATACATGCAGAGAATCAGGTAAGTATTCCGCTTATTTATAAAGTATATCGATACGTAAGACCTGCGCCCGGGTTAACCAAGTTCTTTCCTTGTTTTTGTTTACCTAAATATCCGATTGAACCAACTGGGATGGACAATTCCTCAAATTGTTGGAATCCGAATCCCACAGATAATCCATTTTTCAAATGTAAACCTGTTCCAACGGCATAATCTAGGGGTGCATTGTTTCCTACCCCGTGCTGATACCCGAATAAAAGCCCATTCTTATCGCTGAGAAACTCATCCTGGCCAAATAACCCAAGTGTGGCGATAATAAATATCAGGGTGAAGTTTTTTTTGACCCCCATTAATCTTAAAAATTTTAAAAATCTTTTACATTATAATAATCGATTTTGATTAGGTACAGCCTAAGTTGAGCATTTCTCCAACAGTCTTAAGCATTCCGTCTACCTCGTAACCTCTATCATATACATTGCCGTTTCTACATCCAAGGCTGAAAACATATCTTCCACAGCATCGGTATATGATTCTTTGGGCCCGATCATTGCATCTTTCAGCATAAATGCTTTATAATCGTGCGAACCGGCATCAAAATAAGTAGCGAGTACACATCCCGTTGAACTTAATCCACAGAGGAATAATGTGTTGATACTATTTTCCTTCAGCAATTTGTCTAAATCTGTTTTCGTGAAAGCGCTGGGATAAGTTTTTATGACCTTCGGGTCGGTATCCAATACCTGCAGGGTTGAAGGAAACTCGAATTCGGGTGCTCCTGGTTTTACGCCCCATTCATCACTTTGGTGATACACCCTGATGACTGGGAAGGTCGAATTTCCTGAAAGCACCTATGGCCCAGTTCATCACTTCGATGGCCATGTCCTGATCTGTTTTCGACATGTAGGGCAGGAAGGCATTTTGAACATCAATGACAATAAGGGCAGGTTTCATTTCTTTTTTCTCCGTTTGCGAATTGACCGTCAGGCATGACAGTGCCATGATTATGGTCAGGTAAACTAATTTTTTCATAAGATTGTTTTTTAAATTTTAAAATAAACTTCTATTTCAAAGGAATTGATGGAATTTCCTTTTTCTCCAATAATTTATAAACCGGGTATACATTATATCCTTCACCCCATTGAGGAACCAGGTATTTATCGAAAAAATTCCAAAGCAACAAACAATCATCCGATTGAGGTTCTAAAAGATAAGCAGCAAGGTTACCTAACTTCTGATTGGTTTTAATAACATAGGTTCCGGGAGGAAAATCTTTGCTTTCTTTTACAAATTTACCTTTAACTGTGTTGGTATAATGTCCCTGGTTTAATCTGCTTTCAGCTGATAGATTATCAATGGTGAATTTTTCGACCTCAAGAGTCCGCATTTCTGATAATTTTCCTACAACAATTCCATGTTTCATTAAGTTTTCCAGGACTTCTTTGTCGGGCACACTGATCAGGTAAGCATAAGGAATTACGACATTTTTTGTTGAATAATAATCGGCAATATAGGGAACAGTTACCGTCCGGTGGCGGTCGCTTTGTTTATACCGCCAATATCCCCTCATTCCGGGAATAGTATCGGCTTCAATGGCGTTGATGGTAATCATTTCCGGTGTTGGCCGTCCTTCATATTTGATTGCAAACGAATCGGCAGCGATCGTTTCATCATTTCTCCGAATCATCCTGTTATCTGCTTTTTCGAGTAGATTCTGAATTTTATTTTTATTCATCGCAGCATAATCCAGGATTGATCTTAATAAATTATATGATCCAACAACACGGGTTTTAAAGTCGGCATAAACATAATTCTCATTCAGGATGGCCAGCCTGTTTCGCACTCCAACGTAATTCACCAGATACCTTGGCTCAGAAGCATAGGAGATCCAGCCGCTGTCAGGAATGAGCCGGTTAATAAATTCTCCATAAAAAAGGTTTTCGACCTGATATTGATCCTTTAGATGATGGTGAACAGCAGGCATCATGTCGTCTCTCATAAAATTGATCAGGTTGCGGTCTCCGTTGGGATTCATCATCCACGTGAAGGTAACCGGTTCTTCATGATAGGAGCCGTTAGTCGTGTGGCAATCCACGGTTATAGATGGGTCCCAGCGGTTGAAAATCTGAGTCACGACACCGGTGATTTCAGGCGTTTCCAGTTTCATTGCATCCCGGTTCAGGTCGAGATATTGGCCATTATATCTTACGCCAACTCCATTTACAGGTCCCGCCTGGTTTGTCCTGTTTTGTGTACTAAACTTTTCATTTCCGTCAGCATTCAGGATGGGACAAATAAGAAGGATTACATTTTTTAATATATCCTGGTTGAGATCAGTCAGAAGATACCTGGCAAGCATTTGCACAGCTTCTTTGCCTTCTACCTCCCCGGCATGAATATTGGCCTGGATGTAAACCACCATCCTGCTGTCATTCACCAGATCGGCAGGACTTACTGGTAAAGGTTTTGCAATGACCCATAAAGGAATTTCTCTTCCTTCGGCAGAGGTTGCTATTGATTCAAGACGAATATAAGGAGAAGCCTTCTTTAATTCATCAGCAAAAACCATAACATCATTGTAGGTTGATGTGGATTCATAGTTTGTTTTCTCAGGTATGGTTAAAAGGGCAGATTGTCCGAGTGCCGAAAGACTCATCAGCAGGGATAAAAACCACAGAATGGACTTATAAAAAGTATTATTCATAAATGAGCGTTAAAAGTTTGAATACAAATACTTCAGATATTTCAAAGAGTACAGCCTTTTAAAAAGAGGATAAAAGTAGAAAATTTCATGCAACCTGAAGGTTTATATAACCTTCCTGACCATAAATTTTGCCTCTGACAATTCTCCGTGAAAAGACGGGATAAAAGAAATGAGAACGGGTTTATTTATAATTTCAGGTGTTAATTATTTATATTGCTGATTGCTAAACTTTTTATTGAAATCGTGAATGGGTAATAATTCACCGGAAATTTTCACTTTTTTATTCCTGCTTTTTTTGTATTTTTGTCATCGAATTGAGTTTTTTATATTATCTTTAGATTTTAATTTAAATTACTCAATCAGCGAATGTATAATTGATCTGCAAAACAAATTCACGGTCTATATTTTTTAAATCGGGAACATTTAAATCTGATAATATCAAGGGCCTATGCAAATGATTAACGAATTACTAAACGCTTCGCCTTTCAGAAAATCAATATTAGCATTGGTGTTTCTCATGGGCGTGTATTCGATCTCCATAGCGCAAGTCACCACAGTTACCGGAACAGTTTCCTCTTCCGACACAAAAGAAACTTTACCGGGAACCTCCATTGTGGTGAAAGGAACTACTACCGGCACGGTAACGGATATTGATGGCAAATACTCTATTTCAGTTCCATCCAGTACGGCAATTTTAGTCTTCTCTTTTATTGGCTATCTTACACAGGAAGTAGAAGTGGGTAATCGAAATGTTATAGACATTGTTCTTGATCCGGATAAAGTTACCCTTGAAGAGATTGTGGTGATCGGATACGGAACCGTCAAAAAGAGTGACCTCACAGGTTCGGTCAGCTCAGTTAAATCAAAGGATATCGTTAAGGTCACTTCGCTGAATCCCGAGCAAAGCCTGTCAGGAAGGGTGACTGGAGTTCAGGTAGCCAGCACCACTGGTGCACCAGGTGCAACTCCAACGGTGAGGGTTCGTGGAGTCGGAACCTTTAATAATAACTCACCTATCTATGTGGTTGATGGGGTTATCCTCGATAATATCTCATTTCTGAGTACCGCTGACATTGCCTCAATGGAAGTATTGAAAGATGCTTCCGCAACGGCCATATATGGATCTAGGGGGGCGAATGGAGTTATTATGATTACCACAAAAAGCGGAAAAATCGGGGAAGAAAAAACCACATTCTTTTTTTCCGGTGAATACGGAATTCAACATCTGGCTCATAAAATTGACCTGCTTGACGGAAAAGAATTTGCCACAATTAATAACCAGATCGATCCAGGGACTTACAACAATGTTGGATGCTGTTCCAGATACCGACTGGCAGGACCTGATATTTCAAACATGCTCCTATCCAGGATTATCAGTTTTCAGCAACCGGAAGTACAAAAAGTACACAATATTATTTAGGTATTGGATACTTTAACCAAAAAGGGATAATTGATAAAACAGGTTATGAAAGAATAACAGTGAAGTTAAACAACACCTATAACCTTACAAAATTTTTGAAATTAGGCAATAATATTACAATTGCACCTTATAACCAGGAAAATGCACCCAATGTTACTTATGCTGCTTACAGGGCAAAGCCGGTGATTGAACCTTACCGGGCTGATGGCTCTTTTGCCGGAGTAGAGGGTGTAGGTAATCCACTGGCCGATCTCGAATATTCGAACAATACCAATAAAGGTGTTCGTGCTGTAGGGAATATCTTTGCTGAAGCCAAAATTGCCGATGCATTCACTTTTAAATCAAGCTTTGGAATTGATGGGCTTTACAATCAAGCTGTAAGTTATACACCTACTTATAAAATATTGTATTATGATGGCACTGAATCAATGCAGGTGAATACAACCAGTGATTTATTCAAGGGTTCCAATGTAAATTTATTATGGTTATGGGAAAACACATTGAACTATTATAAGGTTTTTAATAAACATGCCATCGATGCAGTTGTCGGTTATACAATGCAAAACACAAGTTCCGAATCTTTAAATACTGCGGGTGAAAATATTATTCGTGATGGAAGTGATTTTTGGTACATTGAAACAAACAACCTCACTGAAGAAGCTATTAACAAATTTCGAAAATAAGGTAGACGCAAACTTATATTATTCCATGATCTCCTATTTGATCAGAGTGAATTACACCTTCAACAAAAAGTACATTGTAACCGGAACTTTCCGTAGAGACGGTTCATCAAAATTCAGCGAAAGCAACAGGTTCAGTAATTTCCCACGTTTTGCGCTAGGTTGGAATATCTCTGAAGAAAACTTCATGGAGAATCTTGAATTCATTTCAAATTTAAAACTCCGGGCCAGTTGGGGTCAGATCGGTAATGAAAAAATACCTTATGAAGCAAGATTTTCAAGGACTGTAGATCTGATTGGTGTTTTTGGAGTAGGTGATATCACTTATCCTGCCATGTCTTACGGCAAGAATGGAAACCCTGATTTAAAGTGGGAAACTACTACCCAAACCGATGTCGGTTTAGAAGTTGGTGTTTTAAATAATCGACTCACAGGTGAATTCGACTTTTACAATAGAGTTACCGATGATATTCTGGTTGAACTCTCCACTCCCGGGCATATGGGAAATGGACAAGGTCAGAAAGTGCATTACAATGCTGCAGAAATATTAAACAGGGGATTTGAGTTGGCCCTGACCTGGCGTGAGAAAGTCAAGGAATTTGGATACAGCGTTGGCATACTTGCGTCGACCAATCATAATGAAGTAATGAGTGTTGGGGGAAACAGCGGAGTTGATTCCGTTCTTTTCGGTGGCGGCACTTCATACGGATTTGTAACACAGAGCCGTGAAGGTCTTCCGGTAGGTGCTTTTTGGGGATATCAAACCGATGGGCTCTTTCAAACACAAGAGGAATTGGATGCCTATCCGCATGTATCAAACGCTACAGTCGGTGACCTCCGACGTGTCGACGTGAACGGTGACGGAAAGATTGACGGAAACGACAGAACTTACATCGGCTCCCCTATTCCCAAGTTCATCTTCGGATTGAACTCTGAATTTGATTACAAAAATTTTGATTTCTCCTTCAGTATCCAGGGACAAACAGGAAATAAAATATTTAATAAAAAGGAAATGGAGCGGCCCAATGAATACAATTTTGAACAACATGTCATGGATGCCTGGACAGGTCCTGGAACAACGGATACTGAGCCCAAAGCTTCATTTGGTGGATACAATTACATTCCATCCGACTGGTTTATCCAGGAGGGATGGTTCATTCGGTTGCGCAGCGTAGTATTGGGCTATACCTTACCTAAATCCATCAGTAATAAAATCTCCATGCAACAGCTCAGGATCTATGTGAAAGGTACCAATCTTTATACCTACACAAAATTTACAGGATATACCCCTGAAATTGCCAGCGAATCTCCAATTTCAAATGGAATTGATGGTGGTACTTACCCAATTACAGCGATTTATTCTTTTGGTATTAACTTAACATTCTGACAGCCATGAAAAATCTGAATATAAAATCCGTTTTTGTTTTAATCGTCCTTGTTTCGTTCATTCTATCCGGTTGTGAGGATTTCCTTGAAAAAAATCCGCAGGGCGACCTCACTCAGGCCACATTTCCGGAATCTGAATCGGATGCACTGCTTGCAACCAATGCAGTATATGCAACACTTCGGAATTCCAACTATCATTTTGGCATTTTCCCGCTCACTGATATCATGTCGGATGATGCATTTAAAGGTAGTAATCCCGGTGATCAGGCGGCTGTGATAGGACCTTATGATACATACACTTTCACAACAACCGGTGAAGAACTTGGCAGATGGTGGGCAACCCTTTATGAAGGAATAAAAAGGGCCAATGTGGTATTGGTTAAAGTTCCTGAAATAGCTATGAACGCTGAATTGCAGAACAGATACCTGGCAGAGGCCAGCTTTTTACGCGCACTTTATTATTTTGATCTTGTCAGGGCATGGGGTGGCGTACCAATCGTAACAGAGCTTGCACCTCCACTTACACTGCCACGTAATTCGAACGAAGAGGTTTATAACCTAATCGAAAATGATTTACTATATGCCATCGAAAATCTGCCGGAAAAAAGTCAATATGATGCTGAAGATTTGGGCCGTGCATGTAAAGGGGCTGCCAAAGCATTGCTGGCAAAAGTATATATGTTTCAAGGAAATTTTTCGGAAGCCGAAATCTATTTAACGGAGGTAATCAATTCCGGTGAATTTAGCCTTGAGCCTGTTTTTACCGATGCCAATTCCGAAGCAGGTGAACATGGGGTGGAATCAGTTTTCGAAATAGGTGCGCTGGGTGTTGAAGCTGAACCGGGAAACCAGTATGGCAATGTGCAGGGGGTAAGAGGCACTCCCAACAGAGGCTGGGGATTTAACAGGCCATCTATGGACCTGAGAGATAATGTTTTTGAAGCCGGCGATCCCAGATGGAGCGGTACGATCATCGAATTGGGTGATACCATTGACGGAATTGCAATTCTCGGAGATGGACCTACTTTGGATGTAACTACTGATGATGAAGGCAACATTATTGAAGTTGAATGTTACAACCGTAAAGTGTGGACACCCGGCACCACAGTGCCTCCGCAATTTGGCCATAACCGCCGGTTAATTCGATATGCTGATGTACTTTTAATGGCTGCAGAAGCGCTCAATGAAAACAATAAGCCCTCAGAAGCGTTATTATACCTTAATATGGTAAGAGAACGTGCCCGGGAAGGAAATTCTGCCATCTTGCCGGACATCACAACAACAAATCAGAACGAACTCAGAGATATAATATTAATGGAAAGAAGACGTGAACTGGCTCTTGAAGGTCACAGGTTTTGGGATTTGGTAAGGACGGGAAAAGCTGCTGAAGTTTTAGGACCATTGGGATTTATTCAAGGAAAGCACGAATTGTTCCCTATTCCGCAGACTGAAATTGATATCTCACAGGGTTCATTAACACAAAATCCGAATTGGTAATTAAAATAAATAATGTTTAACCTTTTAAATTAATGTAAGTATGAAAAAACAATTTGTAGTATTTAGTTCTTTAGTGATTGCAGCTGCGCTAATCATAGGATTAGTCGGTTGTAATAGATGATGATGAAAAAGTGACATTTGCGCTAACTCACCCTAAAGGCCGGTTCAATTGATATGAATGCGGCTACACCACCCACCAACGTGCCGGCCGAACCGACAATAGTTGCTACTTTTAATTTGGATGTAAAGGCTTCAACAGCCAATACCACTAATATTACCATGACCAGAGATTATGATGATGCTGCAGTAGCCTTACGATTACCGTTTCAGGTATGAGTATCACCATTGTCCCTGATGCAAGTCTTGGAAATGGTGCTAAATATGAACTGATAATGTCTGGAATCCAGTCAACCGATGACCAGTCAGTATCGACTATTACAAGATCTTTTACCACCGAAGGAACATTTGTTCCAGCCGGACAAATTGCCCATTGGGGATTTGAAGAAAATGCAAATGATGATATCGGAGCATGGGATCCTGCTGCAACCGGAATAGTTGACATTACCTATGCAGACTCGCGCAATGCTACCGCAGGTAAAGCCGCTTCTTTCAATGGAGCAACGAGTATCATTGAAGTTCCTAATGGTGATCTTTTAATTGATACAGATGATTTTACCCTCAGTTTCTGGGTTAAAACAAACTCTGCTGACAAAACCATGGACATTTTGTAATGGGCCTTGGAGCATTTTATGGGATCCAGTATGAAATTTTTGGTGCATATGATGGAGCTAAATTTGCCATTCAGATATGAGGCAGGTGATGGAACAACAACCTCTGAAGATATGTGGTTCCCGGCTCTTGCCACTGACAACACGACTGGAGGATGGCAGGGTTGGGATTATGCAAAATCTCTTACTGCAGATGAAATGATGGCCAAGCTAAAGGATAATTGGTTACAGGTTGTATATACCTATAATGGAGCTAGTAAAAAAGGAGATCTTTATTACGATGGTGTAAAGATGAAAAGCTTCGACTTTAATCTATGGCCGGATGGCGATATCAAGCAAACCATTGTTGGTCTTAAATATGGTGGAGTTGCTCCTGAAGTCGTGAATGAACTGGCTTTTGGATTTGTTCAGTCACGTGCAGGTACACTTTGGGATACTGAACCCTGGGGAGGATATGATTTCGCGGATGCAAACCATTTCAAAGGTTTGCTGGATGATGTTCGTATATTCCACAAAACTTTAACAGCTCAGGAAATTGACCTGATGTATCAATCGGAAAAACCGTAATTCTTTATATAACAATAATTTAAGAGAGGGTTACGGGTTACCTTAACCCTCTCTTTTTACTTTTAACCTGAAAGGAATGAAAAAAAGGATTTGCCTTGCAATGCTAATGTTAACGGCACTTTGGCTTGTATATTCCTGTAAAAAAGATAATCCGGCTGATCCGGGTAAACTTGAGCTGGCAGGAATTAAAGTGGGAGATGTCGAATTGGACCTCGCAAATCAAAATACAGATATCCCACCTGATAGTGTAATATTCATTTTATTCCGAAGCCAGTTAGACACAGTGAGTGCAAAATCCGCTATAGTATTGCAGCAAACCGATAATACGCTGGTTGGTTTTACTATAACTTTTATTGAAAACGCCATTACAGCTAAACTAAACCTGAATGATTTGCTGGAATACCAAACCAGCTTTATACTAAAAATCAGCTCCTCCATTAAAGGCAGCGATGGTGAGGTTTTTTCCGAAACACAGGTTAATTTTACAACCATCGATGGAACATTATTAATCGAAAACATTTTTATCAACGGGAACGATTTTAAATCACCCAATCATCCAACCGATATTGATTATGAAGAGGTGTTTCTGGAGGTTTCATTTTCAGAACCTCTTGATACCAATGGCATTAAATCTTTATTTTATTTTCCGGCAGTTGGCCCTGCGGATGTTACTGTATCGAACGATAAAATGAAAGTATTCATCCACAACATAAATGACTTTGAATACTATAAAAAAAATTATTTCAACATTTCAAGCATGCTGACCTCAGAAGATGGTTTTCCGTTTTCAGGATTCAGTAATTACTTCTATACAGCCCTGGATTCAAGTTTTAAGTTTCCGGAAGTGACCGATGAAGAATTGCTTGATTTGGTTCAATCTCAAACTTTGAAGTTTTTTTACGATTATGCGCATCCGGTAAGCGGAATGACAAGAGAAAGATATGGTTCCGGTGATATTGTCACAACAGGCGGTTCCGGATTTGGGGTTATGGCTTTGATTGTTGGGATGAGCAGAAATTTCATTACCAGGGAACAGGGCCTGGAACAATACGCTAAAATGGTTTGATTTTTTGAAACCTGCGATCGGTTTCATGGCGCCTGGCCACACTGGATAAACGGAGCTACAGGAGCGATTGTTCCTTTCAGTACAAATGATAACGGCGCCGACCTGGTAGAAACCGGTTTTATGGTGGAAGGGCTGATGACCATGAGGCAGTTTCTCAACCCTTCCGATCCTGAAGAGCAGGATTTGATCGACCGGACAAATGCCCTGATCAATGGCGTAGAATGGGACTGGTTTACCAAAGGAGAAAATGTGCTTTACTGGCATTGGTCACCTACTGTCGGATGGGCAATGAACATGACCATTACAGGTTTCAATGAAGCTTTGATCATTTATGTAATGGCGGCTTCCTCCACCACCCACACCATCGAACCCATTGTTTATCATAACGGTTGGGCACGAAACGGTGATATCATGAATGGAAAAATGTTTTATGGATATTACCAGCCGGTCGGATGGGATTACGGAGGACCCTTATTTTTTGCACATTACTCTTTTCTCGGTCTTGATCCCCGAACCCTTGAAGACCAATACGGTAATTACTGGACTCAAAACATGAATCACTCTCTTATAAACTGGGCTTATTGTTCGGATAATCCAAAAAATTATATTGGATACAGGATCGGATTGCTGGGGATTAACAGCCAGTGATGAACCATCAGGCTATGGCGTGCATGAACCTACCAACGACAACGGAACCATTACACCTTCGGCTGCTGTTTCATCTTTGCCCTATTCCCCTGAACAATCTATGGATGCTATCCGGCATTTCTATTATATCCTTGGCGATAGGCTGTGGGGTCCGTATGGATTTTATGATGCATTTAATGTGAAAGAAAACTGGTGGGCCAGTTCATACATTGCCATTGACCAGGGTCCGATCATTTGTTTAATTGAAAACCACCGGAGCGGATTGCTCTGGGATTTATTTATGTCCTCTCCCGAAGTGCAGCAGGGATTGACAAAACTTGGATTTCAGCTATTGAACTAAATAAAATTAATAATATGAAGAGCCTTAAAGTTTTATATCGTGATGATGCTGGCGTTATCAGCCTGTAACCAACCACAGAAGCAGAGCAGGCAGAGCAGCAACAGCAACTTGTATTCAAATCGCAGGGCAGGATTGATTTTTCACTGACACAAGACGAAGAACGGATGCTCGATTCCATTCAGCAAAAAACCTTTCTATTCTTTTTAAATGAACACCATCCGGAATGGGGAATAGTGAAAGACCGAACTGCAGCATGGGCACCGTCCAGTATTGCTTCGACAGGTTTTGGGATTCCATCATTCGCAATTGGTGTTGAAAGAAAATGGATCACCCGTGAACAGGCAGCGCAGATCACCCTGAAGATACTTAATTTCTTTATGAATTCAGATCAAAGTACGGATACAAATGGAATCGGCTATAAAGGATTTTATTATCATTTTCTGAGAATGGATACCGGTAAAAGGGAATGGAATTGTGAACTTTCGTCCGTGGATACCGGATTACTGATGATGGGTATTCTCTTTGCCCGGAATTATTACAACCTCGACAATGAAACCGAAAACCAGATCCGTTCACTTGCGGATAAGCTGGTTGGCAGAATTGACTGGAACTTTATGCAAATGCCTGATACCGGAAGATTTGCCAATACGATTTCGATGGGCTGGACACCTGAAAAAGGTCAGCATGACTGGGGCTGGGCCGGATATAACGAAGCGCTGTTCCTCTATATCCTGGCTGCCGGCAGCGGAATGGAAAATGCTGAAAAAAGCTATGATGCATGGTTAAGCACCTATAAATGGGATACTCCCTATCCGGGACTTTCCCATGTGGCTTTCCCGCCTTTGTTCGGTCACCAGTTTTCGCAGGCATTTATTGATTGCCGTGGACTTGGTTGATAAATATATGAAGGAAAAAGGAATAGACTATTTCGAAAACTCACGCCGGGCAACCTATGTTCAGCGGCAATATGCCATCGATAATCCCAAAGGCTGGGTGGGTTACGATTCGCTTTGCTGGGGCGTAACTGCAAGCGACGGCCCGACTGATAAGTATAATTTTGATGACAAAGTCTTTTTGGGCTATGCCGGAAGAGGAACCAGCGGACCCGAATACAATTATTTTGATGATGGAACCATCGCCCCTTACGGACCGCTTTCATCCCTGCCTTTTGCTCCTGAAATTGTCCTGCCGACGATAAAATCGATCAATGAAAAGTATGGCCAAAAACTTTGGGGAAAATACGGTTATTACGATGCTTTCAATCCAACCGCCAACTGGGTGAATGATGATTATATCGGCATCGATCAGGGTCCATTGCTGATCATGATCGAGAATTTCAGGACGGGACTGGTGTGGGATTATATGATGAAAGACCCGGTCATTCAGAAAGGATTGGCAAGGCTTGGTTTTGAATATTTGAAATGATTAACAGCTTCTTCTTAAAGTCCTCATCATTCTGATCATAATCCTGCGATGTGCAAGGACATTTTAAGAAGTCTTTATAAAAACAGCAGCATTATGCATCGATTCTTTATACAAAAAATTATCCTGTCGGTTTTGTTGCTTATTGCAACTATCTATCTCTGCCCAAATCAGAATCCTTGAAGAATTTGAAAACAAAGAAGACTGGAATTACATACAATCCGATGGTGTTAATCTAAGCCTTTCGGTTGAGAAAGGACTGAACGGAAATGCCATCCGCTTCGATTACGATTTCACAAAAGGAACAGGTTATGGAGGAATTCAGAAATTCTTCCCGATTGACCTTCCGGAGAATTATGAATTTACCTTTTATATCAAAGCCGAATCACCAGCCAATAATTTCGAGATCAAATTTATCGACAGCACTGGAAACAACGTATGGTGGGTGAATAACCGCAACTATGATTTCCCGGAGGAGTGGAAAAAAATTAGGATTAAGAAACGGCATATCCAGTTTGCCTGGGGGACCAACAACTGACCAGAATCTAAAACGAATAGATAGGATTGAATTTACGATTGCATCGTATATTGGCGGTAAAGGCGCAATCTGGCTCGATGACCTGAAGTTTGAACCACTTCCTCCCGAAAGGGAATCATATCCGGCGCCAATCATTTCGGCTTCATCTTCTGTGAAAAGTCATACACCTGAATTCATGGCTTGATGGACATGACAAACACTTATTGGCAAAGCTCAGGAGATAAAGATCAGTTTGTTTTGATTGATTTTACAACCCGGAGGGAATTTGGCGGATTACAGATCAACTGGCTGAAAGATCATTATGCACGAAGTTTCGAAGTGCTTTTGTCCGAAGATGGTAAGCTTTGGGAAAAAGTCTTATTCCGTCCAGTCAAATCTGGGAGAAGTCAGCTTTATCCGCTTGCCTGAAGCAGAAGCTAAGTATGTTAAATTAGATCTGCTGGAAAGTGCTTCCGGAAAAGGGTTTGGAGTAACTGAAATTAAATTCCTGGACATTAAAAATTCAATGACCCCAAATGATTTCCTGATTTACACAGCCAAAAATTCTCCGGTTGGAGATTATCCGCGATATTTCCTTGAACAGGCTTCGTATTGGACCATATCCGGTGTCAATAATGATGTGAAAGAAGCGATGATCAACGAAGACGGAATGGTGGAGGTGGACAAAGGATTGTTTTCCATCGAGCCGATGATCAAAATTGGTGATTCACTTTATAACTGGAGCAACGTAAAGTCGGAACAGTCGCTTGGCTTTCCAGTAGATAAAAGTGAATTTAGTTTTGTTCCTTCTGTCAACTGGAAATGCGATAGAACTGAAATTTTTAACTGGTATTTCATCCAAAGGAGAAGCAAATGAAAGTTCCGTGCTGGAAATCGGTTACTCATTTGAAAATCTTTCGGACAAGCCCAAAGATTTTGAGTTTTATTTGCTCATCCGCCCGTTCCAGGTCAATCCTTATTACCAGTGGCTGAACCTGACCGGTGGTGTGGGTAAAATAAATTCCATCAAAGAAGATAGAAACTGGTTAATGATTCCGTGGATGATAAAGTGATTCTTTCCCAAAAAAAATACGATTCATTCAGTGCAGGTATTTTTGATGAGGGAAATATAGTTGATTTCCTGCGCAACGGTAAAATTCCCTCCGAATAAAACAGCTATTGATCAGAACGGACTGGCAAATGGAATAATAAAATATTCATTGCACCTGAATCCCGGAGAACAGCAAGTATTTTATGTTGCCATTCCTTTTTACAAGCAAAATCCACTTGAAGAAAAAGTTGGCATTGGATACAACTTTCAAGGATTTGACCAAGCAACTGAATTCTGGAAAACAAAAGTAAATCACATCAAATTCAATCTGCCGGAATCAGCCGACAGGATTGTAAATGCCTACAAATCGAATCTCGTTTACATTTTAATCAACAGGGACAAAGCAGGCATTCAGCCTGGTTCCCGTTCTTACGAACGAAGCTGGATACGCGACGGTGCACTGACATCTTCGGCTTTGTTGAAATCAGGTATTGTTCCTGAAGTAAAAGATTTTATTGACTGGTATTCCGATCATCTGTTCGAAAACGGAAAAGTTCCCTGTGTGGTTGATTTCCGTGGTCCCGATCCGGTTCCTGAAAACGACAGCCACGGCGAATTCATTTACCTGATCCGCGAATATTTCAATTTTACAAAAGATACGGCCTTCCTGAGATCACAGAATGAAAATATTCTGAAAGTCGTGGAATACATCGAATCATTGATTGCCGAAAGATCAACGGATCATTACAAATATGGCAACGACAGTGTTCGTGCCCACTACGGTCTGGTTCCGGAATCCATCAGCCACGAAGGTTATTCTGCCAAACCGATGCACTCCTACTGGGATAATTTCTTTACCATGAAAGGATTGAAAGATGCTGCCGAAATTCAGAAAATACTGGGTGAAAAAGAGAATTATGACCGGATCAGCAAAGTACGGGACACCTTCCGGGAAAACCTTTACAATTCGCTTGAACTTGCCATGAAATACAAAGGAGATCGATTATATCCCCGGCTGTGTCGAGCTGGGTGATTTTGACGCAACATCCACCACCATTGCTTTAACTCCCTGCAACGAGCTGAAAAACTTACCAAAACCACAGGTTTACAATACTTTTGATAAGTACTATGAATTCTTCAAAAACAGGAGGGACGGGAAACTTGACTGGGTCAATTACACTCCTTATGAAAATCGACTGATCGGTTCTTTTATCATTCTGGATCAGCCGGAAAGAGCGCATGAACTGATCGAGTTTTTCCTTGATGACCAGCGTCCGCAGGGATGGCACCACTGGGCTGAGGTGGTTTGGAAGGATGACCGCCGTCCGGGATTTATCGGCGATATGCCTCACACCTGGGTAGGAAGCGATTTTATAAATGCCATCCGCTCCATGTTTGTTTATGAAAATGAATATGACCAATCGCTTGTTTTGGCTTCTGCACTTTACCAGGATTGGATTGATGCGCCGGAAGGAATGTCGGTCGAAAACCTGCCGACTTATTATGGGGATATTTCGTATTCCATAAAAAAAGATGATGACAATTACCGGTTTTCAATATCCGGAGATGTCGGACTTCCTGCGAATGGAATGAAAATTAGAAATTTCAATGGATCGAAACTTCCCCGAAAAGTCATTATCAACGGAAAGGAGAGCAATGGCTTTACTAAGAAAGAAATCACGGTGAATGAGTTTCCGGCAGTTGTAGAGATATATTATTAACTTCATAAACAGATTTTCTCAAATGAGTGAACAGGAAAAAGTTACCAATAACAATACAAAGCCGGAAGACCGGATTCACTTTTCGCAATTGGCTGCCTATGGTGCCGGAGGCATCATTCCCATTGCCTTATTCAATATCGCAGGTATTCTGGTCGGATTGATGGGTAATATCAGTCTTGGACTGAGCGCTTTCTGGCTGGGTGTCATTCTTATCATTCCCCGATTGTGGGATGCTCTTTCCGACCCTATAATTGGTCACCTGTCGGATAATACAAGAACCCGCTGGGGTCGCCGGCGTCCGTTCCTGCTAATCGGTGGTGTACTGGTCGCTGTCTTTTTTGTGGTTATGTGGTGGATACCCAGAGGTGAGACGGTTCATGGCTGGTTCCCGACTGAAGCTGGTTTCCAGGCATTCCAGCTGGTTTACATCCTGATAACACTCCTTTTGTTTTTCACTGCAGTCAATATTTTCGAAATCCCTCATGGTGCTCTGGGTATGGAAATGACCACCGATTATCACGAGCGTACCCGCCTTTTCAGCGCTAAGAGCTTTGTCGGTAACCTGTTTGCCATGAGCACTCCCTGGCTATTTGCACTTGCCAACATGGAAATCTTCAGGGGTACCGGCGGCAATGAAGCCGATGGAATGCGGTATGTTTCATTAATGATCGCGGCCCTGATCATACCGCTTTCGTTCTGGTGGACATACAAACTTCGTGAGCCGGGATTTGTAAAAGTTGCAAAACAGGAGAAAACTCCATTCTGGCAGGATATGAAGCACGCTGCCCGAAACAGGAATTTCATCATGCTGACATTGACGATTTTTACACTGGCGATGGGCTTTAATTTCGTCCAGTTGCTCGGCTCGTACATTCCGATTTTTTATGTCTTTGGTGGTGATAAAGTGGCCGGTGCATACCTGCTTGGTATCAACGGTACCATTTGGGCCATCACCGGTGTGCTGGCTGTCTTTCCGCTCAACTGGATCAGCCCGAAACTGGGCAAAAGGAATACCCTGACAATTGCCATCCTGCTCATGGTTTTGGCACAACTCTCCAAGATTGTTTGTTACAATCCAAGCTACCCTTACCTGATCATCATTCCTACCATGTTGCTTTCTGCCGGTATGCTTTTCTTTTTTACTCTCGGTTCTTCCATGGTTGGCGATATTTGTGATGAAGATGAACTGAAAACAGGTAAGCGTTCTGAAGGAAGTTTCTATTCGATCTTCTGGTGGTTCATTAAGATGGGAACTGCCCTGGCCAGCTTTGTCGCCGGCGCACTGATCGTATTTACCATGTTCGACGAAACGCAGGTGACAAAGGTAGATGCCTTGCAGGGCAGCATCAGGGAGCTGAGGGCTGAGGTAAAAGCCAGGCAAAAGGGAGAATCCACTACAGTAAACCTGGAGGAATTGTTTGGAAAAGCCCGGGACAAGTCAGCTGAGTTAATGACTCACCTGCAGACGAAAGCAGACAAAACAGAGAAAGAGCAAAGAACACTACGAGGAGATCATGAAAAATATGACGGCTGTAAATTTCAGGATTGCCAGCCTGAATGGTACGATGTCAATAGATGTTCTGGACGCAGAACTCGAAACAGTGGAAAAAGAAATTGTTCCGCTGACTATTCAGTCGCCCTACACCCTGCTGATGATGCGCGTGGTGGAGATAGGATTGCCGGTGTTACTGAGTTTGTTTTCAGTTTTCTTTGTCCTGCGATATACGCTAACTGAAAAGCGTTCGCACGAGATCAAGGATCTGTTAAAGGTAAGAAACCTTGAAAGTTTAAAAGAAGAAAACAAAGAAAAATAATTAGATTAGAAAAAATTGATTGATAAAAATGACTTTTGAATTTAAAGATAAAAACTTCTATCTAAACGACAAAAAGGTCTTTCTCAATTCAGGAGAAATTCACTATTTCAGAATTAAGCGCGAATTGTGGGACAAGCACTTGGATGCCGCAAAGGAAGCTGGCTTAACGACGGTGAGCACCTATGTTCCCTGGGCATGGCACGAACCCGAAGAAGGTGTGTTTGATTTTAATGGTGCCACCTGCCCCGAGCGCGATCTTGTGGGCTGGCTTCAGCGATGCCAGGCTCACGGATTATATTGCATCCTGAAACCGGGGCCGTTTATCCTTGCCGAAACCCGTGGTGCAGGACTGCCGGATTGGTTTATTGGATCAATATGGTGCTGAGGTTAAAATGCACAACCGCAAAGGAGAAATCGTTCCAAGCGACGGAGTTAATTTATTCCATCCTATTTACCTGGAAAAAGTTACATTATGGTATGATCAGATCATGCCTTTGATCAGCAAACATGAAATTGCAGCAGGCGGACCGGTCATCATGATGCAGATGTGCAATGAGATCGGGGTTTTCTCCTGGCTGGCACACCAGGCGGATTATGGTGAAGGGGTAAAAGAACGGTTCATTGAATATTTGAAAAAGAAATTTCCCGACATTGCTGAGATTAATAGATTATGGGCAAACAGATTACACATGATTTTGAGATGTCGAACTTCCACCGGATGGCAGAATTCCTTATTCATCAAAAGGTGACCGTGCCCGCGATTATGAGTGGCATCGTTTCTGGCGCACCTATTATGGTGATTATCTCCGGATGCTTACGAGAATGGCAAGAGAACGGGGCGTAACTGTTCCATTTTATCACAACCTTCCGGGCTGGATTTATGGCAGCGGCTATGAATTTCCGGTCAACATTACCATGTACGAAGATCTTTTCAGGGATAAGAGTGAGATCATGTTCGGGGTGGATCATATCCCGGAATTCCTGTCGCACCGCAACATGCATGATGACCGCATCATCAATGATATTACTGCTGCCATGCAGGGAAATAAGCCGCTTTTTGCTGCCGAATTCCAGTGCGGCTCAAGGGAATATCACGTGGTTACCAATCCCCGTGAACTGGAACTTTTCTACAAAGCCAGCATCGCCAACGGCCTTACCGGCTGGAATTATTATATGTTTTCGCAGGGACGAAATCCAAGGCACAGAGGTTATTCAGGCCAACTTTTTACTGGTTCACTCCGCTTACTCCCGAAGGAGAGCGAACCAGCGCTTTTCCGCTGGTCAAACGGATGAGTAAAATCATTAAAACTTCTGAAAATATCATTGTTGAAGCAAAGCGTAAAGCGGAAGTTTGCGTTCTTTTTTATCCTCCCTATTATGCAACGGAACTTGAAAGACCTGAAGACCGGAGCCTGCAGAACTTCAATTCAATGCTGCTGCCATCCGCAGACCTGCTTATTTCGATGGATTACTGAAAGCACTGCAGGTGCTCAATATTGATTACGATATGGCTGGACCTGACCAAAGCTGATGCAGAAAGTCTGAAACAATATAAGCAGGTTTGGGCTTTCAGCACCGATGAAATGAATGCCCGTGATCAGCAGGTTATTGTAGATTATACCAAAGCTGGAGGCAGCCTGGTAATTTTCCCCAACCTGCCGGATCGGGAAATGACGCAGAAACCCTGTACCATCCTTCGGGATGCTCTTTCTATTCATCCTTCCGGAAAAGAAATCATCGATTCGCCATTGATCGATATTTATGACCTGAAAGATATTAAATGCGCCAATCCGCAGATGGTTTTTGATGAAGAAATCACTGAAAGGTGCTGAGATCATTGCCCGGACAATCAGAGGTTCAGCCTGTGGCTTTGAGAAGAAGCTCGGAAAGGGAACCATCATTCACATCGGAACCTGGATCGGATTCGATACCGAAGGACATAAACCGGTTTATGAAGCCATTTTGAGCCGATCGGGAGCGAAACTAAGGCTTGCAACAGCCAGCAATGAAAACATTACTGTAAGAGAACGATTTACAGAGTGATAATTCTGCCATCCTTTTCATTGGTAATTATTACAACGAGGAACAGTATTGGTAAAATAACTTATACCCATCCCCGAACCGGTGAAGCAATCAATATCCCTTATTCAAAGGATGAGATGTTATGGCCTGCATTGTATGGTGTGTTAACCCCGGTTTGCATTGAAATATCAGAGGGTTTATCCGATTCTGCATAGTACTTCTGATATTCTTGGTATTGTTAAAAATGATAAAGGAATTCAAATTACAATTTACGGGGATCGTGATCTGGAAGGGGAAATTGTTTTGGAAGGAAGAAATACTGACAAAATTAAATCAGCAGAGTTGGATGGCAATTCCATCGACCTGGTTTGTAAAGAAGATCGTTTAGTGATCAATTACAGCCATAACCACAAAAAAGAACAGATCCTCATAATAAAACTTAGGTAAATGATTTTAAAGAATTCCTCCGGCCTTACCATTGAGTTCCTGGAAAACGGTTCGATAAAAACCATTGAAGCAGCCCCGGTCAGGATCAGCCTAAAAGCGGCAAGTCCTTTTTCAGGATCAGGAGTCAATATTTTCCTGAGAAAAAGGGGAGAATCCATTGATTATAAACCTTTCTTGGTCCAAAAAGTAATGGCAGGTTTCATTTAACAGAGGATGCTTCTTTGCCAAAGGTAACTGGGATGGCCTTGAATATAGCCTTGCCCTTCGGCTTTCTGATAAAAGTCTGAGCTGGCAATTTGCAGTGGAAATTAAAAACACAACTCAACATGTTGCTGAGCTCGATTTGGTTTATTTCCAGGATGTCGGGTTAAAACCAGTAAATGCCGGTCTGATCAACGAATATTACGTAAGCCAGTACATTGAACGACGAATCCTCGAAGATGAAAAGTTTGGCTCTGTCATTTGTTGCCGTCAGAATATGCAAGAACCCACTGGTCATCCCTGGCTGATGATGGCTTGTAAAAACAGGGCTGAATCGGCAAGCACGGATGGAATGTAGTTTTATGGCAAATCGTACCGTGAAACAGGAATTCATGAAGGATTGCTAAATGACAGCCTGGGTGGCGAATATGCCGGCGAATCTTCGATGGTGGCATTGCAGGAAAAGCCCTTCAAACTTGCATCCGGAGAAACGCATCAAAGCATTTTTATTGCAACTTATTTGCCCGATCACCCGAAGGCAACTTCAACGGAAGATTTGCACCGGTTAAACGATCTGATGAATGAATTCAATAAGGAATTCCAACTTAATAATCCGGTTGATTTATTGGCTCCGGTAACTAACTGTTTCGCTCATCTGCATTTCTGCCAGTCGATGATCTGAACGAAAACGAACTCAACCATTTTTTTGGAGATGAACAGACGTCATACTGAAACGGAAAAGGGTCAGATTCTTTCATTCTTTACAGGTAGGGAACAATCATGTCGTTTTACGAGAAAAGGAGATTCTGGCCGACCGGCCGCACGCCCACATTATGCAGGCGAAATCCGGCCTTACTCCTGACGAAAGTATCATGTCCACAACTGCTTTTGCTTTCGGTGTTTTCAATTCCCACATTACCCAGGGCAATACCAATTTCAATGTTTTGCTTTCCATATGTACCAGCCAGTTCAATGCCGATCCTGAAACAGGACAGAGGATATTTGTTGAGATCAATGGCAAAAATTATTTGCTTGGAGTTCCCTCTGCTTTTGAGATGGGACTGAATCATTGCCGTTGGATATATAAACACAAGGATCAAATTTTCCAGGTCAGGACATGGACTTCAAAAATTGCTCCTCAGGTTAACTTGGATTTCAAAGTGATTCGTGGAGATAAAGTTAAATTGCTTATTACCCACGATTTTGATCCGCTCAACGAATGGTCAATTGCGCCCGGAAGTTCAGCTAAGGAATTTGTTGCCAAACCCAAACCCGGCAGCATGATTCAGAACAAATTTCACGATGCTCAGTTCCGTATCATTGTTCAGAGTGATACTGATTTCAAAGCATGGCGGGGATGAAGTGCTTTACAATGATGGCAAAGATCACGGAAATCCTTTTTTTGTCCTTGATGTTCCATGAAACAAGCGATTTTAGCATGAGTTTTATCGGTGAAGTTTGCTCTGTCGCAGAGATCATAAAGATAAAAGATGCCGATCAGCAGTTTATTTCAGATTGCACGTGATGCAAAATCCGGCTGGAAAAACCTGAGTTTAAATCTTGTATTGAAAAGCCACAATAAAGACATCCATGCGATCCAGCGAAATTCTACCCTGGTATGGAATGAATGCTTTAACCCACTTTCTGACTCCTTACGGATTAGAGCAATTTGGAGGCGCTGCCTGGGGAACCCGTGATGTGAGCCAGGGTCCGGTTGAGCTCTTGTTAACCTTCGAAAAGTATGATGAAGCCCGGAAAGTATTGCTTATCATATTTTCGAATCAGAATCCTGACGGGGGCTGGCCGCAATGGTGGATGTTCGACAGCTACCAAAATATCAGGGCGCACGAATCACATGGCGATATTTTCTACTGGTGCATCATAGCCCTGGCCAACTACATCAAAGTAACCGGCGATCTGAAAATATTGGATGAAGCAGTACCGTATTACCACGAAAAGGGCAATGATTTTGCTGAAAAAACTCCACTAAAAGAACATATAGACCGGTTGATCAAAATGATCATGGATTCATTTATACGGGGAACTTCCCTTGTTCCTTTTGGCGGCGGCGACTGGAACGATTCCCTGCAACCGGTAAGCAAAGAACTGGCGCAACGCCTGATCTCAAGCTGGACTGTGGAAATGAATTACCAGGCTTTTAAACTTTATCGGCAGGTATTTGAGCAAACCGGAGAATTGAAAAAGCGAAAATGCTGGAAGAAATCTGCGAACAAATCAAAGCAGACTTTAATAAATTTTTGATAAAAAATGGAGTAGTTGCTGGATATGGCCTGACAGAACCCGACGGAACTATCAGTGTGTTGCTGCATCCGGATGATAAAATAACAGGAATCCGATATAGCCTTTTGCCGATGGAGCGTGGTATTTTAAGCGGAATTTTTTCAAAGGAACAAGCCAAATTTCATCAAGAATTAATTGAAAAACATTTAAAAGGTCCCGATGGTGCCCGGCTGATGGATCGTCCGCTGAAATATAAAGGAGGCGTCCAGGAAATTTTCCAGCGGGCCGAAAGCAGCACCTTTTTTGGCCGCGAAATCGGCCTGATGTATGTGCACGAGCATATCCGCTATGCTGAGTTATTGGCCATCACCGGCAGGGCTGACGATTTCATAAAAGCCCTCAGGCAGGCTATACCTGTTGGCTACAGGGATGTAGTTCCCTGCGGTGATATCCGACAGGCCAATTGTTACTACAGCAGTTCCGATGTGCATTTCCGCAGCCGTTATGAAGCCGACGAGCGTTACGATGAGATCAAAACCGGCAAGTTTACCCTCAGAGGCGGGTGGCGGGTTTATTCCAGCGGACCGGGAATTTATATCGGCATGATCATATCACGGCTTCTTGGTTTTAGAATGGATTCTGAAAACGTTATTATTGATCCCGTCATGCCACAATCCATGAATGGCCTGTCTGCTTCATTTGATTTTCGAGGTTATCCGGTAAAGCTGGTATTTAATATTCTTGAAGGCAGTCATAGCCCTACAGCCATTTCAATTAACGGCATGGAGATTATTTTCACGCATGAAGAAAACAAGTACCGCAAGGGAGGAGCAGTCATCCCGAAAAAACAGTTTCTTGCCAATCTGAATAAACAGGATAATCTTGTGGAAATCAAAATGTGAAATAGTTTACCCGATATATAAGGTTTGATGAACTCCAAAAATCTTTTGAAACAATTAAATAATTCCCAGATGAATGGGAGGGTCTTTTCCCTGTTCATAGTGATTTTTATAATCCTCATGGCTGGATGTTCCCGGAAAAATGAGGTTCCGGAAGATCAAAAAATGAACACGTTTATTAGCGAACTGCTGAATAAGATGACGTTGGAGGAAAAGATCGGCCAACTGAATTTACTGCCGGGTGGGGACCTGGTCACAGGTGAAGGTTCAGCAAGTGATATTGCAAATAAAATACGGGATGGTAAAGTTGGTGCATTCCTGAATTACAAATCGGGCTCCCGGGTTCGTGATGTTCAAAAAATTGCAGTTGAGGAGAGTCGTCTCGGCATCCCTCTCCTCTTTGGAATGGATGTCATTCATGGTTACCGGACAACCTTCCCCATCCCGCTCGGGCTGGCCTCAAGCTTCGATATGGATATGATCGAAAAAAGCGCCCGTATTGCGGCCACGGAAGCCACTGCTGACGGTATCTGCTGGACTTTTTCTCCGATGGTCGACATTTGCCGCGATCCGCGCTGGGGGCGAATTGCTGAAGGTGCCGGAGAGGATCCTTACCTTGGTTCTCGTGTTGCTGAAGCCATGGTCCGAGGTTACCAGGGTGATGACCTGTCGAAGAACAATACCATGATGGCCTGTGTGAAGCATTTTGCACTTTATGGCGCTCCGGAAGCCGGTCGTGATTACAATACCGTCGATATGAGCCGGATCAGGATGTTCAATGAATACTTCCCGCCTTACCACGCTGCTGTGAATGCCGGTGTTGGCAGTGTGATGACCTCCTTCAATGAAGTGGACGGCATCCCGGCTTCAGGCAACCAATGGCTGTTAACCGAAATCCTTCGCAATCAATGGGGATTTGAGTGGTTTCATTGTCACCGACTGGACATCCATAAACGAAATGACCGATCATGGGATGGGAGATATTCAGGCGGTTTCGGCACTGGCATTGAAAGCAGGAGTGGATATGGATATGTCCGGGGAAGGTTTTCTTACGACATTAATCCAATCAGTGAAAGAAGGAAAAGTTACGGAAGCTGAAATTGATCATGCATGCCGACGAATTCTTGAGGCAAAATACAGGCTCGGACTGTTCGATGACCCTTATCGTTATTGCGATCCGGAGCGGGCTAAAAATGAAATTTTCACTGAAGAAAACAATCATTTTGCCCGTGAAGCAGCAGCCCAGACCTTTGTCTTGCTTAAGAATGATGACCAGCTTCTTCCACTTGAAAAGAAAGGGAAAATTGCGCTTATCGGACCTCTGGCAGACAATCGTTACAATATGGCTGGTTGCTGGAGCGCAGCGGTGAATCCTGATGAATGTGTCACGGTATTGGAAGGCTTTAAGGAAGTTACCGGAGATAACGCTGAGATCCTCTATGCAAGAGGAAGCAACATCACTGACGACCCTGAATTGGATAAAAGAACGAGCCCATGGAATAGTCGTTCATACGACACGATCAGGTCACCTGAAGAAATGAGGCTTGAGGCTGTATCAGTGGCTTCAAAATGCGATGTAATTGTTGCTGTAATGGGCGAATCCTCCGATATGAGCGGTGAATGCGCCAGCAAATCAAACATCTCGCTACCAGGAAGCCAGAAAGAACTTCTTGAAGCATTGCTGAAAACCGGGAAGCCGCTAATTTTGGTTCTTTTCACCGGCAGACCGCTTACAATCACCTGGGAACAGGAAAATATTCCGGCCATCCTGAATGTCTGGTTTGGCGGAACCCAGGGCGGCAATGCCATAGCCGATGTCATTTTCGGTGAGGTTAATCCTTCCGCCAAATTGCCGGTAACTTTTCCGCAGAGCATTGGCCAGATTCCAATTATACTACAACCAAAAAAATACCGGCCGTCCTCTTCCCGAAGGGCAGTGGTTCAAAAAATATCTTTCCAATTACCTCGATATCTCCAATGATCCGCTTTATCCTTTCGGATACGGATTGAGCTATACACAATTTACTTATGGAGAAATGGAATTGGATAAATCTCATCTTACCGGCGATCAAACCCTAACAGCCAGCATCAGCCTAACCAATTCAGGTTTTATGACGGTGCTGAAGTTGTCCAGCTTTACATCCGCGATCTCGTTGGAAGCATCACCCGTCCTGTTAAAGAACTCAAAGGTTTTCAAAAATTATTCGTTAAAGCCGGTGAATCGCAAACCGTTTCTTTCACCATCACAACTGACGACCTGAAATTCTATAATTACGACTTGCACTATGACTGGGAACCTGGTGAATTCATCATTATGATGGGGGGTAATTCAAGAGGATGTGAAATCAGCAACTGTAATGTGGGAAAGATAAAGGAGTCGAAAATGTTTTTGATTCGCCCAATCACAAAAGGTAGTGTTATCAACAATTACGTTTGATAACAGGTAGAAAAAAGAACCCCGAAAAGAGCCAAAAAAGGCTAAATTCGGGGTAATTCTTTTTTTAAAGCTATGTCAAAAGTAATAAAACTCTGTGAAAAATTAAGCACAATTAATTTTTATTCTCCCCAGCAAGAATATGATTTATATCGGGAGTCTTTTTTAAGGTCAGAACTGGAGGTATCTACCAATGCATTGGGATGAATTGATTCGAGGCTTTAGGTTTAAACTATCAAAGGTTGGCCGAAAGGCTTTGTTTGACAGTCAGGGACAGTTGGCCTTGATGTTTTTAAAGTCCTATACCGATCTCTCTGACAGAAAGCTTATTGAGCAGTTGAATGCCAACATCGATTACCATCTTTTCTGCGGTGTTTTGTTATCCCCGGGAGAAAGGTTGGTTGACTACAAGATCACAAGTAAGATTCGGACGCAATTGGGCAAGAAGCTGGATATAAAATCCTGCCAAAATATTTTAGCCAAATACTGGAAGCCTATGCTGACAGATACCCATGCAATGCTTACCGATGCCACGTGCTATGAGAGCCAGTTGCGTTATCCTACGAATGTAAAACTATTGTGGAAAGTGTGAATTGGAATTACAATCAGTTAAAGTTACTGTGTAAAGGTCTTCGGGTGCGGATGCCCCGGAACAAATACCTGGAACAAAGGGAAAAGTATTATCAATACCAGCGCAAGCGCAGGAAGCCTCAGATGGACACCACCAAACGAATACGCAGTTTACTTTACCTGCTTGATAAACTCAATGGGTTGCTGGATCAATTTGAACAACAGTACCACAATCGGCTTGAACTACCGGATAAATATTATCAAAAACGCAAGGTCATACGAAAGGTCTATCATCAGCAAAAACAAATGTTTGAAACGGGTAAGAGCATTCCGGACAGGATCGTAAGCATATCCAAATCCTATATTCGTCCCATTGTCCGTGGAAAAGAGATCAAAAAAGTAGAGTTCGGAGCTAAAGTAAACATGATCCAGGTAGATGGAATCAACTTCATTTAACACCTGAGCTTTGACGCTTTCCATGAAGGAAACCGATTGATTAGCAGTATATGGTTATCCCAATACCTGTTTGGTAAAACAACCCATATCTCAGCAGATGCCATTTATGCTACCAACAAAAACCGGAGGTATTGCACCAAAAACCAGATTACTACACTTTGCCCGTAAAGGAAGGGCTGGCAAACACGAACAACAACGTAAGTTGATCAGCAAGCGTTAAACAAGGAGCGGGCCTACGTATGGAAGGCAGCTTTGGAACCGAAAGGAGCATTACAGTTTGCTAAGGTCAAAGCCAAAAACCAGGCCAATGAAATGCTCTGGATATTCTTTGGTGTACACACGCCAATACCGTTAGGATTGTTAAGAAAATGCAATCCAAAGAGTTAAATAAAAAGTTGCTTGATAATTAAATAGGTTTAAAAAAACAGTGAAGGATACCTATGCCTGAATATGAGAGATTTAACTAAAAATCGACCAAACTCCTGAAAAAAGTCACGAAAACTTCAAATATTATCGGAAACCAAATAAATTTTTGGCTCCAATTTTATAAATGATGAATTTAGCGAAATAGCTATGCAATTAAAATAAAACCGTCAAAAGTCCTATTCCATTCTTTTACGGAGACTATTGATTTTATCCAGGATCTTAATAAAAAACCGGTTTCTGTCCTTTGCAGAAGTAGAACTGATGAGTGTAGATTCCTTCATCTGGGTTCGCAACGACCGCTCATTCTGTGCACAAAAGGCAGGATTGGAGGTGATGAGCAGGTTAATGATATCGAAGGTAAAAAAGGTCATGGGATTCCCGTCCATTTTCACAAAAATGGTGTTGTCGCCAAGCAGTACTTCATTGCAATACAATTTATAGGAACCCTCGATACCTTCAGGGTGTCGTTCCGTGAAGAAACCGGAAACCATATTCAGCCTGTCGCTGCATATGAAGGATCATTGTTTCCAGCACATCGCAAATGCGAAATGCATCTTCTTTCTTCAGGAAGAATCCTGAGATATGACAGAATTCGATTTGCCTTATGATACTGTTAAAGGTCTCCTCGTTCCAAAGTTCAGAAGTGGGAATTTTGCTATAGATCAAGGCGATTTGCCTTCCCAGTTCCATCAGTTCATCATTCACTTCCAGCTTGATGTATTCCTCGTGAAATTCATTGGATGGAATAAGCGCTTTATGCCAGAAATATACTTTAAAAGCAAAAATCTCAGGAAACTCAAAATAATGAAAAATCGGAATATCCTTCGCTGAATAGATGATTTCTTTTTCTTTAAAGGAATTTATTTTTTTTAAATTTGAAAGGATATTTTGCAACCATCCGGTAAAACTAACACCCTGGTCGCTTATTACCATTGAATTAAAGACAATATTATTGCTCTTAAGATTAAACAGGGTATCAATGGAAATCTTGTAATGAAGGCTGAGTTTTTTCAATTCATCCAGCGAAAGCTCCTTTTCACCCCGGATGCGCCGGTAAGCGCTATCATAGCTAATGCCTAACAGTTCCGAAACATCATGAACAAGCGAAATATTCGCCGCCAGACTATTTTTAATAGCATTAAAAAGAGACTCTTGTGTTGTTGGTTCCGAATTCATGATACAAGGTTACACATTTTTTAAATACATTGAATGTTTTTTAATTAAAAAGATTGTTCCGGGATACTTTATTCTGAATATGCGACTTCTTTTTCTTGCAAAAAATGCAATTCGGCGGAATCGTTATTTGCATTTTTTGCCATGCTTAGCGTTTTTCAAATAAAAATTCTGCACTCTTTGGAGAATTTGAAATCCTAACACCCATTTCCTGAATTTGAAAATGATTTATTCCCAAAACCAATTTTGTCGCTGCGCATAACCGTTTCAATAACCCTCATAGCGGGATTAATTTTGTTTCATAAAATTTAAAGTTATGAAAACAAAAACAACAACCCTGCTTATTCTCCTGAGCTTCTTGCTGACCTCGGGATTCAGAACATCGACGAAGAAAACAGATTTAATCGGATGATTCTGCATCATCTGATAAAAGTGCAACCTTCACCCTTGTCAGAAGTGATGAAAATGTATCCATTTTTACACGGTGGATTCCTGCAACCGAAACCAGGTTGACACGGCAAATTAAAGCCGTATTTGTCATTGATCGTCCCATTGACAAAATCGTTTCGGTGCTCAAGGATGAAAAGTCATACCCCCTCTGGATGAAATCAACGAAATCCTATTACAGGCTGAAAACAATCAATGAAAACCAATGGTTTGCATACATTCAATTTTCTATTCCATGGCCGCTCAACAACCAGGATTGTATCCTGAAATATGAAGTTCATGAGAGTTCTGAGACCCATAGAACTGAAATCTGCCTTGTAGGAGAGCCTGATTTTCTTAAGACTTACGAAGGTGTTGAGCGCATTTCGCATATGGAGGGTTCATGGATTATAACTCAGATTGATTCCGGTAAGTCACAGGTAGAATATTATATGTATTCTAAGCAGGCTCCAAAATTCCCAACCTGGATAACAGATCCTCTTATTCAAAAGAATCTTTTGAAGACAATGAATGCTTTCAGAGACATAGTTAAGAACAGTTAAAATAACGCTTGAAATCATGAAAACCATTAAAAAAGTATTAGTTAACCAGCTTATAGGAATCAAAAGTAAACTGTCAGGGATATCTGAAGAACCACGGAAAGTTGCAATGGGATATGCCCTCGGGATTTTTCTGGCCGCTTCCCCGTTTATCGGACTTAAAATCTTTATTGCCATAGCCATAACTTTTATTTTTAAATGGAATAAAGTTGCAGCTATCATCGGAGTCTTCCACATCAATCCCCTCACTGGACCCATCTTCTATGGCTTCTCGTTTCTGGTTGGTAATTCAGTACTTGGGTCGGATGTTTCTTTCGCTTTCACCTGGCCCATTACCATAAAAACCCTGTATGAAATAGTTACTGCAAATTCAATGGTTTTTATGAGTTTACTTACCGGTGGAATTATCTTAGGATTACCCCTGGCAATTGCTGCCTATTTTTTCTCAAATTCATTTATTCATCACAAAGCCTCTTTAAAAACAAATGCCTTATGAAACCCACAGAAAACAAACCGGTCTATACATTAATCACAGGCGCCAGCACAGGACTGGGGAAAGAAATTGCAATTGCGTATGCAAGGCAACACAGAAACCTAATTCTCGTTGCACTTCCAGGAAGGAATCTTCAGCAGTTGTGTGAAGAGTTAGAGCATTTATATGGGATTCATGCAATCAACTATGAATGCGACCTGACAAATGAAGTTGCCCTGGATGAACTGGCTGGATATGTAACAAGTAATTTCTCAGTCAACCAGCTTATTAACAATGCAGGAGTCGGCGGGACTATCAGATTTGCCGATGCTACCTGCGGCTACCTCGATAAAATTATTCATCTTAATATTAGGGCTACAACCATGCTTACCCGATTATTGCTGCCCGAACTTATGAACCATGAAAAGGCACTTATCATAAACGTTGCAAGCATGGCCGCTTTTGGCCCTATTCCTTACAAAACTATTTATCCTGCTTCAAAGGCTTTTATCTATTCCTTTTCCAGAAGCTTAAGCAAGGAATTGCAAGGAACAGGAGTAAGGGTTGTAGTAGTGAATCCGGGACAAATAGTCACCAATCCGGATGTTACCCTGCGTGTAATCATGCAGGGATTCCTGGGGAAAATCAGCCTTTTGACAGCCGGAAAAATTGCCCGCATTGTACTTGCTGCCACCGAAAAAGGGAAAAACGTGATCATCCCTGGGTTTTTTAACAAGGTGAGCCGGTTGCTCATCAGACTGACTCCTGAATTTATCAGACTTAATTTTTTAGCAAAGACCTTCAGGAGGGAATTGTTGAACCACAACATTTTTAATTAATCATTTAAATTCATAAGCTATGAAAACATTTGTTACAGGAGGAACCGGGCTGCTGGGAGCCAACCTCATCAGAGAATTGCTTCGCCGGGGTCATCAAGTGAGAGCCTTAGCAAGAAAAGGATCAAATCTAAGGGGGATCCGGGGTTTGGATATAGAACTTTATGAAGGAGATTTGTCTGATAAACAAAACCTTTATGAAGGGTGTAAAGGATTTGATTACGTTATCCATGCTGCTGCACAAACCCCCGGAAATTTTACAAACTTTACTGATTATATTGGTCCCAATATAATCGGAACTCAAAATATGCTCGGGGCTGCTGAACGGGCAAATATTGAAAGAATTGTTTACGTAAGCAGTTGTTGTGTATTTGGTGGTGGTAGCAAGGATTGTCCGGGTACAGAATTATCGGAATTTACGGGTTTTAGTTTAGACTCTGGTTATATTAACAGTAAATACCTTGCACAGCAGTGGGTGCTTTCTGAAATTGAAAAGAAAAGATTGCCGGTGGTGATTGTTAATCCCACAATCATGATCGGGCCTTATGATAGCCGCCCTAATTCAGGCGAAATCATACTTAGATTGATTTGTAACCAACTTCAGTTTTGCCCTTCCGGTGGTAAGAATTTCATCGATGTACGAGATGCCGCCAGGGCAACATGCAATGCATTGACAATGGGAATTCCGGGTGAATGTTACCTTCTTGCTTCCCAGAACCTGACATTTGCTGAGCTATTTGAAAAAGTGTACAGGATTTATGGGAAAGCAGATCGTAAAATCTCTGTTCCTGGATTTATAATGAATACCCTTGGATTAACAGGTAGTTTCATTAGTTACTTAACACACCAGGATCTCAAAATGAATTACTCAAATTTAAGGCAATTAACAATGAAATCCTACTTTTCCGGAGCAAAGGCAGTGAGGGTTCTGGGATTGCCACAGAGATCAGTTGACATGGCCATTCATGATGCAATTGAATGGTTTGCCGATAATAATTATATAAGGATGAATGCTTCAGCTGAGTCATTATTAAATGCTGCGGCTTAAGAGAATTCAGTTATTTACAAATTCAATTTATTAAACGACATGAAAACAATAGAACAAATAGCGATTTTTTCAATAGTCATTGTTGTTATGGCCTCCTATCTTTACTATCAGATTCTGGGCAAGATAAACAGTGTTAAAATTGAAGGAATAAAATTTATTCTGGTCAGGCTCTATATATCCGGAAAACTCGTAGGCTTTTTATTGCTGGGACTGATTCCCGCTCTCCTTGCCCTGATATTTTTCGATTTTCAACCCTGGCGGCAAACAATAACATTCAATAATTCAGGCTACTGGTGGATTTGGGCGCTTTTGGTTTCAGTCCTACTGATTGTCCTTAATCTAATAAATTCCAAAAGTCAGGACTTGCGGACCTTTTATCCCGAACTTCACATTCAGCAATGGACCCCGGGTTCACTTGGAATAGCTTCAGCAGGATGGATAATTTACTTTGCGGGATATGAGTATCTTTTCAGGGGCATCCTGCTTTCCAGTTGTATAACTGCCTTTGGAGTGTGGCCAGCAATTGTTATAAACCTGGCTCTATATTCGTCGCTACACCTTTTTAAGGGACTAAAAGAAGCTGCTGCAGCCATTCCTTTTGGTGCGTTCCTTTGCTATATTACATTAGAAAGCCAATCTGTTTTGCCGGCTATTCTCATTCATTCTATACAAGCCATTTCCTGTGAAATTGCTTGCATATACAGAAATAAAGAAATGTCTTTTTCATTTAATAAAAACAAAACATCATGAACTATTTTATTACAGGCATTACCGGATTTATAGGTTCGAACCTCGCCAGTTATCTGTTGGCTGAAGGTCACCAGGTGAATGCCATTGTCCGGAATTTTACAGATACCAAAGCATTCAGTCATCCTAACCTGCATTTGTTCGTTGGAGATCTCCATGATAAAGCGGTTCTCCTCAAGGCCATGAAAGGTTGTGGTCAGGGATTCCATCTTGCTGCGTTCGCTAAGCCATGGTCGAAAGATCCCAATACATTTTACAGGATTAATGTCGAAGGAGCAATAAATGTTTTCGAATCAGCGCAAATGATGGGACTTGAAAAAATCGTTTTTACATCATCTGCTGCGACTGTATCACCATCAAATGGCAAAATACCCAGCCATGAATCCACCTTAAGAAAAGAACCTTATTTTAATGAATACGAAACAACCAAAAGCCAGGCCGAGCTTATTGCAGTTGATTTTACAAAAAAAGGTCTGCCGGTTGTCATCGTAAATCCAAGCCGGGTTTATGGTCCGGGACCAATGAATGCAAGCAATTCTATAACCAAGATGATAAGAGGATATTGTAACGGCCAATGGCGGTTTATACCTGGCAATGGAGAAAAGATAGGCAATTATGTTTTCATTGATGACGTGGTAAACGGTCATATTTTGGCAGCAGAAAAGGGTATAGCTGGTGAAAAATATATCCTCGGTGGTGAAAACCTTAGTTTCGACAATTTTTTCACTGCATTGGAAAACATAACCGGAATACACAGAAACATGGTTCACCTGCCATTATTTGTGATGTTCGCTGCTGCAAAGTTTATGGAATGGCAAAATCCTGTGACTGGAATTCCGCCTGCCATCACTGCACCCTGGGTAAAAAAATACCTTCGTGACTGGTGCCTGTCAAGCGCTAAGGCTGAACGCGAACTGGGATATACCATCACATCATTCGAAGAAGGGGTAAGGAAAACGATCAATTGGTTGACGGAAACCTCTTTGCTTGAAATGAATAAAAAAATGCCGAAATACAACATCAGACTTGCAACTCAATGATGGCCGATATTTCATAAATGAGACTCAAAATCAAATGTCATGAAAACCATAAATTTCAAAGCCAACCATAGCCGGGAAATACAAAAGTTCATTTACCGGTTTGAAGAAAAAATAAATAGAGGTTCAATAAAATGGATAGTATCGGTTAACCAATTTAGGATAAAATCCTTGCATAAAAGCAATTTAGCAGTTATCTTATTCTTTACAGGTTTGGTACTTTTATGCGAAAGTTGCGCTTTCACATGGATAGGGCGCTCGGTTGGTGGAGATATAGGAAAACCACACTTTAATGATTATTCCGATACCAGAGTTATTAAGGTTACTCCCGAAAGAAGTAAACTATGGTGGAAGAAACCATGTTGAAGTGCATAAAACTGACAGCTCGGTTATTACTGGAATTTTTAAAGGTTTTACCTCAGTTCCTTCTGAAAACAATGATCCAAATTACAATCGGTTCATTGATTCTATATCCCACCTGGCAATTCTTCCTGTTCCGGATGAGTTATTATTAGCCAGCATCAGTAATAATTCAGGTTTTAGCATTGAAGGATCTTATCCATACAAAATCGGATTCAAAAATAGGAATAGCTCTTATTCATTATCTTCTGACCAGGTTACTAACCTGCACAATTCTAAAGCAACAGAAAATGAACTGGAAAAATCAGGCAACTTTATTGAGTCAAATACGATTCCGCTTCGAAATGGTGTTATTCTTCTTGATGATAACAATCAAAAAATGATTATTCCTGTTGTAGAAATTGCCTATGCCCGATGTCAGCGGGGTGAGCGTAACGGCAAACTCATAGGTGCAGCTATAGGGGCAATTTTTGATATTGCTGTAGTGGTTTTGAAAAGCAAGGATAATATAACTGGATTCAAATCAATGATCGATTTTTAGCTTTTATAATGCATCTTCTTCAAGGTAAATGTTTATTGGGTTGGAGTAATTTCGGGTTGTTTATAAATTCCAAATGTCGATATTTCAGGGATATCCCTCGATGAAATAATGATCAATTTCACTTTGTTGGTTTTTACCGGGCTAAACCTTATCAATCTCTTATAACCAATTGTTGTTCCCTTTACAATTTCCTCCCAGCCATCATTTTTCCATACCTCAACCACGAATTCCTCCACCCTTTGCCCGTTGCGAAAGTTTTCCTGAAGCATCACGCAGTCAAAAGTTTTTTCACTGCCAAATTCAAACTCTAATATTCCCGTCGTTGCTCCTGGTGGGGTTGTCCAGAAAGTCTTGTTGTTATCATCCAATACTTTTAAAGGGTTGGAAGAAACATTTTCAGGATTTGCTTTGATGATTGCATTTTTAGCGAGATTGACCGAAAATGTTGAATCAAGAATATTTCTCATTCCTTGCAGGCTTTTTACATCATTTTCATGGATCAGTCCGCGTTTGTCCGGAGGCAGATTCAGCAATAAAACAGAATTTCTTCCCACCGAGCTGAAATAAATATCCACCAGCTTTTCCGGGCTTTTCACCAGCGAATCCTGGTCTTCGTGGTAAAACCATCCCGGCCGGATTGAAACGTCTACCTCCGAAGGATACCAGATGAGTGCACCTGCATCTTTGATTTTTTCCCGGCTACCCAAATCAGTTTCCATCATATTTCCCGGCGGAGTAAATACTCCGTTTGTAATAGATTGCTGGGAATTTTGCGCTATATGGTCAAGGAAGGAAGTGGATAGCGGAACCACGCTCCATTCCGTCTCTCTGCCATAACCCGATTCCGTTCCTACCCATCTTACATCAGGTCCCATCACTGCAATCACGGCATCCGGTTGCAATTTTCTTATTAAACTATAATATCCCTGCCAGTCATAAACCTGCTTTTTACCGTTCGGACCTTCCCCACAAGCTCCATCAAACCAGACTTCTGATATCTCTCCATAATTTGTTAGCAACTCCCGAAGCTGATTCTTGAAATGATCGTTATATTCGTCTGTTCCGTAAAGCGGTGAACTGATATCCCAGGGCGAAAGATAGATGCCGAGCTTCATGCCGTATTCTGTGCAGGCCTCGGCAACTTCAGCGATAACATCACCCTTGCCATCTTTCCATGGACTGTTTTTAACTGAATAATCAGTAAAAATTGTGGGCCATAAGCAGAAGCCGTCATGATGTTTGGCTACCATGACCACTAGCTTTGCTCCAGCCATTTTTGCTGTACGAATCCATTGTCTGGCATCAAGCTCAGTTGGATTAAAATTCGAAGGGTCAGTATTTTTTAATCCCCATTCCCGATTGGTGAAAGTATTCATTCCAAAATGAAAAAAACAGGTGAACTCCAGTTCCTGCCAGGCAACCTGTCGTGGAGAGGGGCAAACATGTGCAGCTTTTTTCGCAATCGAATCAAGTGATTCACCAGGTTTGATTTCAATGAAATTTGTGCCTGTGGAGTTTGTTGTTTGTGAGAAAGCCTGGTTCAGGATCAGAAAAAATCCAATGAATAAATAATATTTCTGCATCTGTATTTTATTGCAATTATAAGGATCAAATATACTATACTTGCCGAAAAATCTGAGATTTGAAAAAAATAGTTTTACTCGCCGGTTGTGGAATACTTCTTTGGGGTTGCAATTCTGTTCCTAAAACCCCCGAAGAAATAGCCAAAGAAATCCACGAAAAAGTCCTCACTGTTGATACCCATACCGATACTCCCTGGGCTTTACTGCGTGGCGATTTCGATCTGAATGAAAGACATGATTATAAAAAAGATCATAGCCGTGTCGATTTTCCGCGAATGAAAGAAGGCGGCATGGATGCGATATTTATGGCTGCATTTGTCGGGCAAAGTAACCGCAATGAAGAAGGAAATTTAAAGGCAAAAGAAACTGTTTCGACAATAATCGACTCAATCCATTCCCATATTGAATCGAGATCTGACATTGCTGACATTGCTCTTACCCCGGAAGATGCCTACCGTCTTGAAAAGGAAGGTAAAAGGATTGTTTTTATCGGAATTGAAAATGGATATGCCATCGGAAAAGATATTCAAAACATCAGCGAGTTTTATAACAAGGGTGTTCGTTACATAACTCTTTGCCACACAAAAAACAACGATATCTGCGATTCCTCAACCGATTCTACAGAATATAATGGATTAAGTGATTTCGGAGGTGAAGTTGTCAGGGAAATGAACCGGGTAGGGATGATGATTGATGTTTCCCATATTTCCGATTCCAGTTTTTACGATGTAATTGCCTTATCAAAAGTTCCTGTCATTGCTTCTCATTCATGTGCCAGGGCAATTTGCAATAATCCAAGAAACATTTCGGATGATATGCTTCGAAAACTCGCCCAAAATGGTGGAGTTATCCAGATGTGCATCCTGAGTGATTATGTAAAAACTCCGGCTAATTATACTCAGCGAGACAGTGCTTATGATGCAATTCGGATTAAATACAGGAATTTTGAAAACCTGACACCGCAAGAAGATAAAGCTGCTGAACATGAGTGGCATGCTGTTGATTCAATTTTCCCACGTGAATTAGCTACTGTTTCTGATATGGTTAACCATATTGATCACATGGTAAAGATTGCAGGAATTGATCATGTCGGAATTGGGACAGATTTTGACGGTGGCGGCGGTTTAGCCGATTGCCAGGATGTGAGTCAAATGGGAAACATAACCCTGGAACTTGTCAGGAGAGGTTATTCGGAAAAAGATATCAGGAAGATCTGGGGTGGCAATATCATGCGTGTAATGAATAAAGTGCAGGCATACAGGCGTGAAAAGTAATCTGGAGTAAATTATTAAAAAAGATATTGCCCGTGGAGACAATTACAAAGAACAATTTAATCTCCTGGAAGAATTAGGTTGCCTTCTACCGTCCTTAAGTTACTGCCGAAAAACTTTTACTTACTGCCTTACAAAAATTTCATCCGGCCACTTGTTTATAGTCAGGATATCCTTTTTCGGATAATTAAAGATTTTAATTCCAAAAGCGGATAGCTGAAAAACGACTCTTGAACTCAGCTCTTCAATCACATAAAGAGGTTCCCGGCGGATTTTTGCATTTTCAATATATACCCTGGTTCTTCCGTCTTTAAAATGGTTGCCGAAGACAATTCGTTTTTTCGACATTAAGCTTCTGTAAGTTCCATTCATAAGTTTATGCTTTTGAATTTTTCAAGTATAGAGAGTAAAAATATGAATGCCAATTACTTTGCCAAACTATTACAAATGATGATTAATAATTTCCTGGTTAGGAGGGAGATCGGGAAAAATCTCCTTGAAAAGAAAAAGCCGGTTACAAACCGGCTCTTTGGCTCCCCAACCTGGACTTGAACCAGGGACCTACTGATTAACAGTCAGTCGCTCTAACCAACTGAGCTATTGGGGATCACATCCCTTAAAACAATCAGGGATTCCCAAAAATGGGAGTGCAAAAATAGTTGTTTATTCTAAATAAGCAATACTTTTGCCGAAAAAATAATAGCATGGCAAGAGTTCTCGGAATGGGTAATGCGCTGGTTGATATCATGACCAACCTTGAAGATGATGCAATCCTGGAGCAGTTTAACCTGCCAAAAGGCAGCATGCAGTTGGTAGATCATGAATATAGTAATATGGTAAATGAGGGAACAAATCATTTAAAAAAACAAATTGCCTCGGGTGGTTCAGCTGCCAATACCATTCATGGACTTGCCAGGTTGGGTATTGATACCGGTTTTATTGGTAAAGTTGGAAATGATGATTTTGGCCGATTTTTTAAAACTGATATGGAAAGCATTGGAATTAATCCTCTGCTGCTATCTGGCAATTCAGCAACAGGTAAAGCCATTGCCCTCATCAGCCCTGACTCGGAAAGAACATTTGCCACTTACCTTGGAGCAGCAGTTGAGTTGTCGGCAGATGATATCCTGGTGGAACATTTTGTGAACTATGATTTTTTCCATATTGAGGGGTACCTTGTTCAAAACCATGCTTTGATTGAAAGAGCTGTGAAGGTTGCAAAACAAAATGGATTAAAGATTACCCTCGATATGGCAAGTTACAATGTGGTAGAAGAGAACCTGGATTTTCTGCATATGATTCTTCAGGGAGTATGTGGACATTGTATTCGCCAACGAGGAAGAAGCAAAAGCATTTACAGGCAAGGAATCCGATGGATGCAGCCCATGATTTCGGAAATCTTTGTGAAATTGCTGTGGTTAAAATTGGTAAAAACGGTTCGATAATAAAAAGCAGAGGCATAAGTCACCTTATTTCCCCACTTAAGGCAAAAAGCATCGATACTACCGGAGCCGGAGATTTATATGCAGCTGGCTTTATTTATGGTTTAATCAACGGCTATTCATTGGATAAATGCGGATCAATGGGTTCACTGCTGGCTGCAAAAACCATAGAAGTAATTGGTCCTAAAATGAATGAGGACACATGGGGTGAAGTAAGACAACTTTTAAAAGATATTTAATTTGCACTTCCTCATTGCGAAATGAAGAAAGGGAATTTTTACAACAGTTTGTTTAGTAGTTATTTATATTTTTATACATTTGCCACCTCTTTTTTAAAACATTAATTAATCACATAAGTTACTTAGGAAATGAAGGTTTATCAGACAAAGGAAATCAGGAATATTGCACTCGTTGGTGGTGCTAAATCGGGGAAAACAACCCTGGCTGAAGGAATGCTTTTTGAATCGGGGCGCATAAACAGGCGAGGCACGATTGATGATAAAAATACGGTTTCGGATTATCGACCGATTGAATTGGAGCGACAAAACTCTGTTTTTTCATCCCTGCTTTATACAGAATTCAATGGTAAAAAAATTAATATTATCGACACTCCTGGATTTGATGATTTTGTGGGTGAAGTAGTTTCAGCCCTAAAAGTCGCCGACACCGCTGTAATTCTTTTAAATGCTCAAAATGGAGTGGAGGTCGGAACTGAAATCGCCTGGCGTAATACCAGCAAGAACAGTACTCCTGTTATTTTTGCCATTAACCACCTGGAACATGAAAATTCAAACTTCGATGAAACCATCAGGCAGATGAAGACCCAGTTTGGAGGAAGCCTTGCTATTTGCCAGTATCCTGTAAATCCTGGTCACGGATTTAACTCAGTGATTGATTTGCTCAAAATGAAAATGTATAAGTTTCCTGAAAACAGCGGAAAACCTGAAATCATAGACATACCTGCAGATGAGAAAGGAAAAGCTGAAGAAATGCAAGCGGCAATGATTGAAGATCTTGCTTCAAGCGATGAGTCATTGATGGAGAAATTCTTCGAAAATGGAACCCTTACCGAAGAAGAAATCCAGAAGGCTTTGAAAATCGGATTAAGAAAAAGAGGACTATTTCCGGTATTATGCATAAATGCGAAACATAATATGGGCGTAAACCGATTGCTGGAATTTATTGAAAACAACGTTCCGGCTCCTGACGAAATGCCCCCTGTAAAAACCACAAAAGGAAAAGAGCTTAAATGCAATCCAAAGGAACCTGCAGTAGCATTTATTTTTAAAACTACAATTGAACCTCACTTTGGGGAAGTTTCATTTTTTAAAGTATATAATGGAGAAATCAGTGAAGGAGCTGACCTGATCAATTCCACAACAGATGCGAAGGAAAGGCTTGGGCAATTGTTTGCAGTTTATGGTAAAAATCGCGAGAAAATTGAAAAAGTCGTTGCAGGAGACATTGCAGCTACTGTAAAACTTAAAAACTCTCCTACCAATACTTCATTAAATGCTTCGAAGGGTAGTGATGATATTGTGGAACCCATCGTATTCCCTGAACCAAAATATAGAGTTGCTGTTAAAGCACAGAACCAGGCGGACGACGAAAAGTTGTCTTCCGTTCTTAGCGCCATGCACAAAGTTGACCAGACGCTGATGGTTCAATATTCAAAAGAATTAAAACAATTGATTTTGGGTGGACAGGGTGAACTTCATTTGAACGTTACCAAATGGCAGATTGAGCATCTCGATAAAATTCCAATTGTTTTTATTACTCCCAAAATTCCATACAGGGAAACCATCACCAAATCAGCTAAAGCTACATATCGTCACAAGAAACAATCAGGAGGTGCCGGACAGTTTGGTGAGGTGCACATGATGATCGAGCCATATAAGGAAGGTATGTCGTGGACAACCGAATTTCCGGTAAGGGGTACTGAAGAAATTAAACTCGATTGGGGCGGAAAACTTATTATGAATAACAGTATTGTTGGTGGCGCAATTGATGCACGTTTCTTACCTGCCATCCTTAAAGGTGTTATGGAGAAGATTGAAGAAGGTCCATTGACTGGTTCTTATGCCCGCGATATTGTATTTTATGTTTATGATGGTAAAATGCACCCGGTGGATTCAAATGAAATTTCCTTTAAACTTGCCGGGCGTAATGCATTCCGTGAAGCGTTTAAAAATGCCGGACCTCAAATTCTTGAACCGATTTACGATGTTGAGGTCCTTGTCCCTGAAGACAAAATGGGTGATGTCATGACCGATTTGCAGGGAAGAAGAGCTATCATCATGGGCATGGACCGCGAAGGAAATTATCAGAAAATCCTGGCCAAAGTTCCACTGGCAGAAATGAATAAATACGCTACAGCACTGAGCTCAATAACCAGTGGTCGCGCTATGTATTCGATGAAATTTGCTGAATATTCAAATGTATCGCCCGATATCCAGGTTCAATTGCTTAAGGCCTACGAAGAATCACAAAAGGACGAAGAATAGCGGTAAAGTAGATTGATAGTAATGAAACCCGGTTCTAAGCCGGGTTTTTTGTATTTGATAGAGCTGCGAATACACGAATAAAATATTAAGATCACATTCTATCATTCGCGGCAATTTTTTTTCAGAAGACCTTTCGGATTATGTAAAGGATTAAACTGATAACTACACTCAGAAGGATCATTGTTGTGATGGGAAAATAAAACCGGAAATTTTCTTTTTCGACTCGGATGTCGCCCGGAAGACGGCCCAGCCAGCTGAATTTATTTCCAAAAAAATAAAGAATAAGTCCGCAAATTACAAGTAAAATACCAGCAATAATAAGATATCTGCCCAATTGCTGCATAACCTAGAGAAGTGTTAGTTATTGAGATCAGAAAGGCAAATCATTCACCGGCCCATCTTCCTGGTTCAAATGCCTGTTCTTTTTCAGGTGGTATATATTCAGGTGCATGTGGTGCAGAATTAGTGCTGGCAGCCTTCATCACCCGCCACGCTTTAACATCCGTGTACCATTTACTGTTAAACTCCCGGCTTTCGATATTGATACCCACGGTCACAGTTTCATTGTTTCCAAAGGATTTTAAGTCAATCTTATCGCCCCAAACAGCAATGCAAACTTTTTTCGGGAATTGTTCCTGGGTTTCAAGAATGAAATTTTGCTTTTTCCATGGGCCATTTTTTCCCTGACCTGTTTCCTCTGGAAGGATATTGATGATTTTTCCGGTTATTTCCATTTTATTAAATTGATTAATGACAATTGAATCGAATTTTAAACCACAAAATTATTCGTTTTCTGGTTCAGTATTTCAGGAAAAATAACCCAAAAAATATTTTAAACCGGATCGGCTGTTAAGGCAGGATCTTCCTTTTGATTCAATACCTGTAATTTTAACATTTCTAAAATCTTTCGCACAAGTCCTGTCGTCCGCTTTGAATTTTACAGGAATATAGTGTTCCCCATACCCAGAGGCTATTCCTCGACTGCCAATCTTTTCAACAAGCACATTTTGGGTTTTACCAATAAATGAACTTCGGTATTTCTTCTTGTTGCTTTCCGCAATGTCACGGATGATCAGGCTTCTTTCAGATTTAATTTTTTCCTGAACCTGGTTGGGCATACGTTCAGATCTGGTTCCTTTTCTCAAAGAATATTTAAAAGTATGGATATGGCTGAATCCGATTTCTTCAGCTACCCGGCAGGTTTCGCGGAATTCCGTTTCGGTTTCACCCGGAAATCCAACCATGATGTCAGTAGTAAAATTAAAATCAGGTATGTGTTTACGAATTTTATCTGTCATCATTCTGAAATCATCCACAGTATATTGTCTTCTCATAGCCAGCAATATTTTATCAGATCCGCTTTGAAGACACATATGGAGGTGAGGGGTAAGTTTCGGATTTTGGAAAAGGTTGAAGAGTTTATCACCAAAACCTTCCGGTTCTATACTCGAAATACGCACCCTGAAATCTCCTGGAATCTCAAGAACCTTTTCAACCAGGTCTTCAAAATTCAACCCATCCTTTTCATATCGTCCGATATTGACACCAGTCAATACAATTTCCTTGTATCCGAAATCCAGCGCCTGCCGGATGTTTTTTTCAATGTCGCTGAAAGGCCTGCTTTCTGCCCTTCCTCTTACATGAGGAACGATGCAAAATGTACAGAAGTTATCACAGCCATCCTGAATCTTGATCATGCTGCGGGTCCGGATGCTTTGTTCCGCTGCTCCAAAACCGAATCGATCAGACTTTAGCTGATCCGGTGAAATGATCTCTCCTTTAAAATGACTGTCGAGCAAGTTAAAAATAGAACCTTTCCGTTCGTTCTCAATGGTATAGGTTATTCTGTCGTTTGCTTCGAGGGCCTCTTTATGGTTATTGGCCATGCAGCCGGTTACCACCAGCACAGCATCAGGATTCCGTTTATAAGCTTGGTTATAGGTTTGCCGCGATTTATGGTCGCTCATGTTGGTTACCGTGCAGGTATTAACTACATAAGCATCCGCATCCTCCGAAAAATCGACGATGTCATAACCAGCATTGATGAAATCCGTCGTCACGGAATCGGTTTCGTATTGATTGAGCCGGCAGCCGAGGGTTTTGAAAGCGATTTTACGAACCATGTGCATTCAATTCAGGTTTTAATACAATTTCCCCTGCCACCGAAAAATCTGTTGATGAAGTGATCTTTACATTTACTATTTTCCCAATAAGCGATGTGTCAGTTGATGTGATCCTCACATTGATCCTGCCTTCGGTAAGCCCGGATAAGAAATCACCCTTTCGTTCCAGTCCACGGACTAGAACACGATAAGTTTTCCCGATCATCTTTTTGTTATGTGCAGCGGAGGTTTTTTCCAGATCATGAGTCAATTTATGGAACCGGCTTTTCTTAACCTCATGAGGAATGTCATCCACCCATCTTGAACTGACAGCTCCCGGTCGCTGGGAATATTGCGCAATGTAAGCCATGTTGTAATTAAAATCATACATGGCTTTGCGGGTGTTTTCGAATTGTTCGTCGGTTTCGCCTGTAAATCCGACAATGATATCAGTAAACAAAGTAGCTTCCGGGATCAGCCGCCGGATGGTTTTGACGATTTCACCGTATTTTTCAACATTGTATTTCCGGTTCATCCGGATCAGAACCTTATCGTCACCCGACTGAATGGGAAGATGGATTTGCTTTGCCAGACAAGGAAATTCAGCAATCACTTCGATGACTTCGTCAGACATATCCCTCGGATGTGGTGAAGTAAAATAGACCCAAAACTCCTTACCGGAAGCTTTTCCCAGTTCTCCTATTTTTCTCAGCATTTCCGGAAAGCCGATTTCTTCACCTTTTTTGTCAAGCCCATAGGAATTTACATTTTGCCCAAGCAGGGTAATTGATTTGTAATCCCGTTCGACCAGGTTTTTTACCTCATCAAGAATTTCTGACGAAGGCCTCGAAACCTCTCTTCCGCGCGTGTAAGGAACAGCGCAGAAGGTGCAGAACTTATCGCAGCCATTCTGGATCGGAACGAAGGCTTCAAATGAAGATTCATACAATGGATTAATATGCCAGAAATCAGGAATGTGTTCATTTAACTTTAGTGAAGCCGAACGTTCTTTCAGTTCTTTCACCCTGGCATTTTCATAATGGATACTTCCATTTGCAGGATTTTTCAGGCTCACCGGAGTGACAATACCATACTGACCAATCATGTCGGGAAGTTCCTGAAGCTCGCTCATCGGAAAAACAATATCAAACAGCTTTAAGAAGCGGTCTTTATCGGAAGGAAGGATACAACCTGTGACGAAGGTCAGAAGGTTCTTTTTATTTTTCAGCTTGTTCCATTTCGAAATCCTGGAGTAAACTTTATCAATCGCTTTTTGCCGAACCGAACAGGCAAGAATGCCAAGCAGGCTTGCTTCATCTTCGTTGTCGGTCCACACATAGCCCATCCGCTCGATCACAGGCTTTGTGCGCTCCGTGTCCGACATGTTCATCTGGCAGCCGAGGGTGATGAGGTGGTACTTCATTATTTAAAAGTTGCTTGTTGCTTGTTTGCTTGTTCCTGGTTTATAAATCTTAATAAATCCAGAAACCAGTAACAAGAAACCAGTATCTAAAAGTAAACTTCCGCATGCAGATTTCCTGACGGAACTCCTTGTTCTTTAAGAATATCGAATGCATCATAGATCATATTAACATTGCCGCAAAGGTAACACAAAGTATCTTGGCTGACAGGATTTTGCCGGAGGTAATCGGTTACCCTTCCATGGAAATCACCTTTTTTATCTTTCGAAAGGCAAGAGATGTAACGACCTGCAGGATATTGATCTTTTTCATATGTTTCTTCTCTATAACGAACACCATGCAGCAAAGTATAATTAATTCCCGGATAGCTTCTGGTGATGCTATGAAAAGGAGCTATACCGGTTCCGCTGGCGATAAATAAAAACTTCTTTGCCAGTTTTTCTTCCTCGTTAATTGTAAAGAATCCGAAAGGTCCATCAACTTCAACCAGATCGCCGGGTTTTAGCTTTTTCAGTTTTTTTGAAACCAAACCCTCATCGACTTCCTTAACCAGGATTTCAAGGAAATTGTCGCCTTCGGCACTGTAAATCGAGTAATCTCTTTTCTCTGTATCGCCTGCAAGTCCAAGATTCAGGTTCTGTCCGGGCCTGAATTGCATTCCTTTCCGCTCAATTTTTAAGACATAAGTTGATTTGGTCAGAAGTCGTATTCCCAGTACCTTAAAAAGTGTTTTTATAGATGTTTCCATCAAAATCAATGTTGATAATATTATAAATAATAGCAAACAGACAAGATAACCTGTTCATTACTGGTTTGTTCATTGCAATAACGCCGAAATGATTTTAAATGAAGTTTAGATTCATTAATTCAAATTAGCAGAATCCATCAATTGCGGAACCGTACACTGCCAGCCCAATGTATCCTTGATCTTTAATCTGAGCGCATTGGCTGATTGAGGTTCTCCATGAACAATAAAGACTTGTTTTGGCTTATTTTTAATTGCCGATAGCCAACTGAGAATTTCATCCTGTCCGGCATGGGATGACATGGTGTGAATATGTTCGATAGCGGCTTTAACTTTATAATAATTTCCATGGATTTTTATTTCCATTCCGCCTTCGCTTAGGGTTCTTCCGCGTGTTCCGGCTGCCTGGTAGCCAGGAATAATGATCGTTGCATTCGGGTTTTCAAGCTGCTCCTCAAGATAGGTCAGAATGCGTCCACCATTCATCATTCCGCTACCGGCAATGATGATTTTCGGGTGTTTGTTTTTGGCCAAGATGCCTCGTTTCCTCAATGGAAGTAACCATTCTTGTGCTTTTAAACACTTCGGTAAAGATATCCGTACCGATTTTTAGCCATTCAGGATATTTCAGGAAAAGCTTACTGACATCAATTCCCATCGGGCTGTCGAGGTAAACCGGTATATCAGGGATTTTATTTTCCTGTTTCAATTTCCAGATGAGGTACATGAAATCCTGGGCCCGATCGACAGTAAAGCTGGGAACAATCAAAGGTCCGTGATTCTGAAGGCTTTTATGGATGATCCTTAATAAAATTTCTTCAGTCGAATCGGTTCGGGTGATTTTTATCGCCATAAGTTGATTCAACAATTACAAAGTCTGCTTTGTCAGGTTTTTCAGGAGTTTGAAGCATTGGATCTTCCGGTCTTCCAAGGTCCCCTGAAAACAAAAACCTTTGGCCGTTTGCTTCCAGTTCAATAAACGCTGCTCCAGGAATATGTGCATTTCCTCTGAACCGGATGCTGATCCCGTTGTATAATTCAATGAATTTATCCATTTCACAAGGATTGATCAGAGGCAAGGTATCTTCAACATCTTTTAATTCATACAAGGGCAAAGCCGGACTGTGTTTGGTGTAACCAAACAGGTTGGCATTCTCTGCATCTTCCTCCTGAATTTTGGCACTGTCTTTCAGCACAATTTCAGCAAGGTCGGCAGTGGGTTCGGTACAATAAACCTTACCGGCAAATCCCTGTTTAACCAGCCGTGGCAAATAACCGATGTGATCGAGGTGACCATGAGTCAGCAGGATGCAATCAATCTTCGTCAGCAGGAATCGGAAAATCGAGCCAGTTGAGTTCACGCAAATGTTTCAGTCCCTGGAAAAGCCCGCAGTCGATTAGAATTTTTTTATCTTCAATCTCAAGAAGGAATTTGGAACCGGTGACAGTGCCGGCAGCGCCGAGGAATTTTATTTCCATTATAAAATAATTTAATCATAAAGCTTCAGATACTCATACCCATTCCCCGTCCATTTCATAAATCTTTCGAAATCTGAAAAAGAAATCACCAGCGAAGCCGTATTGATGCAGGGATGAAAGCTGATCTTATCGGATTTTTTCAGGTTTTCATCAAAAAAAACATAAACATGATTGGCTTTGTCGTTGATCAGTCCAAAAGGAGTGACCGAACCGGAGTCAAGTCCAAGATGCTTCATCAGTCGCTCGGGAGAAGCGAAAGTAAGTTTACCCTGTTTCAGTCTTTTTTCCAGATCATGAATATCCAGGGCCTGACGATGCTCCAAAATAACAAGGTAGTGCCTGTTTCCTTTATGGTTGCGAAAAAAGATATTCTTGCAGTGAGTGGCTTTCAGGTCTTCCCAGTATTTGATCGCTTCTTCAATGGTTGGTGCCGGTGGGTGCTCGTAGTATTCAAATTTGATGTTTAATTCGTCTAAAACCTTGTAGAGTTCGGGTTGTCCGTTCATGCTTTTTTTACGGCAAATTTAATTGTTTTTCTGCCAACCTCTACCGCTTCCCTGACCACGACGATACCTGTGCCGGTATTGTTTTCCATAACCTTTAAAATGCCCTTCACATTCAAGCATATCATTATACATTTTTGAAAGCTGTTGCTGCTGATCATCGGTGCAGATTTTTTTTAATTCGAGAAAATTTTCAATAGTCAATAATTTGAGCGTTGTATGCAACTCACCGATTTCTTTAGCGATGATTTTTAAAATTGCGGTATCCGGTTTCGTCTCACTCAGTTCAGACAGCATTTCTGATCTTTTATCGGTCAGTTGGTCAAGGACAGCTTTTGACTTTTCGTTGTATACATCATTTATGGAGCTGAACATATCTTTTTGCTGTGCGTTAAGCCCTAATTCAGTGGTAATAATTTTTCCGGCTCCATTATTTACTGTAGCAGATGAAGCAGTAGTTTTATCCGAATAAATGTGGTAAAGGATGGTTGTAATAGTTGCAATATTTACTACCAAGAGAAAGAATACCAGCCAGAATGAAAATCGTTTTTTTATAAAGTAGTCCATGATTATTTGTTGTTATCGGTGATCAGTATGGTTTCAATGTTTTCTATTCCCAAATCATTCAGATAAAACTCATCGGCAACAGTTTGAAGTTGGTTAGTCCGGGAATCATCAAAAGAAGTTATTTCAAACTTTTTATTGTAACTCCCACCCAATATAATACCAGCATATATGGCTAATCCTGTCAGGAGAAGTGCCAGGGAAGGCTTATACATACTGCTAAAACTAAAATACCCGGAAATTTGCTTTGGAGCGGATTGAATTTTCAGTCGTTCCATCACTTTCATCGAAAAGTAAGGATTGGTGTCTCTTCTTTTCTCTTTTTCAATGACCGATAAAGTGTCTTTCAAAAAAAGAAAGGATGACCGGCACTCATCACAACCTTCCAGATGTTTTTGAACCTGACTGCTATTAACAGGATTCAGACTTCCTTCAACATAAAAGATAAGGTTTTCGTTGATTTCCTTACAGTTCATAATATAATCTTTCATTTGTTTTTGTAATAATTCATGAGTTTTTGCTGCAGGTTTATTTTTGCTCTGTGAATCAAGGATTCCACAGAAGAAACTGAGACACCCATAACATCAGCAATTTCGGAATAGGAGAGGTCTTCGTATTTATTCAAGGTAAAAGCGATCCGTTGGTTTTCCGAAAGGCTATTGATCGTTACATGCAGCATTGCGGCCTCTTCGTTTGTTTCCATTTCAACTCCCGGATGTCTTGTTTCTATAGGCTCCGTTTGACCCGGCCGGCCAATACCCATAGCATCCTCAAACCTTTGTATCCATTTCCTTCTTTTTTTACTTCGCAGGAAATTCAGGGATTTGTTTACAGCAATGCGATACATCCATGTTGAGAGTTTAGCTTCCTTTCGGAATTTCCCCAGTGAATAAAAAACTTCAACAAAAACCTCCTGAGCAATATCCTCAGCATCTTGCTTGTCGTGTAAAAATCCGATACAAGTGTTGATTATCATGGTTTGGTATTTCTCAACAAGTTCTTTGAAAGCAAGCTGGTCACCTTCCAATATTTTGTCAATCAGAATCCTGTCAGGCTGAATGTCCATTAACCTTTGTTTACTACAAATTTCGTTAAAAATATTTCTCCAGGGAACTGTTCGTGCCAATAAAGGTTAATAGATTACCTGAATGATTTCCGGCAAAATGAACTAACGGTTTTTCCAGCCTTTTCCTCCACAAGGGCCACGACCGCAGCATTTTCCATTTCCTTGCCCGTTGCGGTTCTGGTTTCCAAATCCTTTACCATTACCTCTATTCCCATTTTCGCGATGATCGCAGATACCATTCTTGTCAGCATCAACAAAATTTCGGCCTTTACCTAATGGTTTTGCATTTTCGAACCGGTCACAAATACCATTTTTATTTTCATCAATGAAATTTTGTCCACGGACTGCTTTGTCCGTCTGGGAAACATTTTCCTGTTTGACTTTTTGATTCTCTGCAGATTGATCCTGCGCCAATAACAGGTTGGAGAATAAAAACATTCCGATAGCAATTGTCTTAATCAGAGTCTTCATAATTTTAATATTTAAATGAATGCTCTTTTGACACCCTATTTCAGGAAAACTTGCTATCGGTTAAAATTTCTGAATTTCATCTGACTCCAGGATTCTAAATGGTTCTTCATTTTTTAATGCAGTTTGCATCATGGCATTTGCCACTTTTTTTGCCTCTACACCTTTATATTTCTTTAGGGGTCCGGAAAAAATTGGTGACAGCACTTTATAAACCGATGCAGCTGTTTTCTCACCTGCCCGGTGTTCTGATCTGTTCCCAAGCAGCAATGATGGTCTGAAGATAAAAAGATGAGGCAATGAAAGTTTTTTTAACTCAGCTTCTACTTCTCCCTTTACCCGACTATAAAATATCATGGATTTGGCATTGGCTCCCAGCGAACTGACCACCATCATCTTTTCGGCATGAATCTCTTTAGCCAGTTTCCCCAGGTTAACCACATATTCAAAATCGACTTTACGGAAATTTTCTTTCGTTCCGGCTTTTTTGATTGTTGTTCCAAGGGTACAAAAAATATGATCAATTGGAATTCCAGTTTTAGATCTGCAAGCTCATCGAAATCAATGATATGTTCAACGATTTTTGGTGAATTGTGGTTGAGTGATTTACGTGTTAGCACATGAATGGTTTGATATTCATTGCTTTCGAGTAAGCAATTTTAACAATTCTGAGCCAACCAACCCTGTAGCTCCGGCGATGAGTGCAGTTTTCATAAATTTAACCTTTAATAAAATCTAAAATTAAGCATTAAATTTACAGTCGATAAATATTTCTTTGTATATGATATCGAAGCAAAGATGGCTGACCTTACTTTTTATCATACTTATAATTCCATTAGGATTCTTTACAAAATTCTATTCCGGACCAGCAATGAATTGGATCAGCAATTCCGTTGGCGGATTGCTTTATGAAATTTTCTGGTGCCTTGTATTTTATTTTTTATTTCCTAAAACCAGACCCTTTCTTATTGCTTTAATTGTGTTGATTTCCACCTGCTTTCTAGAATTCCTGCAGCTTTGGCACCCTCCGTTTCTGGAATACTGAGAAGCAATTTTATCGGAAGAACCATCCTTGGAAATGCATTTAACTGGATGGATTTTCCGTATTATCTGGTAGGAAGTGTCCTGGGATATTTTCTTTTAAAATTTATTTCGAAAATCGCGGATAAATAGACCTTATCCCTGATACATAAATTCAACAATCTTTTCCACATCCTCTTTTTCAAGTTTAAGGTGTGAACCGTTTACTTTGCATTGTTCCATGGTATCGAGGATTTCATTTTTCTTTTCAATTCCCAATCCGATTTCACTCATTCGGATAGGTGATTCAATGGCTTTCAAATATTTTTCAAAGGACAGAATGGTTTCTTCGGCCGAATTGACATTGAAACAGGTTCTTGCCCAGTTCAGCAATTCTTTCCGGTATCCTTTCTTTCATCCGTTTCATCCATGCCGGATAAACAACCGAAAGTGTTGCGCCATGCGGGATATCATAAAGCAGGGACAGCACATGTCCCATATCGTGTACACGCCCAGTCGCCTGAGGTGCGGCCATAAACTGTCAATCCGTTAAGCGCATTGGTTGCGGCATACATGATCCGTGCACGGTAGTTCATAATTTGTCAAGATCATTCAACAACTTCGGACCAATTTCCATCGCTTCATGAATGATTGCATACACAAACTTGTCGGAAAGTGTTGCTTCTCCTTTACCGAAATAGTTTTCCAGTGCATGTGCAGTAAGATCGCTGATGCCATAAGCTGTATAGTTTCGTGGGACAGAAAAAGTATATTGCGGATCAAGAAATGAATGACGCGGATAGATCAGTTTGTTACCATAACCGAGCTTTTGTTTGGTCGTATGATTCTGAACCACAGCAAACTGATTCATTTCTGTTCCTGTGGCAGCAAGGGTAAGCACAGCAACGAGCGGAACAGCTTTTCGGGCTATAACCTGGTTTGTCATGAATTTCCATCCACTGAAATCAACCGGAATGGTCAGAGCAATGATCTTTGCCGAATCAATCACACTTCCGCCACCAACTGCCAGGATCACATCGGGTTGAAACTTTCTTCCAAGTTCTGCTGCAGCATCCACATCTTCAATAATTGGGTTGGGTTTTATTCCTTCAAATTCGGCAACTTCAGCATTGATGGCTTTCAATTGTTCCATCACAGCCTCGTAAATGCCATTCTTTTTTATCGAACCTTTGCCATAAACCAGCATAACTTTTTTACCAATAGGTCCAATGGCCTTGCCCAGATTTTTTATCACATCTCTTCCGAAATGAACCACGGTAGGGTTCTCAATGCGAAAATTTTCCATAGTTGATTATTTAAAATTATAAATCATGTTGTTGTAACCATTGCAAAATTAGCGTTTTTCAACCTGCGTAAAATGACTATTTAGAAGATGCCATCAATAGTTTATTATTTTTGCCGAAAATAATTCAAATGATTACGATTCACAGCAAACCTGAAGAATTGAATGCCATTAACAAAGGATCACTGATGGAACAGTTAGGAATTGAATACCTGGAACTGAAGGATGGCTATGTCAGAGGTAGGATGCCGGTAGATAATCGGACAAAGCAACCGATGGGAATATTGCATGGTGGCGCCAGCCTTGCTTTTGCCGAAACCCTCGCCAGTCTTGGTTCATTAGCCATCGTTGATTCTGATAAATTTGAAATCAGGGGTGCATCTCTTACTGCTAATCATGTGGGTGCGGCAATAAAAGGATGGGTGATGGGAGAGGCAACTTTAATTCACAAAGGAAAGATAACCCATGTCTGGGATATTGAAATAAAAGATGATTCAGGAAACAAAGTCTCTGTTGCAAGAATGACTGTGATGGTCATACCCAAGGAAATTCAAAATACAAGGATAACGAACAAACAAAGTACAAGGTGGATTTAAAGCTGGTTAAACTTATTAATCTTTGTCTGGAGAAAAATATTCCATTTGTAACTTTCAGGTTACCTGATGAGGATTCCATAAAAACCTGGATTCAACTTTCGGGAAAGTTCAATCTTTTCGAAAATTTACTGGAGGTGGCTGATAAGTCCGGATTTGTATATGCTCCTTTTCATCGTAAAACCAATTTCCCGGTTATTTTTTTTGAACCGGAGCTGATCATTGAGAATGATGATTTTGATGAATCATTGATCAAAGAAATTTCAGATAAAGCTCCGATGTATCCTGATCAAATTTTTGAACTTCCGCACGAATCCGGAAAAGAAGAGTATCTTAAACAGGCTGAAACATTCATTCATTCATTTGATAAAGTATTTACCAAGGCTGTTTTGTCAAGGGTTCTTATTAAGAATAAACCGGAATATTTTGATATTGGTAAATTTTTTATCCGATTACATGCGAAATACCCAAATGTATTTTGCCATCTGATCAACATTCCTGGTGCAGGATGCTGGGCAGGAGCTACTCCGGAAACATTATTAAAAATTGACAGGGATATGGTTCAAACAGTTTCGCTTGCCGGAACTCAACCAACCACTGATTCGGAAAAAGAAATCCTTTGGAAAGTTAAGGAAATGGAAGAACAGCGATTGGTGACCAATTACATTATTGAAGTTTTTAAACGATTCGATATAAGGGATTTTCAAATAGAAGGACCACAAACCATTCAAGCCGGAAATGCATACCACCTGTCCACAAAATTCAGCTTTGATAAATCAGATATTAAAAATAAGATTGGAGCGTTTATTGAAAATTTTCATCCAACTCCGGCAGTTTGTGGTTTGCCAAAAGAAAAAGCTCTTGAACTGATTTTAAAAACAGAAAAGCATAACCGTGAATATTATTCCGGGTTTTGCGGTCCGATGAATATGGAAGGCAAAACGGATTTGTATGTCAATTTAAGGTGCATGAAAATCCTGAATGATACGCTGGCATTGTATGTTGGAGGAGGATTGACGGGTAAATCTTTACCGAAGAAGGAGTGGGAGGAAACTGAATTAAAATCCAGGACACTATTGTCTTTAATTTAAAAATAATAACCTTTGTTCCATGACATCGGATAAGAAAAGCGCAGCATTACTGGCGGAAATCTTTGTTAAGAAGGGATTGAAACACATTGTCATTTCTCCCGGTTCACGCAATGCACCCATTATTTTATCCTTTGCCAACAATCCAAATGTAACTGCCATCAGTATTGTTGATGAACGCTCAGCTGCTTTTTTCGCCCTTGGAATAGCACAGCAAACAAAAAAGACAGTTGCCATTGCCTGCACTTCCGGTACGGCTGCATTGAATTATGCTCCTGCCATTGCTGAAGCATATTACCAGAAAATTCCATTGCTGGTGCTCACCGCCGACCGTCCTGAAGAGTTGATTGATCAGGGTGACGGACAAACAATCAGGCAAAAAAACCTTTACAAAAATTACATTAAAGCCAGCTTTGAAATATCAGAAGAATTTAACACCGACAAAGAATTTAATGATGCCGAAAGGTTAATCAATAAGGCAATCAATTTAACACTATTTCCTGATTGCGGACCGGTTCAAATCAATTTACCATTCGCTGAACCAATTTATAACCAGATAGAATCGCACAACTGGGAAGTAAAAGACATCCGGCCAAGAATTAATTTTTTTGATTTGAAAGAAGATGAAGTTATTTCATTTGCCGAAAGGTGGAATAAATATAGTAAAAAGCTTTTGATCGCAGGGATGATGACTCCTAATTTAGAATTTTCCAGTCTCGTAAATAAGGTAGCCGATGATCCATCCGTTGTGGTGCTTTCTGAAACCACTTCAAATTTAAATAATGGCTGTTCCTGTCCCTGCATTGATAAAGTAGTTTCTACTTTTTTGCCTGAAGAAACTGACACTTTCAAACCTGATTTGCTTGTAACTTTTGGTGGCAACGTTGTATCTAAGATGGTGAAGGAATTTATTCGCAACAACAGACCAATCGAGCACTGGAATATTGATCCGGTGGATTACAGGATGAATACTTATCAATGTCTTACTGCTGGTATACAGACAGAACCTTTTGTATTTTTCAGCGAAATAAAAAATCGGATTAAACCAAAAAAAAGCAACTATAAAAAGTTATGGCAGGAAAGAGATGAAAGGTCAGAATCGAGACACCAGGAATTTTTGAAAAATTGTGATTATTCTGACCTAAAGGTATTTGAAACAATTCTGAATGCAATTCCGGAGAACAGCCAGCTTCAGCTTGGGAACAGCACTCCTGTCAGGTATGCCCAATTATTCAAAACAGGAAAAAATCTTGTTTCATATTCAAACAGGGGAACCAGCGGTATTGATGGTACAGTATCAACGGCTGCCGGGGCATGTTATGCTTCTCATCAACTCACCACTTTGATTGTTGGAGACCTTGGATTCTTTTATGATTCCAATGCCTTAATGAACAATTATTTGATGAACAATTTTCGAATAATTATTATCAATAATTCAGGAGGTGGGATTTTCAGGTTTATTCCCGGGCCTGACGAAACCGGTCATTTGCAGGAATTTTTTGAAACCACACACAATTGGAATGCAGAATATATTGCTAAAAATTTTAATATAACCTATATGAAAGTCCAGAAATTTAATCAGAATTAAAATCCTCACTTCAGCGTTTTTATGATCCTGCCTATTTTGACAAACCTGCCATCCTTGAAGTATTTACTCCTAATGAAAAAAATGCCGAAATCCTGAGATCTTATTTCAAATATCTTAGGGATTAAAAGATTCGTATTAAACATTTTGCGACTTTTGCAGTTAACTTAATTTTGAAATATGACTGCAATGAATGAAATGGAAACCTTTAAAGAAATACGAAGATATCCTCTTTGAATTTCATGAAGGAATTGCAAAAATAACCATCAATCGCCCGGAGGTATTGAATGCTTTTCGTCCTCAAACCGTTTCGGAGATGAGCGATGCATTTAAGATTTGCCGGGAGAATCAGGATATATATGTAGTAATTCTTACAGGTGCTGGCGATAAAGCTTTCTGCAGTGGAGGCGACCAAAATTATAAAAGCCATGGTGGATACGTGGATAAAGATGGAGTTCCGCGATTAAATGTTCTGGATGTTCAGAGACAGATCAGGTCTTTACCAAAACCTGTAATCGCTATGGTAAACGGTTATGCTATCGGCGGCGGACATGTGTTGCATGTGATGTGCGACTTGACCATCGCTTCAGAGAATGCAATTTTCGGTCAAACCGGCCCTAAGGTCGGAAGCTTTGATGCAGGATTCGGATCCTCCTATCTTGCCCGTCATGTCGGCCAGAAGAAAGCCCGCGAAATCTGGTTCCTCAATTTGCAATATTCAGCCAAAGAGGCCGAGCAAATGGGAATGGTGAACAAGGTGGTTCCATTGGATCAGTTAGAAGACACCACTATTGACTGGTGCAAAATCATGATGAAACGCAGTCCGATGGCTTTGCGAATGATCAAAATGGGATTGAATGCCGAACTCGATGGACAAGCCGGAATTCAGGAATTGGCGGGCAATGCTACCTTACTTTATTACCTGACAGAAGAAGCGCAGGAAGGTAAAAAGGCATTCCTTGAAAAGCGTGACCCTGATTTCAAAAAGTTCCCAAAATTTCCTTAATTTGCATTGATTTATAATTTCTTAACAATTTGAAAATAAAAATCTGGATAAAGGCCTTTCGACTGAGAACACTACCCCTGGCACTTTCCAGTGTTGCATTAGGGTGTTTTGTTGCGAATTACGATGGCGCTTTAAACTGGAAAGTATGCGTCCTTGCAGCCTCTACTACGTTGTTTCTTCAAATTCTTTCCAACCTTGCCAATGATTATGGTGATTCGAAACATGGTACGGATAATTTGGATAGAGTTGGTCCCTTGCGAGCGGTTCAAAGCGGGATTATCGCTCCAAAAGAAATGAAACAGGTGGTAATTCTTTTTATGACTTTATCATTCATAAGCGGTTTGTGGCTTATTTATGAAGGAACAAAAGGAATACCTGTAATCAATGTATTTCTCTTTCTTGTACTTGGTTTGGGTGCGATAGCCGCTGCCGTAAAATATACCATTGGCAATCATCCTTATGGTTATTCCGGTTTTGGTGATCTTTTCGTTTTCATTTTCTTTGGTTTAACAGGAGTAATTGGCACTTATTACCTGAATACCCACAAATTTAACTGGGAAATTTTGTTACCGGCTTCTGCTATGGGATTTTTAAGTGCCGGTGTTTTAAATCTCAACAACATGCGCGACAGGGTGAATGATGAGATTTCAGGAAAACACACCCTTGTTGTAAAAATGGGAATGCAGAAAGCCAAATGGTATCATTTCTTCCTGCTTTTGGGTTCGGTCTTATCAGGTTTAACATACATGCTCATTAATTACCATTCTCCTTTTCAATTGTTATTTCTTATCACCCTGCCCATGTTGTGGATTAATGTCGCTGTCGTATTTAAAAATACTGTACCACAGGAACTCGATCCCTACTTAAAGAAGCTTGCCCTTGCCAGCCTTCTTTTTTCGTTTGCATTCGGGATAGGTTTACTTTTTTAAATGAATGGCGATGTATCAGGCATATTTCAAAAAGTATACCCTGCAGTTTCATCATCCATCCGGCACTTCAAGAGGTATCCTCACCGAGAAGGTTTCCTGGTTTATTTTTTTGACCGATGAACAGAATTCCGGAATAACCGGTATTGGTGAATGCGGACCATTGAAAGGATTAAGCATTGACGATCGAACTGATTATGAAAACAAGCTTGCCGAGGTTTGTAAAAATCCAAACAATTACCTTGATAATACTGAAGCATTAAAAGATTTCCCTTCCATAAGTTTCGGACTTGAAATGGCTTTGTTGGATTATAAACATGGAGGTAAAAAATTACTTTTCCCATCTTTATTTACTGAAGGAAAGGATTCCATTTCAATCAATGGTCTCGTTTGGATGGGGAGCTATGAAGCCATGCTTCAGCAGGTCAGGGAAAAAATAGAATCAGGTTTTACCTGTATTAAGCTGAAGATCGGAGCCCTTGATTTTGAAAGTGAAATTGAGCTCATCCGTTCAATCCGCAAAGAATTTTCTTCTTCACAAATTGAGATCAGGGTAGATGCAAATGGAGCATTTAAGCCCGAAGAAGCAATGGAGAAATTAAAGCGCCTATCAGAGTTTCAACTTCACTCAATTGAACAACCGATCAAACAAAACCAATGGGAAGCAATGGCAAAACTTTGCGTAAGCTCCCCTGTCCCAATTGTTCTTGATGAAGAACTAATTGGGATCATAGATTTAGATAAAAAACGAAAATTGCTTGAAGAAATTAACCCTCAATTCATTATTCTTAAACCAAGTCTTTTAGGTGGATTTGAAGCCTCTCAGGAATGGATTAATCTTGCTTCCAAAATGAATATCGGATGGTGGGTAACTTCTGCTCTTGAATCTAATATTGGTCTCAGTGCGATTGCCCAATGGACTTATAGCCTAAAAAATAATTTACCACAGGGTTTGGGAACCGGCCAGCTTTATTCAAATAATTTTCAATGTCCATTAAATATTAAAAAAGATAAGTTGTTTTTCAATCCAAAAGAAAAATGGGATTTGAAACCTCTATTGAAATGAATTATCCCAGATACAATAGCATTTTAATAAATGGGCAAGCCTTTCAGGAAAGTTCTTTGAACTCATTATGCTTGCAGAAACTTTCAGATGAAACGCTTCCTGATTGGGAAAAGAATTTGTATAAGTTAATCCTGAATTGGATTTCCACAGATCCATTTATTGAGGTTAAAACTTCCGGCTCAACGGGATCTCCAAAACTGAAAAGGATAGAAAAAGATAAAATGATCCAAAGTGCTTTAATGACAGGCCAATACTTCCATCTGAAAAAGAATGACAGGGCGCTTCTCTGTCTTCCTGTCGATTATATTGCAGGAAAAATGATGGTTGTCAGATCATTTATTCTTGGATTAAACCTTATACCAATTGAGCCTTCCGGAAATCCTTTTGAAAAAGCTACTGAACGATTTGATTTTGCTGCAATGACTCCAATGCAGGTCAGCAATATTTTGACTGAAAAATCTGGAATTAAAAAACTGAATAGAATTGCCAAACTAATCATTGGAGGGGCTGATATCAGTCCTGAACTTTTAACGAAAATCAGGTTGTTAAAAAATGAAATCTGGCAAACCTACGGAATGACCGAAACGATCACCCATGTGGCAGTCAGAAAATTGAATGCTCCGGGAGAATCTGAAAATTATCGGGCTTTGCCTGAGGTCTTATTTCAGCAGGATGACAGGGCTTGCCTGGTGATCCATGCCCCACATCTGAGTGAAACGAAGGTTGTTACCAATGACATTAGTTGAATTACTAAATAACCAGGAATTTAAGTTTATCGGCAGATACGACAACATCATCAACAGTGGTGGTATTAAACTTTCACCGGAGGAAATTGAAAAAAAAATGAGTCCCTATATCATGCAACGTTTTATAATTGCCGGCTTTCCTGATGAAAAACTGGGTCAAAAATTGGTTCTAATCATCGAAGGTCAGGAATCAGGGCTTTTAAAACTAAACGATTTGGCAGAAAAGGCATCCCTTTCAAAGTATGAAATTCCAAAGCAGATTATTTATTCACCCCGGTTTCCTGTTACAGAAATTGGAAAGATCATCAGAAAAGAAGTTATTAAAAAATACACTTCTGAAAACCGATGACTAATGGCTCTGCAATATATATTCAAACTAAAACCCTGGTAATGCTGTTTTTTTATCTTTGCAAATTATTTTATTAAAAATCAATAAAATATGAACCCCAACAATTATTGTATTATCATGGCCGGTGGGATTGGTGCGAGGTTCTGGCCCATGAGCAAAACTTCGCAGCCCAAGCAGTTCATTGATATTCTGGGAAAAGGAAAGACCCTTATTCAGCAAACTTTTGATCGTTTTTTAAAGGTATGTCCAAAAGAGAATATTTTCATCGTCACCAATGACATTTATAAAGAGCAAGTCATGCAGCAGTTGCATGGTATTACTGAAGACCAGGTGTTATGCGAACCCATGCGGAGAAATACAGCGCCTGCAATCGCCTATGCTGCCTACAAAATCAGCAAATTGAATCCCAAGCAAACTTGGTTGTTGCTCCGTCGGATCATATTATTTTAAAGGAAGATATTTTTACCGATGTTATTCTTTCGGCTTTAAAGGCTGCATCTTCAAATGACTGGTTACTTACCTTGGGCATTACACCTTCACGTCCCGATACAGGTTATGGGTACATTCAGTTTTCCGAATCAAGACCTTATGAAGCGGATGAAAGAATTAAAAAAGTCAAAACATTCACCGAGAAACCAGATCTGGAGCTTGCTAAAACATTTTTAGAAAGTGGTGATTTTTTATGGAATTCCGGAATTTTTATCTGGTCGTTAAAGAGCATATCAAGTGCTTTCGAAAAGCACCTGCCAGATGTGGCTTTAACCTTTAAGGAAGGAATTAGCAAATATGGTACTTTGGAGGAAAAAGAGTTCATCAACAGAACCTATCCCGTTTGTAAAAATATTTCCATTGATTATGGCGTCATGGAAAAGGCTGACAATGTCTATGTACTAGCTTCTGATTTTGGTTGGTCCGATCTCGGAACCTGGGGTTCACTTTTTGATATCCGGCTGAAGGATATAAATAATAATGCTATTATTGGTGAGAATGTGATGACGTTTGATTCGAGAAATTGCATCGTCAACATGCCAAAAGATAAGCTTGTGGTTCTGCAGGGACTCGATGACTATATTGTAGTTGAGTCGGATGGGATACTGTTGGTTTGCCGAAAGGCAGATGAGCAGAATATCCGTGAAATAGTAAATTCTGTCAAATTGAATAAAGGAGAGAAATTTGTGTAACTTTTTAAATCATGTATAAAATGAGAAAAATTCTTTATGCTTTTATTGCTCTTTTAATGATCACTCAGCAATTTGTAAAGGCTGACGAAGGCATGTGGCTCCCGCTTTTTATCGACCGGCTAAATTATATCGATATGCAAAAAATGGGGCTCCAGTTAACAGCTGAAGAAATATACAGCGTAAATAATTCCAGCTTAAAAGATGCTATCGTGCAGTTTGGAAGAGGATGTACCGCCGAAGTAATTTCTGATCAAGGCCTGCTTTTAACTAATCATCATTGTGGATACAGCAGAATCCAGGCTCATTCTTCACTTGAGCATGATTACCTGACAGATGGGTTCTGGGCACAAACCTGGAAGAAGAATTAGCCAATCCGGGATTGACAGTTTCTTTTTTGGTAAGGATTGAAGATGTAACCGGCAGAGTACTTGCAGAAGTAACGAATTCGATGACAGAAAAGGAGAGAGACGAAAAAATCACCGCCATTTCTGAAATCATCCAGAAAGAAGCCACAGAAGGAACCCTCTATAATGCCTCTGTACGTGGTTTTTACGAAGGAAACGAATATTACCTGTTTGTTTATGAAATTTATAAAGACATCAGATTTGTTGGAGCGCCTCCCTCATCCATTGGCAAATTTGGCGCTGATACTGATAACTGGATGTGGCCGAGACATACCGGTGATTTTTCTCTTTTCAGGGTATATTCAGATAAAGATGGAAAACCTGCTGAATATTCGAAGGACAATATCCCCTTAAAACCAAAACATCATTTACCGGTTTCTGTTGCAGGTGTTCAAAAAGGAGATTTTGCCATGATCATGGGTTATCCGGGAGGTACAGAACGGTATATGACATCTTTTGGTGTGAAGATGGCTCTTGATATCTACAATCAAACTGTTGTCGATATCCGGGATGTAAAACTTAAAATAATGATGGACGACATGCAGGCCGATAATGGGGTAAGGATTAAATATGCTTCTAAATATGCGCGCACCTCGAACTATTGGAAATATTACATCGGTCAAACCAAAGGATTGAAAAGACTTAAAGTTTATGATAAAAAAGTTGCTTTGGAGAATGAGTTTACACAATGGGTTATTGCTGATGCCCAAAGGAATGAGAAATATGGAAAAGCATTGGAGGATATTGCAGAAGCCTATAAACAATTAACGGCTTATCAGTTAGTTTCCGTTTATCAATCAGAAGCCATCCGTCAGGGGAGTGAGATATTAAGCTATGCAGCTGATTTTTCCAATCTGAAAAAAGAACTTGAGGAGAAAGAAGTGAATAAGGAAAAGGTTGACAAATTAGTTATTCAGCTTAAAGAAAAAGCCGCAGCTTATTTTAAAGATTACAATGCTCCGACCGACCAAAAACTCCTTGCAGCCATGCTTGACATGTATAATAAAAATGTTCCTTCAGGTCAGCAGCCGGATTATATAAAATCGGTAGCGCAAAAATACAAAGGTGACTTTAGCAAATTTGCCGCAAAGGTCTTTGAAACCTCCTATTTTACAAGTCAGCAAAAAGTGGAAGTGTTATTAAGTAATCCTTCAGCAAAAAGTATCGACAAGGATCTGGCATATCAAACTGTAAGAGCTTTGAATAATTACTTTACTGATCAGGTGAGGCCAAAATTGACGGAAGCTTACGATTTACTAGATAGGGGAAACCGAACATTTGTTGCAGGCTTGAGGGAAATGTACCCGGATAAAAAATTCTATCCTGATGCTAATTCTACGATGCGCCTGACTTATGGGCAGGTATTAGATTATTATCCGGCCGATGCAGTTCATTTCAATTATTATACAACTTTAGCTGGTGTAATGGAAAAGGAAGATCCAGGGAACTGGGAGTTTGTGGTTCCGGAAAAACTAAAAGAACTTTATAAAAACAAAGATTATGGAAGATATGGCGAAGGAAACGAGCTGAAAGTCTGTTTCCTGACCAACCATGACATTACAGGCGGAAATTCAGGTAGCCCGGTTATTAATGGAAAGGGTGAATTGATCGGACTTGCATTCGATGGTAACTGGGAGGCTATGAGCGGCGATATTGCTTATGAACCAAGTCTGCAAAGAACCATCAACGTGGATATTCGCTATGTTTTGTTCATCATTGACAAATTTGCAGGTGCAAAGAGGTTGATTGATGAAATGGACATCGTTTCAAATCGGGTCCAGCCCAAAAAAGAGCTAATCGAGAAACAGAAATTAATTATGGAAGAAGTCAGGTTTTAATTTCTCAAATAGGTTATTAGTAAGTCTAAACTGCTGAGAAGTAGAAATAAGCATTTGACCATCTATGCATTGAACCTTAAACTTTGAACTTCGAACATTGAACAGTTTCCTACCATTGATCATCTTTGCCGCGGTTTCGGTTTCATCCCGGTCTTTAAGCTTTCGATCTATGATTTTGCAAAATCATCCACCTGCTCAGGTATTGTCCCAGTTCGTATTGCATCCTTCGCCGCCGGTTTCGGTTTCATCCCCGCTTTCAGGCTTTCAATCCACCCTTTAGCAAACTCATCCACCTGTGTCAGGTAGCTATCCCAGTTGGCATTGTATTGCGGGTCCTTTTTATCCATCCATTTTTCAACCGGGATTCTGGAAGCCTGCCGAAAAACAAAATTTGTCATGATATACCGGTAGCGGCCTTCTTTAAATTCAAGAGTAAATTCATATTGTATCACACCCGCATCCGTCACTAAGCCTTCAGCATCCGTATTTTTAATTTTAAACCGGTGCAGCCCTTCTATTTTTCCGGTTTGCGGATCACGGGTTTTGGTTACATCAACCGGATTGGGATAATATTCATTGATCCAGCCAATAGCGCTGTTAAAAAATGATTCTTTATCTCCTACTTCCTGAACCACCTCCTGGTAAGTAATAAGTTTTGTGACATCATCAATGTGGAAGTCCTGAGAACATGGTTTGAGAAGAAAGATCGGTGGAACAAAGAATTGCACTAAAAATAATAAGGATTAATTTGTTCATCATTTTAGAAAATTTAGATCAATAACGATTATATGCAAGAAATAATATTTGCAACAATAAAAAAACCCCTCATCATCTGAAGGGTTTTTGTTTATCCGCATTAAATATCTATTAATACATTCCGCCCATTCCTCCCGGAGGCATTGCTGGAGCAGCTTGTTTATCTTCTTTGTTTTCAACAACCACACATTCGGTAGTCAGCAACATTCCGGCAATAGAAGCTGCATTTTCCAGTGCGATACGAGCTACCTTGGTAGGATCGATCACTCCTGATTTAAATAGGTTCTCATATTTGTCAGTCCTTGCATTGTAACCAAAATCACCTTTTCCTTCTTTTACTTTCTGAACTACAACTGAACCTTCCATTCCGGCATTTTCAACAATCTGGCGCATCGGTTCTTCAAGAGCCCTGCGAACGATTGAGATTCCGGTTTCTTCATCTTCATTGTCACCCTTGAGGGTTTTTAACGTCTCAATTGCCCTCAGGTAAGCAACTCCGCCACCAGGAATAATACCTTCCTCAATGGCAGCACGGGTAGCATTCAATGCATCATCAAAGCGGTCTTTTCTTTCTTTCATTTCAACTTCGCTTGCAGCGCCAACAGATATCACGGCAACACCACCGGATAATTTAGCCAGTCTTTCCTGAAGTTTTTCCTTGTCATAATCAGAAGTGGTTGTTTCAATCTGTGCTTTAATCTGGTTAATCCTTGCCTGGATATCAGATTTTTTACCTTTTCCACTAACAATGGTAGTATTATCCTTATCGATAGTGATTTTTTCAGCCAGACCTAAGATTTCAAGTGTGGTATCTTCCAGCTTGTAACCTTTTTCTTCGCTAATTACTGTTCCACCTGTCAACACGGCAATATCTTCCAGCATTTCTTTTCTTCTGTCGCCAAATCCCGGAGCTTTAACAGCTACGACTTTTAATCCGCCACGAAGTTTATTTACCACCAACGTTGCAAGGGCTTCGGTTTCAACATCCTCAGATATAATCAGCAATGGCCTTCCGGTCTGAACAACCTTTTCTAAAACAGGCAGTAAATCCTTCATCACCGAAATTTTCTTATCGTGGATTAAAATGTAAGGATTTTCATAAACCGCTTCCATTTTTTCGGCATCGGTAACAAAATAAGGTGAAATATATCCCCTGTCGAATTGCATTCCTTCAACAACATCAACATAAGTTTCGATACCTTTTGCTTCTTCAATCGTAATAACGCCATCTTTTTTCACTTTGGTCATAGCTTCTGAAATCAGCTTCCCGATAGATGAATCGTTATTGGCTGCAACTGTAGCCACCTGCATAACTTTTTCGGAATTATCACCAATTTGCTTTGATTGTTTTTTCAGAGATTTGATAACTTCAATAACTGCTTTATCAATCCCCCGTTTCAGGTCCATTGGATTGGCACCTGAAGTAACATTCTTTAATCCGGTTGTAACAATTGCCTGTGCAAGAACAGTTGCAGTAGTTGTTCCATCACCGGCAAGGTCATTGGTTTTTGAAGCAACTTCTTTAACCAGTTGAGCACCCATATTCTCTACAGGATCTTTGAGTTCGATCTCTTTTGCAACGGTTACTCCGTCTTTTGTGATAGTAGGTGATCCATATGATTTTTCAAGGATAACATTTCTGCCTTTAGGGCCTAATGTAACTTTAACTGCGTTTGATAAAGCATCCACACCCGTCTTGAGTGATTCTCTTGCTTTAAGGTCGAAAATAATGTCTTTTGCCATTTTTATTTAGATTTTAAATATTACAAAATGATTTTTAAATAATTGCATAAATATCTGATTCTCTCATAATAAGGTAATTTTTACCTTCATAAGTGATTTCGGTACCCGAGTATTTTCCGTATAAAACGGTATCACCAACCTTTACAGTTATTTTTTCATCTTTGGTTCCAGGTCCAACAGCGATGACTGTTCCTTTTTGTGGTTTTTCTTTTGCGGTATCCGGAATGATGATTCCGCCAGCTGTTTTTTGTTCTGCTGAAGCAGGCTCGATCAATACGCGATCTGCCAAGTGGTTTAATTTTTACTTTTGCCATAATATTATCAAATTTAAATTCTATATTGTTATAACTGTTGATTTAGTAGTTTCGAGCCTGACATAATTTATGCCAAAGCCTTTTTACACATTTTTGTCATCTAGAATGATACAGAAATCTATTTCCTAAATAATTAGTTAATAAATCCTTATTTGTTTCTTCAGTTAAGGATTTGACAAGGGGAATAGCGGGATTGAGGGTAGATAATATTTGCACGAACAATAGAATCTTAAAAATAAAAAAGTGTCAGAATTTGGTGACATTCTGACACTTTTAATATCATTAAAGTTAATTGCTTATGATTATTGCTGTACGTCTTCTTCTGTTTTTTCTCCCGGAGGAGGTGTAAAATTTTCTATTGGCTTGGTGTCAGGTAATTCCTGATATAATTCTTCGAGTTCAGTATCACCTGCCTGAACTTTGGAACCCCGGGGAATTACAAATATGGAAAATAAACTTAATACCAAAAGAACTATTGCAAGTGTCCATGTCGATTTTTCAAGGAAATCAGCAGTTTTCCTCACCCCCATAAATTGATTGGAGGATGAAAAATTTGAAGCCAGACCGCCACCTTTTGAGCTTTGAACCAGTACAATGAGTGTCAACAATACGCATGTCAGAATAATCAGAACAGCAACTACAACATATACTCCCATATTACTTTTACTTTTATATTCGAATAAAACTATTTAATCTCCTTCCGGATTTTTTCAATTTGGGCGGCAAAGTAACTGCTTTTTTGCGGATTAACCAAACTTAATTTCTTATAAATTTTTATAGCTTTCGACAGATTGCCTTGTTTGTAATAAATTTCTGCAAGGGTTTCCGAAACAACGGATTCATTGTCCATCAGGCTGTGTTTTGCTGAATCCACCGGATCGAAAAAAGTAGGCTTGGGAACAATCTTGGGTTCTTCCTTAATAAATTTATCAATCAGTTCAGCATTGGCAAGTTGTTTCGGTTTTTTTAAAGGTAATTCTTCAAGATGCTCTAAACTGTATTCGGCGGCAGAAGTCCGCTTTGTTCCTTTCTTTTTTGCCAGGGGAATGTTGGATTTTACTTCAGAGCCAATTATTTTTTCAAGTTTGCCGGCAAGATGCTGGAGTTTTGCAAATTGCTGACTGCTCTTCTGATCGGAAGCCTGAATCATATACAAATCAACTTCACTTTTCAACTGGTTGATCAGATCGGCTAAAGATTTTGAATCTGATGGAGCTTCTTTATTAACAGTTGTTGTTTTGACTTCTTCAATCGCAATCGTTGATTCACTTTTTAAATGATTAATTTCCGGCTGTTTGGCTTTCTGAAGGGAATTGAGTAGTTGTTTGAGCACCCTTCTGTCTGCGGCATAAGCTGATGCCAGCTTCAATTGATCATTGAATTTTATATTGTTTTCGAGAAAAAAATTCAGGGCAAGCAATGTGTCAGCAGTTTGAAAAAATGGATATTCTTTTACCAGATCTTCAAGCTGGAAAATTGATTCCGCATTTAGTTGCTCAGGTGATTTAATATAATTAATGAATTGCTGACGATTCATAGAGGCTGAATTCTAAATTGTGAGCCTGTCCAAAGCTTACAGGTGCGATTTTTCTTCTGCATCCGGTATTTACCAATTAATAACAGCTTTATTAAAAACATCTTCAATTAGCATCACGTTGATTTCTTCAATTAAGCTTTCCTGAACATCTGTCAGATTCTGCTACTTGAATAATCAGCATACCGGCTGAATTTAGAATCAAAGCTTAGGTTATCATCCACGGTATTGGTGTAAACCACATCAATCGTAATGGTAAGTCTGTTAAGGGCTGCCTGATCGTTTCCCTGTATCGCTACGGGTGAAGTCTTGTAATCAGTAATGGATCCTTCAAGAACCAGATCGCCGCCATCGTTTATAATTACCAGGTTAGTTTCAGAAGTAAATTTATCCCTTAGTCCATCGGTTAATTTCTGGCTGAGACTTGTAACAACCAGTGAAGCATTGTTTGGAAAATATTTGATGGTGATCGTTTTAACATCTGGCGGAATAGATGCGCCGGTAAAAGAATATTTCATCGAACAACCTGCAATGAATGCAAGCATTATGAGGAAAAATAGCATTCCGATAATATTCCTGGAAACTTTCAACCTAAATTTATTAAACGATATCGTATTCTTTGATCTTCCGGTACAATGTCCTTTCAGAAATTCCCAGCTCTTTTGCTGCAACCTTTCTTTTGCCATGGTGCCTTGCAAGGGCTTTTCTAATCAGATCAATTTCTTTTTCCTGGATGGATAATGATTCTTCAATTACTACAGAATCTTCAATGGGTTCAACAACATGGTCATCAGGAAGGTGATGAACTCTATTGTCCTCCAATGACTCATCCACAGACCTGAAATCAGGATTAAATTGTTTAAATATTTGGGTATTTTTCGTTTGTATATCCTGGGAGGTATCTTCATTCTGCAAAATATCACCCACCACCTTTTTCAGATCGTGAATATCCTTTTTCATATCGAAAAGTACCTTGTACAAAAGATCCCGTTCCGATATCCCTTTTTTGTCATCTTCACTTCTGTAAAGAACAGGCAGATCCCTGTACTGGCTTACCGGAAGATACTTGGCCAGAATTTCAGCATTAATGTCTCTCCTGTTTTCGATGATGGAGATTTGCTCTGTAATATTTTTCAACTGACGTGACATTCCCATGCCATTTATAATTGATCAGCAATTTTATCGGCTTCATTGTCAAGCTGCAATACCGGCATCCGGTACTTCTCAGCAAAATCAGCAGCAAATTTCCGGAACAACAAATGAATATCTTCTTTCCTGTCTCTTAAAGACGGAACATTGATCGGAACGGTGTTCAGCCTGTAATACAGATCTTCCCTGAATTTGCCCTGGCTGATTGCCTCGGTAATATCCACATTGGTAGCCGCAACAACCCGAACATTTGTTTTAATAGCCTTGGAAGAACCCACTTTGAAGAACTCACCTGTTTCGAGTACCCGCAACAACCTGACCTGAGTAGACAAAGGAAGCTCAGCAACTTCATCCAGAAAAATGGTTCCGCCATTCACCACTTCAAAATAACCTTTTCTGGCATCGTGTGCTCCGGTGAATGATCCTTTTTCGTGGCCAAATAATTCTGAATCGATGGTCCCTTCAGGTATGGCTCCACAATTGACCGCAATGTATGGTCCATGTTTTCTGGCACTCAGCTGATGGATGATCTTCGGGAAGGCTTCTTTCCCAACACCACTTTCGCCTGAAATGAGAACGGTAAGATCAGTGGGAGCGACCTGCCTGGCAATATCGATTGCCCTGTCGAGCAGGGGAGATGTCCCGATGATTTCGAACCGTTGTTTTATTGCCTGAACATCCATTTTGATTTCTTTCTGAATAGTGGCACAAAATTACTCAAAAAACTGCAAAATTGTCTTAATTATTGTTAATAATGTCTGGAATCAATAACAAGCAGAGTATTTCAATGGCCAATAAAAAATCCTTCACTTTTACAAGGGAAGGATTTTCAGGATTATTGGGTTGAACTTCTAACTTTTCTTTACTTCTTTTTTAATCCGCTGGATATGCCCGCGTCCGAGGGCTTTAACCTCACAACCCAACTCAAAGTATTTTCTGATTTTATCATCAGACAAAATTCCAAATGCATCTACAATGGCAATGGGTCCGCCTGCCCATTTCACAATTTTAGCCGGATCGAGATCCTTGTATTGTTTATGAGGAACGGCCAGGATCAGGGCTTCGGCGCCTTTCAATGCTTTTTGCAAATCTTTTAATACAATAGTTTCCTTCAGTTGATCCTGGTTGCGGAAGAATCTGCTCCAGGAGTGTTCCGGACTTTCATCCTGGTTTTCAAATTCATACCAATGATCCACATAAGGATCATGAACACGCATTTCTGCACCCATTTCAGTAAGCTTCCTCACCACCATTTCGCTGCCGCTATAGCGGGTATCGCCAACATCCTCGCGGTAACTTGCACCTGCAATCAGCACTGTTGAACCTGCAATGTATTTACCCATATTTCTTAATGCATCACGCACCAATTCTGCCACATGCAATCCACGGGTATCATTGATATCAATGGCAGTAGGAGTAATCCTGAAAACATCATCGCCATCTTCAAAACCAAGAATATGACGGTAAGCCCAGTAACCAAGTCCGCCATCTTTTGGCAGGCAATAACCACCAATACCCGGACCCGGAAAAAGCATGTTGCTATGAGTAGGACGCATCTTAATGGCTTTGATCACCTTGATCAAATCTACGCCATTGCGTTCGGCAAACAAACTCCATTCATTCATGAAAGCAAGAATGGTAGCGCGATAGGAATTTTCCACAATTTTGGTGGTTTCTGATTCAATCGGACGGTCCATTACAGTCAAAGGGAATTTTTTCGTGTTCAGTACTTCATGCAGGAATTTTTCAACCTTTTTGCGGGCTTCTGCATCACAACCTGAACAAACCCTCCAGAAATCACGAATTGAAGAAACATATTCCTTACCCGGCATCACCCTTTCGAAACTATGTGACAAAAGCGGAGTTTCTTTTAAACCACGTTTTGCAAATGCTTTTTTCAGGATTGGCCATGCTACAAATTCAGTGGTTCCGGGAGCAACGGTGGTTTCAATTAAAACCAGCGCTTTGGGAGGAATGGTTTCACCAATGGTTTTCATGGAAGCCTCCAGTGCAGCCATATCGGTATCACCGGTTCGCATATTTCCGAGGTCTTGCTTTGCATAATCACACTGAACATCTACCACAACCACATCAGCAAGTTTCAGACAATCGCTGGTATAAGTGGCAACGAACGATTTAGCTTTTTTCACTGTCCTGGCGATCAGTTCATCTACCTCAGGATCTTCAGCTTTTACAGGTGATTCGCCCCGATTCACCAATGGGATTTTCCAGAAACTTCTGACACTTGGGCGCTGATACCCAATTACAAATTTGGAATATTTACCTTTCTTGTCTTTGGTGTCGGCTACGATGGCTGCCATTACCACACCCACAAATCCCAATCCCATCACCACGACAACTTCTTTGCCCTGGGCTTTGGCTTGTTTGGCTAGTTTTTCAACCCGTTTAAATTCGGTATCATAGTCCTTTTTCAATGGCAGTGGAAATTTTTCTCCTTCCGGACTTACTGCATACTGTCTTTCTTTACTTTCCATATCGCTTTAAAAAAATTAATGATTTATATCCAGCCTTTGAGATGATAAAACCCCAAAGCTACAATTTCTCTTATGATTAATATTTCATATTCAAGATGAATCCAGAATTGATATCTGAGTTGAGTATTATGTCCTATTTCAGGAATAAATTTGTTTCTTCCTCCAAGGTCTTTATCGTTAAACACCAGGTCAAAGTCAATTGTTTGTTCAAAAGCCGGTATTCCGCTTATGTTTTTAAATCCGGCTTTCCTGAAAGTCAGGATTGCTCTACGCATATGCTCAGGAGAGGTTACAAGAATCACTGGTTCCTTGGTCGAAGAGATCATTTTAATCACTTCAAGTGCCTGGTAACGGGTATTTTTTCCATTGGTTTCCAATGAAATCCTTTCAGATGACACATTTCGTATTTCAAGCTCTCTCTTCATCAGGTTAACGGAACTGGAGGAATCATCGTGTTTCTCCAGGTAATGAAATTATAATCCTGGCTTCAGGGTATCGATTTGCAACAACTGCTGCATAATAAGTTCGCATCAATCCTGATTTTCCGGGGATGGCGCTCCCACCCATCACAATGATATAATCAGGTTTGATTTCATTGCTGCACTCCGAAGTTCCCAGCCAGTAATAGCCCCAGAAAGGTGCAGTCGTAAAACTAAGGATGATCATGATGATACTGATGCATCCAAAGAAAATTACAAGTCCTTTGAAGGTTTTATAAATTATTGACAAAGATTTGGATTTAGTTGCCATTCGAATAAATTGCTCTGCTGTGAATGTCCTTTTACCTGATCACTGCATTCAGCTCTTTCTGATAAGCCTCCATCAGCCGGTTCATCGTTTTTTCGATCACTTTATCAGTAAGCGTTTTTTCTTCGTCGAGCAAAATAAAACTCACGGCATATGATTTCTTGCCCGCTTCAATATTCTTTCCTTCATAAACATCAAACAGGTTGACATTTTTCAACAGTTTATTCTCTGTCCGGTATGCAATCTTTTCGATCTCTTCGAAAGTGATTTTAGTATCAATCAGCAAAGCCAGGTCACGCCTTACCTCTGGAAATTTAGGGATGGGCTGATACTGGATTTTGTTGCCTTTCACCAGCTTCAAAACAAGGTCCCAGTTAATTTCGGCATAAAGAACCTGCTGCCTGATATCGAATTCTTTCAATAATAGAATCAGAAACAACACCTAATTCAAGAAAGATTGCCTTTGGGAGTAAAATAACTCAACCCTGCGACAAGTATTCTTTTTCAGTTTTTTTATGATCAAAGGAATTGGTGTCAATCCCAATTCGTTTTCAATAGGTTGAATGTATAAGCTTTCAGGTAATTGAAATCCACTTCATTGTTCTGATTATACCAGCTTTCCTTCTCTTTTCGGCCGGTAACAAACAGTGAAAGGTGGTTCGATTCATCGTATTTTTTGATAACATCTGAAGCATTTTTATCGGCTATCCTATAAACCTTACCAAACTCAAAAAGTTTTTGGTCGTTCATCTTACGGTTCAGGTTGTAAAGAATGGTTTCCAGTCCGCTGAAAAGCAAGGTTTGACGCATCACATTCAGATCGCGGCTAAGCGGATTAAGGATCATGACACTTTGCGAACGCATCAAAATCTTTCCGGTTTTCATAATAAGCCGACTTCGTCAGCGAGTTATTCATCATCTCGCTGAAACCATTGCTGCTTAAGATAATTCATCGCAATCCAAGCAGGTTTTCAGGATCGGGTTTGACCGAATGAGAAATGGACGAATTGACTTTAACCGGAATTTCAATGTTGTTGTATCCGTAAATCCTCAGGATTTCCTCGATCACATCTGCTTCGCGCGTCACATCCACCCGACAGGAAGGAACTTCGAGTTGAAGTCCGTCGCTATTTTCATGTAATGATCTCGAAATTGCAATGAATGCAAAATATTCCTGATCACATCTTTTCCGATGGATTTTCCAATCAGTCTGTCAATATTATTCCAGGCGACTTCAACCTTTGCCTTTGGGATGGGTTGAGGATAAACATCTTTAATTTCTGATGAGATCATTCCTCCGGCAATTTCTTTTACCAGCAGTGCTGCTCTTTTCAAGTGCATAAATGGTCATGTCAGGATCCACACCGCGTTCAAACCTGAACGAAGCATCGGTTTGCAGGTCGTGGTATTTTGAAGTCTTGCGAATATGAACCGGATCGAAGTAAGCACTTTCGATAAAGATATTCTTCGTTTTTTCTGTCACGCCCGATTTGATCCCGCCAAAAACACCTCCAATGCACATTCCTTCTTCAGTATTACAGATCATCAGGTCGTTGCCTGAAAGTTCCCGTTCAGTTCCATCCAGGGTAATGAACTTTGAACCTTTGGGTAATTTTTTAACGACAACCTTGCCACCTTTTATTTCAGCCGCATCAAAAGCATGAAGCGGCTGGCCGGTTTCGTGTAAAATATAGTTGGTAATATCCACGATGTTATTGATAGGTCGAAGACCGATTGCATTCAGCCGGTTCTTCAGCCAGTCAGGTGATTCCTTTACTTCTATCCCTGAAACAGTGACCCCGGCATACCTCGGACAGGCAATGGATCTTCAACCACTACATCAATATTCAAGATTGGTATTTTCAGTTTTGAAATTTTCAACTGATGGCAAATTAAGCGACCGTGTTGCCCTGAGTTTTCTTAATAAAATCAATATTATCCAGCACAGCTTTAATATCTCTGTGCCACGCCAATATGCGAAGTAGCATCGGTACGGTTGGGTGTAAGTCCGATCTCAAAAACAAAATCATTTTCAACTTTGAAAATAATCAGCAGCGGGTGTTCCAACTTTTGCATCAGGATTTAATACCATGATTCCGGCATGAGAGGTTCCCAGACCCAGTTCATCTTCAGCGCAGATCATCCCTTCCGAAACTTCGCCCCTGATCTTTGCTTTTTTAATTTCAAAGCTTTCTTCTCCTTTATAAATGATGGTTCCAACAGTTGCCACGACCACCTTTTGCCCGGCAGCCACATTGGGTGCTCCGCAAACGATGGGAAAACTTGTCCTCCGCCAATGTCAACAGTAGTATTACTCAGCTTGTCTGCATCCGGATGCTTGGCACAAGTTATCACCTCACCGATCACCACACCTTTCAATCCGCCTTTAACTGATTGCCAGGGTTCCAGGCTTTCCACTTCAAGCCCGCAATCGGTAAGCAAACGGGAAAGCTCTTCCGGCGACAAATTAAAATCAAGATATTGTTTCAGCCAGTTGTATGAAATTTTCATCGAAACACTATTTTTTAAAGAAGATGCAAAGGTAAGATTTTAAGAAGATAGAATAGGCTAAAATTTAGCTGATCAAACTCCAGTTAGGTTTATTTTTATTTAGGAACCGAAACTGCTTCAATACCGGGATGTTTTTCTCCATTTGAAGGTGAGGGTCTTCGGTAAGCAGCTCGGATGCAATATTCCGCGAAAGCTTCAGTATTTTTTCATCTTTGATGATGTCGGCAATTTTCAGGTCGAGGATACCGCTTTGCTGGGTTCCCTGCAGGTCGCCGGGGCCGCGAAGCTTCAGGTCGACTTCGGCAATTTCGAATCCATCGGTTGTCTTCACCATGGTTTGAATCCGTTGCTTCGCTTCGCTGGTAACTTTATAACCTGTCATCAGGATGCAATACGACTGATCGGCGCCCCGGCCAACCCTGCCGCGCAACTGGTGCAACTGCGACAACCCGAATCGCTCTGCATTTTCAATCACCATCACCGAGGCATTCGGAATATCCACACCAACTTCAATCACCGTCGTGGCAACCATAATCTGGGTTTCACCCCGGATGAAGCGCTGCATCTCAAAATCTTTGTCCTTTGCATTCAATTGCCCATGAACCATGCTCACGGCATATTCGGGTAGGGGGAACTCGCGGGTAATGCCTTCATAGCCATCCATCAGGAATTTCAGATCCAGCTTTTCCGATTCATTGATCAGAGGATAAACAAAATAAACCTGTCTGCCTGCGGCAATCTGGTTTTTCAGGAACCCAAATACTTTCAGCCTGTCCTTGTCGTAATAGTGGACGGTCTTTACAGGTTTTCTGCCGGGAGGCAATTCATCAATTACAGAAACATCCAGGTCGCCATAAAGGGTCATTGCAAGCGTTCTTGGAATCGGAGTGGCAGTCATCACCAGTACATGAGGTGGAATGGTATTCTTTTTCCAGAGCTTTGCCCGTTGCTCCACACCAAAACGGTGCTGTTCATCAATGACGACCAGCCCAAGGTTATTGAACTGAACATTTTCTTCGATGAGGGCATGTGTTCCAACAAGGATATGCAATCCGCCACTTTGCAACAAGGCTGTGAAGTTCTTTTCTTTGTTGGGTTTTGGTTGATCCGGTAAGAAGATCAACCTGGATTCCCAATCCTTCAACCATCCGGGAAATGGTTTTGAAATGCTGGTTGGCAAGTATTTCGGTTGGCGCCATCAGGCAGGCCTGGTAGCCATTATCCAGTGCGATCAGCATCGACATCAAAGCAACCAGCGTTTTGCCGCTTCCAACATCACCCTGCAGCAGCCGGTTCATTTGCTTTCCCGAACCCAGATCTGCCCTGATCTCACGGATCACTTTTTTTTGTGCATTGGTCAGTTCAAAAGGAAGATTGTTCTTATAAAAATTATTCAGGAAAGACCCGACAACAGAAAATTTATGTCCTTTTATTTTTTCGATCCTGAGAAGCTTAAGTTTTAACAGGTTTAACTGGATGTAAAAAAGTTCTTCAAACTTCAACCGCATCCTGGCTTTGTCCAATATTTCCTGATCGGGTGGGAAGTGAACAGTGAGCAATGCTTCTTCCCTTGGAATAAATCTTAGTCTTTCAAGGATTGGAACTGAAAGCGTTTCCGGAATGGATCCTTTTATCTGGACCAGCAGGTTTCGCATAATTTTGCTGATGCCTTTGCTGTCGAGTCCTTTGGCCTTCAGCTTTTCAGTTGAAGGGTAATAGGGTTGCAACTGTTCGCCAAGATCAATTTTCTGATCAGAAACAGCTTCTATTTCGGGATGTGGAAAATTGTATTTATTATTGAAAAGTGCGGGTTTCCCGAAAACCACATATTCCTCATTGAGTTTAAGTTTTTCAATGATCCATTTAATGCCTTTAAACCATACCAGTTCTGTTTCTCCGGTTTCATCCTGCAGGATGGCCACAAGCCTTTCCGACCTTGGTTTGCCGATTTTCTGAAGGTGGATGATTCTGCCCTTTGAGTCTGAACATATAAGCGCATCGCTGTTGATTTCATTGATCTTATAAAATTTACTTCTGTCGACATACCTGAATGGAAAATGGTGGAGGAGGTGGTTGAAAGTAAAAATGCCCAGTTCCTTTTTCAGCACATCAGCCCTTGCAGGCCCAACCCCTTTAAGGAATTCAATGGGAGTATCAAGAAGTTCAACAGATCTCATTCGAATTTAATGAAAGATACAAAGTTATAGAATAAGGTCATCTAAGGGCAAAAAAAAACTCCCCCGAACAGGAGGAGTTGATTTATTTGATCAGGCTCTAAAATTCCCAGAGCTCGTGTTCGTATTCAAAAAGTTCGTTTTTAATCCGTTCAGCCTCCAGAAGGGCATCCATTCCCGAAGCATAGTCCGTAATATCCCGGTTGTAAACATTTTCTTCCTTTATAACATAGCTTCCGAACATCCGTTTCCAGAAAAGTTCATCATAGGTTCTTTCTTCCGCGCCATTGTTGCGGTTAAAAACAATTGACTGTGCAAATACAGGCCTTGCTTCCGGGAAATAGATCCAGAACATTTCCTCCAAACCGAAGTAATTTCCATTATCATCGTACAAATTAATGACCGGGCAGATTCCGAGAATCCGGACGTCCATCTGAGAGCGCTGTTTATCAAAAAACCAGACTTCCTTAAGTTTTATCCTCTGAACAGAATTTGAACGAAAATCTTCTTTTACCACTTCATATCGTAAAATACGCTGTGGATTGTTAGGATCAAATATAGGAACGGTGTCGGATTTGTTAAACTTCTTTTCAATTTCCTGATAAGTTAAAGGAACCAGAAACTGATCATCCTTTGTAGGATCATAGGCAGTAATTGTCCCTTCCCTTACGGCATCCATGATAACCGTCATAAAGTTTTTCCAGTTTTTCTGAGGTGTCTCAGGATAATAGAAAGGTTGGTTCATTTTCTGACGCAGGTCCATGACCCGCCATATTCTTTTTTGCCAGATAACATCTGCTTCCCTTACAGGGTAGTAAGGAATGGGTTTTTTGTCCTGCAAATGGATTTGATCAAAAACTCCGTCACGCGGGCTATCCAATATCTGGGCGCCTGTGAAATTCGAAATTCCAAGGAAGATGCCAACAAATATTAAAAGGCTGATTGTAGTTCTCATAAAACCTCCCATTAGTTTATAGTAATATTAATTGATTCGATTTTACGGGGTCCTTCAGGACCTTTAACCTTGATGTCACGAAAAACGACCACATCATTCTTTTTAAGCGATTGAATCTGGCTTTTCATTTTTTCGGTGAACATCTGGCTTTCCGATAATTCTGTTACAAAATATCCACCCCCCTGCGGGATAAACATTGTAAAAGAAGTTACTTTAAAGTCATATTGAAAATCAACATAATCGGGTAACTGACAGACCAGAAAAGCATTTGCGAGCATTTTTTTAATGGAAACTTTCCCATCTTCAGCTCCAATAATTTTTGCGAGCGGGTCAGGTAATCTTTTAATCCTGAATTTTTGCTGACCCATAAATTTTCTGGTTTTATTATCTTCTGCATTAATTTTTACAGTAGTTTCAAAAGCTTCTGATGGCAAATCCCTCACTACCCAGCCTGTGTCAGAACGAACAATTTTTCCGGATGTAATTTCAGGATATAGCTGGGCATCTGCTTTCCCGGAGGCAGAAATGGAAACCGGATTATCAACCCCTCTGTAAAACACATTCATTTTAGTTGCAGAAACAGTTGCAGACGGTTTAGCTACGATGTATTCGTGATGAAAATGATAATCTTTGGGAGTACCCCAGGGGGTTTTCATACGAATTAAGCCTGCATATTTTCTGGTTCCTTCAGAACTGGCAGGAAGCTCGAGTTTAACAGTACCGCTCTCACCTTCAATGCGGGTTGCCCGGGAAAATGCTGCCTCTGTTAAAGTATCGGAACCTTCCAACACATATACTTCAGGGTTCTGTTTTGTATCGTAAGCAGCAACTAATATTTCAGCCCTGTATTTATCTCCCTGAAAAACATAATTGCTATTTGGGATAACCTTTGCACTTACCTGGTCGAATTTAAAATCTTCCGCAGAAATGGAGGAATATAGATAATTTACAACATTTGTTTCAGCATTATAAACCTCTGTAATCAACTTATTCAGGATGGTAATATCAGCCGCCAGAATCGTGCGATAAAAATGATGCCTTTGCCAGGATTCCTCGTTGCCGTCGCGATCTTTATATTCGCCATCTGTTTTTAGCCCTAACTCAAATCCCTCCCTGTCTTTTTCACTGATCATTTTCAGGAGTTGCTGTTTATATTCTGTGATCCTCAATAATAACGTTTCGGCCTCGCCCTTTTTGGTATCAGAACCCATGAAATAATTGGTTGGTGCATCATAGTTATCCTTCTTTTGGACATATTGCAATCTGATTGTGTCGGCGGCTTCTAACGGAATGCGCTCTGTAACTGATATTACATTTGCTTTCAAACCATCAATATATTTAACCATCTCACTCGACAGATTCCTGACTTCTTTTGCTTTATTCCAGTATTCTTCAACTTTGTTGGGATTGATAGTATATTGTTTTTCAAAATCCGAATAAACCTCATCAACCTTGGCAGAAAACTGCTTGTTAGTTGTTTCCATACTTTCATTAACAACCAAAAAAGCACTTAAAATTTCCCGCGAAACATTCAATGCCAGCAAAGCAGTCAATACCAAATACATCATGGCTATCATCTTTTGCCGCGGGGTTTCCTTATATCCAGCCATTTACTCTTCTTGTTTTAAGTTTTTCGAATTTAAAATTTCATTAACCTGTTAACTTTCTGATTTTACATTCATTGCTGAAAGCATATTTCCATAAACGGTATTGAGAGAGGCCACTTTCTTCGACAGATTATCTAGTTCGGTATTATAGGTAAGTGTTTTATTTGCTGAGTCATTGATTTTAGTTAGCAGATCAGTCAGCGTGTTTTTAAGCTTGGCTGTAGCCTCAACATGTTCATTTGTGCCTTTCAGCTGGCTCTGAAATACATTATTTAATACTGAAATATTTTCCTGGTATTTCGAGGTATTATTGATGGTGCTGTTTAGGTTTGTAATAAATTTCTCAAATGTTTCCTGGAGTTTACCGGAAGTTTCAGCCTGATTATGTGAATATTGTAATTGTTTTTCGTAGGCTGCATTGAGTGAGGCAAGATTTTGAGCGATCTTATTCAGTTGTTCGTTGTAGTTTTTTTCCTTTAATGCACTGAAATCAAGTGCTTCAGCAGACTGTGAAACGATTTGAGCAGATTTAGTATAATTTTCTGCAAGTTTGTTAGCCGAATGTGTAACCGCTTTAACGCTTTCAGCAAACCCTTCGGTAATATTCATATCAATTTTCAGCGAATCGGATGCTTTTGTATAAGCATTTGTAAGATTGGTCACTGAACCAGCAGCGTTCTTTACAGATTTAACATATTCCTCCGAGGCAGAAATATCTTTGCTTAGGTTTTCCGATTGCTTATTATAAGAATCAGTCAAGGTACTTACCGACTTGGAAGCTCCTTTTACTCTTTCAGTAAACTCATTGGTTGCAACTGTCGCATTCGAAACATCGCTAAGCTTGTGTGTACTTTCACTCAGATTCTTCAGTCCTTTACCGAGGCTTTCTATTAATTCAGGTCCAATTTTAGCATCAGCCAGCATGTTATCAAGATCTCCAGTTAATCCTAATTTTTTGGAATTGGGTTCATCAAATTCATCGACAATGCCATGATACATTCCGGCCAATTCCGGATAAACAAGACTCCAATCCGGCTCAACGTGTGGTGGTTCGAAAGCGGAGAAGAAAAAGATAATAGATTCTGTTCCCAATCCGACCATCAACATGATATCAGATCCCTGATAATGGTTGATTTTAAAAAGTGCTCCTAAGATCACAACAGCAGCGCCCCAGCCATAAAGCTTGGCCATAAAATTTTTAAACCCCCTGCTTTTAACAATATTGTTTAATCCCATGATTAGATTTTAATAAATTTAATAATTGATTAATACTATGATTTTTGTGGATTGAATTACTTATTATAAATATGCGAGGCTTTTGAAGGATTGTCATCCATTTGCCTGCCCAGATAAGGTTGGACACACCTGAATCCGATGTATGATTTGGCTGTATCCTGATATTCATATGTACGGGATGCTACCTGCATATAATACCTGATATCTTTCCATGAGCCGCCTCTGACAACTTTGCGTTTAAGCACGGGAGGATCATTATCGTCAGCATTATATGTGTATTGTGGATTTAGATCCCAGGTAAAATTATAGGAAGATTCATCAAAAGCATCAGAGGTCCATTCTGCTACGTTTCCGGCCATATCATAAAGTCCCCAATCATTGGGAGGATAATGGGCAGCAATGATGGGGGTTGCACCTCCATCATCAGAATAATTTCCTCTTAAAGGTTTATAGTTGCCAAGGAAGCAACCTTTGTCGTTTCTTGTATAGGGACCTCCCCATGGATAGGGATTGAAGTCATGACCTCCTCTTGCTGCCCATTCCCATTCTGCTTCAGTCGGGAGCCGGTAGTCATGAATATTAGCCTCTCCGTTTTTTTGTGCAAGGTAAGTGTTTTTAAGTTGTGTTCTCCATACACAAAATGCTTTTGCCTGTCTCCAGTTTACCCCAACAACCGGATAGTTATCATAGGCCGGATGCCAGAAATATTTTTGAGTTAACGGTTCATTAAATGAATAAGAATAATCAAATAACCAAACCAATGTGTCCGGATACACATTGATCAATTCTTTTCTTACATAAACCGATCTGTCCTGCAAGCCTTGCGGACGATTTGCCAGAGAACCTGCCTGCTGGTTGCCCTCTTTTGTAAAATCTTTTTTAGAAGCAGCTTTTAAATCTACCCAATAGTATTCATAATTTAGTTTTCGGGTATCAATTTCTTTTTTTCTGAAATACCTTTCATTTTCAGGGAGAAACATCTCCTCAAGCACATCTTTTTCCTCTTCACCTTGCCAGTCTATTCCTGTTTGCCAGTTTAGGAAAGGAGGATCAAATATTTCTCCGGTTTTTTTATCTTCTTCAACCAGATAATCTTCTGGTAAAATGTCTCCCAGCAATACCCGGGCGATTGAATCCCTTACCCAATATACAAACTGCCGGTATTCATTATTAGTTATTTCAGTTTCATCCATGTAAAAGGCAGTAATTGTTACTGTCTTGGGTTGATGAACCAGGGCATAGGCCTCATCTTCATCCCCAACACCCATGGTATAACTTCCCAGTGGAATGTATGCCATCCCAAAAGGCATAGGTTGATAAAACGGTTTTCTTTCCTGTACACCGATAAGTTCACCATTTCCTGAACTTCCACAGCTACCTAAAAGAATTAAAGCGGCCAGATAAAAAAGAACTCTTTTCATATTTTTAGCTGATTTTATTCTTAATGAAAAAGATTATCAAATTTTTTACTTATAAACTACTGAAAAGTTTCGTTAAAATTATAAGAATCTGGTATTTCTGTAACTTCTTCTCCCTTTATCCATATTTATTTTGAAGTTATATCCAACCATTATTTCATGACTTCCACCGCTACCTATAGCTGAGGTAGGTATTGTGTAAGCATAACCGAATCATTATATCTTTGATACTAAATCCCAGAAGAACTGAAAAAGGATCCAATACCCGTAAACTGCTATAGGAAACGCCACCCCATACTTTATTATTGTATTTTAGCAATGCGGCTAGATCAAACTGAGTTTTTACCGCATCAGATTTTACAAGCAGCGACGGTTCTATTACGAACGACGGGTTGTTTGGGAATGCCCATTCATAACCTGCGGATAGATAATAATGCCTTTTGTATTCGTAATATAACTTAGTGCTTTCCGATTCTAAAATTCTTGATGGCTGAAAAACCAACATAAAACTTTTCGGGAACTAAGTATTGAACACCCAATCCAAAGTCAAAAACCATATCACTATCTTTACCTCCCTGCAGCAGCGGATCATCAGGGTGTGTAGCACCTTCGCGCAGTTTTGTAAAATCCATGGTACTATTTAAAAAATCAAGCTGCACACCTATACCTAAGTTTCCCATCCCTATATCCATCCTGTAAGCATACATGATTTTAACGCCAATTTCACTCTGAAATCCTAATTTATCGGAGTATACATTCAATCCAACTCCTCCATGAAGAAAATTTAGCGGAGAATGAATACTTAGGGTGTAAGTATTTGGAGCCACTTTGTTGCCTTCTCCATCTTTAAAACCAACCCATTGCTGTCGGGCAAGACCGATGGCACTAATGCCTCCGATAGAACCTGCAAAACCGGGATTAAAAATATGCCGTTGAACATATTGTGCACAAATTGTGCTTCCTGCTGAGCATTCACCATTGCAAATGGAAAGACCAGTAAAACAAGTAGTAAGGCTCTTTTGCGTATTTTCATCCGAGTTATTTGCATGCTAAAAAGGTGGCTAAATTAACATAAAATATTAATATCAAAAAAATAAGTGCTGCAAATTACCTATAAATGCCATTAATTTACTGAATTTTTCAATCATACACAAATATGGACTAACTTGACCAGGGTAAACTTCAATATTGTAATTGTTAGTAAATAAACCCTTTTCATGCAAAAAATGTTTAATCCGAAAAACGTTAAAATCTGAATATTAGTCTTTAATAAATCTTTTTTCGAAAATCAACATTTGAGTTTTAAGACAAACGTATTGTTGAAAAAGTTGCCTTTGACAATTAAAAATTAACATTACTAAAATGGCTGTATTCATTTTGAAAATTGGAATATTATAACCAGTAAAAAATTAATTTTGCAGACTTTTTATTGAGAATTGTAAATTTTAAAGAATTAAAAATATGACATTTATCGTAAAGGAAAAGCTGTTTTCCAAAAAATGGTTTATCTCGTATACCCTCATAATTATAGGGGCATTTATTATGGCTTCAGGGTTTGTTTTATTTATTACCCCTTATAAAATTGTTCCTGGAGGTGTGTACGGTATTTCAATAGTTCTTCATCACCTGTTCGGAACCCCGGTCGGTTTAATTGCACTTTGTTTCGATATTCCTTTAACCCTGATTGGTATAAAAATTCTTGGACCCCGGTTTGGTGTTAAAACTGTTGTTGGCTTTGTATTTACTGCGGTTTTTGTTGATTCCTTAACTTATTTATGGGGCGAGCAACCACTTGTAGAAAATGATGCTTTGCTGTCCTCCATTTTTGGTGGAGTGATGGTAGGATTGGGTTTAGGTTTGATTTTTAAGGCCAAGGCCACTTCGGGTGGTTCGGATATTGTGGCAATGATCATCGCCAAATATACACGGTTGCCTTTGGGCCAACTTATGATCCTTGTAGATTCTGCAATAGTTTTTGTTGGATTTGCTGCTTTTCAGGACTGGAAAATTCCCCTGTATTCATTGATCGTCATTTTTATTACAGGTAAAGTAATAGATGTTGTTCTTGAAGGTATCAGCTATGACAAGACTTTGTTTATCATTTCGGAAAAAGCTGAGGAAATCCGGAATAAGATTATTGTTGACCTTAATCGCGGAGGGACTTTCATCCAGGGGAAAGGAATGTATAATGGCAAGGACAGGACTATTATCTATACCGTTGTAAACAGAAGGGAAGTTGCCATGCTGCAGGAATTTATCCATAAAACCGATCCCAGTGCATTTATGACGGTGATTAATGCCAACGAAATAATAGGTGAAGGTTTTAAATCGTTAAATGATAAAGTATCCAATTAGTTAAATGCAATTTATTTAATTTTGTCAATCATTTAAAATCGTAATAATGCAACATTTAAAATATACCTGTCCTAAATGCGGGAACAAGCATTTTGAAGCCGGAGAAGCAAGGACAACCGGGAGTTTTCTGACCAAACTTTTCAATATCCAGAACAGGAAATTTACAACCGTAACCTGCACGCAATGCAAGTACACCGAATTTTTTGCAGCTGAAAGCAACCAGTTGGGAAATATTCTTGATTTCTTTACAAACTAATTATTCCTAATTGATTACTATATGAAAATGAAACGACATCTGCTTTCTTTATTTGATTTTGATTTTGTCAACTATTATTATTGGTTGCTCTAAAGATGAAAATGCGATAACACAATTAATATTTTTTCGGTGCAGGATGACATCGCTTTCGGAGCGCAAATGAGGGATGAAATTCATTCCAATCCTGCTGATTATCCATTGCTGAGTGAAACTCAATATGCCGCTGCCTACCAGCATATTTACAGGATCAGGGATTCGATACTGGAATCAGGCGATCTTAAAGTATGCCGATAAATTCGACTGGAAAGTAGACATTATTAAAAATGATTCAGTACTCAATGCATTTTGCGCACCCGGAGGATACATCTGTGTATATACCGGAATTATAAAATTTCTCGATAACGAAGCGCAGTTTGCCGGAGTGCTTGGGCACGAAATGGCTCACGCCGACCGCCGTCATTCTACTGATCAATTAACCAAAGCTTATGGAATTCAATTGTTGCTTGGGATTGTTTTGGGTAATAATCAGAGTCAGTTGGCTCAGATAGCCGCCGACCTTGCTGCAGGAGTTGCAACCCTTGCATTTAGCCGGGATGCAGAATATGAATCGGACGAATACAGTGTTAAATACCTCTACAATACAGCTTATGATGCCCGCGGAGTTAGGGGGCTTTTTTCTCAAAATGGATGGAAGCCCTCAGCCACCTGAGTTCCTAAGTACTCATCCTCATCCGGATAACCGTTATGAAAAAATTATCGAAACCTGGGAACTTCTTGGCGGAAAAATTGGCGGGGATTTTGAAGATTCCTACAACCAGTTTAAAAACACATTACCCTAATTCCAAAGGTTTTATCTGCCTTTATAAGTTTTCCTTTGAACATTATTCTTTTCATTTAATTTTGCGCCATGGCAAATAACGAAGAACTTTTTAAAAAAATCATTGCCCATGCCAAAGAGTATGGGTTTGTTTTTCCATCGAGCGAGATTTATGATGGATTAAGCGCTGCTTACGATTACGGGCAGTATGGTGTTGAACTTAAAGAATAACATCCGCGAATTATTGGTGGAAATCCATGGTTCAGCATCATGAAAACATTGTTGGGCTGGATGCTGCAATTTTCATGCATCCAACAGTATGGAAGGCATCGGGACATGTGGATGCTTTCAACGATCCGATGATTGATAACAAGGATTCGAAAAAAAGATACCGGGCCGATGTGCTGGTGGAAGACCACATTGCAAAAATTGAAGGGAAAATTGCAAAAGAAGTTGAGAAAGCCGCAAAACGTTTCGGGGAAACTTTTGATCAAAATCAATATGTTACCACGAACCCGAGGGTAATGGAATACCAGCAGCAAATTGATACAATCAAGCACCGGCTCTATCCAGCAATGGAAGAAAACCGCCTGGATGACATAAAAAAGCTGATTGAGGATTTGGAAATTGCCTGCCCGATTTCAGGTTCGAAAAACTGGACAGAAGTTCGTCAGTTTAACCTGATGTTCTCAACTCAAATGGGTTCATTAAGCGAAGATACAAACCAGATATTTCTCCGACCAGAAACAGCACAGGGAATTTTCGTGAATTACCTTAATATTCAGAAAACAGGAAGGATGAAGATTCCATTCGGTATCGCTCAGACCGGCAAAGCATTCAGGAATGAAATTGTTGCCCGCCAGTTTATTTTCAGGATGCGGGAGTTTGAACAAATGGAAATGCAGTTCTTTGTGAAGCCGGGTGAAGAACTGAAATGGTTTGAATACTGGAAACAGGAACGGATGAAATGGCACCTCGGCATGGGAATTCCTGAAACCGAATACCGCTTCCATGAGCATGATAAACTTGCTCATTATGCCAATGCTGCATTCGACATCGAATTCAATTTCCCGATTGGATTTAAAGAACTCGAAGGAATTCATTCCCGGACTGATTTCGACCTGGCTTCACACCAAAAATATTCAGGAAAAAAAATCCAGTATTTCGATCCCGAACTCAATGAAAGCTATGTTCCTTATGTTGTGGAAACTTCCATTGGGCTCGACCGGACTTTCCTTGCGGTTTTAAGCTATGCTTACCAGGAAGAAAAATTGGAAGACGGTTCGGATCGGGTGGTGATGAAAATTCCCCCGTTTTTAGCTCCAATCAAAGCGGCTGTTTTACCATTGGTAAAAAAAGACGGATTGCCTGAAAAAGGATTGGAAATTTTTGACAAGCTGAAATACGATTACATGTGTTTCTACGAAGAAAAAGACTCGATTGGTAAACGCTACCGCAGGCAGGATGCCATTGGAACGCCATATTGTATTACAGTTGATCATCAGACGCTTCAGGATAATACCGTTACCATCCGTGAAAGAGATACCATGAAGCAAGACAGGATTGGAATTGACAGGATTTCGGAGATTATCTCCAATCGGTTAAAATCGAATAAATAAGCTACTATCCTTGTAATTAGCCTTCCTGTGATCAGTTCAGGGAAGCAAAATTTTCCTATTTTTGCCGCTCTTTGATTCAGAGGGTTTTCTGAGTCATTTATGCAAATTTTCAAATAAAATAATGGAATACAATCACCTCGAAATAGAAAAAAAGTGGCAGAAATTCTGGGCTGAGAATAAGACTTTCAAAAGTACAATCGATCACAGCAAACCCAAATACTATGTCCTCGATATGTTTCCCTATCCTTCAGGGGCTGGATTGCATGTTGGTCATCCGCTCGGTTATATTGCTTCGGATATATATTCAAGGTATAAAAGGCTGAAAGGGTTCAATGTCCTTCATCCCATGGGATATGATGCTTATGGATTGCCGGCTGAGCAATATGCCATTCAGACAGGGACACATCCTTCAATTACTACCGAAAAGAACATCCAGCGTTACCGTGAACAACTCGACAGGATTGGTTTTTCATTCGACTGGGACCGTGAGGTAAGAACTTCCGATCCAAATTATTATAAATGGACTCAATGGACTTTTATCCAGCTTTTCAAACATTGGTATAATAAAGCAACAAATAAAGCTGAAACCATTAGATGCTCTTGTTAAGGAATTTGAAAAGAATGGAAACCAGAAGCTCAATGCAGCCTGCGACCCGACAGATTTTTTTACCGCATCTCAATGGAAAAGTAAAACGGAAAAAGAGCAGCAGCAAATCTTGATGAATTATCGCCTCGCTTATTTGGCAGATACCTGGGTCAACTGGTGCCCTGCTCTCGGAACCGTGCTGGCCAATGATGAAGTAGTGAACGGTGTTTCTGAAAGAGGCGGCCATCCGGTTGAGCGGAAACTGATGAAACAATGGTCGCTCCGGATTACGGCTTATGCTCAGCGGCTTCTCGACGGACTTGATAAAATAGATTGGTTTGAGTCGCTCAAGGAAATGCAGCGTTACTGGATCGGACGAAGCGAAGGTGGGGCAGTTTTTTTTAAAATAAAAGGGCATGAAGACATCCTTGAAGTTTTTACCACCCGCCCTGATACGCTTTGGGGAGCAACCTTCATGGTTCTTGCTCCTGAGCATGAACTTATTTCACAGATCACAACACCAGATAATCAGGAAGAGGTTGAAAAATATATTACATGGGCAAAAAACCGTTCTGAAGTTGAACGAATGGCTGAAGTAAAGCAAATCACCGGCAAGTTTACAGGTGCTTATGGCATCAATCCTGTGAACGGGAAAGAGATACCAATCTGGATTGCTGATTATGTGCTTGCCGGTTATGGAACCGGTGCCATCATGGCTGTTCCTGCGCATGACAGCCGTGACTTTGCTTTTGCAAAACATTTTAAATTGCCCATCATTCAGGTTGTGGCAAAGGAAGGAGAAGAATCATCTGATCCGGCAGACTGGGAAGGATCGTATGATGCAAAAGAAGGAAAGATGATCAATTCCGGATTTATCTCCGGAATGGAAGTAAAAGACGCAATTCGAAAAACTATAGAATATCTTGAAAAAGAAAAATTAGGTTTTGGAAAAGTAAACTTTAAGCTTCGGGATGCAATTTTCAGCCGGCAGCGTTATTGGGGAGAACCCTTTCCAATTTATTACAAGGATGGAATGCCTTATCCGCTGGATGAATCAGAACTTCCGCTTGAACTTCCGCCGGTTGACAAATATTTGCCAACCGAATCGGGTGAGCCGCCTTTAGCCACGTGCAAAAAACTGGAAGACCAAAGAAGGCTATCCGCTCGAAACCAATACGATGCCTGGTTTTGCAGGATCGAGCGGATATTATCTAAGGTATATGGATCCCGGGAATAGCAAAGCATACTTTTCGAAAGAAGCCAATGAATACTGGCGTGATATTGATCTCTACCTCGGCGGTGATGAGCATGCCACCGGCCACCTGATCTACAGTCGCTTCTGGAATATGTTTCTATACGACCTTGGATTGGTTTGCGAGGAAGAACCATTTAAAAAGCTGATCAACCAGGGAAAATCAGGGCAGGTCGAATTTTGTTACAGGGCAAACCTGGAAAAAATGGCTGAATATCTCCTTTGGGAAAACCTGAAAGATCGAAAATTAGGTGTACCTTTATCCGTGATTTTCGTGACGGAAATCGCAAATTTGATTTTTACAGTGAAGAAGCCAGGCTCATCATGAGGTAAAGAGGCAGCAGTCTTTGAAAAAAGTCGCTGATCCTTACGAAGAATATGCTTTGGAAAAAGGCTAAGCTTTTATTGATCCCATCCGTGATTTTTGGATATGAAATGTATGGACGAATCATCGTGCTTAAAGGAAAGAAGTTCCTTCTTTATTAAAAAGAAGCCTTGGCAATTTCCTTTTTGTATCGAAAAATTATCCCGGCGTGAATTTTATACTGATGCATTCATGTGGATGTAAATATGGTTGATAATGATGTCTTGATGGAAGCTTTAAAAAATGGAGCCGAGTTTGAAACGCTAAATTTATCCTGGAAGATGGAAAATACATGTGTGGCTGGGAAGTAGAAAAGATGTCCAAGTCGAAGCACAATGTTGTCAACCCGGATGATTTGATCAACCATTATGGTGCTGATACTTTCCGTTTGTACGAGATGTTCCTTGGTCCGCTCGAAAGTCATAAACCATGGGATACAAAAGGAATTGAAGGCGTTTATCGCTTCATGAAAAAATTGTGGAGACTATTTTATGATGAGAATGCCAGATTGATCATTACCAGCGAAAAGCCTGAGAGTAAAGAACTGAAAATACTTCATCAAACAATTAAGAAAGTGCAGGATGACATCGAACGGTTTTCATTTAATACGGCGGTTAGCCAGTTTATGATTTGCGTAAATGAACTTACTGAACTCAAATGTCACAAAAAGGAAATTCTGCAAGACCTGGTTGTTTTGCTGGCTTCTTACGCTCCACACATTGCAGAAGAATTATGGGAAGTCCTTGGAAATCCTCCAAGTATTTCATATGCTTCTTTCCCGGAATTTAAAGAGGAGTATATTCAGGAGAATTCGTTTGAATATCCTGTTTCATTTAACGGAAAAATGAGGTTCAAGCTGGAATTATCAAAATCATTATCGGTTCAGGAAATTGAAAAACAGGTTCTGGCTGCCGAAGGGACTCAGAAATGGACAGAAGGAAAACAAATCCGTAAGGTCATCATTGTTCCCAATAAGATAATAAACATTGTGCATTCTTAGTTTATAAATTAAACTATGATTATTAGCCGCAAATGAATGAATACATTAAATATAATCCACAGAAATTTCTTGCGGTTTAGTGTTTTTATCGGTTTGTACGTAGCAATTTCTCAGGGATTAGTTGCCCAGGAACCCTGGCGGCAATTTAAAAATGAGGCATTCAGGACGGGTGAAAAACTTCAGTACAGGTTTTATTATGATGCCTGGCTAACCGGAAAAGTTACAGCAGGTATCGGGATCATGGAAGTGAAGGATACGGACCAGCAATACAATGATCGTAAGGTTTATCACATCGATACAGAAGGTCAGTCGAAAGGAATGTTCAATTGGTTTTTCAAGGTTCATGATCAGTTTGATTCTTATGTTGATAAAGAATTTATTGCTCCTCATTATTTTGAGCGCCGAACCCGTGAAGGCGGTTATAAAAAGGATGATGAGTATAAGTTCGATCATATCAACAACATTGTAACTACCCGGTCAAAAACCAAACCAATCCCAAAATACACCCAGGATTTCATTTCAGCAGTTTATTTTGCCAGAACCTTTAATTCAGATACCCTTGAGGTTGGAGACTTGCTTCCTGTCAATTTTTTCCTTGATGATTCGGTTTATACCTCAGCCATCGTTTATGAGGGGAAAGAGATCATTAAAATTGAACTCGGTAAGTTTCGGTGTCTGCGTTTCAAGCCAGGAATGGCTACTGGAGAAGTTTTTTCAGACAAATACCCTATGACCCTCTGGGTAACCGACGACAAAAACCATATTCCGGTGTTAGGCGTTTCGGCTGTAGTTATCGGCAATGTAAAAGCCGAACTGATGGAATATGAAGGGCTGGCCAATCCAATGACTTCTTTGCTTGAGAAGTTTGAATGATTTCTCAAAAAATATTCAATAATAATTTCCGATGTAATGAAAATATATATTACATTTGGGCGTCTAAATGTAAAATATAATTGCAATGGTAAAGCGTCATCTCTGGATAAAAAAAATATACAATGCCTGGAATAACCGGCCAATAGTATGGCTTTCCGGTGTAAGAAGAGTTGGTAAAACAACTATTTGTAAGATGTTTGATGGTGCAGAATATTTAAATTGCGATCTTCCTTCAGTCAAACGGAAACTAGAAGAACCTGAATTTTTTTTGCAAAATATTACTCCCGGAAAAGTTGTCATTTTCGATGAGATTCACCAGTTAAAAGATCCCAGCAACTTGCTAAAAATAGCTGCTGATGAATTTCCGTCAATTAAAGTAATTGCTACAGGCTCATCTACCCTTAGCGCAACAAAAAAATTTAAAGATAGCCTGACCGGAAGAAAGTCCAATTTATATCTATCACCGGTTTTATGGGAAGAATGTCAGGGGAGTTTTGGAATTAATGATCTTGATAAGCGATTATTGAACGGCGGTCTTCCGGAGCAACTGCTTTCTACTGATAAAGATCCTGAATTTTATTCAGAATGGATTAACAGTTTTTATGCCCGGGATATACAGGAACTTTTTAATATCAGGAACAGAACGGGATTTCTTAATCTACTTAAATTAGTTTTACAGCAAAGTGGCGGAATGATTGATTATTCTCAATTATCAAAGTTAAGCGGCTTAAGCAGACCTACTGTTATGGCTCATTTGGAAGCTTTGCAGGTTGCTCATGCTGTTTTTATGCTTCAGCCGTTTTATGGAGGTGGTAAGCGCGAAATTGTTAAAAGACCAAAGTGTTATTCTTTCGATACTGGTTTTATTACATTTTATCAAAGCTGGGATACAATCCGGGATGAAGACCGAGGCATTCTTTGGGAACATCTTGTACTTGATACTCTCAGGTCAACAACCACAGAAACTGATATTTATTATTGGAAAGATAAGTCAGGAAAAGAAATAGATTTTATTGTAAGCAGGGTAAATAATTATGCTGATACCATTGAATGCAAAATAAATCCCGAAAAATTCACAATTGATACAATTGCTAAATTTAGAGAAACTTACCCAAAAGGATTTAATTTTTGCGTCAGTCCTTTCATTAAAGATGTTTATGCGAAGAAATTAGGTAATCTCACGGTAATCTTCACTACAAATCCATATGGCGATAATACCCGATCCTATGTTTCAAAGATTTTCAAAGATTGATTATGGAATTTTTAATGAACTAACATCTATATGGCTAAATAGGCATAACAATTGAAATGATTTATAACTCCACAAATGAATTTAAAATTTTAAAAAATTGTTTATAATGAAAACAAGACTTATTCTCATTTTTGGGTTGCTTGGTCTGGCAATAGTTGCTAGCAGCCTTTCAGTGTTTTTTGTTTCCCAAAATAAATCCAACTCAATGATGAAATCTCCTGAATATGATGACTATGACAAGGATTGGAAAAAAGTGGATTCTCTGGTCGGCGTAGGTTTGCCAAAGTCAGCACTTGATCTGGTTGATGTGATTTATTCAAAGGCGCAAAAGGAATCCAACCACCCGCAATTTATTAAATCCACCCTTTATAAAATAAAGCTAAAGGCTGATTTCCAGGAAGAGTTCATGGAAACGACAATACAGGATATTGAATCGGTCATTCAGAAATCGGGAACACCGGTAAAACAAATTCTGTATTCCATTGAAGCAGACCTTTACTGGCGATATTACCAGGCTAACCGGTATAAATTCATGGACCGGACAACGGCCATCAATGTTGATAAAAAGGATATCCGGACCTGGGATTTGAAAACCCTTCTTCGATGCGGTGATCGAAAATTACCTTTCATCACTCAATGAGTCAGAAACCCTTAAAAGTATCAGCCTGAAAGATTATGATGTCATCCTTGAGACACAAAAGGACTCAAAAATATTTCGTCCGACCCTTTACGATTTTCTCGCTCACAGGGCTTTGGATTTTTTCAGAAATGATGAATCTTCAATTATACAACCGGCTTTCCGTTTTGAACTTGACAGCGAAAACTATTTTTCCAAAGCAGCCGAATTTACAGGATTGAAAATTGAAACAAAGGATACGCTTTCACTTAAATTTTATGCAGTTGAAATTCTGCAGGATCTGATTTCTTTTCATCTCAATGACAAAGATCCGACTGCGCTCATTGATGCCGACCTCATCCGCCTCGATTTTGTCAGGGATAATTCAATCCTTGAAATAAAAGACAGTCTATACCTAAATGCATTACTTTCCCAGGAAAAGAAATATTCTTCCAATCCGGCAATTGCAATGACCGGATACAAAATTGCCGAAGAGTATTCGAGGCTTGGCGATCTTTATAATCCAAAGGTTTCTGATCAGCATAAATGGGATAAAAAGAAAGCTTTTGATAAATGTAAAAATGTAATTGAAAAATATCCCGCAAACTGATGGTGCTCAGAATTGTAAAGTTCTGCAGCAGCAACTTGAAAGACAAAGCCTGCAACTTACTATGGAAAGTGTGAATGTTCCGGACAAACCATTCCTGGCACTGGTTGATTTCAGAAATACACCTAAACTCTGGTTTAAAATCATTCAGCTCGATTACAATGAAGAAAGAAATTTCAGGAATGAGTACCAAAACACCCGCGATCTTTTAGTTAAATATCTTTCTTATCCTGCGAAGCAATCATGGTCAGTTGATATTCCGGATGACGGTGATTTGCAAAACCATAAAACTGAAGTTAAAATGCCGGCTTTGCCGCTTGGATATTATGTTGTTCTTGCCAGTACCACGCAAGAGTTTCTTCCGGATAGCAGTTTGACAGCTTTTGATTCCTTCTGGATTTCCAACATTAGTTATATCAGCCAAAGCAAGGATAAGGCCGGTTATAAGTTTTATGTTCTTGACAGAGAATCCGGCGTTGCTCTCCCAAATGTAAATGTCAAAATGTTTTACCGGCAATACGATTACAGGACCAGAAAATATGAATACCAGGAAGGTGGAAATTTTATTACAGATGCTAAAGGTTCTTTTGAAATTCCTGCGCTTGACGCCAATGCCCACGCAAATTCATTTTCACTTGAATTCACTTTAAAAGGTGACAAGCTTGTTACAGGCGATCAGTATTATCATTCAGGATATTATCCACCCGAAGAAAGAAAAGAAACCCGAACCTGGTTTTTTACCGACAGGTCTATTTACCGTCCCGGTCAAACCGTTTATTTCAAAGGAATTGTAATTGATAAATTTAAGGATCAATATTCTGTTAAAACGGGATTCAAAACCACAGTTGAATTCATGGATGTTAACTACCAGAAAGTCTCTGAAATGGTATTAACGACAAATGAATACGGATCATTCAATGGAACTTTTACTGCTCCTTCTGGTGTGCTGAATGGTTCAATGACAATCAAAAATGAAAGCGGTTCGGTAAGTGTTCAGGTGGAAGAATATAAGCGACCGACTTTCGAAGTAACATTCAATCCGCTGAAAGGAAGCTATAAATTGAATGAACCAGTTACGGTAACCGGTTCTGCAAAAGCTTATGCCGGAAATGCCATAGATCAGGCATCAGTTAAATACCGGGTGGTTCGTCATACTTATTTCCCCTGGCGATATTTCTGGTTCGATTATTTTCCATCACAACCCCAGATGGAAATTGCCCAGGGAACAACTGTAACAGACCAGGATGGGAATTTTACAATTGTATTCACAGCCATTCCGGATCATTCGGTTTCCGAAAAGCACCAGCCATCTTTCAGGTATATGGTTTATGCTGACGTAACTGATATCAGCGGTGAAACACAAACAGAATCAACCTCAGTTGAGGTGAGCAGCATCGCATTAAAAGTTGATCTTGGGCTTTCTGAAACGATTGACAAAAGTGAATTCAGGGAAATTAAAATCAAAACCACCAATCTGAATGGTCAACCTGAACCGGCTTCAGGAAAGGTCATCATTTCGAAGCTGATGGAACCGGAACGTTTGCTAAGGAACAGGAAATGGGAAATCCCTGATCTGGCAATTATTCCAAAAGAAGAATTCATTAAGGACTTTCCTTACGACACTTATATGGATGAATCCAATCCGGAGAAAATCAAAACGGATATGGTGGTTGCCACATTAAATTTCGATACAAAAAATGACTCAATCCTGAAACTTGACAATGTCAAAAGCTGGAAACCAGGAAAGTACTTGGTCAATGTTGAAACGAAAGACAGTTTTGGTCAGGATGTAAAAACAAAACTTATTTTATCCTTTGTGCAAAGGAAGAAACCAAATCCCCGGTGAATGAAATCAACTGGTTCCATGTGATCAAAGGGAAAGGTGAACCCGGCGAAAAGGCTTCATTCCTTTTGGGAACGAAGGATAAAAATGTCCATGCTTTATACGAAGTCGTTCAAAAAGACAAAGTCATTATGAGTCAATGGCTGGAACTGAGCAACGAACAAAAACTGATCGAAATTCCCATCACCGAAGAACTCCGTGGTGGTTTTTCGGTGAATCTTATGTTTGTAAAGCATAACAGGAGTTTTGAAAACCAGATTCAATGTGGAAGTTCCATTTACCAATAAACAGATTGATTTTGAGTTTGAAACCTTCGCGAAGCAAGCTGACACCCGGACAAAAAGAGGTTTGGAAAATAAAACTGAAGGGTCACAAAGGTGAAAAAATTGCTGCTGAATTACTGGCTTCCATGTACGATGCTTCCCTCGATGCATTGCTTGACCATTCATGGCAGTTCAGCCTTTACTCTCAGTTTACGGGCAACTTTCCTGGGAAGCTTATCAATCTTTTGCTGTTGGCAGAAGCAGCTTATATACTCCTCCTTATCCTTATGAAGAATCCATATTCAGAAATTACGATCAATTGAACTGGTTTGGATTTGACTATTTCGGAGGGAATTTTTATAGAAGAGGCTTTATGGAGAAAGGTATGGCAATGGATGGCAGACAGGCGCTTCCGGGGCAGGTTGAAATGGCAATGGGTGAAACAGCATCTTTGCAGGAAGACAAGATTGTTGAAGGAATTTCAGGGGATGTGACGACAGAAACCCTTCCTGAAAAAGAAACTGAAAAATTTTCGGGCATGCAGGTTCGAAGGGATTTTCGGGAAACTGCATTTTTCTACCCTTCTCTTTATACAAATGAAACCGGTGAGATCGAAATCAGTTTTACGGTTCCTGAATCACTTACCAAATGGAAGCTGATGGGATTGAGCCATTCAAAAGATTTGTCCTACGGACAATTTGAAAAGGAGATCATTACCCAAAAAGACCTGATGGTGATGCCGAATGCTCCGCGTTTCTTCAGGGAAGGAGATAAAATGTCGTTCCCTGTTAAGATTGTAAATCTCTCTGACGGAGCATTAACAGGAATAGCTGAACTGAAATTTTTCGATGCCCGAACCATGAAGGATATAACAGAAAAGCTCATGCCGGTTAAGGAACCACTGAATTTTTCGGTCATGAAAGGAAATTCTCAGGTTGTTTACTGGGATATTATCATTCCTGAGGATATTGATGTCGTTGTTTACCAGGTCAAAGCCAAATCAGGTGATTTTACTGATGGAGAAGAAAAGGCCATTCCTGTTTTGAAGAACCGGATGCTGGTTACTGAATCTCTACCTATGCCTTTGAAGGGAAATCAAACCCGGACCTTCAAATTTGAAAAACTGATCAATTCAGGCAAAGGTTCCAAAACATTGAAGAACTATAAGTTCACCCTTGAGTTTTCTTCCAACCCGGCCTGGTATGCGGTTCAGGCGTTGCCGTACATCATGGAAAGCGAAGTTGAATCAGCCGACAACATTTTCGATCGCTATTATGCAAATAGCATTGCTTCTTACCTGGTAAATGCAAATCCAAAGATCAAATCTGTTTTTGATGTTTGGAAAAATTATACACCTGATGCTTTGTTGTCCAATCTTGAAAAAAATGAAGAACTCAAGTCAGCCCTTTTGCAGGAAACTCCCTGGGTGATGGATGCAAAAAATGAAACCGAGCGCAAGCAAAGGGTTGCTCTTTTATTCGATCTGAACCGTATGTCGGATGAACTTGCTTCATCACTGCGCAAACTCCAGCAAAAGCAATCACCCAATGGCGGCTGGCCCTGGTTCAATGGAATGCCTGAAAGCAGGTACATCACACAGGAGATTGTAACCGGTTTCGGTCATTTGCAAAACCTTGGGATTGCTGACCTGAAAAAGAATCCTGAAACCTGGAATATGGTACGAAGTGCGATTTATTATCTGGATGAAAGAATTAAAGAGGATTATGACTGGTTGATGAAAAACGATGCTGATTTAAAATTGAACCATCTTGAGTTATACCCAAATTCAATATTTATATGCCAGGAGCTATTTCCTGGAAATGCTTCCAATCAATGAAAACATTCAAACAGCATTTGGTTTTTACCAGGAACAGGCAAAGAAATTCTGGCTCCAAAACAATAAATATGCACAGGGAATGATCGCACTTGCGCTTAACAGGCTTGGAGATAAAACAACTCCATCCAAAATCATGGCTTCCATAAAAGAACATGCGCTTTATTCGGATGAAATGGGCATGTACTGGCGCGATAATCTTGGCGGTTACTATTGGCATGAAGCTCCTATCGAAACCCAGGCATTACTGATCGAAGCATTTGATGAGGTTTCGATGGATACCAAATCGGTGGAGCAAATGAAAATCTGGTTGCTGAAGCAAAAGCAAACGCAAAACTGGAAAACGCCCAAAGCCACTGCCGAAGCCGTTTATGCCTTATTGCTGAAAGGCTCCGACTGGTTGGTTTATGATGAACTCGCTGAAATAAAAGTTGGGAAAGAAGTGATCGATCCTTTCGGAAGAGACGATACAAAAGTGGAAGCCGGAACAGGTTATTTTAAAACTTCATGGTCGGGTGGTGATGTTAAACCTGAGATGGGCAATATTACCGTAACCAATAAAAATGAAAGCATTGCCTGGGGTGCCGTTTACTGGCAGTATTTTGAAAATCTCGACAAGATCACAACCCAGGAAACTCCTTTAAAATTGGACAAGAAACTTTTTGTTGAACGGAATACCGATGCCGGCCCTGTGATTGAACCAGTGACAGAAGGAATGAAGCTAAAAGTTGGTGATAAGATCAAAGTCCGCATCGAGCTCCGTTCTGATCGCGATATGGAATACCTGCACATGAAAGACATGCGGGCATCTGCATTTGAGCCGGTCAATGTTATTTCCGGTTATCATTACCAGGGAGGATTGGGTTATTATGAAAGCACACTTGATGCTTCAACCAACTTTTTCTTTGAACACCTTCGCAAGGGAACCTATGTTTTCGAATATGCATTAAAGGTTTCACAGAAAGGGGATTTCTCCAATGGAATCACAACCATTCAGTGCATGTATGCTCCTGAGTTTACAAGTCATTCGGAAGGGGTGAGGGTGGTGGTGGAGTAAAGTCAAAATAGAAAAAGCAAGGTGAAAAGTAAAAAGGATATCGACTTCCCAACTTTTCACTTTTATTTGTTTGCCACTCCGCTAAGTTTTGGAGGGGTC
>CAVPJF010000038.1:0-24417 GCA_963705185.1 uncultured Bacteroidales bacterium
CTTCTCATCCCTCACCCGGTCGACAAAATAAATGGTTATCTCTTTTCCGTAAATTGCTTCATCAAAATCAAAAATATGAACCTCGGTGGTGAAATCATGTTTGCCTACTGTAGGCCTTGTGCCTATATTTCCCATGCCTTTGTACATCTTCCCCTCACATTCCACCTTGCAGGCATAAACCCCTCCGGCAGCTATCAGTTTAAATTTATCTTCAATCTCAATGTTGGCCGTCGGGAAGCCAATCGACCTTCCGATCTTATTCCCTTCAATAACCCTTCCTGTGATGCTGTATTCATATCCCAGCATCCGGTTGGCAAGGTTAAGATTCCCTTCCGTAAGGGCATTCCGGATCTGGGTAGAGCTTACCGGAATATCATCAATATATTGAGCGGGAATTTCTTCAACACCGAATCCATGCAGTATTCCCTGTGTAAATAGCTGGTCATAATTGCCTTCACGGTTTTTGCCGAAGTGATGGTCGTATCCAACCACCAGCATTTTAACCTGTAACTTTTCAGCAAGATATTCCCTTATAAAATCACCGGAAGGAATAGCTGCAAACGTTTTGGTAAAAGGAACAATGATCAGGTTATCAATTCCAAGTGTTTCCAGTAGTTCATATTTCTTTTTTTCGGTCGTAATGAATTTAAGTTCACTGTTACCCGGATCAAGTATAAGGCGGGGATGAGGATTAAATGTGACGACAATGGTTTCACCGTTATTTTCTTCGGCCAGATCCACCATCCTCCGGATTATTTTCTGATGCCCGATGTGCAGCCCGTCAAATGTCCCAACAGTCACTACGGCAAAATCTATCCTGTTAAAATCGGCAATATTTTGAAAAATTTTCAAAGGTTAATTTTAATTTGAAAAAGATTTATTCACTATATTTACGCTCTAAATAAATAGGCGCCAAAATTATAAATTTTGATCAATAGTTTTTTATCAAAATGAGACACTTTATGAATTGTTTAATTGTCAATCTAAAAAGTTCTGTTTTCATTTTGTTTTTTGTTAGTTGGATGGCTACTGATGCGCAGGTTTTTGATGATTTTTCGGATGGAGACTTCACCTCGAATCCCTCCTGGCAGGGCGATACCGGACAATTTCAGATCACCAACAGCAGCGCCATCCCTCCTGAAATGAAACCTGCCCTGCAGCTTAATGCCGAAGGTTCCGATACGTCGGTTCTTTATCTTCCCAATTCGATGATGATGAATACAGAATGGCGTTTTTGGGTTAAATTGTCATTCAACACCTCTGCCAATAATTTCGCCCGTGTCTACCTTGTTTCTGACCAGGAAGATCTTAAAGGACCATTAAACGGATATTATGTTCAGATCGGTGGAGCCATAGATAGTATAGCATTATTTAAACAGGTTGGACTTACGTCTGTAAAGATCATTTCCGGCTCAATTGCTTTTACCGGAAATTCAACGAATGTAATTCGAATCAGGATCACCCATGACCTTGACAACATTTGGACACTCTATTCGGCAATGGGCGGGGGATATGATTTTGTAACCGAAGGAATCTCAAACGATAACGCTATATCAACAACCAGCTATTTCGGACTGTTTTGCAAATACACATCCAGCAATTCGACTAAGTTTTACTTTGATGATTTTTATGTGAACGAGATCATTATTGATACCGTTCCTCCCGAGATTGTAAGCGTGGAAGTTCTTTCTGAAACACAACTTGACCTGATATTAAATGAACCAGTTGAGATCAATTCATCTCAATCTATTCAGAATTATTTTGTGAATACTATAGGTAATCCCCTTACTGCTGTGCGTGACCCTGTTGATTTTTCGCTGGTACACCTTGTTTTTCAGCAGAATTTTACATCGGGAATAAACTATACCCTGACAGTAAATAATGTCGCTGATTTATCGGGAAACCTGATGGATAATGCAACAGCCGTTTTCCAGTTTGAGCCTCCTTCGCAAATTAATCCTTTTGATGTTGTGATCAATGAGATTATGACCGATGTCAACCCTCTACCTGCCGGTTTACCTGAAGCTGATTATCTTGAACTTTATAACCGAACTTCGGAGGCTATCAATTTGGAAAATTGTACCATTAAACCACGTGAATCGGCCGATCCAATTGTTTTTCCTAATGTGATTATTCAACCCGATAGCTTTTTAATTGTAGTCCAAACTTCTGATGTACCTGATTTTGAACCATACGGAGCGGTGGTTGGCCTCCCTGGTTTTACAATGAATAATGAGGGTACAATAGTATTACGAAATCCGGAAGGATCGTTGATCTCCTCTGTTTCCTATACCGATGAGTGGTACAACGATGAAGTGAAAAAGGAGGGAGGATGGTCGCTGGAACAAATTGATCCCCTTCATCCGTGCATTGGAAAGGAAAACTGGTGTGCTTCTTCAGATGCAAACGGCGGAACGCCGGGAAAGCAAAACTCAGTGAACGGCATAAATCTTTCTTTACCTGAAATTCTTTCTGTCGAAATTTCAGGTGTAAACATCGTGGCCATTAACTTCTCCCATTTTATGGATAGTCTTTCTTTGATAAATCAATCAGCCTATTTTGTAGATAACGGGATAGGGATTCCAACCGATGTGAGTGTAAGCGGGGATTTATTCAATTCCGTGTTGCTTGAATTTGATTCAGATTTTCTGGAAAATGAAGTTTATCAATTGACCATAAGTGACACGCTTTTTAATTGCTCCGGCGATTTTATCGGACTCAATTCAGTTTATTCGCTTATCATGCCTGCCGAAGCTGAAATGTACGATGTTGTGATCAATGAGATCATGGCCGATCCTGATCCTCCGGTGGGTTTGCCCGAATACGAATACATCGAAATTTACAATACGACTTCATCATATTTAAGAATAACTGACTGGGTACTGCAGGTTGGTGCAACTAATAAACCCATTCCCTATTTCATTATCGGACCCACTGAATTCATAATTTTTACAGAAAATGAAGCAGCTAATCTTTATGGGATGCTGGCGCGTTCTTTCGGTTTTTCAAGTCTGGGTTTATCTAATACCGGAACTTCTTTAAAGCTTATCAATGAGCAGGGAATGGTCATTTCATCGGTTTCATACCGCGACAATTGGTATAATGATGCTGATAAAGCTGAAGGAGGCTGGTCGCTCGAACAGATCGACCCTTTAAATCCATGTCCGGGCAAAGACAACTGGACAGTCAGCATGGATGACCGTGGCGGTAGTCCGGGAATTCAGAATTCCGTCAATGCACAAAATCCGGTTGACCCCATTGTAACCAAAGTTATTTCTGTTGACAACAATACCTTCGAAGTTTATTTCAATCAGCAAATGGATGAATCAACGCTTTTAAATACTGATGCTTATTCAGTTGACCGGGGAATCGGGCATCCTATCCAGGTTAATCCTGGTAATCCGGATATGAACATGGTGGTCATCGAATTTTCTGAATCGCTTGAAGTACGAAACCTTTATACCCTCACAGTTACCGGTGATATTCAAAGCTGCATCGGGCAACCTGTTCCAGTCGGTTTTGAAATCACATTCGGTATTCCTGAAGATGCAGAAAACAATGACGTTGTTATCAATGAAGTCCTTTTCAACCCTGCAGACGATGGAGTTGATTTTGTCGAAATTTACAACCGTTCCGAAAAAATAATTGATATAAAGGATTTAAAGCTGGGCACCATTGAAATAAACCAGTTTGAACCCAATGATACATTTTTCAAGTCTGTTTCGGATGAGAATGCCCTATTGCTTTCGGGTGGTTACCTTGCCCTGACCACGGATCCGATGAAAGTGCAGGAGCAGTATTTTACTGAAAATCCCGGCGGTTTTATTTGGATGAGTTCTTTTCCTGCTTACAACAATGATGCTGGCGCAGTAATTTTATCTTCCAGTAACGATATTGCTGATCGATGCATTCAATTATGATGAGGGTATGCATTATCCCTTGTTGAATTCGGTAGAGGGTGTTTCGTTCGAACGAATAAATTTCGACCGGCCAGCCCAGGATAAAACCAACTGGCATTCCGCTTCTGAAGATTGTGGCTTTGCTACTCCCGCTTATAAAAACTCCCAGTTCAGCGAAACATCCGAAGATCAATGATGAGATCACCATTGAACCTGAAATTTTCTCACCCGACAACGATGGTTTCAATGATGTGGTAAACATCAATTATAAATTCGATTCACCCGGTTATAATTGCAGCATCTCCATTTTTGATGCTCAGGGACGATTGGTAAATCAACTTGTCAACAACGAACTACTTGGAACCGAGAGGAACTTATTCGTGGGATGGCACGTCACCGATGCAAATCAAAAAGCAACCATCGGGATTTATTATTTACATTGAAGATTTCGATATGAATGGGAAAGTTAAACGTTACAAAAAGCCGGTGGTGCTTGCCGGAAAACTATAAAGAAAATTCCTAATTTTGATGCAAGAATTATCCCGGTTATGAAAAATGCATTTCTTTTAATTACCTGTTTCGTTTACGTTGGTTTCATCTTTTCACAGGAAGAATCCAGTAAACATGGGAAACTAATAAATATAAAGCAGGAACAGTTAACCTTAGAAATAGAACCTCTTATAAGTGCTGGTTTTACTGCGGCATGGAAAGCAAATCGTGTTTCATCTTTAGGAATCGGTTTCCAGTTCGGACTTGGAACACGCGTTATATTGAATAAAGCTTCATTTTTGTATTGTGGAACTGGATGCGATACTGGTGATTGTTGTGACGAGCATACTGCTCTATTTCCCGGTGATTTTTATTTTGAGATAGCTCAGTTCCATACTTTCTGGAGGTATTTCATTTCACCACGTACATACATATCAGCTGGTTTATTCACCTCATATGGAATAATACCGGGATTCGAACTAAGTAATAAAAATATAGTAGTAGGATTAAAGACCGGCTTATTTACCGGTTTCGATAAACTAAAAATTGGGATTAACTTTCAAGCAGGAAAGGATTTCCTCACTTATTCCAATGCAAAAAAGACAAATTTTTTTCTGATTTACCTTTCACCTGTAATACAAATATTTTTTTAGTTAAAATATTACTCAGAGATTTTCTTTCACCAACTGGCATTCCGCCTCCGAAGATTGCGGCTTTGCTACTCCTGCTTATAAAAACTCCCAGTATCAGCGAAATCGTCCGAAGTCAATGATGAGGTAACCATCGATCCTGAAATTTTCTCGCCCGACAACGATGGTTTCGATGACATGGTGAACATTAATTATAAATTCGATTCGCCCGGTTACACTGGCAGTATAATCATTTTCGATGCTCAGGGACAGGCTGGTAAAGCAGCTTGTCAATAATGAACTGTTCGGCACCAACGGAACTTATAGTTGGGATGGCACTTCAGCCGGCGGCCAGAAGGCCATGATTGGGATGTACATTGCATTTGTCGAAGTATTCGACATGAATGGCAACATTAAACGTTACAAAAGGCCGGTAGTACTGGCCGGAAAGTTATAGTAAAATATTAAGAATATTCATTGTTCATTTCTCTTTTCACTTTTTTTACTATTTTTGGTTATTGCATCTGGTAAACACATCACCCATGAAAAGAATTATCTCCGTTAGCATCATCGCTGTTTTTCTGCTCTTAAGTATTTCGGCTTTCCCGCAGCGCCTGGGCTTTACCGGTGGCCTTAACATAAGCCATTATATCGATTTTTCTGACGGAAATCCGCATGAACAGTCAGAATATGAGAATGGCCTCGGTTACTCTTTCAATATTTTTGTCGATAATCTTTTTGAAAGGGCTTCCAAAATTCCACCCTTGAAACTTTCAGCCGGTTTTTCGAATTACAGGGGCGAAGCCGAATACTATTCCGGCGGCCTGGGCGGAGGTACGAGCAAAACAGCAAGCATTAATAAAAACCTGGTTAACCTGAGTGTATACCCGCTAAATTTTTCACCCGGCAGTTTTTATTTATCCGGGGGTATGTATTTCGAATGGCTGGTCAACGACCAGTCGGCAGGGACCGGAAAGGGGTGGTCGATGTCCAATCCTGTATCTGTAAGTTATGAACTGGAACAGGTGGATAATGCCGATTTTCAGTGGGGATTTGCATTAAGTGCACATTACGAGTTCGCATTAAGCCCTACGTTGGGAATATTTCCATGCTATATGGCGAGCTTCAGCCTGGTTGATGACATTTACGATGCCAAAGCCTGGCGGCATTTTTTTTCAGTGGGGGTGGTTAAGCAGCTCAAAAAAAACGATAAGCTATGATTCCTGTTGGGTATTATAAACATTCATCGTCCTTTCCACCCCAATCGCCACAAAGCTTTTAACAATTTCTACCGCCGTCTTCACCTTCGGTATCATAATTTCCTCCTCCGCTTTCGTCCATTTGCCCAAGCACATAATCCACCTGCGTACCCTGTGCAAAGTCATTCCCAATCCCAACTCTCAGCCTTGCAAAATCCGAGGTACCCAAATGTTCAATAATGCTTATCAGCCCGTTATGCCCCCCGTCGCCTCCTTTCGCCCGTCAAGCGCAGCACACCCGTCGGCAAGGCAATATCATCCGTTATCACGAGCAGATTTTCCATGGGTATATTTTCCTTATTAAGCCAGTATTTAATCGCCTTCCCGCTCAGGTTCATATAAGTCGAGGGTTTAATCACAACCAATATCCGCCCTTTATATTTCACCTTCGTCACATCCGCCAGCCTTCCCGGTTCAAACACCGCTTTACCCTCAAGCGCAAGCGCATCGGCCACGATAAAGCCGATGTTATGCCTTGTATTGGCGTATTCGGCTCCTATATTCCCCAATCCCGCAATCAGATACTTCACAACAATACTTTTTATTCAATTATATTCAGGTCACTAAATTACAAATCCTGCAGAAACAAAAATTCCAGGCTTTCGGTAAAACTGATCCTGAGCCTGGAATTTCAAATAATGAAAAACTATGCTTTTTTCTCTTCGCCTTCTTTTTCTTTTTTAGCGGCGGCGGCTTCAGCGCCTTCAGCCACTTTGGCTGCAGCTGCAGCGTCTTCGGCTGCCTCTTCCGCAGTTGCACCTCTTGCAGTTTTAACACTTACAATCACTGAGCCCGGCATATCTAGGAATTCTAGTTTGTCATTTTTCACATCCTTCACCTTGATAGAATCACCAATGTTAAGTTCATTAATGTTAACGGTAACAGAATCAGGTAAATCCTCGATCAGTCCTTTAATTTTGATCTTCCGCAATTTCTTGTTAAGCTTTCCGCCCTGTCAAAACACCCGGTGCAACACCTTCCACCTTCACAGGTATAGCTATCGTTACTTTTTTTCCGGGTAAAATTTCAAGAAAATCGGCATGCAAAACCTTATCCGTTACCGGGTGGTACTGAATATCCTGCATAACGGCATTGTATTCCTTCCCACCAATGTTGATTTTCAATAAATAGACTTCAGCAGTAAATAGAATTTTGATAAAAAGCTTCTCCTCCATCACAAACTGGATTTGTTCTTTTCCGCCATAAAGTACACAGGGTACTTTACCTTCTCTCCTGCTCTTTTTTGCATCTTTTTTCCCTACGCTCTCTCTCAGAGAGCCGCTCATAGATACTGTTTTCATAATTTTAAATAATAAAATTTAGTAATTAAATGAATTATTTGAATTGATATAACGAACTAATCGATTTCGTTTTTAAAGCCCTTCGGATGACTTCAGCAAATAAATTTGCAGTCGAAAGAACTTTGATCTTATCGCTATGTTGTTTTAAGGGCATGGTATCAGTTACCACCACTTCCGTAAATTTCGATTTCTCTATTTTTTCGTATGCCTGGCCTGAAAATACAGGATGGGTGCAAAATGCCCTCACACTCGCAGCTCCCCGATCCATGATCAGGTCACCTGCTTTGGTAATAGACCCACCCGTATCAATGATGTCATCAATCAGCACTACATCTTTTCCTTCCACGCTTCCAACCAGTTCAATTTTGCCAATTTCATTCGGTTTTGACCGTTGCTTGTAGCAAATAACAAATCCGGTATGTAAGAACTTCGCATAAGCTGCTGCCCTTCTGGTTCCACCGGTATCAGGAGAAGCCATCAGTAAATTCGGCAGGTTTAAGCTTTCGATATAGGGTGTGAAAATAGAGGAGGCATAAATATGATCGACCGGAACATCAAAATAAGCCTGGATCTGGTCGGCATGCAGGTCGAGGGTAATGATACGCTGTACACCTGCAGCTGTAAGCAGGTTAGCAATTAACTTTGATGCTACCGAAACCCTGGGTTTATCTTTCCTGTCCTGCCTTGCTAATCCGAAATAAGGAATCACTGCAACTATTCTTTTTGCCGATGCACGCCTTGCGGCATCAATCAGCATAAGCAATTCGAGCAGGTTATCGGCAGGTGGAAAAGTGGACTGCACAAGGAATACATCCCTGCCTCTGATATTTTCTTCAAAGGAGGGTTGAAATTCTCCATCCGAAAAAACGGTTACATCCACATTGCCTAAGGGATGCCCATAGCTTTCAGCTATTTTTTCCGCCAGATACCGGGTTGCCCGGCCTGAAAAGATCAGTGCTTTTGTTGCCATTCAGGATGTTTTAGCAGGGTAAAAATCTGCCGCGAAATTAACATTTATTTAAATTGATGCAAATTTAAAGCATCCATCACTCCCGTTTTTTTGAAAAATCCCTTTTAACTCAGAAAATAAATTATTTTTGCACCGCCAAAGTTCTTTATATAATTGCCCGGATGGCGGAATAGGTAGACGCGTTGGTCTCAAAAACCAATGAGGTTACACTCGTGCCGGTTCGATTCCGGCTCCGGGTACTTTTATAGCTTTCTTTGTAAAACAGGAAGGCTTTTTTTTTAATTTTGGTGGCATATTAATAATCTGATGGTTTTGAAAAATAAATATTCAATTTACCTGCCAATACTTTTTGCCATCGTACTGATTGCCGGTATTCTGATTGGTAACCGGCTTACACCTGTATCGACAGGCAATCCCGATATGTTTCACCTGATCCGCTAAAAAGTACGATAAACTGAGTGATATGGTCAATTACATTGTTCAGGAATATGTGGATACGGTGGACCGAAACAGGCTTACTGAAGACGGGATCAATGGTATTTTGCAGGACCTCGACCCGCATTCCCAATACATTACTGCTGAAGAGTTTCATGACGTAAATGATCCGCTGCTCGGTAACTTTGAAGGAATTGGCATTCAGTTCAGGATTGAAAAAGATACAATCATAGTTATTCAGACAATTCCAGGCGGACCTTCAGAAAGATTAGGTTTGGTTCCGGGAGACCGCATTGTGAAAATTGATGATACACTCGTTGCCGGAGTAAAATTTTCGGATACTGATGCGATGAAAAAGCTCAAAGGAAAAAGAGGCACAAAGGTAAAAGTGAGTATATTCAGGCGTGGACTGACCAATCTTCTTGATTTTATGATTACCCGGGATGTCATTCCCACATACAGCATTGATGTGGCTTTTATGCCTTCAGAGTCGGTGGGATACATCAAACTTAGCAAATTCTCAGCAACTACTTTTGACGAATTTAAAAAAGCGGTATCCGATTTAAAAGAGAAGGGAATGAATAAACTGATCCTCGACCTCCGGGATAATACAGGTGGATATTTACAGGCAGCCATCGATATTTCGGATGAACTTTTACAAAAAGATAAACTGATTGTGTATACAGAAGGTAAAAGTCAGCCGCGAGAATCATTTTATGCAACATCAAAAGGTAGTCTTGAAGATAATGATGTCGTCATTTTGATTGATGAGGGATCAGCTTCGGCAAGTGAGATTGTAGCAGGAGCTATTCAGGATAATGACAGGGGTGAAATTATGGGAAGACGATCGTTCGGTAAAGGCCTTGTTCAGCGTCAGCTCGATTTTCCTGACGGCTCGGCCCTTCGTTTGACTGTTGCAAGGTATTATACCCCTACAGGCCGTTGCATACAAAGGCCGTACATCAAAGGCAACGGATTTGAGGAATATTATGCTGAACACTATCAATCGGTTTGCCAATGGCGAACTTGAAGAGCAGGATAGCATTCATTTCAATGATTCGCTGAAATATACTACTCCCGGTGGAAAAGTTCTTTACGGTGGAGGAGGCATCATGCCTGATGTTTTTATTCCTGTTGGAAAAAGATTCGCTGTTAACATATTATAATAAACTTGTTCAAAGCGGACTCATTTTCAGGTTTGCGTTTGAATATACTGACAAAAATCGACAGGACTTTCAGAAAATACAATGGGTTTGATGATTTTGATAAACAATTTATAGTTACCGATGTTTTATTAAATGAATTAGTTGCCTATGCTGAAAAGAATGGAGTCGAAAAAGACAATGAAGGTCTGCAATATGCAAAAGCAAAAATCAGCACACTGTTAAAAGCTTATATCAGCAGGAATATTTATGACGACAAAGGTTTCTATCCCATCTTTCTTTCCATCGACAAAACATTTATTGAAGCATTGACATTTTTAAACAACAACAATAATTAAACACGCAAATAAAAATATTCACCTTAAAAAATTAAAGTTATGGCTTTTCAACTTCCGGAATTACCCTATGCACTGAACGCTTTAGAGCCGTTCATTTCACAGAAAACGATCGAGTTTCATTATGGCAAGCATCATCAGGCTTATGTGACGAACCTGAATAACCTTGTTCCAGGAACTGAGTTCGAAAATCTCACCCTTGAAGATATTGTAAAGAAATCAACCGGTGGTATTTTCAATAATGGAGCACAGGTTTGGAATCATACTTTTTACTGGAACTGCCTTGCACCTAAAGCAGGTGGCGAACCCAAAGGAACTGTTAAGGATGCCATTGAAGTCAGTTTTGGATCTTTTGCCGATTTCAAGGATAAATTTACCAAAGCTGCTGCCACCCTTTTTGGATCAGGCTGGGCATGGCTGGTCAAAACACCACAGGGCAAACTTGAAATAGTGCAGGAAAGCAATGCAGGCAATCCATTACGGAATGGCCTGACACCGATACTCACCTGTGATGTTTGGGAACATGCTTATTATCTCGACAAGCAAAACAGGCGACCAGATTACATTGCCGATTTCTGGAATCTTGTGAATTGGGACTCAGTTAAAGAGAAACTCTAACAAAAAACCTCCTGGAACAGGAGGTTTTTTTTATTCAACAGTCACCGACTTTGCCAGGTTCCTGGGCTGGTCGACATTGCAATCCCGCATCACAGCAATATGATAGGATAGAAGCTGCAACGGAATCGTAGCCAGGAGGGGAACCAGTAATTCTTCAGTTTCGGGTACTTCCACAACATAGTCAGCAAGTTTTTTCACATCCTTATCACCTTTGGTGACAATCGCAATGATTTTTCCTTTTCTGGCTTTCACTTCCTGAATATTTGAAAGCACTTTATCATAAGTGCCTTTATTTGTAGCAATTACCACTACCGGCATTTCACGATCAATCAGCGCGATGGGACCATGTTTCATTTCAGCAGCAGGATAACCTTCTGCATGGATATAGGAAATCTCTTTCAGTTTAAGTGCACCTTCAAGAGCTACAGGGAAATTATAACCCCTGCCGAGGTATAAAAAGTTACGTGTATAAGTAAATATCCTGGCAAGTTCTTTTATCTGTGCATCAACGGTAAGGGTTTCTTTCACTTTTTCAGGAATGGCTTCCAACTCATTGAGAATACGGTGGAACCTCGATTTTTCTATGCTTCCTTTCATCTGAGCGATCCGGAGTGCCATTAACGTCAGGATCGTAACCTGGGCGGTGAAAGCTTTTGTTGAAGCAACGCCAATCTCAGGTCCGGCATGTGTATAAGAACCGGCGTGTGTTGCACGTGCAATCGATGATCCGACCACATTGCAAATTCCGATGATCGTTGCACCTTTTGATCGAGCTAACTCAATAGCAGCAAGCGTATCTGCCGTTTCACCCGATTGTGAAATTGCAATCACGATATCATCTTCATAAATAATCGGATTCCGATACCTGAATTCGGAAGCATATTCTACTTCGACAGGGATACGTGCAAGATCTTCAAAAAGATATTCACCAACCAGGCCGGCATGCCATGAAGTTCCACAGGCAATGATGATGATTCGCTTGGCATTGGCCATTTTCTGCTCGTAATCGAGAATTCCGCCAAGTTTAACTGTTCCCTCCTTGGCATTTAAACGGCCCCGCATACTGTCGTGAATAGACCTTGGTTGTTCAAAAATCTCCTTGAGCATAAAATGATCAAATCCACCCTTCTCAAGCTCAGTCAGGTTCATTTCCAGCTTTTGAATGTACGGTGTCTTTTCGTCATTCTTGATCGTCTTGATTTTTATTTTGTGATCTCTCCTGACACAAACAATTTCTTCATCATTCAGGTACACTACATCCTGCGTATATTCAACAATTGGTGCAGCATCCGATGCAAGGAAAAACTCATCTTTTCCTATTCCAACCACCAAAGGACTTCCTTTCCGGGCGGCTACCAGCATGTCAGGATCATCTTTTGAAATGACAACTATGGCATAAGCGCCAATAACCTGATTCAGGGCAATACGAACAGCTTCCTCAAGAGAAACCTTTTCGTTTGTTTTGATATCTTCAATCAGATGAATAATAACTTCGGTATCGGTATCGCTTATAAACTTATAACCTCTTTTTATAAGCTCCTCCTTTATTGATCCATAGTTTTCAATGATCCCGTTATGAATTAAAGCCAGGTTTTGTGTTTGAGAATAATGCGGGTGAGCGTTCACATTGTTTGGTTCACCATGCGTAGCCCAGCGGGTATGGGCGATACCAACAGTTCCGCTGGTATCTTTGTCTTCTATGAAATGTTCGAGATCGGAAACTTTTCCTTTTGTCTTATATAATTTTAAACCCCCGTTCAAAATGGCTATTCCTGCACTGTCGTAGCCTCTGTATTCCAGTCGATATAACCCTTTCATCAATATCGGGAAGGCTTGTTTATAGCCTACATAACCTACAATTCCACACATAACTATTTAGGATTTTTTTAACGTGCAAAGATAAGGATAATTACTGAAGCGCAAAATGGGGAGCCCAATGCAGTTAATCGATTTTAGTATAAACGATTTTCAGATTCATATTTGTTAGGTCAGGTCCACCCGGTTCGGTTCCATATAAACTGACTTCATTGGCATTGGTAGTTTTTCCGGAAACCAGCATGACCAATCCATAATCTGTGGCTCCGTTTAATAAATCCTGCAGGTAAAATGATAACCTGAACTGGTAATTATTTGTGCTATCGTTAAAACTACCTCCAAAGTAATTATCTCCTTCAAGCTGATCATCAGTGAAAACAACATCACCAGCTTCATTTAGTTTAAAAAGCAGGAGTTTGTCAGCCGGTTTTAATTCCTCAGATGATTCCTGAACCGGAATGATAAGTTTTGCATCATTAATTGCATAGTTTTTAGTATTCACCCAACCAGACAGGCTGGGGATTTTTATTATGGTTTTAATCCCTGCCAAACCCTGCAAATAAAGATTTTGCGTACCAATTGTGGTATCATTATTCAGGATCTGGTCCCGGAAATTCTGATTCTGACTTTTAGCATAATTATGATAGAAGTTTCCTATGCGCCCGGTATTCTGATTGAAGACCAGGTTGTAAGTTAAAGTATCATTGTAGTATATGGTTACCTTCGATCGGGAATTCAATAAATTAAAGTAAAGGATAGCTCCATCCCCAGGAGCATTCATACTGTCAACTGTAATGTAAATCCCTTTAAAGTATTCAAGAAAATCATTATTTGAAGACAGGTCAGTAGAGTCATTGGGAAAGAATATCTTATTAACGAAACTCTTCATTCAAGGGTATCTTAATTTGTGCTGAAACTTTGGTTGAATCATTAATTGGAACACTATCAACAGGATTAGGAAAAAATGTTAAATTTCCAAGCTCGACGTTTGAAATCTCAAATTTATCAGTTGAATAGTAAGTTGAATCCTTGTAAAAATCTTCCTGCACTTCATAAATCCTGATGGTTTGCTGAGTGGTAATATTTCCATAGTAACCGCTATATACAAGTGTCAGAAATGCTGAATCCAGTTGCGGGTTATCACCAAAAACAGGTTGAAATGTGACTAACCTTAAATGGGTATAAATGCTGGCCACCGTCAGGCCAAAATTTTCAGTATACTGGCTTCCCAGAAGGTTCACCGATGTTTCATCTGTAATAACCGAATCGTCAGCAGTAGAATAAGCGCAAAACTGAAAACAGTCGTATCAAAAACAGGAAGTTTGTTCTGGTCAACCAGGTCGAGTCCGATAGATTCAGGTTGTTTATTGCAGCCTGAAAAAATGATAAACCCACCTAATATGGCTAACAGAAACCGGAAATTATAATTCAATACTTTCAAACTTTTTTCTTCAATTAGGATTATCGGAATGCTATTCTGCAATACTCTTGAGCATTTCGTCGTAAAACTCATTGTAGATCTGGATAAAATTTTCCGGAGATACATAGCCAAGTTTAGGTTTCGACGAACGATCCAAATAATCTTTTATCTCCGGATTTAAACTCTGAGAACCCTCAAATATTGCATCAGAAAAATCTATTGCCGCTTTTATGATATTGGCATATGTCGGATTTTGATAATGGGTAAGGTCCTTGTTGGTGATACCGTCAATCTTTATTTTTTTTGCAAAATCCAAACTGAGCATTTCTTCGAATTCGTCATCATAAATTGAAAAAATAACTTTAGTATCAGTAAATAAAGGATTGTCTTTAAAAGCTTTTTTTATATAAATCGGTATCAGGCTTGTCATCCAACCATGGCAATGAACGATATCGGGAGCCCAGCCAAGTTTCTTTACCGTTTCCAAAACACCCCTCGAGAAAAAAATCGCCCTTTCATCATTATCCGGAAAGGGCTTGTTATTTTTATCATTGATGGTGAATTTTCTTAGAAAATAATCTTCATTGTCGATAAAATAAATCTGCATCCTTGCCTGCTGAATAGAAGCCACTTTAATAATCAAAGGGTGGTCATTATCGCTGATGATCAAATTCATCCCTGATAAACGAATGACCTCATGAAGCTGGTTTCTCCTCTCATTAATACTGCCAAATCTTGGCATGAAGGTCCTGATCTCCTTTCCTCTTTCTTGTGTGCTTTGCGGGAGGTAGCGACAAACTGTACCCATCTGGCTTTCGGGGAGGTATGGAATCATTTCTTGAGCTACAAATAAAACCTTAGGTTTTTCCATTTTGTCGATTGCTGTTTTTTAATAGGGCTGCAAAATTACTAAAATAATTACTTCCTTTTCAATTTTGCAAGTATAAATTCAGAAAGATGAGGATAATAATTGATTAATCGATTTATTCCCCTGAATATAATTTGTAATAAATGTCAAAAACTTCTTCAGCTTTTTCGCTTATTTCCGCCTGTTTGAAACGTGTGGCCACTTGCATCAATTTTTGGAGCATGGCAAGGTTCTGTTCTTTTTCAAAGCTGTATTTATCTTTCATATCACCTTGAAAAGAAAAGTAATAACTCAAGCTGTTCATTCAATATGTCAATCATGCGGGTATAAATTTCATTGCCTTTGGCCATTTCTCCAATTTTGTAATACCCTTCAGCAATAGGCATTACAAAATAATTATAAGGGAACGGTTTTATCAGGTAATGCCCTTATGCATAAATCCATCACTACTTTGGCCGAATCATTTTTGCCTTCAGCAATCAAAGCATCAGCCAGCCTGTAAAAATTATTGCGCAGGTTCATCGTCATCCGGATGTTGGTTTCATCCAGGTAGATGTCCGGATTATCCATATTGCCAAACCGGAATTTATTGACAAGGTTATCATACATCGCTGCAGTGTTGATCCTTCCATCCTGACCCTTCGTTGCAGCCGACCGGATGGGAACAAACCGGTAGGCGAGTCCCTCGAGCTGGAAATAATCCTCCAATCCAATATATGCACTGGTTCCTGTAGTAGTAGCAAAATATACAGGCCGTTCCCAGTTGTTGGTGGCCAGCAGGTCGAGAAGCATAAGGTAATTCTTGGTGATCCCACTTCTGTTTATCGTCCATGAAATTTCATCAACTATGAGGTTGGCATTTTCAGGCGAAACAGTTCCCGTCTTTATTACTTGTGCGGAATCAACGGTCATTTTGAATTTTTTTGACGGGAAAAAATCAATGGGTCCAACACGGGTTTGCATAGTAAGTTTTTCAGGATCAGTTTTTATGATATCGAATAATTGCTTGAGTTCAACCGGACCTTTGATGTTTTCATTTTCAATAAAATAAGTATAATTCCGGGCGCCTTCGTTGTATTCTTTCCAGGGAAGCGAGAAGGTTACGGGATCCGAATCATAAGCTTTGCGCTTCATCTGTTCAATATACCATTCAGTATTTAACAGGCTGAGGTTTACTACCCGGATATCAGTGCTTATACCTTCAACTTCCTGGGCATACCATAAAGGAAAAGTATCGTTATCCCCGTTTGTAAACAAAATGGCATTAGGCGCGCATGAATTCAGGTAATTATTAGCAATTGCCAGCGCAGTATATCTTCCCGAACGGTCATGATCATCCCAACCCTCCTTCGCCATGATTACCGGGACCAGCAGCATCGATATCCCTGTAACGCCAATGGCTGCCAATTTCGGATCAATCTTGTTTTTTAATATTTCAAACAATGCGTAAACACCCAATCCAATCCAGATAGAAAAAGCATAGAATGAGGCAGCATAAGCATAATCCCGTTCACGTGGTTGTGGCGAGTGCTGATTAAGGTAAACGACGATTGCTAATCCTGTCATTAAAAAAAGCAATGCTATCACTATGAAATTTTTTCGGTCGGATCTCATTTGATAAATCAATCCTATAATCCCAAGGAGGAGAGGAAGGAGGTAGAATTTATTCGCTCCTTTATTTGCAAGGCTGGCAGGTGTATCCATCACCGGGCCAAGCCGGGCTTTATCCAGAAACCCGATCCCGGTAATCCAATTCCCGTTTTTCTGATCAGCCTGACCCTGGATATCGTCCTGCCGTCCGGAGAAATTCCACATAAAATACCGGAAATACATGTGACCGATCTGGTACCTGAAAAAGAAACGAAGGTTTTCTCCAAAGGTAGGTTTATCCAGTGTTTTGCTTTCCCCATATTCATCTGTTGCCTTTGTCGGAATACCTTTCATTTTGCTCCAGGTTTTATAGTCTTTTATATATCGTTGTTCGGAGTCATTCCACATACGCGGAAAAAGGGTAGTAAATTCTTCGTTATAAACCGGTATGGTTCCTTTACGATCGTCTAATGATTTCATATTTTCCCGATACTGTGTTTTTCCGGTAGACCGGATTCCCATCTTTTCTATCAACTATCGGTGCATTGAAATATTGACCATGTAAAACAGGCCAGTCGCCATATTGCTCGCGGTTCAGGTAGGATAACAAACTGATGGCATCCTCAGGACTGTTTTCATCAATCGGTGGATTGGCATTTGAACGTATAACCAATAAAAAGAACGAAGAATACCCTATGAGAATAAATGTAATTCCCCAGAGGACTGTATTCAGAATGACTTTTTGGTTCTGCCGGGTATATCGTAAACCCAAAAATATAGCACCTATGAGCAGAATAAAATAAATGATGGTCCCGGTATTAAAAGGCAATCCTAAGGTATTCACAAAAAATAATTCTGAAAATCCCGCAAGTTTCACTATCCAGGGGATGATACCGTTCATCACAAAACCAAGTATCAGAATGGATATGATGAAAGTAATCATCATACCTTTATAGCTGGTTTGTTTGTGCTTTTTAAAGTAATATACAAATGCAATAGCAGGGATCGCAAGTAAATTTAAAAGGTGGACACCGACTGAAAGTCCTACCATGTAAGCTATAAAGATCAGCCACCTGAATGAATGCTTTTCATCAGAGGCTTCATCCCATTTGAGTATTGCCCAGAACACCAGGGCTGTAAAAAAAGAAGACATTGCATATACTTCCCCTTCGACAGCTGAAAACCAGAAAGAATCGGAAAAAGTGTAAGCCAGAGAACCGACAATAGCTCCTCCGAATATTGCATACATTTTTCCTGTTGTCATTTCACCCGAGCGAAGCGCCAGTTTTTTTCCAAGTATGGTTAGCGTCCAGAAAAGAAATAATATCGTAAACCCACTTGAAATTGCAGACATGATGTTTACCATCATCGCCACATTAGCTGTGTTACCAAAGGCAAACAAGGTAAAGAATCTTCCGATCAGCTGGAACAAAGGTGCTCCGGGAGGATGACCTACCTGAAGTTTAAATGCAGTGGCGACATACTCGCCGCAGTCCCAGAAACTGGCTGTGGGTTCAGCAGTCATTATATAAACACAAGAGGCGATCACGAAAATAATCCACCCCAGGATATTGTTTAACTTTTTGTAATTTTCCATTGTCAATCAGGCGTAATAAAATGCGAAAGTATAAAATATAAACTTACGGGTCGGTTGTGTCACTGATGGGTTTGAGATTTTTAACGAAAAATGGAATAAATATATAATTTTGCAGGGTTAATTATAAACAGCCATTTATGATGAAACTTGTTTTGATACGCCACGGTGAAAGCATTTGGAACAAAGAAAACCGCTTTACGGGCTGGACCGATGTCGGATTGTCGGAAAAAGGAATCCAGGAGGCCCATGACGCTGGTAAAGTATTAAAGGAGGAGGGATTTGCTTTTAAAGTTGCCTATACATCCTACCTGACCCGCGCAATCAAAACCTTATGGATCATACTGGAGGAAATGGACCTGATGTGGATACCGGTTTATAAAACCTGGCGGCTGAATGAAAAACATTACGGAACTTTACAGGGATTAAACAAGAAGGAAACTGCTGAGAAATATGGTGACGAGCAGGTGCTGATATGGCGCAGGAGTTATTCAACCCCCCCTGAACCCATGTCAGAAGATGATCAGCGTCATCCTAAATATGACCCGCGGTATGCCGCACTTTCTCCTGATGAAATTCCCGCAACCGAAGCCCTTAGAGATACGGTAAACAGGATAGTACCATACTGGAAAAGTGAAATAAGCCTCGCACTTAAGAAACACAAGGAAGTATTGGTTGCGGCTCATGGAAATAGCCTCCGTGGAATCGTAAAATACTTGAAGAACATGGGCGAAGAAGAAATCATCCAGTTCAACATTCCAACCGGAATTCCATATGTATTTGAGTTCGACGACGAAATGAATCTCATAAAGGATTATTTTATCGGAGATCCTGAGGAAATTAAAAAGCTCATGGATGCTGGTTGCCAATCAAGCAAAAAAATAATAGTATTTATAATAAACATTATCGAAAAGGAGAATCTTTTGAGGGATTTAAAATACAAAGACCTGATTTATTTCCCTTTTCAAAAACAAAAATGAGAGAGCACTGGGTAATCCCTGACATACACGGTTGTGTTAATACACTTAGAGCATTGATAGAAGATATGATTCAGCCTTCAAAGCATGACTGGTTGTACTTTTTAGGCGATTATATTGACCGGGGACCCTCCTCTAAGGAAGTCATTGACTACATCATGTACCTTCAAAAAGAGGAGTACAACATCCGCACACTGTTAGGAAATCATGAAGAATTCCTCATCAAATCTTATGAGGAAGAGATGAATTTGAAAAGCTTCATGGGGATTAAACAAAAAAACCTGAAGAAAAAGGATTGGCTATTTCACGGTGGCAAGGATACTATGAAAAGCTTCAGGTTGCATGACTTGAAAGATTTTCCTCTTGATTACCTGGATTGGATGAAAAACCTTGAGTATTATATTGAACTGGAGAATTTCTTCCTGGTGCATGCCGGATTCAACTTTAAGCTGAAAAATCCTTTCGAGGACAAGGATTCGATGCTCTGGATACGGGAATATGAAATTGACAAAGAAAAGATCGGTAATAAACGCATCATTCATGGTCATGTGCCGGTAAGCCTTGAATTCATCGACCTTAGCATTAAAAATAAAAGTTACAAGTACATTGATCTTGACAATGGATGCTACATGACCAAACGGGATGGTTTCGGAAATTTGATTGCACTCGAATTGAATTCGCTGGAATACAAAGTGCAGTATAATCTGGATTTGTAGGAGACGGAGGCTAAGGCTGAGGCCGAGGAAAAGGCTGAGGCTAGGAAACCGGTTTGGGTTAAGGACAGGAAGAAGGTTGCCATTCATTTTCCTTAATACCTCTGTACATAAGTATCTTTTCACTTTTATATAAATCTGATTCATCTGCGCTCCGGGATGGGGCAATGAACGAGGTTGCGCTGGAAAACCAAACCGGTGAACAATAATAAAAACCATTATTTCCAAATCAAATAAAAAGTTAATAAATTTGACGGCATCAAAAACAGGAGATGAAAAAGAAACCCTCAAATAATTTTTCGATTTTACTAAGGGAAATTGTGAATTTTATTCCCGTATAGAAAAAAGTTCCTGATATAACATAACCGTTGTTTAGCATATTAAAACAAAGAAAAATGAGAAGAATTTTGACAGTTATTTTATTATTGATTTCCATTACTTCATTTGGACAAACATTAACATTTGAAAACTGGGAAAATGAAGCTAAAACAGACAAAAGCCTCTTGCCAAAATATGGAGGAATAGAAAAAACTAAAAAAGAAAAAAAATCTGACGAAGAGTTTGAGCAAGAAATAATGAAATCTTTTAACTCAAAAGTTGACGCTTCAAACCATATGATAGATTTAGGTTTTCAATATTTATACAGAGGTGACCTCAAAACCGCGATGTATAGATTCAACCAAGCCTACTTATTAGATACTGACAACTCAAATATCTACTGGGGCTATGGTGCAATCTATATAGCTTTTGGCAAAATGGACTTAGCAAGAGAACAGTATGAAGAAGGATTAAAATTAAATAACAAGAATGACAACATTTTAATCGATTATGGAACAACCTATTTAGGTGAATTTTATGACTATTATCAAACAGATACTGCAAAAGCTAATGCAATGCTTGATAAGGCAATCGATAAACTTTTAACTGCATATGAAACCAACCCCCAAAATCCTAATTCAAGTTACAAATTATCAATCTGTTATCACTACAAAGAAGACTGCACAAAAGCATTTGATTATTTGAAAATATCTGAGAATTTAGGGAATTCAAATATCACAGATGCATTTAAAAATGAGTTGGAAGAGAAATGTAGACAAAATAACTTAGGTTGTTCAAATGTGAAAACAGGAAAGTTTAAAATTTCAGACGAAATAGTGGGAGAGACAATAATTGAAAGAACAGACCAATTTCAAATAGAAGAAAACAAAAAACACGGTTATAAAATCAAGTTAAAAGTTACCTGGATTAATGATTGCACATATCAACTTGAGGTTGTAGAAGATTTATTAAATACTGAGAATAAAGATTTACCTGCACTGATTCTTACCTGCACAATTACAGAAATAACAGAAAACGGATATATTCAGATTTCAAGTTCAGATATTGATCCAGCTAGAATTAAGTCTGAAATGATAAGAATAGAATAAATAGACTACACAACTTGCAATAAAAAACATGCCATAGAACGTGCTAAATTTGAACAATTTAATATTTTATAAACGACTTGGTAATTTGACAGATATGTACTTCGAAATGCCCTGCGTTCCTTATTGCCAACCGTTAGCTCCTTAAAAATTTACCCTTCCCTTGCCTCAATTAAAATTTCAAGAAGCCTGATCCCCGCATCGGAAATAACGGAACCGGGGCCAAAGATGGCCAGGACGCCGGCTTTGTAAAGGAAATCATAATCCTGTGCCGGTATCACACCACCCACAATGACCATGATGTCTTCTCTTCCAAGTTTTTTCAGTTCGGCAATGAGCTGGGGTACTAGCGTTTTATGCCCTGCAGCCAGACTGGAAACTCCGAGAATATGCACATCATTTTCTACGGCTTGCTTGGCTGCTTCTTCCGGTGTTTGAAATAAGGGCCCGATGTCCACATCAAAGCCGATGTCGGCAAAGCCGGTAGAAACCACTTTAGCTCCACGGTCGTGGCCGTCCTGTCCCATCTTCGCCACCATGATCCTGGGACGGCGTCCTTCGATAGAGGCAAATTTATCGGCCAGCTCACAGGCGCGTTTAAAACTTTCACTGCCCCTGCTTTCGGAAAAATAAACACCTGAAATGGCTTTGATATCGGCCTTATAACGCCCGAAAACTTTTTCCATCGCATCCGAAATCTCGCCAAGGCTGGCTCTTTTCTGAGCAGCTATTACAGCCAGTTCAAGCAGATTACCATGATTGGATTCGCACGCTTTGGTAATTTCGTTCAGCGCTTCTGTTACTTCGTTTTCATTGCGCTCAGCACGCAACTTTTTAAGCCGCGCGATCTGCGATTCCCTTACAGCGGTATTGTCTACCTCTAATGTTTCGATAGGGTCTTCCTTTTCAAGACGGTATTTATTCACCCCAACAATGGTATCCTTGTACGAATCAATGCGTGCCTGTTTACGAGCTGCCGCTTCCTCGATCCGCATTTTTGGAATACCGGTTTCAATGGCTTTGGCCATACCGCCCAGCTTTTCAATTTCCTGGATCAGGTTCCATGCTTTGTGCGCAATTTCATACGTCAGCGACTCAACATAATACGAACCAGCCCAGGGATCCACCGAGCGGCAAACATTTGTTTCTTCCTGGATGTAGATTTGAGTATTGCGTGCAATCCGCGCCGAAAAATCAGTCGGCAGGGCGATGGCTTCATCCAGTGCATTGGTGTGCAACGATTGTGTATGGCCTAATACAGCGCCCATCGCTTCCACACAGGTTCGTGTTACATTGTTAAAGGGATCCTGGGCGGTGAGGCTCCATCCCGACGTCTGGCAGTGAGTCCTTAAGACCAGCGATTTTGAGTTTTTTGGATTAAATTGTTTGACAATCTTTGCCCAAAGCATCCTGGCAGCGCGCATTTTCGCAATTTCCATAAAGTGGTTCATCCCGATTCCCCAGAAAAAGGAAAGCCGCGGAGCAAAGGAATCGATATCCATTCCTGCATTTACTCCTGCCCGGAGATATTCCAGCCCGTCGGCCAGGGTGTATGCCAGCTCCAGATCAGCTGTAGCGCCAGCTTCCTGCATGTGGTAACCGCTGATACTAATGGAATTGAATTTAGGCATTTTCTTCGATGTGAACTCAAAAATATCGGCAATGATGCGCATAGACGGCAGGGGAGGATAGATATAGGTATTCCTCACCATGAATTCCTTCAGAATGTCGTTCTGAATGGTTCCGGCCATTTCTTCATACTTCACACCCTGTTCGAGAGCCGTCACTATATAAAAAGCCAGGATGGGAATTACAGCACCATTCATTGTCATCGAAACGGTCATTTTATCAAGAGGAATATGGTCGAAAAGAATTTTCATGTCGAGAATCGAGTCAACAGCTACACCCGCCTTTCCAACATCTCCGATAACCCTTGGGTGATCAGAATCATAGCCACGATGTGTTGCCAGGTCAAAAGCGATGGATAATCCTTTTTGGCCAGCAGCCAGATTCCTGCGATAAAAGGCATTGGAATCCTCGGCCGTCGAAAATCCTGCATATTGCCGGATGGTCCAGGGCTGCATCACGTACATGGTGGAATAGGGTCCACGCAAATAGGGTGGAATTCCTGCAGCATAATCCAGATGTTCCATTTCGAACAAATCATCTTTGGTGTAGACTGCTTTCACAGGAATCTGCTCGGCCGGCATCCAGTCTTTCGAAATGTGATTTTCATGCTCCCATTTCTTCACATCCATTATTTCTTTTGACTTACCTTTTATCTTAACATTATGAAAATTCGGTTTCATAAATTTCATTTTTTGTGTGTTTTAATCTTAAATCCAACGGGCTCTCTTTCTGATTTTTCAGGGGACATTAATTGTCTGATTGCGTCAAAGACGATGCTGAATTGTTTGTCATATTTTTTTTCTAAGTCTTCCAATTTCGACGCTAACTCTTTATTGGAAGACAAGACATCTCTCAGTTTTACAAAAGCGCGAACAACCTGAATGCTTGCTTTTACAGCGACAGGACTTCGCAGGATACTCGCCAGCATTATTGCACCATGCTCTGTAAAAGCGAATGGTAAATATTTAGAATGCTCACCTCTTTTTAAGGTCGAATTTTGCGACCTTAAAAACTGATATTCCTTTTGTGTCAATTCAAACATAAAATCCTCAGGAAATCTTTCAATGTTTCTCCTTACAGATTCTTTAAGGCGCTTTGTTTCGACATTATAAATCATTGCCAAATCAGCATCCACCATTATCCTATGACCTCTGACAAAATATATCATTGAAGAAATGTCTTCATTATTTGTCAAAATTGGTGGATTCTTAATTTCCGTATTATTATATTTAAGGTCAGATTTTGCGTCCATAAAAGTTTAAACTAAAAGTCAGCCCGCTTTTTTATTG